>NZ_CP015064.1:5385000-5387500 GCF_001618845.1 Mesorhizobium ciceri biovar biserrulae
CGTGATCCCTTGGCGGGCCATTTCATAAAGAGAAGATTTTTCTCCATCCGATTTGGATGTGAGATCAACGTGCGTTTGGCAGACCTGGCAGCGACCTACTCTCCCGCGTCTTGAGACGAAGTACCATCAGCGCTGGAGCGTTTCACGGCCGAGTTCGGAATGGGATCGGGTGCAGCCGCTCCGCCATAACCACCAGGTCGGCAAAACGCACGTTGTTCGAGAAGCTTTTGAGCGAAGGCGCACAAAGAGACATCGGCAGCGGAGCTGTCGGGTGCCTCTCGGGGCTGTTCGCTGGTCTTTGTGTGCCTTTACGGTTCTTGGTCTGGCGCCTTTCGAAGCGAAGCTTCGCAAGGTCGACCGTCGGCGCTGATGCGCCGCACCCACGTAGCGCCGCCCGCAGGGCGGAACAAGCGTGAGTGAGAACAGACCATCTGACTTTGTCAGATGGGCATAAGGAATGAGAACGATCAAGCCGATCGAACTATTAGTACCGGTAAGCTTCAAGCGTTGCCGCTCTTCCACACCCGGCCTATCAACGTGGTCGTCTTCCACGGTTCTCAGGGAATACTCGTTTTAAGGTGGGTTTCCCGCTTAGATGCCTTCAGCGGTTATCCCGTCCGGATATAGCTACCCTGCTATGCGGCTGGCGCCACAACAGGTCCACCAGAGATCCGTCCATCCCGGTCCTCTCGTACTAGGGACAGATCCTTTCAATATTCCTACACCCACGGCAGATAGGGACCGAACTGTCTCACGACGTTCTGAACCCAACTCACGTACCGCTTTAAATGGCGAACAGCCATACCCTTGGGACCTGCTCCAGCCCCAGGATGCGATGAGTCGACATCGAGGTGCCAAACAACCCCGTCGATATGGACTCTTGGGGGTCATCAGCCTGTTATCCCCGGCGTACCTTTTATCCGTTGAGCGATGGCCCTTCCACGCGGGACCACCGGATCACTATGACCGACTTTCGTCTCTGCTCGACTTGTCAGTCTCGCAGTCAGGCAGGCTTATGCCATTGCACTCAGCGAACGATTTCCGACCGTTCTGAGCCCACCATCGCGCGCCTCCGTTACTCTTTAGGAGGCGACCGCCCCAGTCAAACTACCCACCATACATTGTCCCGGACCCGGATAACGGGCCGCGGTTAGACATCCATAGTAATAAGGGTGGTATTTCAAGGGTGGCTCCACCTGAGCTGGCGCCCAGGCTTCAAAGCCTACCACCTATCCTACACATGCCACTACGAATGCCAATGTAAAGCTATAGTAAAGGTGCACGGGGTCTTTCCGTCTAACCGCAGGAACCCCGCATCTTCACGGGGAATTCAATTTCACTGAGTCTATGCTGGAGACAGCGGGGAAGTCGTTACGCCATTCGTGCAGGTCGGAACTTACCCGACAAGGAATTTCGCTACCTTAGGACCGTTATAGTTACGGCCGCCGTTTACTGGGGCTTCGATTCAGAGCTTGCACCCCTCCTCTTAACCTTCCAGCACCGGGCAGGCGTCAGACCCTATACGTCGTCTTGCGACTTCGCAGAGCCCTGTGTTTTTGATAAACAGTCGCTACCCCCTGGTCTGTGCCACCCTCCTCTACTTGCGTAGAAAAGGGTCACGCTTCTTCCGAAGTTACGCGTGCAATTTGCCGAGTTCCTTCAGCATAGTTCTCTCAAGCGCCTTGGTATACTCTACCAGACCACCAGTGTCGGTTTCGGGTACGGTTTATAAGGAGGAGCTATTTCCTGGAACCACGCAGCAGCCCGTTCAATCCGATAAGATTGGACTACCTCAATGATCCGTCACTACCTCCAAGCCCACGAATATTAACGTGGTTCCCATCGACTACGCGTTTCCGCCTCGTCTTAGGGGCCGGCTAACCCTGCTCAGATTAGCTTTAAGCAGGAACCCTTGGTCTTTCGGCGGGGGAGTCTCTCACTCCCCTTACGTTACTCATGTCAGCATTCGCACTTCTGATACCTCCACCACCCCTCACGGGTATGGCTTCATCAGCTTACAGAACGCTCCGCTACCGCTTGGCCCTTGCGGACCAAACCCTAAGCTTCGGTGTATGGCTTTAGCCCCGTTACATTTTCGGCGCAAAGACCCTTATTTAGACCAGTGAGCTGTTACGCTTTCTTTAAATGATGGCTGCTTCTAAGCCAACATCCTGGTTGTTTTGGGATCCTCACATCCTTTCCCACTTAGCCATAACTTGGGGACCTTAGCTGTAGGTCAGGGTTGTTTCCCTTTTCACGACGGACGTTAGCACCCGCCGTGTGTCTGCCGACTAGTACTCCCAGGTATTCGGAGTTTGGTTAGGTTTGGTAATCCGGTGAGGACCCCTAGCCCATCCAGTGCTCTACCCCCTGGGGTATTCGGTCGACGCTCTACCTAAATAGATTTCGCGGAGAACCAGCTATTTCCGAGTTTGATTGGCCTTTCACCCCTAGCCACAAGTCATCCCGAACTATTGCAACAGTTATGGGTTCGGTCCTC
>NZ_CP015064.1:5392500-6326813 GCF_001618845.1 Mesorhizobium ciceri biovar biserrulae
AACCCCGAATTGCTGACGGCCTTCGATGATTCGTCGGCGCCGGTGGTGGTGCGCGGCAACCTGCCCAACGTCTATGACGGCATCTACCGCGCCGCCTACTCCTACGGCATGTCCAAGGCGATGACGCAGCGGTTGATCAAGCTGCTGGCGTCCGATGTCGACTTCCAGTCTCGCCTCAGCCCCGCCGACCGCATCGAAGTCCTGTTCTCGCAGCCCGACGGCGACGATCAGACCTCGGACAGCTCCGAGCTTCTCTACGTCTCGGCGACGTTCGGCGGCCAGACCCGCAACTTCTACCGCTTCCAGATGCAGGACGGCGGCACCGACTATTTCGATGAGGACGGTTCGAGCGCCGAGCAGTTCCTGTTGCGCAATCCCTTGCCCGCCGGGAAATTCCGCTCCGGGTTCGGCGCCCGCAGGCATCCGATCCTCGGCTATGTCCGCATGCACACCGGCGTCGACTGGGCAGCCCCCATCGGCACGCCGATCATCGCCGCCGGCAACGGCACGGTCGAGAAGGTCGGCTGGGCCGGCGGTTACGGCAAGCAGATCATCATCCGCCACGCCAATGGCTACGAAACCTCATACAATCACCAGAGCGCCTTTGCCAAAGGCATCGAACCGGGCGTGCACGTCCGCCAGGGCCAGACCATCGGCTTCCTCGGCCAAACCGGCCTCGCCACCGGCCCGCATCTTCACTACGAGCTGATCGTCAACGGCACCAAGGTCGATCCGATGCGTGTCCGCCTGCCGGTCGGCAAGGTGCTGAAGGGCGATGACCTCGTCGCCTTCAAGCGCGAACGCGAACGCATCGACGAACTGTTGAAGCAGGAAGACAGCGATTCGCTGAAGGTTGCGAGCGCCAAGATCGACGGTTGATCGGCTTCAGCCTGGCGTATCTTCGGCCCGTCGCGGCCATGGCAATCGATCACCGGGAATGGTCGTCCAGGCGATGACAGCCGCAAGCAGGCAAAGCAGCGCGGTCACCGAAGAAACCGCGGCAAACGCGGCGTCGCTGGCGGCGAGCCTTGTCGCATCGATGGCCGGGGCAAGCCCGGCTGGCGCCGGTTCACCAAATCCCGGGATGCCGGACGTTGCGCTCGCGTCCAGTGCATTCGCGTAGACCCACGCGGCAAGCGAGCCCATCGCCGCCACCGCGATCAGACCGCCGATGCGTGAGACGGCATTGTTGATGCCGGAGGCCGCCCCCGTGTCCTTGTCCTCCACCGCCGTCATGATCGCGGTCGACAAGGGCGACACGACCAGAGCCATGCCGAGCCCCATCAGCCCCATCAGCGGAAATGTTCCCGTCCAGAAATTGTGGATGCCGGCGTAGGTGAGCAAGGCCAGCCCGGCAAACGCAAAAGCCACGACCAGGCTGCCGCAGGCGATCGGAAAACGCGGTCCGATCCGGTCCGACAGCTTGCCGACAGGTCCCGACAAAAGCGCGATCGATGCCGACAAGGGCAGGAAGATGAAGCCGACCTCGGCCGTGCTCAGCCCCCAGCCGGCGATCAGCAGCATTGGCAGATAGAAAAGGTTGGCCGACAGCGCAAAATAGAGGAAGAACGTCGCCACATTGGCGCCGGCGAAAGCACCGACGCGAAACAGGCTGAGGTCGATCATCGGCTCGCCCTGCCGAAGCTCGAAGACGATGAAGACAGCCAGCAATACGACGCCGGCGGCAATGCTCGGCCCTGCCATGAGGCCCTCGCCGCTGGCGCTCATCGAGGTCAGCCCATAGGCAAGCGCACCGAAAGCCAATGTCGCGAGCGCTGCACCGCCGAGATCCAGGCTGCGTTTCTCCGTCGGCGCATCGGCCGGAACCTTGGCCAGCAGAAGCCAGATCGAAATCAAGCCCAGCGGCAGGTTGATGGCGAAGATCGCCCGCCAGATGCCGTCACCGAAGGCCGACAGCACGAAGCCGCCGAACACCGGGCCAAGTGCCGTGGTCAGCGCCGAAGCCGCCGCCCAGATGCCGATCGCGCGGCCGCGTTCTTTCTTCGGGTAGGCCTTGGCGATGATGGCGAGGCTGCCAGGCACCATGATTGCCGCACCGATGCCCTGCAACGCGCGAAATGCGATCAGCACAATTGCATTCGGCGCCAGCGCACAGGCAAGCGAAGCGAGGATGAACAGCGCAATGCCGGCCACGAAGGCGCGGCGCAGACCGAATCGGTCGCCGGCAGCGCCCCCGGCCAGGATCAGCGCCGAGAGCGTCAAGGCATAGGCATTGGAAATCCACTGCGCCTCGGCAAGGCTTGCGCCGAGATTGACGCGGATCGCTGGTGTAGCGATGGCCAGGATGGAGCCGTCTATGAAGCCAAGCGCCGAGGCCAGAATTGCCGCGACCAGCACAAATCGTCGCCGCGACTGCGGACAAAACGTTCCATTCGTGACCGGATTGGTCAGCGGGACGGCGGCGGCTTCACTTGGTGAATGCATGAAACCTTGCTTAAACCCCTGGCGCACCGGCAACAACCAGCCAGTGGCTTGCTGTCGCTGAAACCAGCCGTTTGGCCAGGGTCGCACCCTGTCAGATGCAAATGGCGGCAACCATGCTAGGTTTCCGGAAGGTGCCGATGGGGAAACATCGATGAAGCGGCCACTTGAAGCATCGGCTGAGGGACGCGGCCGTATCGTCGGGATCACCGATGGCGTATTCGCCATCGCGCTCACCCTGATCGTTCTCGAAATCAGGGTGCCGGCGCACGAGGCGATCCATTCCGAACGCGAGCTGCTCGCTGCGATCGCCGCCCTGGCGCCGCGTTTCCTGACCTACGCCTTGAGCTTCCTGACGCTGACCATCTTCTGGTTTGGCCAGCAGGCGCAGCATGGTCTGATCGCCAAATCCGATCGACGGCTTGCCACGCTGAACCTTTGCTTTCTCGCCTTCATCGCCTTGCTGCCCTTCTCGACCGATCTTCTGGCCGACTTCCTCGAGTTCAGAACCGCGGTGCTGGTCTACTGGCTCAATCTGCTGGCGCTCGGCGTCACGCTGTTCGCGAGCTGGCGTTATGCGGAGAAAAGCGGCTTCGTAGCAGAGGATGTCGATGCGGAAACCAAACGCACGGTCTATCTGCGCATCATCAAGGCACAGATCCTGTGGGCGGTCGGCGCCGCACTCTCGCTTGTCAGTCCCTTGCTCGGCGTCGGCTTCATCCTGGTCGTGCAGTTGGTCTATGCCGCCGCGCTTCGCGGTTCACTGCTGCGCAAGGTTATCGGCTGAGGGCCCGCCGACAAACTCCACCGTCACGCCCGGCGAAACCAATTTGGCCAGCTCCCGCGCATCCCAGTTGGTCAGGCGTACGCAGCCATGGCTCTCGGTCTTGCCGATCTTCGACGGATCGGGCGTGCCGTGGATGCCGTAGGTCGGCTTATCCAGGGCGATCCAGACCGAACCGACGGGACCGTTCGGGCCCGGCGGAATGGTCAGGACCTTGTCGTTTTGACCCTGCTTGAAATTGATGCTGGGATTGTAGGTGTAGTTCGGATCGAGCGCCACGCGCGACACCGTGTGTATGCCGGACGGTGACGGCGTATCCGACGAGCCGATGGTTGCGGGATAGGCCGCGACCAGTTTGCCGCCGGCGTCATAGGCGAAAACCTCTTTCTTGTCCTTGTCGGCGACGATACGCGCCACCGGCGTCGAAACCAGCCTGCCGAAATTGGCGACCTTGATGATCGTGCCGGGACGATTGAAATCGACCTCCGGGTTGAGCGCCTTGAGATAATTCTCGTCCATGTGAAAGCGCTCCGCGAGCGCCTCGGTCACCGACGTATAACCCATGCGGTCGAGTTGCGCCTTCTGGCTGTAGTCTTCCGGGATCGACGCGACATAGGGACCGGCCGCGTCCTCCGCTGTGATCGTGTAATTGGCGAAGGCATCGCCGCCGGATTGCGCAAGTGCCGCCTGGATGGCGACCGCGTCGGTCGATCGCAGATTGGCGCCGGTGATCTGGTTGTAGGCGGCGAGCGCCTTGTCGACATTCGAACCGAAACGCCCGTCGATGACGCCAGGCGAAGCGCCACCCCGGTCGAGCAGCACCTGAAGGGCGGCGACATCCTGGCGCGCTCCCAGCGAAAGTGCCGGGGCAACGGTGGTCTTGTCGCCGGCCTTTGGCGGCAGAGCCGCCTGATCGGCGGGTGTCGTCGGCTGGGCAGGGTCTATCGCGGCCTCGTTCAGCGGCTGGCGCTTGATTGTACCCGGCTTAGCCGGCTGCGGCGCGTCGGGATAATTGTCGTCGTAATTGCCATCGTCCTGCGGCGCCGGCGGGTAGGCTTCGGCGGAATTGTCCCCATAGGGATCGTACTCATCCGCCGGCGGCGGGATAACGCGGCCTTCCTCTTCCAACTGCTTGCGCCGGAACCGCGCCATGTCTTCCGGATCGTCGAGATAGTAGCGGTCGTCGCCTTCGGGGGCGCGGCCCAGTTCGCGCAGTCGTGTCTCGCGGCGCGAGGCGCGGCGATCGAGCCGGGTCTGCGGCGGCTGGATGGCGATGACCTTGCCAGTATCGGCATCGACGATCACGCGGTTGCCTCTGGCGTCGTAGTAGATGTCGAGATTGCCGTCCTGGGCGACAAGGATGCCCCCGGTATCGGCAGCGCGGACAACCCTTGGCGCATTGTCCGTCGTCGGCGCGGCGAACGCCCCGGAAGACACAAGCCCGGCGGCTAGCGCCGAGAGGGCAAAGATCGTGCGGAACATGGTGGCCAAATTCTCCGGTCCGTAAATTTGCCGCCGCCGGCATTGTCTTCTGGCGAACCCCTTCGCCAGCAAACCAGTTACACCATCCTATGGTTCCAACATGAACCGGGCATGAAGATGGCGGTTTTCCGGCGCCTCAAGGAATATAGGCTAGCTTTCGGCAAGTCCCAATTCCTTGCGCGCCTGCCTGGTAAGCTTCAGGGCGACAAGGCGATGGCTCTCGCGCAGATAGTCCTTCAGCGCGGCATCATCCATGCTCTGGCTTGTCCGACGCTGGATCCATGTCATGCCGCGCGAGGCAAGATAGGGTGCAGGCCGTAGCCCCGGCTGTTCCTTGAGCACATCATAGGCGATATCGGAACATTTGAAGGTGACGAAGAGCTGCTGGCCATCGTCCCAGCCGCCGATCGCGAAGACCTTGGCCCCCACCTTCCAAACATGGGCGCCACCCCACTGGACGACATGGGTCGTCGAAGGCAGCGAGTCGCAGAAGCTGTTGTAGTCGTCCAGTGTCATCCCCGCCCCACGTTTTATATGAAAACGCCGCGCGTCCAGGAAGGACGCGCGGCGCAGGATCAGGCTGCCGCTTCCGCCGCGACGATCGTCGGTTTGGAGCGGAAATTCAGCCGGTCGGAACCGGCTGTCACCTTGACGGTCGAGCCGTCGAGGATGTCGCCGAGCAGGATCTTCTCCGCCAGTGGGTCCTGCAATTCCTTCTGCATCACCCGCTTCAGCGGCCGCGCGCCATAGGCCGGGTCGTAGCCCTTGGCCGCCAGCCAATCCACCGCCTCCTGGTCCAGCGATAGCGTGATCTTGCGGTCGACAAGCAGGCTCTCGAGCCGCTTGAGCTGGATCTCGACGATGCGGCCCATATCCTGCCGGCGCAGCCGGTGGAACAGGATCACCTCATCGACGCGGTTGAGGAACTCCGGCCGGAACGATGCCCTGACGACGTTCATCACCTCGTCGCGCACCAGATCGACATCCTGGTCCTCGGTGAGGTTGACGAGATATTCGGCGCCGAGGTTCGACGTCATGATGATCAGCGTGTTGCGGAAGTCGACCGTGCGGCCCTGGCCGTCGGTCAGGCGGCCGTCGTCGAGCACCTGCAAAAGCACGTTGAACACATCCGGATGCGCCTTCTCGATCTCGTCGAACAGCACGACCTGATAGGGCCGGCGCCGCACCGCTTCGGTCAGCGCGCCGCCTTCCTCATAGCCGACATAGCCGGGAGGCGCGCCGATCAGCCGGGCGACCGAGTGCTTTTCCATGAACTCCGACATATCGATGCGCACCATGGCGCTCTCGTCGTCGAACAGGAAGCTCGCCAGCGCCTTGGTCAACTCGGTCTTGCCGACACCCGTCGGTCCGAGGAACATGAACGAGCCGATCGGCCGGTTCGGATCCTGCAGGCCCGCGCGGGCGCGGCGCACCGCTTTCGACACAGCTTGCACCGCCTCGCCCTGGCCAACGACGCGCTTGCCGATCTCGTCTTCCATGCGCAGCAGCTTGTCGCGCTCGCCCTGCAGCATCTTGTCGACCGGAATGCCGGTCCAGCGCGAGACGATATGGGCGACGTGGTCGGGGGTAACCACCTCTTCGACCATGCCGGCTTTGCCGTCCTGGGCCTCGGCCTCCTTCAGCTTCTTTTCCAGTTCCGGAATCTTGCCATAGGCAAGCTCGCCGGCGCGCTGGAATTCACCCTTGCGCTGGGCAATGGCAAGGTCGTTGCGCGCCTCGTCGAGCTGCTTCTTCAGGTCGGCGGCGAGCCCGAGCTTCTGCTTCTCGGCCTGCCACTTGGCGGTGATCTCGGTCGATTCCTCCTCAAGGCCGACGAGTTCCTTTTCCAGGCGGGCGAGCCGGTCCTTCGAAGCATCGTCCGTCTCGACCTTCAGCGCCTCGCGCTCGATCTTGAGCTGCATGATGCGGCGATCGATCTCGTCCAGCGCCTCGGGCTTGGAATCGACCTGCATGCGCAGCCGCGATGCGGCTTCGTCGACCAGGTCGATCGCCTTGTCCGGCAGGAAGCGATCGGCGATGTAGCGGTTGGACAGCGTCGCCGCCGCCACCAGCGCTGAATCCGAAATGCGCACCTTGTGGTGCTGCTCGTATTTCTCCTTCAGGCCGCGCAGGATCGAAACGGTGTCTTCCACCGTCGGCTCGTCGACGAAAACCGGCTGGAAGCGCCGGGCAAGGGCTGCATCCTTCTCGACATGCTTGCGATACTCGTCGAGCGTGGTGGCGCCGACGCAGTGCAGTTCGCCGCGCGCCAACGCCGGCTTCAACAGGTTGGATGCATCCATGGCGCCATCCGCCTTGCCGGCGCCGACCAGCGTGTGCATCTCGTCGATGAACAGGATGATGTTGCCGCTGGCCGAGGTGACTTCGGAGAGCACGGCCTTCAGCCGCTCCTCGAACTCGCCGCGATATTTGGCGCCGGCAATCAGCGCGCCCATGTCGAGCGCCATCAGCTGCTTGTCCTTCAGCGATTCCGGTACGTCGCCATTGACGATGCGCAGTGCCAGACCTTCGGCGATCGCCGTCTTGCCGACGCCGGGTTCGCCGATCAGCACCGGATTGTTCTTGGTGCGGCGCGACAGCACCTGGATGGTGCGGCGGATCTCGTCGTCACGGCCGATCACGGGGTCCAGCTTGCCGGCACGGGCATCCGCGGTCAGGTCGCGCGCGTATTTCTTCAGCGCGTCGTAGCCCTGTTCGGCACTCGCCGAATCGGCGGTGCGGCCCTTGCGGACATCGTTGATGACCTGGTTGAGCGCCTGCGCGGTGACGCCGGCCTTGGCCAATATGTCGGCGGTCTTGGCCGACTTTTCCATGGCGAGCGCCTGCAAGAGCCGCTCGACCGTGACAAAACTGTCGCCGGCTTTCTTGGCCAGTTCCTCGGCGGTCGAAAACACTTTCGCCAGCGGCTGGGCCAGATAGAGCTGGCCATTGCCGCCCTCGACCTTGGGCATCGCTTCGAGCGCCGTCTCGACGCCAAGCTTGACGTCGCGGACGTTGCCGCCGGCGCGTTCGATCAGCGACGCGGCCAGGCCCTCGTCGTCGTCGACGAGCACTTTCAGGATATGTTCAGGGGTGAATTGCTGGTGGTTGCGGGAAAGCGCCATGGTCTGCGCGGACTGGATAAAGCCGCGCACGCGCTCTGAGTATTTCTCAAGGTTCATATCTGTCTCCTTCCATCACCGGCCCGCTTTGCGGCACCGGATCCGATTGCGGTGACGGACCCGCTCATTCGAGCCGGGTCCAGTTGAGGCTGATATGGTGCACAGGCCCTGAACCCTCAAGACGTCCCGATATCGGCAACCACATAATATTGCACGGCCGCCCAAACGAAAACGGCGGAGATTTCTCTCCGCCGCTCAATGCCTTGAAATGCCGTTGGGTCAGTTGTCGATATCGACATTGACCGGTTGGGCGTTGCCGCTGTCGGCCGGGGCCGCAGCCACCTCGCCGGCGTCGGTCCCGGAACTGGCATTGTCACTACCGCCATCAACCTGATCGGCGTTGACGCGCGGGCGGCGCGGACGACGCGGACGACGGGCTGCACCGCTTTCGGCGGCCGCCTCGTTGAGTTCGGCCTGGGCGGCAAGACCTGCCGGGGAAAGGTTCTCGAACGACGGAGCCGGTTCGGCCGGCGTCACAGATTCGGCCGGCGAAACGGCTTCGCCCTGGATCGGGGTCTCGTTGCCCTGGGGCTGACCACCTTGCTCGGCGGACGATGAAAAGTCGCGCTGGCCGTTCTGGCCATAGCCGCCATTGGGGCGGCGATCACGATGGCGCCCGCCATTGTTGTCGCGGCCGCCATTGTTGCGCCCGCCATTGTTATCGCGGGCCTCGCGGCCACCTTCCCGGTTCAGCGCGACCTCGGCCGGCGTACCTTCGATAACCGGCTGCGGGCCGGCGCCATGGTTGACCACCGGGATCTGGACGTCGGAAGCAGCGTTGCTGTTGTTGCCGCTATTGTCGAAATCGTCGCGGTCCTCATCGCCGTCATCGTCGAAATCATCGCGATTCTGCTGCGTGTTCTGGATTGGCATCTGCGCCTGTGCGGCCGCGATGATGCGATTGTAATGCTCGGCGTGCTGGAGATAGTTCTCCGCCATGACCCGGTCGCCGGAGCTGTGTGAATCACGGGCAAGGGTGGCGTATTTTTCGGCGATCTGCTGAGCCGAACCGCGGATCTTCACGTCCGGGCCATTGCTCTCGTAGTTGCGCGTCAGGGGATTAGGCCCCTTGCGGTTGTTGTTGTTATTGTTGTTATTGTTACCACCGCCGCCGCCATTGTTGTTGCGACCGCGCATGCGCCTGTTCTGCTGTTGTGGCCTCATCAAACTCTCTTCATTTTGAAATTTTCGAAAAACTCTTCACGAACGGAGGCGCTCATGCAGCCAGCCGTTTCGTCTCTTCACCGGCGTTCGCCCGCATCGATTGCGTTGGCGCCACGTGTCATCCTGTTCCGGTTACATCACTTGCCGGACGATTCCCGCACGAAGCTTGGGCATCGTTTGCGCAAGAAGGCAGCTATTTCCAAGGAAAACCGAATCGCTAAGAGCACTGCCTGCTTCGTCTCATCCGGTTAAGGCGACCCTAGCCGCATTCCCCGGCATTGCCAAGCGCTTTTTTGCACTGCGTCAAGGCTTTATCCTTTCAAAGACAATAACCCTGTCGTTTCCACCGAGGTCACGGAAAACACTGCCCGGCACGTAGCCGGCTGCAGTGAATATCTCGCAGACCTCGTTGCGTTGCGTATGGCCGATCTCGACCGCAATTCTGCCTTCAATTTCCAAAAACCTTGCCGCTTCCGCAGCGATGGTTCTGTAGGGGTTCAGACCGTCCGCGCCGCCATCCAGGGCTAGGCGCGGGTCGAAATTGCGGACTTCGTCCTGCAGATTTCCAATGTCTTCGGAGGATATATAGGGAGGGTTTGCGACAATTACATGGTACCGGCCGGAAACTTTTTCGAACCAGTCCGACTGCAGCGCCGTGAACCGGCCCGCAAGGCCCAGTTGCCCGGCATTGCGGGCCGCCGTCGCCAGCGCACCCGCGGACAGATCGACGCCGGTGGCATTAGCCGTCGGCACGACGCTGAGCAGCGCCAGCGCAATGGCGCCGGTGCCGGTGCCAAGATCGAGGATGCGACACTCGCCTTCCTGCGTCGCAACCGCCTTGACGAAGGGCAATATCGCCTCGACCAGCGTTTCGGTATCCGGCCGCGGTTCCAGCGTTTCCGGCGACAGCGACAGGCGCAAACCGTAGAATTCACGATAGCCGAGGATGCGATGCACAGGTTCGCCGCCGGCGCGGCGTCTCAAGGCGGCATCGATTTCGGCAACAGCGCCGGCGCCGACCCTGCGTTCGGGGTCCGCAATGGCTTGCGTGCGCGTCGTGCCCGAGAAATGCTCGACGATCAGCCTCGCATCGAGCGCCGGGTCGTCGACGGTGCTGCCGAGCCGAGCCCGCGCTTCCCGCAGCAGCGGCCCGAGCGCGTTGGGCAGGTCAGTCATCGATGCCGATGTCGGCGAGCAGCTTGGACTGATGATCGGCGATCAGCGCGTTGATGATCTCGTCGAGTTCGCCCATCATCACCCGGTCGAGCTTGTAGAGCGTCAAATTGATGCGATGGTCGGTGACGCGCCCTTGCGGGAAATTATAGGTGCGGATGCGTTCCGAGCGGTCACCGGAGCCGACCTGTGACTTGCGCGATTCGGAGCGCTCCTCGTCAGCCTTGCCGCGTTCGAGATCATAGAGGCGGGCGCGCAGGATCTGCATCGCCTTGGCGCGGTTCTGGTGCTGCGATTTCTCAGCCTGCACGACCATGATGCCGGTCGGCAGATGGGTGATGCGGACGGCCGAATCGGTGGTGTTGACGTGCTGGCCGCCCGAACCCGAGGCGCGCATCGTGTCGATGCGGATGTCTTCGGCCCTGATGTCGATGTCGACCTCTTCGGCCTCGGGCAGCACCGCGACGGTTGCCGCCGACGTGTGGATGCGCCCGCTGGCCTCGGTCGCCGGCACGCGCTGCACGCGGTGCACGCCGGATTCGAATTTCAGATGCGCAAAGACGCCCTTGCCCGACACCGTGGCGATGATTTCCTTGTAGCCGCCGGCATCGCCATCGCTGGCCGAGGCGGTCTCGAAACGCCAGCCGCGTTCGGCGGCGTAGCGTTCGTACATGCGAAACAGGTCGCCGGCGAAAAGCGCGGCCTCATCGCCGCCGGTGCCGGCGCGGATTTCGAGAATGGCGTTCTTGTCGTCGGCGGCATCCCTGGGCAACAGCAGGATCTGAATGTCCTTCTGCAGCGCCTCGATGCGGTCCTCGACCCCTGGCAGCTCGGCCTCGGCCAGCGCCCGCATCTCGGCGTCGGTGCCCCTGTCGGCAAGCATGGCTTCGAGGTCGGCCTGTTCATGCTCGGCCGCGCGCAGCGCCCTGACCTTGGCCACCATGTCCTGGATTTCGGCATATTCGGACGCCATCCGCACATAGGCGTCCGGCGCCGGGCCGGCCGACATCTGCGCTTCGAGCATCTCGAAACGCTTGACGACTTGATCCATACGATCGCGGGGCAAATTGACCATGATGAGGCTGCTATAACGGGATCGAACGGTCGTCGGCAAAGGCCTGCAGCAGCGCCCGCATCGGCAGGCCCTGTGCCGGAGCCATCAGATTGTCGTCGAAAAACGCCTTCAATTCGTCCAGCGGCAGTTCCGTCAGCATCGCCTTGACCGGCCCGATCGAGGCCGGCGACATCGAGATCGAGCGGAAACCGAGTCCGATCAACGCCATCGCCGAGATCGGCTTGCCGGCGAGTTCGCCGCACAGCGTCACCGGCGTGTGATTGCGGACGCCGGCATCGGCGATCTGCTTGAGGACGCGCAAGAAGGGTGCCGACAGCGTGTCGAAGCGGTTGGCCAGTTGCGTGTTGCCGCGGTCGACGGCCATGACGAACTGGAACAGGTCGTTCGAACCGACCGAGACGAAATCGACCGCTTTCATCAATTCATCGAGTTGGAACAGCAGCGATGGCACTTCAAGCATCGCCCCCAGCTTCAGGCTGGTCGGCAAATGATGGGCAAAGCGCGACAAATGCCGCACCTCGCGGTCGATGATCTCGCGTGCCTGGGCGATCTCGCCGAGTTCGGTCACCATCGGCAGCATCAGCTTCAGCTCACGCCCGCCGCTGGCCTTGAGCAAAGCGCGTATCTGGGTGCGCAGCAGGCCCGGCCGGTCGAGCGTCAGGCGGATCGCCCGCCAGCCAAGCGCCGGGTTCTCTTCCTGGATCGCGCCCTTGAAATAGGGCAGCACCTTGTCGCCGCCAATGTCGATGGTGCGGAAGGTGACGGGCTTGCCGCGCGCCGCTTCGAGCACGTCGCGGTAGAGCTTTTCCTGGGCCTCGGCCCGGGGAAAGGTGGAAGCGACCATGAATTGCAATTCGGTGCGGAACAGACCGATGCCGGCCGCGCCCGCTTCGGCAAGCTGCGGCAGGTCGACGGCGAGACCGGCATTCATCAGCAAATCGACCTGTACACCATCCCTGGTCGTCGACGGCTTCTTGCGCAGTTCGCGGTAGACCTCTTGCCGGCGCGCCCTGAAACGCACTTTTTCGGCATAAGCGGCCTCGAGATCTGGCTGCGGCCGCAAATGGATCACGCCCTCCTCGCCGTCGACGATGATGGCATCGCCGTTTTCCGCCATGGAAACAGCGCCCTTCATCTGGCCGGCGACGGGGATGCCCATGGCACGCGCGACGATGACGACGTGGCTGGTCGCTGCACCGTCCTCGAGCACCAGCCCGCGCATCTTGTCGCGGGGATAATCGAGCAGTTCGGCAGCCCCCATCGAACGGGCGACGATGATGGCGTCCTTAGGCAGCGATGCCGCGACATCTTCCGGCCCGCGCCCCATCAGCTGGCGTAGCAGGCGGTTGGCGAGGTCGTCGAAATCGCTCATCCGCTCGCGCAGATAGGGATCGGTCATGTGCAGCATGCGGGCGCGCATGTCGCTCTGCACCTTTTCCACCGCGGCTTCCGCCGTCAGGCCGTTGCGGATCGCCTCTTCCAGCCGTCGCACCCAGCCGCGATCGTTGGCGAACATGCGATAGGCTTCCAGCACCTGGCGATGCTCGCCCTCGAAGGCGACGTCGCGGCGTTCCAGCATGTCGTCGATGGACAGCCTGAGCGAGCTGAGTGAGATCTCCAACCGGCGAACCTCTTCCTCGCTGTCCTCGTTGAACAGATTGGTGACGACGATGCGCGGCTCGTGCAGCACGACATGGCCAAGCCCGACACCTTCATTGAAGGACAGGCCGGTGAAGCTGACAGGACGGCGCAGATCGAGTTCGAGGCCGGGCCGGGTCAGCCGCGCCAGATCGCCGGTGGCGATCATCTCGGCGATCACCATCGCCGTGGTTTCCAGCGCCTCGACCTCGTCGTCGCGGTAGTGGCGCATGGTCTTGTTCTGCACCACCAGCACGCCCAGCGTGCGCCCTGCCCGCAGCACCGGCACGCCCAGGAACGAGTTGTAGATCTCTTCCCCGGTCTCCGGCAGGTAGGCGAAGGCAGGGTGTTCCTGCGCATTGGACAGGTTGAGCGGCCGCGCGCTGGCGGCAATGGTGCCGACCAGGCCTTGGCCCAGCCGCAACTGCGCCAAATGGACGGCGTTCGGGTTCAGACCTTCGGTGGCGTAGAGTTCGAGCACCGAATCGGCACGCAGCACATAGAGCGAGCAGACTTCCGCGACCATGTTGGAGGCGATGTCGCGCACAATCCGGTCAAGCCGCTCCTGCGGCTCCAGCGGCTCCTGCATGAGCTCGCGGAGCCGTTTGAGCAAAACGCGCGGGCCACTGGCCTGATCACGCATCGCGGCTTGTTCTCCAATGGGCATTCTGCCCGCCGCAGTTTCCACCGCGACCGGCGCACACGCAACAACTCAAATCGTTCTCGCTACTGCTTATCCAGACCGTAGACGGAATGCAAAGTACGAACCGCAAGTTCCGTATACGGGCCGTCGATCAGGATCGAAATCTTGATCTCCGAGGTCGTGATGGCGCGGATGTTGATCGATTTGTCGGCCAGCGCCTTGAAAGCGGTGGCGGCGACGCCGGCATGGCTCCTCATGCCGATGCCGATGACCGAAACCTTCGACATGCCGGCTTCCGACTGCACGACATCGTAGCCGATCGAGGCCTTGAGGCGTTCAAGCACGGCCAGCGCCTTGTCGACATCGCCCGACGGCACGGTAAAGGTCATGTCGGTGAACTTGCCGTCCTCGGAAATGTTCTGGACGATCATGTCGACATTGATGTTGGCCTCGGCCAGCGGCCCGAAGATGCCGGCGGCAACGCCCGGCCGGTCGCCGACCCGGCGCAGTGAAATCTGCGCTTCGTCCTTGGCGTAGGCAATTCCGGTGACGACCTGCTGTTCCACGATCTCTTCCTCGTCGCAAATGAGCGTTCCGGGCGGATTGAGCAAATCCCCCATTCCGGGCGCATCGGGATCGTCGAAGGACGACCGCACGAAGGTACGCACCCTGTGCACCATGGCAAGCTCGACCGAACGCACCTGCAGAACCTTGGCGCCGAGCGAGGCCATTTCAAGCATTTCCTCGAACGAGATCTTGGCCAGCCGCCGCGCCTTGGGCTCGATGCGTGGATCGGTGGTGTAGACCCCGTCGACATCGGTGTAGATGTCGCAGCGATCGGCTTTGACCGCCGCAGCGATGGCGACAGCACTGGTGTCGGAGCCGCCGCGGCCGAGCGTGGCAATACGATTGTCCGGGCCGATGCCCTGGAACCCGGCAATCACCGCCACCTGGCCCTCGCCGAAGCGCTTGATCAGGAACGCACCGTCAATGTCGAGGATGCGCGCCGCCCCATGCGCATTATCGGTCTTGATCGGGATCTGCCAGCCCTGCCAGGAGCGGGCGTGCACGCCCATGTTCTGCAAAGTGATGGCCAGCAGGCCGGCCGTGACCTGCTCGCCGGAAGCGACGACCGCATCATATTCGCGTGCGTCATGCATCGGCGAGGCCTCACGCGTCCAGCCGACCAGTTCGTTGGTCTTCCCGGCCATCGCCGAAACGACCACCGCCACCTCATGGCCGGCGTCGACCTCGCGTTTGACGTGACGCGCCACGTTGCGGATGCGGGCGATGTCGGCGACCGAGGTTCCGCCGAATTTCATCACGATGCGCGCCATGGGAGCGAAATGCCTTTGCCTGAAGCCGGATCCCAGCCAAAAGCCGGAATCCCGAAAAGCGGAAGGCCGGCTGACGCCGGCCGCTGAATGCGCGGCCTCCTTAGCCAAATGACGAAGGTTTCGCAAGGCTGGCGGCCAATTGCCGGCTCCAGAAGCCGGCATATTGCCTTCCGCCCCGGCGCCGCCTACGAAATGCTGCCTGCGGGAATTCTTTTGGTTCGGCATAGCAGATGATGATTGCTCGGTTTCGACGTGCCATGCGATGGCAATCGCTCCCGCTTGTCGCAGGCTTTGCGGTGCTGGCGCTTATTGTCGGCAGCCGTGCCATGCTGGTCGAGGAACAGCGGGCCAACCGCGCCGCCGCGCGCGAGGCAATCGAATATCAGCAATTGCTTTCGGGTCTGCTTTCTCTGGCACAGGAAGCCGAGAACGGCCAGCGTGGCTACCTGCTGACCGGCGAGAAATCCTATCTCGAACCCTATCGGAGCGCTGTCGGCGCCATTCCGGGGCAACTTGCCCGTATCGACAGCTTGACCGCCCCCGACGACCAGTTCGTCCAGCCGATCAACCACATCAAGGACGCGCTTTCGCAAAAGCAGGCTGAACTGGCCGAGACGATTGCCCTATACGACCAGGGCAATGCGACGAAAGCGCTGGATCTGATTCGCAGCGGCCAGGGCAAGGCAGTCATGGACGAAATCCGAACCAGCATGGATACGGTCCGACGCATCAGCGCCGCAGCCGTCGCCGCGCGCGACGCGCATACCGACCAGGTCGAGACCTGGCTACGCATCGGTTCGGTGGCGGCACTGCTGGCGATCTTCCTGCTTGCCGGCTACGCGATCAGGGAATCGCGCCGCCGCTTCCTTGAGGTGGCCGTCGCCCAGGAGGAGTTGGTGCGCAAGAACGTCGCGCTCGGCAGTGAGATCGAGATACGTGAAAAGGCAGAATCCCAGATCCGCCAGATGCACAAGATGGAGGCGGTCGGCCAGCTTACAGGCGGCATCGCCCACGACTTCAACAACATGCTGGCGGTGATCATCAGCGCCATGAACCTCGCCCAGCGCAAGCTGGCGCGCGGCGAGCACGATATCGCACAATTCATCGACGCGGCGATCGATGCCGCGACCCGTGCCGCCAATCTGACGGCCCGGCTGCTCGCCTTCTCGCGTCAGCAGCCGCTGGCGCCGCAGATCGTCGACGCCAACCGCCTGCTGACCGGGATGTCCGACCTGATCCGGCGGGCACTCGGCGAAACCATCCGCATCGAAACGGTGCTGGCGGGAGGCTTATGGAAAACCCATGCCGACCCGAGCCAGATCGAGAACGCCGTTCTCAACCTGGCCGTCAACGCCCGCGACGCCATGGGCGATGACGGCAAGCTGACCATCGAGACCGCCAACAGCCATCTCGACGACAGCTACGCCGCCGCCCATGCCGAAGTCGCGGCCGGCCAGTATGTGATGATCGCCGTCAGCGATACCGGTTCGGGCATGACCCCCGATGTCATGGCCAAGGCCTTCGAACCCTTCTTCACCACCAAGCCGGTCAACAAGGGCACCGGCCTTGGATTGAGCCAGGTGTTCGGCTTCGTCAAACAGTCGGGCGGCCACGTCAACATCTATTCCGAGCCCGGCGAAGGCACGACAATCAAGATCTACTTGCCGCGGTATTTCGGCGCCGAAGAGCCGGCCGTGCCCACCGGGCGCGGCGACAACCCCGCCGCACCGGTCGCCGAAACGATCCTTGTCGTCGAGGATGATGCCCGCGTGCGGGTCTCCACCGTCGAGGCCATACGCGAACTCGGATACACCGTCATTGATGCCGCGAGTGGCGAGGAAGCGTTGCAGAAACTGGCGGAGAACCCGAAGGTCGCCCTGCTGTTCACCGACATCGTCATGCCCGTCATGAACGGCCGCAAGCTGGCGGAAGAGGCCGTTGCCCGCATGCCGCTGCTGAAGGTGATCTTCACCACCGGCTTCACCAGGAACGCCGTGGTCCACAACGGCGTGCTCGACCACGACGTGCATTTCCTCGCTAAGCCCTTCACCATCGAGCAACTGGCAGCGAAACTGCGTGACGTGCTTGGCACGACGCAGGTCGCAGCGGACTGATCACAATCGCTTCAGCCTGACGCAGCCGCGCTTCTCCAAAGGCCGGGATAGTCGACAACGAAGCCGTGCGGCGAGACGTTGAGGGTCTCGTCATAGCCGAACACCGGCGCGGCGTAGGCATAGCGAACCGTGTCGAGACGCCGATAGGTCTGATCGAGGCGCACCAGCCTCAGTTCAGGGAAAGTCAGGTAGGCGGCCGGGGCAGGCGACGCTTCGCCGATCCCGAGGCCATACCGGCGGATCGCCACCAGGTTCGATGCCGGTGTGAAGCCAAGATCAACGTCGACAAGGCCGTCGACGCCCTGCTGGACTTCGCCGTTCAGCGTCCACTGGCCGTTGAAATCGCGTTCGATCGCATAGTGCAGCTGGCGCGTGCCGAGAAAGCCTTCGACAAGCGCCGCCCGTGTGTGCCAGCCGGCATCGCAATCCACCCCGTAGGCGAGGCAGCACGGCTTGCCGTCCTGGATGAAGATGACTTGTCCCTTGAGGCTGTGCCCGCCATCGGTCTGCGCAAGCAGACAGGCATCATGCCCCTCCACGTCCAGCCGATGCCAGAGGATCGAAGCCGTCATTGCTGTCATCGTCACCTCCTTCGAGTTCAAAACGATGATGTGTTCCTTCGCCCGCCAGGCCAATTGTGTTTCACCGCGGCGCACTCCAGCTGACATGCCCTGACAGAATCCGGCTCCCTGCCGGCAGAAGAAAATTGTTGCCTTGACATTCGCGGCTTCACGCCCGACTTCCTAGCGCATGACCCCGAAATCGAAGTCGATTTCGGAAAGGATCATGCGCAGAATCTAAAGTGCTACAGCGTCCTTTGCGCGTCCAAGAGGACGCGCGGCGCTGTAGTGTCGAGGAGACCAACTATGCCAGAGCCCCGACGATCGACGATCGATGCCGGAGAAGTGGAACGCTTTTCCGCCCTTGCCGCCGAATGGTGGAACCCGAACGGCAAGTTCCGTCCCCTGCACAAATTCAATCCGGTCCGGCTGGCCTATATCCGCGACCAGATAGCGACGCGCTTCGGCCGTGACCCACGCGCTGCAAGGCCTTTCGAGGGACTGCGCATCCTCGACATCGGTTGCGGCGGCGGACTTTTGTGCGAGCCGATGGCGCGGCTTGGCGCCGAGGTTGTGGGCGCGGATGCCTCCGAAACCAACATCGAAGTGGCCAAGCTGCACGCCGCCGAAGGCAATGTCAGCGTCGACTATCGCGCCACGACGGCCGAGGACCTTGCCGACGCCGGCGAGAAATTCGACGTCATCCTCAACATGGAAGTGGTCGAGCATGTCGCCGACATCGACCTGTTCGTCGCCAAATGCGGCGAGATGGTGCGGCCCGGCGGCATCATGTTCGTGGCCACCATCAACCGCACGCTGAAGGCGCTGGGCTTAGCCATCATCGGCGCCGAATATGTGCTGCGCTGGCTGCCGCGCGGCACCCACCAGTTCGGCAAGCTGGTGCGCCCGGAAGAGCTCGAAAAGGCGCTTGCCGGCGCCGGCCTGACCATCATCGACCGCACCGGCGTCACCTACAATCCGCTGGCCGACCGCTGGGCGCGGTCGAAGGACATGGACGTCAACTACATGGTCCTGGCGGAAAAAGGCTCGGTCTGACCTTATTCAGAATTCAGCGGCCTGTAGCCGCCGCGCCAGTAGATCAGCGCCTGGCCGGCATCGGACGTGCGCACGGCCTCGACCGAACCGATGACGATGGAATGCGTTCCGCGATCGATCATTTCATCGAGGCTGCAGTCGAATGCGGCCACCGCATCCGAAAGCAGCAAAGCTCCGGTCTTGAGCGTCACCCATTCGGCGCCCTCATAGCGGTCCTTGCCCTTGATGCCGCCGAAGCCGGAGAACCGCTCGGCCACGCGCTGATGCTGGGGGCCAAGCGAGTTGACGCCGAAATGCCGGTAGCGTTCGATCACCGGCCAGGTCGACGATGACCGGTTGACACAGGCGATCACCTTGGGCGGCTCGGCCGACAGCGAGACGACCGAAATGACCACCAGACCGGAGCGATCCTCGCCGGTGCCGGCGGTGATGACGCTGACATTGCCGACGATCAGCCGCATCGCGGCGCGAAAATCAGCTACATCGACGGCAGTCTCCTCGGATGTCTTCGGTTCGGTCATGGCTTGCTCCAGAGCACGATTCCAAAAAGGGAAAGGTCCTCGGAAAAGACCACGCTCAAACAAGAAGATAAAGCAGATCTGGATACAAATTCAGGTGAGATCGGCTCCAGGCGCGAAGGCAGTTCGGATCCCCTGCGACCGCTCACGCCTTCTGGCTTTGTGCCCTGGTGGTGATGAACACGCCGGCGGTGATGATGAGCGCGCCTGCCCAGGTCAGCAGTTGATAGTGCTCGCCGAGGAAGAGGGTTCCGGCAAACAGGCCGACGGCCGCCGCCACATAACCGATCTGGCTGAGATAGACCGGACCGCCGACCGCCTGCAGCCGGAAGAAGAACGCGAACATCGCCGATGCCGACGCAACCTGCGCGACGACGACCAGCGGCACGCCGCCGAGTGGGACGAAAGCTTCGCCGCCGAACAGGAGGAGAATGCCGGCAAGCAGCATCGCCGCCGACGCCAGATGGCTGCCGACGGCAAGCTCGATCGGGCCGGTACCGTCCGGCCAGTCGACCGTGCGATAGATGTTGCCGGCGGCAAGGCTGACCGGGATGAGCAACCCCATCGCCACCCAGAACAAATCGGCCGGCTGGCCGGCCTCGCCGCGCGTCACCGCGACCATGACGGCGCCGACGAAGCCGACGGCGATGCCGGCAATGCCCAGCATGTTGGGGCGCCGGACACGCAGCAGGATCGAGAACACCAGCGTGATGACCGGCGACAGCGTGAACATGATGCCGGTGTAGCCGGCGCCCAGATGCGGGATGGCCGAGAACATCAGGAGATTGGGGACAGCATAGGACACCGCGGCGGTGACGAAGAAATAGCGCAATTTGTGCGCGGTGAGCCGGACCCGCTTGCCGCGAGCCAAGAGCATGCACAGCAAGACCCCGCCGGCGCCGAGCGAGATGACGAAGGCCCAGACCATGGCCGGCACGCCGGCAGCCGTGGCGAGCTTGCCGAACGGCAGCGTCAGGCCGAGCAGGCCGCCGGTGACGACCAGCAGGCCGAGCGCCGAATCCCAGAGAAGCTTCATTGACCGAATCCTGTAGCGCGGCTCTTGGCCGGCATTGCATCTTGCAGTAAGATAACGGAAAGATTCTTAACGTCAAGATAAATGATGGTGAGACAGTTGGACAGGGCAGCACGGGCGATCGAGCAATGGAAGCGGGAACGACCCGATCTGGACGTCTCGCCGATGGGTGTGCTCGGGCGGCTGAACGAGGCCGCCTCGCTGATCGCCCGCGAGCGCCTGGCGCCGTTGTTTGCCCGTTATGGATTGCAGTCCGGGGAATTCGACGTGCTGGCAACGCTGCGCCGCTCTGGATCACCCTACGCCCTGACGCCGACCGCCCTCTATGAAGCGACGATGGTGACGTCAGGCGCCATGACCAACCGGCTCGACCGGCTCGAAACGTCCGGATTGATCCTGCGCGGGCCGCACCCCAACGATCGGCGCGGCATTGTCGTGCGGCTGACCGAAAAGGGTCTCGCGTTGATCGATGAGGCTATTGCCGCCCATGTTGCCAACGAGCATGAGATTCTTTCCGGCCTGACACCGGCCGAACGGGAGACGCTCTCTCGGCTGCTTGAGAAATTGATCGGGAGCGTGAGCTAAGCCGGGTCAGTTCGTAGGCTGCCGCGAGAACCGGCGCCGGTGTTTCCAGCGGCGGTATGATACGGTGAGGTCGATAAGCCGGGTCGGCATGTTGAGGTAGAGCAGAGCATCCCGCAAACCGCTGAGATAGCGCTCACTCATCGCCTTGTCGGAAAAGTCCGGCATGGCCTCGAGTGTCGCTTCGGCTTGCTGGCTCCGGCCCTTTCCGGTCGGCAATCTGGCCGCAAAGGCTATTTCTCGACGCAGACAGACCTGCTCCACGCGATCCCGCAGCGCCTCTTCGTAGCCGATACCACATCGCATAAGCCGCGCGTGGGTGGCTTCATGGACGATAATCGAAGCGACCAATTCCGGCGTCGTCCCTTCGCTGATGATATGGCGCTCGTCCAATTCGCATGCCTTGGAAGAGTTTGCCCATTGCGCGACGGAAGCAGGAAGGGTTGTGACAAATACCTGTCTTACGTCACCAAGCAGCCGTCTGTAGCGCACTGGATCAAAATCACGAATAAGCTGAAGCGCCTCGACGATCTTGTCGGTGCCCTTGTCGCTGATGATGAGCAACCCGTCGATCGTTCGGGTACCGCTAAGCTTGACGGCGCCCCAGCGGGCCAATCGGCCAACGACGGCTCTTATGCTGCGTCGCGGCTCAATCGCTTCTGGGTCGCGCAAAGCTCCCTCGGAACTCAGTTGCGGTCGTCCGGAAACACCGGGATCGGCATGAACTCGACGCCGTCCTCGACCAGGCTCTTGGCTTCGTCCAGCGTCGCCTCGCCATAGATGCCACGCGGGTCGCTCTCGCCGAAATGGATCTTTCGCGCTTCCTCGGCGAACTTGTCGCCGACATAATCGGCATTCTCGCGCACCTTCTCGGCCATCGCCTTCAGCTGCGCCAAAGCCTGCTTCTGCGCCTCGCCCATGGCCAGCGCTATGGTTTCCTGCTTGCGCGCCGTGGAGACGGCCGGCGCCATCAGTGCTTTCTGCACCTTGTGCGAACCGCAGCTCGGGCAATCGACGAAGCCGCGCTTCTTCTGGGTGTCGAAATCGTCGTTGCTGCGGAACCAGCCTTCGAATTCGTGCTCGTGCTCGCAGATCAGGGCAAAACGGATCAAGAGGCTGCACCCCTGAGCCGCGGCGCCTCGCCCGAGCCGGCATTGACGGCAAAATCCCGCGCATTCCTGAGATTGGGGATCTTCTTGCGCGCGGCAAGCGACTGCGCCGGGTCGATCTCGGCGACGATCACCGCCGGTTCGTCATGCGCGGCTTCCGCAATGATCCGGCCCCACGGATCGACGATCAGCGAATGACCGTAAGTCTCGCGGCCGTCTTCATGCAAGCCACCCTGCGCGGCGGCGACGACATAGGCGCCGTTCTCGATGGCGCGCGCCCTGAGCAGCACGTGCCAGTGCGCCTCGCCCGTCTGGCGGGTGAAGGCAGCCGGTACGGAAAGCAGGTCTGCGCCGGCCAACGCCTCGGCGCGGAAGAGTTGCGGAAAGCGCAGATCGTAGCAAACGGCGAAGCCGAGCTTTGCACCCTCGATGTCGGTGACGACGGCCTCGGTTCCCGGTTCATAGGCGGCGGACTCACGCCAGCTCTCGCCATTGTCGAGATCGACGTCGAACATGTGGATCTTGTCGTAGGCGGCGAGCGCAGCACCATCCGGCCCGAACAGCAGCGCCCGGTTGGCGAGCTTGCCGTCAGCGCGCAGAATGGCGGTCGAGCCGATATGCAGGAAGATGCCGAGCTCCCTGGCCAGCCTGCGCGCGGTCGCAACGACGATGTCCTTGTCCTCCGACGTGAACGATGCGGCGCGAGCTTCCTTGTCGCGGATCAGCGCCCCGGTCATTTCCGGCGTCTGGATGTAGGTGGCACCTAGGCTGGCTGCTTCACGCACCAGCCGTTCGAGATCGACGGCGTTGCGCTCGGGGCTCTCGCCCGAACGCATCTGGATCGCAGCGGCCTTGAAAACACCCATCGTCATTCCCTCAATTCGTCGCGCCGTTGGCGAGCAATTTGTCCAGCCGGCCTTCGGCCTCCAGCTCGTGGAGGTCGTCACAGCCGCCGACATGCGTATCGCCGATGAAAATCTGCGGAAAGGTCGTGCGGCCATGCGCCCGGGAGATCATCTCCTGGCGCAATTCCGGCGAGAAGGAGGCATCGTGCTCGGTAAAGGCTATGCCCTTGCGCTCGAGCAGCCGCTTGGCTGCCGTGCAATAGCCGCACATCATGCGGGTGTAGATCGTGACATCGGTCATGACGAATTTCCGCTGTTCGTTGCCGACTTATATAGTCGCGGACTCGTCCGCCCGAAAGTCCCCCGGCAACACACGCGCAAAGGTCAGCACGTCGACGGCGGCCGCACCTCCCCTTTTCAGCGCCTTGGTGGCGGAACGCACCGTGGCGCCGGTGGTGTAGACATCGTCGATCAAAAGCACCCTGCGGCCGGCGATCTCGATTTCCGCCTCGGCGGGCACCCGGAACGCGGCCCGCACATTCTCCTCGCGTTCGCCGCGCTCCAGCCCAACCTGCTGGCGGGTGAGTTTCACGCGCCGCACCGCCGAGGGGGCGAAGGGCAATCCGCTAAGTGCCGAGACCGCCCTTGCCAGTTCCGCCGACTGGTTGAAGCGCCGCCTGAAAAACCGTCGCCAGTGCAGCGGCACCGGCACCACCACATCCGCCTCGGCGATGAGATCGGCACCCGCACGCATCATCCAGCGCGCCATCCAAGGTGCCAGATCCGTGCGATCCTGGTATTTCAACCCTTGCACCATCTGGCGCGCAACGCCGGAATAGGCGACCGCCGCCCGCGCCCGCTCGAAAGGCGGCGGATCGGCAATCGCCTCGGCCGACAGAAAGCCTTCGCCCATATGGTGGGTGAACGGCGTACCCATGACAGGGCACCATGGCCGCTCCAGCAGCCTGAGCTTCGGCCAGCAGGCGCCGCACAGCACGCCCGGCTGCGAGACATGCCGGCGGCAACCGGCGCAGACCGGCGGAAACAGCATCCGCGCCGGCCAGCCGACAACCGACCGGGCCAGGTTCGTGATCCCGATGGACTTGATCTTGGGCATCGGATCGGCCACGTGGTTGCTCCTGCGCGCCACTATATCAACGATCTCGGAGCGTGGACAAACAAAGGATCTGCCCGTTGCAGCCAATAATGGATACCTCTCTGTGGCTGACGCACAAGCGGCGCGCGCTTGCCCGTCCGGTCGACGGCGCGGACTTCCTCATGCGCCGCACGGCCGAGGACCTTGCCGACCGGCTGGGCGCCGTCGAGCGCCGGTTCGGCAAGGCGGCCGTGCTGTTTTGCCAGACGCCGGCGGCGGCCGAAACGCTCGCCGAAAGCGGCAAGGTCGCCGACATTGTCCGCGTCGAGACGGATACGGCTTTCCTGAGCGGTGGCGATGCCGGCCTGATCGCACCGCTCGAAACCGTGCCGTTCGAGCCGGAAAGCCTCGATCTGGCGGTGTCGCTCTTGTCGCTGCAGGCCATGAACGACATCCCAGGCATGCTGATCCAGATCCGCCGCGCGCTGCGGCCGGATGGGCTTTTCCTCGGCGCCTTTGCCGGCGCCGGCACGCTTTTCGAATTGCGCGAAAGCCTGCTTGCGGCCGAGACCGAGCTTTACGGGGGCGCCAGCCCGCGTGTCGCGCCGTTCACCGATGTGCGCGATGCCGGTGCGCTGCTGCAGCGCGCCGGTCTCGCTCTGCCGGTCGCCGACGTCGAGACGGTGACGGTGCGCTATGCCAGCCTGTTCAACCTGATCGCGGATCTGCGGGCCATGGGCGAGACCAATGCGCTCACCGATCGCAGCCGGCGGCCGGGCTCGCGCAAGCTGTTTGCCCGTGCGGCGGAAATCTACGCCGAGCGGTTTTCCGACCCCGACGGCCGCGTCAGGGCAAGTTTCTCGATTGTCTGGATGTCCGGCTGGGCGCCCGACGCTTCGCAGCAAAAACCGCTGAAGCCAGGGTCGGCCAAGGTCTCGCTGAAAACAATCCTGGAGGCGCCCGACGGGCAATGATCCTGCCCCAGGGTGCGGAAAAGCCGGATCAGGGAGTGGGTGCGAAAGCGTTCGCAAGCTTGCTGTTGTTGTCGCTGAACAGCCAGATGATCCCGTCGCGGACCTCACCGATACCGCCGACGATGGCCAGCGACAGCACGGCGATGATCACGCCATATTCGACGGCCGTGGCGCCGGTCTCGTCGTTCAGAAAACCCAGCAGCACTGCTTTCATGGCCTCAACCCCTCTGTCCGGGACCTTACAGCCGACCTGTTAAGAAAGGTTAACGGCAAAGGCTTAACAGGCGGTGAAACCGCCGCCTTTGCGAAATTTCTTAACCATGTCAGCAGTCGCCGCTGCTCCGGCCATTGGACCTGATGATGCAGACCGAGCTCGGCTGCGGCTGCAGCACGCTGCGGCGCAGCGTGTAGGTTTCGCGATGGCCGATCGAGCCTGTGGCCGCCATGTCGAGCCCGCCGAAACCGTCACGGGCCGACAGCGAGCGTGTCTGGCTGTCGAGGAAAGGGGTTGCGATCAGCGCCAGCGCCACCGCGGCCGAACCGAACAGAAGCGTTATGCGCAATATGCCCATGCCCGCATCGGCGGCGCGAAACCCCCGCTCGGGCCGGATCGAGTCCCAATCCCTGTCTAGGCTCATGCTATCGCTCCCCGGCAAATCGACGGCTCGGCCGCGAACGGCCATGCTTCAATTTTTCACGACGAGATAAATCTTCCATTAATGCTGGCTGATACAACGCCTCGGCCAGGAACCGGCCGGACGGGAGCCTCAGAGAAGATCGATGAGGAACGGGATCAGCGGCTCATCGGCCGGCGGCATCGGATACTCGCGCATCTGCTTCGGCCGCACCCATTTCAGCGTCTGCCCTTCCCTGGGCTGCGCGATACCGCGAAAGCGGCGACAGATGAACAGCGGCATCAGCAGGTGGAAATCGTCGTAGGAATGGCTGGCGAAAGTGAGCGGCGCCAGGCACGGGATGTCGGTTTCGATGCCGATTTCCTCATGCAGTTCGCGAATGATGCATTGTTCGGGCGTCTCGCCCGGCTCGACCTTGCCGCCGGGAAATTCCCACAGCCCGGCAAGTTGCTTGCCCTGAGGCCGCTGCGCCAAAAGCACCCGGCCGTCGGCATCGACCAGCGCGCAGGCGGCGACCAGCAGCAGGCGCTTGCCGGCAATCACGACATCATTCATGACCCGGCGGCCGGCGGTAGTGGTAGCGATAGACTTCCTCGAAGCCGAGCGAATGGTAGAGCGCCAGTGCCGGCACATTGTTGGCCTCGACTTGCAGCCAGGCTTCCCGTGCGCCCCGCAGCCGTGCCCATTTCAGTGCCGACAGGATCAGGTTGCGGCCGTGGCCCCTGTTGCGTGCCGACTTGTCGGTGGCGACTTCGAACAGGCCGGCGAGATCGCCGTCATGCACGCAGATCAGCGTCGCCAGCGCTTCTGATCCATCTTCGAGCGCGAACAGCCCGGCTTCGGGCTGGATGGCGCCGATGATCTCCGACAGGCCGGGGCGCAGCGAAACATCCGAACCGCTGACCTTGAGCGACGCGCCGATGAAGCGGCTGATGTCTTTGAGCGGGATCTGGTCCATGGCAGCGTCGAGTTGCGCATCGGCCAGCGGCAGCCGCATGACCAGCGACTCGTCGAACCGGCTCCATCCCTCATGGTCGAGATGACTGGCAAGATCGGGACCCGACAACGGCGACATGCGGAATGTCAGCGGCCTGCCATAGGCATCGAAACGGCGGCTGGCCCTGCCTATACGGTCGGCAATGTGCTGGATGTCGCCGGGATCGAGCGGATTGACCGAGTTCAGCCGCTTGGCCGGATGGCCGGCGGTCAGCCGCACCACCCAGGTGCCGTCATAGTGGACGGCGGCCGCCGGCCAGGCGCGAAAGCCGGCCGCCTCGTAACGGCGAACGATCGCGAGCATGCTTGCCGGATGCCTGGAGCTCAAAACCGTCAGCTCCGGTAATCGCCATTGATGGCGACATATTCCTTGGTGAGGTCGCAGGTCCACACCGTCGCCTTGCCGCGGCCAATGCCGATATCGGCGCGGATGCGGATATCGTCGCGCTTCATGTAGGCCGACGTCGCGGCCTCGGAATAGCCGGGGTCGCGCTCGCCTTCATGCGCCAGCCTGTTGTCGCCGAACCAGATCGACAGCCGGTCGCGATCGGCGGGTTCGCCGGCCTTGCCGACGGCCATGACGACGCGGCCCCAATTGGCGTCCTCGCCGGCGACTGCCGTCTTGACCAGCGGCGAATTGGCGATCGACAGCGCGATGCGCTTGGCCGAGCGCGCCGATTTGGCGCCGGTGACGGTGACTTCGACCTGCTTGCGGGCGCCTTCGCCGTCGCGCACCACCTGCAGCGCCAGCGATTTCAGCACCTTGCCGAGCGCCCGGCGGAACGTGCCGAGACGGGCATCCTTGGGATCGGTTATCGCCGGCGCGCCGCGCCTGGCGGCCTTGCCGGTGGCGAAGATCAGCAGCGTGTCGCTGGTCGAGGTGTCGCTGTCGACGGTGACCGCGTTGAAAGTCTTGGCCGTGCCGCGCGACAACAGATCCTGCAGGACAGGGGCGGCGATCGGCGCGTCGGTGGCGATGAAGGAGAGCATCGTCGCCATGTCGGGCGCGATCATGCCGGCGCCCTTGGAAATGCCGTTGATGGTGACATCGGTGTCGCCGAGCTTGACGGTCGCGGTCGCCACTTTCGGATAGGTATCCGTGGTCATGATCGCCTTTGCCGCTTCGGTCCACAGCTCGGGCTTGCCGTTGCTGACCAGCCCCGCGAGCAGATGGCTGAATTTGCTGGTGTCGAGCGGCTCGCCGATGACGCCGGTCGAGGCCATGAAAACCTCCGCTGCCGTGCAGCCGGCCGCCTTCGCCGCCGCCTCGCCGGTCAGTGCGGTCGACTCGCGGCCCTTCTTGCCGGTGAAGGCGTTGGCGTTGCCCGAATTGACGACCAGCACCCGCGCCTTGCCCGCGCCGAGATTCTGCCGGCAGAAATCCACCGGCGCCGAGGGGCATTTCGATTTCGTGAACACGCCGGCGACCGCAGTGCCTTCATCGAAGACCATGGTCAAAAGATCGGTGCGGCCCTTGTACTTTATCCCGGCCTCGGCGGTGGCGATGCGCACCCCCTCGATTTCTGGCATTTTCGGGTATTTCTTCGGCGCAAGCGGCGAAATCGTCGTGGACATGGAGGCCTCGGGCGGGAAAATCGCAAGGGAAGGCCGGTTTGCCCGATAGACCGCGCCGGCGCAAGGGCGTTTTCGTCGCTCTTGTCCGGGAGCTCGAACTCGCCCCTGGGAGCAGGGCTCCGAGACGTCGCAAGCCCATGCAGTAGACATCGTCCGACGGCCGGTCCGGCGGTGTCAGCCAGTTTGCGCCGGCCGCGTTCATGTTAGTAGGAATTTATTCTTGACAGGGTGAGAGCAGCTATGCTACATTTTCGTCCATGGTGCTGATTTGCGCCAGTGACCCGCCTCCGGCGGGTTTTGCTTTTGGGGGCTCACCAACCGAGACGCCGGTAAGATTCCAGAAAAACGACCAACCCCTGCCCCGACCTTGCCAGCCTCCAGAAGCTTCAAAACGCGCCGTTTCGTTTGAGCGTCGGGTCACCTATATTGCCGGCGAAGTGTTTGGCGAGGACGACAGAGATGGCCGAGGACGCCGATCCGGCGCGCAGATCGATCGGTGCGCGGCGCAATCCCGACAGCGCCGAGGCCATTCTCCAAGCCGCCGAGACCGTGCTGGTCGAAGCCGGTTATGCCGGTTTCTCGATCGAGGCGGTGGCGCGGCGGGCCCGCGCCGGCAAACCCACCATCTATCGCTGGTGGCCGAGCAAGGCGGCGTTGCTGCTTGAGGTCTACCAGCGCCAGAAGCGCGTCGATGTTCCCGATACCGGGGTGTTGGAGGAGGATCTCGTCGGCTTCCTGAAGAACCTGTTCGCCCACTGGCGCGAGACATCGTCGGGAAGCGTGTTCCGGTCGCTGATCGCCGAGGCACAGTCGGACGAGACCGCGGCCGCGGCCCTTGCCGACTACTCACTGGGCCGACGGTCCCATACCGCCCAGATCATCGAACGCGCCAAGGCAAGGGGCGAAATCCCGGCCGAAATCGATTCAGCTGTTGTCGCCGACCTGATCGCCTCCTTCGCCTGGAGACATCTGCTGACCAACCGGCTCGACGAGGACGAAGCGACCATCGGCAAGGCCGTCAACTACGTGATGCGAGGCATAGCGGCGCCTGCCTCGTAAAGACGGCAATGAATGAAAAAGGGCGCGGCAACCCCTGGCTGCCGCGCCCCTTTTCAAAAAGCTGCCAGTCTTACTTGGCGCTTTCCAGCGTATCGACCGCCTTCTTCAGGTTGGCGTCGGGGATCTCGACCTTGGCGCCGGCGCGCAGCGACTTGACCAGCGCGAAATACTTGTCGCGGATGACCGCCTGCTTGGCCTGGTCCTTGACGTCGTCGAAGGCCGGCGGCTGCTTGGTGCGCTTGTCCTCGAGCTTGATGACATGCCAGCCGAACTGCGTTTGCACCGGCTGCTCGGTGTATTTGCCGACCTCGAGCGCGGAGGCAGCCTTGTCGAACTCCGGCACCATCTGGCCAGGTCCGAACCAGCCGAGATCGCCGCCGCTGGTCTTGCCTGACGGATCGCTGGTGTGCTCGTTGGCGAGCTTCTGGAAGTCGGCGCCGCCGTCGAGCTGCTTGATGATCGCCTCGGCCTCTTCCTTCGTCTTCACGAGGATGTGACGGGCATGCAGCTCGTTGGTGGGCGGCGTGTTGGCGATTTCCTGGTCGTAACGGGCGCGGACCTCGGCGTCGGTGACCTTGTCGACGACACCCTTCTCGACCATCTCGCCATGCAGCGCGCGCTGCTGCAGGAAGGCCATGCGGCGCTGGAAGTCGGGATCCTTGTCGAGCCCTGTGGTGACCGCCTGGGCGGCCATGACGCGGATCTCGATGGCAGCCGAAAGGGCGGCGGCACGGCGCTGCTCGGGCGGCAATTGTGCGAACTGCTGCGACAATTCCCCTTCGGCAAGCACCAGATCTGCTTCGGTCAGGGGCTGACCGTTGACCGTGGCGATAACCTTATTGGGATCGACCGGTGCCGCGGCTGGCGCTGCTGCATCCGCTGGAGCGGGAGCGGTTTGCTGCGCCATCACAGGCGAGAGCGAAAGGGCCGACAGGCCGACGGCCAAGCCAAGGCTGGCGAGCGACGCGCGGCGAAACAACAGGGACATAGGGGGACTCCGGTGGGGATTGTTAAGAGGGGTGCTTCCAGATCGGCCAGATTGTGGCGGAATTTGGCGCAGCCAGCAGGGCCAGCGCGGCGTTGACATCAGTTGAGCCCCCTCTTATCTGTCCAACGACTTTGCGTCCAGAACCGTTTTCCGGGCGCTTTTTGTGTTTGTCCACGTTCACGTGGAATTGATGGGGCCGCCCGGCGCTCATCTCAAGATTGAGAATTCTATCGAAAGGACCATTGGATGGTCAGTCTCGGCGGTCTCGCCCGTAAGGTTTTCGGTTCCTCCAACGACCGTCGGGTCAAATCGACCCGGCCCCGTGTCGAGGCGATCAACGCCATGGAAAACGAGATGCGGGCGCTTTCCGATGAGGAATTGGTCGGCCGCACCGCGAAATTCCGCCAGGACATCGCCAACGGCGCCACGCTCGACGACCTGTTGGTGCCGGCCTTCGCCACCGCCCGCGAGGCCGCGCGCCGCGTGCTCGGCATGCGCCCCTTCGATGTCCAGCTGATCGGCGGCATGGTGCTGCACAATGGCGGCATTGCCGAGATGCGCACTGGCGAGGGCAAGACCCTGGTCGCGACGCTGCCGGTCTACCTCAACGCGCTTGCCGGCAAGGGCGTCCACGTCGTCACCGTCAACGACTATCTGGCCACCCGCGACTCAGAATGGATGGGCCGCGTCTACAAATTCCTCGGCCTCTCGGTCGGCGTCATCGTCCACGGCCTGTCCGACGAGGAGCGCAGCGCCGCCTACGCCGCCGATGTCACCTACGCCACCAACAACGAGCTCGGCTTCGACTATCTGCGCGACAACATGAAATACGAGCGCGCCCAGATGGTGCAGCGCGGTCACAATTACGCGATCGTCGACGAAGTCGATTCCATCCTGGTCGACGAGGCGCGCACGCCGTTGATCATTTCCGGTCCGCTCGAGGACCGTTCGGAAATGTACAACACCATCGACACCTTCATCATCCAGCTGCAGCCGCAGGATTATGAGATCGACGAGAAGCAGAAGACCTCGATCTTCACCGAGGAAGGCACCGAGAAGCTCGAGAACCTTTTGCGCGACGCCGGCCTGCTCAAGGGCGAGTCGCTCTACGACGTCGAGAACGTCGCCATCGTCCACCACGTCAACAACGCGCTGAAGGCGCACCGGCTGTTCCAGAAGGACAAGGACTATATCGTCCGCAACGGCGAGATCGTCATCATCGACGAGTTCACCGGCCGCATGATGCCGGGCCGCCGCTATTCGGAAGGCCTGCACCAGGCGCTCGAAGCCAAGGAGCATGTGGCGATCCAGCCGGAGAACCAGACGCTCGCCTCCGTCACCTTCCAGAACTATTTCCGCCTCTACAAGAAGCTGTCCGGCATGACCGGCACGGCACTGACCGAGGCAGAGGAATTCGGCAACATCTACGGCCTCGAAGTCACCGAGATCCCGACCAATCTGCCGGTGATCCGCATCGACGAGGACGACGAGGTCTATCGGACGGTCGAGGAGAAATACAAGGCGATCGTCAGGGAGATCCGCGAAGCCAGCGCCAAGGGCCAGCCGACGCTGGTCGGCACCACCTCCATCGAAAAATCCGAGCAGCTGGCCGAGCGCCTGCGCAAGGAAGGTTTTACCGATTTCGAAGTGCTGAACGCCCGCCATCACGAGCGCGAGGCGGCGATCGTCGCCCAGGCCGGCAAGCCCGGCGCCATCACCATCGCCACCAACATGGCCGGCCGCGGCACCGACATCAAGCTCGGCGGCAATGCCGAGATGCGGATCGAGGAAGAGCTGGGCGACATGCCGGCCGGCCCCGAACGCGAGGCGCGGGAAAAGGAAATCATTGCCGACATTGAGCGGCTGAAGGAAAAGGCGCTGGCCGCCGGCGGCCTCTATGTGCTGGCCACCGAACGCCACGAATCGCGCCGCATCGACAACCAGCTTAGAGGTCGCTCAGGAAGACAAGGCGACCCCGGCCGCTCGAAATTCTTCCTGTCCCTGCAGGACGATCTGATGCGCATCTTCGGCTCCGAGCGCATGGACGGCATGCTGCAGAAGCTCGGCCTCAAGGAAGACGAGGCGATCATCCATCCGTGGATCAACAAGGCGCTGGAAAAGGCGCAGAAGAAGGTCGAGGCGCGCAACTTCGACATCCGCAAGAACCTGTTGAAATATGACGACGTCTCCAACGACCAGCGCAAGGTGGTGTTCGAGCAGCGCATCGAACTGATGGACGGCGAAGGCCTCTCCGAAACGATCGCCGAGATGCGCGAAGGCGTCATCGACGAGATCGTCGCCAAGGCCATTCCCGAAAATGCCTATGCCGAGCAGTGGAACGTTGCCGGGCTGAAGGCCGAGATTGCCGAGTTCCTGAACCTCGACCTGCCGGTCGAGGACTGGGCCAAGGAAGAGGGCATCGCCGAGGACGACATCCGCGAGCGCATCGCGCAGGCCGCCGAAGCCGCCGCCAAGGAGCGCGCCGAGCGTTTTGGCCCCGAGGTGATGAATTACGTCGAGCGCTCGGTGGTGCTGCAGACGCTCGACCATCTGTGGCGCGAGCACATCGTCAATCTCGACCATCTGCGCTCGGTCGTCGGCTTCCGCGGCTACGCCCAGCGCGATCCGCTGCAGGAGTACAAGGGCGAGGCGTTCGAGCTGTTCCAGGCCATGCTCGGCAATCTGCGCCAGGCCGTCACCGCGCAGCTGATGCGCGTCGAACTGGTCCGCCAGGCCGCCGAAGCCCCGCCTCCGGAAGCCCCCGACATGTTCGGCACCCATATCGACGGCACAACCGGCGAGAACGACTTCGAAGGCGGCGAAACCGCCCTCCTGGTCCGCCCGGAGACAACCGCAATCGTCGCCCCCGAAGACCGCGACCCCAACAACCAGGCCACCTGGGGCAAAGTCGGCCGCAACGAAGCCTGCCCCTGCGGATCGGGAAAGAAGTACAAGCACTGCCACGGGGCGTTCGCGTAAGGGGCGCTTTTCCTTCTCCCCGTTCACGGGGGTGAGGCGTGGTCCGCGTAACGGACGAAAAGCCAATTGCTTGGCTTTTCGAACGACGAACGCCCGGAGCGATAGCGAAGGGCTGGAGTGCCGACGTTCGCGATTAGCCCATCTCCCCACCTGAGGGGGAGATGGCCGGCAGGCCAGAGGGGGGGCGCTGTCCCGCCGACTAAGCCGCCTCGAACTCGAACTTCAGCTGCGCGGCCTCTTCCTCTGGCAGCCAAGGCACCATCTGAGGCACGATCGATAAAGCTGGGTGCTATCCTGATCGGCAACGTCTCCGTGCTGCACGCCTCGGCGATGATGAAACAGCGGCGCAACCTCAAACGCCTGCGCCGCCCCTCATCCGCCTGCCGGCACGTTCTCCTCGTATAGGGACGGGGCGAAGGAACTTCTCACCCAACCGTTTCTTAATGTGTCTCCGCTACACCAACGCCTGAAAAGAAGCGGAAAACGGAGAGAAATCGGGGTGCGCTTTTCCGCGGCCACGACTGCCGGGCGGTTCTTGCCGCAGCGTTGGGCGCTGCGCATGGGGCCGTTGCTTGGCCGCATCGATGCCGTGCTGTTCACCGCCGACGAGCGCGGCGAGGCCAGCCGCATGTCGGTTATCGCCTTCTCGGTCCGCATCGTCAGCGCCGTCATTGCCTTCGTCAGCCAGGTGCTGATGGCACGCTGGATGGGCTCGTTCGAATATGGCATCTTCGTCCTCGTCTGGGTGACGATGGTCATCGTCGGCAATCTCGCCTGCCTGGGCTTCCACACCTCCGTCATCCGCTACATTCCCGAATACCGCGAGCGCGGCTTGATGGACGAGTTGCGCGGCATCGTGCTGGCCAGCCGTCTGTTCGTGCTGATCGCATCGACGCTGATCGCCGGGCTCGGCGCGCTCGGCGTCTGGCTGGCGGCACCCTGGATCGAGAACTACTATGTGATCCCGTTCATCCTCGGCGTCATCTGCCTGCCGATGATCGCCATGTCCGACCTTCTGTCGGGCCTGGCACGCGCCAACAGCTGGGCGCTGTTTGCCCTGTCGCCGACCTATCTGGTGCGGCCGGTGCTGATCCTGCTGTTCATGGCGCTGATGCTGTTTGCGGGCTACGCACCCGATGCCAGGACCGCAATCTTTGCTTCGATCGCCGCCACCTACGCCACAACGCTCGGCCAGCTTATCGGTGTCACCCAGCGCATGGAACGGCAGATTCCGGCCGGGCCGATGAAGGTCCATTTCGCGCAATGGTTCGTCGTCTCGCTGCCGATCTTCCTGGTCGAGAGCTTCTTCTTCCTGCTGACCAATGCCGACGTGCTGATGGTCGGCGCCTATATGGACCCCAATGACGTCGCCGTCTATTTCGCCACGGTGAAGACCCTGGCGCTGGTGCATTTCGTCTACTTCGCCGTCAAGGCCGGCGTTGCCCAGCGCTACGCCCAGTTCACCCATGGCGACCCGCAAAGGCTCGCCGCCTTTGCCCGCGAGACGGTGTCGTGGACGTTCTGGCCTTCGCTGTTGATGGCGCTGCTGGTGCTGGCGCTCGGCGAGCCGATGCTGGTGCTGTTCGGCCCGGAATTCAGCAGCGGCTATCCCTTGCTGTTCCTGCTCGTCTTCGGCGTCGCGGCGCGCGCCGCCGTCGGCCCCTGCGAAAGCCTGCTGACGATGAGCGGCAACCAGAACATCTGCGCCGCCGTCTATGCCATGACGCTGGCCTTCAACATCGCCCTCAACGTGGTGCTGATCCCGATGTTCGGCCTGTGGGGCGCGGCCATGGCCACCGCCTTTGCCATGATCTTCGAAGCCGGCGCGCTGTCCTTCACGGTGTGGCGCAAGCTCGGCATCGTCATGCTTATCTTCGTGCCTGCGAAAGGAGCCGCGTGATGGCTGCCATCCCGTTGCTTGAGGAAACCAGCGGCGGCACCGCCGGCGCCATGGTGTCGGGCCTTGCCGGGCTGACCCGTGACGCCGACCCCGCCCATATCGAGATTCTCGCCAACAACCGGCCCGAGCGCAAGCTCGCCATCTACCCGGCATCCGCCGGCTTCGACCTGGTCGAGGAACTGGATTATCTCTGCGCCCGCACGGTCGAGCCCAACGTGTTCTTCAACCCGCGTTTCCTTGCGCCCGCCATGCCGCGGCTGGAAGATCGCGAGGTGCGGCTGGCGGTCATCCGCGACGGCGACGAATACCGCAACCGGCTGCGCCTTCTGGTGCCGTTCTCGGTGGAACGGCCGGTGGTGCCGCTCGGCGTGCCGGTGATGCGCACATGGTCGAGCCCGTTCGGTCCGCTCGGCACGCCGCTGGTCGACCGCGACGACCCGGTGGGCGTCGTCGAGGATTTCTTCTCGATGCTGTCGCGCCCGCATCTCAAGCTGCCGAAAGTGTTCGTCCTGCCCGATGTCCGGCTCGATGGCCCGGTGGCGAGCCTGTTTGCCACCGTGGCCGAGACGCGCGGCCTGATGCTGGTCACCACCGGTCAGACCCTGCGTCCGGCGCTGGAGAGCGAGCGCGACGGCGATGACTATCTGAAGGCCTCGCTGCGTTCGCACCATTATCGCGAGTTCCGGCGGCTGAAGCGGCGCCTTGGCGACCTCGGCAGGCTGGAGCATGTCGTGGCGCGCGGCCCCGAAGACATCCGCCACGCCATCGAAGGCTTCCTGACGCTGGAAGCGGCCGGCTGGAAGGGCCGCGAACGCACCGCCATGGCGATCGACCGTTTCCGCGCCGCCTTCGCCCGCGAGGCCGTGCACCGGCTGGCCGAGCAGGACATGTGCCGCATCCATTCGCTGACGCTCGACGGCCGCACCATCGCCTGCCTGATCGTCTTCGTCGAAGCCGGCATCGCCTACACCTGGAAGACCGCCTATGACGAGACGCTGGCCAGCTATTCGCCGGGCACCTTGCTGATGATCGAGGTGACCAGGCAGCATCTCGACGATCCCAACATCATGATGACCGATTCCTGCGCCGTGCCCGACCATCCGGTGATGAGCCGGCTATGGGCCGAGCGCAAGCCGATGGGCACGCTGGTGATCGGCCTGACGCCGGACGCCGACCGCCTCACCCGCCAGGCCGCCTCGCAACTGCACCTCTACCGCGAAACCCGCAACATGGCCCGCCTGCTGCGCAACCGCATGAAGAGCTTGTTGGGGCGGCGCTGAGAAAAGGCAAGGGTGCGGTTCTGGAAGGATGGCACATTTTCGCTGCAATATTTGACACGGAGGTGGCCGGGACTTTACTTCGATTGCCCAAGAGGCAAGCGCTAAGATCGACTTCCGCTTCAAAAAAACGAGATTTCTTGCAGCAATTTTCCGGTGAAACCCGGCAAGATCTACTCGCATTCTTGTCCTTGATGCACGATAGTCTAGTGATTCGGTCCGCGATGAGAGAAAAATGTCGCTGAATCATGAGGCCAACGGCGCCCGGCACATCAGTGCGAACGACAGCGCCGTTGTCCGAAGGGCCGACGAAGACTTCGAAGAACTGATTCGAAGCATCCGAGCCGCCACGCATCAAGCTTTGCCTCTCTTCGAAGAGGAGCCCGTGACCGGATTGGCCCAGTCAGACACGCTGGCCGCCTCCCTCGGCTCGACTTCGGCCCGGACGGGCTCGAGTCAGGGCCACGCCATGCGCAGCTCCTCGCTCTTGTCCAACGATGACGACTTGGCGTGGTCGCTGGTTGAGGACTATGTGGCCAGGCTCGATGCGCAAACGCACGATGCCGACGCTCCCGATACGGACAAATGGGACTTGCAGGAAGAGGTGGCGAAGCTGCAACGCTTGCAGGATCGCACCTCGAAAGAGCTTGGGCGAAAATCGCGCGAGCTATCGATCGCAAGCAAGACCATCGCCGACCTGGAGGTCCAACTCAACAGGGCACGGCAGACCATTGCGCAGGCAGATAGGCATGCCGGCCAGCGCGCAACACGGTTCCTCGAAGCGAATGTCGAGGTCGAGCGCCTGGGACGGAACCTGGCGCGCGTGTCGGGGCAACTCCGCGACGAGACCATGGCCAGGCAAGCCGCCGAGCAGGCGCGTGAGGACGTTGCATCGCGGCTCGCCAGCTTGCAACAGGCCGCCATGCTGCTTCGTTCCAAGGTCGCGGACTACCAGCTCCACAACGAACGACTGACCGGCAAACTATCTGCGCAGATGCTTGTACAGCAGGACCTGCAGGCGCGGCTGTCCACGGTCGAGCATCAGCGCGGCGTTCTCGGCGATTGCGCCGCCGCCGCGCAGGAACGGGCCGTGGAACTTGAAAAGAGGTTGCGCTTGCTCCAGCGCAGCGCCCCCGATCAAAGCGTGGTCCGCGCAACGCCGAGCGCCGGGCAGCGCGCCGAGGACGTGGCCGAGCATCGGCGCCAAACCTCGGAAACCGAGATTGCGAAATTACGCCAGGAGCGCGACGCGGCGCGCCGGGACTGTGGCGCGGTGAAGGTTCAACTCGCCGATCTCCGCTTGCGCGGCATGACCGACGAACTCGCGCATGCCCGTTGCCGCAACGAGAACCGCCAGCTTCACCAAAGGCTGGAAACGCTGACACGCCAGGATCCGCCCAGCGGACCGGCAGCCGATGACAGCGCCGACCTAGAACGGACATTCGACGAATTGCTGGCAGCTGGCGAGATCGGCCCGGCCAATGACGGCGACCCCAGCGTGGCGCGCAAAGCGTGTTGATCGCCTGCTGAGACGTATCGGGAGCCAAAGCGACCGTGACGTCCTTCGTCTATTGAACTTCGAGTGGCCCGCCACCCGAAGCTCGGAGAGCGAAGGGTGGTGCCCCTAGCCGGGATCGAACCAGCACTCCTTGCGGAACTCGATTTTGAGTCGAGCGCGTCTACCAATTCCGCCATAGGGGCTCAGGCCGGGCGGCCTGGATGGCGCGGGACTATACGGTTGGAGGGCTGTTCGTCAACTGGCCAATTCCTCGTCGCCCCGGATGCGACCAAACTGCGCCTTTCGATTTCGTGACGGGGCTGCCATTGTGCAGCGCGGAAAATCTTTCTAGACAGGCGGCGCATCAAAGCGCGGCACGTCTGCGGGGACGGATGGCGTGCGCTGGGTCTTTGTTCTGTGCATGCCGTTACACCCCAACATGCCTGCGCAATTGAACGACACGCATTAGGAGTGCCGATGCTTCGCGGACTTTACGACTGGACCCTGTCGCTGGCGGCCCGCAAATCCGCCGAATGGTGGCTGGCCTTCATCGCCTTCGTCGAAAGCTCGGTGTTCCTGGTGCCGGCCGACGTGCTCTATCTGCCGATGGCGCTGTCGCGGCCGGATCGCGCCTACCGCTATGCGCTGATCGCCACCGTCGCCTCGGTGCTGGGCGGCATCGCCGGCTGGTTCATCGGCCACTATGCCTATGACGCGGTCGCCAGGCCGATCCTCGAATTCTACGGCAAGTACGACGAGTTCGAGCAACTGCGCGCGGGCGCCGGCGTCGGCTTCATCGTCCTGATGCTGATCACATCGGGTGCCGCCCACCTGCCGCCGATCAAGGTGGTGACGATCCTGTCCGGTGTCATCGGCGTCAATTTGCTGCTGTTCATCGTGCTGGCGATCGTGGCCCGCGGCGCCCGCTTCCTGCTGCTCGCCTGGCTGCTGCGCCGCTATGGCGAACCGATCCGCGAATTCATCGAAAAGCGCCTCGGTCTGATCGCCGGCGCCGGCGCGGTTGCCCTGATTTTGCTCTATATCCTAGTCAAATACGCGTTCTGAACATTACCATTGCGAGCCGGACGACCGATTGAAATGACAGCGACCATGAATGCCGACACCGGACGCCAGCGCACGCTGACCGCCTTGTTCCTCGCCGTCGCCATGGCCGCCACTGTCGGCTCGGCGCTCGGCTTCCAGTATCTCGGCGGCTACATCCCCTGCCACCTCTGCCTCGAACAGCGCACACCCTACTATATCGGCGTGCCGCTGATGGTGCTGGCGGTGATTGCGTCGATGCTGCACGCACCGGCATGGCTGACACGCGGCCTGCTGGCCGTCGGCGGCATCCTGATGCTCTACGGCCTCTATCTCGGCGTCTACCACTCCGGCGTCGAATGGCAGTGGTGGGCCGGCCCGACCGATTGCACGGCGGGCGCCGGGCCGGTCGACACCGGCGGCAAGGGCGTGCTCGACGCGCTCGACAAATTCGTGCCGCCATCCTGCGACAAGGCCGCCTTGCGCATCCTTGGCCTGTCGCTGGCCGGCTGGAACGCCATCGCCAGCCTGATCCTCGCCGCCGTCGCCTTCCGCGGCGCCCTCACCCGCGACTAAGCCAATTCGATTGAACGGCGCGACGCAGAGTTCGAGCAAAAATTCGCCGGGCTGAGTCGGATAGGCGCGGCTTTCGAGAACCGGAGCGGAGCGTACTGAAGTACGTGAGCACCGGAAGCGCAGAAAGCTGCGTCAGGCGGCCAGCATGGCGGATTTGTGCCGAACTCTATGGTTCGAGTTCGACATCCCAGTACAGATAATCCATCCAGCTCTCATGCAGATGGTTGGGCGGGAACAGGCGGCCATTGTTGTGCAGATCGTGCACCGTCGGCTGGAAAGGCTTCTGCAACGGCCACATCTTGGCATGCGCCGGCATCATGCCGCCCTTCCTCAAATTGCACGGCGAGCAGGCGGCAACGACATTCTCCCACGTCGTCGCGCCGCCGCGATGGCGTGGGATGACGTGATCGAAGGTCAGGTCCTCCGGCGTGCCGCAATATTGGCACTGGAAGCGATCGCGCAGGAAGACGTTGAAGCGGGTGAAGGCCGGGTGCCTGGAGGGCTTCACATAGGCCTTAAGACTGACAACGCTCGGCAGCTTCATCGAGAAGGTCGGCGAGGAGACGGCGTGCTCGTATTCGGCGACGATGTTCACCCGGTCGAGGAACACCGCCTTGATGGCGTCCTGCCACGACCAGAGCGACAAGGGGTAATAGCTGAGCGGACGGTAATCCGCATTCAGCACCAGTGCTGGAAGCCCATCCGGAGATACGGCAACCGTCACGTGTTCACCTCCTTGGTTCTAGACCCGAACGGCACGGATACTGTAAGCCCGACATGACAGGGATGTGAAGCGGATTGTCGCGTCGCTGAAGCGCCAAAAATGCATGATTTTTATGATTTTTCGTGGATTCAGGCCGGCGGCGCGGCGTCCCGCCCTCTGGTTTCACGATAATAGGACCAGAAAAGCCGCGATGCGACACCTCGCCACGGGCTCCATGATTCGGCCAATGCGATCAGCGTTTTCTCAGGCGGACGCGGCTCGATGCCGAGCGCGTGGCCGACCGCGCTCTGCAGCGCGACATCACGCGCGGGGAAAATATCGGGGTGCCCGGCGGCGAATAAAAGGTACACTTCCGCCGTCCACGGGCCGATGCCGGACACCGCCGTCATCGTCGTGATCGCCTCCTCGGCATCGAGCGAACAGAGGTGATGCAGGTCGAGGCCGTCGACCACGGCCTGGGCAATTGCGATCAGGCCGCGCTGCTTCGGCCGCGACAGGCCGGCCTCGCGAAACATGTCCTCGCCGGCGGCCAGGATCGCCTGCGGCGTCAGCGGATCGACGAGCTTGGTCAGCCGGCCGAAGATCGCATCGGCGCTGGCGCGGGACACTTGCTGCGAGACGACGATCGACGCCAGGCTTCGAAACCCCGGTTCGGACAGCCGCAGCGGCACCTCGCCGGCCATGCCGCGCACCTTTTCCAGGCGCGGGTCGATCACGCAAAGCGCATCGAGCCCCCGGGCAATGTCGTCCGATGTCGCGATACGCTGCATGCTTTCTTGTTCCTGAACCGGCAGCACGGTAGCAATTGGCAAAACCGCCGCACAACCCGATTGCCGCCGCAGAGATGACACTCCTGACATTCCGCTTCGCGCCCAGCCCCAATGGCGACCTGCATCTCGGCCACGCCTATTCGGCGCTGCTCAACCAGAAGCTGGCGGCACGGGCGGACGGCCGCCTGCTGCTGCGCATCGAGGATATCGACACGACGCGCTGCACGCCGCAATTCGAGGCCGGCGTGCTTGCCGACCTGAAATGGCTGGGGCTTGGCTGGGAAGAGCCGGTGCGCCGCCAATCCGAGCATTTCGCCGAATACCAGGCGGTGCTCGAGCGGCTGGTCCGGGAGGAACTCGTCTATCCCGCCTTCATGAGCCGTGGCGAGATCCGCGCCTTCATCACCGACAGTGAAAAGCGTGGGCGCGACTGGCCGCGCGATCCCGATGGCGTGCCGCTCTACCCCGCCGCTGACAAGGCGCTGCCGGTCAAGGAACGCCAGCGGCGGATCGCCGGGAATGCGCCCTTCGCCTGGCGGCTGGATGTCGATGCCGCCTTGGCGCGTGTCGGCAAGGACCTGTCTTGGACCGAATTCGCCGACGAGACGCTTTCCGCGACACGCTCGATCGAAGCCCGTCCGCAGGACTGGGGCGACGTGATCGTGGCGCGCCGCGATATCCCGACCAGCTACCACCTCGCCGTCGTCATGGACGATGCCCTGCAAGGTGTCAGCCACGTCGTGCGCGGACAAGATCTGTTTTCCGCCACCGGCGTGCAGCGCCTGCTGCAGCAACTCCTGGGACTGCCGCAACCGGCCTATTTCCATCATCGCCTCATCCTCGGGCCCGACGGGCGAAAACTGTCGAAGAGCCTGGGCGATACCGGCCTTGCCGCCTTGCGCCATGCCGGCGCATCGCCTGACGACATCAGGCGAATGGTCGGGCTTTGAGCCCGGTGAGACCAAGAAGCCACCCCAGATGGGCCGGCGTTGAATTCCGGTGATCTATGGATCAACCGTTTCGCTTTGCGCGCCGGGGTGAACGGGATTAGAGCATCGCCACGGCAATTCTCTCCAGTGCGGCGGACTCCGGAACATGCACAGCATCAAGCGGTTCATTCCCGCCACCTTCGTCGTTCTGTGGGCGACCGGCTTCATTGGCGCGCGCTACGCCATGCCATGGGCGGAGCCGTTCACCTTCCTCGCCGCGCGGTTCGTCATCGCCGCCATCCTGCTGGCCGTCCTGATGCTTGTATTGGGTTCGAAAAAAGCCACCCGCGAGGAGGCGCTGCATGCCACCGGCGCGGGCATCCTGATGCATGGCGTCTATCTCGGCGCTGTGTTCTGGGCCATCCACAGGGGCATGCCGGCCGGCTTTTCGGCCCTCATCGTCGGCCTGCAGCCGCTGATCACGGCGGTGCTGGCCGGCAAATTCCTCGGCGAGGCGATCCTGCCGCGTCACTGGCTTGGCCTTGGCATCGGCCTCATCGGTATCGTCATCGTGCTGTGGCCGAAGCTCGGCGCGCTCGGCGGCGGCGTGACCGCGGCGACATTGACCGCCTCGCTGGTTTCGGTGCTCGGCATGAGCGCCGGCACCATCTGGCAGAAGCGCTTTGCCTCCGGCGGCGACCTCGTCGCGGCGACCATGTGGCAATATGTCGGCGGTGGCTCGCTGATGCTCGTCGCCTCCCTCGCCTTCGAAACCCACACGGTCGTCATCAATGGCGAACTCATCTTCGCCATGGCCTGGCTGGTGCTGGTGCTGTCGCTCGGCGCCATCTTCCTGCTGATGGTGATGATCCGCGACGGCGAGATGTCGAAGGTGGCCTCGCTGTTCTACCTGGTGCCGGCGGTGACGGCGATCATCGCCTGGGCCCTGTTCGACGAGCAGCTCAACGCACTTCAGATTGCCGGCATGGCGATCACGACATTCGGCGTCGGCCTGGCAACGGCGCGGCAGGCCAAGGGAAGAACTGTGGAATTGAGGAATTGAGGAATTGAGGAATTGAGGAATTGAGGAATTGAGGAATTGAGGAATTGAGGAAGAAGCACAGACAGCGCCGGATATGGCCCGCTTTTTCTCCAATTCTTCAGTTCTTCAATTCCTCAATTCGACCTGTCATCCGACCCGCGCGCGCGCCTCCAGGTAGCGGCTGATCGCGGCATTGAGCTCGCCGCCGAGGATGAAGATCGCCGAGACCATGTAGAGGAAGACCACGGCGATCATGATCGAGGCCAGGCCGGCATAGGTCGTCACATAGGACGAGAAGTGGTCGAGATAGGTGGCGAAGATAGTCGAACCGATAAGCCATGCCGCCAGCGTGAAGACGATGCCCGGCACCAGCGAGACGAAGCGGCGCTTGCCCGCCGGCAGCCAGAAATGGACGGCAAACAATCCGCCGACAATGACCGCCGAAGCGATGACGTAACGCCATAGCGTAATGGTGCCCATATAGGGCTTGATCCAGTCGATATGGGCTTCGGCGAGCCGCGCCAGCAGCGGCGCGAACACCAGGAGCACGCTGATCGCCAGGAAACCGGCCGTGGCGATGAGCACGAAGATGATGCTCTGCACCCGGCGGTAGATGATGCCGCGCGTTTCCGAGACGCGGTAGGCGCGGTTGAGCGACGTGCGCAGCGCCTCGATGCCGTTCGAGGCAAAATAGGCCGCAAGCACCACACCATAGGTCAAAAGGTCGGTGCGCCTGACGGTCAGCACATTGAGCACTTCGCGCGCGATCGGCTTGGCGATCTGTTCGGGCCAGGTGTCGAAGACCAGATGCACGGCCGTGTCGGAGAACGCCTGCGCGCCGAGGAAGCTCGCCAGCGTCGTCGCGAAGATCAGGAACGGGAACAGCGCCATCAGCGAGGTGATCGCCAGATGGCTGGCCATCGCCCAGCCGTCATCGGTGTTGAAATGGCCAAGTGCGTCGTAGAGGACCCGCTTGAGGGCTACGATCTTCCGCAACAAGAACAGCGCCCTCCAATTGTCTCCACGCCGGGAATATGGGAAGGGATTGCGGCAAATGGCAACCCTTGGCGAAACCACGAACGGTCCGGCGCGGAAGTTGCGCTCGATTATCATCACCGGTGCGTCTTCGGGAATAGGCGCGTACTGCGCCCGCGCGTTGAAGGCGGAAGGCTGGCGGGTGTTCGCAACGGCGCGCAAGCCACAGGACATCGCCGCGCTCGAAGCCGATGGCATCGAGGCCTTCTATCTCGATTATTGCGAGCCGGACTCCATCGCCGCGCTGGTGACGGCGGTGCTCGACCGCACCGGCGGCCGGCTCGACGCCCTGTTCAACAACGGCGCGTATGCGCAGCCGGGCGCCGTCGAGGATCTGCCCGTTGCCGCGCTCAAGCAGCAGTTCGAGGCGAATTTCTTCGGCTGGCATGATTTGACCCGCCGGCTGGTGCCGGTGATGCGCCGCCAGGGTCAGGGCCGCATCGTCCACTGCTCCTCGATCCTTGGCCTCGTGCCGGTGCGCTTTCGCGGCGCCTATTCGGCGTCGAAGCACGCACTGGAGGCCTTGATGCTCTGCCAGCGCCAGGAACTGGCCGGCAGCGGCGTCCACGTTTCGCTGATCGAGCCGGGGCCGGTGAAGTCGAAGATCGCCAGCAATGGCCTCATTTGGTTTCTCAGCAACATCGACCACGAGAATTCCGTGCACCGCGTGGACTATGCGGCGCAACTCGAGCGACTGCGGGCCGGCGGCAGCCAATCGGCCTTGAAGCCAGGGCCGGAAGTGGTTCACGCGGCGCTGCGCCATGCACTTCTGTCGCGGCGCCCACGCCCGCACTATGTGGTAACAGTGCCCGCCAGGATCGGCGCGGTGCTCAGACGCATCCTGCCGGCATCGATGCTTTACCGCCTGATGGCCAAACGCGCCTGAACGCCAACCAACTGGAACGAAGCAATGGCAACCGTCTTCAACATTCTCGCCATTCTGGTCATGGTCGCCGTTGCGGTCGTGCTTGTTCGCGGCCTCATCAACATGATGCGCGGCGGCTCCGGCGTCACCTCGAACAAGCTGATGCAGGCGCGAGTCATGCTGCAGGCCGTGGCGCTGGTGCTGATCCTGCTGGCGGTGTATTTCACCCGCAAGTGAGGATGCCGGCGGCCGGGGAGGCGAAATGGTCAAGCTCAACAAGATCTACACCCGCACCGGCGATGATGGCACCACGGGTCTCGGCACCGGCGAGAGGCGGCTGAAATCCGATCTGCGGGTAGAGGCCTACGGCACGGTCGACGAGGCCAATGCCTGCATCGGCATCGCCAGGGTCCACACGGCCGCGGCCCATCCCGCGATCGACGCCATGCTGTCCCGCATCCAGAACGATCTGTTCGATCTCGGCGCCGATCTCGCCGTACCCGACGACGGCAAGCCGCTCGGCTATGAGCCGCTTCGCATCGTCGCCGTGCAGACCGACCGGGTCGAAAAGGACATCGACCTTCTCAACAAGGAGCTTCAGCCGCTCAAATCCTTCGTGCTCAATGGCGGCACAGCGGCGGCGGCGGCACTTCACCTTGCCCGCACCGTGGCAAGGCGAGCCGAAAGGCTGATGGTCGCACTGGCCCAGGACCCGAACGAGCACGTCAACCGCGACGGTCTGAAATACATCAACCGCGTCTCGGATTTCCTGTTTGTCGCCGCCCGGGCGGTCAATGACAACGGAAACGCCGACGTGCTATGGGTTCCCGGCAAGAACCGCTGATTGTCGAAAGCGGAAGAGGGCCTGGGGCATGTTCATCCCGCTTTACGACACCAACAGGCTGCGCCACATCCGCCTGCAATATGTGACCATCGGGCTGATCGTGGTCAACGCCCTGGTCTACCTCGCCACCGCGCTCGGCGGCGAGAGTTTCTCCAATGCCGCCGTGCTTGGTCTCGGCTTCATCCCGTCGGTCGTCCATGACACCGCCGAGCTCGATCCCCGTTTTATCGTCATCCCCGAAAGCCTGAGCTATCTCACCTATTCCTTCCTGCATGCCGACATCTTCCACCTCGGCGGCAACATGCTGTTCCTGTGGGTGTTCGGCGACAATGTCGAGGACGCGCTCGGTCACATCCGCTACCTCATCTTCTACCTGTTGTGCGCGATCGCCGGCGCCGCCTTCCAGGGCCTCGTCGCCTGGGACTCGCAGGTGCCGCTGATCGGTGCCTCGGGCGCCATCGCCGGCGTGGTCGTCGCCTATCTGATCCTTTATCCCAGGGTGAAGGTCTGGGTGTTGGCCTTCGCCCGCATCCCGCTGCGCATTCCGGCCTTCATCCCGCTCATCCTGTGGGTCCTTTTCCAGGTGGTGATGTTTGCCGCCGGCGGCGAGGATCAGATCTCCTGGGCCTGCCATATCGGCGGCATCATCGCCGGCGCCGTTCTGGTGCTTGTCTTGCGTAGCCGCGGCGTGCCGCTGTTTGCCGGCGCCGACGAAGACGTCGCGCCCGCCGCGCCCGACCAGCCGCCGGTTGCCACGGAACCGCTGATCCCCGATCAACCCGCCGCGACACCGCGCTGGGGACGCGGAAACGCTTCCAGTTCGGACTGAACCGATTTGAGCCACTTGCAGCGTATTGACGTGCAGGGTTGCCGCAACTACGGAAACGTCTCCGCCGCAACCTAAGGCGGGCAAAGACCAGAATTTCCATCCGGCCAGAATTTCCACCTGGAATGTCGGCTTTCGACAACTCAGAACGGGCGCAGGCTGTTATAGCGCGCCCAATTAGCGTGAAGAGGTGACAGGCAAATGAAGATCCTTGTGCCCGTGAAGCGGGTTGTGGATGCGAACGTCAAGGTTCGCGTGAAGGCTGATGGTTCGGCGGTGGAGCTCGCCAACGTCAAGATGGCGATGAACCCGTTCGACGAGATCGCGGTTGAAGAAGCGATCCGGCTGAAGGAAGCTGGCAAGGCGGAAGAAATCATCGTCGTCTCGATCGGCCCGCAGCAGGCGCAGGAAACCCTGCGCACGGCGCTCGCCATGGGCGCCGACCGCGCCATCCTGGTCAAGACCGACGAACAGACCGAGCCGCTCGGCGTCGCCAAGGTGCTGAAGGGCGTCGTCGACGCCGAGCAGCCCGGCCTCGTCATCCTCGGCAAGCAGGCGATCGACGACGATTCCAACCAGACCGGCCAGATGCTGGCGGCACTGTTAGGCTGGGCGCAGGGCACCTTCGCCTCCAAGATCGTGCTCGACGGCGACAAGGCCAAGGTGACGCGCGAAGTCGATGGCGGCCTGCAGACGGTGGAACTGAAGATGCCGGTGATCGTCACCGCCGACCTTCGCCTCAACCAGCCGCGCTATGCCTCGCTGCCCAACATCATGAAGGCCAAGAAGAAGCAGCTCGACGAGAAGAGCCCGGCCGACTACGGCGCCGACGTCAAGCCGCGGCTGAAGGTCATCAAGACCGAAGAGCCGAGCGGCCGCAAGGCAGGCGTCAAGGTCAAGAGCGTCGCTGAGCTGGTCGACAAGCTGAAGAACGAAGCCGGCGTGCTGTAAGGAAATCCGATGAGGCCGGCCTGCAAACGGCTGGCTTCTCCGCTTCCGGTGCTCACGTACAGAAGTACGCTCCGCTCCGGTTCTCGAAACCAACCGTTTTCGACTCGGCCTGACCGGATTTCAGGGAGCCGCGAAGACGAAAGTCAGGAATATCATCAATGGCTATTCTTCTGATTGCAGAACACGACAACGCAACCCTTTCCGACCAGACCGCCAAGGCGCTGTCGGCCGCGCTGCAGATCGGCTCGGACGTGCATGTGCTGGTTGCCGGCAAGGGCGCCAAGCCGGCAGCCGACGCTGCCGCCAAGCTGAAGGGCGTGAGCAAGGTGCTGTTGGCCGAGGCCGACGAGCTTGCCGAGCGCCTGGCCGAACCGACGGCAGCGCTCATTGTGTCGCTGGCGGGCGCCTACGACACCATCATCGCGCCGGCGACCTCGTCGGGCAAGAATGTCGCGCCGCGCGTGGCTGCGCTCCTCGATGTCGCGCAGGTGTCCGAGATCATCGAAATCGTATCGCCCGACACCTTCAAGCGGCCGATCTATGCCGGCAACGCCATCCAGACGGTGCAGTCGAGCGACGCCAAGAAGGTGATCACCGTGCGCACCGCCTCCTTCCAGGCAGCCCCCGAGGGCGGCTCGGCAGCCGTCGAGACCGTCAAGGCCGCGGCCAATCCGGGCCTCTCCACCTTCATCGAGAACAAGCTTTCCGAGACCGACCGTCCGGAGCTGACCTCGGCCAAGATCATCATCTCGGGCGGCCGCGCGCTGGGCTCCTCGGAGAAATTCCAGGAGGTCATCCTGCCGGTTGCCGACAAGCTCGGCGCCGCGGTCGGCGCTTCCCGCGCCGCCGTCGATGCCGGCTATGCGCCGAACGACTGGCAGGTCGGCCAGACCGGCAAGGTGGTTGCCCCCGATCTCTACATCGCGGTCGGCATCTCCGGCGCCATCCAGCACCTTGCCGGCATGAAGGATTCCAAGGTCATCGTCGCCATCAACAAGGACGAGGAGGCGCCGATTTTCCAGGTTGCCGACTACGGCCTCGTCGGCGACCTGTTCGTCATCCTGCCGGAACTGCAAAAGGCGCTTTGACGCTTTCTGCCAAAGCGTATTAAATGGTGAGGGTGGGGTAGACGAAGTCGCCCCGCCCTTTTAGTTTGCACCGCACAAAAAGCAGGCCGCAAAGGCTGAAAGCAATCCAGCAAAGTGCGCAGCGGTTTTGCGTCCGGGATTGCGGTAAAATAAAAGGTGGAGCGCTTTCGCAGTTCAAGCGGAAGGGTTCAGGACGGGATCGGTGTAATGAGCAAGATCGAGACGATCGGCATCATCGGCGCGGGCCAGATGGGTGGCGGCATCGCCCATGTCTCCGCGCTTTCAGGCTACAAGGTATTGATCTACGATATCTCGCCCGACCGCATCGAGAAGGGCATCGCCACGATCAGCGGCAACATGGCCCGCCAGGTGGGGTCCGGCAAGCTCGACGAGAAGGTGCGCAACGATGCGATGGGCCGCATTTCGGCCGCGCCCGCGATGGCCGATCTTGCGGGTGCTGACCTGGTGATCGAGGCGGCGACCGAGGACGAGACGGTCAAGCGCAAGATCTACGCCCAGCTTTGTCCGCAGCTCAATCCCGAAGCCATCCTGGCGACCAACACCTCGTCGATCTCGATCACGCGGCTTGCCGCGCAGACCGACCGGCCCGAGCGGTTCATCGGCATACATTTCATGAACCCGGTACCGCTGATGAAGCTGGTCGAACTGGTGCGCGGCATCGCCACCGAGGACCAGACCTTCGAGGCAGCCAAAACCTATGTGAAGCAGCTCGACAAGACGATCACGGTCTCGGAGGATTTTCCTGCCTTCATCGTCAACCGCATCCTGCTGCCGATGATCAACGAGGCGATCTACACGCTCTATGAGGGTGTCGGCTCGGTCGACGCCATCGACACCGCCATGCGGCTCGGCGCCAACCATCCGATGGGGCCGCTGCAGCTGGCTGACTTCATCGGGCTCGATACCTGCCTGTCGATCATGCAGGTGCTGCATGACGGCCTGTCGGACTCCAAGTACCGCCCTTGCCCGCTACTGGTGAAATATGTCGAGGCCGGCTGGCTCGGCCGCAAGACCGGGCGCGGCTTCTACGACTATCGCGGCGAGCATCCCGTCCCGACGCGCTGAGCGGATCGTCGGCGCAAATCAGGGACAAGCCTTTCGGTTCAACGGCGACGGGTCTATCAGGAGGCCACCGCCAGTGGCTCTGTCCGGCCATCCACGATCTGTGCGTCGGGCGCCACGGAGACACAGCCACGGCCCGCCGCCTTGGCGGCATAGCAAGCCGCATCGGCCCTGGCGATGATCTCGTCGACCTCGCCACAATTGGCATTGATCGCAGCCAACCCGATGCTGGCGCCGATCACGTGAGGACGGCCGTCCCAGGTGAAGTCTAGCCCGCCGATCGCATCGATGATGGAGCGCGCCGCGATCTTGGCGCCGGCTGCCGAACCCGATTTCAAAACGACCGCGAATTCGTCGCCGCCGAGGCGAGCGACGATGTCGTCTGGACCAAGCACGCCGCGAATAGCCACGGCGACCCGCTTCAGCAGCGCGTCTCCCGCCGCGTGACCACCCGTGTCGTTGACCAGTTTGAAGTGGTCGAGGTCGATGAACATGAACTGATGTCCGGCGCCTCCGACCGACCTTGTCGTGTCGCCGACCGACCGTGTCGTGTCGGCGGTGCCGTCCTTGCGCGCCTGGCCGACGAGGTCCTCCATGGCGCGGATGAAGCTGGAGCGGTTGGCAAGGCCGGTCAGCGCATCGTGTGCCGCGGCGTGGGCGAGCTGGCGCTGCAGCGCGCGCGCATCGGTAAAGTCCTGGAAGACGATGACCAGCCCGCAGAATTCGTTGCGGTCGTTGACGATCGGCGACACCACCTGGCGAATGCTGCAGCGCGTGTCATCGCGCCGGATGAGGACGGCGCGGCTGTTCTGGTCGGCGGGCGCATGAACGCCAACCGCGGGCCGGGTCACGCCGATCCTGTGCCCCGTCTCCTCGTCGACCGCCCAGTAGACATGGCCAAGCATCTTGCCGAGAGCCTCGCCGCCGGCAATCCCGGTCAGCTTTTCGGCGACCGGGTTCATGAAGGTGATACGGTTTGCGGCATCGGTGCAGATCACGGCATCGCCGATCGATTGCAGCGTCACCCTCAGCCGCTCCTTTTCATCGGCAAGCATTGCCGCCGACACGGTGAGGCGCTCTTCGGCCTCCTTGCGGCGGGTGATGTCGGTCAAGCTGCCGATGGCCCTGATCAGCCGTCCATCCTCATCACGTTCGATGGCCTTGCCGCGGTCGAGGATCCACACCCAGTGGCCATCCTTGTGGCGCATCCTGAACTCGGCCTCAAAGAACGGTGTCTTGCCCTCGAGATGAGCGCGATCCGCTTCGGCGACAGTCTCGCGATCATCAGGATGGATCATCGTCAGCCAGCGGTCGGTGTCGCCATCGAGCTCGCCATCCGCATAGCCCAGCATCTTGACCCAGGTCGAGGAATAGGTCGTGCCGCCCTTGCGCATGTCGAGGTCCCAGACGCCCTGGCCGGCGCCGGCGAGCGCGAAATTCCAACGCGTTTCCGCTTCGGCAATGCGCGCCTCGGCCTGCTTGCGAGCGTCGATGTTTTCGATTTGCGAGACGAGATAGAGCGGGCGGCCGCTGGTCTCATCGCGAATGACCGAACCGGCAAGATGGGCCCAGACAGGCGTTCCGTCCTTGCGGAGATAGCGCTTCTCGAAATGGAAGGAATTGACCGTGCCCGCCTTCAGATCGTCCATCGTCTTCCGCCCGATCTGCTGGTCGTCGGGATGCGTGATCTGGAAGAAAGTCAGCGTCTCGATCTCTTCGCTTGTGTAGCCAAGCATGGCCGCGAAGGCCGGATTGGTCTGGCGGATGCGCCCATCGAGACCGACAACGACGATACCGATCGCTGAATCCTCCATGGCGCGGCGGAAGCGCAGCTCGCTCTCGGCGATCTGTTGGCGATCCCTGCTGATCCTGCGGATGGACAGGGCGGCGAGGAACAGCGCGCCCGCCGCCACCGCCATCGCGATCTGCAGGCAGAGTTTCAAGGCTTCGGTGCCCAGGTCCAGGTGCGACAGCAGGATCGAGGCCGCCAGCACGCCCAGGCCGGCGACGAGCAACGCCAGCCCTGCACGCCCAAGAGATTCTCGGCTGGTCAATCCTCGCCACATCACGATACGTGCCACCCCCGTGCGCAAACGCATGTTCTCGCCTCAACCTTGGCGGATCGATTTTAAGGAAAGGTTGCGTCAGGCATTCCGGTGCCATCGCTAACCGGCAAACAATTGCCGGCATGATTAAGGATCGGTATGCGCGAGCGGGCTAGCGTGGCGCAACGCTACCAGCGCACGAAAAACCGTCCGCCGAGCGCGCCAAGCAATGCGAGCGCTGCAATGGCTATCGTGTACCAGGTGGCGACGAAAAGCGGCGAATCGTCGAAGCAGTGGGCGGCATAGAAGGTTGCCGCCAGCCCGCCGGCGAGCAGGCCTGCCACCGCACCGGCAAGCACCGGCCGTGTCGGCGCCCCGTAGCGCAGCATCCACAGGAAGATGGCAAGCGGACCGAGGCCGATCAGCGGGATGAAAGCCATGCAGATCATCATGTTGGAGCCGACCATTTTGGTTCCCCACAGCGCCTCCGGCACCATGAAAAGCTCCAGAACCACCGCCACGGCTACCAGCACTGGCGCCGCAGCCATCCCAACCATTGCCCGGCCCGTTGATGCACCCGGCGTCGACAAGGCACGGATCAGGGCGAAGGCGCTGACGGCAAGCACGATGGTGAAAACAAATTTGGAAAGGAAGCGCATCGTGTGCGCGGCCGCCATGAAATCCGGACGTGGGCCGATGGTCAGCAGGAAAACGACGGCCGCGATCACCGCTGCCGCACCGGCGGCCAGCCACCAGGCCGATTGCAGCGGCATCGCCTTGCTGGTTGCATCGGCGTCCAGCGCCTTGATGAGATCGCCCGTTCTCATGTCATTCCCGCCCGAACCGCCCCTGCCCGAATCGCTTGGCTATCGCGGCAAGTCCGCGATGCAGCGACACCCGCACCGCCGTCTCGCTGATGCCGAACTTTGCCGCTGTCTCGCCGATGGACCGCCCTTCCACCGACACGGCCGAGACCACGGAGCGCTGAGCCGGCGACAGACCGTCCAATGCACGGTTGATGTCGCGCTCGCTGACGGTCTCGGTTTCCGGCTCGGCGAACGTCTCGGCGATATCGTCGACGTCGATCTCGATGCGCCGTCCGCGCCGCCTGAACGCATCGATCAGCTTGAAGCGGGCAATCGCATAGACCCACGGCAACACCGGCGCATCCTGACGCCAGGTATGCCGTTTCACATGAATGGCCAGCAAGGTTTCCTGCACGACATCCTCGGGATCGACCCCGCCCTGCACGATCTTGCGCCTGGCAAAACCGCGAACCAGCGCGGCAATCCGGTGCAGAAAGTCGGCGTAAGCCCTTTCATCTCCCGCGATCGCGGCCCGCATCAGCCGGGAAAGTTCGGCCTCGTCCTTGCCGCTCACAAGAGTTCACTCCCCGATTTTCGCGTCTCGGCGCTGATTTGTTACGTGGCCGGCGAAATAATGTCCAAGCCAAACTGTCGGCAAGTCACGAAAGTTTGCGGCACCGCCGAACCGTGAGCATCACGCGGAATTGTCCGTTCGGCACCGACCTTTGCACGTCAGCGACCGATTGAAGCACATCAACAATGTTGACTATAGCTGTCATGTATCGATAGGTGCAGCCGTGACAGACCTAGGACCCCCGAAATCGAGGACAATGCCATGAAATACGCTCTTTCCACCCTCGCCGGCGCCGCCGCGCTGGCAATCAGCCTCATCGCCGGTCCGGCAAAGGCGGAAGAGGATGGCATCATTGTCTACAACGCCCAGCACGAAAGCCTGACCAAGGCGTGGGCCGAAGGCTTCACCAAGGAAACAGGCATCAAGGTCACCGTGCGCAATGGCGGCGACAGCGATTTCTCCAACCAGATCGTCGCCGAGGGCGCTGCTTCGCCCGCAGACGTCTTCCTGACCGAAAACTCACCGGCCATGGCGCTGGTCGAAAGCGCCGGCCTGTTCGCGCCGGTCGACGCGGACACGCTGGCGCAGGTTCCCCAGGACTATCAGCCGGCCAGCGGCAAATGGGTCGGCGTTGCCGCGCGCAGCACGGTCTTTGCCTATAACAAGACCAAGCTGACTGCCGACCAGTTGCCCAAGTCGATGCTAGACCTCGCCGATCCGAGCTGGAAAGGCCGTTGGGCCGCCTCCCCCTCGGGCGCCGATTTCCAGGCCATCGTCAGCGCCCTGCTCCAGCTCAAAGGTGAAGCCGCTACCGCCGACTGGCTGAAGGCGATGAAAACCAATTTCACGGCCTACAAGGGCAACAGCACGGTGATGAAGGCGGTTAATGCCGGCGAGATCGAAGGCGGCGTGATCTACCACTATTACTATTTCGGCGATCAGGCCAAGACCGGCGAAAACAGCAAGAATGTCGCGCTGCACTATTTCAAGAACCAGGATCCGGGCGCCTTCGTCTCGATCTCCGGCGGCGGTGTGCTGGCTTCGAGCAAGCATCCGAAGGAAGCCCAGGCGTTCCTGAAATGGCTGACAGGCAAAGGCGGTCAGGACGTGCTGAAAACCGGCGATTCCTTCGAGTACGCGGTCGGCAAGGGTGCGGACTCCAACCCGAAGCTGGTGCCGCTCGCCGATCTGCAGGCGCCGAAGGTCGATGCCACGACGCTGAACTCCAAGAAGGTCACCGATCTGATGACGGCAGCCGGCTTGCTTTAGTTGCCATTCGTCCTAAAAGGACACCCGACCACGCTCCCGCGGGAATTCGCCTTCCGCGGGAGTGATTTTGTTTTTCGAGATGGCATTCGTCGATGACGACACGCTGTGTTCCCGACCGCGATCGCGGTCTTTCAATTGCTGCCGCTGGACGGCAACGGCACGGCGTCTGACCTGATGCAGTCCGCGGTCGATCTCGCGCATTCGGGCCTGCCTTCGGGCACAGGCCGAAGGGCTCGGCGACGCGCACCGCTTTGGCTGGTCCTCGCCGCCATCTTCGTTGCGCTGCTGGCGCTGGTGCCGCTTGCCTTCATCATCTGGATCGCGGTGCAGACCGGCTGGGAGACAGTCTCGGCACTGGTCTTCCGGCCGCGTGTCGGCGAGCTTCTGGTCAACACTGTCCTGCTGGTCGCGCTCTCGGTGCCGATCACCATCGTGCTGTCGGTTTCGCTGGCCTGGTTGACCGAGCGCAGCGACCTGCCGGGCGCCCGGCTCTGGGCCTGGCTGTGCGTGGCGCCGCTCGCCATCCCGGCTTTTGTGCACAGCTATGCCTGGGTCACCATGGTGCCGGGACTGCACGGCCTGTGGGCCGGCGTGCTGGTTTCCGTGATCGCCTATTTCCCGTTCCTGTATCTGCCGGTGTCGGCGGCGTTGCGCCGTCTCGATCCCGCCCTGGAAGACGCCGCCGCCGCACTCGGCCTTGGGCCCCGGCGCGTGTTCTGGCGGGTCGTGCTGCCGCAATTGCGGCTCGCCATCTGCGGCGGCTCGCTGCTGGTCGGCCTGCATCTGCTGGCCGAGTACGGCCTCTATGTCTTCATCCGCTTCGACACCTTCACCACGGCGATCGTCGACCAGTTCCAGTCGACCTTCAATGGACCGGCCGCCAACATGCTGGCCGGCGTGCTGGTCAGCTGCTGCTTCGTGCTGCTCGGCCTCGAAGTGCTGGTGCGCGGCGAGGAGCGCTATGCCCGTGTCGGCTCCGGCGCGGCGCGCCATCAGCAACGCACAAGCCTCGGACGCGCCACCCTGCCTAGCCTGCTCCTGCTTGTCGTCATCACGCTTTTGGCGCTCGGCGTGCCGTTCGTCACCATTGGCGGCTGGCTTGCCGCCGGCGGCTCCGCTGTCTGGCGCTTGGACGAGATCGGCCTGGCGCTTGGCCAGACGCTGTTCCTGGCGCTCGCCGGCGCGTTGCTCGCCACCGTCGCCGCCATGCCGATGGCCTGGATCTCGATCCGCGCGCCGGGGCCATTGCAGCGTCTTCTGGAGGGCTGCAACTACATCGTCGGCTCGCTGCCCGGGGTCGTCATCGCACTGGCGCTGGTCACCATCACCGTACGCATCGCGCTGCCGCTCTACCAGACCTTGTTCACCATCCTGGTTGCCTATGCGCTGATGTTCCTGCCGCGCGCGCTGGTCAGCCTGCGGGCGTCTATCGCGCAGGCGCCGGTCGAGCTCGAACGCGCCGCTTCCAGCCTCGGCCGGCCGCCGCTGCAGGCGCTGTGGTCGACGACGATCCGCCTGTCGGCGCCGGGCGCCGCGGCCGGCATGGCCCTGGTGGCGCTCGGCATCATGAACGAACTGACCGCCACCCAGATGCTGGCGCCCAACGGCACCCGCACGCTGGCGATGGCTTTCTGGTCCTACAGTGGCGAGATTGATTATGCCTCGGCGGCACCCTACGCCTTCATCATGGTGGCGATGTCGCTGCCCTTGACCTGGCTGCTCTATGTCCAGTCGAAACGGATGGCCGGACGATGAGCTTTCTCGAAATCAGCGGCCTGCACAAGCAATACGGCCCGGTGGCGGCCCTTGCCGGCGTCGACCTCAGCGTCGCCAGCGGCAGCCGCACGGCGATCGTCGGTCCTTCCGGTTGCGGAAAGACGACCCTGCTGCGGCTGATTGCCGGCTTCGAGGCTCCGGACCAGGGCCACATCACGCTCGACGGTGCCATATTGGCCAACGGCGGCGCTGCGGTGCCGGCATATCGCCGAGGCATCGGTGTGGTGGCGCAGGATGGTGCCCTGTTTCCGCATCTGACCATTGGCGACAATATCGGTTTCGGCATGGGCCGCGGCGAGGACAAGCGCGCTGAGCGCATCGTCGAGCTCGCCTATATCGTCGGGCTCGACAAGGCGATCCTCAAACGCCGCCCGCACGAGCTTTCCGGCGGCCAGCAGCAGCGTGTGGCGCTGGCCCGGGCCATGGCGATGAAGCCCAGGCTGATGCTTCTCGACGAGCCGTTCTCGGCGCTCGATACCGGCCTGCGCGCCTCGATGCGCAAGGCGGTGGCCGAACTTCTGGAGGCCGCCGGCATCACCACCATCCTGGTGACGCACGACCAGGCCGAAGCGCTGTCCTTCGCCAGCCAGGTCGCGGTGATGCGCGACGGCAAGTTCTCGCAAATCGGCACGCCGCGCGAGCTCTATCTCAAGCCGAAGGACAGGATGATCGCCGAATTCCTCGGCGACGCCATCATCCTGCCGGCCAAGATATCAAATGGCTTCGCCAACTCGCCGCTCGGCCGCATCGCGGTCGACACCCATGACAGCCGCGATATCGCCCGCATCATGCTTCGCCCGGAGCAGATCGCGCTGAAGAGAACGTCGCGCGAGGGTATGTCCGGCACCTCGGACATGCTGTTCGGCGAGGTGACGGAATCCGAATTCGCCGGCTCGATGTGCACGGTCGCGGTGCGGCTCTTGAACAATGCCGATCCGCCCGATGCGGCAGCGATCGGCAACACGCCGCTGGTCCTGCGCAAACCGGGCATGGACGCGCCGGCGGTCGGCGAGATCGTCCGGCTGACTGTATCGGGAAAGGCGCATGTCTTCGCCTGAACGCCGCGTGGGTGGAGCGTAGGCCTATCTTTCTGATTAGCCGACGCGCTTTCCGGCCTGATCGAACCAGTGCAGCTTTTCTGCCTTGGCAACCACGCGCAATTGGTTGCCAACCGTGGCGGTGGCGCGACCCGCGACCCGCACGACGATCCTGCTGCCACCTGCAGCACAGTGAAGGAAACTTTCGGCGCCTACCGGTTCGACTGCCTCGACCAGCGCCGGCAGAATGAGCGCGCCGGACGGTGCCTCGGCCCCGAAGGTGACGTCGGCATCCTCGGGGCGGAAGCCGAGCGTGACGGCGTTCGCAGGCGCAAATTCAATCGTCTTGCCATCAGCCAGCGCCGGACCAGCCGGGCCTTGCGAAAGGGGCAGGAGATTCATCGGCGGCGCGCCAATGAAGGAAGCGACGAAGGTCGAGGCCGGCCTTTCGTAGACGTCGAGCGGCGCCCCCATTTGCTCGACCAGTCCGGCATTCATGACGACGAGGATGTCGGCCAACGTCATCGCCTCGAGCTGGTCATGTGTGACATAGACCGACGTGACGCCAAGCGAGCGCTGCAGGTTCTTTATCTCGACGCGCATCTGGCCACGCAATTTGGCATCGAGATTGGAGAGCGGTTCGTCGAAAAGGAAAACCCTCGGATTGCGCACAATGGCACGACCCATGGCGACACGCTGGCGCTGGCCGCCGGAAAGCTCGCGCGGGCGGCGGTCGAGCAGCGCCGAAAGTTCCAGTATTTTCGCCGTCGCGCGGACCCGGCTGTCGATCTCATCTTTCGGCGTGCCGCGGTTGCGCAGCCCATAGGCCATGTTGTCGTAGACTTTCATATGCGGATAGAGCGCGTAGTTCTGGAACACCATGGCGATGTCACGCTCGGTCGGACCGGTTGAGTTTACGATCTTGCCGTCGATCGCAACTGTTCCCGAGGAGATGGTTTCAAGCCCGGCGATCATTCTGAGCAGCGTGGACTTGCCGCAACCCGACGGGCCGACCAGCACGCAAAGCTCCTTGTCGGGAACTGCGATTGAAACGCCCTTCACGGCCTCGAAACCGCTGGGGTAGACCTTCTTCACATCCTTCAGATCGACGGTCGCCATCAGCTTCTCACTTTTCGGAATCGACCAGGCCGCGAACGAACCAGCGTTGCATCAGCACCACGACCAGGATCGGCGGCACGATGGCCAGCATCGCTGTAACCATGACCAGGTGCCATTGCGTATCGGCATCGGCGAAGGAGACCATCTTTCTGAGCGCGATGACGATCGTGTTCATGTTGCTGCTGTTGGTGACGAGCAACGGCCACAGATACTGTGTCCAGCCATAAATGAAGAGGATGACGAACAGCGCCGCGATATTTGTCCGCGACAGCGGCAACAGGATGTCGAAGAAGAAGCGCCACGGCCCCGCACCGTCGACCCGCGCCGCCTCAACCAATTCGCCAGGAATCGTCATGAAGAACTGGCGGAACAGCAGCGTGGCGGTGGCCGAGGCGATCAGCGGGATGATCAGGCCCGCATAAGTGTCGATCATGCCGAGATCGACCATCACCTTGTAGGTTGGCAGGATGCGCACCTCGACGGGGAGCATCAGGGTGATGAAGATCAGCCAGAAGAAGGTCATGCGCAGCGGAAAGCGGAAGAACACGATCGCATAGGCAGACAGGATCGAGATGAATATCTTTCCCACCGCGATGCCGAGCGCCATGATCGTCGTGTTGAGCAGCAGCCTGCCGACGCTGACGCCGCCGATGCGGCCGACACCGCCGAACAATGCCTCGCTGTAATTGTTCCAGAACTGATCGCCGGGCAGGAGCGGCAATGGCGGCCTGAGGATCGTTTGCAGCGTCTGCGTCGAGGCAACGAACGTGTAGTAGATCGGGAAGGCGACGATCAATATGCCGAGGATCAGCATGGCGTGGGCGATGACGGTGCGGAGCGGTGACTGGCCGATCATCGCTCGCCCTCAGCCGTAATGGACTTTGCGTTCCACATAGCGGAACTGGATGGCGGTGAGCGAGATGACGATGATCATCAGGATGACCGACTGCGCCGCCGAGTCACCGAGGATCAGATTGACGAAGCCGTCATTGTAGACCTTGTAGACCAGCGTCTCAGTCGTCTTGCCCGGACCGCCCCCGGTGACGGCATGGACGATGCCGAACGTGTCGAACAGGGCATAGACGGTGTTAACGACCAGCAGGAAGAAGGTCGTCGGCGCAAGCAGCGGGAAGACGATGGTCCAGAATCGCTTGGTCTCGCCGGCGCCGTCCATGGCCGCGGCCTCGATCAAGGCTTTCGGCACCGCCTGCAGGCCGGCGACGAAGAACAGGAAATTGTAGCTGATCTGCTTCCAGGCAGCGGCGGACACCAGCAGGATCATGGCGTGGGTGCCATTGAGCAGTGGATCCCAGGCGATGCCGAAACTCCTCAGCATGTAGGCCAGCGACCCGATCGAAGGGTTGAAGAGGAACAGCCACAGCATACCGGCAATCGCCGGCGCCACCGCGTAGGGCCAGATCAAGAGCGTGCGGTAGAGACCTTTGCCGCGCACCACCTTCTCTGCCATGACCGCCAGCAGGAGCGCCACGCACATGGCGACGATAGCGGTCGCAAGGGAAAACACCACCGTGACCTTGATCGAGTTCAGGTAGGCCGGATCGGCAAGCACTTTCCTGAAATTGGCGAACCAGACGAACTTGGTCCTCAGCCCGAACGGATCCTGCCTGAGCATGGATTGGTAGAACGCCTGACCGGCCGGCCAGTAGAAAAAAACGAGCGTGATGGCCAGTTGCGGCGCCACAAGCAGGTAGGGAAGGACCTTGTTGGGGAACACGACGCGAGGGGTCACGGAGCCACTCCGAGGTGATGAGGCGGGGGGCACCATGCGGCACCCCTCTCCGCCAAGATGGCTTTGATGAGCGTTTCGGACTGGGCATCATCGACCATTGGCGAAATCGCAAAGGACGGCAAAACTCCCCTCACGAGGGGAGATGCCCGGCGGGACAGGTGGGTGCGCCGTAGAGCAAGGACCTGCGCTCGCTCTAATTCCCCAGCGCTTCCTTGATCGCGGCATTGCCACGCGTAACCGCATTGTCGAGCGCCTGCTGCGCGGTCTGCTGGCCGGCGAGCATCTTCTCGAACTCCTCGTTCTGGATATCGCGCACCTGCGGCAGATTCGGCAGACGTACGCCCTTGGAATTGTCGGTCGGCGTCTTACCCGTCATCTGCAGGATCGGGGTCTCGCGGCCGACATTCTTGTCATAGAAACCGGACTTCTTGGTCGCTTCATAAGCCGCCAGCGTTACCGGCAGATAACCCGACTTCTGGTGCAGGTATTCTTGCACCTCGGTCTTCGACAGGTAGGCGAAGAAGGCCGCGACGCCCTTGTATTCCTCATCGGATTTGTCCGCGAAAACCCACAGGCTGGCGCCACCCGGCGTCGTGTTCTGCGGCGCACCCTTGGCGTCGCTGTCATACGGCAATTGGCCAATGCCGTAATTCATGCCGGACTTGACGATATCGCCAAGTCCGCCGGACGATTCGGTCATGATCCCGCATTCGCCCGCAAGGAAGATCTGCTTGGCTTCGGAGGTGCGGCCGCCATATTTGAAGGTGCCGTCCTTGGCGAGGTCCGCCAGCGCCTGGAAATGGTTGACGAAAATCGGCGCGTTGATCTTGAGCTCGACATCGCCGCCGGCCAGACCGTTCTGCTGGGTGGCCCATGACACGTCATTCCAGGCCGCGAAATTCTCCAGATGTATCCAGGTCAGCCAGGTCGAGGTGTAGCCGCAGGCGGCCGCGCCGCTCGCCTTGATCTTCTTGGCGTCTTCCCACACTTCATTCCAGGTCTTGGGTGAGCTATCGACGTCGAGACCAGCCTTCTTGAAGATATCCTTGTTGTAATAAAGGATCGGCGAGGAGGAGTTGTAGGGGAAGGAGAGCATGGTGCCGTCCGGCTTCGAATAATAGCCGACTATGCCTGGCAGATACTGGCTCTTGTCGAAGGTCATTCCAGCGCTGGTCAACACATCGGCTGCGGGCTTGATGGCACCTTCGGCCGCCATCATCACGCCGGTGCCGACGTCGAACACCTGGATGATGTCTGGCGCCTGGCCCGCGCGGTAGGCGGCAATGCCGGCATTCAGCGTCTCGGGATACGTGCCTTTGAACACCGGAACGAGCTCATAGTCGCTCTGGCTGGCATTGAAATCTTTGGAGATCTTGTCGACGACTTCGGCATTGGCGCCAGTCATGGCGTGCCACCAACTGATCTGCGTGACGGCAAAAGCGGAGGTTGAGGAAAGCGTCATAAAGGTAGCGGCAACACCGGCCGCGAAGCCGAAGGACTTCATGTTTCATCTCCCGTTTGTCATTGGCGAAAGGGGGCACTCCCGCGAAGGCAATATGTGTCGCTCATGACAATCAGACAACGGTTTTGTTGCAGATCGACGAACTTCACCCTTTACCTGACGCAACGCTCGCCTCCGCTTGGAGGCATGGAGAGCGATACGGTTAGCCGGCTTAGCGCGACGACAAGCGCGCCAGGAAGCACCGTCGGGACTGTCAAGCTGGCTTTCGGCGCGTCAGCCCTGATTGCAGCCGCAGCAACCCGAAGAGACACGCCAAGGTTGCAGCCGACTTTATCGATCCCTCAACGGCAACGCGCTACTCAATCCTGCTGCCCTGTTTATTTCCAAAGATCAGGTGAAATAAATGCTGACGGTCTACAATTGTATCGTCAACGAACATGATCTGAGACTGGTCGCACTCGCCGCGCTGATCTGCGGAATTTCCTGCTTCTCTGCTGTCAACCTGCTTCAGCACATAAGCCGTTCCACAGATCGGAACCGGCTTGCCTGGCTGATGATCGCGGCCACTTCGACCGGCTTTGGCATCTGGGCAACGCACTTCATCGCCATGCTCGCATTCACACCGGGCATACCCAGTGCTTATGATCCGGCACTCTCCGTGCTTTCGCTCGCTGCTTCGGTCACTTTGACGGCAGCCGGCATGTGGATCGCCACCTTGCGGGATGAGTTCGACTATCATCTCGTCGGCGGCGCCGTGCTGGGCGGCGGTATCGCAGCCATGCACTACATCGGCATGGCGGCGTTCGAGGTTCAGGGCCGTATCGAGTGGAACCTCTTGCTTGTCGCCGTTTCCCTGCTGGCCGGCGTAACGCTCGCGGCGCTGGCGCTGCGTGTCGTGCAGCGCCGCCCCTCCTTGAAGGCGACATCCGGCGGCGCGGTGCTGCTGACGCTGGCGATCTGCACCCTGCATTTCATCGGTATGGGTGCCGTCTCGATCTTCCCCGATCCCTCGATCGTCATATCCGAATACACGATCGAGCCGACCTCGCAGGCTTTCGCGGCCGCCGCCGCCACACTGGTGATCCTGGTTCTGTCGGCATCGGCGCTGTGGATCGATTTGCGCTTCCGTCGCCAGAAGCTCGAGGTCGACCGCATGCACGGCCTGGCCAATGCCGCCGTGGAGGGGCTGATCGTCTGCGACGGCAACCGCATCATCAGTGCCAATGACAGCATTGCGGCACTGACGGGCATAGCAACAGCGACCCTGAACGGAATGCAGCTTGGCGATCTCTTCGGATCCGATATGTCGGGCTTCGGCGAACAGCCGCAGGAGGCCGAATTGAGCGGTCGCGATGGCACGAGCATTCCTGTCGAGCTGATCGCCAGGAGCATCGACTACTGTGGCAAACCGCACAACGTGGTCGCGGTCCGCGATATTCGCGAGCGCAAGAAGGCGGAACAGGAGATCCTGCGGCTTGCCCATTTCGATCCATTGACCGGACTGGCCAATCGCCGCAGCTTTTCCGGCCGGCTGGAGACGGAAATCGCTGCGATGGTCCGGACCAGGAAAGGCGGCCAGCTTGCGCTTCTGCTGCTTGATCTCGACCGGTTCAAGGAGGTCAACGACCTGTATGGGCACGGCGCAGGCGACGCCATGCTGCAGAAGGTTGCGCAGTGCGCGACCGGTATCCTTCGTCCAGGGCAGATGGTGGCGCGGCTGGGCGGCGATGAGTTCGCCATCATCGCGCCGAACCTGGCCGACCCGTTGGAGGCGGGCCGTATCGCCAACGCCGTGCTGACCGCCATGCGCGAGGAAAACCGGCTCTCGGTCGGCGGCGGCCTTGTGTCGGCAAGCATCGGCATTGCGCTGTATCCGTCGGATGCCGAAAACCAGGCCAGCCTGATAAGCCACGCCGATACGGCACTCTACCGGGCCAAGACCGAAGGCAAGGACACTTACCGTTATTTCGAAGCATCGATGGGGGCCGAGGCCCGCGACAAGCGCGTCATGGAGCACGAACTGCGCCAGGCGGTCGCACGCCAGGAGTTCTATCTCGTCTACCAGCCGCAGAAAGAGATCAGCAGCGGAAAGATGGTCGGCTTCGAAGCGTTGGTCCGCTGGCGGCATCCGACGCGCGGCGACGTGTCGCCGGCCATATTCATCCCGGTGGCCGAAGACAGCGGCGCCATTGGCCAGATTGGCGAATGGGTGCTGACGGCTGCCTGCGAGGAAGCCGCCCGCTGGGAAAATCCGCTGACAGTGGCCGTCAACGTTTCGGCGGTGCAGCTCCACAACACGAATTTCAGCCGCAAGGTCCACGAAACATTGCTGAATTCCGGCCTGGCGCCCGGCAGGCTCGAGCTTGAGATCACCGAGACGGCGCTTGTCAAGGACATGCCGCGGGCGCTGGCCACCTTGCGGCAGGTCAAGGCGCTGGGCGTGCGCGTGGCCATGGACGATTTTGGAACCGGCTATTCCTCGCTCTCCAACCTCCGCGCCTTCCCCTTCGACAAGATCAAGATCGATGGCTCCTTCATCAAGTCGGTCGACAAGAACGGCCAGGTCGCGGCGATCGTGCGCGCCGTCCTGGGACTTGGACGTGGTCTCGGCCTGCCGGTTCTGGCGGAGGGGGTCGAGACGCTCGGCGAACTGAAATTCCTGGACGCCGAAGCCTGCGAGATCGGCCAGGGCTATTATATCGGCAGGCCAGCTCTCATCGAAGAATTCGGCGAGCTGACCGGTGTCGTCGCACCCGCTGTCGGCAGCAAACCCGCTACCTTGCGCGACAGAAGCGTTCTGGCCTTCGCACCGGCACCTGCGCTAGCCACACGCTAGACTAGAGGCTCTCGGGCTTGAGTACCGTCTCGACCAGCCGCCTGGCGTCCGGCCCCGACCATTCGGCCGGGCCGTTCATATGGGCGATCAGGCAGCCCTCGCCGTCGACCAGCATGGTGACAGGAAGGCCTAGCGCCAGGCCGCGCTTCTTGAGGTCGTTGAACAGCGCCATCGTCGAATCCCGGTAATAGCCAAGCGTCGCGACGCCGGTATCGCTGAGGAACTTCTTCGGCTTCACATCGTCGCCGGCATCGACATTGACGGCGATCACTTGAAAGGCGTCGCTGCCCTTTTCCTTCTGCAGCGCATCGAGCGCCGGCATTTCGGCACGGCACGGCGCGCACCATGTCGCCCACAGATTGAGCAGCACCGTCTTGCCGGCATGATCGGCAATCGTCATCGGCTTGCCGTCCGGACCGTTGAAGGCAAGGCTCTTCAGGGATTGTGGCGGATCGGCCGGCAAAAGTGCCGCGACCTCACCGGTGGCCGAAGCCGCGACCTTCTTGGCGCGGTCGCTCTTGGCCGCGCAGGCCACGTCGTCCTTGCTCTCACCCACGGCAGCTTGTGCCGGTGCATTGTTGCCAGACCGGCTCTCGCTGACATATACCGCGACCGCGCCCGCCAGCGCGCCCGCCACCAAGGCGGCGAGGATCAGGCGCGGGGCCGGGAAGAATCTACTACCGTCTGCCATTTTCTCAAAACTGCTCCGAAGCACGGGTTATAGCCATGAGCGATAAGAAAACCAGCAACCAGATGTGGGGCGGACGTTTTGCCTCGGGTCCGGCCGCCATCATGGAAGCGATCAACGCGTCTATCTCCTTCGACCGCAAACTCTATGCGCAGGACATCAAAGGCTCGATCGCCCATAGCGAGATGCTGGCGCAAACGGGCATTATTTCGGCGGCCGATCAAGAAAAAATCGCTGACGGGCTGAACACGATCCTGAGAGAGATCGAGGCCGGCAGCTTCGAGTTCTCGACGCGGCTCGAAGACATCCACATGAACATCGAGGCGCGCCTTGCCGATCTGATCGGCCCGGCGGCCGGCCGCCTGCACACCGCCCGCTCGCGCAACGATCAGGTCGCGGTCGATTTGCGGCTCTGGGTCAAGGACGAGTGCTTTCGCGTCGCCGAGGCGTTGAAGGGGCTGATCAGGGCGTTGCTGGAGCGGGCCGAGGAGCATGCGGCGACCGTGATGCCGGGCTTCACCCATATGCAGGCGGCCCAGCCGGTGACCTTCGGCCATCACTGCATGGCCTATGTCGAGATGTTTTCGCGCGACCTGTCGCGTGTCCGCGATGCGATCGAACGCATGGACGAAAGCCCGCTCGGTGCCGCCGCACTTGCCGGCACCAGCTTCCCGATCGACCGCCACCGGACCGCCAAGGGGCTCGGCTTCCGCGAGCCGATGCGCAATTCGCTCGACAGCGTCTCGGATCGCGATTTCGCGCTCGAGTTCCTTGCCATGGCCGCGATCTGCGCCACGCATCTGTCGCGGCTGGCCGAAGAGATCATCATCTGGTCGACGCCGCAATTCGGCTTCGTCAGGCTGTCGGACTCGTTTTCCACCGGCTCGTCGATCATGCCGCAGAAGAAGAATCCCGATGCCGCCGAACTGGTGCGCGGCAAGACCGGCCGCGTCACCGGCCATCTGGTCGGCCTGCTGACGGTGATGAAGGGCATGCCTTTGACCTATGGCAAGGACATGCAGGAAGATAAGGAATCGGTATTCGACGCCGCCGAGACGCTCGACCTGATGCTGGCGGCGATGACCGGCATGGTCTCGGACATGACGGTCAACGCAGCCGCGATGAAGAAGGCCGCCGGCTCCGGCCACGCGACAGCAACCGACCTTGCTGACTGGCTGGTGCGCACGCTCGGCCTGCCGTTCCGAGAGGCGCATCATGTCACCGGCCGGGCGGTGGCGCTGGCCGAAGACAAGAAGGTGGGGCTGGAGAAGCTTTCGCTGGAGGATTTGCAGTCGATCGATCCCGGCATCACGGCCGACATATTCTCAGTGCTGGCGGTGCAGAACTCGGTCAAGAGCCGCACCAGTTTCGGCGGCACCGCGCCGTCGGAAGTGAGGAAGCAGATCCGCGCCTGGAAAAAGCGACTGGCGAAAGCGTAATGCCGGATGTTGCGCCAGCAATATCCCGGACATGCGACCAGCAATATCCGGACGTTGCGCCAGATATTGCGACGAGCAATATCTCGGGGTGCAATGCGCCGAGAACTCGGCTAAAAGCGGCGGCTGACAAACGTTTCGGACGGATGGATCGATGACCGGAAGCAGGATTTTGGTGACGCTGACGCTGCTGGTGGCGATCGCGGCCGTCTCGGCCTGCGGCAGGAGGGGCGGTCTCGACACGCCCTATGAGGCGGCCGTGCAGGCGCGCAAGGATGCCTCGAAGGCCCATCAGCCCGTGCCGCCGGAGCCAGAAAAACCGGTCAAGGACAAGAAGTTCATCCTCGACCCGCTGATCTAGGCCGACGAGAGCGGGGCCTTCCAACCCGATCTCATCTTGCCGCAACTTCCGGAATCACTCCCGTGAACCATTTCGACTACCGCGACGGCGTGCTCCATGCCGAGGACGTGGCGATACCAGATATCGCCGCACAGGTCGGCACGCCATTCTACTGCTACTCGACGGCCACCCTGACCAGGCACTACCGGGTGTTTGCCCAGTCCTTTGCCGGGCTCGACACGCTGGTCTGCTACGCCATGAAGGCCAATTCCAACCAGGCCGTCCTGCGGACGCTGGCGAAGCTCGGCGCCGGCGCCGACGTGGTTTCGGAAGGTGAATTGCGCCGGGCGCTGGCCGCCGGCATTCCGGCCGGCAAGATCCTGTTTTCGGGCGTCGGCAAGACTGCGCGCGAAATGGACTTTGCCCTTGCCGCCGGCATTCTCTGCTTCAACGTCGAGTCCGAGCCTGAACTTGAGCTGTTGTCGGCGCGAGCCGTTGCCCTTGGCAAGGTGGCGCCGATCTCGCTGCGCATCAATCCCGATGTCGACGCCAGGACCCACAAGAAGATCTCCACCGGCAAGGCCGAGAACAAATTCGGCATCCCGTGGCAGCGGGCGCGGCAGGTCTATGCCCGCGCGGCAACGCTTCCCGGCATCAGGATCACCGGCATCGACACCCATATCGGCAGCCAGATCACGGAGCTGCAGCCCTTCGACGACGCCTTCGCCCTGCTTGTCGATCTGGTCGGCGCGCTGCGGGCGGACGGCCATGCCATCGAGCATATCGACCTCGGCGGCGGCCTCGGCATCCCCTATCGCGTCGACAACAACCCGCCGCCGCTGCCCGATGCCTATGCCCAGATCGTCAGGAAGCATGTCACCAAGCTCGGGCTGAAGGTGATGTTCGAGCCGGGCCGGCTGATCGTAGGCAATGCCGGTATCCTCGTCTCGGAAGTGATCTTCGTAAAGGAAGGCGACGCCAAGAACTTCCTCGTCGTCGACGCCGCCATGAACGATCTCATCCGGCCGACGCTCTACGATGCCTTCCACGATATCCGTCCGGTCGTGCAGCCGCCGGCGGACACGCCGCGCATGATGGTCGACGTCGTCGGCCCGGTCTGCGAGACCGGCGATTATATCGGCCTGGACCGCGATCTGCCCAGGCTGAAGGCCGGCGACCTGATTGCCGTCTCCACCGCGGGCGCCTATGGCGCGGTGCAGGCCGGTACCTACAACACCCGCTTGCTGGTTCCGGAAGTGCTGGTCGACGGCGACCGGTTCCACGTCGTGCGCCCACGCCTGACCTATGACGACCTGATCGGGCTGGATTCCGTGCCCGACTGGCTTGCATAGAAGCGCCGGAAACACACCGACCCGTCACAGGGAGCAATCATGACGAACGGCATCACCGTCACACGCGAGCGCATTGCCGCGATGGAACCGCGCATCCGCCCCTATATCAGGCACACGCCGGTGCTGCGCGTCGACATGGCCGACTTCGATCGGCAGCCGCTGGCCGTCGACCTGAAGCTCGAATGCCTGCAGCATTCCGGCTCGTTCAAGGCGCGCGGCGCCTTCACCAACCTGCTGGAGCGTGCGGTCCCAAAGGCCGGTGTCGTCGCAGCATCGGGCGGCAACCATGGCGCGGCCGTCGCCTATGCCGCCATGCGGCTTGGCCACAAGGCGACCATCTTCGTTCCCGAAGTGAGCCCGGCGGCCAAGCTGGAACGGATCCGCTCCTATGGCGCCGAGCTGATCGTCGGCGGCGCCCGCTATGCCGAAGCGCTGGCCGCCAGCGAACGGTTCGCCGAGGAGACCGGCGCCTTGCAGATTCACGCCTTCAACCAGGAGGAAACGTTGGTCGGCCAGGGCACGCTTGGGCTCGAAATCGAGGCCGATTTGCCTCGGATCGACACGCTGCTGGTCGCTGTCGGCGGCGGCGGCCTGATCGGCGGCATCGCTGCCTGGTTCGCGGGCCGCATCCGCATCATCGCCGTCGAGCCGGAAGGAGCGCCGACGCTGCATCGCGCCTTCGAGGCCGGACACCCCGTCGATGCGCCGGCCGAGGGCATCGCCGCCGATTCGCTGGCGCCAAAGCGCGTCGGCGAAATGATGTTCCCGATCGCCGAGGCCTATGTCGAACGCTCGATCCTGGTCGGCGACGACGACATCGTCGCCGCGCAGAAGGCGCTGTGGAACCGAACCCGCATCATCTCCGAGCCGGGAGGTGCGGCCGCCTTTGCCGCGATCCTGTCGGGCCGCTATGCGCCGGCGCAGGGCGAACGGCTCGCCGTGCTGGTCTGCGGGGCGAATGCGGACCCCGCTACCTTCTAAAGGGCCTGCTGCCTTCTAAAGCGATGCAGGATGGAACTATAACGGTCCACTTCACGTTTTTTCGAACCGCCTCGCCTTTGCCGTGTTTGCTGGTATTCTTTGAGTCGTGAGGCGTCGGGCTATCTGCCCGCTCCACAGCATGATCCCGAAACATGGAATCCCTTTCGGAACAGATCATGCTCAAAGGGATAGGGCCGCATCCCGGTTTCGGGATGCCATAGGCTCAAGGAAGGGCCGATGACGCAACGACCCACCTTCAGCAGCGATCGCGGCCTCGCCGGGCGGCTGGCTTTGAGCAGGCTGGCCACGCGGGTCTCGATGGTGGTCGAGCGCGGCTGGCCGTTGCTGCTTCCCCTCGTCATCGTTGCCAGCCTGTTCCTCAGCATCTCCTGGCTCGGGCTATTCTCCCGGCTGCCGGATATGGCGCGCATCGGCCTGGTCGCTGCCTTTGCCATAGCAGCACTGGCCGCGCTTTATCCCCTGCGTTTCTTCCGCCTGCCGGGCGCCGGCGAAATCGACCGCCGCATCGAGGCAGCCAATCAACTGTTGCACAGCCCGGTGCTGGTGCAGACCGACCGGCCAAGCGGCCGGGAAAGCAGCTTCTCGCAGGCGCTATGGCGCGAACACCAGAAGCGCATGGCCGGAAAGCTCGACAACCTCGGCGCCGACCTGCCGCGCACGCGCGTGCCGGAGCGCGACCCTTGGGCCCTGCGCGCGGTAGCGGCCCTTTTGCTCGTTACCGCCTTCGCCTTCTCCTTCGGGCCGACGGGCGGCAGGATCAGCGACGGGTTCAATGCCCATGGCGCGCGCGATATCGTGCCGCCGCGCATCGACGCCTGGGTGACGCCGCCGTCCTACACCGGCAAGCCGCCGATCTTCCTGACGGCCGACGCCAACCAGGCCATCCCGACCTTTACGGTTCCCGAAGGCAGTGACGTTTCGCTGCGCGTGACGGGCGGCTCAGGCGAGGAAACGCTCGGCTACGCCGACAAGAATGGCAATTCCCGCGCCATCGACCCGGCTGCGCCGCAGGCCGCCGCCAAGCCGGCAAGCCCGGCGACGCCGTCCAAGGTGCGCCAGTTCACCAGCAAGCTGACCGGCGACGGCACGCTGACGCTGACGTCGGGCGAGGACCAGCTCGGCCGCTGGGCCTTCGCGGTCGTACCGGACAAGCCGCCGCAGATCCGCTTCGTCGGCGAGCCCAAGCGCGCCGCCAACGGCGCCTTCGAGCTCAACTACCAGATCGACGACGACTATGGCGCCGCCACCGCCAAGGCGGTGTTCGCGCTTGCCGATCCGCAGGCGCCGAATGCGCGTCCACTGTACGGTGCACCTGAAATGCCGCTGACGCTGCCGCGCCGCGGCGGCAAGTCGAACGCCGCCCGGACCTCGAAGGACCTGACCGAGCATGTCTGGGCCGGCAGCAGCATCAAGCTGACGCTGGTCGCCACCGACGATGCCGGGCACACCGCATCGAGCGAAACCAAGACGCTGCTGATGCCGGAGCGGCCTTTCGCCAATCCGCTGGCACGCGCCGTGATCGAACAGCGCCGCCTGCTGGCGCTCGACGCCAACGCCAAGCCGCGCGTGCTCGACCTGATGGACGCCATCACGCTGCGGCCGGAAGACACCTTCGACAACATGTCCCACTACCTGGCCATCATGAGCGCCCGCACCCGGCTGAAGATGGCCGACAGCGACGATCAATTGCGCAGCGAGGTCTCCTATCTCTGGGAAATCGCGCTCGGCATCGAGGAAGGCAATCTTTCGGCCGCCGAAAAGCGGCTGCGCCAGGCGCAACAGGCGCTGCAGGACGCCATCAAGAATGGCGCCAGCGACGCTGAAATCGAAAAGGCGATGAAGGAACTGCGCGAGGCGATGAACCAGTTCCTGCAGGAATTCGCGGAGCGCGCCAAGCAAAATCCCAACGCCCCGCAGATGCAGCAGAATGGCCAGGAACTGCGCCAGAGCGACATCGATCGCATGATGGACCAGATCGAGAACCTGGCGAAGTCCGGTGATCGCGACAAGGCCCAGCAATTGCTGTCGCAACTGCAGGACATGATGAACAATCTGCAGGCCGGCCGGCAGCAGCAAGGCGGCCAGCAGGACAGCGAGATGCGCCAGCAGATGGACAAGCTGGGCGAGATCCTGCGCCGTCAGCAGGAGATGATGAACGACACCTTCCGCATGGATCAGATGCAGCGCGGCGAGCGCCAGCGCGGGCAGAACCGTGACGAGCAGCTCGGCGAAGGCGGCCAGGATGAGGACAGACCCGGCGTCGGCGAAGACCGCGATCCGCTCGCCCGGCAAAAGCCGATGACGCCCCAGGAATTCGCCGATGCGCTGAAACAGCTGCAGCAGGGCCAGGGCCAGTTGCAGAGCGACCTCGAACAGCTGAAGAAGGGCCTCGAAGGCATGGGTATGGAGCCCAATGAAGGATTTGGCGAGGCCGGCAAGTCCATGGGCAATGCCGAACAGGCACTCGGCGAGGGCGAAGGCGATGCGGCCGTCGGCCATCAGGGCCGGGCGCTGGAAGCGCTGCGCAAGGGCGCCAAGGACATGATGAAGCAGATGCAGGCCATGCAGGGCGACCAGGGTGGCGGCGAGGAAGGCGGCCGCCAGCAGAACGCCGATCGCGATCCGCTCGGCCGGCCGCGCGCCAGCCAGGGTCCCGATTTCGGCGATTCGGTGAAGGTGCCCGACGAGATCGACGTGCAGCGCGCCCGCCAGATTCTGGAAGCGATCCGCAAGCGGCTCGGCAATGCGCTCAGCCCTGACATCGAACGCAGCTATCTGGAACGGCTGCTCGAGCTGAAATAGAGCAATTCCAGGAAATGTGTGAAGCGGTTTTCCGTCCGGAATTGCGAAAAAACAAGGGGATTGCCGCCCCCGTCCATCCCACCTGAAAACCCTCTCGCACGGTTGCACCACCATGCCCAGACTTGGCGCCGTCACACCCATCCTGCGCATCTTCGACATTGCCAAGGCGCGTGAATTCTATGTCGGCTTCCTCGACTTCAAGGTGCAGTGGGAACATCGCTTCGCCGACGACGCGCCGCTCTACATGGCGATCGGCCGCGACGGCTGCGTCCTGCATCTCAGCGAACATCATGGCGACGGTGCACCCGGCATCGCCGTGCGCATCGAGGTCGAGGACATCACGGCTCTTCATGGCGAGCTAACCGGCAAAAACTACCGCTTCGCCAGGCCAGGCGTGGAAGAGACGCCTTGGAAGACCCGCGAGGTATCGGTCGCCGATCCGTTCGGCAACAGGCTGCATTTCTACGAGGATGCCGCCGGCTGACTGAGCCTGTTGACGAAGGCTTCGCGGATCGCATCCTGCATGCCGTCGATCGCCTCGCCTGACGCGTTCGGGTTGCGGTGCATCACCACGTTCGAGGAATCGATGGCGCCGAATCCGTCCGCCGTGGTCAGTTCACGACAGCCGTCCGGAATGTTGCTGCGCGAGATCGGCGCGATCGCCAGTCCGGAGGTGACGGCGAGCTTGAGGCCGCCGGTGGTGTCGCTGGTATAGGCGACACGATAGGCAAGATCGCGCTGCTCCAACGATTTGATGGCGAAGTCCTTGCACCAGCCGGCCCGGTTGTAGAGCGCGATCGGCACCGGCTGTTCCTCATGCATGTGATGCAGGGACGATGTCACCCACACGGTCGGGTCGTGCATCAGCACTTCGCCGCCGGCGGGATCCTGCCATTCGAACACCACGCACAGATCCAGCTCGCCGGCAGCGAGCGCCGCCATCTGTGCCCCGGAATGGGCATAGCGCACGGTGACCTCGACCTGCGTATGACGCTTCGAGAAAGCGCCGAGCGCGCGCGACAGGATGGCGTGGCCATATTCCTCCGGAATGCCGATGCGCACCGGCCCGCCAAGCGGCGCTGCTGCCATCGATGCCGACGTCTCGTCGAGCAGCGAGACGATGCGGCGGGCGTTGACGATGAGTTCGCCGCCGCGCCGCGTCAACGCGACGCCGCGCGAACCGCGCTCGAACAGGCTGGCGCCGATCAGATCTTCGAGCTTCTTCATCTGCATCGACACCGCGGATTGGGTGCGGCCGGCCTGCTCCGCCGCCTTGGTGAAATTGCCGGTCTCGGCAATCGCCACGAAGGTGCGCAGGAGGTCGCTGTCGAGGGTCGGCCGCATGAAATCCGCCATAAGAGAATTTGATTGCTGGCATCATTCCAATTCGTTTGCAACATGTCAAACGGCGGATGATAGTCGCCTCACCCATTGGATATGCGGCTGCGAAATCAGCCGCGGACCAATCAAGAGTCCTCACTCGTGCCCGCTGCCCGAAACGGTGGCGGGTTCTTTTTACCCCGCAGGCGGCAGCTTCGGATCGTACGCGCAGGAGCCTGGATGCAGATGCAAAATCGGATGGTGGGCGGCATCCTGAGCCTGTGCCTCGGCGTGCTGGTCTTTTCGCTGCAGGATCCGCTCGTCAAAGCCGTGTCGAGCGGTTATCCAGTGACCGAGGTGATGGCGATCCGCTCGATCGTCGCTCTGCCGATCCTGATCGTTCTGGTGCATGCCGATGTCGGCTTGCGGGCGATCCTGTCGAAGCGATCCGGCATGCTGACGGTGCGCGCCTTCATCCAGTTCACCTCCTATACGATGTACTACCTGGCCATCGCCGCCTTGCCGCTTGCCGATGCGGTGGCGCTTTATTTCATGGCGCCGCTGTTCATCATGGTGCTGGCCGGGCCCTACCTTGGCGAGCGCGTCTCCTGGCAGACACTGGCAACCGTGCTGATCGGCTTGTTCGGCGTCCTCGTGATGCTGCGCCCCGGCGCAGGGCTGTTCGACTGGGCAGCGCTGCTGTCGCTGGGCTCGGCGGCGCTCTATGGTTTTTCGCAGCTGATGGCCCGCAAGATCGGCGACACCGAATCGTCCACCGTGATGGCCTTCTATCAGAACGGCGCCTATCTGGTTGGCGCCGCCGTGGTTGCCGGCGCGTTTCACCTTGCCGGCATAACCCACGCCGTCCACCCCAGCCTCGAATTCCTGGTACGGCCATGGCTTTGGCCGACGCTGCCGGATTTTCTAAAGATGGCCGCCTGCGGCTTCGTCGCCTCCGCCGGCATGATCCTGCTGTCGCAGGCTTACCGGATGGCGCCGGCCAACCGCGTTGCCACCTTCGAATATACCGGCATCCTGTGGTCGCCGCTGTGGGGTTTCCTGTTCTTCGCCGAGGTGCCGCGGTCGACGACCGTGATCGGTGCCGCCTTGATCATCGGCGCCGGCCTGCTGGCGCTCAGCACCGAACGGCGCAAGAGTACTCCACCTGTGCTCGCTGCCGCCGACCCAGCCTGATCAGGCGAAGCAGATCAGCGCCCGTTCGACACGCGAGCGGATTTCAGCCAGCGTGAAGGGCTTCTGCACGACATCGAGGATGATGCCGTTCAATTCCTCGGCGCGCTCGCGCTGGTCGGCATAGCCGGTCATCAGCACGATCTTGATGGCGGGAAACAATGCTGCCGCCGCTATCGCCATCTCGATGCCGTCCATCTCCGGCATGCGGATATCGGAGACGACGAGATCATAGCCGCCACGCGCGGCCTGGATCAGCGCAAGCCCCTGCGCGCCATCCGCCGCGATATCGATTGTGTGCCCGGCGCGTTCAAGCGCGCGGGCGGCCAGGGTGCGGACGGACTCATCGTCCTCGACGATCAGAAGCTTTGCCATGGCCGGCATATTTGGCCGCCAAAAGTTGACTTTTCCTGAAAGCGCTGAGGATCAGCAAACCTTTTTGCTGCCGCTCAGGCATCCCCTTTGACGACACCGACAAAGGGCAACTCGCGAAAGGCATGGGCTACATCCATGCCGTAGCCGACGACGAAATAGTCGGGGCAGTCGAAGCCGACATAATCGGCATTGAGTTCGGTCTGGCGGCGCATGCGCTTGTCGAGCAGCACGGCGATCGAACAGCTCTTGGCGCCCCGCGACAGCATCAGCTCCCGGGTGAAGCTCAGCGTCTTGCCCGATTCGAGAATGTCGTCGATCAGCAGCACGTCGCGGCCAGCGACCTCATTGTCGATGTCGCGCAGCACCCTCACCTCACCGCTGCTGGTGCCGGCGCCATAGCTGGAGATGAAGATGAATTCGACCTCCGGCGACAGGCCGACATCGTGCATGGCGCGGATGAGATCTGCGGCGAAGATGAACGACCCCTTCAGCACCGAGATCACCAGGAGGTCATGGTAGTCGTGTCCGGCAATCTCCTTGGCGAGTTCGAGATTGCGCCGCGCGATCGCCGATGCAGAAAACAGGACTTCGATGTCCTTGCCGCGTACAATTGGCATCTTTCGCCCCGCTGATTTTCTTGCCTAAACGCGTTCACGCCCAGCATGTGTTGAGATTCAGGTCAGGCTGAGTCGAAAACGGTGGTTTCCGAGAACCGGAGCGGAGCGTACTGAAGTACGTGAGCACCGGAAGCGCAGGAAACCGCCGTTTGCGGCCAGTCTCACCTGAATATCAGCACACGCTATTCGGCGAAGGTGACCGATACAGTTCTTACACCGTTTCTAGGCACGTCGAGCCGGCTGGCAAAGCCGAATCTTTCGCCAGAGGCCAGCGAACGGCCGGATGTCCCCAACGTATAGCGGGTGATGTGCCCGTCATTGCCGGTCACCCGGATTTCAAGCGGCGGCAGCTGCGCCGGTTTGGCGCCGTCATTGGCGGCCTCGCCATCGACGAACAGCGCAGGGTTCGGTCCGGAAGCATCGACGCGTGACGTGACGCCCGAAATGCTGAGCGCCGACGCTTGCGCGCTGGACAGGAACGGCACCTGGCGCACCAGCGCGTGCCCGCCCGAAACCCAGAAGGCGGCCAAGGCAGCGCCGATGCCGGCGATCCAGAAGATCGGCCCGCCGCGCGAGGCTGGCGGCCGCTCCGGCGGGGCTTCGGGCTTGCGCAGCATGTCCATGCCTTCGATAGATGGCATGACGATCGCACGCGGCAGCGGCGAAACGCTTTCCACGGCAGGTGCAAGGCGCGGCATCACCACGTAATCGGCATCGACGATGTCGGCGGCCGAACCGCGCATGAACCGGTCCGCCGCGGCAATTGCCGCCGGATCGGTCATGATTTCGCCGGAAACCGGGCGCGCGGTTCGATCGTCAGCCATCATGGCCCCAGCATTGCAGCACGTGTTCGCTTTTCGTTTCTTTTGCGTAAACACAAATGGTTAACGCTTCCCCACCGGAGCCCTCGTGACGAGTCGAAAGAGCCTAGGAATTAACCGCCGGTTAACCATGCCGGCCGATGGTCTTTACCCAGAACAGGCCGGCTCGCTGCCGTGCCGAATTTCAGGTCGTCGAAATTGATTCGCTTCGAAAATGTCGGCCTCCGCTATGGCATGGGTCCGGAAATCCTCCGCGACATCTCCCTGCACATTCCGGAGCGCTCCTTCCAATTCCTCAGCGGGCCTTCGGGCGCCGGCAAGACGACCTTGCTGCGCCTGCTGTTCATGTCGCTGAAGCCGACGCGCGGGCTGATCACCATCTTCGGCAAGGATCGCTCCCGCATTTCCCGCACCGAGCTGCCGCATCTCAGACGCCGGATCGGCGTGGTGTTCCAGGATTTTCGCCTGCTCGACCACATGACCACCTATGAGAACGTCGCGCTGCCGCTGCGCGTGCGCGGGCGCGAGGAGGCGAGCTACCGCACCGATGTCACCGAGCTGTTGAAGTGGGTCGGGCTGGGCGAACGCATGCATGTGCTGCCGCCGGTTCTGTCCGGTGGCGAGAAGCAGCGCGCCGCGATCGCGCGGGCGCTGATCGAGCAGCCGGAAATCCTGCTCGCCGACGAACCGACCGGCAATGTCGATCCGCCACTGGCGCGACGCCTGCTGCGGCTGTTCATCGAACTCAACCGTCTCGGCACCGCCGTGGTGATCGCCACCCACGACCTCGGCTTGATGGAGCAGGTCGACGCGCGCCGCATGATCCTGGCCGGGGGAAGGCTGGATATCTATGACTGAACTGTCCGCCGAACATTTTGTGGAAAGGGAGCAGGACGCCGAGGCGACCGAAGCAAAGCCGCGCGCCCAGCGCAGGATGGCGCCGATCGTGCCGGCGCAGAACATCGCCGGCCGGGCGCTGGTGCTGGTCATCGCCATCATGACCTTCCTGTCCTGCCTGACTTTCGGCGCGGTGACGCTGGTGCGCGACACAGCGTCCGTCTGGGAAAACCAGATTTCACGCGAGGCAACGATCCAGATCAAGCCGGTCGACGGCCTCGACATGGAAACGGCCCTTACCCAGGCCTCGCAGATCGCCGGCGAATTCCCCGGCGTCAAGGCGACCCGGATCATCGACCGCGAGGCGACCGCGCGGCTCCTTGAGCCCTGGCTGGGCTCGGGCCTCAACATCGACGAATTGCCGGTGCCGCGACTGATCATCGTCACCATCGACGAGAACAGCCCGCCCGATTTCGCCGCCATACGCGCCGCGATCACCCCGAAACTGCCGAGCGCATCGCTCGACGATCACCGCACCTGGGTCGACCGGCTGGTGGCGATGGCCCGCACCACGGTGACCATCGGCATCGCCGTGCTGGCGCTGATGCTGTCGGCGACGGTGCTGACGGTGGTGTTCGCGACGCGCGGCGCCATGGCCGGCAACGGTCACATCATCGAGGTGCTGCATTTCGTCGGCGCCGAGGCACGCTTTATCGCGCGCGAATTCCGCCGGCATTTCCTGGTCACCGGCATGAAGGGAGCGGCGGCCGGCGGTGCTGCGGCAGTGCTCGTGTTCATCGTCTTTTCCTGGTGGTCGTCGCGCAATATGGCGACGCCGCAGGCCGACCAGGCGACCGCCCTGTTCGGCAATTTCGCCATCGGTTCGGCAGGCTATCTCGGTGTCGTCTTGATGGTGCTGGTGATCGGCGGACTGACGGCGGCAACCTCGCACGCCACCGTCGTTGCCTATCTCAGCGACATCGATGTCCGCCAACCGGATGCAGGCTAATTCATGTCGCCCAAAAGTGGGAACCGGTTTTGGGACAACGACATGGATAAAACAGGGTGATCACGAATAGAGAATTCGCGTAACGCAAAGTGCGTCTTTTACCTACCCAAGGCCGCATTTCAGGATTAACCATATGGCGATGGACGCGCGGGATTCGACCGGTACGGCTGGGCAGATGCCAGTGGTGGTTGCACGTTCGCATGACCGCTGCGCTGTGAGCCGTCTAAGAGCCACGTTGCGCCTGTCCGCCCTCTCCGTCCTCATCCTCGCAACTTTGTTTGCCGGCGGTTTCGGTTGGTTCGCCAACAAGGTCAGTCACCTGACGACGCCCGCCAATCCGGCCAGGGCAGACGCGATCATCGTCTTGACCGGCGGCCAGTCCCGCCTCGATGCCGCGATGGATCTGCTGGCGTCCGGCAAGGGCGAACGGCTGCTGATCAGCGGCGTGCATCCTTCGGCCAGCCGTCGCCAGCTGCAGGCGGCAACCGGCGGCGACAAGAATCTGTTCTCCTGTTGCGTCGACATCGACCGCGCCGCGCTCGACACGATCGGCAATGCCGAGGAAAGCGCCAAATGGGTCGAGAGCCACGCCTATGGCACGGTGATCCTCGTCACCAACAATTATCATATGCCGCGCAGCCTGCTGGAAATGGGCAGGCTGCTGCATGGCGCCAAGCTCGAGCCCTATCCGGTGGTCAATTCCAACCTCGACAATGGCGGCTGGCTGACGAAGCCGCGGGCATTGCGCGTGCTGTTCACCGAATACAACAAATATCTGCTTGCGCTGGCGCGCGGCATCGTGCCTGTCAAGCCGACGCCCAACGGCATCGCGCTGGCCGAAACCGCGGCCGGCGGCTGATTATTCCCCTGCGGCCGCGCCCGAATTTCCCCTGAGCCGTGCGATCTCCTGCTCAAGGCGTTCGATGCGCTTGTCCCGCTCGCCGAGTGCCGCCGCGACGTCGGCTGCCTCGAACCGTTGCGGGATATGCTGCGGGCAATTGGCATCCCAGGCCGAGACCGTGAACAGGACGACCTGCTCGGGGCGCGCTCTGTAGTCTTGCGGCATCAGCTTCGCCATCAGTTCGGCATCGTTCTCGACGACGCGCGCGGTGCCCCAGAGCTTGATGCGCTGGCGGTGCATATAGTCGATCAGGAACAGGAACGCCCTTGGATTGTCGGCCAGATTGCCCTGCGTGATGAACTGCCGGTTGCCGGAAAAATCCGCGAAGCCGATCGTATGTTCATCCAGCACCTTGAGGAAGCCGGCCGGCCCGCCGCGATGCTGGACATAGGGCTGCCCCTCGCGGTTGGCGGTCGACAGGAAGACGCTGGTCTGCATTTCGATGAAGGCGGCAAGATCCGGGGTGATGCCGGCCTGCCAGCCGCCACGCTCCTCGACGCGGGCGTAGGACTGACGTGAGCCCTTGCGGGCCTGGATCGCCTTGACGGTCGGCGTGAAGGCGACGTCGCAGGTGACAGCATGCGCGTTCATGGAAAGCTTCCTTGCGGCAAGATGCTAAAGTCCGAGCTCCGACAGTGTCGGGTGGTCGTCCGGCCGCCGGCCGAGCGGCCAGTGATACTTACGATCGGCCTCGCCGATCGGCAGGTCGTTGATGCTGGCGATGCGCAGACGCATCAGCCCGTGTTCGTCGAATTCCCAGTTCTCGTTGCCGTAGCTGCGGAACCATGAACCGCTGTCGTCGCGCCATTCGTAGGCGAAACGCACGGCGATGCGGTTGCCGTGGAAGGCCCAGACCTCCTTGATCAGCCGGTAGTCGAGCTCACGGCTCCATTTGCGCGTCAGGAAGGCCTGGATGGCGTCGCGGCCTTGCATGAATTCGGCGCGGTTGCGCCAGCGGCTGTCCTTTGTATAGGCGAGCGCGACCCGCGCTGGATCGCGTGAATTCCAGGCATCCTCGGCCATGCGCGCCTTCTGCGCTGCGGTCTCGGCGGTAAACGGCGGCAGCGGCGGGCGGGCTTCGGACATGGCAACTCCTGTGCGAGGCCATGCTGCAGGCAGGGCCGACGGACTGGAATATAAGCCTTCCATCATTCAAAGGCAGGTGGCATATTCGTAACTTGTCCTTCCATTTTTCGGAAGAAGCTATGGATCGTCTCGAGGCCATGTCGCTCTTTGTCGCCGCGGTGGACGCCGGCAGCCTTTCCGCGGCCAGCCGCCGTTTTGGCATTCCGCTGGCGACGGTCAGCCGCAAGATTTCCGATCTCGAGCGCCATCTGAACACACGCCTCCTGAATCGTTCGACGCGACGGCTGACACCGACCGATGCCGGCCAGGCCTATCTTGCCGCCTGCCGCCGCATCCTGGACGACGTCGGCGAGGCCGAACGCACGGCCGCCGGCGAATACAGTGTTCCGACCGGCGAACTGGCCATCACCGCGCCGGTCGTCTTTGGCCGCCTGCACGTGCTGCCGGTCGTCACCGGCTTTCTCGCCGCCTATCCCGACGTGGACATCCGCCTGACATTGGCCGATCGCATAACCCAGTTGGTCGAGGACCATTTCGATCTCGCCATCCGCATCGGCCGATTGCCCGATTCGAGCCTAGTCGCCATCGGCGTCGGCGCGATCCGCCGCGTCGTCTGCGCCAGCCCGGCCTATCTGGCCGAACACGGCACGCCAACGACCCCGGAGGATCTGGAAACACACGATTGCATCACCTTCGAGGGGCTCGCCTCCGCCGCCAGTTGGAGCTTCATCAAGGGCAAGGCCGAAATCCCGGTTCGGGTCCGCTCACGGCTTCAGGTCAACACCGCCGAAGCGGCCATCGATGCCGCGATTGCCGGCGTCGGGCTGACGCGTGTGCTTTCCTACCAGATCGAAGCCGCGCTGCGGTCCGGCGCGCTGCGCGTCCTGCTGCAGGAATTCGAGCCGGCGCCATGGCCGGTAAGCCTGGTGCATGCGGGCCATGGCCTGCTGCCGGTCAAGCTGCGCGCCTTCCTCGATTTTGCCGCTCCGCGCCTGAAGGCGCGGCTGGCGCGGCTGATGTAGCGGAACCAGGCCAACCCATCGGTGGCCGTTCTTCGTCGCCACCCAAAGCGCCCTGCGGCCATTTCCTTTTTTCCCGCGCTTGGTGTAACCAACGCTCACCTCCTCACCGGGCTCCCCCAATGCTCTACATCAGATCGCTGACGTTCAATTTCGTCTTCTACGTCAACCTGATCGTCCAGATGATCCTCTGGACCCCCTACTATTTCCTGTCGCCCCGGCACCGCGCCTGGTTCGTGCCGAAATTCTGGTCGCGCACCTCGATGTGGCTTTACGAGAAGATCGCCGGAACGAAGAACGAGATCACCGGCCGGGAAAACCTGCCCGAAGGCTCCTTCATCCTGGCACCAAAGCACCAGTCGTTCTGGGACGCGATCGCCTTCTTCCCCTTCCTTCAGGACCCGCTCTACATCCTCAAGCGCGAGCTGACCTGGATCCCGTTCTTCGGCTGGTACATCATGAAGATGCGCATGATCCCGGTTCATCGCGGCAGCCGTTCGAAAGCACTGAAGGCCGTGGTCGCCGCGACCAAGGAAGAGATGGCGCGCAATCCCCGCCAGCTCATCATCTACCCCGAAGGGACAAGACGCGCGCCGGGCGACGAACCGGCCTACAAATACGGCATCGTCGAAATCTACACGCAGCTTGGTGTTCCGGTGGTGCCGGTTGCCCATGTCGCCGGCCTCTATTGGCCGCGCCGCAAATTCCTGCGCTATCCCGGCACCATCAAGGCGCGTTTCCTGCCGCCGATCCCACCGGGACTGAGCAAGGACGAATTCATGGCCCGGCTGATCGGCGAGACCGAAGCTGCCTGCGACCAGTTCCTGATGGATGCGGCGCGCGGCCCGAACCCGCCTGCCTTGCCGCCGACAGCGGTGAAAAGGCTGCAAGAGCTGGACAACGCCGCAAGAACCAAAGTCTGAACCGGAAGTCTCCGGCCGGCAGTTCTCAGCCGAACACCGCCAGCGCGGTGGTCAACGCCAGCGTCGCGGCAAAGACCAGGTTGATGATCCGCGAGGCCGCCGGCCGGCGCAGGAAGCGCGCGAACCCAGCCCCCGCGACAAGCCACAGAGCGTGGATGGCAACGATCATCGGGGCGAGAACCGCCAGCTTCAGCCATAGACCAGGCTCAGTGGCGCCCTGTTTGGACGAAGCACCGGCGAACACGGCGGCGATCGCCACATAGGCCTTTGGATTGGCGACCGCGAGAAGAAATCCAGCCAGCCATGTGGGACGCGAAGTCTCGGCGGCGCGGGCGGCCAGCGGCGGCGCCGTAGCGATCTTGAAGGCGAGATAGAGGATGTAGGCCGCGGAGGCCAAAGCCAGCAACGGCGCCAGCTTCGGCATCGAGGTGAGCACTGCCATGACCCCGGTCGCGACAACCAAAAGCACGGCGATCGTGCCCAGGATGATTCCCCAGGCATAGCCCAGGGAATGGCGCAAACCGAAGGCGGCACCAACGGCGGTGACGCTTATCGTTGCCGGCCCCGGGCTGCCCATGACGACGGCTGAGGCAAGCACGAGCGCGCACAACTGGCGCCAAAGATCCGGCTGCAAAAGAAGCGGCTCAGTCATCTCACCCTCTGTCTTGCCCCGTGCGAAGGAGGCTATGGCAAGACAAGAGGGTCGTCTTGGACGTTCGTGCGAGGAGCGGCCGCCGAAACTTCAGTCGCTCGCTTTGTCGAGTTCGGCCATGTCGGCGGCGCTCAGCTTCAGCGACGCCGCCTTGATCAGGCTGTCCATCTGCTCGGGCTTGGTGGCGCTGGCGATCGGCGCGGTGACGCCCGGCCGAGCGATCACCCAGGCAAGCGCGACTTCCGCCTGCTTGGCCGAATGCCTTGATGACACCGCGTCGAGTGCCGCAAGGATGCGCATGCCGCGCGCATTGAGATAGTCCTTCACGCCGCCGCCACGCGGGCTTTGGCCGAGATCGGCCTCGCTGCGGTATTTGCCGCTGAGGAAACCTTTGGCCAGGCTGAAATAGGTGATGACGCCGATGTCCTCGGCCACGCACAGATCGCGCAACGGCCCGTCAAAGGATGAGCGATCGTAAAGATTGTATTCCGGCTGCAGCACCTCGTAGCGCGGCAGACTGCGCAGGCTCGCCACATCGAGTGCCGCACGCAACTGGCCGGCGTCGAGGTTAGAGCACCCGGCATAGCGAATCTTGCCCTTGGCGAGCAGCTTCTCGTAGGCGCCAAGCGTTTCCTCATAGGGCGTCGCAGGATCCGGCCAATGCGACAGATAGAGATCGATGAATTCGGTCTGCAGCCGCTTCAACGATGCGTCGACGGCCTTTTCGATGTAGGCGGCGGACAGGTCCTTGTGCCCCTGTCCCATATCCGAACCGACCTTGGTGATCACCACGACCTTGTCGCGATTGCCACGGTCTTTCATCCATTTACCGATGATGGTTTCCGATTCACCGCCCTTGTGGCCTGGAACCCAGCGCGAATAGGCGTCCGCCGTATCGATGGCGTTGAGGCCGGCGCCGACGAAGCGGTCGAGCAGGTCGAACGAGGTTTTCTCGTCGGCAGTCCAGCCGAAGACGTTGCCGCCCAGAACCAGCGGCGCGATGGACAAGTCGGTGCGACCGAGACGACGTTTCTGCAAGGCGGATCTCCGGGATGATTGGGCGGGCAACTGGCGCCCGCGGGCTGAGGGTTGGAGCCTAACCTAGGTCTTGCCTGAACGAGGTCAAAGGCCTGGCGGCCTTTTTCCGCAGAGCCAGCTTCACAAAGGCGCGACCTGCAGCGCCACCTCTTCCAGCCAATGATCGCGAATGCCCAGCGCCTCGAGATGCTCCAGCGTGCTCAGCACATAGTCCTCGTTGTTGCCGGACTGGCCGACCGCACCGCGCACCACGGCCGCCGCATCTGCAGCGTCGAGCGCTCCGGCATATTGCTCGTGCTGGCGGTCGACAATGTAAACCACCGCGTCGACCGTACCGCCGCCGTCGAGGCGAACCTTGAGCAGACGCTCCAGATAGACATTGGTGACCAGCTCGCGCTCGCGCAGATAGGCCATAACCTCGTCGCGCAAGTCGCCGGGGACGCGGAATGCGAGGCCGACGCAGGACCCGCCACGATCGAGGCCGAGCACCAGCCCCGGCCGCTCGCGCGTGCCGCGATGCACGAAGGAATAGACGCACAGCGAGCGCCGGTAGCCATGCAGGCGGGCACGCTGTGTTTCGACATGCGCGAATCCCGGCCGCCAGATCAGCGAGCCATAGCCAAACACCCAAAAATCGCCCATATCGCCGCGCCTGATTGCAAAAGATGCCAACACCGCACCCGGACCGGTGTTTTTTCCGCCCGTCCCGTCTAACTATTCGTCTGTCCACCTGGCGGAATCGACTACCCGTCCGCAATACCCATGCGTTAACGAGAGCCAAAGCATGACGTCAAGTGACGAACGCCAGCCGAACAAACGTCGCCGCCTGATCTGGCTTGCAGCATTCATCGTCGTGCTGTTCGCCCTCTACAGCGGCGGCTGGTTCTATCTGGCTGACCGCGTCAGGAGCGAGGCCGACAAGGCGGTTGCCACGCTCAACAAGAATGGCGTCCAGGCCGGCTGCGCCAATCTCCAGGTCAGCGGCTATCCCTTGAGCTTTACCGTCTCCTGCGACAACCTCGCCTATGAGGACGATGCCAAGAACATTGCGGCCTCGGCCGGCAGTTTCAACGCAGCCGCCCAGATCATCCAGCCTCTGTCGCCGGTTGCCAATCTGCGCGGCCCGCTCAGGACCTCCGTGCCGGACATGGTGCCGCTGTGGATCGACTGGGACAATCTGCAGGCCAATTTCAAATTGTGGTGGCCGCTGCCGCGGCGGATTTCGCTGGAGGCAGAGGGCCTTTCCGGCCAGACCGATCCGGCCGACGATACCGATCCGGTGCAACTGTTCAGTGCCGGCAAGGCATCAGGTCAGTTGCAGCCCAACGGCGAGGATATCGACTATCTCGGCAGTTTCGGCGATCTCGAGGTCGACCCCGACGCAATTGGAGGGCGCGTGCTTCCGGCGCTCGATGCCAGCGGCGACGTGACATTGAAGAACGGCGTCGCACTGATCGGCACGCGGGTGAAGAGCCTTCGTGGCCAGGCGATCGAAATCCGCAACCTTGACCTGTCGTCGGGGACGGCGCGCATCACCGTTTCGGGACCGCTCTCGGTCGATGCCGAGGGCCTGGTCAACGCCGACCTGATGATCAGGTTGAAGGACCCGAAGGCGGTGGCGGCCATCCTCGGCACCGCCATACCCGAGCAGAAAAGCCAGATCGAGCAGGGTTTTTCTGCCCTGGCGGTGCTCGGCAACGAACCGTCCATGCCGCTGAAGGTGGTCAGGGGCAAGGCCTCGCTCGGCTTCATTCCGCTGGGCAAGATCAAGCCGGTCGAATAGCTCAGCCATGGCAAAACCCGTGAAGCTGCTGAGCGTTGGCGCTTTGACGCTGGACACCATCCTGCACGTCGAGACGCTGCCCATGCATCAGGGCAAGTTCATGGCCTCCGACGGCGTCCAGATCGCCTCGGGCATGGCCACCAGCGCCGCCTGCGCCGCCCATCGCCTGGGCGCCGAGGTATCGCTGTGGGCGAGTGCCGGCGACGATGCCGTCGCCGACCAGCTCATCGCCGGCATAGAGGCCGAAGGCGTCGATTGCACCTTCGTGCGGCGCGTCAGAGGTGCCCGCTCGGCGCTGGCCTCGATCCTGGTCGACGCGCATGGCGAGCGCATCATCGTGCCGTTCTATGACAGGCTTGCCCAGGCCGATCCCGACGTCCTGCCGGTCGCCGACCTCATGGCATTCGATGCCGTTCTGGTCGATGTCCGCTGGCCGGGTGCGGCGGCACTCGCCCTGAAGGCGGCGCGCGCCATCGGCCGTCCGGCGATCCTCGATGCCGACACCGCGCCGCTGGAGGTCCTTGAGCAGTTGTTGCCGCTCGCTACGCACATCATCGCTTCGGAGCCGGCAGCGCGCATCGTCTGCGGCCAGGCGCTCGATCCGGAAACGGCTTGCGCCGATCTCGCCAGCCGCAGCGACGCTTTTGTCGCAGTGACAGGCGGCGCGGCGGGCAGTTGGTGGCACGACCGTCGCGCTGGCTGCGTGCGCCATGTCGCGGCGCCGAAAATCAAGGCGGTCGACACGCTCGCCGCCGGCGATGTCTTTCACGGCGCCTTCGCCGTCGGGCTGGCGGAAGCCATGCCGGTCGAGCAGGCTTTGCGGTTTGCCAGTGCGGCCGCGGCGCTCAAATGCCTGCGCTTCGGCGGCAGACTTGGCGCGCCGAACCGAGCCGAGACGCTGGCCATGGTTGCGCAGACCTGGCCTGCCTGAGACAGACCTAGCCCTTCGCGGGGTGCTCGACCGCCTGACGGCCGAAATCGGGAACGTCGATGTCCTGGCCGGCTTCGATGATCGAGCGGCGCACGGCGCGGGTGCGGGTGAACAGGTCGAAGAGTTTTTCGCCGTCGCCCCAGCGGATTGCGCGCTGCAGCGAGGCCAGATCTTCCGAGAACCGCGCCAGCATTTCGAGGATGGCGTCCTTGTTGTGCAGGCAGACATCCCGCCACATGGTCGGGTCGGAGGCGGCAAGGCGGGTGAAGTCGCGGAAGCCGGAAGCCGAATATTTGATCACTTCGGATTTGGTCACCGACTGCAGATCATCGGCGGTGCCGACGATGTTGTAGGCGATGATGTGCGGCAGATGCGAGACGATGGCCAGCGTCATATCGTGATGCTGGGGATCCATCGTGTCGATGTTGGCGCCGCAGCGCCGCCAGAACTCCGACAGCCTCTCCAACGCGTCCGGGTCGGTGTCGGGCAGCGGCGTGAAGATGCACCAGCGATTGTCGAACAGGTCGGCGAAACCGGCGTCGGGGCCGGATTTTTCTGTGCCCGCCAGCGGGTGGCCGGGAATGAAATGGACACCTTCAGGCACATAAGGCTGCATTTGCGCAATGACAGACGCCTTGGTCGAGCCGACATCGGTGAGGATCGCGCCCGGCTTCAGCGCCGGCGCGATTTCCTCGGCAACCGTGCCGGACGAGCCGACCGGCACCGAAATGATGACCAGGTCGGCATCGCGGACAGCTTCTCTCGCATCGGTGCTATAGCTATCGCCCAGCCCAAGCTCCTCGGCCCGTGCCAGCGTCGCCGCACTGCGGGTCGAGATGGATACGTGGCGGGCGAGGCCCTCGCGGCGGATGACGCGGGCCAGCGACGAGCCGATCAGGCCGATGCCGACCAGCGCGATCTTTTCAAACATCGGTGATGTCATGGTTTCTAGCTTTTCAGGAATGTCGTGAGAGCGGCGACAACGCCGCGATTGGCCTCTTCGGTACCGACGGTCATGCGCAGCGCGTTGGGAAAGCCATAGCCCGAAACGCGCCGCAATATATAGCCGCGCGCCGTCAGATAGTCGTCCGCCGCCGCTGCCGAATGTTTCTGGTCCTCGGGAAAATGAATGAGGATGAAATTGCCGACGCTGGGCGTCACCCGCAACCCAAGCTTTGTGAATTCCTCACTCAGCCAGGCCAGCCAGGTCTCGTTGTGCGCCACGCTGCGCTCGACATGGGCGCGATCGCGAATGGCGGCGATGCCGGCCTCGATCGCCGTCGCATTGACGTTGAAGGGGCCGCGCACGCGGTTGATGGCGTCGACAATGTGCATCGGCCCGTACATCCAGCCGATCCGCGCCCCGCCAAGGCCGATCTTGGAGAAGGTCCGGGTCATCACCACGTTCTCTGCGCTGCCGACCAGTTCGATGCCGGCCTCATAGTCGTTGCGGCGAACATATTCGGCATAGGCCGCGTCGAGCACCAGAAGCACGTGCCTGGGCAGACCGGCATGCAGCCGGCGCACCTCCTGGAACGGCACATAGGTGCCGGTCGGATTGTTGGGATTGGCGAGGAACACGATCTTGGTACGCGGCGTGACGGCGGCCAGGATGGCGTCGATATCGGCGCGCTCGTCTGTTTCCTTGATCGTCACCGGAACGGCGCCCGCCGACTGGATGTAGATCTTGTAGACCATGAAGGCGTGCTCGGTGATGACGGCCTCGTCGCCGGGCGCCAGATAGGTCTGCGCCAGCAGGCCGAGGATCTCGTCGGAGCCGTTGGAGCAGATGATGTTCTGCGGGTTGAGGCCATGCACCTCGGCGATCGCTTCGCGCAGCCGCCTGGCGGTGCCGTCGGGATAGACGTCAAGCTTTCCGGCAATCTCGCGCGCGGCTTCGATCGCCTTCGGCGAGGGCCCGAGCGGGTTCTCGTTGGAGGACAGCTTGTGGACCTTGGCGACGCCGGCAGGCGCCGTGCTCTTGCCCGGCACATAGGCGTCTATGTCCATGATGCCCGCGCGCGGGGTTGGACGTGCCTGGTCCGGTGTCTGGCTCATGTCGCAAAATCCGTCGAGAACGCTTCCTGAGGGAAGCCGCAGCGGAAATACAAGCCGTGGCCTGCAATGTCGAGAGGCGACAGCCTCCCGCCCAAGGCAGGCCGTTGACGCCGGCGCGCCACAGCCCTAGAAGGGGAGTGAACTTCCGTGGTGATTTGGCCGGTCGGCTTGCAGCCACGTTAAACAACTTGCTAAAGGGCCGTTTGCATCCTGTAACCGGCTTTGCGACCGCAATGCCGGTTTTTTGTTGTCCGCGCCGGCCGGACACCCGTATCGGCATCGACTTTCGACGAGCGCGATGCGTGGGCTCAAAGTGTGAGATGGATGTCATGGCCGTTCTGCGTGCCCGCAAAACCAACAACGAGGTCGACCAACCGTCGAGCCCGGTTTTGCGTTTTGGATCCGACAAGCCGCTCAAGCTGGACGCCGGCACGCTGCTGTCACCGTTCCAGATCGCCTACCAGACCTACGGCACGCTGAACGATGCCCGCTCCAACGCCATCCTCGTCTGCCATGCGCTGACCGGAGACCAGCACGTCGCCAGCACCAATCCGGTGACCGGCAAGCCAGGCTGGTGGGAAGTGCTGATCGGGCCCGGCAAGATCATCGACACCAATCGTTTCTTCGTCATCTGCTCCAACGTCATCGGCGGTTGCCTTGGCTCCACCGGCCCGGCCTCGACCAATCCCGCCACCGGCAAGCCCTATGGGCTTGACCTGCCGATCATCACCATCCGCGACATGGTGCGGGCGCAGCAAATGCTGATCGACCATTTCGGCATCGAGAAACTGTTTTGCGTGCTCGGCGGCTCGATGGGCGGCATGCAGGTGCTGGAATGGGCGTCGAGCTATCCGGAGCGCGTCTTCTCGGCGCTGCCGATCGCCACCGGCGCGCGCCATTCCTCGCAGAACATCGCCTTTCATGAGGTTGGCCGGCAGGCTGTCATGGCCGATCCGGACTGGCATGGCGGCAAATATTTCGAGCACGGCAAACGCCCGGAAAAGGGCCTGGCGGTAGCCCGTATGGCCGCCCACATCACTTACCTGTCGGAAGCCGCCCTGCACCGCAAGTTCGGCCGCAATCTGCAGGATCGCGAAGCGCTGACCTTCGGCTTCGACGCCGACTTCCAGATCGAAAGCTATCTGCGCCATCAGGGCATGACCTTCGTCGATCGCTTCGACGCCAATTCCTACCTCTACATGACGCGGTCGATGGACTATTTCGACCTCGCCGCAGACCATGGCGGCCGGTTGGCCGATGCCTTCGCCGGCACGAAAACCCGCTTCTGCTTGGTGTCGTTCACCTCGGATTGGCTGTTCCCGACCGAGGAGAGCCGCTCGATCGTGCATGCGCTCAACGCCGCCGGCGCATCGGTATCCTTCGTCGAGATCGAGACCGACCGTGGCCACGACGCATTCCTGCTCGACGAGCCGGAACTGTTTGCCGCGATAAACGGCTTCATCGGCTCGGCGGCCCGAGCGAGAGGGCTGAGCGCATGACCCGGAAAAATTGCAGGCTTTTCGGATCGGGATCATGCGCCAGGCGGGAGGCGAAGCCATGAGCGTCAACCGCGACCAGCGCGTCGACCTCGAAGTCGTCGCCAACCTCATCCCGCCACAGTCGCGCGTGCTCGATGTCGGCTCGGGCGACGGCTCGCTGCTCGAACTGCTGCAGGACACCAAGCAGGTCGACGGCCGCGGACTCGAGCTGTCGCAGCGCGGCGTCAACGAATGTGTGGCGCGCGGCCTCTCGGTCATCCAGGGCGACGCTGACAAGGATCTCGAATTCTATCCCGACAAGGGCTTTGACTTCGTCGTCCTGTCGCAGACGCTGCAGGCCACCCGCAACCCGAAGCTGGTGCTCGACGAACTGCTCAGGATCGGCAACCGCGCCATCGTCTCCTTCCCCAATTTCGGCCATTGGCGTGTGCGCCTGTCGCTGTTCCTCAACGGCCGCATGCCGGTGACCAAGGACCTGCCCTATTCCTGGTACGACACGCCCAACATCCACTTCTGCACCATCCGCGATTTCGTCAATCTGTGCGACGAACTCGGCGCGACAGTCGAGAAGGCAACCGCCCTCGACGCCGCCGGCCAGAAGATCGGCTTGTCGATGCCGTGGTGGTTCTGGAATTTCTTCGGCCAGCAGGCAGTGTTCTTGCTGAAACGGTAATTTCCTCACCGATCAAAGACCCGACTCGCCAAGCAACAGTGTGTTTGGCGCCGAGCAAAGTCGCCCTGTATGACGATCGCGAACCAGTGTAAATGGCGTCGACTGTTTGACAGCGGGCTAGTGCGGCTATAGCCACACTGACGGCTCGGGGGGGCAAAAATGGTCGAAGAACGCGCAACTTATTCACTCGTCGTCGAAATGGAGAATGCAAAGTCGATCGACTGGGACGAGATCGGCGTTGGGATGAAGGCCTTGGCTCGGGAAATCTCATCGGTTTCAGCAACCGGTTCAGCGCGACCAAGGATCGTCATCTCTCACGGCGGAGCAGAGTCGGACAAAGAGGCGTTGCGTCGTGAGATTCGAATGAGGCCCCGCAGCTCGGTCAGGTTGCCGAACTCGTCTTCACAGCTTTCCCTGGTGGCCGATATTACGACCTGAAGAACAACGGTATGCTGGCATCGGACGGAGATATCGTCATCTTTCTGGATTCCGACGTGGTCGCGGAACCAGGATGGCTATCAGGACTGCTTGAACCCTTTGAAAACTCTGAAGTTATCTGCGCAAACGGATATACATACCTTTCATACGACGACTTCTTTTCAAGAACCTTTGCGTTGATCTGGTTTTTCCCGATGGCCCGTGGAGACGGTCGATTTGCCTCGAAGCGAGCGATCAACGCCAACAATGTAGCGTTTCGACGCGAGTGGATCCTCAGCCACCCTTTTCCAAAACATAACGGCTTCAAGGTTTCCTGCACTTTGCTGATGCGCGAACTGCTGCGGGAAGGCCACAAAATTCATAATGTCAACGCACGCGTTTATCACTATTCGCCGCGGGGCTGGCGGTTCTTTTACTGGCGCGCCCTGGTTACAGGTCGCGACGCCGACCGGAAGTTCGTTGCGCTCAATTCGCCGAGCCGCACGCGACGGATAGTCAAGTCCTTCAGCCGGTGGCTCACCATGTCATGGCGCACGACACGACGGATCGTAGGCCATGCCCGGGAAACCGGGATGCCGCTTTGGCAGGTTCCCTTTTCTCTGATTGTCGGTCAGGCATTTTATGGTTTGGCGTTTTGGGGCCAGTTCAGTTTCGCAACTGGCATGGTTCGCGACAAAATCGAAACGGTGCCAGACTATGTTGGGCATAGCTAGACGCTGTACCGCCATTCCTTGAACCGCAGTTCAGCGTCCAATTGATCCTTGATCCGGCGATTGCTCCAGAACATCCGTGGCCTTGTGCGGATGTTCGACGCCGTCGACGAACACCACATCGGCCTCCGAATTGTCCGTGCGCAGCGCCAGTATCGCTTGGTAGGCCGGCGAATTGTACCAGCCATGCACATGCTGCCTGTCGGGAAATTCTATGATGATCAGATGGCCAGGCCAGTCGTTCTCGATCGCCTCCACATCGCCGCCATGGACCAGAAAACGGCCGCCGAAAGGTTCCAGCGTGGCATCTATCCTATGCAGATATTCGACGATCTGCGGACCCATTGTGGCTTGGCGCATATGGGCGACGGCGTAAGCGGCCATGACTGAACTCCCTTGTCATCGAAGCCGAGTTGCCGGCCTCTGCATGGGCAATCTGACCAAAGGCCGAGCGCTAAGCGATTACGTCTGAGGTAATGGGATGTATGCTATCTGTCATGATGGGTTGCTTCCACGGTGATTCGTAATGCTATGTGCGGCGGTGCTGTTGCAATTGGAACGCTAAGAGCGGGGATTCGTTGTCTCGCCTGGATTGAGTACCGGCACGGTGGGTGACAGGGGCAGTCGTTTTTTATAGCGTCGCGCCGACTGTGATGTGGTGTAGAGAAAGGGAAGTCCAATCCATTCGACCGTTCTGAAAATCGAAAAGTCCTGGACAGACGCGCAACCCTGCGCAGGAAACAGCTGACAGACATGGCCGGGATCGATCCAGTACCTCTCATCACGGTCATTACGCCGACCCACAACCGACGCGAAACAGTGTTGCGCGCCGTGGAAAGCGTATTCTCCCAGAGCATGTCGAGGTTTGAGCACATTGTCGTCGACGATGGTTCGACCGATGGGACCGAAGCGGCGCTGGCCCGCATCCAGGACCCGCGGCTGATCTATGTCGGGGCGAAATGGCGAGGCGCCAACGCCGCCAGGAATGCCGGCATCGAGCGGGCGCGGGCACCGTTGGTGACGTTCCTCGATTCCGACGACATCTACTTGCCGCACCGGCTTGAACGAACCCTGACCTGGTTCGATGAAAATCCTGCACTGCAAGTGCTGATCAGTTCGTTCGTGTCCCTGAAGGGCAATCGCATCACAAACTGCGCCAACCCAGAGGCATTCGTGAGCCCCGCAATGCTTGAGCGGACGCTGGTTGGGCAGACCATCTTCATCGCCGGCTCCGCGATCACTGCTCGCCGTGAAGCCTTGCTGGCCATCGGCGGCTACGACAGCGACATCACCCGCATGCAGGATCGCGAATTGCTGCTGCGCCTTGCCCGGCGCTTCGGTGCGCAACTGTCCGAGGACCTCGACTGGACGAAATACAATTCGGAGAACTCGATTTCCGGCCGCCGTGACGGCTATGTCGAGGCCTATGCGAACCTGATGGGCAAACATCCTCATATTGCCCACGCCTACCCGCACATTCCGCCTTACATGATCTCGCGGCAGCTCATCGCCGATATCCTGCGAGGCAGGATACCGGAGGCATTCCAGGGCTATATGGCCAACCGATCGTCGAAAGCGCTTGGCTACTCGCTGCCGGAATTGATGCAAGGCTATGTCCATGGCCGACGCTGGCGCCGCGATCTCTCCAACGAGTTTCGCAACCAATGTGGCGCCCGGCTCGCCTGAACCCAGAGCAACTCCAGGAAAATCGTGGAACGGTTTTCCCTCCGGATTGCGTGAACCGCACTATCGAGAGCTCAGCGGTCAAGTTTGGGAAAATACGGATCCGATAAAAACCGCCTGTCCCGTTCGCCCTGCAGGCAGTCTATCGGCTTGGCCGCGTCGACGGGGGTGATTCTCGCCTTGTCCCGAATGCCGCTCACTTCGAGGATCAGCTTGCGCCGGATGGCTGTCGAAAACTCCGCGGCGGCATAGATGGGCAGCACGAAGGAACCGGGCCCGCCGGTCACGCACTGCGCGTAATACTGGTCGAGATGGCTGAAGGTGGGCGACGGGCTGATCAGGATCGGCAGGCCGTTGACGACGATGCCTTTGGCAGTCGCCGCATCACGCGTCGCGGTGACTGGCGGCCCGATATTGTTCGGTCCGTCGCCCGAAATGTCGATGACGCTACGTTCGCCCTGGAAAGACGTGCGGTCGAAAAGCTCGGCACCGAAGGCCAGCGCGCCGGAAATCGAAGTGCCGCGAAAGCTGCGGAACGGGCGCGCCGCGACCTCGTCGGCAAAGCTGTTGGCGCTCTCGGCACTATCGATGATCTGCCAGCCGATGACCGCGTCGTCGCGCACCGTGCCGGCCCACTCGAAATAGGTCAGCGCTATGCGGCCCGTGGCGCCGGCGCGGACAGCCTTGATGAAGTCGGGATGCCGCAGCGCCTCGACATAACCGGCGCGCTGCAGCGCGAACTCCTTCTCGTCCATCGACAGCGAGATGTCGACTGCCAGCACCAGCTCGACGTCGACGGCGAGCGCATCCCGCGGCGAGGCGGCGGGAGCAGCCTGGGCGCAGGCAAGACAGGCAAGCAGGCGCAGAGCATCAAGCATGGCCGTCACCAGGTTGTTCTCCCGAAGAGCTTCCCTCGCGATCACGGCAAAATAAAGCTTTGCTTCCCCGTCCGGATATCAGCTCATTTCTTGCGGCGGGCGGCGACTGGCGGCGGTTCGATCGCGCCGGCTCTGACGCGGGCGGGCTTCAGCGCTGGCGCACCGGAATCCTTGACGATCGTCAACGCGCGCGGGAAGAAGTGGTTGTTGTGCTGGCCGCGCCCGATGTTGAGGATCGCTGTCGCCGGCAAACGCTTCTCGAGCATCGACAGCACGCGTCTTAGCGATGGGCCGTCGAATGCATCCAGCGCCTCGTCGATGATCACCCATTTCGGCTGCCGCAACGCGAGCCTGGCGAAGGCCAGCGAGCGCTGTTCGTCATCGCCCAACTCATGGTCCCAACGCCCGGCGCGGTCGAGCGATGAGGATAGCCGTCCCAGACCGACCTCGGCCAGCACCGCCGAAATGTCGGCATCGTCCGCCGGCGCGGGGCCGTTCGGGTGATCGAGGACTTCGCGCAATGTGCCGACTGGAAAATAAGGCACGCGCGGCACGAATATGGGGGTTTCTCCCGGCGGCAGGCCGATCCGGCCGCTTCCCCATGGCCACAGGCCGGCAATGGCACGAAAGAACAGCGTCTTGCCCGCACCGGGATCGCCGGTGATCATGACGCGCTCGCCGGGGCGGATTTCGACATGCGGGTCGGCGAGCCTGGTGCAGCCCTCCGGCGAGGCCACTTCGAGCTTCTCGAAAGTCAGGCTGCCACTGACGTTTTGGCCGAAGGCGATGCGCTTTTCGGTGTCGTGCAGCGCATCGGTTTCATCGAGCGCGATGCGGAAATCGGCCACGCGCATCAGCGTGGCGCGCCAATCGGCAATGCTGCCGATGTTGTTAATGAACCAGCGCAAGGAGGAGTGGACCTGGTTGAATGCGCCGGCCGCCATCATCAGCCCGCCAAAGCTGATATCACCTGAGAAATAGACAGGCGAAGCAACCAGTATGGGCGCCACGACGGTGATCCAGCCATAGGTGTCGGTCACCCAGGACAGGTTGATCTGGGCGGTGTAGATGCGCCGCATGGCGCCCAGCACCGTGCCGAGATCGAGTTCGAGCCGCCGCCTGGCGTCGGCCTCGCCATGATACAACGCAATGGCATCGACATTCTCGTTGACGCGCACCATCGAGGAGCGCAGCTCGGCTTCGCGTGTATAGCGGTCGCTGTTCAGGCGGATGAGCGGCCGCCCCACCAGCCAACTCAGCCAGGAGGCGATGCCGGCGTAAAGGATGGCGGCCCAGACCATGTAGCCCGGTATGGCCAGCGAGGTCCCGCCGATGTGGAACACGAAGCCCGAGGACAGCTCCCACAGCACGCCGACGAAGGACACGAGCAGGATGCACGACTGCAGCAGGCCGACGCCGAGATCGGTTGACAGATCGGACAGATGCGCGGCGTCCTGCTGCATGCGCTGGTCGGGATTGACGCCGATGGCGCCGGCATTGGCCAGCCGGAAGGCGCGCGCCGGCCGCATCCATTGATCGATCAGATCCAGCGTCAGCGCCTCGCGCAGCTTGAGCCTGATCATCTGGTTGAGCCAGGTCTGGCCGATATTGAGCACCAGAAGTCCCCCGGCTATGGCCGCGAAGACGAGGAGCTGGTGCAAAAAGGCCGCCATGTCGCGGCGGGCAAGCGCATCGTAGAAAGGCTGGTTCCAGCGGTTGAGCAGAACCTGGCCGATCGACGTTGCGATGATCACGGCCATGATGCCGACCGATGTCCACAGCAACCATCTGCGAACCGGCGATCCCGCAAGCGCCCGCCGGATCGTCATCACCTGATCGTGCAGGCTGCTGGCCTCGACCGCCACGGCAACCGGCTGAACGGCGGCGGCATTGTCCGGTTGATCAGCCATGGCCGAGGTCCTTGCGTCAGTGCTGCAACCGGATGGAGAAACTTGACAGGCGTTCGTATGGGCTGCCGGATGGGCTGTCGGTCTGCTTGCGACAGATAGGCAGGGAAACGACGTCAGGCACGCTTGCCGCGATCACGAAGCCGTCACCCGCGCAGCCAAGGGCTTGGCATCCGCTTTGTGACGGCCAAGCCGGGTGGCGCCATGCGGCGACAGCACCGGCACGAAGACGCGGCGCGATGCGCGCTGCGCCACCGGCACGCCTTGATAGAGCCGCTTCTGCGCCTCGACCACGATGACCCCGGAAAAGATCGGCCACAGCCGCCGGCCGGCGCGCTCCAGTACATTGTGGAAGCGCATCATGAAACGGCGCCGCGATGGCGGAAAGAACAGCGCATCGGACCAGGCGGCGGGCGTGAAATTGGCCTCGCGCAGCAGTTCCGTAAGCTGGCCGCGCGAAAAGGGCCGGCCGTTGCCGAATGGGGTGTGCTCGAAGCGCGCCCAGACACCGCGCCGGTTGGGCACGACGATGACCACCCGGCCGGCCGGCGACAGCACGCGCCAGATCTCGTTCAGCGTCTCACGCGGGTTCTCGACATGTTCGAGCGAATGGACGAGCAGCATGCGGTCGATGCAGGAATCGACCAGCGGCAGTTCCTCGTCGAAGACCAGTGCCGTCGCCGTCGGCCCCGTCGCCGGCCACACCACCGCGCCTTGCGTTGCCGGCATGAAGGCGAAGACCCGCTCGGCGTCGCTGCCGAACCGCTCCAGCCACGGCAAGGTGTAGCCCAGACCAACCAGCCGCTCGTTGGGAACGGCCGCCCATATCGACGACAACGCCATGGTGATCGAACGCTCGGCGAACCGGCCGAGCGTTGTCGAATAGAACGAGCGAAGATCGACGATGTCGGAATGCATGGCAGGGATGTAGCCGTGATGTCGCCAGGTTTCAACAAAAGGCCGCGACGACCCGACATTCCGGGAATGTCATTCGACATCCGGGATGACATCGACCCGCAAGCGCCCTATGTCTGCGGCCATAACGGAGAGATGTGATGCCGGTCGAAATCGAACAGTTCATGTGCCGCAGCGACAATTTCGGCGTGCTGGTTCATGACCCCAAAAGCGGCCAGACCGCGATCATCGATGCGCCCGAGGAAGCGCCAATATTGGCCGCGATAAAGCGCACCGGCTGGACGCCGACGATGATCCTGGCCACACATCATCACATGGATCACGTTGAGGCCAATCTGGCGCTGAAGGAGCGCTTCAAGCTGCGCATCGTCGGTCCAGAGGCCGAAAAGGCCAAGATCCCCGGCATAGACGAGACCGTCGAAGACGGCTCGGTTCTCCATCTTGGCGATGAAAGGATCGAAGTCATCGCCACCCCCGGCCACACTGCCGGCCACGTTTCCTATTATTTGCCGGCCTCGAGCGTGGCGTTCACCGCCGACACGCTGTTTGCGCTGGGTTGTGGGCGGCTGTTCGAATGCAAGCCGCCGGTAATGTATGATTCGCTTAAGAAGCTGGCTGCACTTCCAGCTGAAACGGCCATCTATTGCGGCCACGAATACACGCTCTCCAACGCCCGTTTCGCGCTGACCGTCGACCCGTCCAATTCAGCATTGAAGGAACGCGCCGCCAGGATCGAAAAGCTGCGCGCCGAGAACAAGCCGACGCTGCCGACGACGATCGGCGAGGAACTGTCGACCAATCCCTTCCTGCGCTGGCACGATCCGGCGATCCGCAAGCATCTTGGGCTGGAGAAGGCTTCCGACGCCGAGGTCTTTGCCGAAATCCGCAAGCGCAAGGACAACTTCTAGAGCCCGTGATATCGTCGACGCCATGACCAGCTCCGCCGAAATCATCGCGACGCTCGGGCTGAAGCCGCATCCGGAAGGCGGCTGGTATGCCGAGACCTTTCGCGATGGCACTGGCGGCGCGCGCGGCCATTCGACCGCCATTTATTTCCTGCTTGAGGAGCATCAGGTTTCGGCCTGGCACCGGGTCAAGGACGCCGCCGAGGTCTGGCATTTCCATGCCGGCGCCCCGCTGGCACTGGCAATGTGGGAAGAAGGCAGCACCGTTGCGGAGCAGGTGCTTGGAATCGATCTCGCAGCCGGTGAGCGGCCGCAGATCATCGTGCCGGCGGGCTGGTGGCAATCGGCGCGCAGCCTCGGCGAATGGACGCTGGTCGGCTGCACCGTCGCGCCGGGCTTCGAGTTTGCCGCCTTCGAACTGGCAGCACCCGGCTGGCAGCCGAAACAACCGTAGCTCAATAAGAGCCCGGATATAGCAGGGACCCAAGCGTGATCGCGAGTTGGGCGGCGTAGTACAGCGCCCAGACGGCGAAGCGCATCCAGGCGCGGTGCGGCGAGATGGCGGCCACCAGGAATTTCTCCGTGGCGAGCAGCCCGTCGGATGCCATGAACAACAGCGCGCCGCCGATCACGGAGACGTTGCTGGTGGTCAGCGCCGAGATACCCATTGCCAGGATCGCAGCGACATAGACGGCGATCGGGATACGCAGGCCGGGACCGACGCGCCGCCACAGCGCCGCCAGCATGACGGCCGCAAACACCGCCATGGCGAGCGCGATCGCTCCGCGCCACGACTCGGCGCCAAGCACCCCCAACCCGCCACCGCTGCGCAGGAACAGCGCGACATAGACGATGTGGGCGACAAGAAAACTGGCCAGCCCGCCGAGGAAGGCCTTTTCACCGTCGCGCGACAGGAATGCGTCGCCAACGGCGCTGAGGGCGAGCGCGGCGGCGAGCAGCAGCGGGCCGCCCTGCAGCCCGGCCAGCACGGCAAGCATCGCCACGGCGAGCGTCTTTGCCGCCGAGCGGGCGAGCGTTGGTGGCATGCCAAGCGTAAAGGCGTAGATCACCGCCGCCGCCAGCGAAAAGATCAGTGTCGCATTGGCATTTGCGTCGATGCCGCCGGCAAACGGCATCGTCATGCCCCGGCCCTGCTTTGGGATGCCCTGGCTCCGCTCTCAGCCGCTGGTTTGCGCAGGAACAGCGACTTCGCTGCAAGTGCGGCCCCGCCGGTGATGAGCACGCAGGCGGCGAGGATGCGCGGCGACGGCTCGGCGACGCCGGCCGCGATCAGCACCAGCGTCGACAACAGCGGTGCGGCGTAGCTTGCAGCACCCAGCACCTGGATGTTGCCGCGCTTGACGCCGATGTCCCAGGCATAGAAGGCCGCCCCCACCGGCATCAGGCCAAGGCCGAGCACGGCCAGCCACTGGCCGGCACCGTCAGGCAGAACCGTCTGTTCCAGCGCCAGGTGGCAGGCGAGCGACAGCACCGCGGTCGCTGCGCAGAACCAGGTGACGATGCTGGTCGGCACCGACGGGAAGCGCCGCGACAACAGCGAATAGGACGACCACAGCACGGCACAAACGGCGGCCATCGCATAGCCGAAGGCGTAACGGGCGTCGAAGGCGAGGCCCCCGCCCTTGGTGACGATCAGCACGGTGCCGGCAAGGCCGAGCAGCGCGCCGACGACATGGTTCCAGGCCAGTTTTTCGCCCGGCATCAGCGCCGAGCCGAGCACGATCAGCAAAGGCCATAGATAGGCGATCAGGCTCGCCTCCACCGCCGGCGCATTGCGCAGCGCAGTGAAATAGAAAAAGTGGTAGCCGAACAGCCCGGCAATGCCGATCAGCCACACCTGCGGCGGTATCTTCTGGCTCTTGTCGGGTGCCGGCATGAACAGCCGCGCGACCAGCCCGACACCGGTGCCGATCGAGAAGGTGATCGCCGACAAGAGGAACGGCGGCACCTGGCCCGACGCATCGGTGAGCAGTGCGAGCAGCGCCCACATGGCGACCGCCGAAAAGCCGATCAGTGTTGCGCGCCCCATTCTGTCTCCAGTGGCGCGCCAATTCTGCGCCTGGCTATTGTACCGCTTCGAAACGTCCGGCGCTGATGGTCAAGGTGCCGATCTGCGTGCCCACCGTGGCATGGATCGGCGCATATACGCCGGTTTGGCCGAGCGGTGCAAACGTCACCATCATGCGGCTTTTGCTCTTGAGATAGTTGAGCGCCTTGCGGCCCTTGCGATAGCCAGCCACCGGCTCGAAGCCCATCCGGCAGGTAACCGTGTCGCCCTTGTAGCCCGGCACCGAGATCGTGCCCTTCGAAGCGTAAGTCAGCGTCAGATCGGCGCGCATCTCGCCGTCGTAGAACTTTACCGTGCGGCCGCAGACCTGGTCGAGGCTGTCGGCATGGATGACGGTGGCAGCCATCGGATCGAGCACCGATGCCAGGTCGCCGGCACCGAGCGGCACCCAACTCTTGGGGTCGCGCTTGCCCGGCGCCGGGACGACCTGCGTCGAGGTGACCCTGCCATTTGCAAAGCGGATGTCGACCACCGATGCCTTCTTGCCGGAGGTGTAATCGGCGCGGAATGCCTGCGGCACCATCCTCTTGCCCGCAATCGTGCCTTTGGACGAGATCGTGCCACGCGTGTCGTCGAACAGTTTTGCCAACCCTGCCGCGCTGACGCTGCCTTCGATCGCGTAGGCGCCGTTCTCATAACGGCTGGAAAACGTTGATTTCGCTATCGAAAGTCCAAGGAACGATACCGTATACTCGCCCTTGAACGACTGCGGCGAGGCAGCAGACGCGGCGGACGGCAAGGCTGCGGCAAGCATGGCGGCAAAGGCATGTGACGAACGAAGCATGGCGGGATCGGTCCTTGATTTTCGGCCGGAGGCGGGCAACTCCGGTCTGGCATGTCCCTATGAGACCGCTTATAGGATGAATTCCGGCCTTAATATGAAAATGCCGGGCGCGCCGTGGGCAATGCAGGAGCTTGACACCTCGGCGAAATGCAACTATGGAACGCCAACTTTTTCCATAAGGCCGCCTGACCAGAACCGCGCGCCACCCGGCGTGGGCTTGAGTGTTTGGCAGACCCCGAGAACTGAAGGTTAGAACAATGTCCCGCACCTGCGAACTCACTGCCAAGGCAGTCATGTCCGGCAACAATGTGAGCCACGCCAACAACAAGACCAAGCGTCGCTTCCTGCCGAACCTCGTCAATGTGACGCTGATTTCGGAAGCGCTGAACCAGAATGTGCGCCTGCGCATTTCGGCCAACGCACTGCGTTCGGTCGAACATCGCGGCGGTCTCGACGCCTTCCTGGCCAAGGCCGACGTCAAGGAATTGTCGCAGCGCGCCCGTCTGCTGAAGAAGCAGATCGCCAAGAAGACCGCCGAGCAGGCTGCCGCTTAAACAGTTCAAAGGCGGGGGACGACCGCCCTGGCCAACATCTTGTTGGCCTCTGGCCAACATCTTGTTGGCCTTGGAGCATCGGATCGAAGCCGCAAGGTTTTGGCAATCCGGTGCCCACATACGAAGGCGAGCATCGCCCGCATGGGCATGATGCTTGGCTGGTTCCATTACCCAGGATAAAAAAATGACTTCCTTCTCGCGGTATTTGCCCTTCGTGGCCGCCATGGCGCTTGTCGTCGTGGCATCGAACATTCTCGTGCAATTCCCGATGCAGGGCCAGATCGGGGGCCTCTCGCTGGCCGACCTTCTGACTTGGGGGGCCTTCACCTATCCCTTCTCGTTCCTGGTCACCGACCTCGCCAACCGCCGCTACGGACCCACTGTGGCGCGCCGGATCGTCCTTGTCGGCTTCATGACGGCGGTGATCTGCTCGATCCTTGTCCCGCCCTTCCTGTTCCGTCACGGCCTGATTGAATTCGAGACCGCCGCCGACCGGCTGGTGCGTATCGCGGCCGCGTCCGGAGCGGCGTTCCTTTCCGCGCAACTGCTCGATGTCACCGTGTTCAACCGGCTGCGCCGGCAGAGCTGGTGGCGGGCGCCGATCATCGGCACGCTGGTCGGGTCGGTGTTCGACACCGCCGTGTTCTTCACCGTCGCTTTCTCAGCTGCCTTTGCCTTCGCCGGACCAAACGACGGCTTTGCGTTGGAAAACGCACCCTTGATGGGCGTCTTCCATGTCGAGGCGATGCGCTGGATCTCCTGGGCGCTTGGTGATCTCTCGGTGAAGCTGATCATCGCCGTCGTCGCACTCATACCCTACCGGCTGCTCGCTGCCCGTTGGAGCCAGTCCGCGGTTGCGGCTTAAACCATGATCCCGAAAAGTGGGACCCAGTTTTCGGAAAAGATCATGGTCGGACAAAGATCATGATCCCGTGGATCCAGCTCGATTCGGCGAAGACCCCAGACGGCGGACAAGAACTTCGCCTCAAGCGGCGCGGCACCGAATTCTCGATCATGCTGGGCACCAACGAGCTCATGAACAGCCGCCTCAGCGGTTCCGAGGAAGCGCTGGCAAAACTGTCCTGCGGGCGGATTGCCGGCAATAGCCAGCCAACAATCCTGATCGGTGGGCTTGGCATGGGTTTTACCTTGCGCGCCGCGCTTGCAGAATTGGCCAATGATGCCGGAATCGTCATCGCTGAACTGGTGCCGGCCGTTGTCGCCTGGGCGCACGGTCCGATGGCCGAAATCTTTGGCGGCTGTCTCGACGATCCACGCGTCACCATCCAGGAGACCGATGTCGGGCAGCTGATACGCTCGCAGCCCGCGGCCTGGGACGCCATCCTGCTCGATGTCGACAACGGCCCGGAAGGCATCGTCCACAAATCCAACGACGCGCTCTACAGCCTGCAGGGCCTCGCAGCCGCACGCAGCGCCCTCAAGTCGGGCGGCGTGCTGGCGGTGTGGTCGCAAGGCCCCGACATCGGCTTCACGCGGCGGCTGAAGCAGGCAGGCTTCGGGGTCGAAGAGGTCAGTACGCGCGCCAACGGCAAGCGCGGCGCGCGCCATATCATCTGGATCGCCACCAAGACGTAAAGCCGGCGGGCTCAATCCTGGTGCAGGATGAATTCCAGATAGAGGTTGCGCTGCAGGATCGAGTGGTTGTCGTCGGAGATCAGCGACACCATCAGCGCGCCGTCGTCGCGGGTCCAGACGTCGAGCCCTTCCATATTGTCGATCTGGTAGCCCATGTCGGCCTCCAGCAGCACCGGCCCGTCGGCGACCGCGCCCTTCTCGACGCTTTCGCCACAGATGCGCCGCAGCCGCATCTTGACGCCCCTCGCCATCGAGAAACTGCGCTCCAGAAGCAGCAGATCCCCATCCGGCAGGAAGGCGCCGTCGGTGATGTCGAAATCGCCGTTGCGCTTGACAGTAAAGACGCCCTTGTGTGGCCCTTCGATGATGGCGGCATAGATGTTGCCGGCCTTGTCGAGGCTCTTTTCGGAGACCACGACCAGGCCGCCCTCATGCTGACCGTTGGCATTGGCGTGGGTGACGGTCTCGAAGCCGCGATTCTGGCGCAGCTCCTGGGCCGGAACGACGAAATCCAGCGGCTTGAACGGCGCCTTCATGTCGTTGGGGTCGATCTTGAACTGGGCGACGCGGTGGCTGCGCTCGAAGCCGACGGTGGCAATGCCGTCCTTGACCGCGAGGCCTTCCGCATCGACCTCCCATTTCCTGTCGATCGGCCGGCCGGTCTCGTCGACCATCTGCTGCATGCGGAAATTCTGGATGCCGGAGGGCCGCTTTTCCGCGTCGCGGACCACCGTGCCGAAGAACCAGAAGCCGGTGTCGGCAACGCCGATGAAGTCACCGCCGGCCTTCAGGAAGCGGAAGGCCGACAGCGCGCCGAAATCGCGTGTCGGCGAGGTCATCTCCAGCCCGCCGACGAATTCGAAAGGGCCGAATTGCTTGTCGGCACGGCCAATGTGAAATTCGGTGATCGGGCGGGCCGAGATTTCGACCGGTTCGACAGAACCAGAGTCGGGCGAACCGGCTGCCGCCGAAGCCACACCGGAAAGCAGGGCGATGGCGGCGAAAAGCGTCTGCTGAAAGCCGCCGCGCCTGGAGATCATCCGGCGCGCCGCATACCACCGCCGCGCCGCGTATCCTTCGCGCTTTCCTCGGCAAACAGCGAAGCCAGCTGCTCGGTCATGGCGCCAGCCAGCTCCTCGGCATCGACGATGGTGACGGCGCGGCGGTAGTAGCGCGTGACATCGTGGCCGATGCCGATGGCCAAGAGTTCCACCGGCGAACGCGTCTCGATCAGCTCGATGACGGCGCGCAGATGGCGTTCGAGATAATTGCCCGGATTGACCGACAGCGTCGAATCGTCGACCGGCGCGCCGTCCGAGATCATCATCAGGATCTTGCGCTGCTCGGGCCGGGCGATCAGCCGGTTATGCGCCCACAGCAGCGCCTCGCCGTCGATATTTTCCTTGAGCAGGCCTTCGCGCATCATCAGGCCGAGATTGCGCCGTGCCCGCCGCCACGGATGGTCGGCCGATTTGTAGATGATGTGGCGCAGATCGTTGAGCCGGCCAGGATTCGGCGGCTTGCCGTCCTTCAGCCATTTCTCGCGCGCCTGCCCGCCCTTCCACGCCCGCGTGGTGAAGCCGAGGATCTCGACCGAGACGCCGCAGCGCTCCAGCGTGCGCGCCAATATGTCGGCGCAGGTGGCGGCGACCGTGATCGGCCGGCCGCGCATCGAGCCGGAATTGTCGAGCACCAGCGTCACCACCGTGTCGCGGAACTTGGTGTCGCGCTCCTGCTTGAACGACAGCGGCTGCATCGGGTCGATGACGACCCGCACCAGCCGTGCCGGGTCGAGATAGCCCTCTTCCAGGTCGAAGTCCCAGGAGCGGTTCTGCTGCGCCATCAGCCGGCGCTGCAGGCGGTTGGCCAGCCGCCCGACGACGCCGGACAGGTTGGCGAGCTGCTTGTCGAGGAAGGCGCGCAGCCGGTCGAGCTCTTCTTCTTCGCACAGCTCCTCGGCGCCGACCGTCTCGTCGAAAGCGGTGGTGAAGACCTTGTAGTCGATCTCTTTCGGCAGATTGGTGAAGGGATTGTCGTTGCGGCGCGCTTCGCCGGGTGTTTCGGCATCGGCGTCGTCATCGTCGGACAGATCGTCGGCGGTGGCGTCGGAGGCTTCCGTCTCGGCCGACTGCTCGTCATCGGCCGAAGCTTCGGCATCCTCGGACTGCGACTGCTCGGAGCCGGAATCCTCTTCGCCGCCCTCCTCGCTCTGCTCCTCGCCTTGCGGCTGGTTGTCGTCATTGTCCTCGGAATCTTCCGTCTCCTGGTCGTCGCCGAGTTCCTCGGCCATCTCCATGGAGGCGAGCATCTCGCGCACGACCCGGGCGAACGCCTGCTGGTCGCCGAGCTTGGCCGACAATCCGTCGAGGTCGGCCTTGGCCTTCTCCTCGACCCAGGGGCGCCAGAGCTCGACCAGCCGCTCGCCGCTTTTCGGGACCGGACGGCCGGTCAGCTTCTCGCGCACCATCAGGGCAAGAGCTTCCTCGATCGGCGCGTCGGCCTTGTCCTTGATGTCGACGAGGTTGGCCTTGGCGTATTTGTCCTCCAGCATCGAACCGATATTGTCGGCGACGCCCTGCATGGCGCGAGACCCGATCGCCTCGACGCGGGCCTGCTCGACCGCGTCATAGATGGCCCGCGCCGCCTTGCCTTCCGGCGCCAGCTTGGTGTGGATGCGCACATCGTGGCAGGCGCGCTTCAGCGCCATGGAATCGCCGAGGCCGCGGGTGATCGCAATATCGGTCTTCGACGCCTTCTTCGGCAATTCGGGCAGACGCGCACGGCTGCCGGCGAGCGCCGGCCGGTCCTTGGCGAAACCGACTTCCAGTTCCTTGTCGCCGGCAATGGCGCGCATGCAGACGGTGACGGCACGCTTGAAGCTGTCGGCTTCAGACCCCGTCTTCGACTTGTTGCGCGTGTTGTCGCCCGGCCCCGCCATTGAGACTGTGCTTACCCCAGGACCACGTTGGCGGCGCTCTCGGGCAGATCCTCGCCGAAGGCGCGCTGGTAGAACTCGGCCACCACCGAGCGCTCCAGTTCGTCGCACTTGTTGAGGAAGGTCAGCCGGAACGCCATGCCGATATTGCCGAATATCTCGGCATTCTCTGCCCAGGTGATCACCGTGCGCGGGCTCATCACGGTCGACAGATCGCCGTTGATGAAGGCCGAGCGCGTCATGTCGGCGACGCGCACCATCTTGTTGACGATGTCCTTGCCCTTGCCGTCGCGATAGTGCTTGGCCTTGGCCAGCACGATGGCGACTTCATTGTCGTGCGGCAAATAATTCAGCGTGGTGACGATCGACCAGCGGTCCATCTGGGCCTGGTTGATCTGCTGGGTGCCGTGATAGAGGCCGGTGGTGTCGCCCAGGCCGACCGTGTTGGCGGTCGAGAACAACCGGAAGGCCGGATGCGGGCGGATAACCCGGCTCTGGTCGAGCAGCGTCAGCCGGCCTGACGATTCCAGCACGCGCTGGATGACGAACATCACATCCGGACGGCCGGCATCATACTCGTCGAAGCACAGCGCGACATTGTGCTGGTAGGCCCAGGGCAGGATGCCGTCGCGGAATTCGGTGATCTGCAACCCGTCCTTGACCACGATCGCGTCCTTGCCGACGAGATCGATACGGCTGACATGGCTGTCGAGGTTGACGCGCACGCAGGGCCAGTTGAGGCGGGCGGCTACCTGTTCGATATGGGTCGACTTGCCGGTACCGTGATAGCCCGACACCATGACGCGGCGGTTGTAGGCAAAGCCCGCAAGGATCGCCATCGTCGTGTTCTTGTCGAACAGATAGTCCGGGTCGATGTCGGGCACATGCTCCGATGTCACCGAATAGGCCGGCACCACCATCTTGGATTCGAAGCCGAATTTCTCCTTCACCGACACCGTCGTGTCGGGCAGGTTGGCGATGTCGCGATCGACCTTGTTCATATCTCTCAACGTCTCCACGGGCGAAACGTCTGATTTCGCCGGCAATCGATTTTGTCCGGGGGCGGTCTTAAAGCCTTTTCCAACCTTATGAAAGTTGGAAAACGACACGAACCGTATGGTCGCTCAGCACAGGCCCGCCTGTTTGAGCACGCGATAGGCTTGCAGCACATCGCGGAACCGGTCTTCCGAACCTCTGTCGCCACCATTCGCATCCGGATGGTGTAGTTTCACCAGTTCCTTATAGCGCGCCTTGATCTCCTTGCCAGTCGCCTTTGTATCAAGACCAAGCGTTTCCAGCGCCTTGGCCTCAAGCGGCTTGGCCTTGCGCTCGCGCGCCTCGCGCGGATCCTTGGGTCCCTTGAACAGGTCGAACGGGTCGCGCATGCGGTTATAGTAGCCGGCGCGGCCGGAACGCATCTGGGCCATATCGGGCGACGACCGGGTCGAGGCCCCGTTGGCGCCCATCTTCCAGGTCGGCCGGTGCCCGGTCATGGCTTCCTTCTGGAAGCGCGCGACCTCGGTGTCCGGCACGCCGGAAAAGTAGTTGAAGCCCTTGTTGTACTCGCGCACATGATCGAAGCAGAAGTGGAAATACTCACCCTCCTTCATGCGCCCGACCGGCGCACGATGGGTGCCCGCTTCCTTGCAGCCGTCCCACTGGCAGATCGGCGAGTGCGACTTCAGCTCCGCGTCCTTGTCGGGGCGGACGCGAATCTTCTCGAAATATTTGGGGTACGGCTTCATCTTACCCATTTATGGGGCGTTCGCAGATGCGAAACAAGAATTGACATTTTCGCGATCATCGCCCTAACCGCTGAATCGCGGCATAAAGCAGGCGAATGGCGGATTTTGTTGCGCGGCGGCGGCCCCTCGCGAAACCGATTTTCGGTTTCCAGGCCGAGACGCCAACGATATGTGGTGAAGGGAGATGGCGATGTCCATACAGGCGACCATGGAAGACAAGCTCAACAAGGCATTTTCGCCGGACAGGCTGGTTATCATCAACGAGAGCCATCTCCATGCCGGCCACCACCATCACGGCTCCGACCATCACGGCACTTACGACGGCACCGGCGAGACGCATTTTCGCGTCCGCGTCGTCGCTTCCGCCTTTGCCGGCATGAGCCGCATCGACCGTCACCGCGCCGTCAACGAACTGCTTGCCGACGAACTGAAGGCCGGCGTGCACGCGCTGGCGATCGAACCCGCGGCTCCCGGCGAAAAGACCCGCTGGTAGGTCGCTTCCCCGCGCTCAGAGCACCGCTTCGATGAGGAACGGCCCGCGCCGTGACAGCGCACTGTCCAGCAACGCGTCGAAGCGCTCGCACGTATCGGCGCGAGCCGCCTCCACGCCCATGCCTTTGGCCAGCGATACCCAGTCGAGCGAGGGATGGTCGAGGTCGAGCATGCGCCTGGCGTTCTCGCCGATGGCGCCGACGCCGACATTCTTCATCTCGCCATGCAGGATCGCATAGGTTCGGTTGGAAAACACGATCGTCACTACGTCGAGCTTTTCCCGCGCCTGCGTCCACAGTCCCTGCACCGTGTACATGCCGCTGCCGTCGGCTTCGAGATTGACCACCTTGCGGTCGGGACAGGCGATTGCCGCCCCGGTCGCCATCGGGATGCCGCCACCGATCGATCCGCCCGTGCCCATCATGTAGTCGTGCGGCGCGGCAAAGGCCGACAGCGCGAAGAAACGCCTGGCCGAGGTGACCGCTTCATCGCAGACGATCGCATCGGCCGGCAGTTTGCGCGCCACCGAAAGTGCGACGGCATCTTCCGTCAGCTTGCCGTTCGGCGTTGCCTCGTCGGGAAAAGCGGCCGCCAGCACCTTGTGTTGCGACGGCTTGATGCCAAGTTCGTCGCGAAGCGCCTCCAGCGCCGCATGCAGATCGTCGCCATGGGCGGCCAATGTCAGCACCTCGCAGCCTTCCCGGACAAGCCGTCCCGGTTTTCCCGGATAGGCGAAGAAGGCAACCGGCTCCTTTGCGCCGACCAGGATCAGAACATCGACGTCGCTCAGCACAGCCATCGCCGCATCGACCGGATAGGGGATGCGGGTCGGCGCGACACGCCCGCGCCCGCGTTGCATCCGTGCGATCAGAACCTCGCCGAACAGCCGGACGTCGCTGCCCGTCGAGATCTGCCCGGCGATGGCGAGCGCATCGGCGCGCGCGGCCTTTCCGCGAACGATCATGCCGGCCCGGCCCGGAGCGGCACGGATCGCCGCGGCGATCTTGCGTACCGCGTCCATATCGACGGCCGGCGTCGGCGCCAACGTCACCTTGCCGGGCAAAACCGCCTCGACTTCGCCCCAGGCGGCATCCGCCGGCAGGATCAGGGTCGCGACGCCGGGTGGTGTCAGCGAGGCGCGAAAGGCCGCTTCAGCTGCCGGCACGACATCGGCCGGACCCTTGACGCGGCCGACCCAGTTGGACATCGGCGCCGCAAGGCTCTCGATATCGCTGGTGAGTGGGGCATCGAGCGGCAGATGGTAAGAGGCGTGGTCGCCGACGATGTTGATCATCGGGCTGAAGGCACGCCGGGCATTGTGCATGTTGGCCAGCCCATTGGCCAGGCCGGGACCGGTATGCAGCAGCGTCGCGGCCGGCCGATCGGTCATCCGCGCATAGCCATCGGCGGCACCCGTCACCACGCCTTCGAACAGCCCGAGCACGCAACGCATGTTCGGCTTGCGGTCAAGCGCTGCAACGAAGTGCATTTCGGAGGTGCCGGGATTGGCGAAGCAGACCGTCACATCATTGGCCAGAAGCACGTCACACAGGACATCGGCGCCGTTCATGCAATTCCCTCCCGCTCAAGATCGCAGAGCAGTTGCACCCGCGAGCACCTGCAGCAATGTCTTGCCGCTACTTTTGATCTAATCCAGTGCCGTAAAGATCAGCCAACCGTCGATTTCAGGAATGCCAGCGCGGCCGCGGTCAGCGCGTCGCCCTCCTCGCCGAAATCGCGATTGATCGACATATGCGTATAGGCGCTGCCGTCGAACAGCGTAACCTTGGTGCCCGTCGAGCGCAGGCGCTCGGCAAAGGCCTTGGAGTCCTCGCTCCGGCCCGATGCCCGCGAATAGGCGATGAAAGTCGGCGGGTGCTTGCGGCCGTCGACATAGCTGGCCGGCGAAAGTGCCGCCCATTGCGCGGGATCGGAAAAGACGCGGGCATAGGCCCGGACCATACCGCCATTCTTGGCAAGTGCTGCAAGATCATAGGCCCTGGTGTCGTCGAGGATGAGCGCGGCTATGCCCGGCAATCCGCCGCGCATGCCGGTCAGCGCAACCAGATGGCAGCCGGCCGAATGGCCCATGCCGACGATGCGGCTGGGATCGCCGCCATGCCGGGCGATGTTGGCCCTGATGTAAGCATAGGCCTTTTCGACGTCACCAGCCTGGGTGGCGACATTGGCCTGCGGCAGCATGCGGTAATCGATGGAGACGAAGCAGAAGCCGTTGGCGAGCAGGAAGGCCGGTTTGGCGTCCACCTGACTGCGTTTGCCAAACTGCCAGGTGCCGCCATGAACGAAAAACACGACCGGCAGGCCGATTGCACCATCGGGCGCATAGATGTCGAGCTTGGCCGGCCCGTAGTCGAAGGTTTCTGGCGTGGGCCGGCGTGTTTTCCACGCGGCCGACGCTTCCAACGGCAGCATCGCCGCCATGGAGGCCATGATCAGGCTTCGTCGATCGATCATCATTGTCTCCTGGCAAGGCAAGACTGCACGCGGCCGCCCCAGCCGTCCAGTCAGGGGTTCTTCGCAACACACCCGCTACCCGCGCTGAATACCGCTCCGCAACGAGCGCCTTGATCTCGCGGAGTAGCCTCAATCCTTAAGATCGCGGCCACCTCTTCACATGAAGGGAACAAACGGTACCCCCCGGCAGTTGAATGCGAGACGAGCCGAATGGAAGCCACAGCGGCTCCGAGGGCAAAAGCATCATGCGAGAGAACCAGTCTGACGTCTTCGATCTCTTTTCGGAAATTTACACCAACGCGGCGCAGGAAGAGATCAGCATCCAGCAATATCTCCTTGCCTGCCGCGAGGACAAGTCGATGTATGCCTCGGCGCCTGAACGGATGGTCGAGGCGATCGGCGAGCCGAACCTGGTCGACACCAGCAAGGATGAGCGGCTCGGCCGTATTTTCTCCAACCGGACCCTGAAAGTGTACCCCTCCTTCGCCGATTTCTACGGCATGGAGGATACAATCGAGCGCATCGCCGGCTATTTTCGCTATGCGTCCCAGGGGCTCGAGGAGCGCAAGCAAATCCTCTATTTGCTCGGCCCGGTGGGCGGCGGCAAATCCTCCCTTGCCGAGCGGCTGAAGAAGTTGATGGAACAGCGCCCGATCTACACGCTGAAGGTCGGCAACCAGGTCAGCCCGGTTTTCGAATCGCCGCTTGGCCTTTTCCATCCCGATCGCATGGGCGACCTGCTGGAGGATAAATACGGCATTGCACGACGCCGCTTGAACGGGCTCATTTCGCCATGGGCGGCCAAGCGCCTCGACGAACTTTCCGGCGACATTTCCAAGTTCAGCGTCGTCAAGCTGATGCCGTCGCGACTGCGCCAGATCGCCATCGCCAAGACCGAGCCCGGCGACGAGAACAATCAGGACGTCTCGGCCCTGGTCGGCAAGGTGGACATCCGGCAATTGGAAAACTTCAGCCAGTCCGATCCGGACGCCTATTCCTATAGCGGTGGACTGAACCGGACCACCCAGGGCCTGCTTGAATTCGTCGAAATGTTCAAGGCGCCTATCAAGGTCCTGCATCCGCTGCTGACGGCCACCCAGGAAGGCAGCTACAACGGCACCGAAAATTTCGGCGCCTTTCCCTACCAGGGGATCATCGTGGCCCATTCCAACGAGTCGGAATGGCTGCAATTCAAGAACAACAAGAACAATGAGGCTTTCCTCGATCGCATCCTCGTCGTCAAGGTGCCGTATTGCCTGCGGATAACCGAAGAGCGGCAGATCTACGAGAAACTGTTGCGGGAGAGCGAATTGGCCGCCAGTCCCTGCGCTCCAGAGGTGCTGGACATCCTCAGCCGGTTTACCGTCTCGACCCGCTTGGCCGAGCACGACAATTCGCCGCTCTACACCAAGATGCGCGCCTATGATGGCGAGAACCTCAAGGAAGTCGACCCCAAGGCAAAGTCGGTTCAGGAATATCGGGACGCCGCCGGCGTCGATGAGGGCATGGCAGGCGTCAGCACGCGCTTTGCCTTCAAGATCCTGTCGCAGACCTTCAACTACGACACCGAAGAGGTGGCCGCCGACCCCGTGCATCTCATGTACATCCTGGAGGAGGCAATCAAGCGCGAACAGTTTCCGAAGGAGACGGAAGCCGCCTATCTGGAGTTCATCAAGTCCGAGCTGGCCGCGCGGTATGCCGAATTCATCGGCCATGAGATCCAGAAAGCCTATCTGGAATCCTACAGCGAGTACGGCCAGAACCTTTTCGACCGCTACATCGCCTATGCCGACGCCTGGATCGAAGACCAGGACTACAAGGATCCCGACACAGGCCAGATCCTCAACCGCGAGGTTTTGGACAACGAGCTTTCACAGGTCGAAAAACCGGCCGGCATCGCCAATCCCAAGGACTTCCGCAATGAGGTGGTGAAATTCACCCTGCGCGCCCGTGCAAGAAACCATGGCCGCAACCCGGCGTGGACAAGTTACGAAAAGCTGCGGGAAGTCATCGAAAAACGCATGTTCGGCCAGGTCGAGGACCTCCTGCCGGTGATCAGTTTCGGCTCCAAGCAGGACAGTGTCACGGAAAAGCGGCACAATGAATTCGTGCAGCGGATGGTCGAGCGCGGCTACACCGAGCGGCAGGTGCGTCGCCTTGTGGACTGGTACATGCGGGTGAACAGGGCGGGTTAGAGAACCCGGATGGTTCCATGCCGATCTTCATCGACCGCCGCCTGAACCCGAAAGACAAAAGCCTCGGCAATCGCCAGCGCTTCCTGCGACGCGCGCGCGAGGAATTGAAACGCAGCATACGCGATCAGATCCGCACCGGCAGGATCGCCGACGCGGATTCCGAGCATGCCGTGCGCATGCCCGAAAGAGGCACAAGCGAGCCGAGCTTCAACAACGCCCGCGACAGCGGCAGGCGCCAGCACATCTTGCCGGGCAACAGGCATTTCTCCGCTGGAGACCTGATCCCCAAACCCGGCGGGGGCGGCGGGGGAGCATCGTCGCCGGGAAACAAGGCATCTGAAGACGACTTTCGTTTCGTGCTGTCGCGCGAGGAAGTGCTCGATCTTTTCTTCGAGGATCTCGAGCTCCCGGACATGGTCAAGCTCAACCTCAAGGAGATCCTTGCCTTCAAGCCGCGCAGAGCTGGCTTCGCCGCCACAGGTTCGCCGACCAACATCAATGTTGGCCGCACGATGCGCAACAGCCACGGCCGCCGCATTGCGCTGAGGCGCCCCAAGCAGGTCGAACTGGATGCGATCCTCGAGGAGATCGCCTCGCTCGAGTCGGCGCCATCCAGCGCCGACGCGCGCCAGCGTATTGCGGCATTGCGCGAAGAGCTCGACCGGCTGGAACGCCGCCGCCGCCGGATTGCCTATGTCGATCCGGTCGACATCCGCTTCAACCGCTTCGATTCCCGGCCGGTGCCGAACGCCAATGCCGTCATGTTCTGTCTTATGGACGTGTCCGGGTCCATGGGCGAGCGCGAGAAGGATCTGGCCAAGCGCTTCTTCGTCTTGCTGCACCTGTTCTTGAAACGGCGCTACGACCGCATCGAGATTGTCTTCATCCGCCACACGCACCTGGCTCAGGAGGTCGACGAGGAAACATTTTTCTACAACACCCAAAGCGGCGGCACCGTCGTTTCCACCGCGCTGGAGGAAATGCACCGTATTATCACCAGCCGCTACCCGGCCCATGACTGGAACATCTATGCCGCCCAGGCCTCGGACGGCGACAATTTCGCCGGCGATTCGGAGCGATGCATTTCGCTGCTCAATGGCGAGCTCATGCGGCTGTGCCAGTATTTTGCGTATGTCGAGATCATCGACGAGCGTGAAGCTCATATTTTCGGCTCGACAGAAAACGGGACATCGCTGTGGCGTGCCTACAACTCCATCGACCAGAAATGGCCGAACTTCCAGATGAGCCGCATCGCCACACCCGCCGATATCTATCCGGTTTTTCGCCAGCTCTTCGGCAGGCAACCGGCCGCCCTCAAGAGGGCATGAGGGTTCCCGATGGCCAGACAAGCGAGCAAATCCAGCCTGCTTTTTTCAGGGTCCGACTGGGATTTCAAAACATTGTCGCGGGCCTATGACGCTATCGAGGCACTTGCGGTCGAAGAGCTTCATCTGGACACCTATCCCGTTCAGATGGAGATCATCTCGTCGCAGCAGATGCTCGACGCCTATTCGTCCATCGGCATGCCATTGATGTACCGTCACTGGTCTTTCGGCAAACATTTCCTCCACCAGGATCTGCTCTATCGCAAGGGCGGGCGGGGGCTTGCCTATGAACTGGTCATCAATTCCAATCCCTGCATCGTCTATCTGATGGAGGAAAACACCATGGCCCTGCAGGCCCTGGTGACGGCCCACGCAGCGCTCGGGCACAATCATTTCTTCAAGAACAATCAGCTGTTCAAACAGTGGACGGATGCGGGTGCGATCCTCAGCTACCTGGACTTCGCCAAGGGCTACATAGTCCGCTGCGAGGAGCGGCACGGCCTCGCCGCCGTCGAGGCTGTTCTCGATTCCGCCCACGCGCTGATGGATCAGGGCGTGTTTCGCTATCACCGGCCGCCGAGGTTGTCGTCGGAACGGCAACGCGAAGGAATTCGCGAGCGTCTCGAATACGAGGAGCGCTCCTACAACGACTTGTGGCGTACGCTGCCGGCCTCGCAGCAAGCGGCCAACGACAAGGGCCAGGACCCAGAGTGGAAGAAATCGCTCAATCTGCCCGAGGAAAACCTGCTCTATTTCCTGGAAAAGAACAGCCCAGTCCTGGAGCCCTGGCAGCGCGAGATCATCAGGATCGTTCGTGTTATCGCGCAATATTTTTACCCGCAACGGCAGACACAGGTGATGAACGAAGGTTGTGCCACTTTCGTGCACTATACGCTGATGAACATGCTGTTCGACCGCGGCCAGATCAGCGAAGGCGCCATGCTCGAAATCCTGCGCAATCATTCCAACGTGGTCTTCCAGCCGGCCTTCGACGATCCGCGTTTTTCAGGCATCAACCCCTATGCTCTCGGCCTCGACATGATGCAGGACATTCAGCGCATCTCGACCGAACCCACGGCCGAGGACCGCGATTGGTTCCCCGACATGGCCGGCCAGGGCAACTGGCGCGAGGTCCTGCTGGACGCCTGGGCCGAGCATCGCGACGAATCCTTCATCCGCCAGTACCTCAGCCCGGCCTTGATCCGGAAATGGCGGTTTTTTGTGCTCGGCGACGCTGCCGACCAGCCGCATTGCCTGGTCGCGTCCATCCACGATGAGCGCGGCTACGCCAAGATACGCGCCGCGCTCGCCAACAGTTATGATCTCGGCGCGAACCGGCCGGACATTCAGGTGGTGGATGTCGATCTGCTCGGCGACCGCCATTTGCGGCTGCAGCACAAGGTCAATGACGGCATCCTTCTCGAGGATGCCAGCCGCGACGCCACGCTTCGTCACATCCGCAGGCTTTGGGGTTATGAAGTCAGCCTGGCGGCCATGGATGCCGAGACCGGCGCGACGATCCACGAACGCTCGACGAGCCAGATCGCGGGATGACGGCACCCGGTCTCCCGGCGCACATCAGGCGTCGCCGGCTGGCCTGATCCTCAGCCTTGCGATCCGGTTCTTGTCGCGTTTCATGACGATGAAGCGCTTGCCGTGGAACGTAAAAGCCTGCTTCTCCTCGGGGATCGATTGCGTCTCGTGGATGACGAGGCCGGCAATGGTGGTTGCCTCCTCATCCGGCAGGTTCCAGTCGAGAGCCCGGTTGAGGTCACGGATCGGCACCGTACCGTCGACGACCACGGAGCCGTCGGCCTCCTGCTTGACGCCCTGTATGTCGACATCGTGCTCGTCGGCGATCTCGCCGACGATCTCCTCGATAATGTCCTCCAGCGTCACCAGCCCTTCGACCTCGCCATATTCGTCGACGACGACGGCGAAATGCGCCTTGCGGCGAAGGAAGGCGTTGAGCTGTTCCTGCAAGGTCGTGGTGTCGGGCACGAACCAGGGTTTCGAAGCGATCTTCATCACGTCGATCCTGGAGAAATCGTTGCCGACTTCGTTCAAGGCGCGCAGCAGATCCTTTGCATGCAGCACGCCGACGATGTTGTCGAGCGAGCCTTTCCACAGCGGCATGCGGGTGTGCGGGCTTTGCAAAATCTCGCGCACCACCGCTTCCGGCGCATTGTCGGCATTGACCGAGCGCATGTTGGTGCGGTGGACCATGATGTCGGAGACTTCGAGCTCGGCGAGATCGAACAGGCCGCCGACGCGGTCGCGATCCTCGCGCACCACCTGGCCGTCGCGGCGGAAATCGTCGACCGCGCCGCGCAATTCGTCCTGGCTGGAACGCTGCGGCTCGATGCGCGAAAGCTCGTACCCGAACATGGCAAGCAGGCGCGTGCGCACGGCAACGAGCAGCACGATGAGGATGGCAAGGACGGCGACAACGATCCAGCCGGGCTCGTTCATCTCCGGTCGCTTTCCTTTGGGTGGTTTTCCCTCAGAAACGACAGCACTTCCGATGCCGGAACATCCTTGGCAATGAAAGCCTGGCCGACGCCGCGCGTCAGGATGAAGGTCAGCGCGCCGCGCGACACCTTCTTGTCCTGGGTGATAAAGGCAAGCAGCGCCTCGGCGTCAGGCAGATCGCCCGGGATGTCGGCTATTCGCCAGGGCAGGCCGACGGCGCGCAGATGCGCCTCGACGCGCGCGGCATCGTCGGGGCTGGCCAGATTGAGCCGCGACGAGAACCGGTAGGCCAGCGCCATGCCGATGGCGACCCCTTCGCCATGGACGAGGCGGCTTCCGTCATATTGGGTGGCGGCTTCCAGCGCGTGGCCGAATGTGTGGCCGAGATTGAGCAGCGCGCGGTCGCCGGTCTCGAACTCGTCACGCGCAACCACGTCGGCCTTGGCGCGGCAGGCTTCGGCAATCGCCTGCGCCCTCTCCGGCCCGCCGGCAAAAACCTGGACCCAATTCTTTTCCAGCCAGGCGAAAAATTCCGGCCGGTCGATGAGCCCGTATTTGGCGAGCTCGGCATAGCCGGCGCGGAATTCCCGGATCGGCAGCGTGTCGAGCACCCCTGTGTCGGCCAACACCAGTTTCGGCTGATGGAAGACGCCGACAAGGTTCTTGCCGCGTGGGCTGTTGATGCCGGTCTTGCCGCCGACCGAGGAATCGACCTGCGCCAGCAGCGAGGTCGGAATCTGCACGAAATTCATGCCGCGCCGCACGATGCCGGCGGCAAAGCCGGCAAGGTCGCCGATAACGCCGCCGCCGAAGGCGATGACGATGTCGCCGCGCTCCAGTTTCGCAGCCAGCACACCGTCGACCACCTCTTCGAGATGGGCAAAACTCTTGGTCTTCTCGCCAGGCGGCAGGGTGATCACCGCAGTCTGGATGCCACCCGTTTCGAGGCCTGCCTTCAGCGCACCGAGATGCGCTGCAGCGACATTGGCGTCGGTGACGACCGCGGCGCGTGTGCCCGGCAGGCGGCGCGCAATCTCCGCACCCGCGCGGGACAACAATCCCGAGCCGATCAGAATCTCGTAGGTCCGGTCGCCAAGGCCTACTTCGACGACAACGGGTGCCTCGATGCTCACTGTTCCACCTCGCCCGTCGCAGCCGCCTGATCAATGCCGAAATGCCGGCACAGCGCGTCCACCACCTCGGTAGCGATGACTTCCTTGCGGTCGTCGCGGGTCGGCACTGTGACGTCCGATGTCGCGTAGACCGGATAGCGCTCGCCCATCAGCCGCTCCAGCACGGCGCGCGGGTCGGCGCTTTTCAGGAGCGGCCGGTTCTGTTTCTTGGCGACGCGATCCATCAGAAGGTCGAGTTCGGCCTTCAGCCACACCGAGACGCCCTGCGCTGCAATCGCCTCGCGCGTCTGCGCATTCATGAAGGCGCCGCCGCCGGTCGACAGCACCTGCGGGCCGTTTTCCAGCACGCGCAGGATGACGCGCTGCTCCAGCGCCCTGAATTCGGTCTCGCCGTAGCGCTCGAACAGTTCCGGAACGGTCATGCGCGAGACGCTTTCGATCTCCTGGTCGCTGTCTATGAAGGGCAGCGCCAGCATCGTCGCCACCTTGCGGCCGATCGCCGTCTTGCCGGCGCCCATCAGTCCGACGAAGACGACGGAACGGCTGCCCAGCCTGCCGAGCAACGCGGCGTGGTTCTCGTCTGGAGGATTTGCTGGCAGCGCGTTCATCGGATGTTTCGAAGGCCCTCTTTGCCGGCGTATCGACATGAAAAGCCCGTTTGCGTCAAGCGTGGCAAGTGCCTTGAACCCGATATGGACCGGCAGGGTCTGCATCAGAAGTTGCTAACAGGCCCAGCTTCTTCCTTGAATTGGCCGGATTGGCGTCCCATAAGGGGACAGGGTTTGGAAACGCAGAACAAGAAGACGGGCGAAAATTGATGCCGACACTGTTTCGCTTTGTCGTGGTAACGGCGATTCTGGCTGGCATTGCCTATGGTACGATGTTTGCACTGGTGATGTTCGTCGAGCCAAAGAAGGGGGAAATGAGCGTGCGCATCCCTCCGGAAAAGCTCAATCCCAAGAAAAGCTGAATGAACAGCGCGGCCCGCATCGAAGCCTTTCTGGAAATGATGAGCGCCGAGCGGGGCGCGGCCGAAAACACGCTTTCCTCCTACCGCCGCGACCTCGAGGACGCTTCCGGCGCGATCGATGGCGGGCTGGCCGGTGCCGCCGCCGCCGATATCCGCGCCTATCTCGACGACATTGCCGCCCGCGGCTTTGCCGCCACGTCGCAGGCGCGCAAACTGTCGGCGATCCGCCAGTTCTTCAAATTCCTCTACGCCGAAGGCCTGCGCGGCGATGACCCGACCGGCACGCTGGACAGCCCGAAAAAGGGCCGCCCGCTGCCCAAGACGATGAGCGAGGCCGACACCGGCCGGCTGATCGACCGTGCAGCAATTGAAGCCGGCGATGTCTCGTCGGGCGATGGGGACAGCCTGGCATCACTGCGCCTGCATGCGCTGGTCGAGGTGCTTTACGCCACCGGCCTGCGCGTTTCCGAGCTGGTCGGCTTGCCGGTGACGGTGGCGCAACGCGACGACCGCTTCTTCATGGTGCGCGGCAAGGGCGACAAGGAGCGCATGGTGCCGCTCTCCGCCAAGGCACGCGCGGCGATGAAGACCTGGCTTGCCGCCCGCGCCAAGGTGCCAGCCTTGGCCGACAGTCCGTTCCTGTTTCCGGCCGCCTCCGACAGCGGCTATCTCTCGCGCCAGGTCTTCGCGCGTGACCTGAAAGGGCTGGCGGCAAGGGCCGGCATTGCCTCGGCGAAGATCTCGCCGCACGTGCTGCGCCATGCTTTCGCCAGCCATCTCCTGCAGAACGGCGCCGATCTGCGGACCGTGCAGCAATTGCTTGGCCATGCCGACATATCGACGACACAGATTTACACCCATGTGCTGGAAGAGCGGCTGGTGCGGCTGGTCAACGATCATCATCCGCTTGCCGACTAGGCCTCATATCGCTATGTGAGGACGACATTTCACCGCCCGGAGCCTTGGATTCAAGGGTTCCGTCAGCCACTGCCTTCCGACGTATCGGTCCGCTCACGCATGTATAATTACCTCGATTTCGAAAAGCCGGTGCAGGACCTCGAGGGCAAGATCCTCGAGCTGAAGAAGCTTGCCGAGAATGGCGAGGCGGTCGATGTCGGCGACGAGATCAGCCGTCTCGAGAAGCGCTCCCGCGACGCATTGCGCGATGCCTACAAGGCGCTGACGCCTTGGCAGAAGGTGCAGGTGGCGCGCCATCCCGACAGGCCGCATTGCGTCGACTACATCAAGGGCCTGTTCACCGATTTCACGCCGCTGGCCGGCGACCGCAATTTCGGTGAGGACCAGGCGATCGTCGGCGGTTTCGCCCGTTTCCGCGGCGAACCCATTGCCATCATCGGCCAGGAAAAAGGTTCCGACACAGCCAGCCGCCTGAAGCACAATTTCGGCTCGGTTCGGCCGGAGGGCTACCGCAAGGCGGTACGGCTGATGGAACTGGCCGACCGCTTCAAGATCCCGCTCCTGACGCTGGTCGACACGGCCGGCGCCTATCCCGGAGTCAACGCCGAGGAGCGCGGCCAGGCGGAGGCTATCGCCCGTTCAACCTCGACCTGTCTCGGCCTGAAAGTACCGTCGATCTCGGTGGTCATCGGCGAAGGCGGTTCGGGCGGCGCCATTGCCATCGCCACCGCCAACCGCGTCTACATGCTCGAACACGCCATCTATTCGGTGATTTCGCCGGAAGGTGCCGCCTCGATCCTGTGGCGCGACACGACACGATCGAAGGACGCGGCGACCAACATGAAGATCACCGCGCAGGATCTTCTGGAACTGAAGATCATCGACGCCATCATCCCCGAGCCGCTCGGCGGTGCGCATCGCGGCGCCGAAACCGTGATCGCCGCGACCGGAGACCTCATCGCCAGGACGATGAAGGACTTCGCCGGCGCCAACACCGATTTCCGCGAACAGCGCCGCGAAAAATACCTGGCCATGGGCCGCAGTCTCTGACCACAGGCACCCTTGGCCGCAACAATGTGGCGGAGCGGAGCATTTTTGCCACAAAAATGCCGCTGCATTCGGCTCAATGAGACTGCCGCAGGGGGATGCGTCGGCACTTGCGGTAAGGAATTTATTAGGGTTAACGGGCTTAGGGTCCGTCGATGCGCAGTGTAGCAGCCGGGGCAGGAAACGTCCTGGCGCCAGAGAAAAGACGATATCCGTAGCCATGTTTGTCAAGCTTGCCCGCACCGGAATCCTGATCGCTGCCCTCGGCGTTGCCGGCTGCAACAATTCGTCGATGAAGGATTTTGCCCCGGAGGCCAACAAGCCGCTGCCCGACAAGATCCTCGCCGACATGAGGGCCAAGGGCATGGTCCGCACCTCGTCGGTGATGGCCCGCATCTTCAAGGAAGAAGGCAAGCTCGAGATCTGGAAGGCCAAGACCAACGGCCGCTATGACATGGTCGCCAGCTACGACATCTGCAAATGGTCGGGCAAGCTCGGGCCGAAATACACCGAAGGCGACCGCCAGGCGCCGGAAGGCTTCTACACGGTGCGCCCGGCGCAGATGAATCCGCGCTCGAACTACCATCTGTCCTTCAACATCGGCTATCCCAACGCCTATGACCGCGCCAATGGCCGCACCGGCTCCAATTTGATGGTGCACGGCGCCTGTTCGTCGTCGGGCTGCTATTCGATGACCGATGCGCAGATCGAGCAGATCTATGCCTTCGGCCGCGACGCCTTCCAGGGCGGCCAGACCGAGTTCCAGATCCAGGCGTTTCCGTTCCGCATGACCGCCGCCAACATGGCGCGCTACCGCAACGACCCGAATTACGACTTCTGGAAGATGCTCAAGGTCGGCTACGACAATTTCGAGATCACCAAGGTGCCGCCGAAGGTCGATGTCTGCGAGAAGCGTTATGTCTTCAACCAGGTAGCCGCCGACGGTCAGACATTCGATCCGACTGGCGCCTGCCCGGCGACGACGCAGCCTGATTCGCTGAAGAGCGCCTACAATTCCTACATGAGCACCTATGACGCGGCGTTCAGCGGCGCGGTCAAGGCCAGCGTGCCGGCGCCCAAGCCGACCATCGCCGGTATCAAGGAAGCCAGCATCGTCTCCGACTGGTCCAAGCGCCGCGCACGCGGCGAACGCGTACCGATCGATCCGCCGTCGCTCAACAATGACGGCTCGGTCACCGAGACGGCACGCATGGGCCGCATCGATTCGCCCGCCGGCCGCAAGATGGCGGCTCTTGACGCCGAAAAAGCTGCCAAGCAGAAGGCCGAGGAGCAGAGGCTGGCTGCCATTGAGGCGGCCAAGCAAGCCAAGGAAGCCGCCAAGGCCCAGGCTCTGGCCGAAAAGGAGGCCGAGAAGGCCGCCAAGGAGGCCCCAGTCGCCACCGCGACCATCGCGGCCCCTTCGGAAGCGGCGCCAATGGCTGAAACGCAAGCGGCGAGTGCCGACGAAAGCCGCGTGACGAAGCTGAAGAACAAGCTGCTCGGCATGTTCGGCGGTTGATATCGCCCGTGGCTGATCGCGCCGCTATTTATGACCTCAAGGGGCTGAACTGCCCCTTGCCCGTGCTCAAGGCCAAGAAGCGCCTCGCGGGGATGCAACCGGGCAGTCGGCTCTGGTTGGAGACCACAGACCCGCTCGCCGTCATCGACATTCCGGCATTCTGCTCCGAGAGCGGCCACCAGTTGATTGAAACGGCCGCGGTCTCCGGCGGCCATCGCTTCCTGGTCGAGCGCGGCGCGCCGTAATCGTTGGGGGCTACCGCCCGGCGATCGCCAGCGGATTGTTTTCCAGCGCCGCGCGGTCGGGCGTGTCAACCGACGGCCGGTCGGTGAAGGCGGCGAACAGCCTGCGGATATAATCTTCCGGCATGTCGAGCGTGATCAGCACCAGCCGCGTGCCACGCTGGCCATCCGGCCAGGACGGCAATTGCACCGGCGGATGCAGGATCTTCTGCACGCCATGGATCACCAGCGGCCGCGACGGGTCTTCCCTGAGCTCGATGACGCCCTTCATGCGCAGCAGGCGCTCGCCATGGGTCGAACGCAGCAGGTCGAGGAACATCTCGATCGCCGAAAACGGCACCGGGCCGTCATGCACCAGCGAATAGGAGCGCACGCGCTGATCGTGACGATGGCCGTGGTCATGGCCATGCTCGTGATCATGACCAGCATGATGGTGATGATCGTGCGCCGCTTCCTCGCCAAGCCAGCGCCGCACGTCGGCGGATTTGGTTGCCGGGTTGTAGAGGCCGCAATCAAACAGCGCCGCCACGCCTGTCTCCGTGTCGCCGGCATCGAGCAGTTCGGCGCCCGGATTGATCTGCCGCAGGCGCGCCCGCAGCATTTCCAGCTCATTGGGGTCGGTGGCCAGATCGGCTTTGCTGAGCACGATGCGGTCGGCGACGGCAACCTGCTTTACCGCCTCGACATGGGCATCGAGCGTGGCGTTGCCGTTGACGGCATCGACCAGCGTGATGACGCCGTCGAGCCGGAAGGCCTGGATCAGCGCCGGATGCGCCATGATCGACTGCAGCACCGGCGCCGGGTCGGCAAGGCCGGTGGTTTCGACGATGACGCGGGCGAGCCGGGCGATGCGGCCGGTCTGCAGCCGGTCGACCAGGTCGGCCAGCGTATCGACCAGTTCGCCGCGCACCGTGCAGCACAGGCAGCCGTCCGACAGCTGGATGATGCCGTCGGAAGACTGCTCGACCAGCAAATGGTCGATCGCCACCTCGCCGAACTCGTTGATGATCACCGCGGTGTCGGCCAGCGCCGGATCCTTGAGCAGCCGGTTGAGCAGCGTCGTCTTGCCGGCGCCGAGGAAGCCGGTCAGCACCGAGACTGGGATCGGGAAGCCGCTGCCCATTGGCTAGTTCGCAACCTTGACCGGCTGGTCGCCCTGCGCGGCGGAGCCGGCAATCTTCGGGCCGGTGCCGGCCGGTGCCGGCCTGTCGGGCCGCCAGCTCGGGATCGGCACATCGGCAAATTCCTGCGCGCCCTGGTCGAGGATGGCCTTCGGCGCCGGACCGGTGGCGCCGCCAAGGCCGACGGCAACCAGCGTCGGCACATGGTCGAGCTTTTCCTGATAGGGTGATTTCGGCACGTTCTTGGCGGCGGCCGGCGGCGCCTCGGACTGCTCCTGCGGCGTCTTCTTCTTGCAGACCTCGTCCTGCATGTCGTTGGGTGAGACCGTGTCGCCATAGGGCGCCAGCGTGGTGACGGTGGCCGAGCCGGCGACAGGCGTGTCGAACCCCTGATCGAGCAGTTTTGCCGCCGTCTCGGCGCGGGTGACCGCCGACTTCTCGCCAAGCACAACCGCGACCAGCGTGCGCCCGTTGCGCGTCGCCGAACCGATCATGTTGAAGCCGGAGGGGCAGACAAAGCCGGTCTTCATGCCATCGGCGCCGGGATAGCGGCCGATCAAGAGATTGTAGTTGGGGATCGCCTTCTTGCCGACGGCAAGGCCCTCGATCGAGAACCACGGCACATATTGCGGAAATTCGCGGCGGATCGCCATCACCAGCACGGCGAGGTCGCGCGCCGTCGTGTACTGATCCGGCGAATAGAGCCCGTTCGGATTGACGAAATGCGTGCCGTTCATGCCGAGCCGGGTCGCCTCGGCGTTCATCCGGTCGGCAAAGGCCGCCTGCGAACCGCCGACATTTTCGCCGACAGCCATGGCAATGTCGTTGGCCGATTTGACCAGCATCATCTTCAGCGCATTGTCGAGCCGCATCACCGAGCCCGGCTTGAAGCCCATCTTGCTTGGCGGCTCGGCGGCGGAGTGTTTGGTCACCTTGATCGGCGAATCGAGCTGTACCTCGCCGGCCGCGATCGCCCGAAAGGTGACGTAAGCGGTCATCAGCTTGCTCAGCGATGCCGGATACCAGCGCTTGAACGCATCCTGATGCTGCAGGATCTTGCCGCTGCCGAGGTCGAACACGACCACCGGATTGGCCAGCGCCGGCCCGGCCACAACCGACAGCGCGATTGTGCCAGCCGAGAATAGTTTGAGGAAATGCCTGTACCGCATGATCAAATCCGAAATCGCCTCTTGCCGTAGTCGCCCCTGGCTCCGTAAGATTTCATTACGCGATCGCCAGCATATGGTCCGACCCTCAAAACCCGGACCCCATTGTTGCGGTGCTATTTACTCTATGTGACGCCAAGATGGCAAAGTGCCTGGCGATCACAATTGCAAGGCAGCGGCCAACACCCGCCGTCCCAACAGCGAGATGGAACCATCATGCCAATCCTGAACCGTGCCGCCGAAATGCAGGACGAAGTTGCCGGCTGGCGCCAGCATCTGCACCAGACGCCAGAACTGAACTTCGACGTCTTCAAGACCGCCGCCTTCGTCACCGAGAAGCTGAAGGCTTTCGGCTGCGACGATGTGGTCACCGGGCTCGGCAAGACCGGCGTGGTCGGCATCATCCGCGGCCGCCAGGGCGAAGGCCCCACCATCGGCCTGCGCGCCGACATGGACGCGCTGCCGCTCAACGAGATATCAGGAAAGCCCTACGCCTCGACCATCCCCGGCAAGATGCATGCCTGCGGCCATGACGGCCACACGGCGATGCTGCTGGGTGCGGCCAAATACCTCGCCGAGACGCGCAACTTCACCGGTTCGGTGGCGGTGATCTTCCAGCCGGCCGAAGAGGGCGGCGGCGGCGGCAACGAGATGGTCAAGGACGGCATGATGGAGCGTTTCGACATCTCCAGGGTGTTCGGCATGCACAACATGCCGGGCCTGCCTGTCGGACAGTTCGCCATTCGCCCGGGCCCGATCATGGCGGCGACCGCCGAATTCACCATCACCGTGCACGGCAAGGGCGGCCACGCGGCGATGCCGCACGGCACGATCGACCCGATCGTCATCACCAGCCAACTGGTCGGCGCCTTGCAGACGATCGCCTCGCGCAGCACCGATCCGGTCGAGGCCGTGGTGGTGTCGGTGACCAAGTTCCACGCCGGCGATGCCTACAACATCATTCCCGAAACCGCCGAAATCGCCGGCACCGTGCGCACCTTGCGAAAAGAAATCGCCAAGAAGTCCGAAGAGCGCATCCGCAGCATTTGCGACGGGCTGGCGACCGCGTTCGGGGCCAGGATCGAGGTCGACTACCAGGCGAATTACCCCGTGACCTTCAACCACGCGGAAGAGACGGTGTTTGCCGGTGACGTCGCGATGAGTGTCGCCGGCGACGCCCATGTCCACCGCGGCATCCAGCCGGTGATGGGCGGCGAGGATTTCTCCTACATGCTCGAAGCCCGCCCCGGCGCCTTCATCTTCATCGGCAATGGCGACACCGCCGGCCTCCACAACCCGGCCTACGATTTCAATGACGAGGTCATCCCGCACGGCATGAGCTACTGGGTGAAACTGGCTGAAACCGCGCTGGCCGCCTGACAGCGGCAGCGCAAAGCCGGCCGAATTGCCTTCGGCCGGCCTCTTGGCGAAACGATCCGAAGCGGCTATGTGTCTGGCCGCGTGGTCCCGTAGCTCAGTAGGATAGAGCGGCAGATTCCTAATCTGTAGGTCACAGGTTCGATTCCTGTCGGGATCACCATGCTTTGCATCAGCTTAGCAAATTGACGTCGTACTTTTCGCGAAACAGTACGACGAATTCTAATCTCGGCGGGAATGCATCACCGAACAAGGAACGATCAGCTTCGCTACGAAGAGCGGGCACTACAATGGCCCTTTCGTCTGGCCGAAGGCTGCCTGCAGGATCATTAGGAGCTGATGGTTGACCGTGGTGCGCTGTGACCTAGCTTAAAGTTCATGATGGACAGTCCTAAGCCCGGAAATGGCGAATTGTCCGCACCGGCGAACTCTCGCGAGGTTGCTATGCAGAGGCGCAAACCGGCGTTTCAGAGCCCTGCATGCGTCCTTGGTCGGCCATTGCCCGCTACGGAATATCAACTGCGGCGATCTATCGGCACGCGACCGGCGCCCCGCCATCCGCAACAATTCGCAAGGACCAGAAGGATCCCGAAGAAAGCGACGCTCCGAGAGCGGTAAGGCCTTGGCGAATACCAAGGCGAATGACCAGACATCGCTTTATGAACTTGGCAATACACCCAGAACGCACGGGCACGGCAATGCCAAATTATCTTGCCGAAATGTATGCAAACGACGTAAATCTGGCCATTCTGAGCGCAGTGGTGACGCTTGCATCGGTGGGCGTCTATCTTGTGCTCCGGCGTATCCTTGCCGCGGTGCGACGGCGCCGCCTTGCAGCGTTTGACGAAGGCAGATCCGGTTTCGCCGACGAGGCTTCTTGGGAATGGGAAAGCCCGGCCGGACTTGTCGCCGGGCCTGCTTCTTCCAAGGCTGCCAACCCCTTGCATGCGGTCGGCCTGGATGTTCGGGCTCAAAATACCAACTACTCTCGGTTCGGAGTGCGAATCGAACATTTCGCCGCGACATCCGAACCCAGCGGGAGCTCGTCAGTGGTCGAGACCGGTGCTCCTGCACCGAACAGAGTGCAGTCTGGCCGGCTTGCAGCATCCATCAGCGCGATCGCGGAACGTGGGAAGCGGATTTGCGGGTCGGCATGGAACCGATTGCGCCATAAGGCTTCACCGCCAAAAACTGCTCCGTTGGCCTATGCTGCGGATCGCGGTTTGAATTTCACAGCTCAGTTGAGAGATCCCGACCCGGCCATGGCGCCTGCCTCAAACCCTGTCGTTCGCAGGCCGATCGTTCTTGTATCGCGCTTGGGTCTCGCCGCCATTTGTCTGGCCGCGCCGATTGGCTATGCGATGACGAGACAAATCTGGGTCGAAAGCGCTTCCGCCATCTCGCAAACCCAAGATCAGGCCCATCGAGACCTTTCGCGCCCGCTGGGACTTCAGGCGAGTGCCGAATTGCTTGGCCCGGATCTCACGGCTAACCAGGCGCAAGCCGGGACGGATCGTGCTCAGGCTGCCGCTGCAAGACAATTGGCCGACCAGGAGCACCGGGCGGCGGAAGGCGAGCGTGCCAGGAGCGCCGCTCTGCAGGGAGCGCTCCTCGAGGCGAGCAAGCAGATCCACACGCTGAGGGCAAGCATGGCAGCTGCCGATGACGCGCGCGAGGAGCGGTTGCGCAATGAACTCGCGGCAGCCCGCACCCTTGACGCGTTGCGGCGCATTGCGGGAGAGGCCGGCACGATGCTGAGCGAGGGCGCCAGCTATGTCCTTAAGGAGATGCCCGCTGCTCATCTCGAGCAGGAGCAAGCCCAAAGGCAGGCGCGCGATTTATCGCAAGCGCGCGTCCAAATTGAACAGCTTGAGACCGAGGCCGCCAAGGATCGCGCCACGGCCAAGGCTTCACTGGTGCAGGCGAGCGGCATACTCGACGACGAGCGCCGGAAGACGGAGCTGCTTCGTGGCGATCTCGCCGAAGCGAAACTGGCCAATGCCGCACTCATGAAGCGTACGGCTGCGGCTGAGCGGGAACAGACCGACGCGGTCACAGCGAGGCGACAAGTGGAGCGGACCGCAGCTGACACGGAGCGAACGCTCGCACGAGAACGCGCTGCAGCAGCAGCGGCTGTTGAGGAGCTGAAAGAAGCTCGCGTCGAGCGCCAGGCGGCTGAACTGGAGCGAGCCAAGGCAGTCTCAGCGAAAGAGCGTGCCGAGCAGGCCGCAACCGAGACGGCACAGGCTCTGGCACGGGAACGTACTACAGCCGTCATGAATCGTGAGGATCTCGACAGAGCACGCATCGAGCGCGAAGCCGCCGCCCAAGCTCTTTTGGTGCGTGTCGCTAAGCTTCAGGAGGCTCTGGACGAGCAACGCCAGGCCACTGTTTCTCTTGCCCGCGACTTGGCTGCGGCGCGCGGGGACAACGACAGGCTCAGGACCGAGCGCCGCAGCGCGCAGATCGAACCGCCCCTGAAGCCGCGTTCTGGCCGCGCGGCAGCCAGCCAGGTGAAGGCCGTCAGCAAGAAGATTGGCAAGGTTCGCAACCCTTCGCGGATGACCCGGGTGCGTTCGATCACACTTCCTTATTCGCTCTTGCCAAGACACGTGACACCGCAGTGATTTCCGACTGCGCGGTCGCTTCCGTGGAAGGCCATTTTTGATGCCCCGCACCCCTTCGTAACGCACCCGAGGCCTGCTGCCATTTCGGCCAAAGATGAATGGCCTCTCGAATTCGCCCTGCTTCATCAGCGAGAGTGTTCTGCGCGGTGCGCTATGTCAGACCGATCACGCTGCCTGTCGCGTCCAATTCGCATTGGATCGCCGCCTGCCGCGTTTCCACGCTGCCTTGCCGCACATAGTCGATGCTGACCTCGATGGGGGCCGAGATCGTCGCCCGACTCGACTGATGTACGAAGCCCGCGCTGGTGACGCGCACGCTGGTCGCTCCCAACGGAGCGGCGGCCGACTCGATGGCATCATGGCAGGCCCGAACGACTTTATCCGGGACGCCCGGCAGCGCCTCGGTTCGGCTGACTGTTGATTGAGTTTTGCTGTCGCCGGGAGGCTGGAGAGCGGCCGGGAGGTCGAGCGACTGTCCGCCCCTTGCGGACGCAACAGCAGTAGCGGTGGCCGAACCTACCGTCCCCGGGGCTGTCGTAGTGCCGCTTGTGCTGGTCTCGCCGTCGTCCGCCGACGAACTGGAGCCGCCGGGATCGTCGCCAGTCCCTTTGTGCGAGCCGCCCTGGTTGCCGCCGGCGTCATGACCTCCGCCGCCACCATGGCCACCAGAACCATGGCCGCCGTTGCCATGCCCTCCGCCTTGCTGACCACCCGTTGCAGCTCCTGCGCAAACTGCCGCGATCGAGCAAGCTAAGACGAAATACGCACAGGTGAATCCACGCGATTGACGCACGACGACCTCCATGGATGCGTCGGTCCAACCGTCTTTCCGCGGCGTGCAGTCAGAACGGCGCGAACCGCCGCTGCCCCCGAGGCAACCTCGCGATTGCCGCGCCCCCGAAAGAACTAGGGGATCAATCCGGTGTATCAAGGATACTTGGCCGGTAAGCACCGATGAGAGATCGCTTGGCTGGCGAGTGCCGTATCATTCATGTCGAGGCCGACCGTCTGGATGACGCCACAGACGCCTTCATGACCCAATGACCGGAGTCCGAGGAGTGGCCTGGCCGAGGCCCCGGCGAATGCAGAGATCAGCGAATACGCTTACCGCGCCCAGGTCAGCGCACCTCCTCCGAGCCATCGGCAACACCCAGGCGATGTCGGGTGGGATGGCCTCCAAAAGGCCCCCGGTGGCACGAAAAAGCTTCGCTTGAGCACTCGCCGCGATGGCGCGGCCAGACGGATCACCCCGCTTCAGCCGACCCGCACGACAAAATGCTTCGTCACCGGCTCGATGATCTTCCAGGTTCCCTTGAAATCCGCTTCCACGACGAAGGCATCGCCGGGGCCGACCTCGACCGGCGTGCCGCCGTCCGGCGTGATGATGATGCGGCCGGCGATCATGTGCACGAACTCGTAGTCGGTATAGGTGGCGTGATAGGTGCCGGGCGTCGCCCGCCAGGTGCCCGACAGCACCTTGCCGTCCTCGGTCGTGTGCTGGACGGCGGTTTGCATGGTCGGCCTGCCCTCGACGACGATCCAGCCAGCCAGATCGCCTGCGTCCGCGTGTTCGACGGTGCCGAATTTGAGGATTGTCTCGCGTGTCATGTGCTGAACTCCGTTTGGGGATTGCGTGGCGCTGTTTGCCTGGCCGGTCAGATAACCGATGCACCTGCCGCGAGCAATGCCGCCGCCATACGGCCGGCACCTTGGCTGACGGTGCATCAAACAAAAACCCGCCTGTGCGGCGGGTCACTGGCGCAAATCAGCACCATAGGCAAAAATGTACCATAGCTGAGGTCACCGAGTCAAGAAAAAATTCCTATCGCGAAAAAAGCTGGCGGCGCAAAAGCTGCCAGCACTGGCTGCCATAAGGCCGTTTGTTGATTTGAAGTCAGAGCCCTGCCATGCGGCGCACGCCGCGCCCTCTCGACGGGCGGGTTAGGGTTTGTGGCGCGCCGAGACGAGTTCCGCCTTGCGCCTTGCCGTCTCCAGCCCGAGCCCGATGAAGGCGCGCGCGTGCTTGGCCAGCGCCATGTTGTCCGTCCACAGATTGCGCCAGATGGCGGTCTTCTTCGACAGGTTCTCATCGACGATTTCCGAAGAGAAGGATTCGAAGCTGAGATCGTCGCTGTAGCCGATCGCCGTCAGCGCATCGAAGATCGCGGCGAAATCGATATTGCCGGTGCCGAGGAAGCCGCGATGGCTTTCGCCGATATGGACATAGCCGATCTTGTCCGCGGCTTGACGGATGGCCAGCCCGACATCGGCCTCCTCGATGTTCATGTGGAACGTGTCGAGATGCAGGAAGATGTTGTCCGAGCCAGTGTCCTCGATGAAGGCCAGTCCTTGCGCGGCGGTGTTGAGCAGATTGCTTTCGAAGCGGTTGACGATCTCGAGGTTGAGCGTGACGCCGGCCGCCTTGGCTGTCTCGGCAACCTTGGCCAGCGTGCCGGCACTGCGCTGCCATTGATCGCGCGTCGGCGCCTCGACCTGCAATCCGTGGCTGGTCGAGAGAATGCCGGCGACCTTCCGACCGCCGAGGTCACGCGTCAGCGCGATGGTATCGTTGAGGATTTCGACGCCGCGCGCGGCAATCGCCCTGTCGGCGCTCGAAATATCGCCGTCAACAGGCAATCCGATGCTGATCGCCACGCCGAGGCCAAGATCGGCGATGCGCCCCGCAAGCCCGCCGATGTCGACATTGGCGGGGTCGAGATAGGAGAATTCGATGAGGTCGAAGCCGGCCTCCCTGGTGTTGGCCAGCGTGCGCTCCAGATCGGCCTGAGCCGAGCTCGCCGACCAGACGAAAGAATGGATTCCAATACGCGACATCATCGTCTCCGGTGCTGACAAGGTGCGGCCGGGTCATCCCGGCCGCACCGGCCTTGGGAAGAATTTAGCGGGCTGCGGTCCAGCCCTTGTAGTCCTTCAGGTTCTCGGCCGTGATCAGCTTCGGGTCGAGCAGAACGGTCGGCTCCGCCGGCTTCTTGCCGGCCAGCAGTTCGGCCGCCATCGTCAGTGACTGGCCGGCCATCACATAGGGATCCTGCGAGGCCGAGGCCTTGATCATCGAGGTGCCGGAAGAGAGTTCCTTCTCGATATCGGGCGCGCCGTCGACGGCGGTGAAGATGAACTCCGAACGGTTGAGCTGCTTGGCCGCGAGCTGGGCGCCGATCGCCGTCGGGTCATTGATGGCAAACACCGCATCGATCTTGTCGAAGCGGGTGAGCAGCGACTGAAACACCTTCAGGCCGCCGTCGCGCGAGCCTTCGGCATTCTGGTCGTCGGAGAGGATCTTGATGTCGGGATGCTGCGAAAGCACGTTCTTGCAGCCCTTCACCCGCTCCAGGATCGAGGACGATGCCGGTCCGTTGAGGATGACGTAGTCGCCCTTGCCGCCGGTGTGGTCGACCAGATACTGGCAGGCCTCTTCGCCGGCCTTGACGTTGTTGGTCATCACGGTGACGTCGGCGCCCGGAGCCGAAACGTCGAAGGCGGCAACGACGATGCCCGCGGCCTGTGCCTTCTTCACCGCCGGCGCGATCGCCTTGGCGTCGACGGCATTGAGCATGATCACGTCGACACCGGCGGCGATGAACGAATCGACCTGCGAGACCTGCTTGTTGAGGTCATAGTCGGCCGATACCGAGGTCACCTCGACTTTCGGGTTGATCTTCTTGGCCGCGTCCTCGATGCCCTTGATGGTGGCGACGAAGAAGGGATTGCCGAGCAGGCCGACCGAGATACCGACCTTGTTGAGGTCCTTGGCCGAAGCAGGCGCGATGGCGAGCGACGCGAGTGCGACGCCGCAGAGCAGTTTGGCGATGGTCTTCATTGCTTTCCTCCGATTGCCCCGCGCCTCTCACGGTGCGTTACACAAACCGGTCGTTGACGCCGGCGACTAAGGTCAATCACGTTCTTGCTCCTGCCTGGAGCCTGTAGCGGTCGAGGGCGACCGCCACGATGATGACCAATCCCTTGATGATGTACTGCCAGATGTCCGAGACACCGGCCAAGATGAGCCCGTTGGAGAGCACCGCGATGATCAGGCCGCCGATCAGCGTTCCCCAGATCGAGCCGACGCCGCCGACGAAGCTGGTGCCGCCGAGAATGACCGCGGCAATAGCGTCGAGTTCGTAGGACTGGCCCAGCTGCAAGCCGTTGGCGGCGTAGAGCCGGGCCGCCGACATGGCGCCGCCGAGGCCGGCCAGCAGGCCGGAAACGCCATAGACGAAGAGCAGCACCAGCGGCACCTTGATACCGGTCAGCCGCGCCGCTTCGGCATTGCCGCCGACGGCGTAGATCCAGGTGCCGAGCACGGTGCGCTTGAGCACCAGCCAGGACAGCACCACCACCGACAGTGCGATGATGACCAGCCACGGGATGCCGAACAGCGAACCGTTGCCGATGAAATCGAACGGCAGGTCCGAATTGAACACCGTGGTGTCCTGGCCGAGCAGGCGGGCGACACCGCGCACCGCGGTCAGCGAACCCAGCGTGACGATGAAGGGCGGCAGCTTGATGTAGGCGATGAGCAGCCCGTTGATGAGGCCGAAGCCGAGGCCGACCAGAATGGCCGCCGGCACGCCGAGCAGACCCCAGTCCGGCACCAGCGATACGATCACCGCCACCATCGCCGATGCGGCGAGGATGGCGCCGACGGACAGGTCGATGCCGCCGGTGAGGATGACGAAGGTCATGCCGGCCGCCAGCACGATGTTGATCGACGACTGCTGGGTGACGATCAACAGGTTGGTCTCGGTCAGGAAGCGCGGGTTCAGGAACTGGAAGCCGGCCGCCAGCAGGATCAGCACCGGCAGCATGCCAAGGGCAGCGAAAGCCGTGCGCAACCGTCGGCTCGTGCCGGTCGCCTGGCCGACTGCGCTGATCTCGGTCGCCTTGTCGGTCATTGCTGGGCCGCTCCCGTTGCAAGTTCCATGATTTCCTCCTGGCTTAGCGGTTCGCCTTGCGATGCCGTCACCTCGCCCGATATCGTGCCGTCGCGCATCACCAGCACCCGGTCGGCGACGCCGATCACCTCGGGCAGTTCGCTGGAGATCATCAGGATGGCGATGCCCTGCTTGGCGAGATTGTCGATCAGCCGGTAGATTTCCGATTTCGCTCCGACATCGACGCCGCGGGTCGGCTCGTCGAGGATGACGACCTTCGGCTCGGTCTCGAGCAGGCGGGCGAGCAGCACCTTCTGCTGGTTGCCGCCCGACAGCGAGCCGGCATTGGCCTGCACCGAACTGGTGCGGATGGAGAGATCGGCAACGGCCTTGGAAGCACGCCTTTCGGCGGCCGCGAAGTCGCGCAAGCCGCCGGCACGCGAATCCCGCGCCAGCACGCCCATGCTGATATTGTCGGAGATCGACATGTCGAGGAACAGGCCGAGTTCCTTGCGGTCCTCGGTCAGATAGGCGATGCCGGCATCGAGCGCCTCGCGCGGCGAGCCGATGGTTACAGGTTTGCCGTCGAGTTCCAGCGTGCCTGAAATGTGCCTGTCGGCGCCGAAGATCAGCCGCGCAAGCTCTGTGCGGCCGGAACCGACCAGACCCGCCAGCGCCAGCACCTCGCCCTTGTGCAGGTCGAACGAACAGTTTTTCAGGAGACGGCCGTCGGACATGGCGCGCACCGAGAGCGCCACCGCGCGCTTTTCATCCGGCGGCCGATGATCCTTCTTGTAGAAAGCCGACAAATCGCGGCCGACCATCATCGAGACGAGGCGCGAGGCACTGAGGTCGGCACGCTCGAGCGTGCCGACATAACCGCTGTCGCGCAGCACGCTGACGCGGTCGGCAAGCTGGTACACCTCTTCCATGCGGTGGCTGATGTAGATGATGGCGATGCCTTGCGATTTCAGCGTCGCGATGACCTCGAACAGCCGGTCGGTCTCGCGCGAGGTCAGCGACGTGGTCGGCTCGTCCATGACGATGATGCGCGCATTGGTCGATAGCGCGCGGGCGATCTCGACCAGCTGGCGCTCGCCGAGCGACAGGCTGGAGACCATGTCGCGGGCCGAAAAGGAAACGCCGAGCCGCTTGATGATCTCGCTGGCGCGCCGGGTGCACTGGTCGCGATCGACGATGCCGAAGCGTCGCGGCTCGTTGCCGAGGAAGATGTTCTGCGCCACCGTCAGATTGGGCGCCAGCGACAGCTCCTGATAGATCACCGCGACGCCGCTGGCGCGCGCCTTGATCGGATCGCCGGTCGCAGCCGGCATGCCGTCGATCAGGATCTCGCCGCCGGCATCCGGCCGATAGGCGCCTGAAAGCACTTTCATCAATGTCGACTTGCCGGCGCCGTTCTCGCCCATCAGGGCGTGCAGCTCCCCGGCATGGACGCTGAGCGAGACATCGTGCAAGGCTCGGATCGCGCCGAACGTCTTTGAGATGTGGCGCATCTCCAGCACCGGCTGACGCGCCGTCTCGGCCTGGGCAATCGCACTCATCGCGCACCTCCCACTGCCGCACCGGCGACGCCCCGGTCCATCGTGGCGTCACGCCAGTTGCTGCGATAGCCTGCCAACCCGGTGAAACGCGACGCGTGCACCGGCTCTGGAACTTCGGCGGCGAATTCGCGCCCGACGCTCTCGAAGGCGAGCGCCGCTGCACCCGTGGCGCTGCCCTCCAGCGTGGCGCCCTGCAGGAAAGCCTGGCCGGGACGCAACTGCGCCAGCAGTCCGGCCAACACACCGCCTGTGTTCAGCCCGCCATCGACGATCACCGTGTTGTTCGAATGGATGAGGTCGAGCGACAGATCGACCATCAGCGCGACGTAGAGCAGCGCCGCCGCCGCGCGTTCCTCGGCATCGGGCGTGCGCCCCACCAGCCGGCCGGACTGACTGGGCATCGGCCCACCTGGCGCGAAGCTCGGCAGCGCCATGATGCCGGCATCGATCACCCGCTGCACCACCGGACCGGCGATCTCGCCTTGCCAGCCGCCGCTGATGGTTGCGAATTCGCGCCCGCCCATGAAGCGAATGGTCGGCACCGGGCCGCCATCGACATCGACGTTGACCAGCATGTCGCGATCCCGGTCGAGCGTGTCGAGCGGGCAGTCCGGATTGAGCACGACGACCCAGGTGCCGGTCGAAACGACGGTGACCGGGCCAAGCTCCTGCCGGCGATAGGCATAGAGCGCCGCATTCGAATCATGGACGCCGTTGTGGATGGCGATCGGTCGCGCCGCAGCGTCGAGGCGGTGCTCGCCGATAACAGTGCCGGCGCGCTCGAAGCCAGGCATCCGGCCACGCCAGCCCTGCGCGTCGACCAGCGAGGAAAAGTCCTGGCTCCGCGGCGCCCACAGATGCGAATGGCAGCCGAGATAGGACACTTCCGAGACCGCCCGCCCGCCAAGGCGCCAGCTCCAGTATTGCGGATAGCCGAGGATCGATTTCGACGTAGCGAACGCGTCGGGATCGACCTCCTGCAGCCACAGCATGTGGCGGCCGTAGTTGAAGCCGAGCGGCAGCCGCGGCGAAAAGGTCTCGGAAAAGTCCGGAATGCGGCGATCGATCCGCGCGGCAATCTCGGCCGGCGGCTCTTGCTCGTAATCGAGGATCGGATGCGTCAGCGCCGCTTCGTCGACCAAGGCAAAGGTGCAGCCATGGCCCGACACCATGACCCCTTCCATTCCATGACCGTCGACCGCATCGGCAACGGCGCTGAGCGCCCAATGGTGGAGCGCCGCCTCGTCGAGCACGCTGAAGCCGCCTTGGCGCATCCATTTCGGCTGTGTCCGGCGCTCGTCGATGATCCGCCCGTCCTGGCCGAAGACGAACAGCTTCGAATTGGTCTTGCCGAAATCGAGGACAGCCACCTTCACTGGATGGCTCCCGAGGCTATCCGCACCATGACGCCGGCGTCTTCCAGCATGCGCGCATCGGCGTCGGAGAGACCGTCGTCGGTGACCAGCGTGCCGATGCGGGAAAGCGGCAGCGCGACGTTGCGCGCGTGGATCGACAGTTTGCGGCTGTCGGCCAGCACCACGATCTGGTCGGCGCAAAGGCTGAGATCGACGATCGAGCGTACCAGCAGCGGGTGCGATTCCATCACGCCTTCCTGGCCAAGGCCTTGCGCGCCGAGAAAGAATTTGGAGGCATAGAAGGGCACGGCCTGGCTGAGCGAATGAATGATGCCGGGTTCGCGATGCAGATCACCGCCCGCAACCGTCAGGCTGCAATGGCCGTGGTCGCTGAGATAGGCCGCCAGCGGCATCGAGTTGGTGTAGAGGCGGATGTTGCGCTCGGCGAGCTTGACGCCCAGATGGAAGCAGGTCGAGCCGCCATGCACGATGACGGCGTCGCCGTCGCGCACCATGGTCGCCGCGAGAGCAGCGATCTGCCGCTTGGCCTCGACCGCAAGGTCGCGGTTCTCGTCGTAAGGCCTGGCGTAGGCAACACCGGCCTGGGAAGCGCCGTCGAGCGCCGAGATGCCGCCATAGACCTTCCGCGCTTCGCCGGCCTCGTCGATCCTGTCGATATCGCGCCTGACCGTCGCGGCTGAAACGCCAAGCCGCTCCTGCAACTCGCGCACCGAAGCGAACGGACGATCCCGCAACAGTTCGACGATCTGACGCTGACGGCCGGAGTCGCTCAATTCTTTCCTCCCGGATGCCATTTTCCATGGCAATTGGCGTAACTTACTCAACATTAGTCGGATTGCAAGCGTGTTTGATGACAGTAGATCACTATTGACGTAGATCACTCGTTTCTGCGATATCAGCGCCAATTCGATCCCGGCAACGGGATTTCGCGCAGGACACGGCCGAGCCGTTGGAGGAAAAGCGCCATGGCGACCCAAGCTGACGCGCAGGAACTGGCGGCCTTGCGGGCGCTTTCGGCCAGCATCGGGCGGAGCCCGCATCTCACCCAGGCGGCAGGCGGCAACACCTCGCTGAAAGCCGGCGACACGCTGTGGATCAAGGCCTCCGGCACCTGGCTGAAAGACGCGCTCGTCGATGACATCATGGTGCCGGTGGCGATGGCGCCGCTGCTGAAAGCCGTCGAACAGCGCGATCGCGCCGCCGACCAGCCGCAGGGTTTCACCATTGCAGCGCTCAACCCGCGCGGCCTGCGGCCATCGATCGAGACCACGGTGCACGCTTTGATGCCGCAGCGCGTCGTTCTGCATGTCCATTGCGTCGACACCATCTCGCTTGCCGTGCAGGCCGATGGCGAGGCCGAGGTCGCCAAGCGGCTCGATGGCATCGAATGGGCCTATGTGCCCTATTTCCGGCCCGGCCTGCCGCTTGCACGCGGCATTGCCGAAAAACTGCGGCCTGGTGTCGACGTGCTGATCCTTGGCAATCACGGGCTGGTCGTCGCTGCCGAAACCGTCGCCGGGGCGGAGCTTCTGCTGCGCCGTATCAGGTCATTGCTGGCCCGGCCGGCGCGCGCGACCGCCGCACCCGACCTCGACGCCTTGGCCGCGCTTGCCGGCGACAGCGGCTACAGATTGCCGGCCGATGTCGAAGCGCATGCGGTTGCGCTCGACCCTGAGAGCCGCCGCATGGCGCAGGCCGGCAGCCTCTATCCGGACCACGTCATCTTCCTCGGCCAGGGCTCCGTCGTGGCGAAGCCAGGCGAGGCCGTGGCCGATGTCGTTGCGAGACTGGGCACGCCGCCTGCGGCGATCCTGTTTCCCGGCGCAGGCGTGCTGATGCGCGGCGACGCCAGTGCCGGCGCCGATGCCATGCAACGCTGCCTCGCCGACGTGACGGCGCGTGTCGACATCGCCGCGCGGCTGAACTATCTCACCGCTTCCGAGAATGACGAGCTGGTCAACTGGGACGCCGAGCAGTATCGCCAGAAGCTCAACGCGGCTGGCGGCTAGCATGGACATGATGCCACTTGTCATCGGCATCGACATTGGCACATCAGGTGCGCGCGCCGTCGCCATGCGCCCTGACTTTTCCATAGCCGGGCATTCGGCCGTCCCACTCGACAGGTTTGGCGGCGATGGCCGAGCCCCCACGGCGTGGCGGCAAGCGGTGAAGGCGGTGCTGACGGAGCTGCTTTCCGGCATCGACCGCACGGCGGTCCGCGCCATCGCCGTCGACGGCACCTCCGGCACGCTGCTGCCGGTCGACGCCGCCGGGCGGCCGCTGGCCGAACCGCTGATGTACAACGACAAGGTCGATGACGACGACATCCTGGCCGCGATCGCCCGCACCGCGCCGGCTGCAAGTGCAGCGCACGGAGCGACATCCGGCCTCGCCAAGGCCCTGCGCTTCCAGCATCTGCCGGGGATTGCAATGGTGCTGCATCAGGCCGACTGGATTGCCGGAAACTTCTCCGGCCGCTTCGACGTCAGCGACGAGAACAATGCCCTGAAGACAGGTTATGATGTCGAGGCCCGCCGCTGGCCGGAATGGATCGCGGCGACCGGAATGCGCATGGAGTTGCTGCCGCGCGTGGTCGTGCCGGGCGAGGTCACGGGCGCCCTCACCGCGGAAGCCGGGGAACTGTTCGGCTTGCCGCGCGATGTGGCCGTCGTCGCCGGCACCACGGATGGCTGCGCCTCGTTCCTGGCGACCGGTGCTGCCGCGATCGGCGACGGCGTCACTGCGCTGGGATCCTCGCTGACCATCAAGATCCTGTCCGACCGGCCGATTTCGGCGCCGCGCTTCGGCATCTACAGCCACCGGCTCGGCAACGCCTGGCTGGCGGGCGGTGCCTCGAACTCAGGCGGCAAGGTGCTGGCCCAGCACTTTCCGCTCGCCCGTATCATCGAACTCAGCGCGACAATCGACCCGGAGACGGGCACCGGCCTCGATTACTATCCGCTTCCCGCCACGGGCGAACGGTTTCCGATCGCCGATCCGGCGCTGCCGCCTCGCCTTGCGCCGCGGCCGGCGGACGACGCCGATTATCTGAAAGCGATGTTCGAAGGCATCGCCGCGATCGAAGCGCTCGGCTATGACAGGCTTGCCGAACTCGGCGCGCCCACGCTGATATCGGTCAGGAGCGTCGGAGGCGGGGCAGCGAACCCGGCCTGGACGGCAATCCGGCGTCGCAGGCTCGGCGTCGATTTCCTGCCCGCGCTTTCCGACGAGGCCGCCGCCGGCACGGCGCGGCTGGCGCTGATGGGTGCAAGCCGGGCAGGACTCCTATGAGCGCGAAAACGATCGAACGTCTCGACGGCCTCGGGCCGCTGGCGGAGCGCTATAATGTGTTCCTGCTCGACCAGTTCGGCGTGCTGCACGACGGCACGCGGCCCTATCCAGGCGCGGTGGCAGCGCTATCGGCGCTGAAACGCGCCGGCAAGACCGTGGTGCTGGTTTCGAACTCCGGCAGGCGGGCTCAACCCAATGAAAGCCGGCTCATGAAACTCGGCTTCGAACCGGGAAGCTGGGATCATTTCGTTTCTTCCGGGGAGGTGGCGTGGCGATCCTTTGGGGAGATGGCGGCGTCGGGAAAGCTGCGCCCGGGGACAAAATGCCTGCTGATCAGCCGCGACAATGACCGCTCCGCGATCGAAGGCCTGCCATTTGCGCTGACCGGGTCCGGCGATGAGGCCGAGCTGGTGCTGATCGCGGCCAGCGAGGGTGACCGCTTTGACTTTGACCATTATCGCAGGCTGTTCGCGCCGGCGGCGGAGCGGCGGGTGCCGTGTTTCTGCACCAATCCCGACATCATCATGCTGACGGCCGTTGGCCCTCGCTTCGGCGCCGGCCGGCTGGCCGATCTCTACGAGAGCCTGGGCGGCAGCGTTACCCGCATCGGCAAGCCCGACACGGCGATTTTCGAAGCCGCGCTGGCGCTGGCCGGCGAGCCGGACCGTCGCACCGTGGTCTGCGTCGGCGACAGCGTCGAACACGACATATCGGGGGGAAACAGCACCGGCCTCGCCACCGCGCTGGTGCTGAGCGGAATACTGGCGGACACACCGGATCTCGCCGCTGTTTTCGACGAACAGCAGGCGTGGCCGGACTACATCATGGACAGCTTCAGCTTCCGCTGACCGCTTCCAGCATGCGCCGCGCGCTCTCCTCGTCGGTGATCAGGATGGTTGGGGCGATGAGGGTCATGGCGCCGAGCAGCGCTTCGGTCTTCTCCTCGCCACCGGAGGTGAGGATGCGGATCGGCGCCTTGCGCAGACGGTCGACATCCACCGACATCACGTGGCTGTTGACGGGATGGTCGACCAGATCGCCGTTGCGGTCGAAGAAATGGAACAGGAGGTCACCCACGGCGCCACGCGCAAGCAGGGCCTCCCGATCCGCCTCCTTGAGGAAGCCACCACGAGAGAAGGTGGTGGCCGAGGCGATCCCGCCGACGCTCAGCAGAACGGCATCGAGCACGTCGGCCATTTCGAAAATCTCCTGCAGGCCGCAGCGCTCGATCAGGGCGATCTTGGTCTCGACGCTGTCGACCACGGCTGGTGTCGGCATCAGATAGCCGTCGCCCTGGAATATCTGAGCGAAGCGCCAGGCGAACTCGGCTGGGTTGACCCGGCGCACGACGCCGACACCGCCAAGCAGCGAAATCACCTTGAAGTCGGTGAGCGACTTGGCGCTGATGAAGGGCAGGCTCGAGAACAGCGTCTGCCCCCAGCCGACACCGACCCGCATGCCGGACTTCATCGTGTCCGACAGGAAGCTGCCGGTTTTGGCGCTGATCGCTGATATGGGATCGGCATCGGCTGCCGAAAGCGGCGCCACCAGAGCCTGCTGCAGCCCGAACGTCTTCTCCAATGCGCGCTCAAGCCGCACGATTTCCGACAATTCGCTCTCGATGGTGATCTTCACTTCGTTGCGCGCCCGGGCATCCGCCAGCATGCGCACGATGGTGACGCGACCGACGCCGAGCACGTCGGCGATCTCGTTCTGCGTCATCTGCTCGACGAAATACATCCAGGCGGCGCGAATCCTGAGGCGATCCGTCCGGCTTTCGCTAGCGACCAGCTCGGTTGCCTCGCCTCGACCGTCTTCGCTTTCGCCCTGTCGTCGTCTGCCCAAGTCTGTCTCTCCCCCTGCGGCGACGGACGAGGGCGCCGCCGCCGATTCTGCATGCTGGTCTAGTATCGCCTATTGATCTACCTATCGATAGGAACAATGTAGAGAGTGGCGGCTGCCCGGTCGGCTATCCGCAGCAAATTTCAAGGCGATCCGCGATGCTCCGACAAATCTCCGAAGATGTCCGCGTCAATCTGAAGGACCGGCTGCGGGAAGTCCGCGAAATCATCCGCCAGAGCCGCCATGACGGCAGCGGCCATGCCAGTATCCTGCGCGAAGCAACCAGCCATCTGCCGCCGTTTCCAGGCAAGGGCATCGAAGGCCTGCTCAGCCATGCCGCGAGTGCCGTCGACGAAGCACTGTCGGTCGCCGAAGCTTTCGTCCCGCATGAGCGCCCGATCAAGGTGGACGGCACCACGGTGAAGGGCCTCGGCACCTATTTCCCGGTCGGCAACGAGGATCGCCAACTGGACGCCGAGCGCCTGTTCCGGCGCGATATGTATTATCTGACCAAAGCGGTGCTTGCCGGCCTGAACATCGACAATGCCCGCATCCACGAAGCCGATTTCGCGGCCGTCCATGCCACGATGCGCAAGCGGCATGGCGATCTCCTGGCCGCATTGGCCGCGCCGGGTGCCGGACTGCAGGCAGTCGCGGCCACCTGCTCGGCGCTGCTGGTCGAGTGCCTCAATCAGCGTCCCGTTCGCTTTGCCGAGACCGTGCCGGGAACGCCGGCGGGCGGCGGGGCGCTCGACATAAGCTGCCTGGCGCCGCTCGCTTTGGCCTGCGGCCTGGCGACCACCGGCAGCGACGGCGCGCCGGAGCCGGACATGCTGGAGATCGCGATCCTGGCGGCGGATATTCGCCACGATCGCATCGTTCAGGCTTGCGCCAAGGCAAACCCGATCAGTGAATTGACACCGGTCTTCGCCACCTTGCTTGCCCATCTGCCGTAGTCAGCCGGCCTGGGCTAGCCTTCGGCGGCCATGGCCATAATCGCTTTTTTGGCGCGCTGGATCGAAGCCGGGCTCATCGAGAGTTCGGTCAGCCCCATCTTCACGAAAGTCGCAATCAGATCCGGACGGCCGGCCGCCTCACCGCACATGCCGACCATGATACCGGCGGCGACGCCGGCTTTTGCCGTCATTTCGATCGCCGACATGACGGCCGGATTGGTGACATCGTTGAGCTTGGCGACGGTCGGATTGAGCCGATCGGCGGCCATGATGTACTGGGTCAGATCGTTGGTGCCGATCGAGAAGAAAGCGACCTCCTTGGCCAGCGCCGGGGCGATCAGCACGGCGGCCGGGGTTTCGATCATGACGCCGAGATCGAATGATGCGTGCGGCACGCCTTCGGCTTTCAGCTCGGCCGTGCATTCGTCGACCAGCACGCGCGTCTGCCTGACCTCCGAGATGTCGGACACCATCGGCAGCATCACCTTGATGTTGCCGTGCACGGCTGCGCGCAGCAGCGCCCGCAGTTGGCGCTTGAAGATGTCGGGCCGGTCGAGACACATGCGGATGCCGCGCCAGCCGAGGAAGGGATTCTCCTCGTCGGGAAATTCGATGCCGGCAATCGGCTTGTCACCGCCGATGTCGAGCGTGCGCACAATGACCGGATAAGGCGCAAAAGCCTTGGCCAGCGCCGCATAGGTCTCGGCCTGCATGTCTTCCGAGGGCAGATGCATATGGCGCATGAACAAAAGCTCGGTGCGGAACAGGCCGATGCCCATGGCACCAGCCTCTTGCGCCGCTTCGATTTCCTCGAGTGAGCCGATATTGGCCGCCACCTCGATGATCCTGCCGTCGGCGAGCTTCGGCGTCACCGTCTTGAAGACGGTCAGCCCGGCGCGCTCCTTTGCCGCCGCTTCGACGCGGCCGGCGAAATCGGCACGGGTCGCCTCGTCGGGGTCGATGATCACATGGCCGGCATTGCCGTCGAGCGCGACGTCTCGCGCGGTACGCAAGGCATTGACCTGGTCGCCGAGGCCGAGCACGGCCGGAATGCCGTGCGAGCGCGCGATGATGGCGATGTGCGAGGTGGCGCCGCCATGACCGCACACCACGCCGCCGATACGCTTCAGCGGCGCGCGTGCCAGATCCCAGGCGCCGATGTCGTCGGCGATCAGGATAGCGCCTTCGGGGATGTTTTCGAGGCTGACATCGTCTTGGCCCAGCAACACCAGGCAAATCTGCCGCCCAACGGCGTGGACATCATCCGCCCGCGCGTTGAGATAGTGATCGTCGACGGCGCTGAATTCGGCGGCAATGGTGGAGGCGGCGGTGATGACGGCGGAAACCGCGTCGTTGCCGCCCTTGATCAGGCCCTCGGCCTCACCAGTCAGGCTGTCGTCGGCGGCGATATCGCGCAGCGCGGCGACGATGCCGCGGTCTCCAGCCGACAGGCTGTCCTGCGCCAACGCATGATCCATGCGGGCCTGGACCGCGCCGACAGCCGTGCGGAACCTGTCGATCTCGCCTTCTATCTCCTCGGCCCGCAACATGCGGCCCTGTCCAGCGATATCGGATGGGAAATGCGCAAAGGCCGGGCCGATGGCGAAACCTTCGCTGGCCGCCACGCCACGCAAGCGGTTTGCCCCGCCAGGTGCCGCCGGCACGGATCCCGGCGCGGGTGCCGCTTCCTGCCCGGCATCGTTGGCCGGGCTCTGCGCTTCCGCCTCGTCATCGAGGCCGGCCCGCGGATTCTCGAGATAGCCGATCAGCGCCTCGAGCGCCTCGATGGCATCGGCACCATTCGCCCGCACCGTGACTTCCTGGTTCTCCTTGACCGCCAGCAGCATCAGCTTGACCGAACTCTTGGCGCTGACCGCCTTGCCGTCCTTGACCAGTTCGACGTCGGATTCGAAGCCCTTGGCGAGCTTCACGAACCGCGTCGCGGGACGGGCGTGCAAACCTTCATGCACTCTGACGATGGTCGAGCGTTCCATGGCAAATACTCTGGTTTTGGGCGCCGCTCCCAATATAGGCCGCGGCGCGAATGCTGTCAGGCGGCGATGGTGATGATCGCGCCGGTCTTCAGGGCGGCCACGAGCGCTTGCGGATCGACTTGCGACGCACAGATCTCGCCCGGTCTCTCGGCCTCGGTAGCGCCGTTGAACGAAATGACGACATGACCCATTTCCAGCACCTTGCTCCACGCGCTGGAGCCGACCGCTGTGATAACAGCGGCAACCGGGCCGAGGGTGATCGAAGCGCCCTTGGCGGGCGCTCCGTCACTTGGTCCCTGCTCCGCCTTGTGGAGCACCGAAACCTCGGCAAGCTCCGGCGGCGAGCCATCCGCAAACAGGATGACCACGCCCCCTTCGGCAAGGTCCGCCACTTCGGGGCCGATGGCAGTGACCCGTGTTCTCAAAAGAACCGTCATATGGCGAACCTCATTTTCTCAACTTTCCCTAGAGCGGTGAACCGCTCTATCTCTTTGTTTTGACGCAGTTTCCAAGGGAAAGCATTGTGCGCTTTTCCCGGAATTGCCTTAGAACACGATCAGGCTGACGACCCAGGCGATCAGCACCGAGACCGGCCCCATGATCTGGCGGCTGATGAGCACCGCCGGAACGCCGATTTCGATCGTCTTAGGCTTGGCCTCGCCGAGCGCCAGGCCGACGGGGACGAAGTCGCAGCCCACCTGGGTATTGTAGGCAAACAGCGCCGGCAGTGCCATTGCCGGCGAAATCGTGCCGTTGGCGATCTGCGGGCCGATGATGGCGACGCCGATGACCTGCGCGATGACAGCGCCTGGCCCGAGGATGGGCGACAGGAACGGTAGGCCGCAGATCGCCGAGATGATCAGCAGGCCGACGATGTTGTTGGCCAGCGGACCCATCGGCTGCGCCAGCACATCGCCGATGCCGGTATACAGGATCAGACCGATGAGCATGGTCACGAAGGCCATGAACGGCAGCACGTTGCGGATGACCTGGTCGATGGTGCGGCGGCCGGCATTGAAGAAGATGCCGACGATACGTCCCATGACGCGGCCGATCGTGCTGATGAGGCCGATCAGCCCACCTTCGCTCGGCAGCGGCTGTGGTGCCGCGGTCGCATTGTTGCTTGAACTCATCGCTGCTGCTCCCCCTGCAGTCGTGATCGTTTCGGATCCGTCCGCCATTGTGATGTTGGCCGGCTTCACGCCCGAAACGTAGATGTCCTCGGTGATGAACTGGGCCAGCGGCCCGGATTGACCGACCGGCGTCAGATTGACGGTCGGGATACGTTTGCGCGGATAGACGCCGCATCGTGCGGTGCCGCCGCAATCGACGACGACAACCGCCATCTCGCTTTCGATCGGCGGTGCCCTGAAGCCGTCGACGGCCTCGGCGCCGGTCATGTCGGCGATGAGCTGCGCCACCGGGTGAATGCCACCACCGGTGACGGAAACCACCTTGCTGCGTTGTTCGGTCGGCTCGATGATGAGCGGGCCACCCCAGCCGGTTTTGCCCTGGGAGATCTTTACGGCTTTATATGTCTTGGCCATGATGTCCTCCCCGCCCTTACAGCTCGACGCCTTGGCGGCGTGCCATGATCGCGGTGATGCGTTCGGTCAGCATGCCCTTGAGCAGGATGACGACGAGGCCGACGATGGCGTACCAGATCGCCACCTTGACGTGGTAGCCGGCGACGACGACGCCCTTCTTTTCCAGCTCCAGCAGCGCGACGAGAATGCCGCCCCAGACGAAATACTCGCCGGGATTGATGTGCGGGAACAGGCCGAGCGGCGGGTGCACATAGGACACGGCCGCGTCATAGAAGGCTGGCTTGTGCTTTTCTTCCAGGAACGATCCGAACGTATAGGCCATCGGATTGGTGAGGAAGAACACCGCCAGCAGCGGCAAAAGCGTGTAGCGCGTCAGCGCGATCCGGCCGGCGCCGCGCGCCAGGCCATGCACGCGCTCTTCACCGACCAGTTCGGTGACGGCATAGAAGGCCGTCATCAGCACCACCAGCGTCGGAATGATGCCGGTGACGAAGCCGGCGAAGACCTCGCCACCCTTCTGGAAGATGCCGATGAAGTACTTGCCGATGGCGGTCAGCCAGCCGAGCTGCTCTTCCTGCTGGACGTCCTTCAGCTTTTCCTTGAACTGATCGACGGTGATCGGTCCGCTGTCCGCTTGTGCGAGGACAACGAGATGGTCGGAGGCATGCTCGACAGCGAGCTTGCCATGCAATGCGGCATCCGAAACCATGGCACCTGCGACATGCAGATTGTGCACGGCCATGTCGGCATGCTGCGCCAACAACGAAAATACAGACATTTCTCCTCCTTATGCCACCCGCCGGTTGATCCCAGTCGGTGCGCGGCGTCCTCTATCCCTTTGATTTAGAGCCCGAAATCATCCGGCTCTAAGCCCTTGCTACGTTCAAACCGGACAGGCCCGGCTTCTTCCCCGGCTCCGACCGTGTTTTGTCGATCTGCTCGATCGCCCGTTTCACGGCCTCGGCCACACCGGGTTCCCCCTCCCCCATGATTGCAGGGTTGGACCGGAGTCGATCGAGGGGAACACCCTCGAATTCTTCATGTCTCTTGAACTTGGTGAAGACGGAACGGCCGCTCATCACCATCAGGCGGCGCACGACCAGATCGGGCGTCACCACGACGAGCGCGATGGTGCCCTTGGCCAACCGGCCGCGAAAATTGCCGGCTCCGACGAAGCCGTCCTTGTACTGGTCGGTGACGCCCCTGAAGACATCCGAATAATGCCGCATCTGCAGCCAGACGCCGAGCGACTGCAGTGCCCACACGATAACCAGCAGAAGCAGTCCCCACTGCCAAATCGCCATTCGGTTCTCCTCCCGAAGCCTCAGTTGAATCGCACCTTGGACCGGCGCGTGACAACAGCAAAGTGAGAACATTTGTTTCCGAGAATGTCAATATGTATGATATTGGCCTCTGAAGCGGTCATCCACAGGGCCGCTGACAGATTTCGGCGGCGGCGCCCTTGTGCTAGGCTGACCGGGAAACAGGATACGAGGAAACATGGACCTGCCCTTCAGGGACGAACTGGCCTTGATGCCCGATCTTCGCCATCGGCTGCGGCAGTTGCGCTGGTTCCGCGCCACCTTTCGCGGCAGCGCCAAGGTGGTCTCGGACACGTTCGGCGTGCGCTTCGAGATCGACGAGGCCAAGCTCACCAGGGCCTTTCTCGACTGGGTCGAGATCATGGAGGCGCAGAAGCGCTTCGCCGCGATCGACCGCGCCGACTTCATCGTCTTTGCCGCCGGCCTCGTGCTGCGTGAGCTGATAAAACAGGCGCCGGCCAGGGAAATCTCCGGCCTCACGCAGCTGATCGAGACGGAAACGAACGCCGGCACGCTGGAAATCGTCCGCTTCTGGCCGGAGGGTTTCCTCTACACCAACTACTGCGTCTCGGTGATTTCGGCGATCCACGAGCAGGAATTCGGCACGGCACCCGGCATCGACAAATGCGCCGACGATTTGCGCACCTGGTGGTCCTATCGCGAGAATGTGACCGAGATGCCGGCCTATGCGGTGGCTTTCCTCGACCGCTTTCTCGGCGCCGAACCGAACTGGATCACCCCGGATCGCGCGCAGTCCCGGCAAGCCATGCAACGGGCGCTCGGGTCTTCCCGTGCGAGCGATGCGTTGCGCCAGCTTTGAGCCCGCTCTTCGCGTCCCCAAAAACGCACGCGCTATTGAACATTTGACTTTTTGCCGATAGCGATGTGCGAAAATTGACTCGAGAGGGAAACGCGTGGCGCGACCAAGGCCTATTATTTTCGATTGCGACGGCGTTCTTGTCGACAGCGAGCCTCTGGCCGCCCGCGCCTATGAGCGCGTCTACGAAAAGCACGGCATGCCCGGCGTCAACACCAGCATCATCGCCCAATGCATCGGCATGAAGCAGTCCGATATCATCGCCAGGATCAAAGATTTGACCGGCCACCAGTTTCCGGCGGCGGCGGACGGCGACATCTGGGCCGAGACCAAGGTGCTGTTCTCGCAGGAATTGAAGCCGACACCGGGAATCACTGCCTTTCTGGAGGCGCTTGCAGGCGACCGCTGTGTCGCCTCGTCCTCCTCCGTCGAGCGCATAAACCACAGCCTTGCGGTGACCGGGCTGGCGCGTTTCTTCGGCGATGCGATCTACAGTTCCTCGATGGTCAAGAACGGCAAACCCGCGCCGGACATCTTCCTCTTCGCGGCGGACAAGATCGGCGCCAATCCCGTTGACTGCATCGTCATCGAGGACTCGCCCTTCGGCATCCAGGGCGCGATCGCCGCCGGCATGACGGCGATCGGCTACACCGGCGGCGGCCATACCTATGCCGAGCACGCCGCGCGGCTGACGGCTGCCGGTGCCGATTTCGTCTGCGCCGACTGGCAAGAAGTTAGCCGGCAATTGGCTAGGTTTGGTGTGCCGGCCTAGTTTAGACGATACTTTGTGAATCCACGGCTGGCCCATTCGCCAGGCGGCACGAGTGAGCCCACACGGAAGTTGAAGGACAGGACCCTCGTCGCATCGGCGTCGACTTCGCATCGGAAATTTAGGTTGTACCAAGCGTTTCTGGTGCTGAAGGCGGCCTGCGGAGGATTGAGAACATTGCCTTTGTCCAGCGCAATGGTTGGCACCCATTTGACCGTATAGTCGGCACTTTGCAGTTCCCGGCTCAGAACGTTGCCGCAAAGGGTGGCTACCCGCTGACCGCGCGGCACATTCTCCATGGAGCTTGTAGCGAACGCATTGCCGGTTGCCCCTTGCGAGTAAAGCTTTCTGACGCCCGGAAGGCCGGAATAGATTGGTGATCCTGCAACGTCGTTGTTGGTGGGATTTGACCTTCCAGCATTCCCGATCGGCGCTTTGAAAGCTCTTGCGGGTTTGAACGTCATTGTCTTGGCAGGTTTGGACTTTGCCTTTCCAGTCGAAGCTGGAGGCGCCGGCTTGTCACCGGTCTCAGCCGTCAATGGCCTTGGCGTCACGACGGCTTGCTTTTCGTCAGGTTGCGGTGCGAGTTCTTGTTTGTCCGGCTGCTGTTTGTCGGTGTCCTCGGTCGCCTGCTTTTCCTCGCCTTGCGCGGGCTTTTCGTCCGGCGCAACGGTGGCCGGCTTCTCGTCAGGCTTGCTGGGGTCTGCCTTCTGCTGTGGCGTTGCAGCCGGGGCGGGCTCCGTCGGCGCGGGTGTCGGCGCGACAGGCGGCTTTGCAGCCTCATCCTTGGCCGGCGACGGCGTGTTGGGTTTAGCGCTGCTTCCGTCGAGCGATTTCTCCGGCCCGGTATCTTTCTGGCCGTACTGGAAAACGCGCTTCAGAACCTGGTCGTCTGGCGGTTTCGGCGGCGGCGGCTTTTGTTCAGGCGGCTTTTCAGCCTTCTTTTCAGGTGTCGGTTCCGGCGGCTTTGGAGCAGGTTTCGGCTTGGGCTTCTCGGGCGGCGGCACGATCGCGACATTGACGGGCTGTTCCTGCTGAACCGGCTGCTGCTCGGGTCTCGGCAGGCCATAGATCAGAAACGCTGCGATGAGCGCATGCAGGATCAGCGATGCGGGCAAAGCCCACAGCAGATGCCGCCGCCGTTCTCCTGTTTCGCCCTTCATCCGCACCGATGTGGAATGAAATAGCGGCGGCTTCAAGCAGAGGTAGTGGATTGGCTTGATTTAACCGCTGACAGGTTGGTGATCGGATGACGACGCGCAGACCTCAGGTCAGCCAGTTTGCCGCTGGCGCGGGATCCCGTCCAGAAACCGTTCGTCCAGCCGCGTCTCGCCAAGCCAGTTCAGCCGGTTGATGCTGATGAAGCCGGCATCGATCGCGTCGTTCTCGTCGCCCGGCTGGCTGTCGTGAGCCCGCCCGCGCGGCACGGTGATGACCGTGCGGTCGCCGTCGCTCTCCACGATCTCGGCCTTGCGGGCGATCTTGTCGCGACCGATGCGCGGCTGGCGGATTTCGGCCGGCAGCGAGGTCGGCAGGTTGATGCTCAGCCAATGACCCTCAGCGGCCCAGTCGGCGCGCGATTGCCACAGGGACACGATCAGCGCGCCAAGCCATTGGTCGTCGCCATCGGTGAAATCAGGATTTTTCACGCGTGAGAAGCCAATGGCCGGAACGCCCCAGAAAGTGGCCTCTCGCGCAATGCCGAGCGTGCCGGAATAGGCAAGGTCCTCGGCAACGTTGCGGCCATCGTTGACACCCGACAGCACCAGATCTGGCTTCTTTGTATCGGCGAACAACCAGGTCATGGCGCTTACCACGCAATCGGCCGGGGTGCCGGAACAGGCGTACCAGTTCGGTTTGAGGCGCCGCATGGTCAACGGCCTGGCAATCGTCAATGACGAGCCGGCGGCGGTGCGCTTGCCGTCGGGCGCGACCACCCAGACATCGTCGCACAACGCGCTTGCCGCATTGACCAGACGGGCAAGCCCCGGCGCTTCGATGCCGTCATCGTTGCAGATCAGAATTCTCATCGTTTTCTTGCCTCCGACACCACTATGCGCTGGCCGGTGCGGCATTGCGTGCGCAGCGACGGGATGTGGGTTTGCAGGTCGCCGAGAAGATCCGGCGTGCAGGAATGGCCGAGTGCCGCGGGACGGCCGGCCTTCTCCCAGATATCGACATTGCCCGACAGCGTCGGATGGGTCGGCATGCGTACCCAGTCCGCCCGGCCGGCCTTGTGCAACACATCGCCCGGCGAACCTGACGGCAGATGCCCGGTAAGCAGCACCGGAAAACCGGCATGGTCGGCACGCGGCAAGAGGCGCGACGATGGGCCGGCTTCACCCATGCCGTCATCCGCCAGCAGCGGCATGGACGGCAGGGGATCGGCATCGGTCCAGTCGGCTGCGTCTTGCAAGCGGCGGCGCAGCAACGTTGAAACGCCCGGCAACAGGGCTGCCGTGGCGCCGATCTGCGCTTCCAGGGACGAGCGCATGCCGGCATGGATGGCGAACGGCCCTGGCAAGGCCGCGATCAGCTCCAGCGAGCGACCAGAGAGCGGCGTCGGCAAAAGACACCCGTCCGAATGCCTCGCAACCCATTGCGAGATTTCGAGCGCCCGCGCCGCCCCCGGCACCGGATCGGCGCCATAGGAAGCATCGAGGACAAGCAGGTCGCAGTGCGGGATCGTGTCCATGACGAAGACATTGCTGTCCGGCACCACATCGGCGGAATAGGCGACGCGGCTCTCGCCATCGTCGACGGCAAACCACACGCCGCCCACGACATGTCCGGAGCGTCCCGTCCAGATCGTAAGATTGCCGCTGTTCAACGTGTCGCCGGGTTCGAACAATTCGATGCGATCTTCGGGAAAAGGAAACCGCCTGAAATCCTCGGGCTCAGCATAGCCCGCGAGCGTGGCAGGCGCCTCGTCGCGGGTCTCGGCCGTCATGAAGATCGGGCCGGCATAGCCGCGCGACAGCAGCCAGCTCAGCGCGCCGATATGATCCTCATGGGCATGCGAGACGAACAGCGCATCGATGTCGGCGACCGAGCCGTTCAGCGCCGGATAGTAGTCCGCCCCCGAGGCGCCGACCTTGATGCCGACGTCGAGCAGGATGCGATCCTTGCCGCTGCTGACAGCAAGGCTGGTGCGGCCCTTTTCGCCAAAGCCGCCGAGCAGGTCGAGCATCATCACGATGCCGCCCCCGCCGCCGGGATCAGCCAGCCGGAGCGTATCCGCAGGCGTGCCTGGGCTCCGCTCTCCAGCGCGACCGGATCGGGCTGTTCGAAATGCAAGGTGAGGTCGGGATTGGTCCAAGGCGTGAATTCGATGCGCGCCGAGCCACCCTGGTAGATCACCCGCTTGACCAGGCCATCGAAGCCGGGGCCATCCGGCGATACGTCGAGATCGGCCGACCGGCAGCAGACCTTTGCCCCGGTTCGCGGCCGCTCGCCTGGCCGGCAGCGGACAACCAGTTCCGCGCCGAGAACGCGGACCTTGCAGTGCCCTCTTTCTTCCGCGCTCAACACATCCGCAGGCAGCAAAATGCCCTGCGAAATGAAGGAAGCCACCATTTCATTTGCCGGCTCATGATAGAGTTCGCGTGGCGTCGCCAGCTGGGCAAGACGCCCGCCATCCATCACCGCGATCCGATCGGCCAGCGCCATCGCCTCGGCCTGGTCATGGGTGATGTAGACGATCGTCGTGCCCGTGCGCTTGTGGAAGGACGCGAACTCGTCCTCCATCGAAGCCCTCAGATGCACGTCGAGATTGGCCAGCGGCTCGTCGAACAGAACCAACGAGGGCGCGGCGACAAGGCAGCGCGCCAATGCCACGCGCTGGCGTTGGCCGCCGGACAGATTGGCCGGCCGACGCTCGCCCAGCCCTTGCAGATTGACCAGGGCGAGTGCGTCTTCAACCTTCCGGCGGGCGACGGCCTTGTCGAGCTTCGCCACCTTCAGCGAATAGCCGATGTTTTCGGCGACCGTCATGTGCGGCCACAGCGCGTAGTTCTGGAAGACGATGCCGACGCGCCGCTTTTCCGGCGCGACGCTGCCGCCCTTGCCCGACACGACCTCGCTGCCGATACGGATCTCGCCTGACGTCACCCTCTCGAATCCGGCAACGAGCCGCAGCAGCGTGGTCTTGCCGCAGCCGGACGGCCCGAGCACTGCCAGGAACTCGCCGTCGCCGACATCGATCGATACGTCCTTGACGGCATCGAAATTGGCGAAGCTCTTGGTCACATTGTCCAGGCTCAATCGCGCCATGGCAGCACTCCGGTCGGAAGGTAGGGGGCAAGCAGATTGGTCACCAGCATCAACAGGAAAGTGACCGCCACAGTGATGACGGACATCGCCGCCGCATAGTTGGAATCGCCGCCCTGCTCGAAGGAAAACATCACGACACCGATCGTCTCCGACCCGGACGACCACAGCAGCGCCGAGACGGTGAGTTCGCTGAGCGCCGTCATGAAGATCAGTAGCCCGCCGGCGATCGCCGCCGGTGCCACCAGCGGAAAGATGATCGTGCGCATGCGCGTGAACAGCCCGGCGCCGGCCACTTGCGCCGCCTCCTCCAGCGCCCGGTCGATCTGGTGATAGCCGCTGATGGTTGGCCGCAGCGCCAGCACCAGGAAGCGGGCGAGATAGGCGTAGAGGATGATCCAGACGGTGTTGTAGAGCTGGATGCCGGTGAGCGGGATCGGCCGCAGGAACATGAGCAGCGAGGCGATCGCCAGCACCACGCCGGGCAAGGCATAGGGCAGTTCGACCGACAGATTGAGCAGCCGCACCCAGCGCTGCTTGCCCCAGGCGATCAGATAGCCGATCGGCACGGCGACGAGGACCGCGAAGAAGGCCGCCGCGATCGACAGCCAGAAGCTGTTGAAGAAAGCCCTACTGGCGGCATCATGCTCGAACAGCACGAAGCGATAATTGTCGAGCGTCGCCGTCTTGGCGGTGAGCGCAATGCCGTAGCCCGGCACCAGCGATGTCAGAACCAGCCCGAACAGCGGCAGGACCAGCACCACGATGATCAGCAGCCACATGCCGGCGTGCACGGCGGGCCGCCAGCGGCCGAGCTCATAGGGCTCGGCCTGAAGCGACGTGGAGCTGATGCGATAGTCGCGGCGGCGGCTCATGATCTCCTGGGCAAGGATGCCCGCCATGGCGATAATGCCGATCAGCACCGACAGGAACGCGGTTTCGCCGAGCACGGCGGGGCCGCCGCCGGCCAGCTTCTGATAGATCAGCGTCGGCAGCACGAGATAGTTGGCGGGAATGCCGAGAAAGGCCGGAATGCCGAAATTGCCGACGCATGAGACGAAGGCGAGAGCAGCGGCCGCCATGATCGACGGCGTCATCAAGGGCAGCACGATGGTGACCAGCACGGTGAACCAGCCGGCGCCGCCCGCCCGCGCGGCTTCGACCAGCTCGCGCGGCAGCTTGCGCAGCCCGGCGCGCACCAACAGGAAAACCAGCGGGCCATACTGCACGCCGAGCAGCAGGATGATGCCCGATGTCGAATAGAGCGGGTTCCTGGTACCGAGCGGCGGTGCCGCCCCAAACAGCTTGAGGAACGGGCTTGCCGGGCCGAACAATTGCAGCCAGGCCAGCGCCGTCACCTGCGGCGCGATCATCAAGGGCATGACGTAACAGAGCACCATGGCGCTGCGAGCGCGGATATCGGTCAGAGTGACGAGGACGGCCACCAGCGTTCCAGACAGCACCGCAAGCAGGGTGCCGCCGATACCGACGACCAGTGTGTGCCAGGTGGCGATCCAGGTCGCCGGACTGGCGAGCCCCGCCTTTATCGCGACGGTCGACAGCGTGCCGCCGGGCGCCACGATCTCCTTGATCAGGCGCAGCATCGGCAGCAGGGAAAGCAGGACGATGACGATGGCTACCGCCGCCGTCAGGACCATTTCCTGGCCCCGGCTTTCCCTGATCCGTGTTGACATGATTGCGTTTCCTGGGGTCGATCAGCCGAGGCGATCGGGGTTTTGCCCGTCAGGGATACCGCTGGGACGGCACCCCTGACTGGATTGCCGGCTCAGCCGCCGAACAGTTCCGAGAACTTCGCCTTGTCGGCGTCGGTTTTGGCGACGATTGCCTTGGTGTCGAACGGCATCACCTTGACCTGGACGCCTTCCGGCAGCCATTCGGGGCGGCCGACCGAGGCGCGCGCCGGCAGATAGCCCATCGAAAGCGCAAGCTTCTGGCCGTCATCGGAAAGAATGAAGTCGACGAACTTCTTGGCGCCGTCGACATTCCTGGCAGTCTTCATGATGGCGACCGGTTCGGTCACTGCCGGCACACCTTCCGAGGGGAACACGAACTCGACCGGGGAACCCTTCTTCTTGGCGTTCATCGCCATGAAGTCGACCAGGATGCCATAGGGCTTTTCGCCCGATGCCACCGACTTCAGCACCGCACCATTGCCGCGCACGCTGACGGTGTTGTTGGTCTTCAGCTTCTGGAAGAAATCCCAGCCATAATTGGCGTCGCCGACGAAGCCCGAAAGCAGGTAGGCGGCGGCACCCGAATAGAGCGGGCTCGGCATGACCAGGCCATCGGCATAGGCGGGCTTGGCAAGATCGGCCCAATGCTGCGGCTTCTCGGTCGCAGCGGTGTTGTAAACGATGCCGGTGGTGATCAGCTTGCTGCCGAAATAGGTCTTGTCGGCGTCATAGGCATCCGCTTCGATGCCATCGAGCTTTGCCTCGGGATAGGGCAGTAGCCGGTCGTCCTTCTTCAACAGCTCCATCGAGACCGCATCGGCGATCAGAAGCACGTCGGGCTGCGGGCTGCCGGCGGCAAACTCGGCCGCCATCTTGGTCAGGATGTCGCTCGTTCCGGAGCGATAGATATTCACATCGATACCCGGCTGCGCCTTCTTGAAGGCATCCACGGTCTTGGCCGCGTCGGCTTCCGGCTGGGACGTGTAGAGCGTCAGTGTTTCGGCGTTTGCCACGCCGGCAAACAAAGTTGCTGCGAGCGCCAGCTGGCTGGCCAGCAGCTTGATGAAGTGCGTCTTCAATGAGACCTCCTGTCTTTCTGTGCATGACCGGTCCGGCTCTGGCCGGCTCCCCGTCTCTTCCTCCCTGCACGGCGCATATGACTGGTGGATGACACAGCGCGTGAAACCCACAAAATATGTTCATATGTACGATGTCAATTACAAATGAACAGAAATGTGCGACAATCGACACGCCGCAGATCCGGCATCAGTTGACATCCGGCCGGTATTTCCTTGATGAGCACCGGTCAGGCCACGGCTCATGAGGGACAGGAACCGATGACCACAGAAAAACCCAGACAGGCTCGCCTGCCGATGGTCTCGTCGGACCTTACCGTCAAGACGGCATGGCTCTACTATGTCGAAGGTTTTACCCAGGAACAGATTGCCGAAAAGCTCGATGTCTCCAGGGTGAAGGTCATGCGTACGCTGGCCTCCTGCACCGCCGAGGGCATTGTCGTCACCATGATCAACGCGCCGACCGCCGGGCAGGTGGCGCTCGAGCGGGGACTGGAAAAGCGCTGGGGTCTGAATGCCGCCGTCGTCATCCCGACGCCTTCGGCGCATGACCATCTGGAGAAAGCCATCGGCCATGCCGTCGCGGCCTATCTCGGCGAGCAGATGCAGGACGGCATGACGCTCGCCATCGGTGGCGGCGCGACCCTGCATGCCAGCCTCGGCTTCCTTGCCCGCCGGCAGCTGAAGCGTGCCTGTGTGGTGGCGCTCGTCGGCAGCCTGCCGCACTCGCAATGGATCAATCCGTCCATCGTTGCCGCCAAGGTAGCCGATGTCTTCGAGGTCGACAGCTACCAGATCACCGCGCCGGTCACGGTCGACAATTCCTCGCTGCGCGATCTCCTCTGGGCGCAGCCGACCCTGCAGGATGTACGCCAACGCGCGGCCGCCGCCGACATCGCGCTGCTCACCGTCGGCGACATGTCGCCCGACGCCACCATCTTCCGGCATGGCATCGTTCCGTCATCGCTGATCGCTCCGTTGAAAGCGAAGGGCGCGGTCGCCAACATGCTGTGCTATTTCGTCGATGCCAATGGCCGTTTGGTGGACCACGAGGTCAACGGGCGTGTCATGGCCATCGATCTCGATGTGGTCGGCAAGGTGCCGAATGTGGTTCTCGCCGCGGGCGGCAAGCGCAAGGTCGCGGCGATCCTCGCCGCACTGAAAGCAGTCGACACCAATGTGCTGATCACTGACAGCGACACCGCCACGGCGCTGCTTGCCAAGGGCGGTTAGATGAGCCCGCGCTCGCGCAAAAAATCCTCGACGCCGACATGGGTCATGGATTCGAATTCGGCGATCGCCTCGGCCACCCGCTTGCGCTGCGCCGCCAACAGTGTGAACACCTGCTTCATCTCGCCGGAAACACCAAAACGGCTCCACCGCTCGGCGATATGCGTGGGCAGACCGATGTCGGCGCAGAACGCGTCCAGACTGTCATAGCCGAGGCTGGTGACGAGCTGCCTGGTCTCCTCCGCCGACATGCGAGGCTCGAAGGCGTGGTCGTGCAGGCGCTGCGCCACCAGCTTGATGTCGGATGGCGACGCACCCATGACCTTGCCGAACAGGGTTTTGACGTCAGATGGGTCGAATGCAGGCATATTTGGCCTCCCTGGATCGCAATCCAGATAGAACATGGGTCAAGGGTCAGCGCCTGACAAGTCGTTTCTGTCGCAAGCCGGCGCATCAGTCGGCGCCGGCTTCTGCTTGGTGGATCAGACCAGCAGGCCCATCGGATTTTCAAGGAGGTTCTTGAAGGCGACCAGCAGTTCGGCACCCAGCGCACCGTCCACGGCGCGGTGGTCGGTCGACAGCGTCACCGACATCACGGTGGCTATTCTGATCTCGCCGTTCTTGACCACCGCCCGCTCCTCGCCGGCGCCGACCGCCAGGATGGTCGCGTGCGGCGGGTTGATGACCGCGGCAAAATCCTTGATGCCGAACATGCCGAGATTGGACACCGCCGTGGTGCCGCCCTGATACTCTTCCGGCTTCAGCTTGCGGCTGCGCGCGCGACTGGCCAGATCCTTCATCTCGTTGGAGATGGTGGACAGCGTCTTTTCGTCGGCTTTGCGGATGATCGGTGTGATCAGCCCGCCGGGGATCGACACGGCAACGCCGACATCGGCGTGCCTGTGCTTGACCATGGCGCTTTCGGTCCACGAGGCATTGGCATCGGGCACCGCCTTCAGCGCCATCGCCATCGCCTTGATCACCATATCGTTGACCGACAGCTTGTAGGCCGGAGCATCACCCTTGTCGGTCTTCTTCACCGGGGCTGCCGCATTGATCTGCGTGCGCAGCGCCAGCAGCGCATCGAGCTCGCAGTCGAGCGTCAGGTAGAAATGCGGAATGGTGGTCTTGGCCTCGACCAGGCGGCGCGCAATGGTCTTGCGCATATTGTCATGCGGGACGAGGTCGTAGGAGCCCTGTTCGAACAGTTTCAGCACCTGATCGTCCGACATCGCCTTCACCGCAGGGGCAGCGGCAGCCGGAGCCACTGGTGCGCCAGCGGGCGCTGCCCTGGCGGCAGGCTTTGCGCCGCCACCGGCAATGGCCGCGTCGACATCGGCCCTCACCACCCGGCCATACGGGCCGGTGCCAGATACGGTCGAGAGGTTCAGGCCGGCCTCACGGGCCAGGCGTCGGGCAAGCGGTGTTGCACGGCCGGCCGATGGCGATTGGCCGATCTCCCCCCTTGTGGGGGAGATGCCAAGTGGCGGCAAAGAGGGCAGGGCAGAGGGGTGAGTGACAGAATGAGACGTTGGCGCGACAGCGCCCCCCTCTGTCGACTTCGTCGACATCTCCCCCACGGGTGGGGAGATTGGCGCCTTGTCCTGCTTGGCCGCAGCAGCATCAGCCCCATAGGCCTCACCGTCGGCATAGATCCACGCCACGGCAGCGCCGACCGCAATATCGACACCCTCTTTGCCGGTGACATCGCGCAGGACGCCGCTGGCCGGCGCATCGATTTCCATCGCCGCCTTGTCGGTCTCGATCTCGAACAGCACATCGCCCTTCTTGACGTGCGCGCCCTCCTCGGCAAACCAGCGCGAGATCTGTCCGGTCGCCATGTCCATGTCGACCTTGGGAAGAATGACTTCGGTCGGCATGGGCTAGCGGACCCCTTTCACGAGGTCGCGCGCGGCGGTGATGATGTCCGGAATTTGCGGCACCGTCGCCTTCTCGAGTTCCGGATTGTAGGGGATCGGCGTTTCGGCGCCGCCCAGCCGCACGATCGGCGCGTCGAGATAGTCGAACGCTTCGCTCTCGGCGATCATGGCGCTGACCTCGGCGCCGATGCCCAGCGTCTTGACCGCTTCGTAGACGCATAGCAGCCGCGACGTCTTCTTGACGCTGTCGATGACGGTCTGCTTGTCCATCGGCCGGATGGTCCGGAGATCGACGACTTCGACGTCGATGCCTTCGCTCTCCAGCACGGCCGCCGCGTCGAGCGCCTTCTGCACCATGATCGAGGTGGCGACGATGGTGAGATCCCGGCCCTCGCGGCGGATATCGGCCTTGCCGATCGGCACGGTGTAATAGCCTTCGGGCACCGGGCCCTTCATCTTGTAGAGCAGCTTGTGCTCGAAGATCATGACCGGATCGGGATCGGCGACCGCCGCCAAAAGCATGCCCTTGGCATCATAGGGGGTCGCCGGCTGGATGACTTTCAGACCCGGCACATGGCCGAGCCAGGCTTCGAGGCTCTGGCTGTGCTGAGCCGCCGCACCGGTGCCGGAACCGGCGGGAAAGCGCATCACCACGGGAACCGAAACCTCGCCGCCCAGCATGAAGCGCATCTTGGCCGCCTGGTTGACGATCTGCTCCATGGCAAGCGTGGCGAAATCGGAAAACTGGAACTCGAAGATCGGCCGCATGCCGGTGAGGGCAGCGCCCACCGCGACGCCCGCGCCGCCCAGTTCCGAAATCGGCGTGTCGATGACGCGGTCAGCGCCGTAACGTTCGACCAGGTCGCCGGTGACCTGGAAGGCGCCGCCATAGACGCCGATATCCTCGCCCATCAGGAAAACGCGTTCGTCCATGTCCATGGCGATCGCCATGGCTTCCTGGATCGCCTGGGCGTAGCTCAGTTCACGCACCATCGCGTCCATCACGCCTGCTCCGTATACACGTAATTTCCCGTCTCGCTGATATCGGGCGAAGGGCTCGCCTTGGCGAACTCGATGCCCTCGGCGATCTCTTGCGCCACGGCATCGCGAATGGCCTCGATGCCCTTGTCGTCGATGAAGCCGAATTCCCTGAGCTCGCTTTCGAACAGGGTGATCGGATCGCGGTTCGACATCCAGTCCTCGATCTCTTCCTTGGTGCGATAGCGGTTGCGGTCGCTCTTGGAATGGCCGCGATGGCGGTAGGTCTTGGACTCGATCAGCGTCGGCCCCTCGCCGGCGCGGGCTCGGGCAACAGCCTGATGAGACGCCTCGGCGACCTCGGAGAAGATGTTGCCGTTGACGATGACGCCCGGCATCGAATAGGCGGCGGCGCGCTCGGCGATGTTCTTGACCGCGGTCGAGCGGGCTGTCGATGTCGACATGCCGTAGCCATTGTTCTCGCAGACGAAAATGACAGGCAGCTTCCAGACCGCCGCCATGTTGAGCGCCTCGTGGAAAGCGCCTTCATTGTTGGCGCCATCGCCGAAGAAGGAGACCACGACCTTGCCGGTCTTCATCATCTTGGAGGACAATGCCGCCCCGACGGCGATCGGAATACCGCCACCGACGATGCCATTGGCGCCGAGATTGCCCTTGCCGACATCGGCGATGTGCATCGAGCCGCCACGGCCCTTGCAGTAGCCTGTGGTCTTGCCGAAGAACTCGGCGAACATGCGCTTGACCTCGGCGCCCTTGGCAATGCAGTGGCCGTGACCGCGATGCGTCGAGGTGATCTGGTCATCCTCGGCAAGCGGCATGCAGATGCCCATGGCGCTGGCTTCCTGGCCGATCGACAAATGCATGGTGCCGTGGATGAGGCCGCGCGTGTAGCACTCCTCCGCGCCCTCTTCGAAGCGGCGGATCAGGTACATCTTGTGGAGCACCTGCTTGAGCTGCTCGGCGCTGTACTGGCGGTAGACGAAGGGCAGATTGGCGCGACTGTTAGTGACGGCTTTGCTGGCTGTGGCCATGATCACGCTCCCACGGTCCCATAGACGAGCTTGTCCTGGCGAGCGCGCAGTTCGGCGATCTTGGAGCCCGCCGCGGGCGCTGCATTCGCATAGGTTATGAGTTCACCCTTCTTGATCGGCGCGGTGACCGAGCCGCCCTGCAGCAGGCCGCAGGGAATGGCCTTGGCGGCGCGCGCCTCGGGCGTCGTCATGATCCAGGCGCGGTAGCAATATTCGCCGATCGCATCGAGCTTCTCGCCGGGCTTCATGTCCTTCTTGGCCACGGCGGCGACTTCGGCCACCGGCTTGGCCAGCGGCACCATGTCGGCCTTGCCGTAGAGTACGACGCGCGCGCAGGTCAGCGGCACTTCGAGCGAGGTCAGGTGATAGGGACGATGGAAAGTGAAATACGGGCCTTTGCCCATCTTCAGATCTTCCATGCGCTCGGAGATGCGCGGATGCGACATGTCGGCAACGACGAAGACGCCGGGCGCGACACCCTTGCCGATCGAATAGTCGACGACGCCGACCTTCGACAGAACGCCGCCATCCTTCTGCGGCACCAGCACCTTGGACAGTTCGCCAAGCGTCGCCGCCGGGCCATGCATGCCAGCCTTGTCTGGAACCAGGCCCGTGGCATTGGCGATTGCCGCCATCTCGACCATAGTCTTGGAGCCGTCGACGAATTCGACCAGCATGCGGACATTCATGTGCCGGCGCTTGGCTTCCTCCTCATAGTCCGGGGGAATGGCGTCGATGTTGAGCGGATTGTTCTTGCCCTTGCCGGCGGCAACGATCGGGTGACCCATGGCCGAGACGAACTCGATCAGCTCCATGCAGGAGGACGGCTCATCGCCGGCGCCCAGTGAATAGGTGACGCCGAGCCGGTCGGCCTCGCTTTTCAGATAGGCGCCGATGGTGACGTCGGCCTCGACATTCATCATCACCAGATGCTTGCCATGCTCCATGGCGCGCAGCCCGATCTCGGCGCCAACGGCGGGAACCCCGGTGGCATCGATGACGACGTCGATCAGATCATTGTTGATGACAAGGTCGGCGTCGTTGGTGACCGCGACCTTGCCGGCTTCCATCGCCGACGTCATAGCCGAAGCATTCGACACTTCGCGCGCATGCCCGGTTTCCTGGAAAGCGATATCGACGGCCTTGCTGGCAGCCGGCAGGTTCAGTTCGGAAATGGCGCCGATCTCGATGCCCGACATATGGGCGACACGAGTGACGATGTCGGTTCCCATCTCGCCCGAGCCGATCAGGCCGATGCGGATAGGCTTGCCCGACTTTGCGCGTTCCTCGAGATCGCGGGCAAGACCCGTCAACGAAACATTGGAAGCCATACCGCTCGTTCCTCCCATAATGCAGGCTTGTTCGATTGCCTGACGCGTATTGAACATCTGTATTTCTGTCAAGACTAATGTCCATATTCCCGTGCTTTTTGGACACTTTCACCGTAGTCCGGCGGGACGAGAAAGAGGCTGGGAAACCCGATGCCGCGCAGTCGCCGTCAGTGCGCGGATGGGCATCGGTTGGGATCGTTCAGCTCAGCAACGGCGCAGCCTGTTGCGTTGCCGTGCAATAGGCCGGCACATGCGACTGGCGGCATCTTGGCCCTCGCGGGAAGTCTTGCTCAGTGTCCCGCGAAGCCTGCCGGAGACGGGCAACCCGCCGCGTCGATCGGAAAATCATGGAAATGCACGACCACGCCATCCGCATCGATTAAGATCACGGCATAGCCGGGTGCTTTTCTGCCAGCGCCCAGCGGCACCAGCAGGCAAACGGAACGCTTGGATTACCCTCTACTGTGCCGTCCAGCCGCCATCCATCGGCAAGGTGGTGCCGGTGACCTGCCTGGCCGCGTCCGAACACAGGAACAGCGTCAGCGCGGCGAGCTCGTCGACGGTGACGAATTCCTTGGTCGGCTGGGCGGCGAGCAGCACATCGTGCTTGACCTGTTCCTCGGTCATGCCGCGCGCCTTCATCGTGTCGGGAATCTGCCTTTCGACCAGCGGCGTCCAGACATAGCCCGGCGCGATCGCATTGACGGTGACGCCGTCGAGCGCTGCTTCGAGCGCTACCGTCTTGGTGAGGCCCGCAATGCCGTGCTTGGCCGACACATAGGCCGACTTGAACGGCGAGGCGACCAGCGCATGCGCCGAGGCGGTGTTGATGATACGGCCCCATTTGCGCGTCTTCATGCCCGGCAGTGCCGCCTTGATGGCGTAGAACGCGGCGAGCAGATTGATGCGGATGATGGCTTCCCACTTGTCATCGGGAAACTCCTCGATCGGCGCGACATGCTGGATGCCGGCATTGTTGACCAGGATATCGAGACTGCCGAAGGCAGCCTCGGCCTCACGCACCATGGCGCTGACCGCCGCGCCATCCATCATGTTGGCACCGGAATAGCGGCACTTGACGCCGAAATCCCTCTCGATGCCGGTGCGCTCCTGCTCGATGGCAGCCGCATCGCCAAGGCCGTTGATGGTGACATTGGCGCCTTCGGCGGCAAAGGCGCGGGCGATGGCCAGGCCGATGCCGCTGGTCGAGCCGGTGACGAGGGCGTTCTTCGAAGACAGGAAACCCATGATGATCTCGCAAGAGGTGGGAGGGAACGAACGGGGCCGCCTTTGTGCGCCGCACCATGACAGTGCCATAGCCATATGTCGGTGCGATTACAGGGTTGAGACGGCCGTCGACAGGCCTCTTGGGCGGCTGTCAGGCGGCTGACACGGCACTGTCATGGTGCCGTGCAACATAATCCGGAGCGCATTCGCGCAGTCATTCCTGAACCAAAATGGGGCTACAGCCTTGCAGATCGCCGATGTCGTGAAGCGCGCCTATGCGATGCCGCTGACCAACCCCTCCTTTCCGCCCGGGCCGTACCGTTTCTTCAACCGCGAATACGTCATCATCACCTACCGCACGACGCGCGAGGCGCTAGAGGCTGTCGTGCCGGAGCCGCTGGAGATCGACGAGCCGCTGGTCAAATACGAATTCATCCGCATGCCTGACTCGACCGGTTTCGGCGACTACACCGAGACCGGCCAGGTCATCCCGGTGCGCTACAAGGGCCAGCACGGCGCCTACGTCCATTCGATGTATCTCGACGACGACGCGCCGATCGCCGGCGGCCGCGAACTGTGGGGCTTTCCCAAGAAGCTTGCCAATCCGAAGATCGTGCATGAAGGCGAGGTCATCGTCGGCACGCTGCACTATGGCAGCGTTCTGTGCGCCACCGGCACGATGGGCTACAAGCACAAGGAAGCCGATCACGGCTCTGTCCTCGCTTCGCTGGCCGCGCCCAATTTCCTGATCAAGATCGTCCCGCATGTCGACGGCACGCCGCGCATCTGCGAACTGGTCCGCTACCACCTCACCGACATCACGCTGAAGGAAGCCTGGACCGCGCCCGCCGCACTCGATTTGCGGCCGCACGTCATGGCCGACGTGGCGCGGCTGCCGGTGCTCGACATCGTGTCCGCTGTCCACTTCACCGCCGACCTGACGCTTGGGCTGGGCGAAGTGGTTCACGATTATCTCGCCGACCGCACCTGAGCTGCACAAGCCTTTCAGAGCCCAAACAGAAGTCGGAGACCAAAGCCGTGCTCGAACGCAATCGCAACAAGGAGGCCACCGCCACCATCGCGGAGATCTCGGCGCAGTATGACCGCGTCGCGCTGGTGTTTCAGGGAGGCGGCGCGCTCGGCGCCTACCAGGCTGGGGTGTACCAGGCATTGGCAGAGGCCGGCTGCGAGCCGAGCTGGCTTTCCGGCGTGTCGATCGGCGCCATCAATGCGGCGATCATCGCCGGCAATGAATCGAGCCGCCGGCTGCAGCGCCTCGAGCAATTCTGGCAGACGATTTCGGGTCGCAAGATCTGGGCCTATACGCCAGAAGGCGACATCTACCGTGATATCCGCAATCGCACCAGTTCGTGGATGACCATGGTCATGGGGCAGCCGGGCTTCTTCAAGCCGCGCAATCCTAACCCCTGGATGGAGCAGCCCGGCGCCGAGGGCGCCACCAGCTTCTACGACACGGCCGAGCTGAAGGAGACGCTGCAAAGCCTGATCGACTTCGACATCCTCAACGACGGCAAGAAGCGGTTGAGCGTCGGCGCGGTCAACGTCCGGACCGGCAACTTCGTCTATTTCGACACCGACAAGGTCCGCATCGAACCGGAGCACATCATGGCCAGCGGCGCGCTGCCGCCGGCGTTCCCGTCGATCCGCATCGAAGGCGAATATTACTGGGACGGCGGCATCGTCTCCAACACGCCGCTGCAATATCTGCTCGACCAGGAAGAGGACCGTTCCTCGCTGGTTTTCCAGGTCGACCTGTTCAGCGCGCGAGGCGTCCTGCCGCGCAGCATGCCGGACGTGCTGTCGCGCCATAAGGACATCATGTATTCGAGCCGCACACGGCAAAACACTGACAATTTCAAACGCATCCACGGTCTCAAGATGCGCCTGCTCGATGCACTGAAACGGGTGCCGAAGGAGTTGCGGACGCCGGCCGAGGAAGCGCTGATCGAGGACTATTCGGACGCCGGCACCGTCAACATCGTGCACCTGATCTATCAGCACAAAGGCTATGAGGGTCACGCCAAGGACTATGAGTTCTCAGGCACCTCGATGCGCGAGCATTGGGAGACAGGGTTGGAGGACACGCAGCGCACCTTGCGCCATCGTGAGTGGCTGACGATGCCGACCAATGTCGACGGTGTGGCCATCCATGACCTGCATCGCGAAGACCCGACGTAGCCAGGCCGGTTATGCCCAACGGTTCAGCGTGTTGGCCAGGATTCGTTTGAACGGCCATCGCCGACGCTCGAGATTGGCCGACGCCTCCAAACTTCGTCATCCTTGGGCGAAGCAGGAGCGAAGCTCCGTCGCGGAGACCCTGGGATCCATGCCGTGACCTTTGCCACGGAGTGCAGCGGAGCAGAATTCTGCACCGCGGCAACGCTCAGGAGTCGCGGCATGGATCCTATGGTCTGCGCCGCGTCGCTTCGCTCCTTGCTCCGCCACAGGATGACGAAGCGAAAGGCGTTTCGGCCAATTTCCTAGGCATGTTCCACGTCAACAGAAACGAATACGTCTTCGCCCCTTGAACGCAGTGCTCACTTAAAGAAAAAAGGCAGCGCCGGTCACCCGGCGCTGCCTTTTCTTTGGACGCTTATACGCTCGGCTCAGAACACCTGGCGGAAGATGATGAACAGCACGAAGGCCAGCGTGATCGAGCACGGCAGCGTCAGCACCCAGGCAAGCAGCAGATTGCGCACCGTCGCCCATTGCAGCCCCGAACCGTTCGCCGCCATCGTTCCGGCAACGCCCGACGACAGCACATGAGTCGTCGACACCGGCAGTCCCAGCCGATCGGCCATGCCGATGGTCACCATCGCCACGAGTTCGGCCGCCGCACCCTGGCCGTAGGTCAGATGGCTCTTGCCGATCTTCTCGCCGACCGTGACGACGATGCGTTTCCAGCCGACCATGGTGCCGAGGCCGAGCGCCAGCGCGACGGCGACCTTCACCCAGATCGGGATGAACTTCGTCGCGTTGTCGACGGCCTTGTGATAGTCGGTGACCGCTTTCAGATCGGCCGCCTCCATCGGCAGCAATTGCTTCTTGTCGATCAGCTTGAGCGCTTCGCCGATCAAATAGATGTCGTTGCGGGCGTTGCTGACCAGATCGGTCGGCACCGTCTCGACCGAGGCATAGGGCTGCAGGCCAGCCGTCGTGTTGTGGATGTAGGTCTGCAGCGCAACCGTCGTCTGGTCGTTCCAGGTCCTGGTGCGCACGGCATCCTGGACGGCGGCCTTGGCATCGGTGACGGTGACCCCGGGCTTGGCATATTTGCCCAGCGCCGTTTCGACGCTGACCGAGGCAGACTTGTAGGCTTCGAGATAGTTGATGTCGGGGGTGCGGTTCAGCGCATAGGCCGTCGGCACGACGCCGATCAGGATCAGCATGATCAGGCCCATGCCCTTCTGTCCGTCATTGGAGCCATGCGCAAAGCTGACGCCGGTGCAGGTGAAGATGAGCAGGCCACGGATCCACCATGGCGGCGGCGTGTTGCCCTTCGGCGCCTCGTAGAGCGCCGGATTGCGCACCAGCAGCTTCATTACATAGAGCAGGATCGCCGCGGCGAAGAAGCCGATGATCGGCGACACCAGCAGGGTGACGCCGACATTGGTCGCCTGCGACCAGTCGACGCCGCTGGTGGCGCTGCCGGCGGGCGCCATGAACTGGTTGGCAAGGCCGACGCCGATGATCGAACCGACCATCGTGTGCGAGCTCGACGCCGGCAGTCCGAGGAACCAGGTGCCGAGATTCCACAGGATCGCCGCCACAAGCAGCGCGAACACCATGGCGAAGCCCGAGGACGAGCCGACCTGCAGGATCAGCTCGACCGGCAGCAGCGACAGGATGCCGAAAGCGACCGCGCCGCTGGAGGTGAGAACCCCCAGGAAATTGAAGGCGCCCGACCACATGACGGCGAATTCGGCCGGCATCGAGCGCGTGTAGATAACCGTCGCCACTGCATTGGCGGTGTCATGGAAGCCGTTGACGAACTCGAAGCCGAGCGCGATCAGCAAGGCGATGCCAAGCAGGATCCACGGCACAGTCTTGGCCACCGCAAGATCCTGGCTGAGCGCGTAGCCGACATAGGCGATGCCGACGAGCACCAGCACGCCGAAGGCCGGCAGGAACCACTTCGCGCTGCCCGATTGATCCAGCGGATGATCCGGTCTCGGAATGCCCGCCTCGCTAGAAACTATGTCCACCATGTCCCACTCCAGATGCATTGCAGCAAAGAACTGGGAAGACGCTATGTCCGCACGATGAACCCTGTGTGACGCCGGCGAACGCCGCGTTCACGAACAGGCCCGCCGAAAAGCGGGTGGGCGGCGCCTATTTGGCAATCTCGAGCAGCGACGATACCAACAACTGGCGCTCGTCTTTCGACAGGACATCCGAATCGAAGAGGTTCATGCTGCGCAATCCCTCGATGGCGAGATAGCAGATCAACAGCGATTTGAGATCCGGCGTCTCGCCCTTCAGCCGCTCGAAAAGCTGCCGCTTGAAGGTCTTTATCGGCATCATGAAATCGGGATCCTCGGCGATGGCCGAGAAGATCCAGGACGCCGACGGCTGCTTTTCCTCGCAATCATTGGCCGACAGCCTGATGTAGACGGCCAGGGGATTTTCGTCTTTGTCATTTGTGCTGGCGGCTTCCAGCGCGTGCTCGAACTCGCGCAGATAGCCTTCGACCAAACCTTGCATCAATTTGGCCTTGGTCGGGAAATTGTAGAGGAGCCCTCCCTTCGACACGCCGGCACGGCTGGCGACGGCATCCAGCGACAGGCTGCCTGGTCCGGATTCCCGGGCAACATCAGCCGCCGCGGCGAGAATCTTCTCGCGCGAATTCGGTCTTTGGGCTCTCATGGTGCCTCCCATCGCAAGCTTAGGCCCAATTGACAAGACCGTCCAGACGGTACAGGAAGACCGCCATTATTTGAAATCGGGACCCGCAGTCGGTATGTGTCCCGATATCCGCGCTTCGCGCCGGATTTCGACTGAGGGGACTTCCTTGTTCAAGCGCATACTCCGTATCTTTATCATTGTTCTGGTTCTGGCCCTGCTCGTCGTCGTGGTCGGCGGCATCGTCGGCTTCAACTTCCTGCGCGACAACGGCATCAAGCAGTACTTCGCATCGATGAAGCCGCCGGCGGCAACCGTTTCGACGACCATCGCCAAGCCTTCGGCCTGGACGCCAGGCGTCGAGGCGATCGGCACGGTCAAGGCGGTGCGCGGTGTCGACCTGACGGTCGAGACTACCGGTATCGTCAAGGACATCCTTTTCCATGCCAACCAGAAGGTGGCGGACAATGCGGTTCTGCTGCAACTCGATGACGCCGTCGAGCGCGCCGACCTCGATGCACAGAAGGCGCAGGCCGCGCTAGACCAGACCTCACTTGCCCGCGCCATCGAACTGACCAGGCGTGGCGTTGGCTCCGACTCGACGCTGGACACGGCGCGTGCGGCGGCCTCGGCCTCGGCATCCCAAGTCACCAAGCTGCAGGCCGTGCTCGACCAGAAGCAGCTGACGGCGCCTTTCGGCGGCACAGTGGGTATCCCGAAGATCGATGTCGGCCAGTATCTGGCGCCCGGCACCGCGGTGGTGACATTGCAGGACCTCGACACGATGCGGGTCGATTTCACGGTTCCCGAACAGCAACTCGCCTTGCTCAAGATCGGGCAGACGATTCGATTGGGCTTTGGCGGCGAGGACAGGCCATTCGCAGGCGCCATTCGTGGCATAGACCCGAAGATCGACTCGTCCAGCCGGCTGGTGAACATCCGGGCGGAAGTCGCCAATCCCGATGGCAAGCTGACCCCCGGCCAGTTCGTGCAGGTGCGTGTCGAGCTGCCCGAAGAGCAGAACGTGCTGACCCTGCCGCAGACGGCGCTGACGACAAGTCTCTATGGCGACTACATCTTCGTGGTGCAGCCAGCCAAGCCCGCCGAGACAGCGCCAGCTGCCAAGCCGGAGGAAAAACCCGCTGCGCCGGCAGCCGACAAATCGGCTGACGCCAAGCCTGCGGACACCCAGCCGGCCGATGCCATGAAGCCGGCGGCTGATGCAGCCAAGCCTGCCGCCGATGCGGCAAAGCCAACTGATAAGGCTGCCGATGGGGCCAAGCCGGCGGCGGAAGGTGACAAGCCCGCGCTCGTGCTGTCGCAGGTGTTCGTCAAGCCCGGCCGCCGCAATCAAGGCATGGTCGAGATCGTCGAGGGGCTGAAGGCCGGCGACGAGGTCGTCACCGCCGGTCAGAACCGCCTCTTCAACGGCATGTCCGTCGTTGTGGACAACACCATCGACCCGACCAAATCGGCGAACAAGCAGGCCGGCCAGCAATGAGCTTTTCAGATCTCTTCATTCGCCGGCCTGTTCTTTCGACGGTCCTTGCTTGCATGATCCTGCTCCTGGGTTTCCAGGGCATCTTCAACCTGTCGATCCGGCAGTATCCGAAGGTCGATGAAACGGCCATCACGATCACCACGGCCTATCCAGGCGCCAGCGCCGATCTGATCCAGGGCTTCATTTCCGCCCCGATCGCCCGCGCCGTCGCCTCGACCGAAAACATCGACTACGTCACCTCGTCCAGCCGCCCGTCCTCCAGCACCGTGACGGTGCAGATGAAGCTCGGCTCGAACCCCGACGTCGCGCTGACCGAAGTTCTGTCCAAGGTCCAGGGCGTGCGCGGCACTTTGCCGGACGCGTCGAAGGACCCTGTCATCGTCAAGGGCACCGGCCAGCAGTTCGCGATGATGTACATCTCGATGCAGAATCCGAACATGACGAAGGAGCAGCTGACGGAGTATATCGAGCGCGTCATCAGACCGCGCATGTCGACGGTCGAAGGCGTCGCCGACGTGCAGATCTTCGGCGCCCAGGAATACTCGATGCGCGTCTGGATCGATCCGGTCAAACTTGCGGCGCGCGGCGTGACCGCCTCCGAACTGCTGACGGCGATCAACAATTCCAACTTCCTGTCGGCGCCCGGCAACACCCAGAACGAGTATGTCGTCTCCTCGATCACGGTGCGCTCGACATTGCAGACGCCGGAGGCATTCGCCGAGCTGCCGCTGCGCTCGACCGACGGCAATGTGGTGCGGTTGCGCGACGTGGCTCGCGTCGAACTCGCCGCCGAGAACACCGACACCAGGGTCTCGTTCAACGGTAAGCCAGGCACCTTCCTCGCCATCTTCCCGACGCCGGCGGCCAATCCGCTGACCACGGCGGCTGCGCTCACCAAGCTGGTGCCGCAGATTCAGGAGACACTGCCGAAAGGCATGACGATCGAGGTCGTCTACGACGCGACCGGGCAGATCAGCGCCTCGATTGAAGAGGTGTTCAAGACCATCGGCGAGGCGGTTGCCATCGTCGTCGTCGTCATCCTTCTGTTCCTTGGCTCCTTCCGGTCGGTGATGATGCCGATCATCACCATCCCGTTGTCGCTGATCGGCGTCTGCTTCCTTTTGTTCGCGGTTGGCTACTCGATCAACCTTCTGTCGCTGCTGGCCATGGTGCTGGCGATCGGCCTGGTCGTCGACGACGCCATCGTGGTGGTGGAGAACATCCACCGTCACATGGAAGAAGATCACATGTCGCCGATGCAGGCTGCGTTCAGCGGTATGCGCGAAATCGCATCAGCCATCGTTGCCATGACCATGACGCTGGCCGCCGTGTTCGCACCGCTGGCATTTACCGGCGGCCTGACCGGCGCGCTGTTCCGTGAATTCGCGGTCACGCTCGCCGGCTCGGTGGTGCTGTCGGGTGTCATCGCCATCACCATCACCCCGATGATGTCGGCACGCCTCTTGAAGTCCGGCACGCCGGGCCGTTTCCAGCGCATTGTCGACGGCACCTTCGCGCGCGTCGAGCATGTCTATGAACGCGCCGTCACCGGATCGCTGAACTATCGCCCATTGACGCTGATCATCGTGCTTGCGCTTGTCGGCGTCACCGGCTTCATGTTCACCAAGACCTCGAGCGAACTTGCGCCGGAAGAGGACCAGGGCTTTCTGCTCTCGATTGTGACGGCGCCGCGTTATGCGACGTCCGATTACACCGAGACATACGTCAACCAGATCCTCGGCCTGGTGAAGGATATTCCCGAAACACGGGCGCAGTTCTCGGCCGTCGCCTTCGGCGGCACGACAAACAGCGCCTTCGTCGGCTATGCCTTCAAGGACTGGGCGGAACGCAAGCGCAATTCGAAGGAACTGCAGGCTGACATTACGGCCCGTATCGCCAAAGTGGCCGGTGTCGAGGCCTTCGTCTTCGCACCGCCGACGCTGCCGGGCTCCGGCGGCGGCCTGCCCATTTCCATGGTGGTGCGATCGACCGGCGCTTCCTCGGAAGTGTACGAGGTGGCCGAGCAGATCAAGAACAAGGCGCAGGCCTCCGGCCGCTTCATCGTCGTGCAGAATTCGATGGCCTATGACGCACCGGAGGTGACGGTGACCATCGACCGCGACCGCGCCGCCGCGCTGAACCTGCCGATCGCCGATATCGGCCGCACGCTGACCTTGCTGGTCGGCGGCGCCGAAGTGGCGCAGTTCGACCGCGATTCCAACAGCTACGACATCATCCCGCAGGTGCCGCAGGAGTTCCGCGACGACCCCGACAAGCTCGGCGAATACTTCGTGCGCAGCGTGACCGGCGAGATGGTGCCGCTATCGGCGGTGGTCAAGATTTCGACCAATGCGGCGCCGGCGGCAATCGAGCAGTTCAACCAGCTGAATTCGTCGACGATTTCGGCGCTTCCGCTGCCCGGCGTCACCACCGGCGACGGGCTGAAGGCGCTGGAGGACATCGCCAAGGAGAGCCTGCCCGACACGTTCTTCATCGATTATTCCGGTCAATCGCGACAGGAAAAGGAACAGGGCAACACCATCCTGATCGCTTTCGCGGCCGCAGTTGTCGTCATCTATCTGGTGCTGGCGGCGCAGTTTGAAAGCTTCCGTGATCCGCTGATCATCATGATGGCGGTGCCGTTGTCGATCTTCGGCGCGATCGTGCCGCTCAATCTGGGCCTCGGCACGCTCAACATCTACACGCAGGTCGGCCTGATCACACTGATCGGTCTGATAACCAAGCACGGCATCCTGCTGGTCGAGTTCGCCAACCAGCAGCGTGAAAAGCATGGCATGCGGCGGCGCGATGCCATCATCGCCTCGGCCAAGGTGCGCCTGCGGCCGATCCTGATGACGACGGCGGCGATGGCGCTCGGCGTTGTGCCGCTGATCACGTCCAGCGGCGCTGGTGCCGCGGCCCGCTATTCGATGGGCCTGGTCATCTTCACCGGCATCCTGGTCGGCACCATGTTCACGCTCTTCGTCGTGCCCATGTTCTACACCTTCATCGCCAGCAAGGACCTGCCTCATCTGGCGGAGAAGCCGGACCCCAAGCTGATGCCGGCACTGCCGAGCTAGGACGGTCGAGGGAGTCCCGCCCAGAAATGCGCGGGGCAGATTGATGGAAACAAAAGAAAAGAGGCCGGGAAATTCCCGGCCTCTTTTCTTTTTGGCTGGGCTCGATACCGCCGGTTTGAACTGTACGCAATACCGCAGCGTTTTCCGGAGGGAGCTTTGAGGCGCGGCAGCATGCTGCCACGCCACCGTTTCCAGCCTGCTACTTGACGATGACGATGCTGGTGTTGGTCGCCCCGAAGGTTTCGACGAGCTGGTAGAAATCGGCGGCGTTGTCGGGGTGCAGCCGCACGCAGCCATGCGAAGCCGGCTGGCCGAGGCGCTTGATCGCATAGGTCGCGTGCACCGCATAGCCGCCGCTGAAGAAGACCGAGTGCGGCATCGGGGCGTTGTCGTATTTCTTCGAATACCACATTTCATGCATGCGGGTCGGCTTGAACGAGCCGGTCGGCGTCACATGGGCCCGGTCGCCGGTGGAGACTTTCCAGGCGAAGGTCGGCCGGCCGTCGACGGAGACTTCCATGATCTGCTGCGAAAGCGAAACGCGGGCCACGATCTTGTTGGCGGCATGCGCGGCGCCCGAGCCGAACAGCAGTGCGGCACCGGTCAGAGCGGCGGCGGCGATGTTGATGAGCTTGGCGGAAATGGCGGTATGCATGAAGAAAATCCCCTCTCTCTGCCGGTCCAGCCGGCTCCAATTCGATGGCTGCTTATCCCAACGTCATGTTTCGGAGAGATTTCGCAAAATGCTCATTTGTGTTTCGAATCTGTTTCCACTGGTTAACAAACGGCAACCCCATTAGAGCCGTCGGTGGCCCGCCAGCGAGACCCTAGCAAGACCAAGGTCAGGAACATGGGTATCCGTCGCTAAACGAAAGTGCGAATTAGCAGTATTCGAAAGGACCGCCGTAGATCTCGAAACCAAACTGCAACAAAGCGAGGTTTCAAGCGGCATGATCCGGATACGGGCCGCAAGCAAAGTTGACGCAACGAAAACAGCCGGTAACGAACATGGGAACGAAATCGAACGCGCTGTCCTGGCTTTTCAGGATCAGCATCGCGGCAGCGGTCATCGGCGGCGTCGGCACGGTTGCCGGCACCCCGCTGACAAGCCTCGGCGCGATGACTTCAGGCGAGATTTCGACCCTGCACGCCGCACTGTTTTTCGCCACGGTCTGGATTGTTTCCAGCCTGCGCATCGCCCGGCTAAAGGCCCTCTGGCGGGTCGGCCTTAGGCTGACGGGTTTGAGCGGCGCCTCCGGCAACTTGCTGCCGAGAGGACCGAAGGCCCGCGCCGAGACGGGGGGTTCCGTGGGCGGCGCGGGCGCTTCGGGGGTATCCTGAAGCGACCCGCAACAAACCATTTTGGGGAATTGGTACGATGAAAACGAAATTTGCCGCTTCGGTGCTTTCCGCACTGCTTTACGCCCAGGGCCTGCTCGGCTTTGCCGGCCTTGCCACCGTGCTGCTCAGGGACCGCGCCCACGCTGGCGAGCTGACCATGGGCAGTGACATGCCGGTGGGTCCATCGCTTCTGCTGGTACGCTGAGCGCCAAGAGCGTCGGGGCCGGAGATGGAAAATCCGATGCCCGAAACCAGAGACTGCGTCAGTGCCCGGCAATCAGTCCGCGAATTGCCGCGGCGGATCGAACCGGTAGCCGGCGCCGCGTATGGTGGTGATGGTTTCGGTGTCGAGTTTGCGGCGCAGCCGCACGATGCGCGAATCGATCGAGCGATCGAAGGCATCGGCGTTTTCGGCCGGCGCCGCGGCGATGATGTCGTCGCGCGTCAAAACCTTGCGCGGACTGGCCAGGAACAGCCTGAGCAGCGCCACCTGACCGGGCGAAAGCTGTTCCTCCGTGCCGGAGCGATGCATGACCATCGCCGATCTCAGATCGACGGTCGCGTTCTCCAGCACGATCAGTTCCTGGGTGCCCCTGCCGCGGCGCGAAAGCAGGCCGCCGACACGGGCGGCCAGTTCACGGACATTGAGCGGGCTCTCGACGACGTCGGCCGCACCAAGCTCCAGCGCCAGCACCTTGTCGACAAGATCGGCCGGGCGGCAGATCAGAATGAAATCCGGTCCGCCCTCACCGCCTCCTCCTTGGCCGCCATAACGTCTGAGCAGGTCCCGCCCCTCCGCCTGGCTGAGGCTGTCGCCGACGACGACGACGTCAATGCCCTTTCCCGACAGCAGCGATTCGGCCTCCCAGGGCTGGCGTGCCTGATGCACGTCATGGCCGCGCCGTTCAAGATGGTCGGCGAGTTCGGTCGCGACCACTTCGGCTACCGAAACGAGCGCAATGACGGATCGTGCGGCCATGTTTTCCAACCGTTCCCTGGCAACCCCGATATGAGTGCTGGACATGATGTTTATACCCAATCTACTTTCCACTGAAAGTGGGAGCGAAAGCATCGTGCGGGCAAGAATTGTCATCGTCGAGGATGAGCCCGACCTGAGGGACGCTGTCGCCGAATACCTTGGCGCCGCCGGATATGACGTGGCCACCGCTGAAAGTGCGGCCGCCGCGCGCAGCCTCGTTGAAACGCAGTCGTTTCATCTTGCCATTCTCGACATCGCCATGCCCGGCGAGGACGGCCTCTCGCTTGGCCGCTGGCTGCGTTCGAAACTGCCGATCGGCATCATCTATGCGACCGCGGCCGGCACCGCGCTCGACCGCATTGTCGGGCTGGAACTCGGTGCCGACGACTACATCGTCAAGCCTTACGAATTGCGCGAGGTGCTGGCCAGGGTGCGCAGCGTGTTGCGCCGGGTTCCCCAGCCCAAAGAGCTGCAGGACAAGAGGGCCGGGGCGGATCGCCGTTCCGTTGCCTTCGGCCCCTTCCAGGCCGATCTCGACGGCAGGCTGGTCACCGGCGCCAATGGCGTGGTGATCGACATGGCCAAGAGCGAGTTCGACGTGCTGGAGATTTTCCTCACCCGCGCCAACCGGCTGCTGACCCGCGCCGCTATCTCCGAGGCGATCGGTTTCACCGAAGATCCGGAATCGTCACGCGCGGTCGACATTCGCATCATGCGGCTGCGCAAAAAGATCGAGGCCGATCCCGCCAATCCGAAATTCCTGCGCACGGTGCGCGGCGAGGGCTATATCTTCTCGCTGCCGGCCGGCGACGGCAACTGAGCACCGGGCCAGAAGGATGTGGTTGCTCGCCGGCCGAATTGGCGCGACTCCGGAATGACAGCACAAGATGATCGCTGAAGCAGCAAGCACCGATATGCAAGGGTTCCGGCAGGGCGCGGCGATGGCGGCCGTGCGCGTCGTTCGCCGGCTGCGCGAGGCCGGCGACTGGCAGCGCGAGATGGACGGCATACTGGAAACGCTCTGCCGGGCCATGGATTGCCAGCGCGGCATCCTGTTTCGCTTGCGCGAACTGCCCGGCCAGGGCTTCGCCCAATCCGTCGCCGCCTACTGGATCGACCCTCTTTTCGGCGGCGAACTGGCATCACCGACCGTCATCATGCAATCGATCGTCAATTCCGACCCGCTCCTGGAGCGGCTTGCCGAGGACGAGAGGCAAGGCAAGATCTTCGCCGGTCATACGCGCGACCTCGAAGGCTTCCTGAGGACCGATTTCGAGAAGCAGAACATCAAATCGTTCCTCTCGGTCTCGGTCTTCGCGCACGGCCATCTCTGGGGCACGCTGGCGGTCAATGACTGCATCAACGAGCGTGCATGGACCGACGAGGAAGAGGCGACGCTGCACATCATCGCGCTGGCCATCGGCGACGCCATCGAGCGCTCGCCCTCCGACGCCCACGCCAGCGAGGTCATTCGCCGCACCATGCTGCAGGCCTCGCTCGACGCCATTGTCGTCATCGACGAGACCGGCTCGATCATCGAATTCAATCCGGCTGCCGAGAAGATGTTCGGCTTCCAGCGCAGCGACATCCTCGGCAAGGACCTGCTCGATACGATCGTGCCGATCTACTACCGCAAGGGCTATGCCTCAGGAGCCGAATACATGTCCGGCCGCGGCGCGCCGATGGTCGGCCAGCGGCTCGAGACGGTGACCCAGAATGCCGCCGGCGAAGTGTTCCCGATCGAGCTGACGGCCACCGAGATGCGGGTTGCCGACCGCCGCCTGATCTTCGGCTCCATCCGCGACCTGCGCGACAAATTGCGCGCCGAGGAGGAAATCGGCCGGCAACGCGAGAAGCTGCACCAGAACGAGAAGATGGCGGCCATGGGTTCGTTGCTGGCCGGTGTGTCGCACGAGCTCAACAACCCGCTGGCCGTGGTTGTGGCGCAATCGACGCTGCTGCACGAATTCGCCTCCGATCCGCAAACCAAGGTGCGCGCCGAAAAGGTCCGCGCGGCCGCCGAGCGCTGCGGCCGCATCGTCAAGAGCTTCCTGTCGATGGTCCGCCTCCATCCCGCGGCACAAGCCGAGACCGACCTCAACCAGGTGATCCGGGCGGCACTTGAAGTGACCGCCTATGGCGCGCGCTCAAGCGGCATCATCATCGACACTGATTTCGCCGCAGGCCCGCTGCTGGCCATGGCCGACGCCGACCATGTGACGCAGGTGGCGGCCAATTTCCTCATCAACAGCCAGCACGCTTTGGCTGGCATTGCCGGGGACCGGCTGATCAAGGTGCGGACGTTCCGCAGCGACCGGGATCATCCCTGCTTCTCGGTCGAGGACAATGGGCCCGGCGTGCCGGAAGCGATCCGCGGCCGCATCTTCGAATCCTATTTCACCACCAAGCCGGTCGGCGTCGGCACCGGCATCGGCCTGTCGATCTCGAAATCGATCATCGAGCGGCACAATGGCAATGTCTGGTTCGAGGAAGTGCTCCCGAGAGGCGCGCGTTTCGTCGTCCAGCTGCCGGCCATCGTGGCCGGCCTCGCCACCGCCGGCGACAACCAGCCGCGATCGAGCGGCCTGCGCCATGCCTTGATCATCGACGACGAGCCGGATGTCGCCGGCTCGCTCTCCGACATCCTCGAACTGATGGGCATCAAGTCGCGGATCGTGCCGGTCTGGGAATCGGGCGCCGCCACCTTGAGCGGCCACATGCCGCCGGACATCGTTTTTTCGGACCTGCGCATGCCCGGCGTCAGCGGCATATCGATCTATCGTGAGCTGCTCGCCGAAAAGCCCGATTTGGCGCGGCGTTTCGTGCTGGTCACCGGAGACCTGATCGGTGCCAAAGCCGAAATCGAAGCCTTGCCGGCGCACCAGCGACCGCAGATTCTGGAAAAGCCGTTCAGCACGCTGGATGTGCGCAGCGTGCTATCCGCCATCGCCGAACAGGCGGCCTTGAAAGGATAAAAAAGAGGCTCCCGGGGGCGGGAGCCAAAAGGAGCGCACTGGAGGGCGCTCGGGGAGGTCAGAGCATGATCCACAAAACGGGAACGGTTTTCGGGACCATGCTTCGACGGAAATCAGAAAATATTCGGCGTGCCGGTCAACGGCGCAGCATTGGCGATCATGCGGATCGCGCGGCTTTTGTGTGTTCCGGACTGTTCGGCGATGGCGCGCAGGCAATCCATGCTCTCGGCACCCCAGGCCTGGCCCTTGCAGGCGAAGTCGGTCACCGGCACCGGCAGACGCGCGGTCCTGGTCGTCGTCTGCGCGCCGTCGATGAGATTGGCCGGCGGATTCAACGAAGCGAAGGCCGGCCCGATTGTCGGCGTGAACGCCATGCCGACGAAGGCGCAAGCAGCCAGCACCATGAACATCGCCATGGGGTGGTCGCTGGCCCGCTGGCGCAGCGCCAGTTTCGGACGGCGGTCATTGCGCTCTGGAGCCTGAAGGCGCCCCTCGCCGCGGATCGTCTGGATTTTCGCATGCATTACCTTCCCCTTCGCTGAGTTTCTTTTGGCGGTGAAATGAACTTATCCGCGCTTTGTAACGGTGATGGGGTGGCGAAGGATTGGCACTGTAACGAATTCGAAACAGCATTTCGGGCGAAGTCGGGCAAAATCGGGCATGGCTTTGACGGCGCCGAGGGCTCGAGGCGCAACTTGACCGATCTTGCCAAACAGTCTTTCGAAAAGATCAGGCTCAGCCCGGAGCTTGAAGCTCGGCAATGATCTTGTGCGCGGCGATGCGCCCGGCAATGATGGCGCCCTCGACATACCCCGGAAACGATGGCGAGAGTTCTGAAGAGGCGAGATACACCGGCGGTGCGCCGGCAAGGATTGTTCGCTCGGCGTCTGTCGCTGTAACATCGACAATAAGATCGCTGTACGCGCCGCCGCTCCAGCGATCTCCTGTCCAGTCACGCAAACTGAAATCGATGACGTCACCGGCATCCGGACCAAGGGCTGCCTCCAGCCGGCCGGTCACCTCCGCACGCAGTTCCGCCTCGCCGAGGTCGCGCCAACGCAGCGCGAGCGAGCCGCCGGCGAACACGACGAGCGCCGCATGCTCCGCATCCTTGCCGGCGTCGCAGGCAAACAGCCCCGGCGGCTCGAGCCACATCACCATGCCGCTCAAATCCCGCGCCCGCCAAAACGGTTTGGCATAGCGCACCAGGATCTTGATAGCCGCGCCGCTTTCCCAGGCGCCGAGCGCCCGCCCCAGTCCGGCCGGCAAAGCGGGGGCAAAGGCGAGCTCCGTCACCGTCGCCGGCGGGACGGCCACCAGAACCGTGCGCGCCTCGACGGCACCCCCGGCCGAAACGACAAGAACACCTTGCGAACTGTGCTCGATGCGCGTGACCGGCTCGCTTAGCCGCAACCGATCGCCAAGGTCGCGGGCCAGATCGTCGGCCAGCGAATGCATGGTTTCGCGCACAGAATATTGCAGTTCCGTCACCTCGTTGGTGACCCGCCGGTCATTGCCGATCAAATACCAGAGAGGAATCTGGTCCAGCGCCATGCACCAGAGACCTTCGATCATCGAACGGAAAGCCATCCTTGCATCGGCCGAATCGTGCTGGCAGGCAAGCCAGTCGGCGACGGTCTGTTCGGCAATCGAGGCATCGTCCGGATCGATCCCGTTCATGCGCTCGCGGATCGCCATCGCGGCATGATAGGTCCGCTCTGCTCGTTGTGCGGATATCGTCGGCTGGGTGATGAAGTCGCCATCGACATAGGTTTCAACCAGCGTCTTGCCGCGCGCCTCGACCATGGCCATCAATTCCGGCATGTCCTCGCACAGGAACTGGCCGCCACTATCGATGCGTTCGCCAAGTCCGTTCAGTCGGGACTCGACGCGTCCGCCGACACGGTCGCGTGCTTCGAGCAGGATGAAATCGATGCCGGCCTTCTTCATCTCAAGCGCCGCCGACAGGCCGGTGAAACCCGCACCGACGATGACGACATCGGTTCGCTCGAATTCGCCGCCCTCATCCGTGAAGGTCTTCAGCATTGCCGGCTATCCACCCAATCGTATCCGGCTTCCACCGACGAACTATGTCCTTGTCGACATATGCCGGCGGGCCGAACACACCATGCCGCAGGCTGTCTCTAACCTATCGTTTTCTCGAGCATATTGAGCCAGTTGCGATAGGCGATTTTTTCGATCAGCGCGCGGCCGAAACCGCGTGCCGCCAATGCATCGATCAGCTTCGGCAGGCCGGCGACATCGCCGATGACGGCCGGGATCATGGCGCCGTCGAAATCGGAGCCAAGACCAACGCCATCCTCACCCAGCGCCTGCAGCAGCGAATCGATATGGCGCACCATGATATCGAGGCTGGTGTCGGCATTCATGCGACCGTCCTCGCGCAGGAAGCCGGTTGCGAAGTTCAGCCCGACCATGCCGCCGGTTTCGCGGATCGCGCCGAGCTGCCAGTCGGTCAAGTTACGCGAATGGCCGCAGATCGCGTGCACGTTGGAATGGGTCGCCACCAGCGGCGCATCGCTGAGTGCGGCTACATCGCGAAAGCCCTTCTCGTTGAGATGCGACAGGTCGATCATGATCTTCAACTGGTTGCAGGCCTTGACCAGCGCCTTGCCGGCATCGGTCAGGCCAGGGCCGGTGTCGGGCGAAGACGGGAAGCGGAACGGCACGCCGTGGCCAAAGGCGTTCGGACGGCTCCAAACGATGCCGAGCGAGCGCAGGCCGGCTTCATGCAGCACGTCGAGCATGGTGAGCTCGGGATCGATCGCCTCGACCCCTTCGATGTGGAACACCGCGGCGATCGACCCTTGCGCCATGGCATTGCGCACATCGCCGGCGCTGCGGCAGACGGTGAGCGCTCCGGCCCGTTCCAGCCTGAACAGGATCGAGGCCATCGCGATGGTCGAGGTCAGCGCCTCATTGCGCGGAACCTCGGGCGGCAGCGGTTCGGCGGCGCCCGGCGCCAGGGGCACGGCGCCGCGCCTGGATTTCTCGACAGGCGGCGGAAAGATGGCGAACATGCCCCCGGCGAAGCCGCCGGCTTTCGCGCGTGGCAGGTCGATATGGCCGCCCGATTTCCCCTCGATGAACAGTTTTTCGACGTCCGTGTCTTTCGACTGATGGAGCCTGAGCAACGTATCGTTGTGGCCGTCGAAGACGGGAACGAGATCGGTTTCGGTCATTGGGGGATCATTCGGTTCGTTTGTCGGCGCGGCTAAGATATATCCTATCTACTTAGGCAGGATGCGCCACCCGCGCAAATGCCAAAGCCGCCCCGGTGGGATGGCAGCCGCTTGCCGCGCCGTTTCCAAGCAACGAATCCCTACCGCTTCAGCACGTCGGCCCATTCCTGATGGCGGCGGAACTGGGCGTTGGCGAACGGGCAGAGCGGGATGATCTTCTTGCCCGCCGCACGCGCATCCTCGACGGCGCGGGTGACGAGCCGAAGCCCGGCACCCTGGCCGCGAAAGACGTCCGGCACTTCGGTGTGGTCGATGATGATCTGGTGCTCACCGATCTTGGTGAAAGTCATCTCGGCCTCGGCGCCATCGGGTCCACGCAGGACATAGCGGCCCTTGGAACCGCGATCCTCAAGTTCGATCTCCGGCAGTTGGTCAGGCATTGCTATGCTCCTTGGGCAGTATCGGCAAAGAACCGCCGTGCCGCCTCGATTTCGTTTGGCCGCACCTCGTGCCCGCCATCGTGCCATTCCACTGTGACATCGGCGCCGTCGGCACGCAAATAGGCCTCGAGCCGCGTGGTCAGGTTCGGTGGGCAGATCGGATCGCGCTTGCCGGCGGTCACCAGGATATGGCGGCCGGCGAGGCTGCCCTTGACCTCAGGTTCGAACGGGATCAGCGGATGCATCAGCACCGACGCGTCGAACAGCGCTGGAACCGCGAACACCACCGAGGCCAGGACATTGGCGCCGTTGGAATAGCCGAGACCCAGCACGGCCGATGGCTTCGCTGCTTCAACATGGGCCTTGACGAAGCCCGCCATCTTGGTCGTCGCCCGCGCCAGGTCGTCCATATCGTAGATGCCCTCGGCGGCGCGGCGAAAGAAGCGCGCGGCACCTTGTTCCGACACATCCCCGCGCGGCGAGACGATGGTTGCCTGGGGCGCGAGATCGCGCCCCAGCGACAGAAGCTGATTCTCATCGCCTCCCGTGCCATGGAAGACGAACAGCAATGGACCGCCCGGCGAACCGGGCAGCACCTTGTGGATGTAAGCGTCCTTGCTCATGGTCTCAGCCTTCCAACTTCTGCAGATGCTGTTCGAGATAGGGCCGCAGGTGCTGGTGCTGCGTCGGCAGCTTCAGCGCCTCGCCCAGATGAGCGGTATCCTCGTCGCGATCGAATCCCGGCTCGTTGGTGGCGACTTCGAACAGCACGCCACCCGGTGTGCGGAAATAGATCGCCCAGAAGTAGTCGCGGTCGATCACCGGCGTCACTCCATAGCCGGTATCCATCAACGCCTTGCGCACTTCGAGCTGCCTGGCGCGGTTCTCGACCGCGAAGGCGACGTGATGGACGGAGCCGGCACCGAGATCGGCGAAGGCCGTGCTCGGCAGCGATTCGATGTCGATGACATCGGCGCCATTGCCGTTCTTCACCGCCAGCCGCCTGAGATTGCCGGACTTGTCGACTTCCTCATAGCCCATGAACTTCAGCAGCTCTTCCGTGGCGCCGCCATCCTTCAGCCTGAGCGACACGGAATGAAAGCCTCGGATCGCCTCATCCGTGGGAACGCCGCCTTTCGACCAGGGTGCTCTGCTGTCGCTCTTGCACTCGACCAGCGCGAAGCCGTCACCATCCGGTCCGGCAAAAGCCAGGCGCTTCTCACCGAAGGTTTCTTCGCGCGAGAGGCCGGTGACGCCCTCATCGGCAAAGCGTTTTTCCCAATAGCCAAGCGTGCCTTCCGGCACCGAGTAGACGGTGGTTCCGACTTCCCCGACCCCATGCCGGCCCTTGCCGATGTCGGGGAAGGGGAAATAGGTCATCACCGAACCCGGCGTACCGGCCTCGTCACCGTAATAAAGGTGATAAACATCGGGCGCGTCGAAATTGACGGTCTTCTTGACCCGGCGCTGACCGAGTTTCCTGGTGAAGAAATCGTTGTTCTGGCGGGCATCCCTGGCCATCGACGTGACGTGATGCAGGCCCTTGATCTGGTCGAGCATTGTCTTGCTCCTTCCCTTGGTACATGTGCGGCCCTCGCCGCTGTCCACGCCAATATGAGGACCAGGGCAGTTTCCGCAAAGGCGGCAAACACAGAATGGACTGTGTCATAAAAAGTGAACGATGGAGCAAGATTCGTTCACCAATTGGCTCGCAGGTCAGACTTGCGCCATGGCCAGAATTCGGTTCCATAAACGGCGTTCGACATCCCGGGACAAAGGTATCGTGAGTGACTGGAAAAGCCAGGCGGCCTAACATTCTCCTGATCACATGCGACCAGTGGCGCGGCGATTGTCTGTCCGCCGCCGGTCATCCGGTCGTGCGAACGCCGAATGCCGACGCTTTGGCCGCGGAGGGCGTGCTGTTCAAGCGGCATTATGGCGGCGCGGCGCCCTGCTCGCCCGCCCGCGCCTGCCTCTATACCGGCCTCTACCAGATGAACAACCGCGTCTGCCGCAATGGCACGCCGCTCGACGCTCGCCACGGCAACATTGCGCTTTCGGCTCGCGCCCTGGGCTATGATCCGACGCTGTTCGGCTACACCGATGTGTCGCTCGATCCGCGCCTGCTGGCGCCGGGCGATCCGCGGCTGCAAAGCTATGAAGGCGTGCTGCCGGGCTTTACGGTGCGCCAGCTGCTGCCCGAGCATCAGAAGCAATGGCTATCCTGGCTGGAACTGCAAGGTGTCGACGCCAGCGCCGGATCCCCCGACATCCATCGCCCGGTGGCCGACGGCGCGGTCGGGACCACTGTCGGCAACGCGCCGCCCGTCTACTCCGGGCAACAAACTCCGGCGGCCTTCCTGACCGGCGAATTCGCGCGTTGGCTTGGCGAACAGGAGCACGCCGCGCCGTGGTTCGCGCATGTTTCCTTCATCAGCCCGCACCCGCCCTTCATAGTGCCGGAGCCCTACAACACAATGTACGATCCGGCTGACGGCCCGGCCTTTCGGCGCGCGGCAAGTTGGCAGGAGGAGGCGGAAAACCATCCCTATCTAGCCTATGATCTCGGCCGGCAGAAACAGATGAAATTCCGCCCCGACGCCAGCGGCAAGGTGCGCGACTGGAGCGAAGACGATTTTCGCGTCCTCCGCGCGATCTATTACGGCATGATTTCCGAGGTCGACGCCCAGCTCGGCCGCATCTGCCAAGCGGTCAAGGCGGCCGGCGCGTGGGACGACACCATCATCGTGCTGACCTCGGACCATGCCGAGATGATGGGCGACCATTTCATGCTGGGCAAGGGCGGCTATTTCGACGGCAGCTACCACATTCCGCTGATTATCCGCGATCCGCGCCACGGCAAGGCGGCCGGCGGCAAGGTAGACAGCTTCACGGAAGCGGTCGACATTTTGCCGACGTTTCTCGACCTGCTCGGCGAAGAGCCCGCGTCGCATCTCGACGGCAGGTCGCTGAAGCCGTTCCTGAGCGGGGAAACCCCTGCGGCGTGGCGCGATGCCGCGCATTGGGAGTTCGATTTCCGCTCGGTTGCCGCGGGCGAGGCCGAACGCCATTTCGGCATCGCCTCACGCCAATGTAATCTCGCCGTTATCCGCACGGAGCGTTTCAAATATGTGCATTTCGGCGGCAACCTGCCGCCGCTGCTGTTCGATCTGGAAAATGACCCGGACGAATTGGACAATCTCGCGGCCGACCCCAGCCATCTCGCCGTGCGTCTGGAATTCGCCGAACGGCTGCTCGCCTGGCGAGCCGAACATCTCGACCAATCGCTGGCACTGGCCGAATTGACCGAGAACGGCCTCGTCGGCCATGCCGCTGGCCTGCCTCCACGCCACACATGAATACAGGCCCGCATCGTTGCCGGCGCGGGCCTGTATCCGACTGGGCGGAAACTACCTGACGATCATGCGCTGCTGATCGCGCTTCTCGGCATAGCTGCCCTTGTCATAGGCGGTTTGTGCCTCAAGCTGTTCCTTGGTGAAGGTCGTGTACAGATATTTGTTGCCCGCCTTGTCGGTCATGAATTTGAGATTATCCATGCCGACCGCGACTTCCTTCTCGCCAATGCCGAGGAAGCCACCGACGTCGACGATCACCGCATCGGCCTTCTTGTCGGGCGCAAGCACGACATCGCCGATCTCGCCGACCTTGGCGTCGTTGGCGCCATAGACAGTCGTGCCCTTGAGGTCATCGGCGCGAATCTCACCAACCGGCATCTCGGTCAGCGTCGACTTGTCGATGGCTGCGGTCTTTGTCTGGTCCGGAGCCGAGGCATCGGGGGTCGTGGGCGCCGGAGCCTGTGCCGTCTTGTCGGACGGAGCGACGGCAGGGGCTGCGGCGGGCGCGACTGCTGCCGGCGCATTCGAAGCCGTCGTTGCCGGCGCCGGGTCATAGGCCTTGCGGTTGAAATCCGGCTGCGCCTGCAATTCTTCCTTGGTGGTCTGGGCGACCAGCCAGCGGTCGCCATTCTTCTCGGCCCACTGCGCCTTCGAGAAGTCATAGGTGACGTTCTTGGCGCCAAGGCCTAGGAAACCGCCGACGCCGATGACCAAGTACTGCGCCTTGCCATCCTTGGTCAGCACAATGTCGTTGACGTCGCCGATGTTCTGGGCGTCATCGCCGGTGCCGTTGTAGACGTTTTCCCCGATGATGTTGGTGGCGAGATTGCCGTCGGCGCGCTTGACTGGTTCTGCCGAAGCGGCGTTCATGTCGACAGGCTTTTGCGCTGTGTCCGTCGTCGCGGGTGCTGCCGGCGCTGTTGCGTCGGTCGATGCCGCAGGTGCTGGGGTCGGGCTGTAAGGCTTTTTATCGAATTCTGCCTGCGCCGTCAGTTCGTCCTTGGTCGTCTGGGCCACCAACCAGCGGTCGCCATTCTTTTCGGCCCACTGCAGCTTGCCGTAATCGAAAGCAACGCTTTTGGCGCCGACACCCAGAAAACCGCCGACGTCGATGACAACGGATTTCGCCTGCCCATCCTTGTCGAACACGACGTCGCTGACCTTGCCGATGTTTTCGGCATCGTCGCCGGTGCCGTTGTAGACGGACTCACCGATGATGTTGGTGACGATGCTGCCCTCTGCGCGTGCCACAGGAGCGGCGGCGGGCTCCTGGACGGCGGGCGTGGCAGGCGCCGTATTTGTTGCGTTCTGCGCATAGGCGCCGGTCGCGACAAAGGTTGCGAGCGCCGTCGTGGCTAAAAGATTGCGGATCATGGTAGTCTCTCCTCGTGCCTGATCTCATGCGCCGCGTCTTCCTTGGGGAACGCGGCATCTACAGGTTCACAACGTCGTGACCGGGTCAGTTGTTCCGACAAAGCGCTGCGGTCCGGGGACGAAACCACGGAAATTATTGAGCCGCTGGGGTAGTCACCCCGTGGCAATAGGAACCTTTCTGTCGACGCCGCGTTTCAGCCGTTGGCTGGGTATATCCCGGCCGCCTTTTGGCCGACCTGGTGGAGCGGGGCATGAGATTTGCAGCGGTGCTGAACCGGGACGGCGGCACTTTGCGCACCACCGACCTCGCCGCTTTCTCCGACAGGATGCATCAGACGTTGGAAACGGCAGGCCACTCGCTCAGCATCGAAATTGTCGCCGGCAAGGATGTGGTGGAGACGCTGGACAACGCCGCTTCGCGTCGCTCGGTCGACATCGTGCTGGCAGGTGGCGGCGACGGGACCATTTCCGCCGCGGCCGCCCGACTGATGGGCACGAAGAAGGCGCTTGCCATATTGCCAGCCGGCACCATGAACCTGTTCGCACGCGGGTTGGGCATTCCGCAGTCGCTCGACGGGGCGCTGAAATCCTTCGCCGACGGCGAAATCATTGCTGTCGATGTGGCGACGGCCAATGGCCAACCTTTCGTGCACCAGTTCTCGATCGGCATGCACGCGAAGATGGTGCAACTGCGCCAGAAGATGGAGTTCGGTTCGCGGTTGGGAAAGATCCGCGCCTCGGCCAAGGCGGCTTGGGCAACGATCAACAATCCACCTGCGATGAATGTGACGCTCAGCATCGGCGATGCCGAAATGGCGGCACGCATCACCGGTATCGGCATCACCAACAACTTATTCGGTGAAGGCCATCTGCCTTATGCCGACAATCCTGCGGGCGGCGTGCTCGGTGTCTATGTCACGGTGGCGAAGCAGCGCGCCGAACTGGTCAAGTTCTTCTTCAACATGGCGCGCGGCAAATGGCGCGACAACGAACATGTCGAAATCCACCAGGCAAACAGAACGGTGCTGAAAATCCATTCGGGCAGCAGCAAATTTCGCGCCGTCATGGACGGCGAACTGGTCAGGCTTGACCGTGAAACGGTAATCGAGATCCAGCCTGGCGCACTGAATGTATTGGTTCCGGCGAGCGCGGCCCAGTCGAGAGCCGCCTGATGAGGTGCGACGCAACGGACAGACCGGCTTTACCCGGCAGGAGCCTGCTCGGTGGTGTTGGGCGGTGTGGGGACATGCTGTTCATCGCTGTTAGGCGCCTTGATCAACACACCATAGATCTCGGCAATGCCCCATGCAGCAAACACCAGAAGCAGTGCGGCGATCAGGATCCGAAATCCATGCCAGCCCCATCGCCCCTGCCGCGCCTTGTTTTCTGGAATGATCTTGGCCATGCTCGATCCCTGTCTCATTCTGCACCAACTGGCGCGCCCGGCAAATCATGGTCGGGTAACGGTTCCTCGCTAGGATGGTTCCGGAAAAGCGTGCTGGCCTTGCACCAGCGCAAGCATGCGGCGACGAAGACCGGGACGAGGCAATTGGGGTGATTGGCAAGACGCAAACAGCACCCGATCTGCCGGCCGAAGTTGCGCTAGCAGTCATGGATGTCGACCGGCTGGCCGTGCTGCACGGATTGGAGATGCTGGATACGGCGGCCGACCCCGATTTCGACCGCGTCAGCAGCCTTGCCGCAGCGGTGATGCAGGTGCCGATGGCCCTGGTCACACTCGTCGACCTTGAACGGCATTGGTTCAAATCCTGCTTCGGCCTGGACCAGACCGAAACCGCGACCAACGTCTCCTTCTGCGCCCATGCGATTGCCGCCGGCGACGAGCCGATGGTGGTCGTGGATGCAACGGCGGACCCCCGTTTCAAGACCAACCCGCTGGTCACCGGAAAGCACCATGTCCGCTTCTATGCCGGCGCGCCGATGATCGTGGCAGGTGCCCGCATCGGCACGCTGTGCGTGCTCGACCGCGAGCCGCATGGTTTTCCATCCCGAGCCGAGCTCGACCAGTTGAAGGCGCTCGCCGGCCTCGCCGCCAGCCTGTTCACCCTAAAGGACGCAACCCGCAGCGGCGCGATCGCCGAGGCCGCACTTGCGCGCGAGGAAAAACGACGCGCCATCGCACTCGATGCGGCCTCGCTCGCCAGCTGGGCATGGGATATCCGCACCGATGTCATCGAATGCGACACATTGATGTCGGAGCTGTTCAACCTGCCGCGCTCCAACCGGCTGCGCGCACGCGACATCCTCACCGCCATCGATCCGCGCGACGTCTACCAGACCGAAACCCGCTTTCGCGACGCCTTGACCGGCAGCGACGACTATTTCGGCGAATACCGGGTGAAGGGCTTTCACCCGCCGCGCTGGCTCGCCACGCGCGGCCGTGTGATCGAGCGTGACGGCGACGGCAAGCCGACATTGATCTTCGGCGTCAATTACGACATCTCCGAGCGCAAGCTCGGCGACGAACGGCAACGGCTGCTGCTGCGTGAACTCAACCATCGCGTCAAGAACACTCTGGCGACCGTCCAGGCGCTGGCAACCCAGACCGTGCGCCATGCCCGCCAGCCAAGCCAGTTCCTCGAGGCCTTCGGCGCCAGGCTTCAGGCCTTGGGCATCGCCCACAATCTGTTGTCGGACCGCGAGTGGCGTGGCATCGGCATCAGTGAACTCGTCCAGATCGAGGTCAGACCTTTCGAAACGGCCGAGCAGCCGCGCATGACGATCTCCGGCGACGACCTGCTGCTGTCGCCCGACCAGGCAGTCGGGCTTGGCCTGATCCTGCATGAACTCGCCAGCAACGCGCTGAAATATGGCTCGCTGTCGGTGCCGTCAGGCAGGGTCGACCTCGGCTGGAGGACGCAAGGCAGGAAGGATGCCCGGCGTCTTGTGCTGACCTGGCGCGAAAGCGGCGGGCCGCAAGTCGCTCCGCCGGATCGGCAAGGCTTCGGCTCTATCCTCATTCGCCGCAGCCTGGCCAAGGTCATTTCCAGCGAAGTGACCCATGAATTCCGGCCGGAAGGCGTGTTTGCCGAAATATCGATGCCCCTGGAAGAGCTGTCGAAGTGATCTCCCAACAGCTCTATGTCCGCTCGCTCTCATCCGGATCGTCGGATTTCACATTCTCGCGGTAGATGGCGTAGGCCGCGAGCGCCACGGCCGGCCCCAGAATGGCGCCGAGACCGCCTTTTCCCTTGAGCAGGCTCGGCAGCACGGCGAGTGCGGCGGTGACGCCGATTGCCTTCATGTCGGCATTGCGGCGCTGCGCCCGGCGCCGGGCGCGCGAACCTGCGGATATCCGGTAGATCAGCAGGATAAGTCCGGCGAGCACCAGGAAACCGGCGCCAAACCCGAGCGCGGCGGCAAGCGAGCCGTAGCGCATCGCCGTCCAGATATAGGCGGCCCCGACCAGAAAGCCGAGACCGCAAAGCGCAGCGGCAATGGCGATCACATAGACGATTGCCGCCGTGCGCGCCCGGTGAACGGCGGCCACGGTTTCCCCCGAGGCGAGGCCCGAGATCAGGGTTGCCAACATTCCCATCTATAGCGCGACTAGCGACGCGCGATGAGCGCGAAAAGGAAGCCGACGCCAGCGGCGATTGCCAGTGACGTCACCGGCTTTTCACGCACGCTTGCCATCATCTGCGCTTCGATGTCCTTGGCATTGCTGCGCAAGCTGTCAAAGGCTGCTTCGCCCTGCGCGCGCAACTGCTCGACCCCTTCTGTCGCTGCACGGCGCGCGGTGCCATAGCCATGCTCGCCGGTCTTGGCCAGTTGTTTGGTGAGCTTGTCGATGTCGGCCTTCAACTGCCTGATGTCGGCTTCCAGGTCCGCATTTGCACGGGCGTCGGTTGCGGTCTTTCCTGCGGCAGTGGCCATGGCTTAACTCCTTGTGATTGCTCGGTTTCAAACGCGCTGCGCGCCTCATGGTTCCGGCACTGCGGACAAAGTAGCCGAAAACGCATCAGCGCGCACCCGATCCGCCGGCTTCGCAAAAAGACGCTTCCTCAGATTAGTGGCCGGCGCGCCTCGCCCAGCCCTTCCCAGCCGGCGAGCCGCTTGAGCCCTTCATTGTCGGAGACCGCGCAGCCGCCGTCGCGCCAGACGATCAGCTTGCGATCCATCAGCTTGCGGATCGTCTTGTTGGTGTGAACCAGCGACAGGCCGAGCGTATCGGCAATGTGCTGCTGCGTGATCGGTATCTGGACGGATTGGCTGCCATTCAGTCCGACGACCTTTGCCCGGCTGCCGATGAAGGCGATGAGATAGGCGGCGCGCTCGATCGCACTGCGGCGCCCGAGGCTGAGCAGATTCTCGTCCAGCATCCGCTCCTCGCGCGATGCGATCCAGGTGATGTCGTAGGCCAGCCCGGGATGATTGCGGTACAGCTCGTGCAGATATTCGCGCTCGAAAACACACAGCAGCATCGGTGAGAGTGCCTCGACGGAATGCTGCATCTCGCCCATCACACTGCCTTGCAGGCCGATCAGATCGCCGGGCATGAGATAATTGAGGATCTGGCGACGGCCATCCCGCAGCAGCTTGTAGCGAAACGCCCAGCCGGAGAGCACGGTGTAGAGATGGGCGCTATGGCTTCCCTCCACCAGCACCGTGTCGCCCTTGTCGACCGCGAGTTCACCCTTCTTGAATTTGCTGATGAAGGCCAGCTCCTGTTTTTCGAAGTCGCGGAAAACCGGCAACGGCCGCAATGGGCAGTTCTCGCAAGGATATTGGCGGCTGGAGAAAGCGTTATTGTTCTGGACTGACATTTCGCCCCCTTCGAAAGCCCGCTCGACCCCTTCGAAAGCCGCTCTTGGAGAGCCGCGTTTCAACGCGTTGCAAGGATTGAGGTTCCGCCCGCTGGCCACATGTCTTTTTTAAATGACAGCGAGCCAATTAGCGATCATGACTCCGGCGTTTCAAGGAGTCTTTGCCCGTGCCCACATTGCTTGACGGATTGCGGATTCTCGTTTTGGAGGACGAATTTCTCATCGCCATGGATGTCGAGCAACTTTGCCGCGATCATGGCGCCGATGAGGTGGTGATCGCCCGTGACCTGACCGAGGTCGATGGCCGGGAAGTCGCCACGCGATTCGATGCAGCCATTGTCGACTTGATGCTGGGCGGCGCCTCGACGATCGATTTCGCTTCCGGGCTGCGCGCGGCAGGCATACCTTTCGTGTTTGCGTCCGGCTATTCGGATGCGGATGAAATCAAGGCATCGTTTCCGGGCGTCAGGCTGGTTGGCAAACCCTATTCAGGTGAAGACCTGGTGCAAGCGGTCGCGGCGGCCTGCGGACGCGCTTGAGACGCGATCGCGGTCAGCTCGCCGGCGAACTCGTTACCTGGGCCGAAATCGCGTCCGGACCATACTCGTCCTCACCTGATATTTTCAGGATCTCCTGCAAGCGGGTACGGGCTCGGCTGACGCGGCTCTTGATCGTCCCCACCGCGCAGCCGCAGATCTCCGCGGCCTCCTCGTAGGAGAAACCAGATGCGCCGATGAGGATGATGGCTTCGCGTTGGTCCTCCGGCAACTGCTCCAGCGCCCCGCGAAAGTCCTTCAGGTCGAGTTGACCGTGCTGGGCCGGATGAACGGCAAGCCTCGCCGTCATGATACCGTCGCTGTCCTGCACTTCGCGCCCGCGCTTGCGCATTTGCGAATAGAACTCGTTGCGCAGGATGGTGAAAAGCCAGGCCTTGAGATTGGTGCCGGGCTGGAAGCTCTCATGCTTGTCCCAAGCCTTGACGAGTGTTTCCTGGACGAGGTCGTCGGCTTTATCGGCATTTTGCGTCAGCGACACGGCAAACGCGCGCAGACTTGGGATTGCCCCAAGCAGATCAGTCTTGAAGCCTTGTGAGACCGCGGCCATGCCTCAGTCCTTCTTCTGTGCGGGTTCAGCCTGTTCCAGTTGGCTAAGCAACTGGGAAAAGCGATCCGGCACATCGTCGGAGACCAGCGCGTCGTAATATTGTTTGAGTTTGCGTCCGATTTCGGAGTTCGGCCCAAGAGCGTCACCAGAACCGTTCCGGCGCCTGCTCTCGGCGCCAGTCAGAATATCTTTCGTCATATCCTTCATTTTGCCCTTGTATTCCCAGCGCTCAAGCCGCTCTTACCGTACTCAACACAACGCAAGCGGCGCCCTCGTCTGGTTGCCCATCCCCACCACAAACGCCACTCCCCGGCTTTTGTTCCGTCGAGGTGGAACTTTTTCAAAAAATCCGCGTTATCAGGGCTTGCAGTCAGCTTGACCTGCTACGCAATCGCGTCATTCTGAGGGAGACGTCTTACCATGAGCTTATCCGCCACCATCGCACCACATCTGCCCTTCCTGCGCCGCTTCTCGCGGGCTGTTTCCGGGTCGCAAGAGAGTGGTGACGCGCTGGTCGCTGCGATGCTTGAAGCCATCATCGCCGATATCGAGATATTTCCCGAAGCATCGAGCGACCGCATCGCGCTGTACAAGGTTTTCGCCAAGCTTTTCACATCGGTCGCCATCCGCGTTCCACAGGAACAGGCGCAATCGGCGTGGGAACAGCGCACCGCCGCCAATCTGAATGCGATCGCGCCGCGGCCCCGTCAGGCCTTCCTGCTCGTGGCGGTCGAAGGCTTCAGCGAGGAGGAAGCGGCTGAGATCCTTGACGTCGGTGATCAGGAGTTTTCAGAGTTGCTTGCCCAGGCGAGCAACGAGATATCCCGTCAGGTGGCAACCGACGTTCTGATCATCGAGGATGAACCGCTGATCGCCATGGATATCGAAGAAATGGTCGAGAGCCTCGGGCACCGCGTCGTTGGAACGGCGCGCACCCATGCCGAGGCAGTGATGATGTTCGGCAAGACGCGGCCGAAGATGGTGCTGGCCGACATCCAGCTTGCCGACGGCAGTTCCGGCATCGAGGCCGTGAACGAAATCCTGTCATCGACGTCGGTGCCGGTCATCTTCATCACCGCCTTCCCCGAGCGCCTGTTGACTGGTGAACGACCGGAACCGGCCTTCCTGGTCACCAAGCCGTTCAATCCCGACATGGTCAAGGCGCTGATCAGCCAGGCACTGTTCTTTGACCGGCAGGCGAAAGCCGCCGCATAGTGGGGAATTGGGAGTGGAGGAATTGACGAACCCAAGGCGATAGCCTCGCTCCCGAATCTCTCCAGATGATCAATTCGTCACTTCGTGCCGCCTGATGCACCCGGGCGGCGACGGTGAATTCCTGCGGTTCCGCTCGAACGATTTGCAAGCACGGTCTTTTTCGGCAAAGGGTGGGAACAAACCGCAACCACCCACGTTTTCATCGCACCATTCGAAGGAGATGGATCATGCTTTACTGGGCGCTCGTATTTCTCGTCGTTGCCATCATCGCCGGCGCGCTTGGTTTCGGCGGCATCGCCGGTACCTCCGCCGGCATAGCGCAGATATTGTTTTTCATCTTCCTCGCCTTCCTGGTCATTTCGCTTCTTGCGGGCCTGTTCAAACGGGCTTCGTAAGGACGGACGGCCGAACACTGGAAGCCGCACCCCTCAAACGGTTTCCAGCCACCGCCGGGCGGTGTCCCTCAAAGGACGCCGTCCGGCGGACCGTTTTTGGCGGCGGGTTTTCCGGAAACCTGTTTGGAACTCATTCAACGATGAGCCGTTCAGCCTGAATTGGGTGGACAGATTGGCCGATGGGTTCCAGGACCGGAAACAGGAAAGACGCCGTGCAAAGCGATGAAGTCATCGCCCTCCATCCCGCCGACAGCGGCATGCAGCTCGGCCGTGCTCTTCTTCACGCGTTGCACAATGCCGGCATTTCCGTTCTCTACCAGGATCGCGAGATGAAAACCGTATGGGCGCGCAACATGCGTGCGCCTTGGGTTTCGGACACCGCCGACAGCATCGGCATCCTGCCGGAGGCGCAGGCCGACCGCATCGGCGCGGCCAAGCGCGACGTCATTGCATCCGGCAACCCCCAACGTCTCGAAATCAGCGTTCCCGTCGAGGATGGCAGCCGCTGGTTCGAGGTGTGGATCGATGCCGATCACGGCGATGGTGGCACCGTGCAAGGCGTCGTCACCACGATGGTCGAGACGACGGAGCAGAAGCGCCGCGAGCAGACCCTGACGACGCTGTTGCGAGAGGTGAGCCATCGCTCGAAAAACCTGCTGGCGATCATCCAGAGCATAGCCACCCAGACCGGCCGCTACTCCGACAGCATCGGCGATTTCCTGACACGCTTTCGCGGCCGGCTGCAATCGCTGGCTTCGTCCCAGGATCTCGTGACCTCTTCCAACTGGCGGGGTGCAGCACTTCGCGAACTCGTATCGGGCCAGGTTGGCCGCTATGGCGGCGATCCGGTTCGCAGCCTGAGGTTTCAGGGGGCAAACCCCTATCTCAATCCCAACGCTGCCTTGCATATCGGCCTTGCGATGCATGAACTCGCCGTCAATTCGGTGAGCTACGGCGCCCTGTCGCGGCCCGGCGGGTACGTCAATGTTACAGCCAACCTGACCGCCGACGACACGGGAACCTCCCTGTCCCTGACATGGGCGGAGGCAATCGGCGCCAGTGATGTCAGGCGTAGCGAGAAGCGCTTCGGCAGCGTCGCACTCGAACGGGTCGTGCCGGCGTCACTGAACGGAACGGCGACGCTCGAAATCGCGGCTGGCCGCCTTGAATACCGCCTTGTCGTTCCGCACGGCAATTTCGAGACGGATTGAGCGACCTTCCTTAACCCGCCGTTCACCATAAAAGCAGATGCTGTTTTTCCCAGATACCGCTGGAACTTGTTGCGTCACCGAACATTTCCGCAGCAGGATTTGCAGCATGGTGGGAGGAATGCCTTGACGGTTGCCGACATGAACAGACTGGAGCAGGCCGCCCGGATTTCCATGGGCGAGTTTGAGGACTCCGAGGCTTCCGCGCCACCGCTGGCTCCTGTTCCCAACGGAGCTTTGCGCCTAGTTGCGCTGGCCTTGGTGGCGGTGATCATGGCGGTCGCCCTGCACCAACTGGTCTACTAGGCCACGTCGTTTCGGCCGGTGGCCGAAACGGCTGTAGCGCCGTCTTATTTCCCCGGCCGATCAAGCCAGCCAGGAACTTTGGCGAATGTAGACCGTTACTATGGCGAGAGGACTTCTCGCCATGGAACATATCGCTGCATTGTTGCTGGTCATCGGTTGCTCGAACACGATGGCCGACTGCCGTGAACTCCAGGTGCCCGTAAGCGTTTTCGCGACGGCCGAGCAATGCGTGGCCGAACGCCCATTCGTCTTGGGCGACGTGCAAGGGCAGGCTGACCACATCGTCGCCAAATGCCTTGCGGTCGATCCGGCGCTTGAGGACGACTATGATCAGATCGTCTGGAATGTGCGCGCCGATGGTACGCTTGACGCGTCTTTGGCAATTTCCACCCTGGTAATGGCATCGAACACGATACGCCCAGAAAAAGACTATCTTCACCAACAATAGATTGCAGCAGCAAAGGCCGTCATTTCATGCTAAATGGCGGCTGGAGCTTACTAAAGTGAGGACACAAAGTGAGGAGTGACTCTATGCGGAAGATGATTATTGCCCTGGTTGCGGTGGTCGCGGTCAGCGGCTGCACCTCGACTGAGAAGGACGTGGTTGGCGGCGGCTTGATCGGCGCCGGTGTCGGCGGCTTGGTCGGCGGCGGTAAGGGCGCGCTGATCGGCGCGGCCGTGGGTGCCGGTTCCGGCCTGCTGGTGCGCAACCTGCGCAACGGCTATTGCCAATATCGCGATCATCGCGGCCGGATCTACACGGCTCGCTGCAACTAATTCGGCGATAATCGAAACGTCGATCCGGAGGCCGGTCCGCCGGCTTCCGGGTTTTTGATGTCTGGATGCTTCCCCCTTGTCGGCAACGGTCGCGCTCAATTGGCGAGTGGAATTTTGATTTCCACGTTCAGCCCATTGGCTTGGTAATCCCGTTTGATCGTACCGCGCAATTCGCGCGTCACGTTGAGGTCGATCAGCTTGGTGCCGAATCCGGTCTCGGCGGGCGCTTCAAGTTTCTTCTGCCCGTTTTCGCGCCAGTTGAGAGCCAGCATCCTGTCGCGCCCTCGGCCTTCGAGCGACCAGTCCACCTTCAGCGCCCCAACGGAATTGCCGGCCTCGCCGTATTTCAGCGCATTCGTCGCCAGTTCGTGGAAGGTCAGGCCGAGCGCTTGCGTCGTGGTTTCGTCGAGCAGCACCTGTGGTCCCGACAACAGCTCATCGGGCAGCTCCTTGCCGAACACCTGACCCAGCTCGATGCGCAGGAGATCGCCAAGATCGGCCTTCTGCCAGCGTGAGCGCGTCAGCATGTCCTGGGAGGCCGCCATCGCCTGCAGCCTAGCCGAGAAGGACGCTGAAAACTCGTTGACGTCGGTCGCCCGCGATGCCGTCTGACGCGCGATCGCCAGCACCCTGGTGATCGAATTCTTGATGCGATGCTTCATCTCCTGCAGCATCAGGTCTTTTTCGATCAGGCTCTTTTCCGTCGTTTCGTGCAATCGCGACGCTGCCTCATAGGCCCGCTCCTGATAGCGCGCCACAAGCGCGATTGCGCCCGCCAACAGCAGGCCGAACAGCCCCAGCATCACCGGAATGGCGCGCGACGACGGCTGCGAGAAGGCGCTTGTCGGCCGGAACAGGACAGTCCATGGCTGTCCGGCGACGATGATCTTTCGCGTGACCAGCAGCCTGTTCCCGAAAGTGGAAGCCGGCGGCGTCTCCGACCGGAACAACAGATTGTCGCCGTTCACGGCACCATCGCCATCATAGATTTCGGTGTTGACCGGCAAAAGCGGCGACCGGCTGAGCGCGGTCTGGAACAGATCGCGAGCCCGAAAGGCCGCATAGAGAAAACCTGATGTCGAGGATCTCGAAGCATTGATGACGTCGGGAGCGGTTTCGACATTGAGCCGCACGAAAACGAAGAAGCCGGTGAACGTCTGCGCGGCGCCCGTGTCCTGGCCCAGCTGCACCAGCCCGCTGGCATGCTGCTGGTCGTCGGACATCGCCTTTTCGATCGCCGCACGCCGCACCGGTTCGCTGAACATGTCGTAGCCGATGCCGGCTTGATTGGATGGATCCAGCGGTTCGAACAGCACGATAGGGGTGCGCCAGGGTTGCGTGGTGTCCGGGTAGATTGGATGACTGACGCCATAATCGTGCAGCATGTCGCGTTCGACCGTCGCCTCGTCGCCCGCCTTTGCCAGCCTGAGGAAGCCGATACCGCGCAAGCCGGCGAAATTCTTGTCGACATCGAGCGCGGTGAAGAAGGCCTTGAACTCATTGCGAGAAATACCGCCATTGCGGGCGTCGAACAGGGCCTGCGTCGAGCGCAGCAGCGACAGATGCAGGTCGATGCGGCTCTCGATCCGGTTGAGCGCATCGTCGGCAGTCGCCTCGAACTTGATGCGCGCGGCTTCCTGCGTGGCGAAGTAGGCAAAACCTGCCATCACCATGCTGATCAGCGCGACGGCGATAAAGGCGATGATCGGGAAAAGCTTCTTCAACGGATCGTGCGGTCCCTGAGCAATGTCGGACCTTTATGCGCAAGTCGCCCTGCCAACACAATGCCAAGGCCAAGCCATCCCTACGGCTGGCATATCACGTGTCCGGCAACCGCGATCTGGCTTGATCTCAGGCCGCGATCTTCAGCGCGCCCGGTCCGGGAATGGCGCCTGGCGGGCATTTGCCCAGAATGATCATGCCCAGCACCTCGTCCTGGGTGACATCAGTGGTGCGGGCGGTGCCGACCACCTGGCCGTTCTTCATGACGCAGACCCGGTCGGCAAGCTCGAACACATCGTGGATGTCGTGGCTGATCAGGAAGATGCCGATGCCGTCGGACTTCAGCTGCTTGACCAGTTCGCCGACCTGCGCCGTTTCCTGCGGACCAAGTGCGGCCGTCGGCTCGTCCATGATCAGGATGCGGGCGTTGAACAGGATCGCACGCGCGATCGCCACCGATTGCCGCTGGCCGCCCGACAGCTTGATCACCGGCTCCTTGAAACGCTGGAACCGGGGATTGAGCCGACCCATCACCTTGCGCGCCTCGGCCTCCATGGCAACGTCGTCGAGCGTGCCCCAGGCGGTCATCAACTCGCGGCCGAGGAACAGATTGGCGGCGGCGTCGACATTGTCTGCCAACGCCAGCGTCTGGTAGATCGTCTCGATGCCGTATTTCTTGGCGTCGCGCGGGTTGGAGATTGATGCCTCCTCGCCGTTGACGAAGATCTGGCCCGAATCGCGCTTGTAGGCGCCGGACAGGATCTTGATCAATGTCGACTTGCCGGCGCCATTATGGCCGAGCAGCGCCACGACCTCGCCGGGGAAAAGATCGATCGAGGCATCGTCGACGGCACGGATGCCGCCAAACGCGATCGAGATGTTCCTCATGTCGATCAGCGCGGTGGCTGCAGGAGCAGTCTTGTCAGTCATGGCATGCCCTCCTAGACGCGCTTGCGATAGACGGTGTCGAGCCACACGGCGATCACCAGTACGGCGCCGACGACGATGCTCTGCAGCGGCGAGTCGACACCAAGCAGCACCATGCCGGACTGCAGCGATTGCATCAGCAGGGCGCCGAGCATGGCGCCGATGATCGTTCCCGACCCGCCGGCTAGCGACGTGCCACCGATCACGGCGGCTGCAATGACGAGCAGCTCGTCGAGCGTTCCAAGCACGTTGGTGGCCGAATTCTGCCGGGCCGAGGAGATCGCCGCGGCAATCGTGGCCAGCACGCCCATGATCATGAACACCTTCATGGTGATCCAGCGCGTGTTGATGCCGGCGAGATTGGCCGCCTCGGGATTGCCGCCGATGGCGAAGACATAGCGGCCGAAACGGGTGCGGTTGGTGATGAAGGTCATGACCAGCCCGACGGCGACCGCCATCAGCACCGGTATGGCGATACCGTGGGCGATGAACAGGCCGCCTTCGGGAACGGTGATGTTGTTGGCGGCCGCATATCTGTTCACGATGCCGATCGGCCAGGGGTAGGAGTTGGCGAGCCAGACCGCACCCATGATGGCGCCGCAGGTGACGACACCGAGCAGCGCCTCGGCCCAGATCGGACGTAGCGGAAAACGGAAACGCTTGCGCTGCACCCGCCCGTTGAACAGCCCAAACACCACGGCGAGGCAGGCGACGATCCCGACAACCCAGCTCCAGGTTGCGCCGATCGATCCCGCCGGCCCGCCGCCCATCAGCTGAAAGGTGGCGTTAAGCGGCGCCACGGTCTGGCCTGATGTGACCCACCAGGCAGCACCGCGCCAGACCAGCAGGCCGCCCAGCGTCACGATAAAGGCGGGCACTTCGAGATAGGCGATGACGAAGCCTTGAAAGGCGCCGATCAACAGGCCGAGCGCCAGGCCGATGACCAGCGCCAGGACCCAGATCCACGGATTGCCGAGTTCGAGCCCGACAAAACGCACCAGGAAATGCACCTGGGCAAATCCCATCACCATGCCGATCAGGCCCTCGGCGGAACCGACCGACAGGTCGATGTTGCGCATGACGATGACCAGCACCATGCCGCAGGCCATGATGGCGACCGCGGATGTCTGCACCGACAGGTTCCACAGATTGCGCGGCGTGAGAAAGGTGCGGCTGTCGAAATCGAGCGGGTTGACGCCGAGGCGCAGGCTGGAAATGACATGCAGCCCAATCCAGATGACCAGCAGCGCGCCGATCATGCCGAGCATCCGGGTGTCGATCTCGGTCGCCTTCAGGAACCGGGCGACGGCGCCGAGTTCCGACGCGCGCGCCGTATCGGCCTGCGGGTTGGACGTCGTGTCGGTCATGATTTCCTCCCACCGGCTGGCCGTCTGACGCGCATGCCGGAGCCCAGCCTAGAAGCTATCCGCATGATGCGGAAACACAATTCTTTGAGAAAACGCCGCGGCTTTTGGGCCGCGGCGTTCAGATATTTCGAAGTGGTCCGGATCAGTTACAGGCCGCGACGGTGCCGGCAGCGACACCCGCGCAGACTTCGTCCTTCTTGATCCAGCCAGCGTCGATGACGACGTTGAGATTGTCCTTGGTGATGGCAACCGGAGTCAGGAACAGCGACTTGACGGTGTTGCCGCCCGGCGTCGTGAAGTCCTTGGCGCCGGCGATGTCGCTCGTCTTCTTGCCGTCGGCCAGTTGCGAGGCGATCTCGGCGGCATTCTTGCCGAGCTCGCGCGCGTCCTTCCACACCGACACGGTTTGCGTGCCCAGGGCGATGCGGTTCAGCGCGGCGTGGTCGCCGTCCTGCCCCGAGACCGGCACGGTGCCGGCCAAGCCTTGAGCCGTCAGCGCCGCGACGACGCCACCGGCAGTGCCGTCATTGGCCGCGACCACCGCGTCGACCTTGTTGTCGTTGGCGGTCAGGAACTGTTCCATGTTCTTCTGGGCGTTGGCGGGCAGCCAGCCATCCGTGTAGGCTTCGCCGACATTCTTGATCTTGCCGCTGTCAATGGCTTCCTTGAGCACTTCCATCGAGCCCGAGAACAGGAAGTCGGCATTGGGATCGGCACCGGAGCCCTTGATGAAGACGTAGTTGCCTTCCGGCTTGACCTTGAACACTTCGCGGGCCTGCATACGGCCGACTTCCTTGTTGTCGAAGGTCAGGTAGAAAACATCCTTGTTCTCGATCAACCGGTCATAGCCGACGACCGGAATGCCTTCGTCCAGCGCCTTCTGCACGGCCGGGCCGATGGCCGAAGCATCCTGCGCCAGGATGATCAGGGAATTGGCGCCCTGCGAGATCAGGCTTTCGACGTCGGTAAGCTGCTTGCCGGGATTGGACTGCGCATCGGCGGAGATGTACTTGTCGCCGGCGGCCTCGATCGCCGTCTTCATGGCGGCCTCGTCGGTCTTCCAGCGTTCCTCCTGGAAGTTGGACCACGAAACGCCGACGACCTTGTCCTTCGCCTGCGCGACAGACGCGAGCGTCAGCGACATGGCGGCACCCGCCAGGATGGCGGCTGTGAATCTTTTCATATTATCCTCCCTGCGCCGCGTATGGCGCGACCAAACTGGCCCGAGGGCCGGCACAGAGGCCCTATTTTTTCGAGCCTCGAAAAAATACTGGGCCAACGCCCGAACGCTGTCAACATCGATTCTGATGGATTTTGATGTCGTCTCGAATTTTTTTCGGGCCTCGGAATAAAAAAATGACACGGCGCGCGGCTTCTGCCAGTATTTGACCGCGTCACCGACAGCGTTCCAGGGCAGGAAGAACCGCGGCGACCGGGAGGATATGAAAGAGCATGTCGGTCGGAATCCGCCACGACGATTTGCGCCGCCGCAACCGCGCGATGGTGATCGCGGCGGTGCGCCGCGCCGGACAGCCGTCGCGCACCGAGATCGCCGCAACCACAAGCCTCAGCCATTCGACGATCTCGGCGATCTCATCCGACCTGATCGTCGAAGGCATCCTGACCGAAAGCAAGCCGAGCGAGGCCGGCTCGCTCAAACGCGGCCGTCCGCAGGTCGGCCTCAGCCTCAATCCGGAAGCGGCCGCGGTAATGACCGTGGTGCTGTCGCTGAACTTCCTCTCGGTCGCCGTCATCGACTATGCCGGCCAGGTAATATCCGAGGAACAGCGCCGGCTCGACACGCTGACGATGTCGCGCGACTCGCTGATCGGTGAGTGCACGGCAATCGTGCGTCGCCGCCTGGAAGATCCCGACCTGGACGTGCGCAGCATCGCCCGTATCGCGCTGGCCGTCCAGGGCATCACCGACACCCGTGCCCGCGCCATGCTGTGGTCGCCGATCACGCCGCACACCGACATCGCCTTCGCCGACCTATTCGAAGACGAGTTCGGCATCCCAGCCATTATGGAGAACGACTGCAACATGATGGCGGTGGCGCTGCGCTGGCGCGACCCCGATCGTTACCGCGACGATTTCATCGCTATCCTTTTGTCGCACGGCATCGGCATGGGGCTGGTGCTGAAGGGCGAATTGTTCACCGGCACCCATTCCTCGGGCGGCGAATTCGGCCACATGATTCATCGGCCGAACGGGGCGCTGTGTCGCTGCGGACGGCGCGGCTGCGTCGAAGCCTATGCCGGCAATTATGCCATCTGGCGCAACGCGCGGCAGATGGGCGAGGATGCAGAACCCGTCGCCGATGTCAGCGATGCCGACATGCGCGCCCTGGCTGCCGCCGCCCGCGAAAGGGACGGACCCGAACGGGAAGCCTATCGCAAGGCCGGCGAAGCGCTCGGCTACGGCCTCGGCAGCCTGTTCGCGCTGATCGATCCGGCGCCGGTCGCCATGGTCGGCGTCAGCGCCGCCGCCTTCGACCTGATCGAGCCGGCATTGCGGCAAGCGATTGCCCAGACCGCCGGCGGCCAGCATTCCAAGTCGATTTCCTTCGACACCGAGCCGAACGAACTGCCGCTGATCCGCGAAGGCTGCGCCATGCGGGCGCTGATCTTCGTCGATCAGGAGATTTTTGCGCCGGGCGTGCAGGCGAGATCCGGTTTCGGCGGCAAGAACGTGGCGTGAGTTCAAACGAGGGAGTTCAGTCCTCGCGAATGGCGTAACCCGCCCCACGGATGGTGCGAATGACATCGGGCATGCGGCCGTTGTTGACCGCCTTGCGCAGCCGGCCGACATGCACATCGACCGTGCGTTCGTCGATGTAGATCGTCTCGCCCCAGACATTGTCGAGCAGTTGGCTGCGCGAGAACACGCGGCCTGGATGGCGCATCATGAATTCAAGCAGGCGGAATTCCGTCGGCCCGAGCCGGATCTCGCTCTTCTTGCGATAGACGCGGTGCGACTCGCGATCGAGCACGATATCGCCGACCTTGAGCACGCTGGACAGCACTTCCGGCTTGGCCCGGCGCAGCAGCGCCTTGACCCTGGCCATGAACTCCGGCGTCGAGAAAGGCTTGACCAGATAGTCGTCGGCACCGGTCGAGAGGCCGCGCACGCGGTCGCTTTCCTCGCCTCGCGCGGTCAGCATGATGATCGGCAGCCGCTCGGTCTCGGGACGCATCCTTAGCCGGCGGCAGAGTTCGATACCGGAAACCGCAGGCACCATCCAGTCGAGCACCAGAAGGTCTGGAACGTTCTCCTGCAGCCGGATTTCGGCCTCGTCGCCGCGCGTCACCACTTCGACCTGATAACCTTCGGATTCGAGATTGTAGCGGAGCAGCACGCCTAGCGGCTCCTCATCCTCCACCACCATGATGCGTGGCGCGATCATCGGCTGGTCACCCCTGTCATGCCGCTGGCGCGGACATTGCCGTCTCGTCCTGCTTCGGACGATTGGCTGGCAACTGCGTGCCGGTCAAAACATAATAGGCATTTTCGGCGATGTTGGTCACGTGGTCGCCGATCCGCTCGAGGTTCTTGGCGCAAAACAACAGGTGCGTGCACGCCGTGATGTTGCGCGGATCTTCCATCATGTAGGTCAGCAGTTCGCGGAACACCGATGTGTATTTGACGTCGATGCGTTCATCATTGTTTCTGAGCGTGGCAAGCGCTGCCGCGTCAGCGGCGGCATACTCGTCGACGACCCCCTGCACCTGGATCAGCACCAGCTGCGCCATTGCGTCGATCGAATGCGAAAGGTCGTGCGGCGTGACGCTCAGCCCGACAGTGCCGACGCGCTTGGCGATGTTCTTGGCAAGGTCCCCGATGCGCTCGAGGTCGCCGGCCATGCGGATCGAACCGACCACCGCACGCAGATCGTTGGCCATCGGCTGGCGCTTGGCGATCAGCGTGATGGCACGATCGTCCAGCTCGCGCTGGCGTGCATCCATGATGGCGTCATCGGAAACCACCCGCTGCGCCAGCGCATTGTCCGAATTGAGCAAAGCCCTGGTCGAGCCACCGACCATCGAGCGGGCGAGATCGCCCATGTCGCGGATCAGCTGGCTGATCTGCTCCAGATCCTCATCGAAAGATGCGACGGTATGTTCACCCATGATCTTCGTCCCTCATATGCCAGAGATCAGCCGAACCGGCCGGTGATGTAGTCCTGGGTGCGTTTGTCGTCGGGGGTGGTGAACATCTTGTCGGTGGCGCCCTCCTCGACCAGATAGCCAAGATGGAACATCGCGGTGCGCTGCGACACGCGCGCTGCCTGCTGCATCGAATGGGTGACGATGACGATCGTATAGTTCTGACGCAGTTCGTCGATAAGTTCCTCGACGCGAGCGGTGGCGATCGGGTCGAGCGCCGAACACGGTTCGTCCATCAGGATCACCTCGGGTGACACGGCGATGGCGCGTGCAATGCACAGGCGCTGCTGCTGGCCACCGGAAAGACCCGTGCCAGGTTCCTGCAAACGGTCCTTGACCTCGTTCCAGATCGCCGCCTTCTTCAGGCTGGACTCGACGATCTGATCCATGTCGGCCTTGCGCTTGGCCAATCCGTGGATGCGCGGACCATAGGCGACGTTCTCGTAGATCGACTTTGGGAACGGATTGGGTTTCTGGAACACCATGCCGACGCGCGCCCTGAGTTCGACGACATCGATGTTCTTGTCGTAGATGTCCTCTTCGTCGAGCGTGATCTTGCCGGTTACCCGTGCTGAATCGATGGTGTCGTTCATGCGGTTGAGGCAGCGCAGGAAGGTGGACTTGCCGCAGCCGGAGGGGCCGATCAGCGCCGTCACCTGGTTCAGGCGGACGTCGAGATCGACGTCGAACAGCGCCTGCTTCTCGCCGTAGAACACGCCGACCTTGTCGCCGCGCATTTTGATCACTTCGTTCGACTTCATCTTGTCGCCCACTGCGTTTTCAAGGGACTGTTCGGTCATGATGTTCATACCAAAATGCCTTTTTTCTACCAGCGCCGCTCGAACCGACGCCGAAGCACGATCGCGGTGATGTTCATGGCCATGAGGAAGACGAGCAGGATGATGATGGCGCCGGACATACGCTCGACGAAGGCGCGTTCGGCCTCGTTCGCCCACATATAGATCTGCACCGGCAGCGCGGTGGCCGGATCGAAAGGCGTCGTCGGTGGATCGGCGACGAAGGCGACCATGCCGATCAACAGCAGAGGCGCGGTTTCGCCGAGCGCGCGCGCAAGACCGATGATAGTGCCGGTGAGGATGCCGGGTGCGGCAAGCGGCAGGATGTGCTGGAACACCATCTGCATCTTGGAGGCGCCAAGGCCGAGAGCTGCCGAGCGGATCGACGGCGGCACCGCGGCAAGCGCGGCGCGCGTCGCGATGATGATCGTCGGCAGCGTCATCAGCGTCAGCACCAGGCCACCGACGAAAGCGGCGGAGCGCGGCATGCCCAGGAAATTGATAAACACCGCGAGGCCGAGCAAGCCGAAGACGATTGACGGCACTGCGGCCAGATTGTTGATGTTGACCTCGATAAGGTCGGTGAAACGGTTCTTCTTGGCGAATTCCTCCAGATAGATGGAGGCGGCGACGCCGATCGGCAGCGCGAGCAGCAGCACGATCACCATCATATAAAACGAGCCGATGATCGCCACGCCCATGCCCGAGGTTTCCGGGCGGCTGGAGGCGCCGTAGGTGAACAGGCCGCTGTTGAAGTGCTCGGCCATCGCGCCCTCGGCCTTGAGCTTGTTCATCCAGGCGATCTGCTGGTCCGAGACCTTGCGTCGCGCTTCCTCGACACTGAGGTCGATCTGGCCCTTGAAAGCCGAGTCGAGATTGGCGGCGGCGAGGATGTTGACGTCGCGTGTCGTGCCGATCACCGAGGGATCGGCGGCAACGATGTCGCGCAACTGGACGCGGGCGCCTTCCGAAAGGAAGCCCTTGAGCTTCTGGATCATCGGCTTGTCATCAGGAGAAATGCCGAGCTTGGCCACCAGCGCGTTTTCTGCGAGCTTGGGATAATTCGCCTTGATCAGAACGCTCGGATCGGTTGCGCGCTTGCCGGAAGGATCGATCACCTTCTCGTCGAACGTGATCGGCAGCGATACCGTCGTCTGCCAGAAGGCGGTGTAGCCTTTCGAGACGATGGTGATCAGCATGATTGCCAGGAACGCCAGGCCTACGGAAATCGCCACGACGCCATAGATGCGGAAACGGCGTTCGGCGGCGTAACGGGCCTTCAGGCCGATGTCGCGGCGCGGATGGGCCGCCGGCCTGACCATCGTATCCATGGGAATGTCGGTCATTCGTACTGCTCCCGATATTTGCGCACGATGTAGAGCGCGACGATGTTCATCACCAGCGTCAGCGTGAACAGCGTCAGCCCGAGCGCGAAGGCGACCAGCGTCTGCGGCGAATTGAACTCGAGGTCGCCGGTGAGCTGGTTGACGATCTTGACGGTGATGGTCGTCATCGCCTCGAACGGGTTGATGGTGAGGTTGGCGGCGACGCCCGCCGCCAGCACGACAATCATCGTTTCGCCGATGGCGCGCGAGGCAGTCAGCAGGATGGCGCCGACGATGCCGGGCAGTGCCGCCGGCAGGATCACCCGCTTGATCGTCTCGGAGCGGGTCGCGCCGAGGCCGAGCGACCCGTCGCGCATGGCGCGCGGCACCGCGGTTATGATGTCGTCTGAGAGAGAGGAGACGACCGGGATCAGCATGACGCCCATGACCAGGCCGGCGGTGAAGATGCTCTGGCCCTGGATGAACGGCGAGCCGCCGGTCAGCGCCGCGGACAGGTCGCGCAGGAACGGCCCAAGCGTGACGACGGCGAAGATGCCGTAGACGATGGTCGGTATGCCGGCCAGCAGTTCAAGCGCCGGCTTGACCACCGAGCGCACCCTGGGCGTTGCGTATTCGGCCATGTAGACAGCCGACATCAGCCCGACCGGCACCGCAACCAGCAGCGCGACGGCGGCGATATAGAGCGTGCCGGCAAGAAGCGGGATCAGGCCGAACTGGCCCTGGCTGCCGCCCGAACCGGCAGCGGCAAAACGCGGATCCCAGACCGTGCCGAAGAAGAAACTCATCGGCGAGACGCTCTCGAAGAAGGTGATCGTCTGGAACAGCATCGAAAGCACGATGCCGACGGTGGTCAGGATGGCGATGGTGGAGGCGGCAAGCAGCCCCCACAGCATCAGCCGCTCGACATTGTTGCGCGCCCTGGCGCGCGGCTCGATCTGCCTGAGCGCATAGAAGGCGCCGGCGATCGAGGAAGCCAGAATGACAATGGCACCGAACAGGCCGAGCCGGTCCTGGACCTTGTTCGCCTCGACAGCGATCGGGATCATGTAATCCTGTGTGTCGCTCGCCAGTGCCACGCCCTTGGCGGCGAGCAGCGGCTGCAACTCGGCAAAGCTGGCAGGCATTGCGGCCAGTGTGCCAGCATCGAGTTTGCGCAGGCCCCTGGCGAGGCTCTTTACCAGGCTGACATCCAGTGCCTCGCTGGCAACCTTGCTGTCGACGGTACGCTCGGGCAAGGCAGCGTGGATGTGCCGGTCAAGATAGACCGAAGAACCGACGGCCCAGACGGCAAGCAGCAAAAGAGCAGGCAGGACGGCGAGCAGGAACGCCCACCAGCCGTGATAGTGGGCACGCGAATGCGGCTTGACCTTGCCATTGTCCTGGGCCGCGGCACGCTGCCGGCCGATGAAAAAGGCAACCAGGCCGAGGGCAACGACGATGGCCAGTACGAGCAAGGACGACATGGACCCACCCCAAGGGAAATTCTAACGCAGCCGCCATTGCGGCCTGCGGTGAAACCGGGGCGCGGATTTGACCCGCACCCCGGTTCGGCAGCTTGATTACATCGACTTTCCGGCGGCGAAAGCGTCACGCTGGGCCTGACGCTCGGCATCCGGAGCAGCAACGAGGCCGTATTCGGCGAGCGGGCTTTCCGGGCCAACCATCTGGTCGTCGAGGAAGAACTCGACATATTCCTTGAGGCCGGGAACGACGCCCAGATGCGCCTTCTTGACGTAGAAGAACAGCGGGCGCGAGACGGGATACTTGCCGCTGGCAATCGTCTCGGTCGAAGGCACGATACCTTCCACGGTGGCGACCTTCAGCTTGTCGGCATTGTTCTCATAGAAGGCGAGGCCGAACACGCCGACGCCGGTCTTGTTGGAGTCGATGCGGGCGAGCGTCTCGGTATAGTCGCCATCGATGTCGACGGCCTTGCCGTCCTTGCGGATGGCAATGCAGGTTTTGCCGATTTCCTTGTCGTCGGCAATGCCGGCGGCCTTGAGAGCAGCCTTGTCACAGCCGGCATCGAGGAGCTTGGTCTCGAACACTTCGCGCGTGCCGTGCTTTTCGCCCGGAATGTAGGCGGCGATGTCCCAGTCGGGCAGCTTCGGATTGACCTGGCTCCACTTGGTGTTCGGATTGTCGACGAGCTTGCCGTCGACGACCAGCTTGGCCGCGAGCGCCTTGTAGATGTCGGCGGGAACCAGGGCCCAGTCCGGGCCCTTGATGTCGGTGGCGAAGACGATGCCGTCATAGCCGATCCGGACTTCCTGGACTTCCTTCACGCCGGCGGCGGCGCAGGACTTGAGTTCGTCCGCCTTGATCGGACGCGACGAGTTGGCGATGTCGATCGTGTCTTCGCCGACGCCCTTGCAGAATTCCTTGATGCCGGCGCCGCTGCCGCCGGATTCGACGACCGGGGTCTTGAAGTTGGTGAACGTTTCGCCGAACTGCTCGGCAACGATCTTGGCATAAGGTAACACGGTCGATGATCCGGCGACCTGGATCTGGTCGCGCGCGGCGGCGAAGCCGGACGACGCGGCGAGCGCAAGCGCAGCGGCCGACGCCGTATAGAGGAATTTCTTCATGTGGCCTGCTCCTGTTCGGAAGATGGTCTCTCGGCGCTCGTCAGTCGGCGCCCGCTGAGGCCAATAGCCTTCGATTATAACAGTCGCATGACAGTTTGATGTCACCCCGGTAACGCGTCATCGCGAGGAGCAAAACGCCGCCTGGCCGGCACTGACCACGCAGCCCGGCTTTGTCCCCGGAATCAGAGACTTGCTCCGCTTGGGGGCCGAGATTGGCCGGCGATTTGGGGTTAGCCGGCCTTTACGAAAAAAAGCCGGACGGGAGCGCGTTGCTCTCAGCCAGACGGTGTCATGGCCGGGCCATCGCCGAAAACAGGTCCGTTGGGGTAGGTTGACGCTGTCTCATGCCGGCGGTCGCTGCTCCCGCCCGTAACTGGAAAGGGAGGAATCGAACGCCGCCATTGTCTCGACTGGATACAACCTTTGATATGGTGCGATCGCACCATAGTCTTTGGCCGCTGGCAGGGCGCGAATCTTCGCCGTATTTCCGGCACTCGGACAGGCAGGACCGGCCCTACCCGGCGTTGCGCTGAGCCTGCCGGCTGGCGCCGACCCAGCGCTCGACCTTCTCGAGCAGCGCCCGGGGACTGATCGGCTTGGGCAGATAGTCGTCCATGCCTGCCTCCAGGCAGCGCTCGCGGTCGCCCTTCAGCGCATGCGCGGTGACGCCGACGATCGGCACATGCGTGCCGGTTTCTTCCTCCAGCCGGCGAATGGCGGCGGTCGCTTCGAGACCGTTCATCTCCGGCATGGAGACATCCATCAGGATCATGCACGGGTTGAGCCGGCCGAAGGTGTCGAGCGCCTTGCGGCCATTGCCGACGATCTCGAAACCATAACCGGTCTCGCCGAGGATCTGGGTGAACACCATCTGGTTTACCTCATTGTCCTCGGCCACCAGTATGTCCAGCCTGTTGCCACCAGCCGCCACCGGTGGCCGGGGGCGAATCGAAGGCGGCTGCAGCAGCGCCCGCTGTTCGGACGGTGCCGAGGGCTGCGGCCGCGTCACATTGCTCGCAGCGACGTCGGCCGCGAGCGGCTGCGCGTCGCTGCCGCCAGTGTTGTGGCGATGCCGCTGGATGGTGGCGACCAGCGTTTCCAGCAGCACCGAAGAGCGCGCCGGTTTGATCAGCTGGGCATCGATGCCGAGATCGCGATAGCTGGTGTTGGCGAGCGACTGGTCGACCGAGGTCAGCATGATGATCGGCGTTCCGGCAAGGCCAGCGGTGTTGCGCACGATCCGCGCCATTTCGGCGCCGCTCATTTCAGGCATCTGGTAGTCGAGCACGACGCAATCGACCGGCACGCCATAGGCGGCAGCGGCGATCAGCACCTTGAGGCCTTCGGCGCCGCTTTCGGCCGCGCAGGAATCGAACGTCCATGATGTCATCTGCTCGGTCAGGATCGCCCTGTTGACGGCATTGTCGTCGACGATCAGCACGCGCGCGCCGGTCACGTCGATCGGCATGATGCGTTGTCCGTTCTGCTGTCCGGCCCTCGGCAGCGTCACCGAGAACCAGAACGTCGAACCCTTGCCTTCGGCGCTTTCGACCCCGATGTCGCCGCCCATCAGCTCGACGAGCCGCGAGGTGATGGCGAGGCCGAGGCCGGTCCCCTCGTGCCGCCGCGTCGATGAAGTGTCGACCTGGCTGAATTTCTCGAACACCAGTTTCAGTTTTTCCTCGGGGATACCGATGCCCGTATCGGTGACCGAGATGGTGAGCTTCGTTCCGGTTGGAACCCTCTCGCCGGTGACGTCGACCAGCACATGGCCCTCATCGGTGAATTTCACCGCATTGCCGAGCAGGTTGGTGACGATCTGCCTGATGCGGCCGACATCGCCGATGAATAGGCTCTCGAGCCGAGGCTCGACACGTACGATCAGCTCGAGGTCCTTCTCCTTGGCGCGCGTCGACACCAGCGTCGCCACGTCCTCGATCGCCTCGGCCAGATTGAAGGGCGCCGGATCGAGCACCAGCTGACCGGCATCGATCTTGGAGAAGTCCAGTATGTCGTTGATGATGGTGAGCAGCGCATTGCCCGACTTCACGATGATGTCGGTAAACGTCTTCTGCTTCGGGTCGAGGTCCGATTTGGCCAGCAGTTCGGCCATGCCGAGCACGCCGTTCATCGGCGTACGTATCTCATGGCTCATATTGGCGAGGAATTCCGACTTGGCGCGGTCGGCGAGCACGGCGCGCTGCCGCGCCTCGCGCAGTTCGGCCTCCCGCATCTTCAGCTCGGTGATGTCGGTGGTCGAGCCGATCAGGTAGAGCGAACCGTCGGAGGCGATCATCGCGCCCTTGCGGGCGAATTGATGCCTGACGCTGCCGTCGGCCAGCGTCACCGTCTCTTCGACCTCCTGAGTTTCGCCGGTGCGCAGCACGGCGAGGTCGCCATTGACGAAGGCCTCGCCATCCGGCCCGAAAATCTCGATGTCGGTCTTGCCGATGGCCTCTTCCTTGCTGAAGCCCGTCAGATCGCACCAACCCTTGTTGACATAGAACTGCCTGAGATCGGAGCGCTTGGCGTAGATCGATACCGGTACATTGTCGATCAGGCTGCGGAACACCTCGTTCTCGCGCATGCTTTCTTCCAGCGCACGCTCGCGTGCCTTGACGTCGGTGATGTCAGTGCTCGAACCGACCAGATGCACCGACCCGTCCAGCGCCACCAGGCGGCTCTTGCGGGTCATCAACTGCCGAACCGTGCCGTCGCGATGGGTGACGGGTTCCTCGACCTCCTTGACGACGCCCGTCACGGCGACTTGCGTGTCGTCATGGCTGTAGCCATCCGCGTCCTGCGCGCCGAACAACTGCCGGTCGGTGCGGCCGATGACATCCTCCTTGGCCAAGCCGGTGATCGCGCACCAGGCCTTGTTGACGAATTCGATGCTCAGGTCCTGCGCCTTGATGAAGGCGGCCACCGGCAACTCGTCCATCACATGCCGGAACAGGTCGATCTGGCGCATGGAATCGCGCAATGCCGCCTCGCGGCTCTTGATCTCGGAGATGTCGACGCGAACGCCGATGAAGGTGCCGTCGTCGGTCCGCATGTCGTAGACCTGATACCAGCGGCCATCGGGATTGTGACGCTCGTAGGAGGAACTGGGCAAGCGGTAGCGGGCGAGGATCGCGTCCAGCCAGCGGTCATGATCGCTGTCGTAGAGCTGGTCGATTTGCGGATCGCCGCTGCAGCGGAAATAGCCGTTCGCATGACCCAGCACGAGTGCTTCGCGGAATGTACAGCCGGGCTGCCACGCCGGCTTCAAGGCCGGCAGCGTATCCTGGATCTTGCGGTTGGCGAAAACGAACCTGTCGTCGCGATCGTAGATGATCACGGCGGCCGGCAAGGATTCCAGCACGTTGGCGAGATGCTTGCGCGCGTCCTGCGCCTCCGTCTCGCGGCGCTTCATGTCGGAAATGTCGAACAGGAAGCCGGCAACGTAGTTGCGGCCGCTGGCCATGCCGACGCGGCTCTTCCTGACGATGCGCGATCGGCTGGCGCCGTCGACCTCGAAATTCTCTTCCACTTCGTACGGCCGCCCGGTGGCAAGGACGTCACGTTCGCTCTGCTCGAAAAGCGCGACCGCGTTCGTTGGGAGGAAATCGCCGCCGGGCTTGCCGAGCATGGCTTGCGGCGTCTGGCCAAACAGAGCGGCGAACGCCTCGTTGACGAAGACGAAACGCAGATGGTCGTCCTTGACGAAGATCGGATCCTTGACGGCGTTGATCACCGCTTCCGCCAGCCGCGCTTTCTCCAGCGCCTCGGCAAGTTCGGCCTCCCGGTCCTTCATGTCGGTGACGTCGACATAGGAGATCAGCCGCTTCCCGCCGGCCAGCGGCGCCATCGACGATATCAGCGTGCGGCCGTCATTGCGCGGGAACTGCCGCGATCCGGCGATCCCGGCCCTGATTTCCGCCTCGCGCTCGGCGACATGCCGCTGCCATGACGCATCGTCGGCACCAAACGGATCGATGTCGCGGCTGGCGTCCATCAGATCGCGGAAGCTGCAGCCGATCTCGGCGCGCCGGGCGTCGATCTGCCAGAAATCATAGAAAGCACGGTTGATGATCTCGGCGCGCATATCGGCGTCGAGCACGAGGACACCGATCGGCATCTGGTCGACCATTGTGCGGAGACCGGCGAAGGTCTCGGCATTCCTGGCATTGGCGTTTTTGATCTCCGCATCGCGCTGCTTGATCTCGGTGACCTCATAGTAGGTCAGCAGCCGCCTGCCCCCGGACAACGCCGTCACCGAAAACATCATCGTCCTGCCGTTGGCATGGGCAAATTCGCGCGGCGCGACGGATCCGGCGCGAATCTCGTCGAGGCGAGTAGCGAGGTAGCGCTGCCATTGCTGTTCGTCGATGTCGCCATAGATGCCGCTGCGGCGGTTGAGCTCCATCAACAGGCTGAACGGAGCGCCGACGGCAACAGCACCGTCCGGAATCTTCGAGAGGTCGCGATAGGCCTTGTTGACGATCAGCGTGTCGAGCCTGGCATCGAGAAGCACGACGCCCATATGCATGGCGTCCATCGTCCGCTCGAGGTCGGCCAGATGCTGGTCGGGCTCGCCATCACCCGATGGTTCCCGCCCCAGATTTTTGAAGGCGCCGGCCAGAGCCGTGACGTTGCGGCCGATGCCGCGATAGCCGGCAAATCTTCCTTCGTCGTCGAACTTTGGAAAGCCTGACGTCAAAACCCAGCGACAGTCGGCGCTGCCAGCCTTGAGCTCATAGACGAAGTCGCGAAAAGGCCGGTGCGCCTGCAGATCCTCCAGATGCGCCGCGCCACTGCGATCGCCGTTCAGGACCTGGTTGAGGAAGTCGAAGCGGAACCGGCCAAGCACGTTTGCCGGATCGATGCCGGTGGCGGCCTGGTAATTTTGCGAAAGCCAGGAGAAGCGCAGTTCGGCGTCCGTTTCCCAGACCCAATCCGAACCGGCTTCGACGAGTTGGCGAAGCGCATCGTTCGAATCCATGCAAGAGGCGGACGATGAGGCATCGTCGCCATGCACTGTGGATCTGCGAGGCCCGCGCTTGCCGCGCGCGCCGATTGTTTCGTCCGCTTCCGCCATGCCGTCCCCACCCCGAAAACCAAGGCCGAACCCTCCTCCGCGGTTCGTCGGCGGAATCTGCCCCAGAAGCATTAAGGATCCGCTAACCTTAACGGTCGGTTGGACAGGATTGCGCGGCGCGGTCTGCTTCATTCCGCCCGGTTGTCGGCGGGGTCGAACCCGCTATATAAGCAACGGCAGGGGTATTGCTGATGCTTGGACGGATTGTGCCTTTTTTCATGGGGCTGGCGCTGCTTTTCGGCGGCGGTTGCTCGCGCAGTTATGACGGCACGGTCGTCATCCCGAGACCGCTTGATGTCCGGCGATTCTGGGATCGGCCGCCACCGAATGTCGACTATGGGCAATCCGAGGTCGAGAACGGCGCTTTTCCTGTGGCGCCGCAGCCGGACCGGCGTTTTTCCGAGCGCAAGGTCAGCCATGCCGCACCGAGACGGCACCAGACGAGGTTGCCTGCGTCCGCTTCCCTATCGGCGCCAGCGAAACCGCTGACCTGCAGGAACGTCAGCGAGCCTGGCAAGAGAGCTCGCATGGTCTGCGATTAGATCGGAGCGGGTCCCTAAAAGCGGGACCCGGTTTTCGGATGGGATGCGATCAAGACGCGATCCGGGGATAGCTTCGGTGACCCGGCCTCACAGTGAAGCAGCGCCCTTTTTCGGCTCCTTCGCACCGAGCTTGTCGAGTGCGAGACGAACCTGACGCAGATCTTCCTGCCAGCCGTCATCGTCGTCCATCGGACCCTCCGAGGCAGCCCGCTGCAGCCCACGCGCCTCGGATTCGATCTCGCGCAGTTCGGCGATTTTCTGTTCGGTGGTCAGCGAGTCATCTTCGACGATCTCCAGCACCCGCATTTCCCGGAACGTAGCCACGGCGTTTCTCCCGGCTGATGTCGATCACAACGCCGTGAGCGCCTCTCTGTTCCAGCCGGATCAGGCAACCGCATCGCAGCAGGCACGCCGCAGCCGGTGATCGCCAATTGGGGAAGCCGGCGATCATTCGGCCGGGAAAAACGCCGGGCCGACCACGCGCACCGACCGCTTGCCGGCCTCGATCGAAAGGTGCTGGGCGGCACCTGGCGCTTCGGCATCGATTCCAGGGACGGCCGCAACGGTGCCGAGATCCGGCTTCGCCGTCGGCAGCGGAATAATGGCATTGCGCATGTTGGCGGGCGTCACAGTCCTGGCTCGCAGTTCGGTGACCCGCTGGTAGTATCGCTTGACGTCGCATGCCTTGAAATTCGCATCATCGCGATATCTGAAGGCTGCCGGCAGTTCGGTATAAGGCTTGCGCGTGTCGAGCGCGACCATCTGGTCGGTTTCGAGGCTGGCATCGCTCAACGTGTAGAGGTCGACGCTGGGGTCATCGCAGATGTAACGGCATTGATCGGCCGTCTCCTTCAGATCACCGCTGGCGGCGAATTGCGACTTTGGCGCCGGGAAGAAATACCCGTCCGACAGACGCACGCAAAACAGCATCGCATTGCCGCCGAACGTGGTGCTCGCCGATTGGGTGCCGGGCGCGGCGCGCGCAGACCGTTGCTTTGCCGAAGGCGCGCAGCCAAGCGCCACGAGGCGCGCTTGCAGACCCGCCGTGTCGCGGCCTGAATTCCCGGCGGCAGCGATCCGGCGCTGCACATCCGAGCGGCTCCTGGCGAGATCGGCGCAAGCGTTGAAGAGACCACCAAGCGAACTTTTCGCCGTGCACTGGCGCTGTCTCTCGATAGTCTGGATGGCTGCAAGTTGCCGGCGCAGTTGAGCAAGCTCCGGGTTCGCCCCGTTGCTGCGGCCACCCGAAAGCAACTGGCTTCTGATCGCGCCGCAGCTGTCCGCGTAGGACGAAAGCGTCCCGAACAAAATTGCCGCCAGTGAAATCAATGCGACCATCATGGAAGGCCAGAAACGGATCATCGGGACAACTCGGTCCTTTTTGCGGAGAACCCGGAATTACAGTCCATAACTTACACAAGCTTCAGCTATATGAGTAAACTCTAATTGTCTCAAGAACTTCAGCCGGAGTAAGCTTTTGTCTATTGCATTATGTCATCTCGTGTAAATTCGATATTACATTTTTATTTCAAGATTGAGACGAACCTCGAAGGAAAGCGCAAGCCCGACCCTCGCCGCGGACCTGCAACGAAACGGACCGCCATTATCGCCAGGCGTTCGAAACCTTTGCCCGGTCTTCCGCGTTGAAGGACCAAAGGGAGAACGCAGATGTCGATCCACTTCACCGTCTCGGACCTGACAAGAAACCTGTTTCACTCGCTGGGGCTGGATCAGCGCGCGCCAAGGCCTCTCAATCCCGAACAAAGCCTGTTGCTGGAATGCTATCTGGCCGGTCAGGTTCCGGAATCGGCCTGGAACGACTACGTCTTCGAAACGCCCGATCTTGCCCGGCATGCCGCGGCAAGGCGCAGTCACCATTGAGCCGGCGGCGGGTGCCTACTTGGGAGAGGCGAATTGCAACGTGAACACGTTGCCGGCGATGCCTTGCGCCAGTTTCGCTGAGAAAGTCAGGGGCAGACAATTCTGCAAGGCGGTCGTTGCGGCGTCGACAAAGGACTTCTTCGCCTTGGCATCGCCTTCCACCTTGATGGCTGTCGGCCTCGGTGGGCCGATCAGCGTGCCGTCCCGCTTGAAGCTGAAGCTCAAGGTGACGCTGGCGGTTCCCGCTCCCGCCGGCGGTGTCCAGCAAGCCTGGATCGCGGCCCCAACATCGTCCATCGTGTTGAGTTCAGTTGCACTTGACGCATGAACAGCGCCCGCCAGCATCACGCCCGCAACCGCAATCCGTCTCGCAACGCTTTTCATCGCCAGCCCTCATCTCACGCCTGACCACGGTCCATCTGGGACGCTCAATGGATGGTAGGGCCAACGTCGGCAATGGCAATATCTCTCGGCAAACTTGACGCCGAAAAAGCGACACCTGACTGGGCTTGCGCGGTCTGATCGCTGCTCGATCGCGCCTGGCGATAAAGCAATGCCGGTTAAGTGTGAAACGGTTTTCCCGGAAAGGCGCATAACGCTTTTCCCTTGGGAATTGCGTCGAACAAAGCGTGCGAAAAGCAAAAGGCCGGCATTGCGCCGACCTTTCCTATCGCTGCGACGTTCTGCGCCAGTACATCCGTGGTCGCGGGCCGAAAGCGAATTGCCTGCAGTAGACAGGGCCTTGGTTAACGAACCCTTAAGCTCAGGCCTTGGCCTGGGACTTCACATGGGCGATATAACCGCGCACGTCGCCGGCCGGCTCGCTATAGGCCTTGCCGAGCTTCTCCTCGATCGCCGCCACATAGTCCTTCGCCCATGTGGGCAAGGCATAGTCGATGACGGCCAGAAATTCGAGCGTCGCCGCCAGCCGGATATCGGCGATCGACGGATGCTTGCCGCCGATGAACGGCTTGCCGTCCCTGAAGAAGCTGTGAAACACTTCGAGCGGCTCGGCGATCGCGGTCATCGCCGCCTTCTGGGCTTCGGACTTCTTGTCGGGATGGGCGTCGCTGTGGCCGACCTCGCCGGCATAGTGCGGGAAGCCGAGCGCCGGATAGGTGGCGCGCGCCACATAGGGGTAGAGCGTGCCGATCAGGTAGAACATCGCACTGTCGACCATCGCCCGCTTGGCCGGCGCCTTCGGATAGAATTTCTCCAACCCGTGCTTGTTGGCGAGATACTGCATGATAGCGCAGCTTTCCCACAACACGCCTCTGGGCAGGCCCTTGTCCTCGATCATCGGTGTCAAATGGGCGGGATTTCGCGCCATGAACTCCGGCGAACGGGTGTGGCCCCAGGCATCGGTCTCGGCGTGGTCGAAACCCGCCGCGCGCGCAAACACCCGCACGGTCATGTTGTTGACGCTGGGCTTCAGCATGCTGAGCTTCAGCGCCGGCTTCTTGGCCGGCTTGGCCTTGGCCCTGGGCGCGGCTTTTGCCGTCGCCTTCACCGCAGGCTTGGCGGCCGCCTTGGCTTTTGGCTTTGCCGCAGCTTTCGCCGCCGGCTTGGCGGCAGCTTTGACCGCGGATTTCCCGGCAGTCTTCGTCGCTGTCTTGGCCATCTTGTTCCTCCCTCTGGTCTGTTCAGTATGGGTTCTTCGGCGCCCGATCGTCCGACAGGGTGGCACGGGAACGCTCTACGAGCGTCTGGATCGCATCGGCGAGATGCACTTCGGCGATGTTGTAGTCGCCGCGCCCGACCCGCAGCCTGTGCGCTTCCATCAGCACATCCGCATGGGTGAAGCCCGCCGGCGGTTCGAAGCGGTAGGACGCCAACTCGATCAGCAAGCCGAGCGGATCCTCGAAATAGATCGAATCCATGAAACCGCGATCCTTGACGCCGCTGTGCTTGATGCCGCGCTCGTCAAGCCGGGAGACCGCCTGCAGGAAGGTGACGCGCGACACCGAAAAGGCGATGTGGTGAACACAGCCCGGATCGGTCGGCGTGCGCCGCTTCTCCGGCGTCCGGCTCTCGTCGGTGAAGATAGTGATCAGCCGGCCGTCGCCGGGATCGAAATAGAGGTGGCTTTCCCTCGGCTTGTCGAGATTGGGCTGTTCGAAGATGAACGGCATGCCGAGCACGCCTTCCCAGAAATCGATAGAGGTCTGGCGCCCGGCGCCGACCAGCGTGATGTGATGGACGCCCTGCGATTGCAGCTTCTGCATTGGCCTTCCTCCCCCATGGATCAACTGGCCTTACGGACAGCGCGGCGTTCTGCGCGCCGCTGGAGCCGTACCCCAGGATCCATGATGTGATGCTAATGCAAACAGCTCCGCGGCGCCAGAAGCGACGAACGCGGTGACGCAACGGATAAAGCCGACTGATGGAAAGTGCGCCGTCCGCACTTCCGATGCCCGGCATCGGAAGCACGTACGCGCTGCGCTTTGGAGGCTGAGATCGGCGAATCCGGCCGATAGCCGACCGAATTGATGTACCGACTTACGAGCCGCTGCTGTTGACCGTAGTGCCGACGGTCGTGAAGATCCCGTTGAGCGAATTGCCAACCGCCCCGGCGCCGGTGATGATCGCGAGCGCGATGAGAGCCGCGATCAAGCCATACTCGATCGCGGTCGCGCCAGACTCGTCCCAAGCGAAACGACAAGCTATTTTCTGCATTTCAACCTCCTACAGCTACTAAAGCGAAAACTAATATTCGCCGTGAGTTGCGGGGACGTTAAGGTTCTCGGTTTCGCGTCCGTTAACATTTGCCAGACGAATGAAATAAAGGCCGGGTTGGTTGGTGCCACTGGGAGTTTTTAAGGCTGCGGCTACCTGTGCAGAGCGGGTTTCCCGGACGCCACAGTATCGAGGCTCCGCGACTTCAGAAACGAAATCGACGGCATCCTGCAAAGTTGTCGAAAACTTGGTACGCCCAAGGGGAATCGAACCCCTGTTCCCGCCGTGAGAGGGCGGTGTCCTGACCGCTAGACGATGGGCGCGTTCAAGAACCGGCGATATAGGCTGAGCGCTGGGAAAAAGCAACTGGGGTTAGGCCGCTTTCCCCGGTCGAGGAAAAGCCGGCCGTCAGCCTATCGTTTCGGTTCGATCAGATCCCAGAGATTGCCATGCAGATCGGCGAAAACCGCCACCGTGCCGTAGGGCTCGAAGCGCGGTGCTTCGCGGAATTCGACGCCTTTCTCCAGCATCGCCGCGTGGTCGCGGGCAAAGTCGTCGGTTTCCAGGAACAGGAAGACACGCCCGCCGGTCTGATTGCCGATACTTTTGCTTTGCGCCTCGTCGGAAGCCTCGGCCAGCAGCAGCCTGGCGCCCTGCCCGTTGGCCGGCGCCACTGTGACCCAGCGCTTGCCGCCGCCGAGATCGACATTTTCGACGAGCAGGAAACCCAGCCTCTCGACATACCAGGCAATCGCCTCGTCATAATTGGCGACGACCAGGGCGACCGTGGCGACGCGACGATGTTCGGCGAACCCGCTCATCCCCGAGGCTTGCTCATGGGCCTGCTGCCGTTCATCGTTGCGGCTCGGTCACTTGTTGCGGATCGCAAAGCGGCCGATCAGGCGTCGCTCAGTGATGTCGTAGACGAAGATCGTGCGGCTGCCGTCGGCAAGCTCGGCGTCGATCGAGACACGGTTGCCGGACAGCGACTGGCTGACCACCTTGGCCCCAACCGGCAGCACGATGTCGCCGCTGACCGGTTCGCCGGCGAGTGTCTGGATATCCCCGGCCAGCGGCGGGTTCGCCGGCGGTGCATTGCGCGCTTTGTAGACAAGGGCGCCGATCACCACCATAAGGGCGAGGAACAGCAGGCCGAGATTGATCCCGACGAAGCGGACGAGTTTCCTGCGCACCTTTTCGACCTCGGGGTCGAGCGGCTTATCCTGGTCTTCTTCGGCGATCGGGCTGGCCATGGCAAACAGTTCCGGAACGGTTTTTCAATGAGCGCTCATAACGAAGAGGCCCCTGAATTGATAGAGGCGGTACCGACCGTGCTGGTGGCGGATGCGGACGCGGCCGGTCAGCGCCTCGACCAGTGGCTGGCGGCAAGGCTTGGTCCGGACATGTCACGCAGCCGCGTGCAGATGCTGATCAGGCAAGGCGCGGTCTCGGTCGACGGCAAGCTGATCGATGAGACCAAGCGCAAGATGGCGCCGGGCGAAAGCGTATCGATTACCATGCCGGAGCCGGAGCCGGCGGAGCCGCAGGGCGAGAACATCGCACTCGATGTGCTTTATGAGGACGACGAGCTGATTGTCATCAACAAGCCGGCCGGGCTTGTCGTGCATCCCGGAGCGGGCAACTGGACCGGTACGCTGGTCAACGCGCTGATCCATCATTGCGGCGACAGCCTTTCCGGCATTGGCGGCGTGCGGCGGCCAGGCATCGTCCACCGCCTCGACAAGGAGACCAGCGGCGTCATGGTGGTCGCCAAGACTGACCGCGCCCACAAGTCACTCTCCGAGGCTTTCGCCGATCACGGCCTCACCGGCGATCTCGAACGTGCCTATCTGGCGCTGGTCTGGGGCATACCGCAGAGGCCGACCGGAAGGGTCGACGCGCCGCTCGGCCGCGCCGCCGACCGCGTGCGCCGTGCCGTGGTGCCGGAAGGACGCGACGACGCCCGCCATGCGGTCACCCACTTTGCCGTGCAGGAGCGCTTCGGCGAGAGCCAACAGGAGTTCGCCACGGCCAGCATGGTCGAATGCCGGCTGGAGACCGGCCGCACCCACCAGATCCGTGTCCACATGGCGCATATCGGTCATCCGGTGATCGGCGACCCCGATTATGGCCAGGCCTTCCGCACCAAGGCCAACCGGCTGCCGGAACCGCTGAAAAGCCAGGTCAAGGCATTTCCCCGGCAAGCTTTGCATGCCTGGCTCCTTGCATTTCGCCACCCCACTACCCATTTAACGATGAGGTTCGAGGCGCCGTTACCGAGGGACATGGAGGAACTCGTCGGCGGCTTCCGCAAACTCTGAACCCGTCACCGACAAGCCATCAAAAAACCTGACTGACATTGTTCACTTCACCGTGACACACTGTTTCGTGTTGAACAAATGCCTGTCTTTTCTGGTTTTGTTCCTGTATAAGATCCGATGTCGCGGGCGAGCCTTTTGGTGCTCGCGTCACATGCCCGCCGCGTTTCGGGGGCATCACTCCAATAGAGAGGGGGCGCTATCATGGCCCAGTCACTACCCAGTATCGTTTCCGGCGAAGGCGGCCTCAGCCGCTACCTGGAAGAAATCCGCCGCTTTCCCATGCTGCAGCCGCAGGAAGAGTACATGCTCGCCAAGCGTTATGCCGAGCATGAAGACACCTCCGCTGCGCACAAGCTCGTCACCAGCCACCTCAGGCTCGTCGCCAAGATCGCCATGGGCTATCGCGGCTATGGCCTGCCGATCGGCGAAGTGATCTCGGAAGGCAATGTCGGCCTGATGCAGGCCGTCAAGAAATTCGAACCCGAGCGCGGCTTCCGCCTCGCGACCTATGCCATGTGGTGGATCAAGGCCTCGATCCAGGAGTACATCCTGCGCTCGTGGAGCCTGGTCAAGATGGGCACGACCGCCAACCAGAAGCGCCTGTTCTTCAACCTGCGCAAGGTGAAGGGCAAGATCCAGGCGCTCGACGACGGCGACTTGAAGCCCGACCAGATCGCCGAGATCGCCACCAGGCTGAACGTTTCCGAAGCCGAAGTGGTGTCGATGAACCGCCGCCTGTCGGGCGATGCCTCGCTCAATGCCCCGATCCGGGCGAGCGAAGGTGAGTCCGGCGAGTGGCAGGACTGGCTGGTCGACGACCACGAAAGCCAGGAAGAGATGCTGATCGAGCAGGACGAGCTGGAAAACCGGCGCGGCATGCTGTCGGGCGCTCTTGCCGTGCTCAACGAGCGCGAGCGGCGCATCTTCGAGGCCCGTCGCCTCGCCGAGGAGCCGCTGACGCTGGAAGAGCTTTCGTCCGAATTCGACATCAGCCGCGAGCGCGTGCGCCAGATCGAGGTGCGCGCCTTCGAGAAGGTACAGGATGCGGTCAAGGCCGCCGCCAAGCGCCAGACCCAGGCGCTGCGCACTATTGAGGCGCAGCCCGCAGCCTAAAGCCGGCTAAAGGCCACAAGATCTAAAGGCGGCGCCAGGAAACTGGCGCCGCTTTTTTTCTTGTGTGGTTGGCGAAAGCGGAGACGACATCCGATCTCCCCCGCAAGGGGGGAGATTGCAGCTTCGCCGGCAGCGATCTCTCAAAGCCCATCCAGCGGAAACTTCAGGTACCGCCGGCCATTCGCTTCGGGTTCGGGCAGCCTCCCGCCATTCATGTTGACCTGCAGCGCATGCAGGATCAGCCTCGGCATCGGCAGCGTCCTGTCGCGCGCTTCGCGCAGGGCGACGAACTCGGCCTCGCTGCGGACGGCGGCAAGATGGGTGTTGGTCGCCTTCTGTATGGCGACCGTGCTTTCCCACAAGGGTTCGCGGCCGCCGGCCTGATAGTCATGACCGACGAACAGCCGCATCTCGTCCGGCAACGCCAGTATGTCCTGGATCGAGCGCCAGAGCCGCGCGGCACTGCCGCCGGGAAAGTCCGTCCTCGCTGTGCCGCTGTCGGGCATGAACAGCGTGTCGTGGACGAAGGCGGCATCGCCGATCACATAGGTGATCGACGCCAGCGTATGGCCGGGCGAGAACAGCACCTTGACCGGAAGCGTGCCGACCGTGAAGGTTTCGCCTTCACCAAACAGCCTGTCCCACTGCGAACCGTCGGCGGGAAAATCCGGCCAGTTGTAGATCGCCTTCCACAAATTCTGGACGTCGACGACCCTGTCGCCGATCGCTGTCGGCGCTCCGGTCTTCTCCCTCAGATAGTGCGCCGCCGAGAAATGATCGGCGTGCGGATGGGTGTCGAGGATCCATTCGACGCTCAGCCCCTGCTCGCTGACGAAGTCGAGCAGGATATCGGCATTCGTCGTTGCCGTAGCACCGGATTTCTCGTCGAAATCGAGAATCGGATCGATGATGGCGCAGCGTTTCGTCGCCTGGTCGGCGACGACATACTGGATGGCCCCGGTCGGCTTGTCGTAGAAGCCGCTGACCTGCGGCCTGGCCAAAGCTACGTCCAATTCTGGCTTCCCCAACTCTCGGTCGTCAGGAATGATTTTCTCTGACGACACCCGAGAGGAGCATGGTTGTCCGCTCGGGTGAGCCAGTCAAGTATCATTTCGCTCGCGGCGACAGGAAAGCCAAAAACTGTTCCGAGGAGCGGTCAGGCAGAGGGCTGCTTGGTCTTCCGCAGATACGGCAGGATGGTCTCATAAGCGCCGAAGCGGTTGATCGCGTCCTCGTTGGAGACGGCAGCGGTGATGATGACGTCCTCGCCCTGCTTCCAGTTTGCCGGCGTCGCCACCTGATGCTTGGCGGTCAGCTGCATGGAATCGACCGCACGCAGGATCTCATCGAAGTTGCGGCCCGTGGTCATCGGGTAGGTCAGCACCAGCTTGATCTTCTTGTCCGGTCCGATGACATAGACCGAGCGCACCGTGGCATTGTCGGCCGGCGTGCGGCCTTCCGACGTCTCGCCGGCACCGCCCGGCAGCATGTCGTAGAGCTTGGCGACCTTGAGGTCCTTGTCGCCGATCAGCGGGTAGTTCACCGAATGGCCGGTCGCCGTCTTGATGTCGTCCTGCCACTTGCCGTGGCTTTCGACCGGATCGACCGAAATGCCGATGATCTTGACGTTGCGCTTCTTGAATTCGCCTTCGAGCCCCGCCATCGTGCCAAGCTCGGTCGTGCAGACCGGCGTGAAATTCTTGGGATGACTGAACAGGATCGCCCATCCGTCCCCGATCCAGTCGTGGAATTTGATCGTCCCTTGCGTGGTCTCGGCGGTAAAATCCGGCGCAATGTCGTTGATACGAAGGCTCATGATACATCTCCCCTGTAAACGGAACCCGTCGGCAGCGAGGAACGACAAGCGGCAACCCGTGCCGCCATCGAGCTGCCCCGCCCGGGCATCGTTGCATCTTAGCGCAAAAATCGTGACTGCAAGATAATATGAAACTCTTGTCGGCGGCACGCGAGCATTTTTATGCTGCCGAATGCTCGGCACGCGGATGAGAGCCTGTTGAGCTGGACAGGAGAGATCCTGCCTCAGCTCTTGTTGACCGCCATTGTCACAGTCAGGTCTTCCATGCGCTGTGCCAGCGCGCTGAGCGCGTTGGTCAGCACGCTATCGCTCTTGTCGGCCTTGGTCAGAGCCTCGTCGCGGGTCTTGCGCAAGGTCAGCACTTCGCTTTCCATGCCCTTGACGCGTTTTTGCAACTCCGAGAGTTCATCCATCACCATGATGCCGGCCATCACGGTCAGCCGCTGATCGCCGATCTCGCCGAATGAATCCTTCAGGTGCGAAACATAGCGGTCGAAGCGCTCGGCAAGGTCGATCAGATGCTCTTCCTGGCCCTCGTCGCAGGCCATGCGATACTGCTTGCCGTCGATTGAAACCGTGACCTGTGCCATCGGGCCAGCTCCTATCTGTCCAACACGGCGCGGATGGTTTCCATGGCAGTCACCAAACGTCGCGAGACTTCCTTGTTGGCATCTTCCAGCCGTTCGGCGCGCGCTTCGGAATTATCGAGTTCCTGCGCCAGCCGCGAGCGATCGGCATTCATCCGCTGCACCTCGGCCTCGGCTTCGGAGTAGTCGCGTTCATGCTCGAGCTTGGCCGCGACGGCGTTTTCCAGCCCCTCGATGGCCTTGCCCAGCCTCGCGATGACTTCCTTGAGTGTGGCTTCCCCGGTCATGGCCTTCGTCCTGTGCCCTGCCCATCACCGAATCGTTCACGTTCAGAACGCGTTATCCCTGAAACATTAGGCACCGGGTGAAGGCAACGTCAACAAAGCTCTCGCGACTGTCCCCCGCTAACGCTAATGTAGGTCCGCCGCCGGCATCACAAGACCGGCAAATATGCACCCGATTTGTTGACTAAAAGCCCGCGCCTGCTATGTGTCGCGCACCCTTTTCAAGGGCTCTCCCAAGCCCCCAAACCCCCACTTCTGGAGGAACCATGACGTCGCGTGAACAACATGACCGGATGGCCAATGCGATCCGCTTTCTCTCCATGGACGCCGTCGAGAAGGCAAACTCCGGCCATCCCGGCCTGCCCATGGGCTGCGCCGACATCGCCACGGTGCTGTTCACGAAGTTCCTGAAATATGATCCGAAGGCCCCCCATTGGCCCGACCGGGATCGCTTCATCCTGTCGGCCGGCCACGGTTCGATGCTGCTCTATTCGCTGCTGCACCTGACCGGCTACGAGGACATGACGATCGACCAGATCAAGCATTTCCGCCAGTTGGGCTCGAAGACCGCCGGCCATCCCGAATACGGCCATGCCACCGGCATAGAGACGACCACCGGCCCGCTCGGCCAGGGTCTGGCCAATTCGGTCGGCTTCGCGCTCGGCGAGCGCATCATGAACGCAGCCTTCGGCAACGACCTCGTCGACCATTACACCTACGTACTGGCCGGTGACGGCTGCCTGATGGAAGGTGTTTCCCAGGAAGCCATCGCGCTTGCCGGCCATCTCAAGCTCAACAAGCTGATCGTCTTCTGGGACAACAACAACATCTCGATCGACGGCCCGGTCTCGCTTGCCGACAACACCGACCAGGTCGCCCGCTTCCAGGCCTCGGGCTGGAACGCCAGCCACATCGACGGCACCGACCCGGAAGCCATCGCCTATGCCATCGAAGCCGCTCGTCACTCCGACAAGCCGACGATGATCGCCTGCAAGACGACCATCGGCTTCGGCGCTCCAACCAAGGCCGGCACCAACAAGGCGCACGGTTCGCCGCTCGGCGCCGACGAGATCGCCGGTGCGCGCAAATTCTTCAACTGGGACTCGCCGCCCTTCGAGATTCCGGCCGACATCCTTGACGCATGGCGCGCCGCCGGTAAAACCGGCGCCAAGCCGCGCACCGACTGGGAGGGACGTCTGGCCAAGGCCGAGCCCAAGTTGAAGGCCGAGTTCGAACGCCGCCTCGCCGGCAAGCTGCCGTCGAATTTCGACGCCGTCATCGCCGACTACAAGAAGAAGCTGTCGGCCGACAAGCCGAAGGTCGCCACCCGCAAATCCTCGGAAATGGCGCTGGAGGTCATCAACGGCGCCGTGCCGGAAACCATAAGCGGCTCCGCCGACCTGACCGGCTCCAACAACACCAAGACCAGCCAGACCAAGAACATTACGCCCGACGATTACGGCCAGCGTTATGTCCACTACGGCATTCGCGAACATGGCATGGCGGCCGCCATCAATGGCTTGACGCTGCATGGCGGCCTCATCGCCTATGGCGGCACCTTCCTGTGCTTCTCCGATTATGCCCGCCCGTCAATGCGTCTTGCTTCGCTGATGGGCATCCGCTCGATCTTCGTCATGACCCATGATTCCATCGGTCTGGGCGAAGACGGCCCGACCCACCAGCCGGTCGAGCATCTGGCGGCATTGCGCGCGATCCCCAACCACAATGTCTTCCGCCCGGCCGACGCGGTCGAAACCGCGGAATGCTGGCAGATCGCCCTGGAGTCGGAAAAGACGCCGTCGACCTTGGCGCTGACCCGCCAGAACCTGCCGACGGTGCGCACCGAATTCACGGCCAAGAACCTCAGCAGCCAGGGAGCCTATGAGCTGGCCGCCGCCAGCGGCGAGGCGGCGATAACGATCTTCGCCACCGGCTCCGAGGTCGAGATCGCACTTGGCGCGCGCGAGCTGTTGGAAAAGCACGGCCATCCGGCCCGCGTCGTCTCGGTTCCCTGCTTCGAACTGTTCGACCAGCAGAGCGACGACTACCGCAAGAAGACGATCGGCAATGCGCCGATCAAGATGGCGATCGAAGCCGGCATCCGCCAGGGATGGGATCATCTGATCGGCTCCGACGGCATCTTCGTCGGCATGACCGGCTTCGGCGCGTCGGGCACGATCGAGCAACTCTATCCGCATTTCGGCATTACCGCCGAGGCCGCGGCCAAGGCGGCGGAAGCCCGCCTGCACGCCAAGTAAGATTCCGGGCCAGTTCGGCGAAACCGCGAAAACGGCTTCGCCGGGCTGGCTCGACTTAATCGATTTAAATCCACGCCAGTGCGGCTGGATTCTTTCTGCTTCCGCCGCTATGAAACTGCAGACCCCTCGTCCGCCCTCCAACTCCCAGGGAGAGAATTATGACCGTCAGAGTTGCCATCAACGGATTTGGCCGCATCGGCCGCAACATCCTGCGCGCTATCCATGAATCCGGCCGCAAGGACATCGACGTCGTCGCCGTCAACGACCTCGGCCCAGTCGAGACCAATGCGCACCTCTTGCGCTATGACAGCGTGCACGGCCGCTTCCCGCATGAAGTCTCGGTATCCGGCGACCAGATCACCGTCGGCAAGGAGACGTTCAAGGTCACCGCGATCAAGGACCCGACGCAGTTGCCGTGGAAGGAACTCGGCATCGACATCGCGCTCGAATGCACCGGCATCTTCACCGCCCGCGACAAGGCAGCGGCACACCTGACCGCCGGCGCCAAGCGCGTCGTCGTTTCGGCCCCTGCCGAAGGCGCCGACCTCACCGTGGTCTACGGCATCAACCACGACCAGTTGACCAAGGATCATATCGTCATCTCGAATGCCTCGTGCACCACCAACTGCCTGGCGCCGCTGGCAGCCGTGCTGCACGAAACGGTCGGCATCGAAAAAGGCATGATGACGACGATCCACTCCTACACCGGCGACCAGCCGACGCTGGACACCATGCACAAGGATCTCTACCGCGCCCGCGCCGCCGCGCTGTCGCAGATCCCGACCTCGACCGGTGCCGCCAAGGCGATCGGCCTGGTGCTGCCCGACCTCAAGGGCAAGCTCGACGGCATCTCGATCCGCGTGCCGACCCCGAACGTCTCGGTCGTCGATTTCAAGTTCATCGCCAAGCGGTCGACCACGGTGCAGGAGATCAACGAAGCGGTGATCGCCGCCTCCAACGGCAAGCTCAAGGGCATTCTCGGCGTCACCCATCACCCGAACGTGTCGATCGACTTCAACCACGATCCGCGCTCCTCGATCATGGCGCTCGACCAGACCAAGGTGATGGACGGCAACTTCGTATCGGTGCTGTCCTGGTACGACAATGAATGGGGTTTCTCCAACCGCATGGGCGACACATCGGTCGCCTTCGGCAAGACCATCGCCTGATCACAAAGCTCTCTTTTCGAGACTTGGAACGCCCGGCTTTGCCCGGGCGTTTTTCATGAGCGCAGCTTGCGCCTTCCCAAATTGTGTCCCGGGCGCCAAAACATCCGAAAATCAGCGGCATAGGCCAAAAAGCCACCCTGCCGCCTTGCACTGGTCACGTCTTCGCCCCACTCTCTCGCAAAGCAGGAGACAGACGAATTTGAGGGGCTGATTTCAGGATGGAGCATGCGATCTATCTCGTCACGCTGGTCGGCACAGCGCTTGTCGTCGCCGCCGCGTTTTCGAGCCTGATCGCCTTCCGCTTCGGCGCCCCTCTTCTGCTCCTGTTCCTCTGCATTGGCCTCGCCACCGGCACCGACGGTCTCGGCATCCAGTTCGACAATGCCCGCATCGCCTATTTTGCCGGCTCACTGGCGCTGGCCGTCATCCTGTTCGATTCCGGCTTCGGCACGCCGCTCAACGCCTTGCGGCAGGCAGCCGGCCCGGCGTTGTCGCTGGCGACCTTCGGCGTAATTCTGACCACCGGCCTGTTCGGCGCCGCCGCCCACTATCTGCTCGACCTCACCTGGCTGGAATCCTTCCTGCTCGGCGCCGCAGTCGCCTCCACCGATGCGGCCGCCGTGTTCTTCCTGCTGCGTGCCGGCGAGATCAATCTGCGCGAACGCGTGCGCTCGACGCTCGAGGTGGAATCCGGCACCAATGACCCCATCGCCATTTTCCTGACCATCACGCTGGTCGAGATCATCGCCGCTCATGCCAATCCCGAGACCAACGTCCTGGTCACCAGCCTTTTCCTCGGCTTCCTGCTCAACATGGGCCTTGGCGCTGTCGTCGGCGTGCTCGGCGGCCTCGCCATCGTGCGTCTCGTCGACCGGCTCAATCTCGACCATGGCCTGCTGCCGATCTTCGTGCTGACCTTGTCGTTGATGGTCTTTGCCGCCGCCGGCGCCATTGGCGGCTCGGGCTTCCTGGCGGTCTATATCGCCGGCCTCATCTCGGGCAATTCCGATATCCGCGCCGTCACCATCCTCAAGCGCTTCCAGGACGGCATGTCATGGCTGGCACAGATCATCATGTTCCTCATCCTCGGCCTGTTCGCAACGCCCTCGCAATTCCCGGCGATCATGGTGCCGGCGGTGCTGCTCGGCCTGTTCCTGATGTTCGTGGCGCGGCCGGTCGCCGTCTGGCTCTGCCTGATCCCGTTCCGCATGCCGCGCCCCGAAGTCGCCTTTGTCTCGTGGGTCGGCCTGCGCGGCGCGGTGTCGATCCTGCTTGCCATCACCCCGCTGCTCGGCGGGCTGGAAAATGGCCGTGTCATCTTCAACACCGCCTTCATCATCGTTCTGGTTTCGCTGGTCATCCAGGGCTGGACGGTCGGACCGCTGGCGCGCCGCCTCGGTTTGATCGTGCCGGCGCGGCTCGGACCGCTGGACAAGGTCGAGCTGGAATTGCCGGGTTCGGCCCATCACGAGCTTCTCGCCTATCGCGTCGCACCCGGCAGCCCGGTGGCGCGCGGCGAGCGCATCCCACGCTGGGCGCGACCCTCGCTGGTGCTGCGTGACGGCCGTTCGATGCGCTTCCAGGACATGGGCCGGCTCGCCGCCGGCGACCAGGTCTACATTTTCGTCCCGGATCGCTATCCGCGCCTGCTCGACAAGCTGTTCGCCAGCCGTGCCGTGGTCGATCCCGAAGATGCCGATTTCTTCGGCGCCTTCGCCGTCGATCCAGCGCGCCCCGCCGCCGAACTGGAAGCAGCCTATACGCCGGGCCTGACCGAAGCGGAGCAAAAGCTCACCGTTGGAGCGCTGGTCACGGCGCGGCTCGGCGGCCATGCCGAATATGCCGACCGCGTCCTGCTCGGCCCGATAGAACTGATCGTCCGCGACGTCGACGACAAGGGGAAGATCATAGGCCTCGGCCTGTCGTTCGAGCCGACCGCGCCGGTGGCGCGGGTGCCGGTCTTCCTCAGCGCCGGAGAAATCGGCGACCGTCTTTCCGCCTTCATCCGCAATTGGCGCAAGCCGACCGAGGCGCAGGCGGACGAGGCGCGGGCGGACGAGGCGCGGGCGGACGAGAAACCGGCCCCGGAGCCAGCGCCGGAAAAGGCAGCAACCGAAAGCTGATAAACCCGCTATTGAGCGCTGCCATTCATCCGCCCGCCAGTGCAAGATCGTGCCCACTTCAAAATTTCGGTTCGAGCGCGCCCTAAGCCTTGCATCGTCGCCGATGCGGGGTATGGTCCCCCGGTTTTTCGCGAAAGGAACCCGCATGGCCGCCTTCAAGACACTCGACGATATCGGCAACATCAGCGGCAAGCGCGTGCTGGTGCGCGTCGACCTCAACGTGCCTGTCACTGAGGGCAAAGTCACCGACGCCACCCGCATCGAACGCATCGCACCGACCATCGCCGAGCTATCGGCCAAGGGCGCCAAGGTCATCCTGCTCGCCCATTTCGGCCGACCCAAGGATGGGCCTTCGCCCGAATTCTCGCTGGAGCCGATCGCCAAAGCCACGGCAGAAGTGCTCGGCCGCCCCGTCGGTTTCGCCTCGGATTGCGTCGGCGACACGGCCGGAAGCGCTGTCGCCGCCATGAACAAGGGCGACGTGCTGCTGCTCGAAAACACTCGCTTCTACAAGGCCGAAGAAAAGAATGACCCGGCCTTCACCGAAAAACTCGCCGCCAATGGCGATATCTTCGTCAACGACGCCTTCTCGGCCGCGCACCGCGCGCATTCTTCGACCGAGGGACTGGCGCATCTGTTGCCGGCTTTTGCCGGCCGCACCATGCAAGCCGAGCTTGAGGCGCTGGAGAAAGGTCTGGGAAAACCGGTCCGTCCGGTCGTCGCCATTGTCGGCGGCGCCAAGGTCTCGACCAAGATCGATCTGTTGATGAACCTGGTGAAGAAGGTCGACGCGCTGGTCATCGGCGGCGGCATGGCCAACACCTTCCTCGCCGCGCGCGGCACCGATGTCGGCAAATCGCTGTGCGAGCATGATCTCGCCTCAACCGCCAAGCAGATCATGATCGAGGCGGCCGAGGCCGGCTGCGCCATCATCCTGCCGGTCGACGGCGTCGTCGCCAGGGAGTTCAAGGCGGGCGCGGCCTGCGAGACCGTCGCCATCTCCGATGTGCCGGCCGACGGGATGATCCTCGATGTCGGCGCCAAAACCGTGACGACCATCGGCGAATGGATCGACCGCGCCGCGACACTGGTCTGGAACGGCCCGCTCGGCGCCTTCGAGATCGCGCCCTTCGATCATGCGACGGTGGCGGCTGCCAAGCACGCGGCGTCGCGCACCAAGGAAGGCAAGCTGGTCTCGGTTGCAGGCGGTGGCGATACGGTCGCGGCGCTCAACCACGCCGGCGTCGCCGACGACTTCACCTATGTCTCGACCGCCGGCGGCGCCTTCCTGGAGTGGATGGAAGGCAAGCCGCTGCCCGGCGTCGATGTGTTGAAGCGCTGAGGCTCCGAGGCGATCAACACTCGGAGAGCGAACAAGGCCGCCCGAGGCTTCAATCGATTCGAGCTTTCCGATGCCATTCCTTTGGCGGTAGACTTCCGTTAAGCGCGGAACAACCGTTTCAGGAGAAGCAACAATGAGCGAACGTCTCGAAGACATTGCCGCTGCGATCGTCGCCGATGGCAAGGGCCTGCTGGCCGCCGACGAAAGTTCCGGCACCATCAAGAAGCGCTTCGACGTCATCGGCGTCGAATCGACCGCCGACAGCCGCCGCGACTACCGCGAGATGATGTTCCGCACCAGGGAGGCGATGACCCGCTACATTTCCGGTGTCATCCTCTATGACGAGACGATCCGCCAGAAGGCCGCCGACGGCACGCCGCTGGTCGACATCATCAAGGCCGCCGGCGCCATCCCCGGCATCAAGGTCGATGCCGGCGCCAAGCCGCTGGCCAGGTTTCCCGGCGACACCGTCACCGAAGGCCTCGATGGCCTGCGCGAACGGCTTGCCGACTACTACAAGCTCGGCGCCCGCTTCGCCAAATGGCGCGCGGTGATCGACATCGATATCGCCAAGGGCGTCCCTTCGGCGACCTCGATCGGCTCCAACGCTCATGCGCTCGCCCGCTATGCCGCCCTCTGCCAGGAAGCCGGCATCGTGCCGATCGTCGAACCGGAGGTGCTGATGGACGGCGCCCACGACATCGACACTTGTTACGACATCTCGAAGGCAACGCTGACCAAGCTCTATGACGAGCTCCATGCGGCGCGCGTCGTGCTGGAAGGCACCATCCTGAAGCCCAACATGGTGCTGGCCGGCAGGAAATCGGGCAAGGTGAGCAGCCCCGAAGAAGTCGCCGAAAAAACCATAAAACTGTTCCGCGAGACAGTGCCGGCAGCGGTGCCGGGCATCGCCTTCCTTTCCGGCGGCCAGGAAGACGAAGAGGCGACCGCCAATCTCAACGCCATCAACGCCATCGGGCCGCACCCGTGGAAGCTGACCTTCTCCTATGGTCGCGCGCTGCAGGCCGCGCCACAGAAAGCCTGGAGCGGCAAAGCCTCGAACGTTGCCGCCGGCCAGGCCGCCTTCACCCATCGCGCCCACATGAACCATCTGGCAGCGCTCGGAAAATGGAAGGCGAGCCTGGAACAGGCCGCCTGATCACAGTCCTTTCTTCTTCCTTCGAACCCGGGCCGATGCGCCCGGGTTTTTTGTTTGTGACTTGCAGGGCTTGGGGCGGAGCCTCTCCGTCCTTATTTCCTCTCCGGCGATGTCGGATTGCGCCCATCCCCAACGTCCTTGGGATGACATTCAGGGAGAGGTTCATGCATCGCAACAAGATCGTTTCGCGCGAAGACTGGTTCCAGGCGCACAAGGCACATCTGGCGCGCGAGAAGGAACTGACGCGGTTTCGCGAGCGGATCGCCGCGGAACGGCGTGAACTGCCCTGGCTGAAGATCAGGAAAGACTATGTCTTCGAGACCGAACAAGGGCCAAACAGACTGACCGACCTGTTTGGCACTAACAGCCAGCTGATCGTCTATCACTTCATGTTCGGGCCGGGCTGCACCCATCATTGCGAGGGCTGCTCATTCCTTGCCGACCATATCGACGGCGCCAATCAGCATCTGCGGCATCACGACGTGTCGCTGGTCGTGGTTTCGCGCGCTCCACTGGCGGAACTTCTGCCTTACAAGCAGCGCATGGGCTGGAAGTTCGACTGGGTGTCGTCCTATGCCTCGGATTTCAACTTCGACATGCAGGTCTCCTTCACCGACAAGCAGATCGCCGACGGCTGCACCACCTACAATTTCGAGACCCGTCCACGGACATCGAAGGAGCTTCCCGGCACCAGCGTCTTCTACAGGGACGAGGCCGGCGACATCTTCCTGACCTTCATGTCGCGCGCCCGCGGCGGCGAGGCGCAGATCGGCGCCTACGACTATCTCGACATGACGCCGAAGGGCCGCAACGAGAACGGCCCCTATCACGGCCTGATGGATTGGGTGCGGCTGCACGATGAATATCAGGGCAAGCAGGCGGGGCAGGCAAGTTGCTGCGATTGAAGATCGTTCCCGTCGGCCAAAACATGCGCTAAGGCTGCCGCTGATCGTTTAACGGTACTGCCATGCGCTTCCCGGCCCTACTCACCTGGCTCGCCTTCCCGGTCTATATCTGGCAGGGCCTCGGCGTGCGACGCCGCACCACGCGCATGCTGCCGGCGCAAGGGCCGGTCATGCACGAAATATCAGGCGCAGCACCGGCAATCTCGCTTCTGGTGCTGGGCGATTCCTCCGCCGCTTCGGTCGGCATCGGCAATTCGGAAGACGGACTTGCCGCGCAACTCGCCGTGCTGATTTCACAAAGCACCGGCCGCGCCGTGCGCTGGCGGGCGGCCGGCTTCAATTCGGCAACGTCCGGCCAGATCCGCGACCATGTGCTGCCCAATCTGTCGGCCGATCCGTGGACGCATATCGTGCTGGCCATCGGCACCAACGACACCAAGAATTTTCACTCCGTGCCGCGCTTCAAGAAGGAGTTCGGTGGCCTGCTCTACGGCCTGCGCGCCAAATGGCCGGAAGCGCGCGTGGTGTGGTCGCCGGTGCTGGAGTTCACGCGGGCGCCAGCCATGCCGCCGCTGCTCGGAAAGATCCTTGAGATCCGCGCCACCGACATGAACCGGATGGGCGAACGCCTTTGCCTGGAGCGCGGCGCGGTGCCGGCGCCGCGCCTGCCGATCACCAATCCGGAAGCCGGCTTTGCCTCGGACGGCTTTCACGCCTCGGAAGCAGGCTACCGGGCCTGGGCCGAGCATCTGGTCGGCCCGGTGCTTGGCCATTGAGCAGCGACGACAAGTGCCGTCCTACGTCAAATGCCCGAGCACGGCCGCCAGTGAAATCGCGGCCATGGCGAGCAGTGCCAGCTTCCAGAAATCACCGCGTCGCTTGAGGCCTGGCCAGCCAAGCGGCTTGATCAGTTGAATGACCATGAAACCGACGATGACAAGGGCGAGGAATTTCGTCATGCCGCCTTTGACCAGCAACGCGCCCGGCTGTCAAAGCACGTCGTTCATTGCCTGAGAAAGAACGGACGCCGAGATCCCGAACCGGAACGCGGCGCCCTTTGACCGGCAAACGATCTACTTCAGCGGCTTGAGGCCAGCCTCGATCGAAGCGCGCTTCGGTTCGAGGAATGGCGGCAGGGCGAGGCTTTCCCCCAGCGTTTCCAGCGGCTCGTCGGCGGTGAACCCCGGACCGTCGGTTGCGATCTCGAACAGGATGCCGTTCGGCTCGCGGAAGTAGAGCGAACGGAAATAATAGCGCTCGACCTCGCCGCTCGACGGCAGCCGGAACTCGGCCAGCCGCGCCGTCCATTGATGCAGCGTTTCCTGGTCCGGCGCCCTGAAGGCAACATGGTGAACCGCACCGGCACCTTGCCGTGCCGGCGCCAGTCCAGGCTGCACCAGGACATGCAGCTCCGCCGCCGGCCCGCCCTCGCCCATTTCGAAGACGTGAACCTGGCCCTCCGGCGAGGCATAGTCGCGCGCCTTGCGCATGTTCATCACCGTGGTCACCACCGCCTCGGTGTTGGTGATGTCGGGAACGCTGATGACGATCGGCCCGAGCCCGCGGATCTGGTGCTCGGCCGGTACCGGGCTTTGCGCCCAGGGATGGCTGCCGCCCTTGCCGCCATCGCTGACCAGGCGCAGACGCTGGCCCTCGGGATCTTCGAAGTCCAGTGACGCATAACCGCCGATGTCGGCGATCTCTCCTGTTGCCAAGCCTTCGTCGGTCAAGTGTTGCTTCCACCAGGCAAGGCTCTCCTGGCTGCCGACCCTGAGGCTGGTCCGCACGATGCTGTGCGTGCCGCGCCGCTCGCGGCCGACCGGCCAGTCGAAGAAGGTAAGGTCGGTGCCCGGTGTCGCTTCGCCGTCGGCATAGAAGAGGTGGTAGGCCGAGGTGTCGTCCTGGTTTACGGTCTTCTTGACCAGCCGCAGACCCAGCACCTTCGTATAAAAATGAAGATTGCCAGGCGCATTGGCGGTGATGGCGGTCAGATGGTGGATACCTGTCAGTTGCAAGCTCATCGTCGTCTCCCTGCTGTTGGGGAACAATTTTCTCCCTCCATATCAGAACTGCGGCCACCCCGCTGAAGGCCGCGTATTCCGACAGTCCGTCGCCGGAAACTGAACAGCGGCGCCCAGAGCACGTCTTCGCTATGAACAATCGGAAGTCGCGAACCTGCCTTTTGGCACCGTTCGATGCGGCGAAAAGCGATGCCTTGCCTGCGGTGCGCGCACTGGTCGCAACTATCGTCTCGCGCCTGACATCCTCCTGACAGACTGCTGTCAGGAGGGGTATGCGATAGTACCTCCATACAGAGAGAGGAGACTGGCCATGAACGGTTACACCATTCTGCGCGGCATGCAGCACTATGTCGGCAAGATCCGCACGATGCGCAACGAGATCCGCACCCAGCGGTTCATGAACTCGCTGCCGGCGGATATTCGCAAGGATATCGGCTGGCCGGACATGTATGCGGACCGTGGCCCTCGCGGCAATTGAAGCCAATTTTTCGACCCGGCGATTGGATGTGGGCGCGTCAACGCCCAGATAACAGGTCCGGTGCGTGAGGATGGGAGCGAGCTTGTGCCCGAACAGAAGACGATCGGTTTCCTTTTCATCGAAGGTTTTGCCGACTGGGAGTATGGGCTGCTGGCGGCCTCGGCGGTCGAATGGTTCGGTGCCCGTGCCGTGTCGCTGACGCCTGATGGCAACCCAGTGACCGGGATCAGCGGCTTTCGGCTGACGCCCGATCGATCGGCCGGGGCGGATGAGAATGATGATCTCGACGCCATCGCCGTGATCGGCTCCGATGAGTGGGCCGGCAAGGCACCGCCGGAAGTTGCTAATCTGCTCAATGCTGTTGCATCGCGCGGCGGCGTGGTCGGCGGCATCTGCGCCGGCACGCTGGCGCTAGCCCGCGCCGGCCTGTTCGAGAAGGCCAGGCATACGAGCAATGGCCGCGACTGGATCAATGGTCATGAGGCCGGCTATGCCGGCGACAACCTCTATCAGGATGTGCCGCATGCCATGGCCGACGGCAAAATTGTTTCCGCGCCAGGCTCGGCGCCGGGCACATTCGCGCTCGCCTTTCTGAAGACGCTCTACCCCGAAAGAGGCAGCGATCTCGCTCGGATGCGGACGCTGTTTGCCAAGGAGTATGCTGAAGCCTCCTGACAGTATGCTGTCAGGAGGGCCGTGCAATGGTGCCAGCTTCGGGCACCCGTGCATCGGCGGTCGAAAGGACGATCGATGAAGAGTTGGAACGACAGACTGAGCACACCAGGCATCAACGGCGTCAAGCCGACGCCGCGCACGATGGCCGATGTCGTCGAAGGCCAGCCTATGCTGGTGCCGACAGCGCGCCAGGTCGATGATTTCATCCGCTCGATTCCCGAAGGCGTCGAGATGGATGTGCGTGCGCTGCGTACGGCACTTGCCGTCGAGCATGGCGCCGAAGTGACATGCCCGGTCACCATAGGCTATCATCTGCGCACTGTTGCCGAAGCCGCCAACGAGGACCTCCAGCGCGGCATGACGCCGAGTGACGTGGCACCGTTCTGGCGCGTGCTCGATGCGAAAACGCCGACGACGAAGAAATTGTCCTTCGGCGCGGAGTTCGTCGCCGCGCAGCGCAAGCGCGAAGGGCTGAAACCATGAGGCATGCCGCCCAAAAGTGTTCTGCGGTTTTGGGATAACGGCATGCGCGAAAACACGATGCATGCCACCCAGAGGTGGACCGGTTTCGGGCGACATGCATAGAGACAACGCCGAGGGACCATACGATGCGCCGCGCCGACAGGCTCTTCCAGATCGTGCAGCATCTGCGCGGTGGCCGACTGGTCACCGCCCAGAAGCTCGGCACATGGCTCGAGGTTTCCGAGCGAACCATCTATCGAGACATTGCCGATCTGCAGTCAACCGGGGTGCCGATCGACGGCGAGGCCGGCGTTGGCTACATGATGAGGGAGGGTTTCGACCTTCCGCCGCTGATGTTCACGCGTGACGAGATCGTCGCGCTGGTCGCCGGCGCCCGCATGGTGCGTGCCTTTGGCGGTGCCGCCATGGCGCGGGCCGCCGACGAAGCGCTGGTCAAGATCGGCGCCGTATTGCCCGATGCGGAGAAAGACCGCATCGCCCGCACCGAGATCCACACACCGATGTGGGTGGTCAGCGACGCCGCCCGCGAGGCGATCGACCTGATCGAGCGCGCGGTCGAAAAGCGCCAGGTGCTGACCATCGACTATTCCGACGAGGCCGGCCGCGGCACCGCCCGCGATATCCGCCCGCTCGGCCTGTGGTTCTGGGGCAAGGTGTGGACGCTGGTCGCCTGGTGCGAGATGCGCGACGATTTCCGCGCCTTCCGCATCGATCGCATCGCCTCGGTGGTCATCGCCGGCCGCATCTTCAAACCGGAGCGCGGCAAGCAACTTGCCGACTTCTACCGCGCAGTGGAGCGCAGCGAGGACTATGGCATGGCGCCGGATCGCGCCGCGCGCAGCTGAGACCTGGCGCAGCTACAAAAAAGCCCGCTCGAAGCGGGCTTTTTCTTGGAATATCAGACAACCTCACTCGTCGTCGTCATTGTCCGTGTTCTTCGACTTCAAGGCCGAAAGCTTGGCGAACACGGCGTTGGCGTCGAGTTCGGCGTCCTCGTCCTTCGGCTTCTCGGGAGCCGGCACCAGCCGCTCGGTCAGGGCCGCCGGCAGCAGCGTGTCGCCCACCGGCTGCGCCTGTTCGCGGCCGCGCGAGGCGCGGTTGACTTCCATGTCGAGGTCGATCTGCGAGGCGAGACCCAGCGTCACCGGGTCCATCGGCTGCAGATTGGCTGAGTTCCAGTGCTTGCGCTCGCGGATCTGTTCGATCGTCGACTTGGTGGTGCCGACGAGGCGCGAGATCTGCGCGTCCTTGAGCTCGGGATGGTTGCGCACCAGCCACAGAATCGCGTTCGGCCGGTCCTGGCGCTTCGACAGCGGCGTGTAGCGCGGACCCTTGCGCTTGGATTCGGGCACCCGCACCTTGGGGTCCGAAAGCTTCAGGCGCTGGTTCGGATCCTTCTCGGCACGGGCGATCTCGTCACGGGTCAGCTGTCCGGTCATGATCGGGTCCATGCCCTTGATGCCTTGCGCCGCTTCGCCGTCGGCGATTGCCTTGACCTCGAGCGGATGCAGCCCGCAGAACTGCGCGATCTGCTCGAAGGAAAGTGCGGTATTGTCGACCAGCCAGACGGCGGTCGCCTTGGGCATCAGCAGCGTATTGGCCATTTTACAAATCCTTCTCGTTCGCCCGCGTTCCCGCGCGGGCGGTGGTTTAGAGCCACCAAAATGGGAAATTCGCGGTCTGTATAACCGCTCTCGGGGCGTTTCGCAACGTTTTTGGAGCAAAGACCGGAAGCCGTGGGTACTTACCGAAAACGTTCCGCGCTCTTGAGCAGAACGACAAGCTGGCTTTGCTGGCGAGTTCCGGTCTTGGCAAAGATCGGTTGAGATAGGGGCACCCCGGTCATGCCGGAGCCGCTGCTTCCATCAGGGTTCGCCCTTGTGAAAGCGCCGAGCCAAGATGCCATGCAGGAAACTGAGGTCAACCCTGCTCGATGGCCGGTATCGGTTGGGACGGTCGTTGATCTCCCGCCCAAAACGACAAAACCCGCCGGACTGGGTCCAGCGGGCTCGGAACCGCGACAAAGTTCGTCTGGTGCGGCTCTGGCTTCCACGGCTTGGGTCCGCCGGAGCGGACCAGGACGTGGCTTTAGATAGCCCTGCGGGCGATCTTTTCGATGTCGGCGCGGTTGATGCCGAGATCGCTGAGCTGACGTGCGTTGAGACGGTTCAGTTCGCGGACGGTCTCGGTATACATACGCCAGTTACGGAAAGCGCGGATCGGGTTCATGGTAGTCCCTCCAGAATGATGTTCGTTTCGATGGTGCTCAAATAGGCGTCATCGATGAGGACTTGAATGGCTGATTTTGCATAGCAATGATGCAAATGCTGCATTGCAGCATTAAGCTTCTGTTCATCTTGTGGGCAGCGAGGCGCTGACCTCGCGCGCTGTCAGCCTATGTCGAGCACGATCTTGCCGATATGCTCACCCTCTTCCATGCGCTCATGCGCCCGCCAGGCTTCGCTGAGCGGGAAGATCATGTCCATCACAGGGGCAACCTTGCGCGTGCCGAGCAGCGGCCACACCTGCGCTTCCAGCGCCGCCGCGATCGCCGCCTTGAACTCGACGGTTCGCGGCCTCAGCGTCGAACCTGTGTGGGTAAGCCGCTTGACCATGATCTTCGAAAAGTCCGCGCTTGCGACAGCGCCGGCCTGAACGGCGATCTGGACGATGCGGCCTTCGACCGCCGCGGCTTCGTAGTTGCGCGCCACATAGTCGCCGCCGACCATGTCGAGGATGACATTGGCGCCTTTGCCACCCGTTGCCTCCTTCACCGCGGCGACGAAATCCGCCTCGCGATAATTGATCGCCCGGTCGGCGCCGAGCTTCAGGCAGGCGTCGCATTTCTCCTTGCTGCCGGCAGTGGTGATGACATAGGCGCCGAAGGCGGAGGCAAGCTGGATTGCTGTCGTGCCGATGCCGGACGAGCCGCCATGGACGAGCAGCGTCTCGCCTTTCTTGAGGCCGCCACGCTCGAACACATTGTGCCAGACGGTGAAGTAATTCTCCGGCACCGCCGCGGCTTCGGTGTGGGTGAAGCCGGCGGGCAACGGCAGCACGCTCCCTGCATGGACCTTGACATATTCGGCATAGCCGCCGCCGGGCGTCAGCGCACAGACGCGGTCGCCAATGCGCCAGCGTGATATGTCGTCGCCAAGGGCCGCCACTTCACCCGATGCCTCGAGGCCCGGCAGGTCGGATGCGCCGGGCGGTGGCGGATAGGCGCCTTTGCGCTGCTGGACGTCGGGCCGGTTGACGCCGGCGGCATGCACCTTGATCAGGATCTCGCCGGGGCCGGGCTGCGGCACGTCGCGTGTTTCCGGCTTCAGCACCCGAGGGCCACCCGGCTCCGAGATCGCAATGGCCGTCATCCTTGCCGGAATTTTCTGTCCGCTCGCCATGAGATTTCCCGTCTTTCCTCGCCGTTATCCGACCGGCTGTTTGCATCGACGCCCCTGCCCTATGTATGCTGATTGCCAAATCAGGCAAATGGCCAATCTGGTCTTGGCGGAGGAGGAGCGACGATGGCGATCTTCGACGACGAACCCAAGAAGGCCCGCCCGCACGAGATCGGGCAGGACCTGTCATTGCTTTCCGTCAGCGACTTGACTGAGCGGATCGGCATCCTGCGCGACGAAATCGCCCGCCTGGAAGCCGAGCTCAAGGCCAAGGACACCACCAAATCGGCGGCCGAAGCACTGTTCCGCCGCGGATAGGCGCTCGGGCGTAAAGCCCGCCGCCGAAAAGCCCGAATGCGACTGTCTTCAGACGCAGCGTCCCCGCCAAACCTGAGCCGGATCAACCAATGTTCGCAACCTACCGACCGATCCTCTCGCTGCTTCGCGGCACCGCTTTCCTGCTCGCGGCATCTGGTTTGCATGGGCTGCTTCTGCCCCTGCGCGGTCAGTTGGAAGGCTTCTCGACCGCATCGCTCGGCCTGATGGGCACGGCCTGGGCCGGCGGCTTCGTCACCGGCTGCTTCTTCGCACCGCGCATCGTGCGCCGCGCCGGCCACGTGCGCGCCTTTGGCGCCTTTGCCGCATCCGGCGCCATCGTGGCGCTGCTCACCGGGCTGATCATCGACGAGTATGTCTGGATCCTGCTGCGCGCCTTCACCGGCTTCACCATGGCCGGCGCCTTCATGGTCATCGAAAGCTGGTTGAACGAGAAGGCCACCAACGAGAACCGTGGCACCGTCTTCGGCCTCTACATGATGGTGACTTATGCCTCGATCATGGGCGGGCAGATGATCGTCGCCGGCGGCGACGTGAAGTCCGCGTCGCTGTTCATGATCACCGGCATCCTGTTTTGCCTGTCGCTCATTCCGACGGCGGTCTCGACCGCCTCCCACCCCAAGCCGCTGCAGGATGTCTCACTTGATGTCAGGGGCCTTTATGCCAATTCGCCGGTGTCGGCGGTCGCTTGCGTGTTGATCGGCATCGCCAACGGCGCCTGGGGCACGCTTGGCGCGGTCTATGGTGCACGCATCGGCATTTCCACGGCCGAGATCGCCCTGATGATGAGTCTTGTGGTCGTTGCCGGTGCCGCCATGCAGCTTCCGGCCGGGCGCCTGTCCGACAAGACCGACCGGCGCTTCGTGCTGGCGGGGGCGGCTTTCGGCGGGGCCTTCTTCGCGCTCATGATCTTCCTGTTCGAGCCACGCTCCGGCGTCTTCGTCATCGTCTTCACCGCCGCCTATGGCGCCTTCGCCTATACGCTCTATTCCATCGCCGTGGCGCATGCCAACGACCACGCGCGCTCGGAGGATTTCGTCAAGGTATCTGGCGGGCTGTTGCTGCTCTATGGCTTCGGCACGATGATCGGACCTTTGCTTGCGGCTGCCCTGATGGGCTGGATGCGCCCGGAAGGTCTGTTCCTGGCGACCGCCTTCGCGCATCTCTGCCTGGCGGGCTACACGCTGCTGCGCATCAGCCGCCGCGCGCCGGTGCCGATCGGGGATCGTGACGCCTTCAAGACGCAGCCGGCCGACCGCTCGGTCACCCCGGAAGCATTGCGGCTTGATCCCAGAAGAAAAGCAGAAGCAGACGGTTGAGATTCGAAAGGCTTTGCCTCACTAATACAGGCATGATGTTTTCCGACGCCTTCATGGCGATTGCCGATCCTAACCGGCGCCATCTTCTGGAAGAACTTCGCCGCGGCCCGAAAACCGTCACCGAACTGGCCGCCGGCTTGCCGGTCTCGCGCCCAGCCGTGTCGCAACATCTGAAAGTGCTGCTCGATGCCGGCCTGGTCCACGCCAAGCCGGAAGGAACAAGGCGCGTCTATACGGTGAGCGGCACTGGCTTCCTCAAACTCAACATCTGGCTCGATCAGTTCTGGGAAACCTGACCCGATCAACCGTTGTTGTAGGGGAAGAACTTGAAGTAGGGCTGCGCCTCCCCGATCACCCGAGCGAAGGCGGGGCGCTGCAGCAGGCGGTCGTGATAGCGCTTCACAGCCGGGTACCTGTCGCCCAACGGCTCGACCTTGTTGGCATAGAACAGCGCGGGGGAGGCTGCGCAATCGGCCATGGTGAAGCTGTCGCCCATCGCCCAGATCTTCGACTGCATGTCCTGTTCGATGATGGCGTAGGAATTGCGCAACCGGTCGCGAGCCTGCTCGACGCCGAACGGGTCGGTCTTGTCGCCGGGGCGCAACCGGTCGCCGACAATCTTCTGCATCGGCTCCTGCACATAGCAATCATAGAAACGATCGGCCTGGCGGACGGCCAGCGCCAGATCGATGTCGGCGGGAACGAGGTCGACCGGCCCCGGATGGTGCGCGGCCAGATATTCGACGACGATGGTCGATTCCAGCACCGTACGGCCACGCGCGTCATCGCGCAGCGCCGGCATCTTGCCGGTCGGCGAAATCTTCAGGAAGGCCTCGCGCGATTCAGCATCGCCAAGGTCGACGATGACAGGCGTGAACGGCGTGGCGTTCTCGTAGAGCGCGATCAACGGCTTCCAGCAGAAGGAGGCCAGCGGATGGAAATGAAGTGTCAGGGACATTTTTTGCTCGTCTGTTTCGTGGATTGTCGGTGGCCGCTACCATGCGGCACGCCTGTTGCGGTTAGCCTTGTCCGTCAAACCAGCCTATGCTGCTTCAACCGGCTTGGACATGCGCGATGATCGCTGCGGATATCTCGGCCCAGTCGTCCGGGTGCAGCTCATGGCCGCCGCCTCCGATCCGGAGAATTTTCGCGCCGGTGACCGTCTCGGCCAGCGCCTCGCCGTGTTCGACCGGAAAGATCGGATCCGCCGTGCCGTGAATGACCAGCAGCGACGCCGCGATCTCGTGCAGGCGGCCCTTCCAGGCGGCGCCGCCCTTGAGCATGAAATGGTTGGTCGCGCTCAGGAAGCCGCCGGAGCGGTCGTAATCCTGCTCGACAAAGGCCCGTATCCCCGCCGCATCGAATGGATGCGTGGTGCTGGCGATCGCCCGTGCATCCCTGACGATGAAATCGACCACCTGACCACGGTCCGACCAATCGACTTTGGCGCCCTCGGCCGAGTGTTCCATGTAGGCTTCGGTCGTCCCGGGAAGGCCGGATGTGTCGATTCCCACCGGCGAACTGCTGATCACAGTCAGAGATACGACACGCGAGGGATGTTTCAACGCCACAAGCTGCGCGATCATGCCGCCCATCGACATCCCGACGACATGCGCCTTGCCGATGCCGTGATCGTCCAGAACATGCATTGCATCGTCGGCCATATCATCGAACGTGTAGGGCGGCTCTCCCGGCTTGTATTTCGTCGAACGGCCGGTATCGCGATTGTCGTAGCGGATCACGAACAGGCCGGCACCGGCCAGTTTCCGGCAGAACGCCTCCGGCCACCACAGCATTGAGGCCATCGCTCCCATGATCAGCAACAGCGGCGGGTTCGCCGGATCGCCAAAGACTTCGGATATAATCTCAGGGCGTTCGGTGGTCCTCATCACGCAGTCTCCTCTCTGCAAAACTGATTGCATTTTGCAATCGGTTGCACGATAATAAAACTGCTACGATAATGCAACCGGTTTTGGAGAAAAATCTCATGAGCATGGATCGCCGGTCCGGGTGCCCGATCAATCTGTCGCTGGAAGTCTTCGGCGACCGCTGGAGCCTGATCATCCTTCGCGACATGATCTTCGGCGGCAGGCGCCATTTTCGCGAGCTGCTCAACGGATCGATGGAAGGCATCGCCTCCAACATCCTCGCCGACCGGCTGAAGCGCCTGATGGAGCTGGGCATGCTGACCAAGGCCGACGATCCCTCGCACAAGCAGAAGGCGATTTACAGCCTGACCGAGATGGCGATCACGCTGGTTCCGATCCTGGCCCATCTCGGCGCCTGGGGCCGCGTCTGGCTGCCGGTCAGCGACGAATTGTCGATCCGCGCCGAACTTCTGGAAAAGGGCGGACAGCCTATGTGGGACAAATTCATGGACGAGTTGCGGCACGAGCATCTCGGCATGCCGCTCGATACAATGTCTGGCCTTTCTGTCCGCGCGACCTTGCAGGCCGCCTACGAGGCGGTGGTTGCCAGCAAGGCCCTCGCCGCCAGCCCGGCCGCGTAACCAACTTATTTTCCCGTTTTGGGGCCGGCTCTGCTAGAAGAAGCGGAAAATCACAATTCACGGGATTGGATAAGGTCTTGGTTGAGAACTCTCGGGATGCTGCCCGCGCACGCGCCGACCTGCGCTTCAAGAAGCAGGAAGAGGCGGCAACCGTCCGCCAGAAGGCGATGGCCGAATACGCCGCCGAGAGCGATGCCCGCCAGGCCAAGACCAACAAGCTGCGGGCACTGCGTCTCGCCAAGGAAGCGGAAGACCTCGCCAACGCGCCGGCGGAACCCGCCAAGAAACCGGCCCGCGCCAAGAAGAAGTAGCCCAGCCACGTCTGGAGCCATACAAGCGGCAACGCTTATCCGGATGAGCGGGCGAAGGCTGCTTTCCATCCTGCCTTTTCACGCAAAGCAATTTCAACCGGAACCGGGATGTTATCTCACCCGCCGACGATCGATGATCGACGCGTTTCAAACAGGAGACCGCCATGACCGCACTGCCGCTCGAAAAAGCCAGGCAAATCATCGAAACCGCCTTTGCCAAGGGCTCCGATCTCAAGCTCAAGCCGCTCGGCGTCTCGGTGCTCGACGCCGGCGGGCATCTGGTCGCCTTCCAGCGCCAGGACGGCGCCTCGTTCCTGCGTCCGCAAATGTCGGCCGGCAAGGCCTATGGTGCGCTCGCCATCGGCATGGGCTCGCGCAAAGTCGAGGCCTTCGCCAAGGAGCGCCCGCATCTCGTCGCCGGCATCTCGGACGTCTCGGGCGGGCGCGTGCTGCCGGTCGTCGGCGGCGTGCTGATCCGCGACAAGGCCGGTGCCATCATCGGCGCCGTCGGCATTTCAGGCGACACGTCGGACAATGACGAAGCCGCGGCAATCGCCGGCATCGAGGCCGCCGGTTTCACCGCCGATCCGGGGTGAGGTCGGGAACTTCGTCATCCGCGGGCGGAGCAGGAGCGAGGCTCCGTCGCGCAGACCCGAGGATCCATTCCGTAACATCAGCCGTAGAGTGCAGCGGAGCAGAATTCTGGACCGCTGAAACGCTCACGTGTCGCGGCTTGGACCCTGGGGTCTGCGCCGCGTCGCTACGCTCCTTGCTACGCCCTGGGATGACGACGTTAGGGGCGTTTGCGCCAACTGTCAGCGCAAGCGCCCGTCAAACTTCCGCCTTCCGCGCCGAGGACCTAATTCAAATTGATGTCCCGGCTGGCCGACCGCATCGACACCGCGAATCCGGCCAGCACGTCGAACAGCGCGATGACCATCAGGGTGAAGAAGACGGAATGGGCCGCACCCTTCACCAGCAGGAACTCGACCAGGAAGGCCACGAAGACCAGCGTCGACAGAAGATGGTCCATGATCGAGGCGTTGGTGGTGCGCACCGACTTCGCCATTTCGAGGAACAGGAAGATCAGCCCGATCAGCACCATCAGATCGCCAAGCGTCATCGAGAACACGCCACCCGACATCATGCTGAATGAGAAGACCTCGCTTGCCCACGGATCGTCACCGCTGCCGAATATTCCCAGCAGTCCGAGATTGTAGAGCACGAAAGGCACGATCAGCAGCGGAATGGCACCGAACATCTGGCGTCTCCATGTGGGGGCAATCCTTTGTAGAATGCGCCACAGGCACGCCGTCAAGATGTTTCGATGGCAGCGTTGAACACGGTCGAAGACCGCACGCAACAACAATGTCAGCCGGTTGCCTGCAACGATTGCCGCCCACGCGTCGAGATGCGCGCCACCCCGCCCCCCAAACGCAAAAGGACCGGCCACCGGCCGGTCCTTTTGGAATTCAGACCTTTGGAAGGCTGGTCTCAGCTTTCCTTGGGCGTCAACACCTGGCGACCGCGATACATGCCGGTCTTCAGGTCGATATGGTGCGGACGGCGCATTTCGCCGGAATTCTTGTCCTCGACATAGGTCGGGGCCTTGAGGGCGTCGGCCGAGCGGCGCATGCCGCGCTTGGACGGAGAGGTTTTACGTTTCGGAACGGCCATGGATATGCTCCACTACATGGTCAAAAGCCCCGCCCGCCCTCGTGAAAGGGCCATGTCGGGGCCTAAATCTGAGAAAGTCGGGTGCCTATACACGCCCTGTGCCGTTTTGGCCAGCACTGGCGCGAATTTTTTTGGATCGGCTAGCGGAGACAACCGACATAGGCCCCCGAGCGGCCGGCTCGCCGCTCGATCAGATTGGCAAGCCGCCTCAGGCCAGGCCCGGGCTTGGCCGGATTGCGGGCGATCGGATTTGGCAAAGAGACCGCAAGCAGGGCGGCCTGCCGTCGCGACAGCTGTTTTGCCGAGACGCCGAAATGGTGCTGTGCCGCGGCCTCGATGCCGTAGATGCCCGGCCCCCACTCGGCGATGTTGAGATAGATTTCCATGATGCGCCGTTTCGACATCACCGCATCGAAATAGACGGCCAGCGGCAATTCGACCACCTTGCGCACCGAGCCCAGCGGCCGCGACCAGAGATACAGGTTCTTGACCGTCTGCATGGTGATGGTCGAGGCGCCGCGCGTCGCTTCGCCGGCCAGCGCATCGTCGACGACGCCTCTCAGCTCGCCAAGATCGACGCCACGATGAAAGCAGAACTGCCCGTCCTCCGACATGATGACGGAATTGGCCAGCACCGGCGACACGTCGTCGATCGACACCCAGCGGCGGTCGTAACCGGAGAAGGTCGCCAGGTCCTTCAGCATCAGCGTCGAGACAGGATGCACGAAGAACGGCAGGTACAGAAACGTCAGCACGACCGGAATCAAAGCCAGCACCGCGGCCACGACGATGCCGCGCCGGACCCAGCGCTTGAGACCACGGCGGTTTACGCCCCGCGATCTCGTCGCCATGTCCAGCTTTTCGGTTTCATGATCGACGATCGGTTCCGCCAAGCCGCCCAACCCGTGCCAGAGAGCTCGTTTTGAAACGCGCTCCTGTGAGTCATGTGACGGTGTTTTCGAGAACCGGAGCGGAGCGTACATTAGAGTACGCAAGCACCGGAAGCGCAGAAAACGCCCTCAGATGACCGCAGGAGTAGAGTTTCCGAACGGGCTCATACTGCTCCGGCATAATGGCGCTTGCCTTCTTGCGCAACGTCTGAGTGTCGGCTACCGGTCCCGGCCATGACGAATGACGACCAAATGGCGTTCGAAATGGCGCTGATCAGGCGGGCAGCCGCCGTCGAGGTGCTGCTGCGGCGACTGCTCGACGACCGCGCGCTTTCGGGCGAGATCGCCCGGCCGGACCGGCTGATGGCGGCGATGCGCCATGGCGTGCTGAACGGCGGCAAGCGCCTGCGGCCCTTCCTGGTCATGGAAAGTGCCGCCCTTTTTTCCGCCGACGGCGAGGCGGCACTGCGTGTCGCCGCCGCACTTGAATGCGTGCATTGCTATTCGCTGATCCACGACGATCTGCCCGCCATGGACGACGACGACCTGCGTCGCGGCCAGCCGACCGTGCACAAGGCCTTCGACGAGGCAACCGCGATCCTGGCCGGCGACGCCCTGCTGACGCTGGCCTTCGACATCATTGCCGGCGAGTCGACCGCGCTGCCGGCGGAGCGGCGGGCAGCCCTGGTGCTGGCGCTTGCCCGCGCCGCCGGAGCAGGCGGCATGGTCGGCGGCCAGAAGCTCGATCTCGAAGCCGAACAGACGCCGCCGGACGAGGCCGGCATCATCCGGCTGCAGGCGATGAAGACCGGCGCGCTGATCCGCTTCGCCTGCGAGGCAGGCGCCCTCATCGCCGGCGCCCCGGCCGATGACCGCGAGCGGCTGGCCGAATTCGGCTCGGCGATCGGTCTTGCCTTCCAGCTTGCCGACGACCTGCTCGATTTGACCGCCGACGCCAGCCAGATGGGCAAGGCGACCGGCAAGGACGCCGCCGCCGGCAAGGCGACGCTGGTGGCCTTGCATGGTGCAAATTGGGCACGCGGCCAGCTGCACGGCCTCGTCGCGCAGGCGCATGCGCTGCTTGAGCCCTATGGCGACGATGCCCAGTTGCTGAAAGAAGCGGCGACATTCGTGGCGGCGCGTAACAGCTAAGGTTGGTGCCAGCCGGAACATCGAACTGATTGCACGCACGTCCCCGCCGGCCGGTTCTGAAATAGAACTTGAGCGGAAGCCTGCCGAGGCAGAGGATTGACATCCGCACGGCAAGCACGCGGTGCGGATAAGAGTTGGAGGATGCCATGTCGACCACCGACAAGCTGTTCAGCGGTTCCATTCCCGAGATCTACGACCGGGCGATGGTGCCGCTGATCTTCGAGCCATATGCGCGGGATCTGGCGGAGCGGGTGTCGAAGCTCGGGCCGCAATCGGTGCTCGAAGTGGCGGCGGGCACCGGTGTGGTGACACGTGCGCTCGCAGCAAAGCTGCCGGCGCAAGCGCGCATCGTGGTCACCGACCTCAACCAGCCCATGCTCGACCACGCACGCACGCGGATGGTGGACGATCCTCGCATCACCTGGCAGCAGGCCGATGCTCAGGCGCTGCCCTTCGAGGACGCACAGTTCGACGCCGTGGTCTGCCAGTTTGGCGCGATGTTCTTCCCCGATCGGGTGGGCGCCTACGGGCAAGTTCGGCGCGTGGTGCGGCTGGGCGGGCACTTCCTGTTCAACGTCTGGGGTGCCATCGAAGAGAACGAGTTTGCCGATGAGGTGACGCGTGCGCTCGGCCATTTTTTCCCGGCCGATCCGCCTCGCTTCATGGCAAGGACACCGCATGGCTATCACGATGCGGACGTCATCCGCGCCGACCTGCATGCCGCCGGCTTCCGTAACATCACCATAGAGCCGCTGGATGCCGTCAGCGCCGCTTCCTCGCCATATGAGGCGGCCACGGCCTATTGCCAGGGCACGCCCCTGCGGGCCGAGATCGAGGCGCGCGGTGGCTCGCTGGAGGAGGTGACGCGATACGTGGCGAATGCCCTTGGGAAACGGTTCGGGGAAGGCCCGGTGAGTGGCCGCATCCGCGCCCTCGTCGTGGACGCGGCCTAGGCGCGCTGTCCATCCGGCGGCTCGCACGGCTCGCCTGCCCGAACGAACGAAATTTTAATGTAAATGAAGCGTAATCCCGGCCATTAAAATGGTGCGTATGTGTTGGGGTTGCGCATGCCTGAATATTCGTCCTTCATCCGGTCGGTCCGGATCCGCTATATTTCAGGGTTGCTGATCTTCGCGCTGGCTTCCGCAGGCATCGTGATTGCGCTTGATCGCGTCAATTCCTTTCGCCGCGACATCGATGCGCTGAGCAGCAATCTCGTCATCTTCACCCGAGACCTGCGCAACGCGACCAGCTTTGCCGAGACGACCGGCACCGCCTGGCGGGCGGAGACACGCGATGCCCTGACCACATCGGCGCGCGGCCATTCGGAGCGCCTGACCGGCGAGATCGAGACGCTGACCGCCCAGCTTGCGGCGATCAAGCCGCGGCTGTCGATCAAGACCGTCGACGAACTCCAATCCGCTTCAGTTAACGGCGATCTGTTCTGGTCGCCGCGCGACATGGTGCGCAATTTCAACCTGATGTCGGTGGCGCAGAAGGTCGATGAGTGGAGCTATCGCGAAATCCGCAACCAGAATGACCTGTTCGCCCAACCCATGCTGGTTCGCGTCCGCACCGCCATGGATGATGAGCGCCATCTGGCCGATGCCTCCAGCGACAGGCTGTTGTTGTGGGCCAGCGGGATCCTGTTCGCGGCCCTTGCCATCGTCGCCTTCTGGATCTTCCGTCCGATGGAAGTGGCGATCCGCCGCGCCTTTGCCGAATCCGCCGAATCCCTGTTCAAGGCCGAGGCCGCCGACCGCGCCAAATCGGAATTCCTGGCCAATATGAGCCACGAAATCCGCACGCCGATGAACGGTGTGCTCGGTATGGCCGAACTGCTAGCCAAGACCGATCTGACCCCACGCCAAAAGACCTTCACCGACGTTATCGTGAAGTCCGGCAACGCGCTGCTCACCATCATCAACGACATCCTCGATTTCTCCAAGATCAATGCTGGCCAGCTCACCCTCGACCCTGCTCCCTTCCGCCTTTCCGAGGCGGTCGAGGACGTGGCGACGCTGGTCTCGGCTCGCGTCGCCGAAAAGAACCTCGAACTGATCGTGCGCGTCGATCCGCGCCTGCCGGCCCATGTCGTCGGCGACGCCGGCCGGTTCCGGCAGATCATCACCAACCTGCTCGGCAACGCAGTGAAGTTCACCGAGAAGGGTCACGTGCTGATCGACGTCGGCGGCGAGATCGTCAACGACGTGGTCCAGCTCAAGATCCGCGTCGAGGACACCGGCATCGGCATACCGGCCGAGAAACTGCAGAACGTGTTCGAAAAATTCGCGCAGGTCGACGGCTCGTCCACCCGCCGTCACGAGGGCACGGGGCTGGGCTTGGCCATCGCAGCACGCCTCGTCGACCTGATGGCAGGCAAGATCGGCGTCGAGAGCGAGATCGGCCGCGGCTCGGTGTTCTGGTTCGCGGTGCCGCTGCCCGCGCATCAGGCCGCGGCGCGCGACGAGATCGTGCCGGTCGACGTCACCGGCGCGCGCGTGCTGGTCATCGATGACAATCCGGTCAACCGCGAAATCCTGCTCGAGCAGCTCAGAAGCTGGAGCTTCGACTGTGCCGCCGCCGAAAGCGGCGCCGTCGGCCTGGCCTTCCTCGATCGCGCCTTTCAGTTGGGCGCCGCCGTCGACTGCATCATCCTGGACTACCAGATGCCCGGCATGAACGGCGCCGACGTCGCCAGAGCCATTGCTTCCGACAGCCGGCTGTCCTCCATCCCGGTGGTGTTGCTGACCTCGGTCGACCAGGTCGATTTCGGCAAGATGATCATCGACTTCGGCATTGCCGCGCATTTGACGAAGCCGGCGCGCTCCGCGGTCCTGCTCGGCACCGTTATTTCGGTCGTGCAGAAGGCCCGTTCGCAGGTCGGCAAGGCGCAGTTTGTCCGCGAACCGATCGTCCAGGCTCCCCCGGCAGCGCCGCCCGCCTTTACCGTCATCCGCGGCCCGGCGCTGCCAGTCGCGGCAGCACCGGAATCGACAACCACGCCGAACGGACCGATCGACATCCTGATTGCCGAGGACAACGACGTGAACCAGCTGGTGTTCGGCCAGATCCTCAATGGGTTGGGCTTGAGCTACCGCATCGCGGGCAACGGCCGCACGGCGGTCGAGATGTACCGGGCGCTGCGCCCCAAGCTGATCCTGATGGACGTCTCGATGCCGGAGATGAATGGCTACGAAGCGACCCGCGCGATCCGGGCCATGGAGACTTCGACGGGCACCCATATACCGATCATCGGCGTCACCGCGCATGCGCTGAAGGGCGATCGCGACAAGTGCATCGAATCGGGCATGGACGACTATCTGCCGAAGCCCGTTTCGCCCGACCGCCTGGGCACCAAGATCGGCACCTGGCTCAGCGAGACCGTGGTGGCCAAGACGGCGTAAAAGCCGGCCCTATTGGTCAGGCCGGATCAGCGCAACCGGCCGATCGGGATGATTTCCGGCGAGGTCACACCATAAGGTGTGCCCTGCCAGTCACCCAGCCACTGCTCGACCAACAGGCCAGTCTCGTCCAGCATCCCCGCAAGATCTTCCTTCTTGGGGAACGCGATCTTGGATTCGGCGCCCAGAACAGGTCTACCGCCCGGAATGTCATAGAAGGTCGAGTAGGTGACGATGCCGGTAGCGGCATCGTGTTCGGCATCATACCAGGCTTTGACCGTGCCGAGGCCGGGATGCGTAACTGCCCGTTCGGAGCGCTGCGGTGTCCATTCCAGCCATTCCTCCTCGGCGGGATTTCGTGTGTCGAAAATGAAGAGCCCGCCGGGAGCGAGATGCTCGGCGATGGTGCCCAGCACCGCCATCTGATCCTCGCCTGTCAGGAAAACCTGGAACGCATGCCCGGTGAGCAGGACCAGGTCGAAACGCCGCCCGAGCCGAACAGTTCGCGCGTCGGCCTCGACCCAGTCGACCCTGTCGCCGCCGGCCCTGCGCCGCGCCACGTCGAGCATCGCCGATGCCGGATCAACGCCAGTGACATTATGCCCCTCGGCAAGTTCGGCAGCCAGTTGGCCAGTGCCACAGCCGAGATCGAGGACCGAGCCGCGATTTACGGCAAGACCGATACAGTAATCAAAATCGGCACGGCCGCTTTGATTCTCGATATCATAGAACTGGACGAAGTCGGGATCGCTGTAGATAGGGTCGGTCATAGTCGCTGCCCATACTCCAAATTTCCAGCTGCAGCCCATCAATGCATCAGGCGGCTGCGTCGAGGCGATAGCGGCGCATCCAGTCGAGGCTCGTGTCGTCGGAGAGCTTTGCAACGCCGGGCCTCACGTCATCGGCATTCGGCGCTTGAACGCCCAAGACTTCGCAGATGCCTAGCAATGTCGCCGCCGGATTGCTCGAAAGGCGCTCGTAGCCAACCCGAAGCGGGGTTATGCCTTGCTCAGCGAACCAGATGTTCCATGCCGCATCATAGGTCTCGAGTACCTCGACCTCACGCCTGATCCGCTCGAAATCATATTGGGGCTCTTTCGGCGGTGCGACCCTTTCGATCTCGGTGCCGTCGGGAGCGATATGCCAAAGACCGGTCTGCTCTGCCTTGATCAGGGAGACAGCCTGCGCAAGCTTGTCCTCCCGCGAGAGGTGTATGTAGAGAACATTGCCGAATGCTCTTTCGAACCGTGCTCTGTCGGATGGCAGTTTTGGGAAAATCCGGCCGAGGATCGCCGAAAGCTCATCCAGATTTTCGCGCATCAAGCGGAGACCGAAGAGGCCGGTCCCACCCTTGCCAGCGGCGATCGTAGCATTGAGGTAAGCGGCATCGAATTCGAGCTCGCTCATCGCGGCGCGATCGGGCAGCTTCCACTCTTCGGCCCACTCCACCACGTCCTGGCGCCGATAAAACGAATGTGGATCGCCGGCGGTCTTGGTGGACGCCAGGAGCTTGCACAGCAGCGTGCTTCCGGTCCTCGGTGTGCCGCAGATAATGTATCCATCGAACATGTTGTGCCCACGCGGCTTGTCAAAGGCAGGGGCTGTCGCTCCTGGTAAGATGACCGCCGCCATAGCTGAAATCCTTGGTGGATGCGACGTCACGGCTGTCGCTTTCTAAATGCCTCTCTCAGACAAAATACCCTGCCGGCAGGGGTCAAATCACCGGTTGCGCACCACCACGCATGCCCCACCGATGCTTTGCAATTTCTGGCAGATGACGTTTGCATCGGCGCGGTGGTCGACACCGATCCTGACCGCATAGATACCCCGCCGGCCGATCGGCGTGCGCACCCGGCTGACCACTGGATCGTGCCCGTTGAGCAGGGCCGGGAACCGGCTCCTTACCCTGAGCCACTGGTTGATCGCGGCACTGCGGCGGAAATTGCCGGCCACCTGGATGCCCCACGGCTTTACGTTGATCGAGGCCATCGCCACGGTCCGCGACATGATCACCGGCAGTTTTCGGCAAGCGACGGCAAAATCCGCCTTAGCGTCGAGCGGTTCGACCCTTCCGGCATAGGCTCGGTCGGTGAACTTGTCGGCTGGTTCGCCCATGATGTCGAAGACATAGCTTTCGGTTTCCATCGGCAGGAAACCGCCGGAACTGAGCCAGCGCGACACCCGGCTCTCGCCGGCATTGTAGGCGGCGGCCGCCAGGCCGAGATTGCCGTAGCCGGTTTTCATTTCGGCGAGATATTTCGCCGAAGCCGGGATCGCCTGATTGATGTCGAAGGAATTGGCAAGCCCGCGCATCTTGGCGGTTCCCGGCATGAACTGGGCAATGCCTTCGGCGCCGACGGGACTGACGGCGTTGGGATCGAAACGGCTCTCCTTCCAGATCAGCCGGGCGAAGAAATCCCTGGGCAAACCATTCTGGTCGGCATGCGCCTGGATCAGGTTGCAGACCTTGTCGATAAGCCGTTGCTTGGCGGATTGCGGCGGATCGGCCTGAGCCAGTGTCGACCAGACTAGCCCACACAGCAGGACCAGCGTCGCCCACAGGAAACGCTGCATTTGACCTACTCTGCCGCGGCCTTGCCGCCGCGACCGAACCGCTGTTCGATATAGTCGGCGACCATTTTCTCGAAATCCGCCGCGATCGACGGTCCGCGCAGCGTCGCCGCCTTCTTGCCGTCGACGAAGACAGGCGCCGTCGGCGTCTCGCCGGTGCCGGGCAGCGAAATGCCGATATCGGCATGCTTGGACTCGCCCGGGCCGTTGACGATGCAACCCATCACCGCGACCTTGAGGTTCTCGACGCCGGGATATTTGTCGCGCCACACCGGCATGTTCTTCCTGAGATCTGCCTGGATGTTCTGAGCGAGCTCCTGGAACACGGTCGAGGTCGTGCGGCCGCAGCCGGGACACGCGGCGACGATCGGCACGAACTGCCTGAACCCCATCGTCTGCAGCAATTCCTGCGAAACCTGCACCTCGCGCGTGCGGTCGCCATTCGGCTCCGGCGTCAGCGAGATGCGGATGGTGTCGCCGATGCCTTGCTGCAGCAGGATGCCCATGGCGGCCGACGAAGCGACGATGCCTTTCGAGCCCATGCCGGCTTCGGTCAGGCCGAGATGCAGCGCATGGTTGGAGCGGGTGGCGAGCTCGGCATAGACGGCAATCAGGTCCTGCACGCCGCTGACCTTGGCCGACAGGATGATTTTCTCGCGGCCAAGGCCGATCTCTTCCGCCATCTCGGCCGAGAGAATGGCCGACTGCACGATCGCCTCGCGCATCACCTCTTGCGCCGTCAGCGGAAAACCCTTGTCCTGGTTGTCGTCCATCAGCCGGGTCAAAAGCTCCTGGTCGAGCGAGCCCCAGTTGACACCGATGCGCACCGGCTTGTCATGCCTGATCGCCATCTCGACGATATCGGCGAACTGCCGGTCCTTCTTGTCCTTGAAGCCGACATTGCCGGGGTTGATCCGATATTTGGCCAGCGCCTCGGCGCAGGCCGGGTGATCGGCCAAGAGCTTGTGGCCGATATAGTGGAAATCGCCGACCAGCGGCACGTTGATGCCAAGCCGCTGAAGCCGCTCATGAATGCGCGGTACGGCGGCGGCACTCTCGTCGCGATCGACGGTGATGCGCACGATCTCGGAGCCGGCCCGGTGCAGTGCTGCGACCTGCGCGACGGTCTGGTCGATATCGGCCGTGTCGGTGTTGGTCATCGATTGGACGACAACGGGCGCGCCGCCGCCGACGACCACGCCGCCGACATCGACGCCGACCGAGGTGCGGCGGGGGAAAGGAGAGGAAAAATATCCGGTCATGCCGGCAGCCTTTTGTCTCTGGAGCATCTTGTGTCCTGCATGGGCGCACAACGACGCCCCGGGCCGATGCGCTGAGGTCCGGGCATGAGGTGGAGGAGCAAAGATGGCTTGTCAATGGCGACAGGTCGCCACTGGCCGGAATCGGCACGCCGCCAACGACCAAAAACAATCGATGATCTGGCGAACGGGCGACAGCCGAAGCGGATATTAAGCCGGGTGCAAGTCCAGCTTCGGCTGACAGACCGGTGCTGGGAAATCAAACCCCTCCACGCCGGCGGCGGGGAGCCGCCGGGAAAAGAGGCCGCGGATACCGGGCGGCTATGTCAGGAGGGCATCAATGCGTGGTCGGTTTTCCTCTTAGTTTTTCAATCTCGTCCTTGAGTGCCAGCTTGCGTCGCTTAAGATTCACGATTTCGAGGTCGTCGACCGATGGATGATTCATCGCGTCATCGATTTCACGTTCGATGTCGCCGTGTTTCCGCTGCAACTCATCAAGATGGGATGCAAGAGACATGATTGGTTCTCCCTTTCATGGTTTTCCTCGATTGCAACCGTCACGGCGCGTCCACCGCAGGTTCGCTTCTGTGACGGCACGGTGACAGTGTGTCACCTTCCGCGGGCGATGTCGAATGATCCGTGGTAGCATTCCACGACACTGTGAAATGTGATATGGGCTGCACGCCGGTGACAAAACACCCGGCCCCGCCCAATCAGGCCCAGCTTTGGGCGCCGCAGACGTGCAGACGGTAGAGAATGTCCGATCAGGAACAGGCCGATATTCGCCTCGAATTTTCCCGCCTGAAGCAGGAACACGCCGATTTCGATGCAGCCATCAACGCGATGATCGCCATGGCCTGCGATCCGCTGCAGATCCAGCGCATGAAGAAGAAGAAGCTGTTCCTCAAGGACCGGCTGATGGCGCTGGAAGACAAGATCATTCCCGACATCATTGCTTGAACGATGTGAAGTACTGACGCTGATCGAGCGCCAGGCAGCGGCGATCTGCATCTCCCTGCGCGGTCGTGTGACGGTGCCTTTGGCCGGTCAATCGTTGGGCTCTTTTTCGCCGGCGCACTAGCCGCGAAGGCGCCTCCTGCCGGGCGATCTCGCACATGGAGCACCTCGAACTCGACGGCTTCGTCGCACGTTTCCGCAAAACGGCGGCTGAGGACGGTCCTCCCCAGTCACTGATCCCACCGTTCTGACGGATTGTCCGGTGACGCCGCTGGAAAACCTGCGCCTTCGCGCGGCTCAGCCCCGGCCGTCGACACAGCTCACCGTCCGCCCCTCAAAACAATGACTTTACAAATATTTGTGTTTATGTGAAGTCATGACGATTGAAGGATCGACCATGACAGCCACTCGTTTCGCCACGCGCCTGAATTCCTTTGCCTCGCAGCCGCAGGCCGAATGGCCTGATCTTACCGGCAAGCCGTCGCTGCTGCAGATGGCGGCGCGCGCCGCCAAGGTCGGCGGGCTTACCGATCTCGACCTCAACTTTCCCGACCATGTCAGTGAAAAGCCTGCGGAAATCGCCCTCAAACTGGGCGATCTCGGGCTTTCCATCAATGGCTTTGCCATGCGCTACTACTCCAACCCCGCCTTCAAGCTCGGCGCATTCACCAATCCGGATCCGGCGGTGCGCCGCGAGGCCATCGACCTGACCAAAGCCGGCATCGACGCCGTGCGTGAGGCCGGCGCCAGCCTGATGACGCTGTGGCTCGGCCAGGATGGCTTCGACTACGCCTTCCAGGCCGACTATGTGACGCTTTGGCAACACGAAATCGATGGGATTCGTGAAGTAGCCGCGCATGATCCCGACTGTCAGATCAGCCTTGAGTACAAACCGAACGAACCACGCTCCTACAGCCTGATGCCGGATGCGGCGACGACCTTGCTGGCGATCCGCGATGTCGGCCTGCCCAATCTGGGCGTCACCCTCGATTTCGCCCATGTGCTCTATGCCGACGAACAGCCGGCCTTTGCCGCGGCCCTGGTGGCGCGCCACAGCAAGCTGCTCGGCGTGCATCTGAACGACGGCTACGCCAAGCGCGACGACGGCCTGATGGTCGGCGCGGTGCACACGCTGCAGACCATCGAGCTGCTCAGGCAGATTCGCCGCGACGGTTACGCCGGCGCCATCTATTTCGACACGTTCCCCGACATGACCGGGCTCGATCCGGTGCGCGAGTGCGAAGTCAACATCGCCACCGTCAAGCGCATGCTGCGCGTCGTCGACCGGCTGGGGCAGGACAATCGCCTGTCCGCCGCCATGGACAGCCAGGATGCGGTGACGTCGCAGGCCATCATCCAGGAAATCATGCTCGGGCCGGATAGCTGAGGCATGCGCACCATTATCGTTTTCAACAAGGGAGGAATACAATGAAACTTCTGCTTGCCACGGCTACCGCCGCACTGATGGCGCTGTCGATCGGCTCTGCCTTTTCGGCCGACCTCGCGCCGCTCAATTCCGACACGGAAAAGGACCGCATCGACTGGTCGCAGGTCGAGGCCAAATTCGGCGCGTTCCCCAAGCTGCCCGAAGGCACCAAGGCAGGCGCCGTCTCCAAGACGCTGACCAATGAATACTGGCGCTCGCTGGGCGAGGGCTACACGGCATTCGGCGCCAAGGTCGGCGTTCCCGTCGTCTATCAGGCAGCGCAAAGCGAGGGCGACCAGCTCGGCCAGCTCACCATTGCCGAAGGCCTGGTGACGCAGGGCTACAACGTGCTGCTCGTCTCGCCGCAGACGGATGCCAATCTGCAGCCGATCATGGAGCAAGCCAAGGCCGCCAACGTGCCGGTGGTCAACGTCAATGACGCCGTGATCCCGCAGGCCGAACATTATGTCGGCAATGTCCAGCGCGACAATGGCGTGCGCGTCGCCAAATGGTTCATCAAGAACCGTCCGGATGGCGGCAAGGTCGCCATCGTCGAAGGCCAGGCTGGCGTCTATGCCGCCGTGCAGCGCACCGACGGCTTCAAGTCGACCATCACCGAGGCAGGCAAGTTCGAGGTCGTCGCCAGCGTTCCCGGCAACTGGGACCGCCAGACCTCCTATGATGCGGCCACCAACATCCTGCAGCAGCACCCCGACCTGATCGGCTTCTATGCCAACAATGACGGCATGGCGCTCGGCATCGTCGAGGCAGTCAAGGCCGCCGGCCTGCAGGACAAGGTTGCGGTCTTCGGCACCGACGGCATTTCCGACGCCTATGCCTCCATACGGGCCGGCGAACTGACCGGCACGGTCGACAGTTTCCCGGTGCTGACCGGCGAAGTGGCGTTGGAAACTGCTCTGCGTCTCGTCGCGGGACAGAAGCTGCCCCGCGTCGTCGCCACGCCCCAGGCACTGATCACCAAGGACAATGCCGACCGCTATTCCGGCGCCGGCGCGCGCAAGGCACTGCTCGAGGACGCGGCTGCGGGCCAGTAAGGCCAATCGGCGAGTGCCGGCCAGAGCAATTCGCTCCCGCCGGCACCGTTGCCCGGAGATAGAACCCAATGTCACCCCGGCTGCAATTCCAGGGCATTTCCAAGCTGTTTCCGGCCGTGCGGGCGCTTGACGGCGTGTCGTTCTCGGTAGGTGCCGGTGAAATCCACGGCCTGCTCGGCGAAAATGGCGCCGGCAAGTCGACGCTGCTGCGCATCCTGTCTGGCGTCCACACGCCGACAGCGGGAAGCGTCCTCATCGACGGCAAGCCGGTTACACTCGCCAACCCGGTCGCCGCACGCGCTGCGGGCGTCGCCATGATCCATCAGGAATTGCAGCAGGTACCACGCCTTAGCGTCGCCCAGAACATGTTCCTAGGCCATCCGCTGACGCGCGGCGCCATCTTCGTCGCCCGGCGCGAACAGGAGCGCCGTGCTGCGGAGGCTCTTGCGGCCATCGATCCCTCCATCGATCCGGCTGCACCCCTCGGTACCCTGAAGGTGGCGCAGCGGCAGATTGTCGAGATCGCCCGCGCGCTGCTCGATCGCGCCCGCATCGTTGCCATGGACGAGCCGACATCGAGCCTGACGCCGAGCGAATTCGAACGGCTGGCGCAAGTCATCACCGGCCTCGCCCGCGACGGCGTCGCCGTCGTCTATGTCTCGCACAAGCTGGACGAGGTGTTCGGCATCTGCCGGCGCGCCACCATCATGCGCGATGGCGTCGTCGTCGATTCCGTCGATCTGAACGACCTGTCGGAGAAAGCGGTCGTGGCGATGATGGTCGGCCGCGAACTGGCGCAGGAACAGCATAATTCCCATGCCACGAACAAGGTCATGCTGAGCGCGCGTGGCCTCTCCTCGGCGACGAAGGTGCGCAACGTGTCGTTCGATCTGCATCGCGGCGAGGTGCTGGGCATTGCCGGCCTGGTCGGTTCCGGCCGCACTGAACTGCTGCGGCTCTTGGCCGGCGCCGATCGCGCCACGGCCGGGACGATTGCAATCGACGGCAAGGCGGCACGGTTCTTCAGCCCGCGTGACGCGATTGCCGCCGGCGTCGGACTGGTGCCGGAGGAGCGCAAACGCGAAGGCATCGTGCCGCTGCGCTCGATCACCAGCAATATGGCGCTGGCCTCGATGGCCGTGTTCGCGCCGCGCGGCCTCATCGATCACGCCAGGTTGAAACAGGTGGCGGCCGAGAAGATGAGCCGCGTCAATCTGCGCCCATTCCTGCTCGACCGGCCGATCCGCCTGTTCAGCGGCGGCAACCAGCAGAAGGCGATCATCGGCCGCTGGCTGGCGGCGGGAACACGCATCCTCTTGTTCGACGAGCCGACGCGCGGCATCGATGTCGGCGCCAAGGCGGAGATCTATCATCTGATCGAGGAACTCGCCGCCGAGGGCCATGCGGTGGTCGTCGTCTCCTCCGAACTGCCCGAGGTGATCCGGCTTGCCGACCGCGTGTTGGTCATGCGCGACGGCACCATCGCCGCCGAACTCGATAGGGCAAATCTCTCAGAACAGGCGATCGCGGCGCACGCCATCCCGCAAACGCAAACGCCGGCCGCACAGCCGGCAAGGCAGTAGGTGACGGATATGTCGGATGCCACTCTGGTGCGGCCCCAGGCCGAATTCCTGCGCGGTGTTTCCATGCGCGACGCCGGCACGCTGATCGGGCTTGTCGTGATCCTGGCCGTGTTCGGCGCGCTGGTGCCCGGCTTTTTCGCCGAGCGCAACCTGATCAACATCCTGCAGCAGTCGAGCATCAATGCCTGTCTGGCGCTGGGCATGACGCTGGTCATCATCTCCGGCGGCATCGACCTGTCGGTCGGGCCGACGGCGGCACTCTCGGCCGTCATCTCGGCCTCTATGATGGTCGCCGGCGTGCCGTTTCCGCTGGCCATCGCCGCCGGCTTCGCCATTGGTCTTGCCTGCGGCCTCGTCAACGGCGTGCTCGTCGCCCATGTTGGGCTGCAGCCCTTCATCGTCACGTTGGGAACACTCAGCACCTATCGGGCACTGGCGCTGATCTACACCGGCGGCAATCCGGTCCTCGGCCTGCCCCCAGGCTTTCGCGCCGTCTTCAACGGTTCGCTGTTCGGACTGCCTCTGGCGGTCGTCATCGTCGCCTGCGTGGCTGTCGTCGCCTGGGTCGTTTTGAAGAAGACGCCCTTCGGCGAATATCTGCTCGCCGTCGGCGGCAACGAGGAGGCGGCCTACATCGCCGGCGTGCCGATTGCCCGCACCAAGATCGCCGCCTACATGATCTCAGGCCTGCTGGCGGCGCTTGCCGCGCAGATCCTGATCGGCCGGTTGGGCGCCGCCGAACCCATCCTCGGCAATCTCTGGGAGCTCGACGCCATCGCGGCTGCCGCCATCGGCGGCGCCTCGCTGATGGGCGGCAAGGGCAGCGTCGTCGGCACCATCCTGGGCGCCGTCATCCTCGGCGCCATGCGCAACGGTTTGACGCTGATGAACGTCCAGTCCTTCTATCAGCTTCTGGCAACTGGTCTTATAATCCTCGCCGCGATGCTTATCGATCGCGTGACGAGGGGGCGTGGATGACCTTGAGCGGGCTGGACCTGAAAGCGGTAGGACCGCGCATCCGCATGATGATGCCGCATCTCACTCCGCTGGAGGCGAAGGTGGTGGAAACCGTCTTCGGCCGGCGCGGCTTCGACGAGAGCATTCCGCTGAAGCAGATCGCCGAGGAATCCGGCGTGTCCGAGGCGATGGTGGTCAAGATCGCCAAGAAGCTCGGCTTTTCCGGCTATCGCGACTTCCGCACCGCCGTCTATGAGTACAGTCGCCTGCCGACCGCCGAGATGCACCAGGAAGTGTCATCCGACGACAGTTCGGCCGAGATCGTGCAAAAAGTGTTCCGCACCTCCATCCAGGCGCTGGAGGAGACGCTGGCGATCCTTGACATCGAGGATTTCGACCGCGCCGCCGAGCTGCTCTTCCGTGCCAAGAACCGGGATTTCTATGGCGTCGGCGGCTCGGCGCAGATCGCGCGCGACGTTTCGCACAAATTCCTGCGCATCGGCATCCGCGCATCCGTCTACGACGATTCGCACATGATGCTGATGTCGGCCTCGCTGCTCGGCGGCGACGACATCGCCGTCGGCTTCTCGCATTCGGGCAACACGTCGGCCGTTATCGACGCCATCCAGTTGGCCCGCAAGAACGGTGCCCGCACGCTGGCCATTACCAATTACGACAACTCGCCCCTGGCCGCCGTCGCCGATATCGTTCTGTGCTCGACCGCGCAGGGCTCGCCGCTGATGGGCGAGAATGCAGCGGCCCGCATTGCCCAGCTCAACATTCTCGACGCGTTGTTCGTCGCGGTGGCGCAGCGCGACTATCAGGCGGCGGAGCGCAATCTCGGCCGCACCATGTCGGCGGTGACATCGAAACGAAAAGACCGGGGCTCATGACGACAACGCCGCTGGTGACCGTGTTCGGCAGCCTGCATTACGACATTATGGTCGACGCGCCCGACCGCCCGCGCAAGGGCGAGACGGTGACCGGCCATGCCTGGCACCCCAAATGCGGTGGCAAGGGCGGCAACCAGGCCGTCTCGGCGGCGCGGGCCGGTGTGTATGCGGCGATGATCGGCGCCGTCGGCGACGATGATTTCGGGCGGGCGTTGCTGGCCAATCTCGATCGCGCCAAGGTCGACCGCCGCTTCGTGCGGGTGGCCGCTGGCGCCGGCTCCGGCATGAGCGTGGCGATCTTCGACCAAGGCGGCGACTATGGCGCGGTGATCGTCTCGGGCAGCAATCTGACACTGGGCCATACCGACAGTGCCTCTGCTTCCGATGTGGTGGGACAGACGGCGGTGCTCCTGCTGCAGAACGAAGTGCCGGAAGCCGCCAACATTGCCGCCGCACGCGCAGTCAAGGCACGGGGCGGTCGCGTCGTGCTCAACGCGGCCCCCGCGCGCAAACTCTCCGAGGCGTTGATCGCCCTGGTCGACATATTGGTGGTCAACGCCATCGAGGCGGAATTCCTGGCTGGCACAGCAGTGGTCGAGACACTCGACGGGGCCGCGCAAGCCGCACGGCTATTGGCCGATCTCTATCCCGTGGCGATCGTCACGGCGGGCGGCGAAGGTGTCGCCTGTTGCGACCGGAGCGGCGAGGCCTTTGCGCTGTCCGCCATCCCGGTCAAGGTCGCCAGCACGCATGGCGCCGGCGATGAATTCGTTGGCGCGCTGGCCGCGGGACTTGCCCGTGGGCAGACCATGCGGGCGGCCATCACCGCCGCCAACGCGGCTTCGGCCTTGCTGGTCTCGACGCCAGAGGCCGAGCGCGACGGCATCTGACCGGCTGGTTTCCGTCTTGCCAGACCGCAGCAGCGGCCGCCTATCCTTGCGGCCTCGCGCGAATTCCGCTAAGGCGCGCCTTTGTCGCCGGGGAACACGGACTTGGACGATCAACGCGCCGACGTCGCCATCATCATGGGCAGCCAGTCCGACTGGGCGACGATGCGCCATGCCGCCGAAACGCTGGAAGCACTTGGCATCCCGCACAAGCGGCTCATCATCTCCGCGCACCGCACACCGGACCGGCTCTATGATTTCGCCAAGGGCGCCAAGGCGGCCGGTTATCAGGTGATCATCGCCGGCGCCGGCGGTGCAGCACACCTGCCCGGCATGACGGCGGCGATGACGCCATTGCCGGTGTTCGGCGTGCCGGTGGAATCGAAAGCGCTTTCCGGGCAGGATTCGCTGCTGTCCATCGTCCAGATGCCAGCCGGCATTCCCGTTGGAACGCTGGCCATAGGCAAGGCTGGGGCCGCCAACGCAGCCCTTTTGGCCGCCGCCGTGCTGGCCCTGAACGATGACAGCCTTGCCGTCCGTCTGGATGCCTGGCGCGCCGCGCAGACTGCCAAGGTCGCGGCTGAACCGACGGATACGCCGTGAGCCTGCCCGCCGGATCGACCATCGGTATCATTGGCGGCGGCCAGCTCGGCCGCATGCTGGCTGTTGCTGCCGCCCGTCTCGGCTACCGCACCGTGGTGCTGGAGCCGCAAGCGGATTGCCCGGCCGCACAGGTCGCCAACCGGCAGATAACAGCCGCCTATGACGACCCGGCCGCCCTTGCCGACCTGGCAGCGTCAAGTTCCGTCATCACCTACGAGTTCGAGAACGTCCCGGTCGCGGCGGCCAGCGCGCTGGCGGCCAAGGTTCCGGTCTATCCGCCGGCGCGTGCGTTGGAAGTGGCGCAGGACCGGGTGGACGAAAAAACATTCCTCAACGGCATCGGCATTGCCACCGCCGATTTCCACGCCGTCGACAATGATGACGAGCTGGCGGCGGCGCTGAAAGCATTCGACGGCAGCGGCATCCTGAAGACCCGGCGCATGGGATATGACGGCAAGGGCCAGCGCGTCTTCCGCAACATGGAAGCCGGCGGTTTTGCCGGCACATGCGAGGCGATGGGCAATGTGCCGCTGATTCTGGAGTCCTTCGTGCCGTTCGAGCGCGAGATATCGGTGATCGCGGCGCGTGGGCTGGACGGTGCGGTTGTCGCCTACGATCCAGCCGAGAATATCCATCGCAACGGCATTCTCCACACATCGACCTTGCCGGCCGCCATTATGCCGGAGACGGCGCAAGCAGCCCGAACGGCCGCATCGAAGATCCTTGCGGCGCTCGACTATGTCGGTGTCATCGGCGTCGAGTTCTTCGTGCTGGCCGATGGCTCGCTGCTGGCCAACGAGATCGCGCCGCGCGTGCACAATTCCGGCCATTGGACGGAAGCCGCCTGTGTCGTTTCGCAGTTCGAGCAGCATATCCGCGCCATCGCCGGCCTGCCGCTCGGCGGCCCGGACCGCCATTCCGACTGCGTGATGGAAAACCTGATCGGCGACGATGTGATACGCGTCCCGGAGCTTCTCGCCGAGCCCGATCTGATGCTGCATCTCTACGGCAAGGCCGAAGCGCGGCCCGGCCGCAAGATGGGTCATTTCACTCGGATCAGACGTCGCGCCTCATAAGGTTGCCTACTGCGCGTCGTCGCTCTCGTCCTGCCCTGGATTGGCGCAACTCCCATCGCCTTCCTCGCAATTGGCCGCGGCAGCGAGCTGCTTGACGCGGTCATTGGTCAATCTGGTCAGGCATTGCGAAACTTCCATCGAATGGATCGATCCGCCTTCGCTGGCGGCGGTGGAATGCGCGCACTCGGCATCGCGAAAAGTGATCCAGGCGCGTTGCGCCACCTGCAGCAATCTCTTGCCGTTGGCATCGTCCGAGCTGATGAGGTTCTGATAGGCCGTGTTGAGCCTGGCGTCAGCCGCCTGGTAGTCCTCGCCGGCACAGATGTTCATCATTTGCTGGCTGTCGTCGCTGCGGTCGCATTCCTGCGCGCGCGCAACCGAAGCTGCCGCCAGCAGGACAAGGCAGGCGGCCAGGAACCTCCGGCGCATAGTCGTCTCCAAATCATTTCACGGCGACCGCATCATCCCAGCCGGCCCAGGGCCGCGCAATGCCGCAAGGCAGACATGGCGGATAATTGATGACAGGGATGATTCACAGCCGCTATGGAGCACGCTTGCGGTTGACAGGGACAAGGCTCCTCGTTTATGAGCCACCCACAGTTCAAAGGCGCGTCTTCTGGCGCGCCTTAAAATTTCGACCCAACCGGGTCCACACCGACAGGCAAGACCATGAAGATCAAGAATTCGCTCAAGGCGCTGAAGGCGCGTCACCGCGACAACCAGCTGGTTCGCCGCAAGGGCCGCATCTACATCATCAACAAGACCGCCCCGCGCTACAAGGCACGTCAGGGCTGAGTTTTCGGGCAGGAGGCTGTCGCCTCCGCCCATTTGATGCTTGTCGCCGTCTGCCGGCCTTTTCACGCCAAATTCAGTTTGACGTTCTCTCGCCCGGGACTAGAGTCCGGCGATGCGGATTCCTTTTGCATTTTTGACATCTCTGCTTGTTTCCGGCGTCATTTATGGCCCGGCATGGGCGGATGGTGCTGTCGCGCCGCCGGCCACTCAGGATGCGCCGCCCGCCGCAACGACGAAACAAGCCCGCCTCGATCAGCTGTTCAGCGACTTGAAACGCGAACGCAACGAAAAGGCGGCGGAGCGCATCGCCGGCAACATCTGGAGCGAGTGGTCGCAATCCGGCAGCGCCTCGATCGACCTGATGATGCAATGGTCGCAAAAAGCCGTCGAGGGCCAGAAGTTCGACGTCGCGCTCGATTTCCTCGACCAGGTGGTGACTTTGCAGCCGACTTATGCCGAAGGCTGGAACCGACGTGCCACCGTCCATTTCATGATGAAGAACTACGGCAAGTCGATGTCCGACATCGACCATACGCTGCAGCTCGAGCCGCGCCATTTCGGTGCGCTGTCCGGCCTGGCGCAGATCATGGCGCTGACCGGCCACAAGCAATCGGCGCTCGAGGCCTGGCAAAAGGTCCTGGCCATCTATCCGATGATGCGCAGCGCCCAGGACCAGGTCGGCACGATTTCGGAGGAACTTGCCGGTGAAGGCATTTGATTGCTCTAGGGGAGTAAGGGAATAGGGCAGTAAGACAGTAGGGGCAGATTGCACCTGCGGAACACACACCCTACTCCCCTACTCCCCTACTCCCCTACTCCCCTACAACTTACCCTCCTCCACCTCCGTATCTTCCCCCATGAACCTGATCTACGCCGCCCTTGCCTTCCTGATGGCGCTTGTCTTCGGCTTTGTCGGCATCACCCGCGTCGGCTCATGGCTGATCGAGCACCGCGATCCGCCGTTCGGCGAATTCGCCGACATCGACGGCGCCCGCATCCACTATGTCCATGTTCCGGCACCCGCCAACGCCGAGCTGCCGCCGATCGTCTTCATCCACGGCGCCAGCGCCAATCTCAGGGACCAGATGCTGCCGCTGCGTCCCTTGCTCGAAGGCCGCGCCGAAATGCTGTTCTTCGACCGGCCAGGCCACGGCTGGTCGGGTCGCGGCACCAACAACGAGAACCCGTCGGCGCAGGCCAACACCATTGCCGCATTGATGGACCATCTCGGCATCAGGAAGGCTGTCATCGTCGGCCATTCCTTCGGCGGCGTGGTGACATCGGCCTTTGGCCGCGAGCATCCAGACAAGACACTTGGACTGGTCTTCCTCGCACCGGCGACCCATCCATGGCCGGGCGGCGCAACCGCCTGGTACTACGATCTGACCACCATGCCGGTGCTCGGCTGGCTGTTTTCCGAAACGCTGACCTATCCGGCCGGTACACTGCAGATGGCCGACGCCACCACCTGCGTTTTCTCGCCCAACAAGGTGCCGGACAATTATCTCGGAATGGCCTCTATCCCGCTGGTGCTGCGACCAAAAGCCTTTCGCGCCAACGCCACCGATGTCGCCGGGCTCTATCGCTATGCCCTCGACGCCGCACCGCGCTACAACGAGATCAAGGCGCCAACCGTGGTCATTTCAGGCGATCGCGACAAGGTGGTCTATGCACATATCCATTCGGTCGATCTGGCGCGCGACATTGCCGGTGCCGAACTCGTCTGGGTGCACAATCTCGGTCACAAGCCAGACTGGATCGCGCCCGACCTGACCGTCGGCGCCATCGAGAAGGTCGCCGGCAAGAGTATCGACCTGCAGGCGATGGCCAGGACCGTGGAGGCGCGCATCGCCAGCGACGCCTACGGCGCCGGCAGATGCGCCGATATCAAGGTACCGCAGGCCGAACTCGCGCCGACCTAAAGCGGGTCGCCCGAACCGTTCAGAAGCGACACGCTTTGGGAATCTAGCGGCTGACTTGTGTGTCCGACCCGATATAGGCGATGCGCAGCATGTTGGTCGAACCCGGTGTCCGCAGCGGTACGCCCGCGGTGATGATGACGCGGTCGCCTGGCTTGCCGAAGCCTTCGTCGAAGGCGATGCGGCAGGCGCGGTTGACCATGTCGTCGAGGTCGACGGCGTCGGGCGAGACAACGCAATGCGTGCCCCACAAAAGCGACAGCCGCCGCGCCGTGTTGAGGATCGGCGACAGCGCGATAACAGGCACTTGCGGCCGCTCGCGGGCGGCGCGCAGGCCTGTGGTGCCTGATGCGGTGTAGGTGATGATCGCCGACAGCTTCAGCGTTTCGGCGATCTCGCGCGCGGCCAGCGAAATGGCGTCGGCGCCGGTCGCTTCCGGCTCGGAGCGCTGGGCGTTGATGATGCCGGCATAGGTCGGATCGGTCTCGACCTTGGTGGCGATACGGTTCATCATTGCCACGGCCTCGACGGGATAGGCACCCGCCGCCGATTCCGCCGACAGCATGATGGCATCGGCGCCTTCGAAGACGGCGATCGAAACATCGGACACCTCGGCGCGGGTCGGCACCGGTGCCGTGATCATCGATTCCAGCATCTGCGTTGCAACCACCACCGGCTTGCCGGCGCGGCGTGCGGCGCGCGTGATCTGCTTCTGGATACCGGGCACCGCCTCGAGCGGCATCTCGACGCCGAGATCGCCGCGGGCGACCATCAGCGCGTCGGACAGTTCGATGATTTCGGCCAGCCGGGCGACAGCCTGCGGCTTCTCGATCTTGGCCATGATCAGCGCCCGGCCGCGTGCGATCTTGCGCGCTTCGGCCAGATCCTCCGGCCGTTGCACGAAGGACAGCGCCACCCAGTCGACGCCTGTGGCCAGCACGGCATCGAGGTCCTTGCGGTCCTTCTCGGTCAACGCGCCGACCGGCAGGTCGGTGTCAGGCAGGCTGACGCCCTTCTTGTCGGAAATCGTGGTGCCGGCGACGACGGTGCAGACGATCGACTTGCCGTCGCTCTTCACCGCCTTCAGCTCGAGCTTGCCATCGTCGATCAGCAGGCGATGGCCGGCTTCGACCGAGCTCAGGATTTCCGGATGCGGCAGATAGACCCTGGTCGAGGTGCCGGGCTCGGGATTGTCGTCGAGCGTGAAGGTCTGGCCTTGCGTCAGCACTTCCTTGCCGTTGGCGAACTTGCCGACGCGCAGCTTTGGCCCTTGCAGATCGGCGAGGATGCCGATCGGCCTGCCAACGGCTTCCTCGACAGCGCGGATGCGTCCGACCAGCGTGCGCATCAGTTCATGGTCGGTATGGCTCATATTGATGCGGAACACATCGGCGCCCGCTTCGAACAGTTTCTTCAGCATCTCCTCCGAGGAGGAGGCAGGACCGATGGTGGCTAGGATCTTGACCTTGCGGCTACGTCTCATTGACTGTTTGTTCCCGGGGTGGCTGGAGCGCCTCCCGTTGTGGACTCATCGGTCAGCTGGACCATCCAGCTTGCCTGTTCGCCCGTGTCATATTCCTGGAATCCGGCGCGCTGAAAGCCCCGGGCGACGCAGTCGGTTACGCCTGCGATCTTGAACTCTTTTTCAGCCACGCACATGTTGATCGGGCCGTCCCAGCGTCCACCGCGTTCGGCGTCTTCTGCATAAAGATAGTAAAACCTTGATGACAGCGGCCCTTCGATCAGCGTCTTGCAACTCGATCCCTCGATGTGCCACCAGCCTTCGGTGATCCAGCCGGCCTTGGCGCGATAGCCAATGCCGACACCAACCAGGTTCTGCGTGGCGTTGCAGACGCGGAAATCGGCACGCGCCGGCGAAGCCACGACCATGGCCGACAGGCCGATGGCAAGAGTGAGGAGCGGCATGGCAAAGGCAGAGCGCATGCGCTGCCCGCCGGCGGAACTCATCCGAAAACCCCTCAAAAACCACATCAGCATCTCTCTGCGCCCCTTTTCGGAAAAGTCCGGGCGCATGTCAACGCACCGTTTTGTCCAATTCCAATCGATTTAGAAAGGCTCCGGCGCACAATTCGCCGACTTGTGCCAGATTTCCCGGGAAACCTTGGCCAAACAACGGCATTGCGCAAGCGTCGTCTTCGTGGAATGACGATAGCATCCTCCCCGGAAGCCAGCGAACAGACCATTTCCCGCCAATGACCCGATCCACAGTTTTCGCGCCTTTCGACATCGTCGAGGGCGACCGCAAGCGAGGCATCGTGCTGTTGGGCGATCATGCCCGTCGCGACCTGCCCGACGACTATGGCAGCCTCGGCCTGCCCTCAGCGGAGTTCGACCGCCACATCGCCTATGACATCGGCGTCGAGGGCGTGACGCGCGAACTGGCTGCCCTGCTCGGCGTGCCGGCGGTGCTCGCCAATTTTTCGCGGCTGCTGATCGATCCCAATCGCGGCGAAGACGACCCGACGCTCATTCGCCAGCTTTATGACGGCACTGTCGTACCTGGGAATTACCCCATCGCTGCCGAGGAGCGCGAGAGGCGGCTCGACGGGTTCTACCGGCCCTATCACGACGCCGTCAGCGCCATGATCGCCTCGGTCGCACAGGCTTCCGCCCAGGCGCCCTTCATCTTCTCGGTGCATTCCTTCACCCCGGCCATGCAAGGAATCCAGCGTCCTTGGCACGTCGGCATCCTGTGGGACCTCGACGACCGCGTGGCGCGGCCGTTGATAGACATGCTGGCGCAGGACAGGAACCTCGTCGTCGGCGACAACGAACCCTATGACGGCGCGCTGCGCGGCGACACCATGTACAAGCACGCCATCGTCAACGGCTTCGCCCATGCGCTGATCGAGATCCGACAGGATTTGATATCGGACCAGAAGGGCGCGCTCGCCTGGGCCGAACGGCTGGCGCCGATCGTTGACGCCATCGACCGCCGTCCCGATATACATGTGGTGAAGATGTTCGGCTCGCGCACCGGGCCGCTATGACGGAGGTTTCGATGACCGAACTCAGCGACGAGCAGCAACGCGATTTCGAGGCGGCCGCCTTCCGCCGGCTGGTCGAGCATCTGCGCGAACGCAACGACGTGCAGAACATCGACCTGATGAACCTCGCCGGCTTCTGCCGCAACTGCCTGTCGAACTGGTATCGCGAGGCAGCCAATGCCGAGGGCGTCGATCTCACCAAGGATCAGTCGCGCGAGATCGTCTACGGCATGCCCTATGCGCAATGGCAGGCGCTCAACCAGACCGAGGCCTCCGACGCCAAGAAGGCCGAATTCGAGGCAAGGCGCCCCAAGGACCATTAAGGCCAGCGATCACTCAAGGCTGTGTTTGGCTCAAAAATGCTTCCCGAAAGAGCCTTGACTGAAAATTGAATCGATCTAATTTGCCGCGCGAAGCCATTTCTTGCGGGATTCGCCTCATGAACGCGTCAACTGCCAAGCTGACTGCCATTCGCGGACGATGGGCGCTCGCGGCCATTTTCCTCGCCAACGGCTTCCTGACGGGCAGCTGGGCGCCGCAGATTCCGGTGTTCCTGACCCGGCTGGAGATTTCGAAGTTCACGCTCGGTCTGCTGATTCTCTTGTTTGGGGTCGGCGCCGTCGTCGCGATGACCTGGTGTGGCCATTTGATCTCCAGACATGGTTCGCGCACCGTACTGCGTTGGTTCGCCCTGTGCGGCAGCCTCGGTCTCATGGTCGTGGCGCTGGCGCCCGACGTACCCTTGGCGGCCGCGGCCATGATCATCTTCGGCGGCTCGATCGGTGGCATGGACGTTGCGATGAATGCCAACGCCGTGGTGGTCGAACGGCGGCTCTCCCGCGCCGTCATGTCGTCTTCGCACGGCTTCTGGAGTCTCGGCGGTTTTGCCGGTGGCGGCCTCGGCGGCTTTGCCATCCAGCATTACGGCCACCTCGTCCACGCGGCGGCGGTAACGGCGTTTGCCTTCGCGGTGATCGCGGTGGCCGTTCGCCATCTCCTCGCCGAAGACAGACCGCAGGCGGCCGAGCACCACAAATTCGCACTGCCGGCAAACCCGCTGGTTTATCTGATCGGGCTGATGGCGTTGCTGGCGATGATCTCGGAAGGCGCCGTGCTCGACTGGGCAGCCCTGTATCTGCGCCAGGAGCTCGGCGCCGATCTCGCCGTCGCCGGCCTCGCCTACGCCGGATTTTCAGGCGTCATGGCGGTTACGCGGTTCTTCGGCGACGGCATACGCAATCGCTTCGGCGCGGTGACGACGCTACGCGCGTCGGCCCTCGTAGCCGCGGTCGGCATGCTGGTGGCTGGCCTGGCGCCCTCGCCCTGGCTCGCCATTGCAGCCTTTGCCTTTTGCGGCTTCGGCATCGCCAATATGGTGCCGATCATCTTTTCGGCCGGCGGCAACCAGGAAGGCATGTCTTCCGGCACCGGCATGAGCGTGGTCACAACGATCGGATACTGCGGCATACTGGTGGCGCCGTCGGCGATCGGCTTCGTTGCCGAGCATTCCAGCTTCGGCCCGATCTTCATCACCATGTCGGGACTGCTGATCATCGTGTTGCTGATGGCCGGGCTCGCTCACCGCGCCGAATTCGCGCCAGCACCCGCCGAATAGCGTTTCAGCTCCTCGTGAAGGAAATCCACCACACGGCGGATGCGCACGCTGGTACGCACGTCGCGATGCATCGCCAGCCACACCGGCAGAACTGGCAGCGGCAGGTCAGGCAGCACCTTCTCAATCAAAGGATCCCTGTCGGCCAGCGGCTCCTGGCCAAGACCAATGCCGTTTCCCGCCCGCACCGCTTCCCACAAAACGATCTGGTTGTCGGCCCTGAAGCGGAAGCTGCTCCGGGTGACGGGGATGCCGTGCCGGGTAAAACCCCTGATGATCTCGTCGCCGCGGTCGAAGCCGACCAGATCGTGGTCGACAAGATCGGCAGGCTTCAGCGGACGGCCGCGCCTGTCGAGATAGGATTTGGCCGCGCAGGCGCAGAGCTCGATGTCGCAGACCTTGCGTGCCATCAGCTCGTTCTGCGCCGGCTTGACCATGCGGATGGCGATGTCGGCATCTCGACGCAGCAGGTTCTCGACCTGATTGGAGGCGACGATCTCGACCTCGATGCCGGGCTCCTCGATCCCCAGCCGCATCGTCATCTCAGGCAGGACATAGGCCGCCACGACCTCGCTGGCGGCGATACGCACCGTGCCTTCGATAGCCTCAACCGAACCCAGTGCCAGGAGTGAGAAGGCGCTTGCCTGCTCGCTGACCGCCTTGCCGCGTTCGAACAGCGTGCTGCCGGCCTCCGTCAGTTCGTAGCCGTGCCGTCCTCGACGGAACAGCGTGACGCCCAGCGCCTGTTCCAACTCGCCGATGTGACGGCCAAGCGTCGGCTGGCTGGCCGAAAGCTTCCGCGCGGCAGCCGACAGGCTGCCGGATTCCGCCACGGTGACAAAGCTCTTGATCAGGTTCCAGTCGATTTCTGTCATTCATTTATGAATATCAGAACGCCATCTGTAGTCAATTTCCATTCGCATTCGGAGCGACCATATTCCAGCTGCAGACACCAACACGGACTGCAAACACCAACCAGGAGAACTCAGATGACCAAGATCGCTCTCACCACCGCCGCTATCCTCATTTCCATCAGCGCCGCTTTTGCCGGCAGCGACAAGTTTGGTTCGAACGACGCCAGCCAGCCGGCTGTCACCAGCACCGACAACACGACCCCCGCTTCGATTCACAACCCCGGTGCGGCCATCCGGAAGCCGGTCACACAGGGCAGCAACCGCGATCTCTTCGGCAGCCGCTGATCCCGATCGCGCTTGTCGCTGATCCCGATCGCGCCTGTCGCTGATCCCGATCGCGCTTGCCGCTGATCTCGATCGCCCGACCGACCACCTAAATCCCAACCAGGAGTGCTTCCAATGACCAAGATCGCAATTCTCGGTGCCGGTGGCCGGCTCGGCCGCGTGGTCGCCAAGGCCTTCATCGACGCGGGCTACGAGGTCCGCGCCGTCACCCGCAACGGCAAGGTGCCGGCCGAACTCAAAGGCGCCACGGCCGTTGCCGGTGACGCTCTCGACCGCGAGGCCCTCATCCGCGCCACGCAAGGTGTCGATATCGTCTTCAACGGCCTCAACCCGATCTACACCGACTGGTGCAAGTGCCTGCCGATGGCGCAGAATGTCATGGCCGCCTGCCATGCGAACTGCGCACTGCATCTCTTCCCCGGCACCGTTTACAATTACGGCTCGCCGATGCCGGCGGTGATATCGGAAGACACACCCTTCCACCCGACCACGCAAAAGGGCCGCATCCGCTGCGCCATGGAGGAATTGTTTCGTCGCGAGGCCGACGCGGGCCGCGTCCGCACCATTCTTCTGCGGGCCGGCGATTTCTTCGGCGGCACCGGCAGCGGATCATGGTTCGACCTGATCGTTGCCGCCAAGATCAACAAGGGTATCTACACCGCGCCTGGCCCGGTCGACCTCGTGCATGAATGGGCCTATCTGCCTGACTTCGCTATGGGCTTCGTCGCGCTGGCGCGCAATCTGGACAAGCTCGGCTTCTATGAAGCGCTGAACTTTCCGGGCCACGCGGTCACCGATCTGCAGATCAAGGCCGCTGCCGAGAAGGCTATTGGTCGTCCGCTCAAGATGACTTCGATGCCCTGGTGGGTGCTGCGCGCTGGCAGCCCGTTCGTGGCGATGTGGCGCGAGATCGTCTCCATGTCCTACCTGCGCTTCGAGCCGCATCAGCTGGCTTCGATACGCCTGGAAGGCATCGTCGGCGAGATCCCGCACACGCCGTTGGATCAGGCGGTTGCTGAAGCTCTTGGCGATATCGGCATTGCCACCGTGGATGGCGTTGCGAAAGCTGCCTGACTCCCGCGATCACGGGCGCCGCCCCTCTGCACACTGAACAATCCACGAGAGGGCGCCTCAGAGCCGTCCCATCAACAGCAACACCATGAGCACCACCAGCACGACGCCGACAATACCCGACGGCCCATAACCCCAGGAGCGCGAATGCGGCCAGGCCGGCACCGCGCCGATGAGGACAAGGATCAGGACGATGATGACGATGGTGGTGATCGGCATGAGAAGCCCTCGCTTCGACGTTTCGCTCAGAGACAATGCAAAGGCCGCCCGGTTGTTCCGGGCGGCCTCTGCGGTCAAATCGGCGATGGGGTCTATTCGGCGGCTTTCGGAAAGGCGATTTCCGGTTCGTCGCCTGCTTCCTGGCCAGGCCTGTCGGTCGGCGAAACCGTTCCCTTGCCGCGCCGGAACAGCCGGCGGAAAAACGCATCGAAGCGGCTGTTCTTGCTGCGCGTGAAAATCATCAGCATCGACGGCGTCACCACCAGCGTCAGCAAGGTGGCGAAGGACAGGCCGAAGACGATCGCCGAGGACAGCGAAATCCACCATTGCGTCGACGGCGCGTTGATCGTCGTCTCGTGATGGAAGATTTCCAGCCCAAGGCCGAAGGCGATCGGCAACACGCCGAGGATCGCCGACACCGCCGTCAGCACCACCGGCCGGGCGCGCTCGCGGCAGGTCTGCAGCACCGCGTCCATCTTGTCCCAGCCTTCTTCGCGCAGCCGGTCATAGGTGTCGATCAGCACGATGTTGTTGTTCACCACCACGCCGGCCAGAGCGATGACGCCAATGCCCGACATGACGATGCCGAAGGTCTCGCCTGTGATCAACAGCCCCAGGAACACGCCAACCGTCGCCATGACCACGCAGGACAGCACCATCAGCACGCTGGTGAATTTGTTGAACTGCATCAGCAGCACCAGGAAGATCAGGAAGATCGCCGCCCCGAAGGCCTTGCCAAGAAAGGCGCTGGCCTCGGCGCTGTCTTCGTTCGAGCCGGCCAGCTTCCAACGTATGCCGCTGCCGAGATCCATCCCGGAGACAGCCTTGGTGACCTCCGCCTGCACGGCCGCGACCTGGGCGCCTGCGGCAACGTTTGCCTGGACGACCACCGTGCGCGCGCCGTCGATACGGTTGAGGATACCGACCGTCGGCTCCGGCTTGCGCACGACGAAATTCGAGATCGGCACCGAGCCTTGCGAGGTCTGCACCCTGAGCTCGTCGAGCGTCGACAGCGTGCGCCGGTCTTCCGGCAGACGCAGCCTGATGTCGACGGCGTCGTCGGCGCCGGCAGGCCGGTATTCCGAAAGCTTCAGCCCGTTGGTCACCAGTTGCACCACTGTGCCGACAGCGGTTGGGCTGATGCCATATTGCGCTGCCTTGGCACGGTCGACCTCGAGCGCCCAGTCGACGCCGGGCGGCGGGAGGCCGTCGGAAATGTCGATGACGCCAGGCACCTTGCCGATGCGTGCCGCAACCGCGCGCGCTTTGTCGTCGAGCCCCTTGGGGTCGACGGCCGAAAGCCTGATCTGGATCGGCTTGCCGGTCGGCGGACCGGCCTCCGGCACGCGCACCTCGACATCGACGCCGGGAATGCCGGCCATGACGCCGCGCAAATCGTTCAGGATCTGGTTCGCCGACTTGCGCTCGCGCCAATCTATGAATTCGTACTGGATGACGCCGACGACGTCTTCAGGGACATCCTGGCCGCCGCCTTGTGTCTTGCCGACGCGGGTGTAGACCGACTTGATGCCGGGCCAGCCGAGCATCCTGTTTTCGGCAATCTTGGTCGCCGTATCCATTTCGGCCAGCGAAAGGTTGCCGCGCGCGTGCACGTAGAGCAGGCCGTAGTCGGGCTCGACACTGGGGAAGAATTCGACACCGGCGCCATATTTCGAATAGGCAAAGCCGACGCCGAACAGCAGAGCGACCGTCAGCAAAACCACCGTAATCGGAAACCGCACCGCCTGCTTGACGATCGCCATGTACCAGCCGTCGCGATTATCATCCTCATGATGCTCCGGCGCCTTGGCGAAGATCGCCCCCAGCGTCGGCGCGAACACCAGCGCATAGAGCATCGAGGCCGATAGCGTGACGATCAGGGTGATCGGCATGTACTTCATGAAGTCGCCGATGATGCCCGGCCAGAACAGCAGTGGCGAGAAGGCGGCTATGCGCGTCATCGTCGCGGCAATGACCGGACCGGCCATGCGCTTGGCGGCCAATGCGAAGGCTTCCGCCTTCGGCATGCCTTCGCTCATCCGCCGTTCGGCGAACTCGGTGACGATGATGGCATCGTCGACCAGCATGCCGACAGCCAGGATCAGGCTGAACAGCACGATCATGTTGATCGTGTAGCCCATCATCGCCAGCAGCAGGATGCCGATCAGGAAAGACGACGGAATGGCCAGGCCGATCAGCAGCGAGGCACGACCCGACAGCGCGTAGAGGATGACGATGAACACCAGGATGACGGCGATCATGACGTGGTTCTGCAGATCGCCGAGCAACTGGTTGACGAAGACCGACTTGTCCTGCGTGTAGGTGACGTTCAAGCCTTGCGGCATCGTCTTGACGTAGGCGTCGGACACCTCCCTCACCTTGGCGAGCGTGTCGATCAGATTGGCGCCGATGCGCTTCTTGACTTCGATGGCGATGGCCGGCTTGCCATTGAGGCGCGTGATCGTCGTGGCATCGGCGAAGGTCGAGCGGATCGTCGCGATGTCCTTGGCCTGCACCACGGCATTGGGGCCGGCGACCACGGGCAAGGCCGCCACGTCCTCGGGCGTCTCGATCAGTGACGGCACCTTGACGGCGTATTTGCCTTCCGAGCCTTCGATATTGCCGGCGGCGACCAGACTGTTGGAGGCTCCGACAGCGCCGATCAGCTGATCGAGTTGCAACCCGTAGGACGACAGTTTCATCGGATCGATGACGACTTCGACAAGATCGTCGCGCGAACCCTGCAACGAGCCCTCCAGGACGCCTGGCACTTCCTCGATACGGTCGCGCAGTTCGCGCGCGGCGGCGGTCAGCACGCGTTCGGGCAATTCGCCCGACAGGGTGACGACGAGGACGGGGAATTCGGAGATGTTGACTTCGGTAACGACCGGCTCTTCGGCCGCCTGCGGCAGGTCGGCCTTGCCGTCCTGCACCTTGGAGCGCGTGTCCTGCAAGGCCGTCGCCAGATTTGTCTGCGGCTGGAACTCGACCAGCACATAGCCGCCGCCCTGGAAGGCGGCCGAGCGCATTTCCTTGAGGCCTTTCAGGCTCTTCAGCTTGCTTTCCATCGGCCGCAGCAGAAGGCGCTCCGAATCCTCAGGCGAAATGCCCTGATAGATCAGGCTGATATACATCATCGGAATCGGAACGTCGGGCTCGGCTTCCTTCGGCGTCGACTGATAGGCGACCCAGCCGGCGAGCAGAAGGAAGACGAGGACCGAAATGGTCAGGCGGGCATTGTTGATTGCGAGTCTGACGATATCCATGGCTAACGCCTGTTCTTGAATTTCACGAGCTGCGTCGCAGCCAAGTGTCCCCGCCCGGGGTCTGTCCGCCGTACCCCATGCTACTGCGTGCCGGCGGTCGCTTCGCCCAGCAGTTTCTGGATGGTTGCCTGGTCGGCTTCGACCGGCTTGACCTCATCGCCTTCCTTCACCAGTTCCTGGCCGGCAACGATGATGCGCGCATCGGCAGGGATGCCGCCAAGCACCAAGCCGGTCGGCGTGTCGTCGACGAGGTCGATGGGGAAGAACGCAACCTTGTTGTCCTTGCCGACGGCACGGATGCCGAGGTCGCCCTTGTCGCCGAGCGTCACCACCGAGCGCGGCAGCAGCACCGCATCGGTCGGCAGCGCGCTGAGTGCGATTTCCGCCGTCATGCCGGCCGGCACGGAGCCGTCGGCATTGGGGACGGCAACCTCGACGCGGAAGGTGCGGGTCGCCGAAGAGGCGTCGCGGCTGATGTAGCGCACGGTGCCTTCGACGGTCTGGCCGCTGACCAGCCGTATGGTGGCCTTGTCCCCGAGTTTCAGGTAGCCGAGATCGCGCTCGCTGACTTCGCCGCGGGCAATCACCGGATCGAGCTTGAGGATGGTTGCCACCTCGCCGCCCTGCATGATGGAACTGCCAAGTTCCACCGGCACCCGGTCGATAACGCCGTCGAAGGGCGCCTTCACCTCGTTGCGGTCAAGTTCGGCCTGTGCCGTTTCCAGTTGCGACTGCGCCGAGGTCAGGTTCGAGCGCGCGGTGTCGAGCTGCAGCTTCGGCAGATTGCCGGTCTTCATCAGCCGCAAGGCTGCGTCCAACTCGGCCTGGCGCTGCACCACCAACTGCTTTGCATTGTCGACCATCGAGATCTTTTCTTCCGCCGCAAGCATCAGCACCAGATCCCCCGTCTTGACGTGATCGCCTTGCTTGACAGGCAGCTTGTCGATGACACCGGCGACGCGCGTCGCCAGCACCGCCCGCTTGTCGGCTTCGGTCAGCCCGGAAATGCGGATGGCGCGTGCATAGGTCTTGCGTGGCGGCGTCACCACCGCAACGGTGCGCAGCGGTGCCTTCGGCTCGGCTTCAGCCGTCTTCGGCTTGGCCGCGTCCGGCGCCTTGGCCTGTTCGGCTTCGGCTGCCTTGGCTTTGTTGGCGGCTACGCTGCCGACCGACGAAAACTCGCCTGTCGCCATCCACGCCGCGAAACCAATGAGCACAACAATGGCTGCAAGCTTGTGAAACCTGATTCTCGGCATCGTCGTTGTTTTCCACTGCGGGTTCGGCCAGCGTCCTCATAACGCGGGCGCGTCGCCGATATGGGTGCGCGCCAAGCCGTGTTCAATTTGCCGTGATCGGCGAAGCGCGCTTCTACATCAAAGTTGCACCGCAATATAGTCTGAAAGTTGCAAGATCATTGCCCCGGCGGACAAGATGCGCCCGCCGCGGCCCAGTCTTCGATCGCTTGATAGGTCGCTTCGGCAGAGCCCGGAGCCGGTTCACGATCCGGCCCCGGCGCCCAGCCCCAGGCGATCAATCTGTCGTCGCGAACATGCAGCGCGATGTCCTTCAAGCTGCGGTTGCCATTGCGCAGGGGATCCTTGATCTGGGCGCAGATTTCGGCCGAGGATTTGCCGAACCAGGCCATCTCGGCCGGCGCCAGATGCCAGTTCTCGGCCCCGGGCGGCCCGTGCAATGCCTTGGAATTGCTGGAGAAATGGCAAGCCGTGCAGCGCAGGCCCGGATTGCCGAAGCCCGACCCGTCAGCACCGCGCTGGACATTGAAGGCGTGAACGCGCGTACCGCGATAGTGCGCACCCGACCATCGCGGCCGGTCGTCCGCGACATGACAGTCGGCGCAGCGCGGATGCGAGAACACCGCATAGACCTTGTCCCATTCGGACAGGCCTTTCGCCGCGTCGACGGTCGCCGGCGCCGGCGTCTGGCTCTCTTGCGCAATCGCAAACGGCGCTGCGAGCACGAGCATGGCAGCAGGCGTCAGCATGATGAGGAGCTTCTTCATGCGAAGGCCACCGTTTTCGACAGCGGCAGCGTGCGGATGCGCTTTCCGGTGAGCGCGAAGATGGCGTTGGCGAGTGCTGGAGCCGCCGGCGGTGTGCCGATCTCGCCGACGCCGCCCATCTTGTGGAAATTTTCCAGGATGGCAACTTCGAAGACCGGGCACTGGAAGATCCGCATGGCATCGAAATCGTGGAAGTTCGACTGTTCGACCATGCCGTCGGCGAAGGTGATTTCCTGACCCATCGCCGCCGAAAGGCCGTAGATGGCGGCGGAAATCAACTGCGCCTCGATGATGCCGGGATCGAGCGCGGTGCCGACATCGGCGGCGATCCAAACCTTCTCGATGCGGATGCCGGCCGGCGTGTCCGCCACCTGAACGATCTCGCCGACCCAACTGCCGAAGGACAGCGTGAAGGCCATGCCCTTGGCCTTGCCGGCGGGCAGCGCCTCGCCCCATTTCGCCATCGCGGCGACTTTCTCGACCACCTTCACCGCCGAGGGATAGGCGGCCATCAGTCTCTTGCGCATCTCGACCGGATCGATTTTTCCGGCGACCGCGATCTCGTCCATGAAGCCCTCATGGAAGAAGCCGTTGACCGAACTGCCGACCGAACGCCAGGAGCCGACAGGGATGGAGACCGGCGCCGCGATACCCCTAACCCGGTAATTCGGGATCGTGTAGGGCTGGTCATAGGCGCCGTCGACAATGGTCTTGTCGGGACCGAGCGGCGATACCGAGGGGAACAGCCGGCGCAGCGTACCGGCAATCACCGATGGCGAGGCCATCTTCATGTCGACCGCGATCGGCATGCCATCGTCACCGAGCCGCGCCTGGAACTTGCCGATAGCAGCCGGCCGATAGGCGTCGTGCCGCATGTCTTCTTCACGCGTCCAGGTCACCTTGATCGGGCGTCCGCCCGTCTCCTTCGCCATCAGCGCGGCACACAGCGCGTAGTCCATCTCGACGCGCCGGCCGAAACCGCCGCCCATGAAGGTGGTGTGCACATTGATCTTGTCCTGCTCGATGCCGACCGCGTTGGCGCAAAGCTGCCGCACCAGGGTCGGCGCCTGGTTGCCGCACCAGATGTCGAGCGCACCGTCCCTGAACTGTGCCGTGGCGTTCATCGGCTCCATCGTCGCATGCGCCAGATAGGGCACGGCATAGTCTGCCTCGATGATGCTTTCGCGCGGCGCGTCGGCAAAGGCGGTTTCGACATCGCCATTGTCGCGCATCACCGACCCCTTGGTGGCAAGCGCCTGCTTCAGCACATCTGAAATGGCGGCGCTGCTGAGCGGATATTCAGGATCGGACCACTGGGCGTCGATCGCCTCGGCCGCCTTGAATGCTGCCCATGTATTATTCGCGATGATACCGAAGCCATGGCCGTAATTCGTCTCGAGCGGCACGATCTTGATCACCCCAGGCATTTTCTCGGCTTTGGAGAGGTCCGCCTTGACCGGCTTCGACCAGAAGCGCGGGCTCATCTTGACCGTGCCGTAGACCATCTCCGGCAGCCGGACATCGATGCCGAAGATCGACGCCCCGGTGAGCTTTGCCAGCATGTCGATGCGCTTCTGCGGCTTTCCCAGCAGCTTCCAGTCGGCCCGGTCCTTGAGCCTGACTTCGGCCGGCGGCGCCATCGCGGCGGCAGCCGCGGCGACCGCGCCGTAGGTCAGCGATTTGCCCGACGCCTTGTGCAGGATCGAACCGTCGGCCGTTTCCAGATCGGCCGCCGCGACACCCAGTTTTTGCGCTGCCGCTGCGACCAGCATCTGCCGGGCAGCGGCACCCGCTTGCCGCATCTTGTCAAAACCGTCGCGTGTCGAAGCCGAACCGCCGGTGCCCTGCAGGGCAAGGAATTTGCCGACCACACCGAGACCGGAACGCACCGCCTGCGCGGTCAGGCTTTCATCGAAGAAGGCGAACGGACCGCCCTCCTCGAGGATCGCGGCGTTGTAGTAGGCATGGGATGCCGGTCCATGCTCGACCATGACCCGGTCGAGCCCGACGTCGAGTTCCTCTGCGACCATGGCCGCAAGCGTCGTCGAAATGCCTTGCCCCATCTCGGCGCGCGGCGCGACGATGGTGATGGTGTTGTCGGCGCCGATTTTCACATAAGGGTTGAACGTCGCCTCGCCCTTGCCAAGCTCGGCCTCGAGCGGGTTCGGGAACGGCTTGCGATAGTAGTAATAGCCGACGGCAACGCCGCCAGCGACAGCGGCAGCGCCAATCAGAAACGTGCGGCGGGCGATCTTTCCGACACTGGCCATGGTCAGAGCCCCGCCGTCTTGAGCGCCGCGGCCTTTTTGATGGCCGAGCGGATTTTGGGATAGGTGCCGCAGCGGCAGAGATTGCCGCCCATGGCGTTGTCGATGTCGGCATCGCTGGGGTCGGCGACTTCATCGAGCAGCGCCACCGCGCTCATGATCTGGCCGGCCTGGCAGTAGCCGCATTGCGCGACCTGTTCCTCCAGCCATGCCTGCTGCACCGGATGCAGTCCGCCTGCCGTGCCGATGCCTTCAATGGTGGTGACAGCGCCGCTGACCTGCCCAACTGGGAGTGAGCAGGAACGCACCGGCTGACCGTCGACATGCACAGTGCAGGCGCCGCAGGCGGCGATGCCGCAGCCAAACTTTGGCCCGGTCTTGCCAATGAGATCGCGCAGTGCCCACAGCAGCGGCATGTCCGGATCGGCGTCGATATCGAATGACTGACCGTCGACGGTGAGGCGCATGGGGATACCCTTTGTTGTCGTCCACTGCCAAGGGCGAAGCGGCCTCCCGGCCGTTTCGCTCCGATACAGATTGACAAATTTCGTCATTTTGTCAATTAGGATTTTGCAGGATAGAATTGCTCGATGAACCAGATCGAAGACATCGCCACCGCCGATCCCAAACGCGCCCGTATTCTGGATGGCGCGATGAAGGTGTTTTTGGCCTATGGCTTCTCGCGCACCACCATGGACGACATCGCCCGTGCCGCCGACATGTCGCGCCCGGCGCTCTATCTCCTGTTCAAGAACAAGACCGACATTTTCCGCGCCATCGCCATGATGATCCTGTCGCGCTCGGTCGAGGCGGCAAGGTTTGCCCTATCCGGCGACGGCCCTTTCACCGAGCGCATGATGCGAGCCATCGATGAGGCCTTTATCTCGATGATGAGCGCGGTCGTTGCCTCGCCGCACGGCGCCGAATTGCTGGACATGAAATCGAGCCTTGGCGATCTGGTGGGCTGCTGGCGCGGCGGGCTTGGCCAACACATCGGCGCCGCGATAGAGGGCGAGGCAGCCAGGAACGGCGTCGATCTGGCGGCCAGGGGCCTGTCGGCGCAACTGCTTGCCGACATGCTGCTCGACGGGCTGGAAGGCATGAAGGCGCGGATCAGAGATCCGGAAGGGCAGCGGCAGGCAGCCGCTGCCCTGATCAGGGTGATCGACCTGACCTTGAAAGCATGATTGCGGACCAATCGATGCACATCGATTGGTCGCTCAGGCGCGCCGGCGCTCTGCCTCCGGGTTCTTGCGGGCCGCAAGAAATTCCTTGACCCGCCGGCCGGGTGCCGGACCGCGTACCGGCTTGAAGCCGTCATCCAGTTCGCCGGAGAGATCGAGCGTCGGTCGCTTGCCGACGGCGTCGTAATTCTCTTCCAGCCAGTCGCTGGCGGCGGTGCGGCCGAGATCTCTAAGATAGGTCAGGAACGCCCATTCGGCATTGACCTTCGAGGACGCCGACAGGTCCTTGAACGCCTCGTCGGCATCGATGCGGTGCATGCGGATGTCGCGGTACTCGCCATGCGGCAGACGGCCGGCGGCGATCAGCTCCTTGACGAAGGCAATCGAGCGGAATTCGCGCAGCAGCCCGGCGTTGAAGGTGATCTCGTCGATGCGGTTCTGGATCTCGTTGGCGCTTCTTGGTGTTCCCTCGCGCACCACCGGATTGATCTGCACCAGAAGCACGTCCTCGGTCGCAGCCGTCTTGAAGAACGGATAAAGCGCCGGATTGCCGCCATAGCCGCCATCCCAATAGGGCACGCCCTTGATCTCGACGGCGCGGAACAATTGCGGCAGGCAGGCCGAGGCCATCACCGTATCGAGGTCGATCTCGCCGTCGGAAAACACGCGCAACTGTCCGGTCTCGACATTGGTCGCCGAGATGAACAGTTCCATCGACTTGCAGGCGCGGACGTTCTCGAAATCGATCTCCTGCTGCACCACGTCGCGCAGCGGATTGAGGCCGAGTGGGTTGGCGACATAGGGCGAGAACACCCGCGACATGGTGTCGAAGAAGAGATAGCCGGGCGTGTTCTCGATCGACCAGTTGCCCCAGGCGACGTCCCACGGCATGCGCTGCACCGGGCTGAACCGCCCCTTGGCCGCCACCGCGCGCCAGAAATCGTCAAGTTTTTGCCGCGCGCCTTCGACACCGCCGCGCACATATCCATCGGCCAGCGCCACCGCGTTCATGGCGCCGGCGCTGGTGCCGGACACTGCTGATATCTCCAGCCGTCCGTCCTCCAGCAGCCGGTCGAGCACACCCCAGGAAAAGGCCCCGTGTGAGCCGCCGCCCTGAAGCGCTACGTTGATCTTCTTCGTCTCCTCCGCCTTGCCGTTCTTGGTCATGGCGTCGTCCTTGATCTATCCCTTTGGGTGGATGAGAGAGTTTTGCGCCTCACGCGGCGGTCCAGCCGCCGTCGACCGACAGTTGCGTGCCGTTGACCTGCGCCGCCGCGTCCGAGCACAGGAACACCGCCGCTGCCGCGATCTGCTCCACCGTGACGAATTCCTTGGTCGGCTGCTTGTCCAGCATGACCTCACGGATGACGGTCTCGCGGTCCATCTGATGGGCTTTCATCTGGTCGGGGATCTGCGCCTCGACCAGCGGCGTCAGCACATAGCCGGGACAGATGGCGTTGCAGGTGATTTTTTCGCGCGCCAGTTCGAGCGCAACGGTTTTGGTCAATCCCATGATGCCGTGCTTGGCCGAGACATAGGCCGATTTGAACGGTGACGCGACCAGGCCATGCGCCGAGGCGATGTTGACGATCCGGCCGCCGCCGGCCTTTTTCATCAGCGGGATGGCGGCCGCGATGGTGTGGAACGCCGACGACAGGTTGATGGCAATGATGGCGTCCCATTTCTCGATCGGGAACTCTTCCACCGGCGCGACATGCTGGATGCCTGCATTGTTGACGAGAATATCGACCGAACCGAATGTCTCGGCCGCCTTGGCGATCAGCGCCCGGCATTCGGCCGGCTTCGACATGTCGGCCTTGATATAGGCCGTCTTCGCCTTGTGCTGTCTGGCGATCGCGTCCGCGACGGCGTGGTCGGCAGCCGTGTCGGAGAAGGAGTTGACGACGACATTATGGCCTTCGGCCGCCAGCGCCTGGGCGATGGCCAGGCCAATGCCCGATGTGGAGCCGGTGATGACTGCGGTTTTTCTGGCGGCCAAGGTCGAAATCCTCTGGTTGCGGCAAGAGCGATCTTATGTTGCAGTGCAGCATATATGCTCAATGCGACGCAATAACAGCGGCCAGAATTTTTCGACGAGATGAAATTTTCGTCATGAGCGGCCACACGGCCGCCCACCAGGAGGATCCTGATCGGATCGGTGTCGCTCGCCAGGCGCCGAAAGAACCTCAGGCGACCAGGTCCGGCACCGGCCCGATATAGCGCGACTGCGGTCGGATCAGCCGTCCAGTCGTCTGCTGTTCACGCGCATGCGCGATCCAGCCGGCCACGCGCCCGGCGGCAAAGACATTGCTGAAAGCTTGCGGCGGAAAGCCCGCCGCTTGCAGCACCAGCGCGGTGTAGAACTCGACATTGGTCTGCAGCGAACGCTGCGGCTTTGCGATCCTAAGCACCTCGAGCGCCCTTTGCTCGACGGTCTCCGCAAAGGCCAGCCGGCGACCGGTTTCGCCCTCGCCGCCGAGTTGCCGCACCACGGCCTTCAGCACATCGGCGCGCGGATCGCGCACACGGTAGATGCGATGGCCGAACCCCATGATGCGCCTGCCCTGCGCGATCTCGTTGCGCAGCCAGCCGGCGGCATCGCCATGCGCCTGGATCGCATCCAGCATCTCGATGACGGGGCCAGGCGCGCCACCATGCAGCGGCCCTTTGAGCGCGCCAAGCCCGGCCAGCACAGAGGATGTCTGGCCGGCCTGCGTGGAGGCGACCACGCGCGTCGCAAAGGTCGATGCGTTGAGGCCATGGTCGCAGACGGTCACCAGATAGGTGTCGAGCGCTTTTGTGAGCGCCGGCGAGGCGACGCGGCCGCTCAGCATCCTCAGCATGTCGGCGGCATGATCGGCGCGGCTGTCCGGCGCGATCGGCTGCTCGCCGCGCCGCAGGCGCAGCAGCGCCGGCGTCAGCACGGCGGGCGCCGCGATCAGCAGCAAGGCGTCGGTCAAGGTCTCGCCATCCGGCAGCAGCGCCATGCCGGCGCGCATGGCGCTGTAGACATCGAGCGGCGCCAGCAAAGGCAGCGAGGGCAAGAGCCGTTCGAACACGTCCGCACGCGCCTGTCCCAGCGCCCGCGTCAGTTGCGCATCATCGGGAAGGTCGTTGAAGAAGCCGTCGAGCAGCAGCCTAACCACCTGGGCATAGTTCCAACGGCCGGCCAGTTCCGGCAGCGAATGACCTCGGATCGTCAGACGGCCGCCAAGACCATCCACATCGGAAAGCACGGTTTCCGCCGCCACCACATCATCGAGCCCATTCGCCATAGCCTGTCTCCTTGAAGCATTTCCGGATCGGAGATAGAGATGGGCAACGTTTCCATCAATCTTGATCAATAGAATCAATATCAGGGCTCGATATGTCCGAGTGGTTGTCCCGGGAAGAGGCGCTGGAGAGACTCAAGGTGCGGGCGCAGACGCTGTACGCCTATGTCAGCCGTGGGCGCATCGGCATGCGGCCCGACCGCGCCGATCCGCGCCGCAGCCAGTACCGCGCCGACGATATCGCCGCACTGGCGACCCGCCGGGCGCGCGGCCGCAGCCCGTCAGTCATCGCCGAAAGCGCCATCGCCTGGGGCGAGCCCTCGATCGTAACGGCGATTTCGACCGTCTCGCACGGTCGGCTCATCTATCGCGGGCAGGACGCCGCAGTGCTCTCCGGGCACGCCACACTGGAAGAAGCCGCCGCCGTTCTCTGGGCTTTGCCGAAACCGGTGGCTTTCGAAGCAGCGTCGCCGGACGCACCCCATCAAGCTGGCCGAGCCTCGGCCTTTGCGCAACTTGCCGTGCTTGCCGGCCAGGGGCGCCCGTCGCTCGGGCGCAGCGCCGCCTCGCTGCATGCCGATGCCGCGCACGCGGTCGGCGTGCTGGCCGCCGCGCTGGGCGCACCGGCGGGGTCAAATCCCGTCCATCAGCGGCTTGCGCAGGACTGGTCGGTGGATGCCGGCCGCGCCGATGCGATCCGCCGTGCGCTTGTCCTGCTTGCCGATCATGAACTGAATGCGTCGACCTTCGCCGCGCGCGTCGCAGCCTCGACCGGCGCGCCGCTGGCCGCTTGCCTGCTGGCAGGGCTCGCGACGCTGTCAGGCCCGCGCCATGGCGGCGCCGGCGAGGCGGTGATGCAACTGGCGGAGGATGCGGCGCGGCATGGCGCCGATGCGACGATCCGGCGCTGGCTCAGCCATGACCGGCCGCTGCCGGGGTTCGGTCATCAGCTCTATCCTGACGGCGACCCCCGCGGGGCGGCGCTGCTGTCGGTGATCGAGGTTGACGGCACACTATCGTCGCTGCGCGACGCTGCCTTTGCGGCGACCGGCGCGCTTCCCAACATCGACTTTGGGCTGGCCGCGCTGACGCGCAGCCTAGGCTTGCCGCGCGATGCACCGTTCCGCCTGTTCGCGCTCGCACGCAGCGTCGGCTGGGCCGCGCACACGGTCGAACAGATAACAAGCGGAAGTGTCATCCGGCCGCGCGGCCGCTATGAGGGCGTGCTGGTGTAAGGCCGCAAGAACGCCAGGCGCTCAGGACATCGTGTCGAGCTTGCGCTGCATGGCCGCGATCTGGTCCTTCAGTTCCTGAAGATCGTCGGGCTTGTCAGGCGTTTCCTTCCTGGCCGGCTCGGGCGACGTCGCAGCGGCTGGCGTGGAGCCCGCAGGCGGGAACGGCGTGAACAGCCGCATCGCATTCTGGAACATTTCCATGTTGCGCCGTGTCTGTTCCTCCAGCGCCTTGATCGGCGTGGTGATCTTCATCATGTCGAGCGGCGACTTGCCGAGCGCCCCCTTCATCTGCTCGCGAAAGCGCTCCTGCTCCTTGGAAAAGGCAAGCATCGACTGTTCGAGGAAGCTCGGGACGATCATCTGCATCTGGTCACCGTAATAAGCGATGAGCTGGCGCAGGAACGGGATCGGCAGCATGTTCTGCCCGTCCTTGTTCTCCAGTTCGAAGATGATCTGGGTCAGCACCGGATGCGTGATGTCGTCGCCGGTCTTGGCGTCCTGGACGGTGAACTCCTCGCCCTTCTTGACCATCTCGGCGAGGTCCTCGAGCGTCACATAGGTGCTGGTGCCGGTGTTGTAGAGGCGGCGATTGGCGTATTTCTTGATGATGATCGGATCGTCTTTAGCGGCCATCTACATCCTCCCGGGGACACCGGCGCGCCTCTGAGTAAGCCGCCGATAACGATTGTGCCTTTTTTGAGGATATGCGCAAAAGCCTCACAATTCCAAGCAGTTTGTGCAGTGCGGGATCACTAAATGCTGCATAGCAGGCAAAATATGCTGCGCAGCAATGGACGAATGGCCGCCATGGCAAGGCATGGCCTGCTTGCGGCGCATGGGCGCCATGCCCATTTCCGGTTTGACTTGGGGTTGGGAAAGGGCAAGAAAAGTCCCCAACGACAGAACAACACCCTTGAAGTCTGGAGAAGAAAATGTCCGCTTCCATCGTCATTGCCAGTGCGGCGCGCACGCCGGTCGGGTCCTTCAACGGCGCCTTCGCCGCCACCCCGGCGCATGAGCTCGGGGCCGTCGTCATCAGGGAATTGCTGTCACGCGCCGGCGTCGAACCAGGCGAGGTCGACGAGGTTATCCTCGGCCAGGTGCTGACCGCCGCGCAAGGCCAGAACCCGGCCCGCCAGGCATCGATCAATGCCGGCCTGCCCAAGGAAACCACCGCCTGGGGCCTCAATCAGGTTTGCGGCTCGGGCCTGCGCGCCATCGCGCTCGGCATGCAGCAGATCGCCATCGGCGATGCCAAGGTGATCATCGCCGGAGGCCAGGAATCGATGTCGCTTTCGACGCATGCCCAGCACCTGCGCGCCGGCGTCAAGATGGGCGACTTCAAGCTGATCGACACCATGATCAAGGACGGGCTGTGGGACGCCTTCAACGGTTACCACATGGGCAACACAGCCGAAAACGTCGCGCGTCAGTTCCAGATCACCCGCGAAGACCAGGACCAGTTCGCGCTCGCCTCGCAAAACAAGGCCGAGGCCGCGCAGAAGGCCGGCAAGTTCAAGGACGAGATCGTCGCCGTCACCATCAAGGGCAAGAAGGGCGACACCATCGTCGACCAGGACGAATACATCCGCCACGGCGCCACGATCGACGCCATGACCAAGCTGAAACCGGCTTTCGACAAGGACGGCACGGTAACCGCCGCCAACGCCTCCGGCATCAATGACGGCGCCGCCGGCGCGCTGCTGATGAGCGAAGCGGAAGCGGTGAGGCGCGGCATCACCCCGCTGGCGCGCATCGTGTCCTGGGCAACCGCCGGCGTCGATCCGCAGATCATGGGCACCGGACCCATTCCCGCCTCGCGCAAGGCCTTGGAAAAGGCCGGCTGGTCGGTCGGCGATCTCGACCTGGTCGAGGCCAACGAAGCCTTTGCGGCGCAGGCCTGCGCCGTCAACAAGGACATGGGCTGGGATCCCTCGATCGTCAACGTCAATGGCGGCGCCATCGCCATCGGCCATCCGATCGGTGCGTCCGGCGCTCGCGTCTTCAACACGCTGGTCTTCGAAATGCGCCGGCGCGGCGCCAAGAAGGGTCTCGCTACCCTGTGCATCGGCGGCGGCATGGGCGTCGCCATGTGTGTCGAAGCACTCTGAAGAAAGTCACTAAACGGGCGGCGTGCATGCATGTCGCCCAAAAGTGCGCAGCGGTTTTGGGAACACCGACATGCATAAAACCAAACATCTGAAGCGCATCGCCTGAACCTACTTCAGCGCGACGCGCTTTAGCCGCCCGTTCTGTATCCAGTGCCTGCCAAGCCCGACAACAGGGCGATATCAAAAAAGGGGAAATGCATGACCAAGGTAGCAATCGTCACAGGCGGATCGCGCGGCATCGGCGCGGCGATCTCGATCGCATTGAAGACCGTCGGCTATTCGGTTGCGGCGAACTATGCCGGCAATGACGCCGCAGCGGCGAAATTCAAGGCCGAGACCGGCATTCCGGTCTACAAATGGTCGGTCGCCGACTATGATGCCTGCGCCGCCGGCATCAAGCAGGTCGAGGCCGATCTCGGCCCGGTCTCGGTGCTGGTCAACAATGCCGGCATCACCCGCGACGCCATGTTCCACAAGATCACGCGCGAGCAGTGGAAAGAGGTCATCGACACCAACCTGTCCGGCGTCTTCAACATGACGCATCCGCTGTGGAGCGGGATGCGCGACCGCAAGTTCGGCCGCATCATCACCATCTCCTCGATCAACGGCCAGAAGGGCCAGGCCGGCCAGGTCAACTATTCCGCCGCCAAGGCCGGCGATATCGGTTTCAGCAAGGCTCTCGCCCAAGAGGGGGCGCGCGCCGGCATCACTGTCAACGTCATCTGTCCCGGCTATATCGCCACCGAGATGGTCAAGGCGATCGACGAGAAGGTGCTCAACGAGCGCATCATTCCGCAGATTCCTGTCGGCCGGCTCGGTGAGCCCGAGGAAATCGCGCGCTGCGTCGTCTTCCTCGCATCCGAAGATGCCGGCTTCATCACCGGCTCGACCATCACGGCCAATGGCGGCCAGTATTTCGCCTGACGACGGCGATGTAGGCGCAGAGATCGACGGGCCGGCGCGCCGGCCCGTTTTCGTTGGCGCTATGGTCCTTCGAAGTGACAGCACGGCTGCTGACCCAATCCGGCACGCAGAGGTTAACAGCGGCCCGGCCGGCCTGTGCGAAACCTGCTTCCAAGCCTGTGGATTCTCGGTGGATAAGCTGTTCACAACACAAGATATTGGGGTGAACAAAACGGGAAAATTCCGCTATCGCTGATTCGTCGCCGATTCGTTCCGGCTTTGAGCTGAACGTTAACGACGACAGCCTGAATCCCCTGCCAATTGCTTAACGCGGATTAAGAAAGATCAACAAGTTCATAGCCTTGGTCGAGGCATGCCAAGCCACTGTGATCGTTTATCGGCAAAGGTTAATGGCAATGCCCTCTTAGCACGAAACGGGCCAGTTCAGCGATTCAGCATGTGGTGCGTGTCGCGGCCGTGAAATCCACATATAGCCGTGAACAAAAGCTGAATCTGCAGGAGTCACTGATTCGTCGCCGATTCGTTCCAGACTCGTTCCATCCGTTAATCCGCATCTGATTGAGAGCTTGACAGAACCACCTTCTGGCTGCCGACGGAACATTCCGCTTTCGCTTCGCGCCCGAAATCCCTATGTGTCGCCTGTCATACGCGCCCATTTGAGGCACGCTCCCGACAACCAGAGGCCAGAAGCCTTATCTCCAGGTCCCGGAAGCCTTATTCTAGGTTGATGAACATCCAGCCCAAACACACTGAGCCGCTGATCCTGTCGGGCCGCGACGTGACCGCCGTGCTCGGGCCGACCAACACCGGCAAGACCCATCTCGCCATCGAGCGCATGGTGGCGCATGAGAGTGGAATCATCGGCCTGCCGCTCAGGCTTCTGGCGCGCGAGGTCTACGCCCGCGTCTGCGAAAAGGTCGGCGCCCACAAGGTTGCGCTGATTACCGGCGAGGAAAAGATCCAGCCACCGGGCGCCAAATATTCGGTCTGCACCGTCGAGGCCATGCCGCGCGAGACCGACGCCGCCTTCGTCGCCATCGACGAGGTGCAGCTCGCCGGCGACCTCGAGCGCGGCCACATTTTCACCGATCGCATCCTGCACCTGCGCGGCCGCCAGGAAACGCTGCTGCTGGGCGCCGCCACCATGCAAAGTATCCTGCAGCGCCTGCTGAGGGGTGTCTCGGTGGTGACGCGGCCGAGGCTGTCGCATCTTGCCTATGCCGGCTCCAAGAAGCTGACCCGCCTGCCGCGGCGCACGGCGATCGTCGCCTTTTCCGCCGACGAGGTCTACGCCATCGCCGAGTTGATCCGCCGCCAGCAGGGCGGTGCCGCCGTCGTGCTCGGCGCGCTCTCGCCGCGCACCCGCAACGCCCAGGTGGCGCTGTTCCAGTCCGGCGATGTCGACTACCTCATCGCCACCGATGCCATCGGCATGGGTCTCAACCTCGATCTCGACCACGTCGCCTTCGCCCAGAATCGCAAGTTCGACGGCTTCCAGTATCGCAATCTGACGGCGGCCGAGCTTGGCCAGATCGCCGGCCGCGCCGGCCGGCATCTGCGCGACGGCACGTTCGGTGTCACCGGCCAGGTCGACCCGCTGGACGAGGATCTGATCAAGAAGATCGAAGGCCACGACTTCGACCCGGTGAAGGTGCTGCAATGGCGCACCGCACATTTCGACTTTGCCAGCCTCGACGCGCTGAAGCGCTCGATCGAAACCAACGCCCCGGTCGAGGGACTGACACGGGCATTGCCTGCCGTCGATGCACAGGCGCTCGAGCATCTGTCGCGCGACGAGGACATCCGCGCACTCACCACCAATGCCAAGCGCGTGGCGCTGCTGTGGGAAGCCTGCGCGCTGCCCGACTACCGCAGGATCGCGCCGGCCCAACATGCCGATCTCATTGCCTCAATCTACACGGACCTCGCACGCCACGGCCATGTCGACGAGAATTACATGGCCGAGCAGGTGCGCCGCGCCGACACAACAGAGGGCGACATTGATACGCTCTCGCATCGCATTGCCCAGATCCGCACCTGGACATTCGTGTCGAACCGGCCCGGCTGGCTGGCCGATCAGGCACACTGGCAGGAAAAGACGCGCGAAATCGAAGACAGATTGTCGGATGCGCTGCATGAGCGGTTGACGAAACGCTTCGTAGACCGCAGGACTTCCGTCCTCATGCGGCGCCTTAGAGAAAATACCATGCCTGAAGCCGAAATTAGTTCTACCGGAACCGTCCTTGTCGAAGGCCACCATGTCGGCGAGCTGCAAGGGTTCCGCTTCACCGCCGACCAGACCGCCGGCGGCGAAGACGCCAAGGCGGTGCGCACCGCTGCCCAGAAGGCGCTGGCCGCCGAGTTCGAGGCGCGCGCCGAACGCTTCGGCGCCTCGGCCAATGGCGATATCGCGCTCGGGTCGGATGGCACGCTGCGCTGGATCGGTGCGCCGATCGGCACGCTTGTATCAGGCGAAGACGCGCTGAAGCCGCGGCTGGTGCTGCTGGCCGACGAACAGCTGACCGGCCCGGCGCGCGACAAGGTCGCCGCGCGTGCCGAGCGTTTCGTCAATTTCCAGATCGAGTCGCTGCTGAAGCCGCTGGTCGACTTGAAAAACGCCGACCAGATTTCCGGCATCGGCCGTGGCATCGCCTTCCAGCTGGTCGAGAATTTCGGCCTCATCAACCGCCGCGACATCGCCGAGGAGATGAAGTCGCTCGACCAGGAAGGCCGCGCAGCCCTTCGCCGGCTTGGCGTGCGCTTCGGCGCCTACCATGTCTTCGTGCCGGCGCTGATCAAGCCGGCGCCTGCCGGGCTGGTGACGCTGCTGTGGGCGCTGAAGAACGACGGCAAGGACAAGCCAGGTTTTGGCGACGTGGTCCATGCGCTCGCCTCGGGTCGCACCTCGGTGGTCATCGACCCGGCCTTCGACAAGACCTTCTACAAGCTTGCCGGCTACCGCAATCTCGGCCGTCGCGCCGTGCGCATCGACATCCTGGAACGGCTGGCGGATCTGATCCGCCCGGCGACCAACTGGAAGCCCGGCCTCGGCCAGCGCCCGGACGGCGCCTATGACGGCCAGTCCTTCATGGTGACGCCGCCGATGATGTCGATCCTCGGCGCCACCGCGGACGACATGGAAGAGATCCTCAAAGGTCTCGGCTACCGTGCCGAGCCGAAGCCGGCCGTCGAGGTCAAGGCGCGGCTCGAAGCACAGGACAATGCCGCGCGCGAAGCAGCGATGGCGAAGCTTGCGGCGGAAGAGGCTGCACGAGCCGAGCAGACCAAGGCGGCGGACGCCGCAGCAGAGGCAGCAGTCGAAGGGTCGGAGCCGGCATCGGACGCAGTGGCCGTTTCGGAAACGGCGACCGAAATGACCTCCGACGCCGCGGCGGAACCTGCTGCGCCTGCCGTGGGAGAACAGGCGGACGCTCCGGTCGAAACCGTGCAAGACGAAGCGCCTGTTGCCGAGGCTGCTGCTGAACCGGCACCGGTTGAACCGCAGGCAGAGGCTGAAGCTGCCGAGACTGAAGCCGCAGCGGCAGAAGAAGTTGCACCGGCCGAGCTGGTGTCAAATGCCGCGCCGGCAACGGACGCCGCGCCGGACGAACCCGTGACGGTGACTGAAGCAGCCACCGGGGAACCCGCCCCGGAAGCCGAAGCGCCAAAACCCATCCTGTTGTGGCGTCAGGGTCGTTTCGAACAGCGCCCGCGCAACCGCGACGACAACCGCAGGAACAATCGCCCACGCAACGGACAAGCGCGCGGCCGAAGCGATGCGCCTGCGGACGCCGGCGCACCGGCCGCCGCTGCACCCGGAGAGCGTCCGGCCCATGAAGGACGGCGCGATGGAGCCGGCAAGCCGCGCTTCGACCGCTCGAAGTTCAAACCCAAGCCGCAGGCCGAAGGCGAACAGCGACGTGACAGGCCGCAGGGCGAGCGTCCCGACCGCCGCGAAGGCCGTCCCGACTGGAAGGGTGGCAGGCCGGATGGCAAGGGTGGTCCGCAAGGCGGCAAACCCGCCTTCCAGCCGAAGCCGCGCGAGGAGCGTCCGGTGCGTTTCGATCCGGATTCGCCCTTCGCCAAGCTCGCCGCTCTGCGCGACCAGTTGAAGAAGTAGAACCCGGCTCGCTTCGATGGTTGCCGAAGGCCGCCAGCGCATCGACAAATGGCTGTTCTTCTCCCGCGTCGTGAAATCGCGCTCGCTGGCGGCAAAACTGGTCGTCGCCGGCCGGGTCCGCATCAATCGCGACAAAGCAGCGCAGGCCTCAGATCAGGTCAAGCCAGGCGACGTCCTGACCATCACGCTCGAGCGGCGCATCTTCATCTGGAAGGTCCTCGGCGCGGGTGCGCGACGCGGCCCGGCCGAGGAAGCCCGTACGCTCTACGAGGATATGTCGCCACCGCCCGCACCGAAGGGCGAAGCCCCTCCCGATGCAATTCCGGGGCTGCGCGAGGCCGGCAGCGGCCGCCCGACCAAGAAGGAACGTCGCCAGACCGACCGATTGCTCGGCGAAGATTGATGCCTGGCGTCCAAAAACAGGCGGCGCTTGCCAGGATAACCACGTGTTTGAAGCAAAACTGAACCCGGCAAACAGGAAGCCCTGCATGAGGTCGCCGGCCTCTGGGGCGCCGGCTGCCTGGAATTCCATTTCGAAACGCTGATGCCGACAGGAATGGCTGCCCTTGCAAGCAGCGGCCAAAGGCGTTACCTGACGGAAAAAGCCCAACAAAATGGGACGTCCCGGAGCCGACCGATGACCTATGTCGTGACCGACAATTGCATCAAATGCAAATACATGGACTGCATCGAGGTCTGTCCGGTCGATTGTTTCTACGAAGGCGAGAACATGCTCGTCATCCATCCCGACGAGTGCATCGACTGCGGTGTTTGCGAGCCGGAATGCCCGGCCGACGCGATCAAGCCCGACACCGAGCCCGGCCTCGACAAATGGCTGCAGGTCAATACCGAATACGCCGAGAAATGGCCCAACATCACCGCCAAGAAGGAACCGCCGGCAGACGCGAAATCCTTCGACGGCGAGGCCGGCAAGTTCGAGAAATACTTCTCCGCCGAGCCCGGCGAAGGCGATTGACAATACGGCCGCAGAGGCCGGTATTACGCAGGGTAAGAGGCACGTCACATTAACCGGCTTGACAGCCGGCGCCGGGTTGTGGCCTTCGCGTATGCAGCAAAACCTTGATTCTTCCGACTTTTTGTGTTACATCAGCGAAACATGCCGGTGACACAACGTCGATTTATGGCGCAGACGCCCCAAATCACTGAAAGGTGAAAATCCCATTCGGACCAGAGCGATCTGGGCCAGGCGGTCGCGATGTTGCGGTTTGCCGGTCCGGCTTTTCCGATGGGTTCATCTGTTGTGCGGCTAACGGTCGGTTTCTCCGATCGCGCGAGTTCGGGCCGGCAGGACGCCGGTACCACAACAAGGAGTTCAGTGCGCAATGGCAACGATCACCCCGCAGAAGAAGTCCACCGCTGCGCGTCACGGTTTCAAGACCGGCGAGTACATCGTCTACCCGGCGCATGGCGTCGGCCAGATCGTCTCGATCGACGAGCAGGAAGTTGCTGGACACAAGCTGGAACTGTTCGTCATCGACTTCTCGAAGGACAAGATGCGCCTGAAGGTGCCGGTCGCCAAGGCGACCTCCATCGGCATGCGCAAGCTGTCGGAAGAGGATTATGTCGAGCGCGCGCTGAAGGTCGTGCAGGGCCGCGCCCGCGTCAAGCGCACCATGTGGTCGCGCCGCGCCCAGGAATATGATGCGAAGATCAATTCGGGCGACCTGATCTCGATCTCGGAAGTCGTGCGTGACCTCTACCGCGCCGACAACCAGCCGGAGCAGTCCTATTCCGAGCGTCAGCTCTACGAGGCGGCGCTCGACCGCATGGCCCGCGAGATCGCGGCCGTCAACCGCATGTCGGAAACCGAAGCCGTGCGCCTGATCGAGGTCAACCTCAACAAGGGCCCTAAGCGTGGCGCCAAGGCCGACAATGAAGAGGCCGAGCAGGAAGAAGCTGCCTGATCTTTCTCACCTTTCGAGAAATCCTGCCAGAAACGATTGGAGGCTCCGGTTTGACCGGGGCCTCTTTTGCTTTCGGGCGGCAGCTTCGATGTTGGTAGGCCCTGCGCACCAGCGTGCTGCATCGCGGCTTGCCGGCGCGCCGAGCCGTCGAGCGCGCGTTTTCGTTTTAACGTGTGTCGCCACTTATCGCCTTGCCGCCAAAGCAGACCGCGGCAATGGTCTCGCGCAATTCCTCGTCGGCGATCGGCTTGTGCAGGATGCGGCTGCCGCTGGCGCTGATCTCCTTGAGGCGCGCCGGCGACGTATCGCCAGTAATGATGATGGTCGGGACAAGCCGGCCGATATGGGCGTGAAGCGCACGGATCGCGTCGGTGCCGGTGGTGTCATTCTCGAGACGGTAGTCTGCGATGATCAGGTCGACCGGCGCATCGCCGGCAGCCAGCGCCGCCGTATGGGCCTCCTGCGCCTCTGCGGCGGAGCGGCCGGGATAGACACGATGTCCCTCCAGGCTGAGCAAGCGCACCATGGCATCGAGAACGTCGCCCTCGTCCTCGACCACCATGATGCCGGCGGCACTGCTGGCCGGCGATGTCGTGTCGACCTCCAAGCGAGCTTGCACCGCGCCGGCCTTCGCGACGGTGATGGAAAACAGGGAACCGCGCCCGGACGTCGAAGCCAATTTCAGGGGGTGCCCCAACAGCTCGGCGGTGCGGCGAACGATGGCGAGCCCGAGTCCCAAGCCTTGCGTGCGGTCCCGCGCCGGGTTCTGCAACTGCACGAACTCCTCGAAGACCATCCCCTGCTGATCGGCGGGGATGCCGGGGCCGCTGTCGAGGACCTGTATCTCCACACATGCGCCGCGCCGGCGACAGCCCAGCAGGACACCACCTTGCTTGGTGTAGCGAAGGGCATTCGAGACCAGGTTGTTGAGGATGCGCTTCAACATCATCGGGTCGCTGTCGACGTAGAGACTGCTGTCTACCACGCGCCACGTAAGTCCGCGTTGTTTTGCCTCGGCGGCGAATTCATTGCGAAGATCACCAAAGAGGTCGCGCAGCGGCACCGCCTCGCTCGCGACCGTGACGATGCCCGCATCGAGCCGCGAGATATCGAGCAAAGCGTTGAGCAGCCCACTGAAGTTGCTGACAACCGATTTCGCCCGGCTGGCCAGATCGCGCGCCTCGCCGGAGGGTACGTCGCCGCGCTGCCCCAATATGGCAAGCGTCGAGACCAGCAGGCTCAGGGCATGGATCGGTTGGCGCAGATCGTGACTCGCCGCCGCCAGAAAACGCGTCTTGGCACGGTCGGCGGTCTGCGCCCTGTCGCGTTCCTCTTGCAGGTGCTCGACCAGCGTTTCGTTCTCCAGTCGCAGGCTGACGGTTTCGCGCAGCATGCGGTAGGTGATACGGCAGTAGTAGAAATTGATCGCCACCAGCGATGCGAGCAGGAACAGGAAGGCGCCGGAAATATCGCTTTGGGTGGTCAAGCAGCGCAAGGCGACCGGCACCACCGTGGCCAGGATGGAACCGACCAGCGCCGGCGGAAAGGCCGACAGCGACGGCACCGTACCGCAGACGAGACCAGTCAGGACGATGACCGTGAAGGACAGCACGATCGGCGCCTCGGGCATAAAGCCGACCCAGCCAAGCACCCCCCACAGAAGGCCCGACATACAGGAAAACGCCGTGGCCAGCCATGCCCAGCGCAAGATCGAGCCGCGATCCCTTGAGCGGCTGAAAAAACGGCGCGACGCCAGCACCCGGATAGCCGTCAGCAGATACAGCGCCGCCAGCCAGCCGGTCAGCCAATTGGCGGAAACGGCCATTCTCAGAACATAGACCGCCGCCATCGAGATCACGATGTTGGAGATGACCACGCCGTAGGAATTGCGATACAGGAGTTCGACCAGGGCCTGGCGTATCTTGTCTTCCTGCATCGAATCCCTCCAATTGTCCCAAGTAATTCTCCGGCCGGTCTTCCCAGGTACCGTTGATCTACCGGCAACCTGTTTCGCATAAGTTGGCGATCGATCCATATACGCCGCTGCAGCCCTGGATGGTGCCCCGATGAACCGCTCGCTCACCGCCATACTCGCCGACGACCATGCCATCGTGCGCGAGGGGCTGAAGCTGCTTATCTCGGCTATGGACAATGTCTCGGTCGTCGCCGAGGCTGCGGATGGCGAGGCGCTGCTTGGCCAGCTGCGAAGCACGCGCGCCGACCTTTTGATCCTCGACCTCGGCATGCCAGGTGTGACCGGGATGCAGTTTATCGCCACCATCAGGACCTTGGCGCCACGCCTGCGGATCGTGGTGCTGACGGCCAATGTCGAGCCGAGGACAGTACGCGCCGCGCTCAGCGCCGGCGCCAACGCCTACCTGACCAAGGATGGCGATCCCGAGGAACTCGGCGCTGCCATCGAAGCGGTCAAGAACGGAGGCACCTATCTGGCGAAAACCGTTCGCTTCGCGGTCAGCGATATAGGCAGGGACAGCGAGCCGATAGCCGCGCAGGAAATCCTGTCCCCGGTACCGCTGACGCGGCGCGAACGGCAGATCCTTCAACTGGTGGCGCAAGGCATGATCACGCGCGACATCGCCGAACGACTGGGCATCAGCCTGCCGACCGCTCGCAAACATCGCGAAAATCTGATGGGCAAGCTCAGTCTCCACAACACCGCCGAACTGACCGCCTACGCGGTTCGTCTGGGATTGCCCACCGGCTGATATCGCAGCCGCTACAATGGGCAACCCGGCAACGTCCCCTTAACCATCGGCAGATTAGCCAAACCCGATCATCATCCAAATACGGCATCCGTCGTATGTTTTCGGCCTGCCCCCCGGCCTACTCCTCCCACGGCTTGATCATGGGAGGAGCTGTCATGCCATCGCTGGATCTCTGGATTCCGTTCGCCCTCGCAACGCTCGCCTTCGCCTGCATGCCAGGACCGGCGATTCTCTACATGACAGCGCAGACGCTGGCCCATGGCCGTCAGGCGGGATTGATGGCGGCACTGGGTGTCCATCTTGGTTGTTACGTGCACATCCTGGCCGCGGCGGTCGGGCTCGCCGCACTGATGGAACACGCGCCGGTCGCTTTCTTGGTGATCCGATGGGCGGGCGCCGCATATCTCATTTCGCTGGGCCTTGCCATGTTCCTGGGCTGGAACCGGATGGGCGAGGATGGTGCCAGGCCGGCCCCGAACACATTTCGCGACAGCATGGTCGTCGAGATCCTCAATCCCAAGACGGCACTGTTCTTCCTGACCTTCCTGCCGCAGTTCGTGGATCCGTCAGCCGGCATGGCCGTCGGGTTGCAGTTCCTCATCCTCGGCATCATCGTCAATCTCATCTTCTCGATGGCCGACCTTGCGGCGGTCGGCATCGCCTCGCTCGCCGTTGGCCGGTTCACTGGCGCCGGATGGGTGATCCCCAAGACATGCGGTTCGATCCTCATCGGACTTGGCGTGGCGCTCGTCAGCCATCATATCTGAACCTGCAAATGAAGAGCCGCGATTTCGGGGGAGATCTGACGGTGAAATTTCAGCGGCTGCTGGCGGCAAGGCCCGATATGCCGAAGGATGGCTGACGGCCTGCTCGCGCATCCGGCAAGATATACCGGAACCGGCGCGCCTTCGGGGCCATCGCCCGAATTCTACAGACCCTAGGCCGCGCCTACCCGCCGCCGCCTTCCTTCTCAGCCTCCTGCTTCAGCGTCGCAATGAACCGCTTCGTCCGTTGCTGCTCCGGATTGTTGAACAGCACCGCGGCCGGTCCCTTCTCGACGACGACGCCGGCATCGAGGAACACCACTTCCTTGGCAATCTTGGAGGCGAGGCGCAGATCATGCGTCGCCATCACCATGGTCGTGCCTTCACTGGCGAGCTTGCCAAGCACGTCGACCACCTCTTGCGCCAGTTCCGGGTCGAGTGCCGAGGTCGGCTCGTCGCAGAGCAGCACTTTCGGCGACGGCGCCAAGGCGCGGGCGATCGCCACGCGCTGCTGCTGGCCGCCCGACAGCGTCGCCGGCCAGGCGTCGGCCTTGTGCGCCATCCCCACCTTCTCCAGCAGAGCCAGCGCCCGCTCGCGTGCCCTCTCAGGCGCCCATTTCAGCACCGTCACCAGCCCTTCCATGACGTTCTCGATCGCGGTGCGATGCGGAAACAGCTGGAAGTTCTGGAACACCATGCCGGTCTGCAGCCGCAGGCGCTGGATATCCCTGGCCGGAACCCTGCCACCAGGATGGAATTCGAGCGTCTCGTCGCCGATGCGCACCGTGCCCGAGGTCGGGATCTCCAGGAGGTTGATGCAGCGCAGCAGGGTGCTCTTTCCCCCGCCCGACGGGCCGACCAGCGCCGTGACGCTGCCTTCGGCAATGGTGACCGTCACGCCCTTCAACACGAGATTGTCGCCAAAGCGCTTTTCGATGTTGCTGAGGCCGATCATGAGCGTGCCTCCAGGAAGCCGCCATAGCGGTTGAGCCGGGTCTCCAGCCGCGTCTGCAAGGCCGACAGCACCGAACTCAGCGCCAGATAGAGGATCGCCGCCTCGACATAGAGGATCAGCGGCTCATAGGTGGTGGCGACGATGCGCTGCGCCGCCTGGAACATCTCCGGCACGGTGATGGCGGCGGCCAGCGACGTATCCTTGACCAATGAGATAAAGGTGTTGGAAAGCGGCGGCACCGCGACCCGGCCGGCTTGCGGCAGGATGGTGCGCCGCATCGCCTGGCTCCAGGTCATGCCGATCGAATAGGCCGCTTCCCACTGGCCCTTCGGCACCGAGCCTATGGCCGCGCGGATAATTTCCGACGTGTAGGCGCCGATGTTGAGCGTGAAGCCGATCAACGCCGCCGTGAAGGCGTCGAGCAGGATACCGACCGACGGCAGGCCGTAGAAGATAAGGAACAGCTGCACCAGCAGCGGCGTGCCGCGGAAGATCCAGACATAGAAGCGCACCAGCGCGACCAGCGGTTTCGGACCAAACAGCCGGGCAAGCGCCGCACCCAACCCAACGGTCAGCCCAAGGACGAAGGACAACAGCGTCAGCGGCACGGTGAAGATCAGCGCCGCCCACAACAGCGAAGGCAGCGACTCCAGCATCAGTTGCAGCCAGTGCGGCACGTAACATCCTCCAAATAAGTCGAGGCTTCGTCGAGGCGCGACATATCACAACAAAAGCGGCGGACCGTCAAAGACGGCTCGCCGCTCGATATGTCCTGTGGGCCGCGGAGCGGCCCGCCTATAGATTACTTCGAAACGTCCTGGCCGAAATAGGTGTCGGAGATTTTCTTATAGGTGCCGTCGGCCTTGATGTCGGCCAGCGCCTTGTTGATCGCCGCGACCAGCTCCGGATCGCCCTTGCGCACGATGACGCCGGAATAGTCGGCGTTTTCCTCTTGCGCGGCGATCTTCACATTGGCGTCGGGCTTGTGCTTCTTGAAGTCGAGGAACGACAGGCTGTCATTGATCGTGGCGTCGGCACGGCCTGTCAGAAGCAGCTGGATCGATTGGTCGAAGCCATCGGTGCCGACCAGCTCGGCGCCGTTCGTTTCGGCCAGCTTGCCGAAATTCGAGGTCAGCGACTGCGCCGACTTCTTGCCCTTGAGATCGGCAAAGGTCTTGATGTCTGTGTTGTCGCCGCGCACGATCAGCACCGCCTTGGAGGCGATGTAAGGATCGGAGAAGTCGTACTTGGCCTTGCGGGCATCGGTGATGCCGACCTCGTTGATGACGGCGTCATAGCGATTGGCGTCGAGGCCGGCGATCAGCCCGTCCCACTTGCCTTCGAGGAATTCGACCTTGACGCCGAGCTTGTCGGCGATCGCCTTGGCGATTTCGACGTCGAAGCCGACCAGTGCGCCCGAAGTGTCATGATAGGTGAATGGCGCATAAGTGCCTTCCGTGCCGACCTTGATGACCCCGGCCTGCTTGATCTGGTCGAGATTGGCGCCGGCATGGCCTGCGGTGACAGCCAAGGCCTGCAGCGTTCCGGCGATGATGAGCGACTTGAGCCATTTCATTTTTCTGTGATCCCGTCCTTGGCCGGCCGACCGGCATATTGTGAGCGCTGGAAACTGACAGATGCAAGCCGAAAAAATAAGGAACAGAATTCCAAAAACAACCAGTTTCTGAAATCGGATACTCAAACTGGCGCTTTCCAGCCGACACCAGAACTGTCGCGGATCATCCCCGGAGTCCGTCGGGCAACACAATCCCGCAGCCACGGTCGCGGAACCTTTCCCGCGCATGGCAGTTCTGGCTGTTCTAGGGCACGACGCCGCCATTTCAACCCGGGCGCCAGCCAAGTTTGCAAAGTCATCCGCACCACCCAGGGAGCGCCTCATGATGGAAGACACGGCAGGACGGATCATGGTCCGCGCGGCGATGAAGGCTCCCTACCTCGAGCGTGACGAAGAGCATCGGCTTGCATTGCTCTGGAAAGAGGACAACGACCAGAACGCGCTGCACAGCATCACCGTCGCGCATATGCGGCTGGTCATTTCCATGGCCTCCAAATTCCGCCATTACGGCCTGCCGCTCGGCGACCTGGTCCAGGAAGGTCATGTCGGACTGCTCGAGGCCGCCGCCCGCTTCGAGCCGGAGCGCGAGGTGCGGTTCTCGACCTATGCGACATGGTGGATCCGGGCCTCGATGCAGGACTACATCCTGCGCAACTGGTCGATCGTGCGTGGCGGCACCAGCTCGGCGCAGAAGGCGCTGTTCTTCAACCTGCGACGCCTGCGCGCGCGGCTGGCGAATGGCGCCGAGCCACTGTCAAACGCAACGCTCTATCGCGAAGTATCGGAAGCACTCGGCGTCTCCGAAGCCGACGTGGCGATGATGGATTCGCGGCTGTCGGCTCCCGACTCCTCACTCAACATGCCGGTTGCCGACGATGCGGGTTCGACCGAGCGCATGGATTTCCTGGTCTCGGACGATCCGCTGCCCGACGAGATCGTCGGCGACAAGATCGATGTCGCGCGCCGCTCGCTCTGGCTGAGGGAGGCGCTTCGCGCGCTCAACGCACGGGAGTTGAGGATCATCGAGGAACGCCGGCTTAACGACGAGGGCGCGACGCTGGAAGCGCTCGGCGAAACCCTCGGCATCTCCAAGGAACGCGTCCGCCAGATCGAGGCCCGCGCCATGGAAAAGCTGAAGGTCGCGTTGGTGAAGCAGAATCCGGAGTTCATGGCGACTGCCGCCTGAACGGCGGCAGGCGTCCGGAGGTGCCTACTTGTCCGTGACGATCTTGACCTTGTCGCCGGCCGAAACCGCGGCACCAGGCGACAGCGCGTTGAGGACGCGGAACAGGTCGAGCTTACGGTCGACGCCGACCATCTGCGCCGAAAGCGAACCCATCGTCTGCCCAGGCTGGACAGTGACGACGCGGATGCGCAGCGGCTTCAGCGCCGCCTTTTCGGCAGCGCTCAGGATCCGGAACGAGCCGCTGACCGAGCGGGCGATTGTGTCCAGCGACGTGCTGGCCGAAGGGGCCGCGGTCAGCAGCCGGTAGACCTGGCCGCCGGCGCGGATCACCGCAATGTCGAACTGCCAGCCTTCGGCGCCGGCATGCGCGGTCGCTGCCTCGTTGCCGTTGATGGTTTCCTGCCTGACGCTGCTGTCGACGAGACCAGCCACCCAGCCGCTGCGGATATAGTCCGTCAGCGCCCGGTTCTTGTCGATCGACACGCCATCGAAACGGATCGCTATGTCGCCGGGGCCGGTGGCCGTCACCGCTGCCGCCGAATTGTCGATGATGAAGCCGTCCGGTACCGTGAACGAAACGCCAAGGCCCGGATGCAGGAAGGTTTCGCCGCGCACATAGCCTTCTTCCGGCGTGTCGCCATAGAGCAGGCCGTCTATGCCGGCGAGGAAGGAATCGCGGTCGCGCGTGCCGACGCCCGGCGCGCCGAACTGGCGGGCATGGCGCTGCGCCAGATCGATGCGCTGCGGCGTATTGGGGTGCGTGGCCAGGAAGTCGAGGCTGGCGTCGGTGGCGCCGCTGATCGAGCGGAAATCGGTGTAGGCCGACATCGATTGCAGGAAGCGGCCGGCGGCGAAAGGATCGTAGCCGGCCTCGCCGATCGACTTGATGCCGATGGCGTCGGCTTCCAGCTCCTGGTTGCGCGAGAATTGCGCGAGCCTCAGCTTGCCGCGGATCAACGCCGCCTTGGCGGTCGGGCTGTCGCCGAGCACATCGGAAACCACCTTGGTCGCCAGGCCTTCCTCTGCCTCGAGTTGCTGGCGCTGCAAGCCGTGATTGGCGGTGACGTGGCCCATCTCATGCGCGATGACAGCGGCAAGCTCGGCCGAATCATTGGCCAGCGCCAGGAGGCCGCGCGTGATGTAGAGATAGCCGCCCGGCAGCGCGAAGGCATTGACATTGGGCGAATTCAAAATGGTGATGCGATAGGTCTGTGTCGGGTTGGCGGACACCACCGTCAAACTACCGACCACCTTGGCGACCATGCGCTCGAGCTTGGGATCGGAATATTCGCCGCCATAGGTCGCCAGGATGCGCGGATGCTGCGCCCTGGCCAATTCGGCGAGCTTGTTGTTGGCGCCGACATTGTCCACCGTGATCGGCTTGTCGGAAGGCTGGAAGCCGGATTCCTGAACTTCCGGCGGCGTGAACATCTGGCAGCTTGCCAACGCCACGGCAAAGCCGGCCAGCGCGAGGAAGCGCGCCAGCGGTTTCATTCCCAATGTGTTAGCGCCGATCGCCAGAACGGCTTCCTTTCGGGTTCCCGGCACATGACATTGAAAATCGGGGACGATCTTCAGAATGCTCACGTGCCACATCTCAAACTGCTGCAGTATCCGCGGCCCGTCCCAGGGGCGGGCGCCGGATACTGCAGGCAAATCACGGCCTGTGCCGGACCGGTAGGGCGGACCTAGCCACACTCCCCCGGTCATGGCAAGCAAACGCCACATCGCCTGGAGCCGGTTTGACCGTAAATTATGTCCGCTTCCGGGCAACATCGCGTGATGTGGAATATCCGGCACCCGCGCCGATATAGCGCCGGAACGCCTCCGGACCAGCCCCGGCAAAGAAATCATCAGCCTTGCCGGTCGCAGCGACCAACCCATTGTCGACAAACACCATATGCTCGCCGATGCGGCGTGCATCCTCCGGCTGGTGGGTGACGAACAGCACTGTCATGGCGCGTTCGGCATGAACGGCGGCAACCAGGTCCAGCATCTCGTCGCGCAAAGCCGGTCCGAGCGAAGCGAAGGGCTCGTCGAGCAGCAACACCGGTCGGTCGCGCACCAGCACGCGGGCCAGTGCGACGCGCTGGCGTTCGCCCCCGGAGAGCTCGCGCGGCAGGCGTTTCTCCTTGCCCGCAAGACCGGTGCGCGCAAGCGCCTCGGCGACCGCGGCGCGGTCCGCCTCGGTCAGCCGCAGGGATGGCGAGCGGCCGAGCCCGACATTCTGCTCGACGGAAAGATGCGCGAAGAGATTGTTCTCCTGGAACACCATCGACACCGGCCGCGCCGAGGCCGGCTCGGCGCTGACATCGACACCGCCGACCAGCACGCGGCCCGACCGTGGGGTCTCGAAGCCGGCGACCAGATTGAGCAGTGTCGACTTGCCCGAACCGCTCGGCCCCATGATGGCGGTGATCGTCGCCGCGGCAAACTCGACATCGAAAACAAGCGGCGCCTCGCCATAGCTGCCATAGCTGAACGACACTTTGTCCAGCCGCACCGGCGCGCCCTTCGCGAGCCCGTTGGCCGCCTTTTCACGCATCACGGACCTCCTCCCTTCCCAGCCAGTGCGCCGCCACGATCAACGCGAGACAGACGAGGCCGAGCAGCAGTGCGAGGCCGGCGGCATCCTCGGTGCGGTAGCTGCCCATCCGAGCCAGAAGAAGGTAGGGCAATGTCTGCACGGAATCACTGCCGAACAAGGCAATGACACCGAGATCGCCGAGCGACAGCGCCATGGCGAAAGCGAAGGCCGTGGCGAGCGGTCGCCGCAGCGACGGCCAGTCGACCAGCATCAGCCGGTTCCAGCCCGCAATGCCGAGCTGTGCACAGAGCCGTTCGTGACGCTCGCTCGCTGCATCATAGGCGGGACGCACGGCGCGGAGCGCAAACGGCATCGCCATCACCGCGTTGACGGTGACGACCATGACCGGGGCGAGGGCGAAGACATCGCCGACAAGGCGCAACAACAGGAACCAGCCGGCGCCGACGACGATCGGCGGCACGACCAGGACAAAGCCGGCGCCGGTATCGGCGGCATGTTCGAGCAGTGTCTTGCGGCCAGTCCGGCTGTTCAGCGCCAGTGCCCGCCGCGCCATGGTCAGCGCCAGCGACAGCATCACCGAAAGCAGCGCCGACAGGAAGGCGAGCGCCGCGCTGGTCAGCGTTGCCTGCCGGACAGTGGCCTCGCCGGCCAAGCGGGCGAGATCGGCACTCAATCCGGCCATCACGGTTGCCGCCATCGGCCCGACGACGAACAGCAGCGCCAGGACGATGAGTAGCGCGTTCAACCAGGTCTCGCTCCGATTGACCGAAAGATGGCGGCGTTGCGCGACCGGCAAATTGGTGTCGCCGACCACATTGGCGCCTAGCGGCGTCAGTGCCAGCACCACGATAAAGGTCAAGGCGATCTGCAGCAGCGTCAGTGTAACGGCCCGCGTGGGATCGAAATCGAAGCGCAGCGCCTGGTAGATGCCGACCTCAAGCGTCGTCGCGGCCGGCCCGCCGCCGAGCGTCAGCACGATCGTGAAGGATGTGATGCAGAGCATGAACACAAGCCCGGCGACGCCGGGCAGTGCGGCGCGCAGCGTTGGCCATTCGATCAGCCGGAACGCCGGCCGCGCCGCCATGCCGAGTTGGCTCGCCAGCCGCCATTGGTCGGCCGGTATGGTCTGCAGCGCCTCGAGGAACAGCCGCGTCGCCAGCGGCAGGTTGAAGAAGACATGGGCGACGAGAATGCCGGACAGGCCATAGATGCCCGGCCAGCTTCCGCCGCCGATAACGGCAAGCACGCCGGCGAAATAGCCGGCACGGCCATAAAGCGCCAGGATGCCGAGCGCTGCAACGATGGCCGGCAGCGCCAATGGCACGGCGAAGATCTGCAGGATGAAGGCGCGGCCGAAGAAACGTGGATGCCGCGACAGAGCGCGCGCCACAAACAGCCCCGGGATGACCGAAAGCAGCGTCGACAGGACCGCTTGCCAGAGCGTGAAGCGAATGACGCGAAGCAGATAGGGATCGAAGGCTGCCCAGGCGCCCGAGAAATCATGGGCGCCCTCGAAAAGCAGGCCAGCAAACGCGCCGCCGATCAGCAGCGCGATTGCAGCGAGCGCGACAATGCCGGCACTGACGCGGGAATCCGTGGAATGCGCCGGCGCCATCGCGCTGCCTATTTGCTCATCGCCGCCAGCCATTCATCGACCCAGGCCTTGCGGTTGGCGGCGACCTCTTGCGGGCTGAACAGCAAGGTCTTCGTCGGCTTGACCAGTTTGTCGAAGGCCGGATTGAGCGGCTTGTCGGTCTTGCCTGCCGGGAACATCCAGTTGGTCTCGGGGATGGCATCCTGGAATTTCGGCCCGGTCATGAAGGCCATGAACTTGGCCGCCAGCGGATTCTTGGCTCCTGTCGTGGTGATACCCGCCACCTCGATCTGCAGATACTCGCCCTCCTCGAAGGAGGCCGCCTGGTAGCGCTCCGTGTTCTCGGCGACCATGTGGTAGGCTGGCGACGTCGTGTAGGACAGCACCATCGGCGCCTCGCCCTTGGTGAACAGCCCATAGGCCTCGCTCCAGCCCGGCGTCACGGTCAGCACCTTGGCCTTGAGCTTGGCCCAGGCCTCGGGTGCCTTGTCGCCATAGACCGACTTGACCCAAAGAAGCAGGCCGAGGCCTGGCGTCGAGGTGCGCGGATCCTGGATGACGATCTTGTCGTTGGCACTGCCTTCGATCAGCTCCTTCAGGCTCTTCGGCGGCGTCTTCATCTTCTGCGTGTCGTAGACGACAGCGAAATAGCCGTAGTCGAAGGGGACAAACGTGTCGTCGCTCCAGCCGCCCGGCACACTGACATCCGTCACCGCGCCATGCGGCGCGAACAAGCCTGACGCCTTGGCATCGGCGGTGAGATTGGTATCCAGGCCAAGCACGATATCGGCCTTGGTCGATGTGCCTTCCAATCTGACGCGGTTGAGCAGCGCGACGCCATCGGCGACCGAGACGAAGTCGACGTCGCAGCCGCATTCGGCCTCGAACTCCTTCTTCACCACGGGACCCGGACCCCAGTCGGCGGTGAAACTCTCATAGGTGTAGACGGTGAGCTTGTCCTTGGCCAAGGCGGGCCCGGACAAGGCCACGACCGTTGCTGAAACAAGAGCGTATAAAAGCGTGCGCATCGGCGCCTCCTTCGTTTGAATTGAAAGGAATTGAGGCGTCGGACTGTCCGAAACGTCTAATCCCTCCGCCGGTACAAACCGGATCAGGTTCAGCGGGTTGGCGAGACTGCCTCTCAGCCGGTCCGCGAAGATCGCGTCCGGCACCCCGTTAGAGCGTTTCGACACATAGGCCGGGCCGATCCGCCATGCAAGCGGGAGTTTGCCGCCTTCCGTTTCCCGTGCCGGGCTGGTAAGGGCCACACAATATGAGCACATTCACCATCCTGCTTGGCGGCGATCTCATCCGTACGCCACGGCTCGACCGTCAGGTCAAAGGCTCCCGCGTCATCGCCGCCGACGCCGGCATCGGTCATGCGCGGTTGCTGGGTCTCGTGCCGGAGCTGTGGGTGGGTGATTTCGATTCGGTGCCGGCGAACCTGCCGGACGATCTCGCTTCCGTGCCGCGCCGGACCTTCCCGGCGGAAAAGGACCAGACCGATGGCGAACTTGCCGTCGCCGCGGCACTGGAGCGCGGCGCGACCCGCCTGGTGCTGGCCGGCGCCTTTGGCGGCAAGCGCGCCGACCACGCTTTTCTGCATCTGTCGCTCGCCCTGCGGCTGGCGGAGGCGGGAACGGACGTGCTTTTGACCAGCGGCGCTCAGGAAGGCATCCCCCTGCTGCGCGGAACGGCCGGCTTCGACTATGCCGACGGCACGCTGTTCTCGGTGCTCGGCTTTTCCGAGCTCGACGGCCTGACCGTCACCGGCGCCAAATGGCCGCTCGCTCACGTCAAGGTGGCGTTCGGTTCGTCGCTGACCATTTCCAACGAGGTCAAGTCCGACAAGACCGGGGGCCGCCTCGAAATCGCGCTCGGCCATGGCCGCGCGATGCTGCTCGCTCATCCCTATCCCTTACCTGAAAGCTGACATGGCCCCGCCCCTTCTCAACCTCGACGGGATAAAACTGACCTTCGGCGGCACGCCGCTGCTCGATGGCGCCGCCTTGACGGCTTCGGCCGGCGACAAGATCGCACTGGTCGGCCGCAACGGGTCCGGCAAGTCGACCCTGCTGAAGATCGCCGCCGGCCTGATCGAGCCGCAGGACGGCGAAGTGTTCCGCCAGCCTTCGGCGACCGTCCGCTATTTGCCGCAGATGCCCGACATGGAAGGTTTTGCCACTGTCCGCGCCTATGTCGAGGCCGGGCTTGGCCCCGCCGACGATCCCTACCGCGCCAGCTATCTGATGGAGCATCTCGGCCTGTCGGGTGAGGAACGTCCGAACGACCTGTCGGGCGGCGAGGCGAGGCGCGCCGCCCTTGCCCGCGTCATGGCGCCGGAGCCCGATATCCTGCTGCTCGATGAGCCGACCAACCATCTCGACCTCTCGGTCATCGAATGGCTGGAAGAAGAACTCATCCGCACCTCCTCGGCGCTGATCGTCATCTCGCACGACCGCCGCTTCCTCGAACGCGTGTCGCGCGCCACGGTCTGGCTCGATCGCGGCCAGACCCGCAGGCTGGACAAGGGCTTCGGCCATTTCGAGGAATGGCGCGACCTGGTTCTGGAGGAAGAAGAACGCGAGCAGCACAAGCTCGGTCGCCAGATCGTTCGCGAAGAGCATTGGCTGCGCTACGGCGTGACGGCGCGGCGCAAGCGCAACATGCGCCGGCTCGGCGAGTTGCAGACCATGCGTCAGCGTTTTCGCGGTCATCGCGGGGCCGAAGGGTCGGCGATCATGGTGGCGAGCGACGCCACCGAGTCCGGCAAGCTGGTGATCGAGGCGAAAAACATCGAAAAGAGCTTTGGCGATCTCACCGTGGTCAAGGCGTTTTCGACCCGCATCCAGCGCGGCGATCGCGTTGGCCTGGTCGGGCCGAACGGCGCCGGCAAGACCACGCTCTTGAAAATGCTGACCGGCGAGATGAAGCCGGACGCCGGCTCGGTGCGGCTCGGCACCAATCTGGAGATCGCCACGCTCGACCAGAAGCGCGAGGCGGTCGACCCGCAGGAGACGCTGGCACAATATCTCACCGATGGGCGCGGCGAGAACCTCGTCATCAATGGCGAGCAGCGCCACGTGGTCTCCTACATGAAGGATTTCCTGTTCAAGCCCGAGCAGGCGCGCACGCCGGTGCGCGAGTTGTCCGGCGGCGAGCGGGCGCGGCTCTTGCTGGCGCGCGTGCTGGCGCGGCCCGCAAACCTTCTGGTGCTCGATGAGCCGACCAACGATCTCGACATGGAGACGCTTGAACTGCTGCAGGAACTGGTCGCCGGTTTCGCCGGCACCGTCATCCTGGTCAGCCACGACCGCGATTTCCTCGACCGCACCGTGACCAGCCTGATCGCGCCGGATGGTGAAGGCCGCTGGATCGAATATGCCGGTGGCTACTCCGACATGCTGGCGCAGCGCGGCGGCACGAAGCTGGACGACCGCAAGGCGCGGGCGAGAGCCGAAAATGGCGAGGCGCCCGCGTCAGGCAAGAGCGAAGCCGCCGCGCCAAAAGTGCCGGCGAAGAAACTGTCGTTCAAGCAGAAATTCGCACTGGAATCCCTGCCGAAGAAAATCGAAGCTGTGATGGCCTCTATCTCGCGGCTGGAGAACAACATCGCCGATCCGGCCTATTACGAGCGCGATCCGGCCTCGTTCCAGAAAACCATCGCCGCCCTCGACAAGGAGCGCGCGACGCTGGCCGCGCTCGAGGAAGAATGGCTGGAACTGGAGATGTTGCGCGAGGAGATGGAAGGGTAGGCTCGCACACCTCCAATTAGCGTCGCTTGATTATTGCTCCGACGCCGAAATGCGCATACATTATGCGCATGTTGCGCAAAATTGCCTTGAGTGCGATCCGTCAGCCAGCAAATCTGTCGATCGATTCGAACCTCATGAGGGAAGCCAAGGGACTTGACGTGAATGTCTCGCGCGCTGCGGAGGCCGGCATCGCGGAGGCGGTGGCTGCCGAAAAAACGCGGCTGTGGAAGCTTGAGAACCGCGCCACGATGGACGCGTGGAACGACTATATCGAGAAACATGGCATCCCGCTGGAAGACTACCGGCAGTTCTGATGCCCCGCTATGATGTCTTCGCCGGTCGCATCGAAGGCAGCTATGTGCTCGACGTTCAGTCAGAACTGCTCGACAATTTCAAGACGCGGGTGGTCGTGCCGCTTCTGCCGGTCGCAATGGTGCCACCGCCGATGCGAAAGCTTCATCCGATTTTTGAGATCAACGGTCGAAAGCTCGTTATGGCAACACACCTGGTTGCCACCGTTCCGGCCAGCGATTTGGGCGAAAGTCGGTTGAACCTGATCAAGCACCACGATGACATCGTCGCTGCGCTCGACATGCTGTTCCAGGGCTTCTGAACGGCGGCTACAGCGTCTCAGCCTGCCGTCTTGGCCTGCCAGGCCTTGATTGCCTCGTCGAACACCTTCTCTCCGGGAATGCCCTTTTCCATGGTCAGCAACGCCCGCCGTCCGGTCTTGTAGACCACCGGCACGTCGATCCAGTCCTGGCCGCGCAACAAGGTCATGTTGGCGTCTTCGTCGGCCTTGGTGTCGTTGAGCGCGACGAGGAAGAAGCCGTCGGCAATCTTGGCCGGAATGCCGATCAGCGGGCTGCCGGCATCCTGCTCCGAAGCCTTCATGGCAACGCGCAGGATGTTGTCGACACCGCCGCCCTCGAAACCGTCGGGCGTCAGGAAGATCATCTCGATGATGTGGCTGGCCGGCAGCGTCTGGTCGGTGTTGCGGCGGATGGTCATGCGCAACTGGATGTCCTTGCCGGGAATGGTCGCCTCGGCGCGGATCGCCGGCTCCGGCGGCAGGTCGCCACCGGGCGATTCCTGCACCAGCGACCAGACGATGTTGCCGGGCTCGGCGGAGCCCTGGGCGGTGCTGGTGCGCTCCTCATAGAAGATCGCCTTCTGGCCGACAGGCAGAGCGGCTTCCGCAGGCGCAGCCGCCGGGGCGGGCGGCGCGGCACCTGCCGGTGCTGGCGGCGTGCCGGCAGCACCGGCCGGCGCTGCAGGCGCTGCTCCGTTGGCAGGCGGCGTTGCGGGGGCGGCATCTGTCGCCGGAGGCGTAGTCGCGGCAGGCGTACCGGCGGCCGGTGCGGAAATCGCCGGTGCGTTCGTGGCCGAGGGCGGGGTGGTCAGCGCCGCGACCGATTCGCCTTCGCCGATGCCGCTTTGGCCACCGGCCGGACCCGGTTCGACTTCACCACCCTGCGGTGTCAGCCGCTGGGTGAATTTCGTGCTTTCGGCTTCCGTGCCGCCAGCCGCGGGCGCCGGCGGCGCTGCCGCGGCATCGGTTGCCGGCTTGGCCGGCGCTGGCTTCACGGGTTCGGTTTTCGCTACCTGATTGCCGCCAAGCCCCAGCATCTTGCCGAAGGCGTCCTTGTTCAGCCAGATGCCATAGCCGCCGCCGGCAACGACCAGCAGTGCGACGACGGCCGCGATCAGCCCGCCATAGCTGCGCTTGCGCTCGGCGGGACGCAGGCGCTGGAAGGTGTCCTGTACCGGCTCTTCATTGTCTTCGTTGCTGGAAAAGACATCGGCCTCGTCGTCCGCCTCCTCGGCGTTCATGCCTGGAAGAGGCGTGTCGGCGCGAGCCGGCTGGGCAGGCGCCGGCGTCGATCTTTGCCAGCTTGGCTCGACCTTGGCGGCAGGCGGCGGCGCGGGTTGATAGGGCTCGGGCTTGGCGACGGGCGGTGCCGGCCAGGCCGATTCCGCCTTCGCCGGCTGCCTCGTATGGCTTGGCTGGTTCTTGTTGCGATCGATCGACGAAAAGATGTGTTCCAGCTCCGCGAGCGGGTCGGTCTCCGGCACGCTCTTGGCATAATCGCGCTCGACGCTTGTAATGGCGTCTTCCAGCGAACGCATCTGCGTGGCTATGGCTTCGGGAGCCCACGGCGGCGAACGTTCACCAAGCTTCTTCGCCAGCATGGTGCGAACGCTGGCATAGATGCGCGTACGCTTTTCCGGCGTCTCGTCGCCATGCTTGTCGAGCGCGTTTTTCAGAATAGCAACGAAATCTGCCATGCTTCAGTCGACCTGTATTTTGCTTCCGCGCCGGCCCCCGCAAATCAGCCGCGATGCCCGGAAAGGCTTCAGAAACTAGTCTTGAAACGGATCGGTCACAAGTATCGTGTCGTCGCGTTCCGGGCTGGTGGAAAGGAGCGCGACCGGTGCGCCGATGAGCTCCTCGATGTAGCGGACATACTTGACCGCCTGGGCCGGCAGATCATTCCAGCTGCGCGCGCCGGCAGTGGTGCCTTTCCAGCCCTCGAGCGTCTCGTAGACCGGTTCGACACGTGCCTGCGCGCCCTGGCTGGCCGGCAGATAATCGATCATCTCGCCGTCGAGACGGTAACCGGTGCAGACCTTGATCTCGTCCAGCCCGTCAAGCACGTCGAGCTTGGTCAGCGCGATGCCCTTGATGCCGTTGACCGCGACGGCCTGGCGCACCAGCACCGCGTCGAACCAGCCGCAGCGGCGCTTGCGACCGGTGACGACGCCGAATTCATGGCCGCGCGTGCCGAGGAATTCGCCGACCTCGTTCTTCTGCTCGGTCGGGAACGGACCCTCGCCGACGCGTGTCGTATAGGCCTTGGTGATGCCGAGCACATAGCCGATGGCGCCCGGGCCAACGCCGGAGCCGGCGGCAGCCTGTCCGGCAACCGTGTTCGACGAGGTCACGAACGGATAGGTGCCGTGGTCGATATCGAGCAGTGTGCCCTGCGCGCCCTCGAACAGGATGCGCTCGCCAGCCCGGCGCTTGTCGTCGAGTATCTTCCAGACCCGGTCCATATAGGGCAGGATGTCGTCGGCGACCGAGGTTAGTTCCTGCATGATCGCGTCATGCGTGACTTCCGCATGACCAAGCCCGCGTCGCAGCGCATTGTGGTGCGTCAGCAGCCTGTCGACTTTCAAGGGCAGTGTTTCCAAATCCGCCAAATCCATCACCCTGACCGCGCGCCGGCCCACCTTGTCCTCATAGGCGGGGCCGATGCCGCGACGGGTCGTGCCAATCTTCGTCCCGGAATTGGATGCGGCGTCCTCACGAAATCCGTCCAGCTCTCGATGCAGGGACAGGATAAGCGCTGTGTTTTCGGCTATTTTCAGGCGATCCGGCGCTACTTCGACACCTTGCGCCTTGAGTTTTGCCACCTCGGCGACGAAAGCGTGCGGGTCGAACACGACGCCATTGCCGATGATGGACAGCTTGCCCTGGCGCACGACGCCCGACGGAAGCAACGACAGCTTGTAGACCTTGCCGTCGACGACCAGCGTATGGCCGGCATTGTGGCCGCCCTGGAAACGCACCACGACATCGGCGCGCTCCGACAGCCAGTCGACGATCTTGCCCTTGCCTTCGTCACCCCACTGCGAGCCGACGACCACCACATTGGCCATGTTTCTTTTCCCTTGAGACGCCGCCAAGCGGCTTGAATATGGTTCGAAACGACAGGCCTCTATAACGTCAAGACCTCGCGAGCGCGACCTTTCTTTGCCGTCGAAAATGCCCTGAGGCACAACAATTTTCGGCTTTGACATCATTTACTTGGGCGAGCGAGGGCAATAGGCCGGCAAACACCGCAGCTCCGGCGACTGGAATCCCGCGATGCATCGAAGCGCCTACATATTCCTGCTGCTCACCACCTTGCTTTGGGGTGGAAATTCGGTGGCCGGCAAGCTGGCGGTCGATCACGTCTCGCCGATGACGCTGGTCTTCCTGCGCTGGGTGCTGGCCGTGGCGATCATGCTGCCCATCGGCTGGAAGACCATCCAGAAGGACTGGCCGATGGTCCGCAAGCACTGGTTCGTGCTGGTCGCCCTCGGCGCCAGCGGCTTCACCCTGTTCAACACCATCTTCTACACGGCGCTCAACTACACGACAGCGATCAATGTCTCGATCGAACAGGCGGCGATGCCGATCCTGATCATGACTGCCAATTTCGTCTTCTTCCGCCTGCGCGTGAACTGGGCGCAGATTGTCGGCGTCGTGCTGACCATCGCCGGCGTGATCCTCACCGCCTGCCATGGCGACCCGCGCCGGCTGTTGACGCTGGAACTCAATTTCGGTGACGCCATCATGCTGGTCGCTGTCTTTCTCTACAGCGGCTATTCGGTCGGGTTGCGGCTGAAGCCGGTGATGCACTGGCAGAGCCTGATGCTGGCCCTGTCGGTTTCGGCACTCGTCACCTCGTTGCCGTTCTTCCTGTGGGAGGTCCTCGCCGGCAAGGTCATCATGCCCGACGCGCGCGGCTGGACCGTCATCGTCTATACGGCGATCGGCGCCTCGGTCGTTTCGCAGATCTTCTACATCAGGGGCAACGAGCTGATCGGCGCCAACCGCGCCGGCCTGTTCATCAATCTGGTGCCGATCTTCGGCACGCTGCTGTCGGTGCTGATCGTCGGCGAGACGTTCCAGCTCTATCAGGCGCTGGCCTTGGTGCTCGTGCTGGGCGGCATCGGGCTTGCCGAATACAGCGGGCGCAAGATGGCGGTGGCGGACCACCGCGGATGACATTTGGCGGCTGAGGCCCTCCGCCGTCGCGGTAATCACGCGAACGGCCTGGACTTCGCCAATGGCTCGGAAACAGCGGCATGAATCCTGCCGCGTCCCCTACTTGGAACATTTCACCTCCAGCGGAGTTTGAACGCCAGGGAGGCGACATGATGAGCCACAACCCTCGCAGCACGGCAAGCATTGCTGGTCACCCTATCCACCCGATGCTGATTCCGTTTCCGATTGCCTTTTTTGTCGGCACCTTCGTTTGCGACCTTATCTTCTGGCGAACAGCCGATCCCGGATGGGTCACCGGGTCGCTTTGGCTTCTCGGCGCAGGCCTGATCATGGCTGCCCTGGCTGCGCTTGCTGGCTTGACGGATGTTCTCGGCGATGTGCAGGTCCGCAATCTCACGACGGCATGGCTCCATGCCGGCGGCAATGTACTCGTCGTGTTGATCGAGCTTTACAACTGGTACTCGCGGTATGCCGGCGGAGCGGCGGCCGTGATGCCAACCGGCATCGTCCTATCGCTGATCGTGGTTCTCATCCTGCTGTTTACGGGCTGGAAGGGCTGGGAACTGGTCTACCGACATCGCGTGGGTGTTTCCGATGGCTCGGACGAGTTGACATGAACCGGCCGCCGCGGCGGCCGGCGTCAACGAGGTGGGTCGGCGACCGCCTGTCCTCAATCACATCGCGTTGACGTCGAACTGCAGCCGCTTGGCCGAGTCGATCGACTTGTGCGCCTTGACCTTTTCCAGCACGGCTTCCGGGAACGGCGCGTCGAGATAGAGCAGCGCTATGGCATCGCCGCCCGGCCGGTTGCGGCCGAGCTGGAAGTTGGCGATGTTGACGCCATTCTCGCCGCAGACGGTGCCGAGCAGGCCGATGATGCCCGGCGCGTCCGCATTGGTGGTGTAGAGCATGTGCTGGCCGACCTCGGCATCGAGGTTGATGCCCTTGATCTGGATGAAGCGTGGCTTGCCATCCGAGAAGCATGTGCCGGCGATCGAGCGCGTCATGTGCTCGGTCTTCACCGTCAGCTTGATATAGCCGTCGAACACGCCCGACTTGTCGCGCTTGACCTCGGCCACGATGATGCCGCGCTCCTTCACCATGATCGGCGCCGACACCATGTTGACGTCCGAGACCTGAGGCCGGATCAGCCCGGCGAGTGCTGCACTGATCAGCGCGCGCGTGTTCATCGTCGCGGTCGAGCCGTCGAACAGGATCTCCACCTCCTTGATCGGATCCTCGGTGACCTGGCCGACAAAGGCGCCGAGCACCTCGGCGAGCTTGACGAACGGCTTCAGCCGCGGCGCCTCCTCGGCGGTGATCGACGGCATGTTGATGGCGTTGGAGACGGCGCCCTTGATCAGATAGTCGGCCATCTGCTCGGCAACCTGCAGCGCGACATTCTCCTGGGCCTCCGTCGTCGAGGCGCCGAGATGCGGCGTCGCCACCACATTCTCCATGCCGAACAGTTCGTTGTTCTCGGCCGGTTCGACCTCGAAGACGTCGACGCCGGCGCCGGCCACCTTGCCACTCTTCAGCGCTGCGACCAGATCGGCCTCGACGATCAGACCGCCGCGTGCGCAATTGATGATGCGCACGCCCTTCTTCATCTTGGCGATCGCCGCGGCATCGATGATGTTGCGCGTCTTGTCGGTCAGCGGCGTGTGCAGGGTGATGAAATCGGCGCGGGCGAACAGCTCGTCGAGCTCGACTTTGTCGACGCCAAGCTCCTCGGCACGGCTGTCCGACAGGAACGGATCGAAGGCGATGACGTGCATCTTGAGGCCAACGCCGCGCGTCGCGACGATCGAACCGATGTTGCCGCAACCGATGACGCCCAGCGTCTTGCCGGTTATCTCGACGCCCATGAAGCGGTTCTTTTCCCATTTGCCGGCATGGGTCGAGGCGTTGGCTTCAGGGATCTGGCGCGCCAGCGCAAAGATCATCGCCACCGCATGTTCGGCTGTGGTGATCGAGTTGCCGAAGGGCGTGTTCATCACGATGATGCCCTTGCGGCTTGCCGCCGGGATATCGACATTGTCGACGCCGATGCCGGCGCGGCCGATGACTTTGAGATTGGTAGCGGCGTTGATCAGCTTTTCGGTGACCTTGGTCGCCGAGCGGATGGCGAGGCCATCATACTGGCCGATCACTTCGGCGAGCTTATCCTTGTCCTTGCCGAGATCGGGCAGATAGTCGACCTCGACGCCACGATCCTTGAAGATTTGCACGGCGGTGGGGGAGAGTTTGTCTGAGACGAGAACGCGGGGCGCCATGGCGGCCTCCTTGAAATGGATTTGATCCTGATGGGAGTGGGCGGCCCGAAGGCCGCCGCGAACGATCTCAGGCCGCCGCTTTGAGCGACGCCTTCTGTGCGGCGAATGCCCAGTCGAGCCAGGGCAGCAGCGCTTCGAGATCCGACGTCTCGACCGTCGCGCCGCACCAGATGCGCAGGCCGGGCGGTGCGTCGCGATAGGCACCGATATCATAGGCGACGCCTTCCTTGTCGAGCACCGACACCAGCCCCTTGGCGAAGGCCGCCTGCCCGTCGGCGTCGAGCGCGGACACGTCCGGATCGGTGAAGGACAGGCAGACGGACGTGTTCGACCGTGTCGCCGGCTGGACGGCGAGATGACCGAGCCAGGAGGACTTGCCGACAAAGCGATCGAGGACGGCCGCATTGGCATCCGCCCTGGCGATCAGCGCGTCGAGGCCGCCGGTCGACTTCGCCCAGTTGAGCGCATCGAGGTAATCCTCGACGCACAGCATCGAGGGAGTGTTGATGGTCTCGCCCTTGAAGATGCCTTCGATCAGCTTGCCGCCTGAGGTCAGGCGGAAAATTTTCGGCAGCGGCCATGAGGGCTTGTAGGTTTCCAGCCGCTCGACGGCGCGAGGCGACAGGATCAGCATGCCGTGAGCGCCCTCGCCGCCCAGCACCTTCTGCCAGGAGAAAGTGACGACATCGAGTTTTTCGAAGTCGAGCCTCTGCGCGAATGCGGCGGAAGTCGCATCGCAGACGGTCAGGCCCTTGCGGTCCGCGGGAATGAAATCGCCGTTCGGCACGCGAACGCCCGACGTGGTGCCGTTCCAGGTGAACACCACATCGCGGTCGAAATCGATCTTGGTGAGATCAGGCAGTTCGCCGTAGCCGGCTTCGATGTTGCGCACGTCGGCGAGCTTCAATTGCTTGACCACGTCGGTGACCCAGCCGGAGCCAAAGCTCTCCCAGGCGACCATGTCGACGCCGCGCTCGCCGAGCAGCGACCACAGCGCCATCTCGACCGCACCGGTGTCCGACGCCGGCACGATGCCGATGCGGTAACCCGCCGGGACCTGGAGAATCTCGCGCGTCAGCTCGATCGCCTGTTCGAGCTTGGTCTTGCCGATCTTGGCGCGGTGGGAACGGCCGAGCGCAGCATTTCTTAGCGCCTCGACCGACCAGCCGGGGCGCTTTGCGCAGGGACCTGAGGAGAAATTGGGGTTTGCCGGACGGAGTCCGGGCTTCGTATGCGTCGTCATCGTGGTCTATCCTTCCAGATAGTGGCCCCTCGTTGGGGAGGGGTGGCCCACGGACGGCGATATTCGTTCGGGCTTCAGGCGTCAAGAGGAAAGTTTTTGTCGTTGCCGGGATACCGGCGATCCCCGATCAGGATGTCGTGACTTCAAACGCAAACGACGGACCCCATGATCCGCCGTGCTGGTCCTCGTACTCGCCGCGCCTACCAGAGATCGTAGCGCAGCCCGACCTTGACCTGATGATAATCGAGGCCCTTTTTGAACTCAGGGTTGCCGACAGCGTCTGCTGTCACGTATTTCGCGGAAGGCAGAGCCGTGTATTGATAGCCGACATCGACTGCAACATTCTTGCTGACCTGATAAGCAAAGCCGGCGCCGAGCGTATAGGCGAAGCTGAACTGCTTCTCCGACTGCGTCGTCCCATCATAGCCGTTTGGATCGTCGCATTCAAAGATGGTCGTGGTTGTACCTGATGTTGTCGATGAATTCTGACAGTTGCGAGCGCCTTGAGCGTACTTGTAGGTGCTGTACGCTATGCCGACACCGCCTCCGACATAGGGCGTGAAGCCGACATAAGTGCCCAGGTCGACAAAGGCGCTGGCCATCACATCGTAGGCCTTGTTGTTGCCGTCGTTGGAGCCTTCGCATCCACGGGTGCTTGGGCCGGCGAACGCGCTTGTGCTGCCACCGCTGGTGACAGTCACCGTCTGCGTTCCATCGCAAGTACTGTCGAATTTGCTGGCGAATTTGCTTGTCGGCAGCAGACCGAAATTCAATTCACCACGGAAGTAATCGTTGAAATGGTAGCCCATACCTATCGAACCAGACAGCGGGCTGGTATCCGTAACCAGACCGGCCGGAGTTTCCGAAAATTCATAGGGCTTGTTGAAGGCATAGCCGAGATCACCGCGCAGATACCAGCCGGAGCCGACCTCGACCGGGACGTAGTCGGGCGCCTGGTCGACATAGATCGGCGGATCGTAGTCGGCCGCGTGCACCGGCGTCAGCGGCAGGAGGGCTAGTGCACCGAGCGCCAGCGCCATACGCGATGTAAGTTTCATGGTCCCCGACTCCCGAATTTGGCGCAGCCCGCAATCGCAGCGGCAGCCATCGTTTCAAGGAGCATTGTTAACCATAGTGGTTAAGTGGCGGTTAAGGCTAACAGAGCGTTAGCGAATTCATTTCCCCTGTCGATTCCAGGCGGCCAACGAAAAACCGCCCGGCTGAGGCCGGGCGGTTTGTGAAGAATTCAAGTAATGTAGATGCTGTTACTTGGTGTAGATCGGCTCGGGTTCGGGCTGGTAGGCAACGACCGGCGCGGCGCAACCGTTGTTGCCACCGAACTGGTAACGCAGGCCACCGCGCACTTCGTGTGTGTTGATGCCACGATCGAAGCCGGGACCGGAGCTGGTGATGTTCCAGTCGAACATGCGGCCGCCCTGGATATGGGAGAAGCGGTAGCCGGCATCGAGAATGATCTTGTCGGTCAAGCAGTACGAAGCGCCGGCCATCAGACCGTAGGCGAAACGCCAGCTTGATCTGCCGGGATTGAACTCGGTGGTGTTCGGGTCGTAGACATCATCCCACTTGACGCGGGCGCCGCCGATGCCGGCGCCAACGTAAGGCGTGATGCCATGGTAGGTGCCGAGATCGACATAGGCGTTGGCAAGCAGTAGCAGGGCGCTCATCTTCGATACTTCGGTCGAAGTACCGTTGATATCCGAGGTGCCGCCGTTGAAGTTCGACTTGAACCAATAGTCGGCGGTCAAATCGGTCCGGAAGTGATCGTTGATCTTGTAGCCGACGCCGGCGCCGAGCGAGAAACCGCCCTTGAGCTTGCCGAAATCGAAGCTTCTGGTGCCGGGCGTAACCGTACAGTTACAGGGATCGACGGTGTAGGTCATATAGTCGATGCCGCGCACGGTCGACTTGTGATAGTCGATGTCGCCACGGATATACCAGCCGCCGACTTCTACCGGCTGCTCGTAGACGGCCTGAGGCGGAGCCTCTTCGACGATCGGTTCCGGCAGGTCGGCCGCGAACAACGGCCCCGCCAGGCCTGCGAACAGTAAGGCGAGCAGGGCCTTTCTTGCTGTCTTGAACATGCTTGTCACCCCTGAGAAGCTCGGAACGGCAAACCCGCCCGAAATGCGATTGGCTTTCAGTCGTGGATAATGAATTGCAAAGGTTAAAAGGCGTTTAACCCTGTTGCTTAACCACGAATCTCGAAACTTCTGGGGACCGGCGCGAGATTTCCGAACAGCGAACAGACTGGGAGCCGACAAGAAAAAGCCCGCCGAGAGGCGGGCCTTGGACAGGTTCAGGCGACGACGTCCTGCCGGGCGCTGTGGGGGTCAGGCGGCGCTGCGCGTTTCCGAGATGATGTCCACGATGCCATTCACCACGGACTCGACCAGTTGCGGGTCGTCGCCCTCGGCCATCACGCGGATCAGCGGCTCTGTCCCGGATGGCCGGATAACCAGCCGTCCGGTCTTGCCGAGCCGGCTACGCGCGTCTTCGATGGCGGCCTTGACCGGCGCCTCCTCGAGCGGCTTGCCGCCGGAAATGTGAACGTTCTTCAAGAGCTGCGGCACGGGTTCGAATTTCTTCGACAGTTCGCTGACCGGCCGGCCCTGCCGCTTGATGCAGGCCAGCACCTGCAGCGCCGAAACCAGGCCGTCGCCGGTGGTCGAAAAGTCAGACAGCACGATATGGCCCGACTGTTCGCCGCCGACATTCAGCCCGTGCGCGCGCATATGCTCGACGACATAACGGTCGCCGACCTTGGTCCGGTGCAATTGCAGCTTCATGTCGCCGAGGAAGCGTTCGAGGCCCAGATTGGACATGACGGTTGAGACGACACCGCCGCCGGCAAGCCGCCCGCTCTGGTGCCAGGATTCGGCGATCAGCGCCATGATCTGGTCACCATCGACGATCGCGCCGTTTTCATCGACGATGACGACGCGATCGGCGTCGCCGTCGAGCGCGATGCCGATATCGGCACGCACTTCGTGCACCTTCTTTTGCAGGCCGGCCGGGTGGGTCGAGCCGCATTCCTTGTTGATGTTGAAGCCGTTGGGCTCGACATTGATGGCGACGACCTCGGCGCCCAGTTCCCACAGCGCCTCGGGCGCCACCTTGTAGGCCGCGCCATTGGCGCAATCGACGACGATCCTCAAGCCCGCGAGCGACATCGAGCGCGGCAAGGTGCGCTTGGCGAATTCGATGTAGCGGTCATGTACGCCGTCGACGCGCTTGGCGCGGCCAAGCCCGTCGGAATCGGCGAGCGCCAGTTCGATATCCCTGTCGAGCATGCTCTCGATGCGCTCCTCGATCTCGTCGGAGAGCTTGTAGCCGTCGGGTCCGAACAGCTTGATGCCGTTGTCGTAATAGGGGTTGTGCGAGGCCGAGATCATGACGCCGATATCGGCGCGCAGCGAACGCACCAGCATGGCGACAGCCGGCGTCGGGATCGGGCCGAGCAGGAACACGTCCATGCCGGCGGCACAAAGACCGGCGACCATGGCATTCTCGATCATATAACCGGAAAGCCTGGTGTCCTTGCCGAGCACGACACGATGTCGATGGGTGCCGCGCTGGAAGGAAAGGCCGGCGGCCATGCCGACCCGCATCGCGATTTCAGCGGTCATCGGAAACTTGTTGGCGCGTCCGCGAATGCCGTCCGTGCCGAAATAATTCCCTGCCATGCCAGTCAGCTTCCTCGACGTTTCTTCCCCGGCACGTCATGCCACAATTGGCCAGGGCGCTATGATCACATTGTGTGATTATACGTTACCAATCCTTAGAAAACCATTGTTGTGCACTGCACACAACGTGGCCGCAACCTGACATGCCCAGACTGCCATGCTGCAATATACAAGTCATTCGAGCCTTTCAGCGCGGATGCACCAGGAAAATCTTGCTCTGAACCAGGCAACGGACAACGATTTCATCACCTTATCGGGAGAAGCCGATTTTCGGCGATATATACGCCACTTAGCATCTGGCGCAACCGACCGTTGAGCGTTATTGATTTGCAGGGACGTATCATGGGCTGCTGCAACGGAGAAACGCTATGCTCATCCACCGACTTGCCACTTTGACCGGCCTCGCCGTCGCGACCTTGTTCCTGGCCGCGCCAGCCAACGCACTGACGATGGCCGAGTGCAGCACGAAGTATAACGCCGCCAAGGATGCGGGGACACTGGCCGGAGCGACCTGGAACCAGTTCCGCAAGGCTCAGTGCGGCACCGACGCCACAGCGACGACCGACGCCAAGCCGGCCGATGCCAAGAAAGCGACCGACACCACGAAGGCTGCCGCCGCGGCGGACGACAGCACGGCCAAGGGCCTGACGGCTAAGGAATGCAGCACCAAGTATCAGGCGGCGAAGGCTGCCGGCACGCTGAACGGCATGAAGTGGAACGACTTCCGTAAATCCGAATGCGCCGCCGGTGCATCCGCCGCTGCCGCCGCCAAGCCGGCGACCACCAAGGCCGCCGCGGCTCCCGCCGCTCCCGCAGACAATGGCGGCAAGGGTCTGAGCATGGCCGAATGCAGCACCAAGTATCAGGCCGCCAAGACGGCCAACACGCTGAACGGCATGAAGTGGAACGACTTCCGCAAGACCGAGTGCGGCGCAGCCGCCTCGGATGACGACACCGTGCCGGCCGCCGACGAGGCGAGCTACACCAAGGAGCCGGCGAAGCCGACGACGGCTGCGCCCAAGGGCGTCAAGTTCCCGTCCGCGATCTCGGCGAAATATGCCAGCGAGACCCCCGGAAAGGGCCGCATGCACACCTGCCTCGACCAGTACTATGTCCTCAAGGACGCCAATGCGCTCGGCGGCCTGAAGTGGATCCAGAAGGGCGGCGGCTTCTACAGCCTGTGCAATGCCAAGCTGAAGGGCTGATCGCTTAGCCATAGTCTCCAAACAAAGGCCCGCGCATCGCAAGATGCGCGGGCCTTTTTTGTTGCGCGAAGACGCACACTGCCTTGCTCGCATCTGCATGTCGCCGGGCTGCCGGCATCATCAATTCGCCTACACTGCCCAACGCCAAGCTCATCGGTAGTCCGTAAAGATTCTGGTTGAACATATAGAGAACAAACTAACTTATTATCAACCAGGAGGATCTTATGCACGGTTTGAAATTGGCGGTATTGGCTGCGACCGCATTTGTCGCTTGGAGCGTCGCCCCCGCAAGCGCACTGACGATGAAGGAATGCGGCGAGACCTATCGAACAGCCAAGGAAGGCGGCACTCTGAACGGCATGGACTGGACGGCTTTTCGCAAGGAGAAGTGCGCGACATCAGCAGCGGACAGTGTCAGCGAGGATACGGTCAAAACCGAGCCGCAGACGAAAAAAGAAACCAGCGCGGCGGTCGCCCCCACTGTAGCGCCCGCGGGCGTGACATTTCCGACCACGCTGGCCGCCGAGTTCAAGACCGAAAAGCCCGCGAAGGCGCGCATGAAGACCTGTCTCCAGGGCTACCATGGCAACAAGGACGCGGGCACGTTGAACGGCCTTCGCTGGATCCAGAAGGGCGGCGGTTATTACAGCCTGTGCAATGCCAAGCTGAAGAGCTGAGCGACAAGACATCTGAAGAAGAGAAGGCCTGCGAACCGCAGGGTTCGCGGGCCTTTTTGTTGCCTTCGAGGGCACGCCAGCGGCGACGTTGCCAATCTCCCCCTTGTGGGGGAGATTGGCTATCACCTAGGCTTTCGCCAATCGTCACCGTCGCAGATGCGAGGTCGCGGACAACTCCTCCCCAACGCCAAAAACAAAAACGCCGCGGAGCAAGCCGCGGCGTTCGATGAAATCGGTGGCCGAACTCAGCTCGACGGCTGTGGTTCCATACCGCCTTCGGGCTCAGGACCCTTCTTGCGGCGGCCGCCGGACTTCGGCACGGCCGAGCCACGACTTGGCGGCGTATCGTCGCCGAGGTCGCGTGCGGGCTTGTGGCCGGCGATCAACTGCTTGATCTCCTCGCCGGACAGCGTCTCGTATTCCAGCAGGCCCTGCGCCAGCGCGATCCATTCCTTCTTCTTCTTGGTCAGGATGGACTTCGCCGACGAATAGGCCTCATCGATCAGGCGGCGCACTTCGGCGTCGATGATCTGCGCCGTTTCTTCCGAGACGTTCTGCGTGCGTGCCACCGAATGGCCAAGGAACACTTCTTCCTGGTTGTCGCCATAGGCGACATGGCCGAGCTTGTCGGAAAAGCCCCAGCGCGTGACCATGGCACGCGCCAGCTTGGTCGCCTGCTCGATATCCGAAGAAGCTCCGGAGGTGATGTTCTCCTTGCCGAACTTGAACTCCTCGGCGACACGGCCGCCCATCATGATGGCGAGCCGCGAGATCATGTATTTGTAGCTCATCGAATAGCGGTCGCCTTCGGGCAACTGCATGACCATGCCGAGCGCGCGGCCGCGCGGGATGATGGTGGCCTTGTGCAGCGGATCGGCCGACGGCACGTTAAGCGCGAGAATGGCGTGGCCGGCCTCATGGTAGGCGGTCAGCTCCTTCTCGGCCTGCGTCATGGCCGACGAGCGGCGCTCGGCGCCCATCATGATCTTGTCCTTGGCGTCCTCGAATTCAGCCATGGTGACGAGGCGCTTGTTGCGTCGTGCCGCCATCAGCGCGGATTCGTTGACGAGGTTCATCAGGTCGGCGCCGGAGAAGCCAGGCGTACCGCGCGCGATCACCTTGAGGTCGACATTGGGCGCCAGCGGCACGTTGCGCACATGCACCTTGAGGATCTTCTCGCGGCCGACGATGTCAGGGTTCGGCACCACGACCTGGCGGTCGAAGCGGCCTGGCCGGAGCAGCGCCGGATCGAGCACGTCGGGCCGGTTGGTGGCAGCGATCAGGATGATGCTTTCGTTGGATTCGAAACCGTCCATCTCGACCAGCAGCTGGTTCAGCGTCTGCTCGCGTTCGTCATTGCCGCCGCCGAGGCCGGCGCCGCGATGACGGCCGACTGCGTCGATTTCGTCGATGAAGATGATGCAGGGCGCGTTCTTCTTGGCCTGGTCGAACATGTCGCGGACGCGGCTTGCACCGACGCCGACGAACATCTCGACGAAGTCAGAACCGGAAATGGTGAAGAACGGCACATTGGCTTCGCCGGCAACCGAGCGCGCGAGCAGCGTCTTGCCGGTTCCCGGAGGGCCGACGAGCAGCACGCCGCGCGGAATCTTGCCGCCGAGCCGCTGGAACTTCTGCGGATCGCGCAGGAACTCGACGATCTCTTCCAGATCTTCCTTGGCTTCGTCGACGCCGGCAACGTCCTGGAAAGTGACGCGGCCATGCGCTTCGGTGAGCAGCTTGGCCTTCGATTTGCCGAAGCCCATCGCGCGGCCGGAGCCGGACTGCATCTGGCGCATGAAGAATATCCAGACGCCGAGGATGAGGATCATCGGCAGCCAGGAGATCAAATAGCCGAACAGCGAATTGGAACCGTCCGTTTCAGGCCGCGCATTGATGGTGACGTTCTTGTCCTGCAGCCGCGAGACCAGCGAAGGATCGCCGGGCGAATAGGTCTGGAAACCGCTGGAATTGTCGGTGTAGGTGCCGCTGATACGAGCGCCAGCAATGGTCACCGTCTTGACCCGCCCCGCCGCGACATCCTGCAGGAACTGCGAATAAGGCACATCGCTGGAAGCCCCTCGCGTCTGCGGCGTCTGGAACAGATTGAACAGGGCTATGAGCAGGACCGCTATGATCGCCCAGAGCGCGAGGTTGCGATAGTTCGGATTCATCAATTGTCCCGTTGGCGTCCGCGAGGCGGACACGCGTCATGAGAGGAAACTTGCGCCTAACATAGGGAGAGCGTCCCCCCTTGCCAAGCAGAACAGCACGTCTGGGTTAAGCTTTCGCGCAACCATCAGCCGGCACTGTGGCCGCTGAAAGGCAAGGGCGGGACCGGGGCCGCGCCAATCAGCCCGGCGACGGCCCGCGCCGGCGCTAGGTCGAAGGATGGCAGGAAGCGGCCGAAGGGGGCAACGACCGGCCGCGCTTCCACCGTCGCGGACTTCAGTCCATATCCAGGCAAACCAAGGCATTCACCGGCCTGCCACACCGCCGGTTCGGCCGCGAGCGCGGCGCGCATCAGGCTCGACGGGGTTTTTCCTTCACCCGTCGCCAGCCGCTTCGCCGCTGCCGCGCCTAACGGGGCAATCAACAATGCGCTGCTGCTGTCGTTCAATGTGATGTGCCGGCGGCCGTCCCACAGGGTGCTGCCGGTGGCGGCAGCGGCAGCGGGCAGTCCGCGCGCCTCGCGGCGCAGGAATATGCCGGAGCGCCGGGAATCGACAACCGTCCGCGACAATGTGGCGCAAAGAAATCCAGCCCTCAGCCGACCGAACAGAGCCTCGCTGCGGGCCTGATCCGGCAGGAAGGCAATCCCGCCGGTCGTGGCCAGAAGGATGCGCAACGCATAGACGGCCGCCTGCTCGTCACCGGAGGAGAGCAGGCACGGGTCGAGGCGGATGAGGCCGATGGCTGGCTGGCTGGCGAAGCCATCGATCAAACCGGCTGCGCTGGCGCCAAGCTGCCTGCGCTCGAGGGCGGCCTGGCCCGCGAGCATCAACATGCCCTTCACATGCTCGACACTCTCGCCGGCAAGTGCGGCCCGCACACGCGGCCGCTCGAAAGCCGCGTCGTCATTGGTCGGATCGTCAGCCCAGCCGACATTTTGACGGCGCAGGACGTCGCGCAATGCCGCGCGCCGCACGCCGAGGAGCGGCCGCACGATCCAGATGCGGCAGTCATAGAGGGTGGCCGGCGCCATGCCGGCAAGTCCCCGGCCGGCCATGCCGGCATGGCCTTGGCCCTCGTCCCGCGCGTGCCGCATCAGCACCGTTTCCGCCTGGTCGTCGGCGGTATGGCCGGTGAGGATCATGCCGATGCCTTCCGCTTGTGCCGCCTCGGCTAGCAGCCGGTAGCGCGCCTCGCGAGCGGCGGCGGGCAGACCGGTCGATGGCTTTGGACCCGACCATGTCAGGATGCGGTGTGAAATTCCGAGCCTGGCGCACAGCTTCGCCACTGTTTGCGCTTCCGCAGCCGAACCGGACCGCAAACCGTGGTCGATCGTCACCGCCAGCAGCCTGGTTGCCGGCGCCCTACGTTCGAGATGGTGTTTGAGAAGAAGGAGCAGGGCGGTCGAGTCGCTGCCGCCGGACACGGCCGCAACAGCGCCGCTGGTAAAATCGATATGCGAAAAAGGGTTAGTCGAAAGGTCCGGCTCGGTGTCGAGCATGATGCATGTCGCCCAAAAGTGATCCCGGTTTCAGGACAACGACATGTATGACAAGGATCAGCAGGCAGCCAGAGCCTTCTCCTGCTTGACGCGTTCCTTGAGCGCGCTGGAAATATCGGGGTAGCGCTTGCCGACCTCGCTGAAAGTGGCGCAGGCAACGTCATGCTGCTTGAGGCCGACCAGCGACACGCCGAGCTTCAGCAACATGTCGGGAGCTTTCTTGGCCTTGGGGTAGTCCTTGCTGGCGGCAAGGAACGTCTCGGCCGCATCGCGGTATTTCTGCTGGCCGAGCAATGACTCGCCCAGCCAGTAATGCGCATCCGCTGCTTTCGCATCCTTGGGGAAGCGGGCGATGTGGTCGCGAAAACCCTGCTCGGCGGTGCCGTAGTCGCCCGAGAGGATGAACTGGTATGAGTTGCGGTAGAGCTCTTCCGGATTGTTGGTGGCGGGCAACGCCGCGACCACCGTATCGGATTTGCCGGTCTTGGGCACCGCCCCGGCGACTGGCGCGGTATCCTGCGCCGGCGCGGTCGATTGTGTGTTGCCGCCGGCATCGATGACATTGCCGTTCTTGTCGACGGTGATGCTGCCGAAGGTCTTTTCCGGCGCTCCCGTACCGGGAATAACCTTGCCGGGGTCGCCATCCGGAGATTCGACGATGACGTCCTCGACCGTCTTGCCGCCTGCCGATTGATCGTTGGCGGGCTCGGCGCCGGCATCGGCCGGCGCCCGTGTTGCCGGGGCCGCCGCCACGTTGTTGTCGGTGCCGGTGGTGGCGTCCGATTTCTTCTGCGCCGGCGGCTGTCCGCCTTGCGTGCCGCCACCTTCCAGCTGCTGGAAGCGGAATTCATTATCTTCCTGCTGCTTGCGGATCTGCTCCTGCATTTGCAGGACCTGGAAATTGAGTTCCTCGATCTTGCCATTCATCTGCCGCAGCTGCTCTTCCAGGCTGGTGACAGCGGTAGGATCGGACTGCACCAGCTGAACCTGGTCCGGTTTCTTCTTTTGACCAAAAAAGCTGGGCAATTCGATACTGGGAAGATGGAAGGTAAAGCCGCTGTCGGTTGATTGCCCTGTGCCGCTCGCCCCGGTGCCGCTAGCCAGGGCGGTGACGCCTGATAGGAGCAGCAGCGCAAGCGTGCCGCTCAGAACCGATCTCAAATGCATGTGCCTCTCGCAGTGATTTCGTTAGCTTGTTCGCGCCTTCCAATCAGAATGGGACCAGCCAAGCGCCCTCGGCTCATAGCAGGAGCCGAGACTTCGGCCAAATTTTGTTTCGGGCATCCGGATATGAAAAAGGCGGCCCCAAGGCCGCCTTTCGCACAAGTATGTTGCATTTTTACCGCTAGACGGCCACGCGTCCTTTGACGCGCCGGTCCATGATGCCTCAGGAGCCAGCGCCGCTAAGCGTAGTGACCGCGCGGCGATTCTGCGACCAGCAAGAGATGTCGTCGCAAACCGCGACCGGACGTTCCTTGCCGTAGGAAATGGTCTTGAGACGGCTGGCCGAGACGCCCTTGGCGACAAGGAAGTCACGGGTAGCAGCGGCGCGGCGGGCGCCGAGCGCCAGATTGTATTCGCGCGTTCCGCGTTCGTCGGCATGGCCTTCGACCACAATGGCATACTGCTTGTACTGGTTCAGCCACTGTGCCTGGCGCGAGAGCGTCGTCTGCGCGTCGGCACGGATCGAGGTCGAGTCCGTATCGAAGAAGATGCGGTCGCCAATGTTGACGGTGAAGTCCTGCGCCGATCCGGGTGTTGCGGCGCCGGCGCCGTTAAGGCCAAGATCGGCCGCGTTGTTCGGCGTCTTTTTCGAGGCGCAACCGGCGATGGCGAGCATCGCCACCAGCGCGATCATGACCGGGTTTCTGGTAAGTGCTGCAATACGGCCCATGCCGCCTCTCCTTCGTAATTCGAGTGGTCTAATTTGAGTGATTTCGTTGATCACCCAGTAACCACGTTTGGGTTAACCGGCATTCAAGAAACACGGTTAAATTTTGGTTTAAGCTGCCCGTCCGCAGCCATTGGCCATGAGCCACAGTTGGCGCGGACCCTAGGCGGAAATACGGCCAAAACGCGACAAAGAGATGGAAAAGAGGAATTGAAGAGTTGGGGAATTGAGGAACTGAAGAGAGAATTCACTTCAGCTTTTCTCTCAGATTGATCAGCATGCCGTAGATATGGGCATAGGATCGCAGCCAATCGTCGTGTTGTGCCTGGCTGATCTATCCAAGGTCGAATGCATAGGAAATTCACGTCTCCACTTCGCTGCATGACCCATTGCCATCGAAATGAACCGCGCGAATTCGGGTTTGGAGTGAGTCTGCTTGGCAAATCCCTCAGCCAAATTGGCGCAGATTCCCTTGCTGGAGCGACGCAACTGATCAGCCAGTGCGTATTGCTCCATTTTCGGGAAGGCGAGCGTAGCTTTATGCACGTCAAGAGAGACCACATAAGCGCGCTTATAAACCTCTGGATTCTTCGCACGCTTGATGTGGCCGCCCGCCTTCTCCATTCTTCAGTTCTTCAATTCCCCAGTTCCTCAGTTCGTCTCTTACTCCAGCAGCGGCGACCAGGCAGGGTCCGAAGCGAAGTTCGCCGTCGGGATCGATTGCTCGTTGCGTCCGGTCAGATCGACCGAAACCAGTTTGGGGCCACCGGCGGAATCGCGGAAGAACATCAGCACGCGGCCATTCGGCGCCCAGGTCGGTCCCTCCTGCTGGAAGCCGGAGGAGAGGATGCGCTCACCCGATCCATCGGTCTTCATGACCCCGATCTGGAATTCGCCGCCGGTCTGCTTGGTGAAGGCAATCAGGTCGCCGCGCGGCGACCATACCGGTGTCGAATAGACGCCATCGCCGAAGGAGATGCGGGTCTGGCCCGAGCCGTCGGCGCCCATCACGTAGATCTGCGCGCGGCCGCCACGGTCGGAGGTGAACACCACCTTGCTGCCGTCGGGCGAATAGGATGGCGAGGTGTCGATGGCGGTCGAGTTGGTCAGCCGCGTCGTCGAGCGGCTGCGCAGGTCCATGGCGAAGATGTTGGAATTGCCGTCGTCGCGCAGCAGGCTCATGATCACCTTCTGGCCATCGGGCGAAAAGCGCGGCGCAAAGGTCATGCCTGGGAAATTGCCGACCAGTTCGCGTTGGCCGGTCTCGATCTGCAGCAGGTACACCCGCGGCTGGCCGCTTTCATAGGACATGTAGGTGATTTCCTGCCGGTTCGGCGAGAAACGCGGCGTCAGCACGATCGACCTGCCGTCCGAAAGATAGCGGACGTTGGCGCCGTCCTGGTCCATGATCGCGAGGCGCTTCTTGCGCGCATTCTTGGCTCCGGATTCGTCGATGAAGACGACGCGGGTGTCGAAATAGCCTTTTTCGCCGGTCAGCCGCTCATAGATGGCGTCGGCGATGATATGGGCGACACGCCGCTGATTGGCATCGTTGGCGAAGAACTGCTCGCCAGCCATCTGCTGGCCGGCAAAGGTATCCCACAACCGGTACTGGGCGCGGATGCGGCCGTCGGCTTCCTTGCTGACGCTGCCCGTGACCAGCGCCTGCGCGTTGATCACCTTCCAGTCGTCGAAGCGCGGTGCTGCATCGGGGTTGGTGATTTTCTCGATAAAGGCGCTCTTGTCGATCGGAGCGAACAGACCCGAACGCTTCAAATCGGCGGTGACGATCTGCGAAATCTGCGCCCCAAGCGCGTCGCCGCCCTGGAAATCCGTGATGGCGATCGGCAGCGGCTCGACGTTGCCCTTGTTGACGTTGAGCTCGACGAGCGCCAGCGCCGGCAACGTGCCTGCCGCGGTCATGCCCATCGCCATTGCTGCGACCATCAGGAGCGGCTTGAGGATTGATTTCATGTCTTCTCGCTTCTCGTAGTGATTTTCGGATGACAGGGCCTTAGAGGCCGAGCATCTCCCTTGGATCGAAGGTGACGCGGACGTCGGCCCAGATGTCCTGCTTGCCGGCGGGAACTTGCAGGCCGGTGACATCGCATTTTTGCACCGCACGAACGGCACTTTCGTCGAACTGGCGATTCCCGCTCGACTTTTCGACCGCCGGGCGCCCGTCCAGCTTACCGGATGCATCCAGGTTGAACCGCACCACGACGAGGAAGTTCTCGGAACCTTCAAGGCCGACAGGAAGGGTCCAGCAGCCGCCGAGCTGGCTTTCCAGGGCACCCATTTCGGACCTGGAAAGCTTCTGACCTTGGTCCTTGTCGCCGCCGAGCGACGCCTGCTGGGTCGAGCGCTTGGCGCCCCCGCCGGATGGTTTCTGCTTGTCGAGGAGCGCGGAGATCTCGTCGGCGTTGAATTGCTTGTCATCGGATTTCGGCTTCGACGACGCTTCCTTGACCGGCTTGTCGGCGTCCTTGCGCTCCGGCGCCTTGGCGCTTTCGGCCTGCGCCGGCTGCGGCTTCGGCCGCGCTTCCGGCGCGGGAGCGGAATCCGGCAGCTGCGTCGCCTCGGCGGGCGGCTCCTGCGCTATGGCTTCAGCGACGGCGTCGGGCTTGACCTCGGGCGTCGGATCGATGGCCGCGGTCTTGTCCTGCGGCGGCGGGGTCGGCGCCGGCTTGGCCGGTGTCGGCTTGGGATCGGCCTGCTTGACCGGCTCGGGCTTGACCTCTTCCTTGGGCGTCGGCGCCGGCGCCACTTCCGTTGCCGGGGTGGGCTTGGGCTTCTCCTGCGGCTTCGGCACGTCCTCGGGCTTCGGCTTTTCGATCGGGGTCGGCGCGGGCGGCGGAGCCGAGGTCATGTCGACGGGCTTCGGCTTGGCTTCCGGCGTTATCGGCTTGTCGGTGTCGACGCTGTTCTCGCCGACCTTCTGCGCATCCGGAACGATGTCCGGGCGCTGCGTCGGCACAGGCGCCGGCTTTTCATGCATCACGGCCTTTTTGTCGCCCTGCAACGTCTGCGCAATGGCTTCCATCGGCACGATATCGACCGCGACCGACTCGACGTCGGACGACGGAAGTGCCGCCGGCGCCGTCAGCGTGAACAGGCCGAAGGTCAGCGCCGCCGTATGCAAGATCACCGATGTGGTGAGGCCGGTCTTCATCGCGCGTCTACTGGTCCTGTTCCTGCAGTGAAACCAGGCCGATGTTCTTGTAGCCGGCGGCCGAAATGCGGGCCATCACCTTCATCGCCGTACCATAGTCGGTGGACTTGTCGCCGCGGATGAAGATGCGCTCCTCATAGCCGGTCTTGGAAATTGCCTGCAGCTTGGCTACCAGTTCCTCGATCGGGATTTCGGTTTCCTGCAGGTAAATCTGGCCGGCGGCGTTGATCGAGACGGTGATCGGCTGCGTGTCGGCATTCATCGCCTTAGCCTGCGTATCCGGCAGGTCGATCGGCACGCCGACCGTCAGCATTGGCGCCGCGACCATGAAGATGATCAGCAGCACCAGCATCACGTCGACCATCGGCGTGACGTTGATCTCGGACATCAGTGCATGGTGACGGCCGCGCCGCCTGTGGCCGCGCCCGCCGCGTCCTCCCATGCCCATGGACATACCCATCTGCTACTCCTCAGGCCTTGGGGGCCACTTTTTCATCGATTTGGCGCGAGAGTATGGCGGAGAACTCGTCGGAGAATCCTTCCATGCGCACGGCTATCTTGCTCGCATCGGACGACAGCTTGTTGTAGGCGATGACGGCGGGAATGGCGGCGAGCAGGCCGATGGCCGTCGCCAACAGCGCTTCGGCGATGCCCGGCGCAACCACGGCGAGACTGGTATTCTTGGAGCCGGCGATCGCCTGAAACGACGTCATGATGCCGATGACGGTGCCGAACAGGCCGATGAAGGGTGCCGCCGAGCCGGTGGTGGCAAGGAAGCCGAGGCGGCCTTCCAGCTTTTCCATCTCGCGGGTCAGCGCCAGGTCCATCGCCTTGTCGATGCGGGTTTGCAGGCCGAGCGGCGACTTGGCGCCCTTCTCGAAACTCTTCTTCCACTCGCGCATGGCCGCCACGAAAATGGCGCCCATGCCGGTGGTCTTGCGATCGGCGAGCGTGCGGTAAAGCTCCTCCAGCGACTGCCCCGACCAGAACACCTGCTCGAACCGGTTGAGCGCCAGCCGCATGCGGGCATAGGAAACCAGCTTGTCGACGATGATCGCCCAGGTCCAGACCGAGGCGCAGAGCAGGCCGATCATGACCAGCTTGACCACCCAGCTGGCCGAAACGAACAGCGACCAAACCGACAATTGCGCGCCCGGATCGGCGAGTGCGATATTTTCCATCGTTACGTCCTTAAGATTTTCCGGGCGAAGCTGGCGGCTGGCCCCTGGCATCCCTTGTGGTCGGTTCGCACGAAGCTACCGGAACAACCCCAAACTGTGCCGTTGTCGGCCTTTTCAGGGCAAATATTGGTGAAAGGAAGGCGTTCGATAACGCCAATCTTCACCAATCTCTTCATGAACCGTTATGGTTAAGGATGGGTTAGTATATAAGGCGCGGCGCATTGCCACGCCCGCACAGTTGTAACGCCATCATCCAAGCGCGAAGTCAGGATGGGTTGAGATTCAGGTCAGGCCGAGCCGAAAGCGGTGGTTCCGAGAACCGGAGCGGAGGGTACTTGAAGTACCCGAGCACCGGAAGCGCAGGGAATCACCGTTTGCAGGCCGGCATCACCTGAATATCATCCCATCCGGGGCATGAATGCCGCCACCCATTCCTTGGGAAAGCGCCTTGGGCGGCCATTCTCGCCGATGATCGCCGCCTCGACCTTGGCCTCGACCAGCACCTCGTCGCCGCGCTTGAGCTGCTGCGCCATGAAGATGCGCGCGCCGGAAATCTCCTCGGTGCGGGTGTCGACGGTCAGGATGTCATCGATACGAGCGGGGCCGCGAAAGTCGATCTCCATGCGACGCACCACCCAGACTATTCTTTCGCCATGCTTGCCGTGGGCAAGCTCTGTGTGGTGCACGCCGGTCAGCCTGAGATAGTCGGAGCGGCCGCGTTCGAAGAACTCGAGATAGCGTGCATGGTAGACGACGCCGGAGAAATCGGTGTCGGCATAGTAGACTCGCGCCATCAGCCGGTGGCCGAACGCCGTCAGCGCACCGGAAAGCCCGGCCAGCAGCGTCGCCGATTCACCATGATCGTCCATTGCGCTTCCTTTTTTAGTCCCAGCGAGGCACCAGTTTCCCGCGGAACATAACATCGGATGGCACTGTTGACGGCGATGATCAAGAGTTTGACGGCGGCGCTGTTCGTGTTGGTGGCTTTGGCGCTGCCTGGCCAGACCGCGACATTCTCGATGAAGCGCGGCCTCAATCTCGACCAGTGGGTCACCTGGCCCGGCGAGGACCAGTGGGGCGACGCCAAGGCCATCCTGCCGTATCCGGAGTGGCGGAAATTCCTTGGGGAGGACGACCTCAAGGCGTTGAAGGATGCCGGCTTCGATTTCCTGCGCATGCCGGTCGATCCATCGCCCTTTCTGTCCGACCAGACCGTGGCCATGCGTGACGATCTCTATGCCAGCGTGCTGGACTCGGTGCGCATAATCAACCGCGCCGGACTCAAGGTGATCGTCGACATGCACCTGATCCCGGCCGGCGGCAGCCGCAAGATCGGAATGGCTGAAGTGATGGGCGACCCACGGACCTTCGACGCCTATGTCGAGATGGTCCGCAAGATGGCCCGCACGCTGGCCAGCGAAGATCCCGCCCAGGTCGCCTTCGAGCCCATGAACGAACCGATCGTGGACTGCGACAGCGACGGCGCGAGCCTGTGGCCGGACCGCCAGCGCAAACTGTTCGCGGCGGCGCGATCCTCGGCTACGAAACTGACCCTGGTGCTGACCGGCGCCTGCTATTCCGCCGCGAGTTCGTTGGAAAAGATCGACCCGAAGACGATTCCGGACGACAACGTCATCTGGACCTTCCATTCCTACGATCCGTTTCTGCTCACCCATCAGGGCGCAACCTGGGCCGGAGACTTCATTCCTTACGTGACCGGCCTGCCCTATCCGCTGAGTGCGGTGCCCAAGGCACAGCTCGACGTGACGCTCGACACCATCCGCGCCAGGATCAAGGCCGAGGCGCCATGGACGCGGCAAAGCGGCCTGCTTGCCTATCTCGATGAACAAGTTGCCAGCATGGACAGCCCCGACAGACTGCTCGGCTTGATGGATGCGCCGTTCGAAAAGGTCGAGGCGTGGGCGAGGGCCAACGGCGTCAAGCCTGGAAACATCACGCTGGGCGAGTTCGGCATGATCCGCCAGGAATACGGCAATTCCTATGTGATGCCCGCTAGGTATCGGGCCGCCTATATCAGGGACATGATCGCGCGTGCCGAAGCACATGGCTTCTCATGGTCGGTGTGGAGCTATGGCGGCGCCTTCGGCATCGTCGACGCCTTCAACGGCGACAAGGCCGAGCCGGATGTGATGGACGCGATCAAATCGCTTCACTGAGGCGATCTGGATTTAGCCAAGGTCGATCGACAGGATTTCCGGCCGCATCCCGAAACGCACCGGCAATATGCTGAAACCGAGCCCGCCGGAGACGATCAGATTGCGATCGTTCTCGACGACGTGGCCATAGGCGTAGCGGTTGCCGAAACGCGATGGCACGACCGGCGAATAGCCGAACAGCCGAATTTGTCCGCCATGGGTGTGGCCGGACAGGGTCAGCGAGACGCGCCACGGCACTTTCGGAAAAATATCCGGCTCGTGCGCAAGCAGGATGATGGGCGAGGTGTCGCTGACCTTGGCCAGCGTGCCGTCGAGATCGTCCAGCCCCGTGAAGCCGGCGCGGTCCCTGATCGGCAGCAGAGCGAGCTGGTCGGCGAGCCCGGCAATCCACACACCATGCCCATCCTTTTCCAGGCGCACGACATCGTTCTCCAGCACCGGAATGCCGACTTTCTCCAGGGCCTTGCGCGCTACGGTCGGGCCGGCCCCGGCGCGCTGCGCGAAGCCATCTGCCCACCAGTCATGGTTGCCGAGAATCGAGAGCACGCCGAGCGGTGCCTTGAGGTCCGAGAGGGCGGAGGCCCATTGCGACGGCGTCACCGGGCCGGTCACCAAGGGCATGCCGGCGATATAATCGCCGAGCAGGACGATGACGTCCGGCTGCAGGGCATTCGCGTCTTCGACAAGTGAGGCGATCCGCTCCGGCGTCATCCATGGCCGGCAGGCATGGATATCGGCAAGCGCGACGATGCGCAGCTTCAGGCCATCAGGCCAATGCGGCGGCGTTAGCGCATAGCGTTTCACATGCGTCAGCAGCATCGGCTCTATGCCGGCCGCATAGGCGCTGAACGCGGCAACCGACAGAACCGACCCGCCGATGAAGCGCAGGAATCCGCGTCTGGTGATCATTGCATGGCTCCGGCAAACCATCGGAGCGAGATTGCCCCGGGATGGCACCGCCACCAGAGCCGACGAATGCGCCGGCAAACCGGCGAAGCCGAGGATATTTTGCGCAGGCCGCTCACAGATCCTTCGTCGGCCCGGAACCTGCGCCTGATCGCCCGGCCGCTATTCTTCCTGGAACAGGTTGATCTGCTGCTGCGCCAGATCCTTCGGCGCGTCGAGGCCGAGATGGCGCCAGGCATTGGCCGTCAGCATCCGGCCGCGCGGCGTGCGCTGGATGAAACCCTGCTGGATCAGATAAGGCTCGATGATGTCCTCGATGGCGTCGCGCGGCTCTGACAGGCCGGCGGCGATCGTCTCGATGCCGACCGGCCCGCCGCCGAAATTGCGCGCGATCATCGACAGATACCGGCGGTCGAGCGCGTCGAGGCCGAGCGCGTCGACTTCCAGCCGGGTCAACGCTTCGTCGGCGATCTTGCGGTCGACATGGCCATCGCCGGCCACCGAGGCGAAATCGCGCACACGGCGCAACAACCGGCCGGCGATGCGTGGCGTGCCCCGCGCGCGCCGCGCGATCTCCAGCGCGCCGTCGTTGCCGAGCGGCATTTGCAGGATACGCGCGCCACGCCGCACGATCTGCTCCAGCTCCTCGACCGTGTAGAAATTGAGCCGTACCGGAATGCCGAAACGGTCGCGCAGCGGATTGGTCAGCAGGCCAAGCCGCGTGGTGGCGGCGACGAGCGTGAAGCGAGCGAGGTCGATCTTGACCGAGCGCGCCGCCGGGCCTTCGCCGATGATCAGGTCGAGCTGAAAATCCTCCATCGCCGGATAAAGGATCTCCTCCACCGCCGGGCTCAGCCGATGGATCTCGTCGATGAACAGCACGTCGCCTTCCTCGAGATTGGTCAGCAGCGCGGCAAGATCGCCGGCCTTGGCGATGACCGGACCCGAGGTCGAGCGGAAATTGACGCCGAGCTCGCGCGCCATGATCTGCGCCAGCGTCGTCTTGCCGAGACCAGGCGGCCCGACGAACAGCACATGGTCGAGCGCCTCGCTGCGGCTCTTGGCGGCCTCGATGAACACTTTGAGATTGGCCCGCGCCGCCGCCTGGCCGACGAAATCGTCGAGCGTCTGCGGCCGCAAGGTCTGCTCGGCATCCTCGCCGCGTTTTTCCGGTGCAATCAAGCGGGGCGACAGGCTCATGCCGCCTTCCTTGCACACGGCAAGGGGCTGAACAAGCGGCGGCTCACCGCGCAAGTTCCTTCAGCCCGAAGCGAATCAGCTTCGGCGCATCGGCATCCTCGCCCGCCGTCTTCAGCGCCGCCGCCACCGCATTGGCGGCCGTGTCGCGCGAATAGCCGAGATTGACCAGCGCCGAGACCGCGTCGGTGATCGGCGCGGATGCCACGCCGTCGCCGAGCTCCTGTTTCAGGCCGATGGTGCCCGAAGCGGTTCCGGCATAGGCCGGCGCCTTGTTCTTCAGTTCGGTGACGATGCGCTCGGCCACCTTCTTGCCGACGCCGGGTGCGCGAGAAACCATGGCGATGTCGCGCAGCGCAATCGCATTGGCGAGGTCGGCCGGCGCCAGCGTCGACAGGATGGCCAGCGCCACCTTGGCGCCAACGCCGGGAACATTGTTCATCAACAGCCGGAACCACTCACGCTCGAGCTGCGATTGGAAGCCGTACAGCCGCAGCATATCCTCGCGCACATAGGTCTCAATGAACAGCACTACTAACTCGCCGGGCGAAGGCAGCGCCGACAGCGTGCGCGCTGAACAATAGGCGACGTAGCCGACGCCATGGATATCGACGAGGCAATGATCCTCGTCGATCTCATCCAGCGTGCCCTTGAGCTTGCCGATCATTGGACGCAATCCCCGTTAGGGATGAGTATCGGGCGTGATGAGCTCGACATCTGGAAAGTACTTTCTGAAACCTGCGGGATCGCGAGTAAGAATGGGATAGCCTCGGATGGCAGCGTGAGCCCCAATCAAGAAGTCGGGCATCACATTCTCTCGAGGTCCGCCCAACCGCCGATAGACCGAGAACGCTCTCGACGCAGCAAAGGCCGCCTCGAACGGGAGACTTTCGCGCCGGAACTCGTCTTCAGGCAAGGCATCATCGACATCGTCTATCGCCTCATAGCGCATCGAAAACTCGGCGTAGATAATCTGATTGATGACCAGGCTGCCTTGCTCGAGGGCAGACACCATTTTGGACCACGACCACTTTGACCAGACGGGATCGCGAACGGCGATATCGACAAGCACGTTGGTGTCGACAAGCGTCGCCAAGATTAGCGATCCCGGGTCAAAGCCATGACGGCATCGGCATTCATTGTCTGATCGCCGCTGCCCTCAAGCCGATCGAGCGCAGCAAGAAAACGATCGAGTCTTTCGCGGTCGGCCAACCGCCCCTTGTCATGCTTCGGCGTGATCGTGATCTTGCCGCCCTCGATGCCGAAGATGACTTCGCTGTTGGCGCCAATCCCAAATGTCTCCCGCAGATCCCGTGGGATTGTCACTTGACCTTTGCTCGTCACACGCATGAAACACCCCTTTCTTACAAGTAAGGATTATTCCAACCCGGTGAACAAGTCAAGAACATCTCTATCCAGCGAGTGCCATCCGGTAGGCCACGCTTTGCCGGTGATGCGCGTGGCAGATGGCGATGGCGAGCGCGTCGGCGGCATGCTCGGTATCGAAAATGGCTTTCGGCAACAGCACCTTCACCATCATGTGGATCTGCTTCTTGTCGCCATGGCCGACGCCGATCACCGCTTTCTTGACTGCGTTAGGCGCATATTCGGCAACGACGAGGCCGGCACGCGCCGGCACCAGCATGGCGATGCCGCGTGCCTGACCGAGCTTCAGCGTTGCCACCGCGTCCTTGTTGACGAAGGTCTGTTCGACCGCCGCTTCGTGCGGCATGGCGGCATGCAGGACTTCGGCAAGCCCGTCATGCAGCTGGCACAGCCGCGTTGCCAGCGCGGCCTTATCGTCTGATTTCACAGTGCCGGAAGCAATGAAGCGCAGCGAATTGCCGAGGCTTTCGACGATGCCCCAGCCGGTGCGCCGAAGCCCGGGATCGATACCGATGATGCGAATCGCTTCCGCCATTTGCCGAGTTTACCTCCGGCGGACAGCGATGCCAGCGAAATGTGAACAAACCGGAAACAGAAGGCGGACCGCGGTCTAACCCCGAGCGAAAGCCGTGTTGAGCAGGCTGATCTGGTCGGAAACCGGGTTGGGGCGGCGAGCCATCGGTTGCATGTCGACCATGGCGCCGGAGCCATAGATCTCGTCGTCCATGCGGCGCACCAACGCTTGCAGGCGCAGCGAGCGGGTGACGAGGTCGAGGAAATCCTCGGGCAGTTCGGCCCAACCGGCGGCTTCGTCATGGGCGGAAGCGGTGTCGAGGCGCACCTTGGACTTTTCCGATGCCACCTGGTCACGGGTCATCTCGCCGGAATTGGCGGCGCGCTGCAAAAGCAGCCAGGAGGCAACCTGCATCAGCCTGGTGGTCAGCCGCATCGATTCGGCCGCGTAGAGCGTGGCGGCCAGCCGCGACAGCTTCTTCGCCTCGGCCCGGCCCTTGCCGTCGAGATATTCGGCGGCCTGTTCGACCAGACCCATGCCTTCCTGGTAAAGCGGCTTGAAGGATTGCGAGAAAACCCGGCGTTCCGCCAGCTTGACGGTTTTCGCACTGCCCTTCGAAGGCTCGTTCATTGATACGCCCCTGCACTTGCAACCGGCCGATTCGGCTCCCTGCCGATACACCCGGAACCCTATCTGACTGAAGCTTGAAAATGCGCTTCGTCACCGGTGAAGGCAAGCACATGTTTAACAGAAGGTTAACGGCACCCCTGTCGGGCGGCCCCGCTGGGGTGCGGACAAAAAAGAGAAATCGAGACAAAAAAAGAGCCGCGGATAAGGCGGCTCTCAGGAGTTTAACAGGGAGGCGTCAAACAAAGTGGCTCCAACCACTCGGTAAGAATCCAGATCACTGGATGAACATAGTAAACACCTGTAAAGCTTAATGAAGCCTTAACGGTGCGGATGTTTTTTGACCGAACGCCGCCATACTGTGCCGTAACAGCACAGCATCTCCTGCGTCAGGCTCGGTCAAGCGGTCTTCCAGACCGCCGGCAAGGCGATGAAGGCGAACAGCAGCATGGCTGCGTAGAAGCCCATCGAGGAGGCCGCCACCAGCGGTTCGATCGCGGCATTGCCGGCAAGCAGGAAATAGAGGCCGATCAGCAGGCCGATGCCGCTGACCGCCGTCAGCCAGAAATGAACTGTGGCGAGCGTCTTCTGCCCGATTGCCGGAAACAAATGGTAGAAGAAGGCGAAGACCGCCGACATCAGCCATCCGGCCACCATCGTGTGGGCGTGGGTCGGCATCTGGCCGTGATCCTGGCTGATCGCCATGTACAGGCCGAGCGCCATGCCGCACAGCGAATAGATGATGGCCAGCGTGAAGAAATTCCGTGCTATCCCTTGCATAATGGTCCCCCGAATTGCCTTTTCCCGCTTGCGGGAATGGGTTGATCGTCAGGCGATTGTTGTCGCCACCGGGCTCCCGGCATTGGCGCACTAATATCGGCAGCGTATCCAGACGATGTCGCGCCAACCCCCTCCCGACGATTCGTACATTAGCAGAAAATCAGATAATGCGTTCACAATCTGCGACCTCGCGCGTTGGCCGTAAGCTGAAACAGAGCCGGATTTTTCGCGACATCGTTCCGAAACAGGCGCCACGCTAAACGCCCGCTCCTCTGACGGCCGGCGCAAATCGGCGCCGCCGCAAACCTGACCGGACACTGCAGGAGCAACCCATGGACTGGTACTCGATCGTCAAATTCCTCCACGTCACTACCGCCATTCTGTGGGTCGGCGGCGGCTTCGTACTGTTCCTGCTGGGCATGCTTGCCGAGCGCGCGGGCAACATCGAGGAAAAGCTGCAGGCAATGCGCGCCAGCGGTCAGCTGGGCGGCAGGTTCTTTGCGCCGATGTCGATGCTGACGCTGATCTTCGGCCTCATCATGTGCTGGTTCTGGGTCGGCTTCTCCGATTTGTGGGTACTCATCGGCCTGGCGGGATACGCCACGACCTTTTCGATCGGCATGTTCATCTTCAAGCCGACCGGGGAGCGCATGGGCGCAATGATCGCCAAAGAGGGCGTCACGCCAGAGGTTCTTGCCATCGGCCAGCGCATGATGAGCGCGGCACGTTTCGACTATGCGGTGATGCTGGTGATCATTGCGGACATGGTGCTCAAACCGACCGTGCATGACATCGGCATCCTTGCCGGCATGGTGCTGGTCGTTATGGTCGGCGCGACACTGGCTTTTGGCGGCAACCGTCGTCTGGTGCCAAGCGCCGCCTGACCCCTAATGACGGGGCGGCTGCGCGGCGGCCTTTCTACATCAGGCCGACAATGCCATCCCACAGCAGCTTCAGCGCCACGACCGCGACGGTTGCGTAGGTAAAGGGATAGAAGGTTTCCGGCCGCATGCGGCGCACCAGCCACGCTCCGGCGATGGTCGACAGCGGCGCCAGCGGCATCAGCACCGCCGATGCCGTCAGATTGGCGGTGTCGAACTGGCCGAGCGCGAAATAGGGCACCAGCTTCAGCGCGTTGGTGGCGGCAAAGAAGATCGCTGCGGTGCCCGACAGAACTTTCGGATCGAGACGGATCGGCAAGGCATAGACCTGGAAGGGCGGACCGCCGACATGGGCAACGAAGCTGGTGAAGCCGGCGACCGTGCCCCACACGGCGGCGGCCACGCGGTTGGGCGCGGCCGCGTGATCGGCGCCGTGGCGGAACTGCAGATAGAGCCAGCGCAGGACGAAGATGATGGCGACGGCGCCAACGATCAGCCGCACCGCCTCTTCGGTCACCAGTGCCGCCGTAAGCCAGCCAAGGCCGATGCCGATGACGGCGCCCGGCATCATGTCGACCAGCATCTTGCGGTCGTAAACGCCCCACCACGTCCACACCGAGACGATGTCCATCAGGCACAGGATCGGCAGCAGGATGGCCGCCGCCTGCACCGGCGGCATGGTCAGCGCCATCAGCGGCACGCCGACGAAACCGACGGCACCGCCAAAGCCGCCCTTCGACAGGCCGACCAGAATGACCGCCGGAATGGCGGCCGCATAGAACCACGGATCGAGAAGCAGGCCTGACATGGGAGGGGACTGGTCCGGAGGGAAAGCGTGTCGACGCTTGAATAGCCCAGAATGTCGGGCGGAGCGACAGCAAATATGAGCGTGGCGGCCGCACATGCGGGCCGACGCAGGCCTGTGCCTACCGACGCGCCGAGACCAGCAGGAACATCGGCCGCTCGAGCTCTTCCGCCAGTTCGGGTTTGGCCGCGATCTGCTCTGATGTCGGACGGAACTCCTCGACATGCGCGATGGTGAAGCCGGCCTGCAGGAGAGCGTTGAGCGTGGTGCCGATCGTGCGGTGATGTTTCACGACGCCCTTGGCCAGCCAGTCCGTGCTGCGCGGTCCTTCCACCAGATACTGGTCGACAGGCCACGTCTTTCGGCCTTCGCTATCGATCACCCAGCCGGGTTTGGTCGGCGCCATGAAGATCGGATGTTCCGTCGAAAAGACGAAATGCCCGCCAGGCGCCAGGGCCCGATGCACGGTCCCGAACAGACGCGACACATCCTCGATATAGTGCAAGGCGAGCGAACTGTAGACGAGATCGAAGCTGGCTTCCGGCAGGCTGAGCCGATCGAGATCGGCCGTCTCATAGCTTATCCCTGCATTCGGGCCGGCGGCCCTTGCTCGGGCAAGCATCTTCTCCGACAGGTCCAGGCCAAGCACCTGCGCCGCCCCATGCTCGCGTGCCCAGCGGCAGAACCAGCCGAAGCCGCAGCCGAGATCGACGACCCTCAAGCCGCCGACATCGGGCAGCATCGCGCGCATTGCCGGCCACTCGGCGGCACCCTCCAGCCCTTCGACCGAACGGCCGAGTTGGCTGTAGCCTGCGAAGAAATCCTCACGGTCGTATATGTTCTGCGCCATGACAGTCTCGGTCTCATTTGGTCGGCACACTAACCAAGCGGCCACCGGCTTTCCACCCGGCTCGATCAGGAGGCATGCAAGACCTTTGCCCTATCCCGAGAAGCAGCCGCGTCGAGCGGTGGCGGCCGCCGCCGGATCGGCTGCGCCTTGATGATGGCGGTGCTTGTCTCCGCCTTGTCGGCGATACGGTCGAGAATCCCGTCGAGATCGCCGATCGAGCGTACGAACAGCCGGGCGACGAAGCAGTCATCGCCCGTTACCTTGTCGCATTCGCCGAATTCGGGGATGTCCTCGATCAGCTTCTGAACGATGTGCAGCTTGCCCGGCAGAGGCCGGATGCGCACGATCGCCTGCAAGGTATAGCCGAGCGCGAGCGGATCGATCTCGACGGTGAACGCCCGGATGACGCCGCGCTCCTCGAGTCGTCGCAGCCGCTCCGAAACGCTTGGCGACGACAGCCCGACCTGGGCGGCCAGCTCCTTCAGCGAGGTCCGCGCATCCTTGACCAGGATTTCAAGGAGATTTCGGTCGAGATCGTCCAGCATCTTTTTCCTTTTCCCGACAGCTTGGAGCTTTCTCCTAATATAATTAGGCCAATAGGCCATACACCCTTTCCAATCTGATGGAAAGCTTCGCGACCGCATGAGATTATGGCGGCTCAACCGATAAGGAGGTTTGTTGTGAACGAGACAGTACGCGGCACGGTCGAAATGTCCGCCGCAATGGCCATCCTGGGAACGATCGGATGGTTCGTCGTCCTGTCCGGCCAGCCGATCATGGATGTGGTGTTTTGGCGTTGCGCTTTCGGCGCGCTGACGCTGCTCATCATCTGCGCCGGGCTGGGGTTGCTGCGCAACAGGCTGTCGCTGCGCATCATCGGCATCGCCGCGCTCGGCGGCGTCGCCATCGTCGTCAACTGGCTTTTGCTGTTCAGCGCTTTCTCGCGCGCGTCGATCTCGATCGCCACCGCCGTCTACAACACGCAGCCCTTCATGCTGGTCGGCTTCGGCGCGCTCTTCTTCGCCGAGCGGCTGAGCCTGACCAAGCTGACCTGGCTGACCATCGCCTTCGCCGGCATGGTGCTGATCGTGCAGTCGGCTCCCGATGCCGGCCCCAATGCCGGCATGGCCGGCACGGATTATTTCACCGGCATCGTCATGGCATTGGGCGCGGCCTTCTTCTGGGCCGTCGCCGCCATCGTCACCAAGAAGCTCAAGGGCACGCCACCGCATCTGATTGCGCTGATCCAGGTCTGCGTCGGCGTCGTCATGCTGGCGCCGTTCGCCAATCTATCCCGGCTTCCAGCCGATGCCTGGAGCTGGACCATGCTGGCGACGCTCGGCATCGTCCACACCGGCCTGATGTACATCCTGATGTACGGCGCTATCCAGAAGCTGCCGACGCATCTGCAGGGATCGCTGTCGTTCATCTATCCCGTCGTCGCCATCCTGGTCGACGTCGTCGCCTTCGGCCATCGGCTGCATCTGAGCCAGGTCGTCGGCGCCACCGCCATCCTGATCGCGGCCGCCGGCATGAATCTCGGCTGGACGCTGTGGAAGGGCAAACCGCCCGTCGCGAGCCCGCACCCGATCAAGTGAAGCGGCCCGCCGGCTGCCCGGCGGATCAAACATCGCGATCCCGGCTGCCTGCCTGTTCAAGGCGGGCACTTTGCTCTATGCCGCAATCCAACCATCTTCGCCCGGCATAGGCGAAACGCGGGACCCGAAGAACCATGAATGAAGCAACGCCCCCCAATCGCTGTCGCATCGTGCTGATCGCGCCGCCCGGCGTGCCGGCGGCCCGTATTGTCGCGGCATTCGATGGTGGCGATGTCGCTTCGCTGATCCTGCCCGAGAACGGCATGGATGAAGCCTCGTTCCAGGCTTTCGCCGAACGGATTGTGCCGGCAGCGCAAGCCGCCGGCGTTGCTGTCATCATCGCCGGCGACACCCGCATAGCCGGCCGCGTCCAGGCCGACGGCATCCATGTCGAAGTCTCCAAGGCCGAACTCGCCGAGACGATCGAGCATTTCCAGGCAAAGATGATGGTCGGCACCGGAGGCGCCAAGACGCGCGACGACGCGCTCGAGCTTGGCGAGACGCGGCCAGACTACATTTTCTTCGGCCGCTTCGGCTACGACAACAAGCCCGAACCGCACCCGCGCAACCTGTCGCTCGGCGCATGGTGGGCGGACATGATCCAGATCCCTTGCATCGTCATGGCCGGATCCGACATCGCCTCGGTCGAAGCCGTGGGCGCCACCGGCGCTGAATTCGTGGCGCTGTCGAGCGCCGTGTTCGCCGACGGCACCGACCCCAGGACAGCGGTCGCCACCGCCAACGCGCTGCTCGACGAGACTGCGCCGCGTTTCGAGGACTGAAATGTCATCGGCGACGCTTCCCCTCCAGGCTCTGCTTGCGGTGCTGATGGTCCAGGCGGCGGCCGCGGAGACCATCCCCTTGCCGCAGCCCAAGCCGGAAATCGGCGTCCACACCGATAAGCCGATCGACAAGCCGTTGCCGCAGCCCGCCACCACGGCCGAGCCCGCGCCGCTGCCGTCGGCCGACGCCGTCAATCCCGACCGCTTCGGCGCAAAACCCGCCGACGCGGCCTATGGCGCCTTCCAGCGCGGCCTCTACAAGACAGCTTACAATCTGGCATTGGTCCGGGCGCAAAACGGCGATCCGGCGGCGCAGACCCTGGTGGCCGAGATCCTGTCGCGAGGTCTCGGTGTACCGGTCAATTCGGCGCAGGCGGCGAAATGGTACGCCTTGGCCGCCGAACAGGGTGTGCCGGAATCGCAGTTCCAGTATGCGCTGATGCTGCTCGACGGCCGCTATGTCAAAAAGGATGGAAAAGAGGCCTACGCCCTGATGCAGGCCGCAGCCGAAGCCGGCAACCGGCTGGCGCAATTCAATTTCGCGCAGATGCTGGTCCAGCAGGACCCCGGCGACGCCGGTATGGCCAAGGCGGTCTCCTACTATGAACGCGCCGCTGCGACCGGCCTCGCGGACGCGCAATATGCAATGTCGCAGATCTACGCCAATGGTGTCGGCGGCAAGCCACGCGACGATGCCCAGGCAAGACGCCTGCTGGCGCAGGCCGCAAGGCAGAACTACGACACCGCGCAAATCGATCTCGCCGCCTGGATGATCGAAGGCCGCGGCGGTGCGCGCGACCTGAAATCCGCCTTCGGCTGGATGAAGCAGGCGGCGGAGGGCGGCAATGTTGCCGCCCAGAACCGCCTGGCCAAGCTCTATATGCAAGGCATCGGCACCGATCCGGACCTTGTGCTTGCCGGTGCCTGGTACATCATTGCCCGCCGCGCCGGCCTCATCGATCCGCAGATGGACGACTTCCTGCAGGGGCTGGACGACGACCAGACCAAGCAGGCGCTGCAGAAGGCCAACCGACTGCCTTGACGGCGGTTCTCACGGTCATTGCAAGTGCAACCCCGGCTCCCTTGCCTGGTCGCAACCTGCCCGCTCCCTTGCCTCTTCTGGCGATTTGTGGTCTTGGGAGCCCGAAATCGCTTTCCCAGCGAACATCCCTTACCGACGGCGTGGCCGTAGGCATCATTCCGGATCATCTCATCATGGCCAAGATCAATGGCAACGAAATCCGTCCCGGCTATGTCATCGAGCATGATGGCGGCCTTTGGGTGGCGGTCAGGACCAACACCGTCAAGCCTGGCAAGGGCGGCGCCTACAATCAGGTCGAACTGAAGAACCTCATCAACGGCACCAAGCTCAACGAGCGCTTCCGCTCGGCCGAGACGGTCGAACAGATCCGGCTCGACCTGAAGGATTTTTCCTTCCTCTACGCGCAGGAAGACGCCCTGGTGTTCATGGACACCCAGAGCTACGAGCAGCTCGAATTGAACAAGGACTTCGTCGGCGATCGCGCCGCCTTCCTGCAGGACGGCATGATGGTAACGGTCCAGCTCTACGAAGAGCGGCCGATCGGCATTTCGCTGCCCGACTATGTGACGCTGACCATCACCGAGGCCGACCCGGTGGTGAAGGGCCAGACGGCGGCATCGTCCTACAAGCCGGCGATCCTGGAGAACGGCATCCGCGTCCTGGTGCCGCCCTTCATCGGCGCCGGCGAACGCATCATCGTCGACACCAACGAAATCACTTACGTGCGCCGCGCCGACTGACGCATGTCGCCCAAAAGTGGCCCGGTTCCGGGTCACCGACATGCATCGAGGCAGAATTTAAAGCGCAGCACCGGGAAAAAGCACTATGGCACGCTCAGCCCTTCTCAACGTCATGGTCCAGGCCGCAATGAAGGCCGGCCGCTCGCTGTCGCGCGACTTCGGCGAAGTGCAGAACCTGCAGGTCTCGATGAAGGGCCCCGGCGACTATGTCAGCCAGGCCGACCGCAAGGCCGAGGACATCGTCTTCGCCGAACTGTCCAAGGCACGGCCCGGCTATTCCTTCCTGATGGAGGAGCGCGGCGTGGTCGAAGGCGACGACGGCCAGCATCGCTGGATCGTCGACCCGCTCGACGGCACCACCAATTTCCTGCACGGCATTCCGCTCTTTGCCGTTTCGATCGCGCTGGAGCGCCAGGGCCAGATCGTTGCCGGCGTCATCTACAATCCGGCGATGGACGAACTCTACACCTGCGAACGCGGCGGCGGCGCCTTCATGAACGACCGCCGCTTGCGCGTCGCCGGCCGCATCAAGCTGGTCGACACGGTCATCGGCTGCGGCATGCCGCATCTCGGCCGCGGCCACCACGGCAATTTCCTCGTCGAGCTGCGCAACGTCATGGCCGAGGTTTCCGGCGTCCGCCGCCTCGGCTCCGCATCGCTCGATCTCGCCTATGTCGCTGCCGGCCGCATGGATGGCTTCTGGGAAACCGGCCTGTCTGCCTGGGACATCGCCGCCGGGCTGCTTTTGATCCGCGAGGCGGGCGGCTTCGTCTCCGACATGGATGGCGGCCAGGACATGCTCGACAACGGTTCGGTCGTCGCCGGCAACGAGATCATCCAGCGCGCTTTGCTCAAGGTCGTGAAGAAGCCGCTCTCCTCTCGTTGACAGCCACGGCGCTGATACGCCGCAGTCGCAAAACCGCAACGGAAGCTTGAAATACTGGCCGGCATGCGCCCAGATTGGAGGGCGCGGCGCAGGAACCCGGCTTAGTGAGAGACAACGAACCCTACCCCGATATCCCCTTCATCGGACGCTGGCACTATTCGCGTGCCGAGATGATCGCCGACGGTATCGTCCACGCGGTCGGCATCGTGCTGGCGATATCTGCCGGTTCCGCGCTGCTGGCGCTGGCGGCGTTTCGTGTCGGTCCCGGCGAATACATCGCCGCCGCCTTCTACGTGGTTTCGCTGCTCACCGTGCTCTCGGTGTCGATGACCTACAATCTGTGGCCGGTCTCGTCGCCGGCAAAATGGGTGTTGCGGCGTTTCGACCACGCCGCGATCTATCTGCTGATCGCCGCGACCTATACGCCTTTCCTGGCGCAGCTCGAAGGCTCGCCGCTGGCGCGCTGGATGATCGTGCTGGTCTGGACCGCGGCAGCGCTGGGCATTGCCATCAAGGTGTTCTTTCCCGGCCGTTTCGACCGGCTGGCGATCGGCTTCTATCTCGCCATTGGCTGGAGCGGCATCATCCTGGTCAAGCCGCTTGTCCAGACGCTGCCGACGACATCGATAGCGCTGATCGTTGCCGGCGGCATCGTCTACTCCTGCGGCGTCATCTTCTTCGCCTGGAAGGGGCTGCGCTTCCACAATGCGCTGTGGCACGGTTTCGTCGTCACCGGCGCCAGCCTGCATCTGGCCGCCATGGTCGACTGTCTGGTCATCAATCGCCTCTGACACTATCGACGCGGCAATATTGCCAAGCGCCATTCAATTTGGTCACAATTCCGTTTAGAGTCGCGGTTTACGTGATCGGCGGCGGCATCGGAAACGGGGCACGGATGGCTTTTCTCAGATCCTTCGGCATGGGCAGACGTTCTGATGTCCTGATCTACGACCCGCATAAATTATCGAGCCCGCAGGTCTTTCTGCTGACCATGGTGATATTCCTGGTCATCGTCGCCTTCATCGCCGCCATCCTCACCCGACAGATCTCAACCGCCTTTGGCAGCAATCCCGGCCTCAATGGCCTGATCGTCGGCGTGCTGGTGGTCGGCATCCTTTTGGCCTTCGCCCAGGTTGGGCGACTGTTTCGCGAAGTGCGCTGGGTCAACTCCTTCCGTGCCGGCTCGGAGACGACCGAACCGGTGCTGCTGGCGCCGATGAAGGCGATGATCGGCCGTTCCTCGGCGATGGCCTTCTCGACCAGTTCGATGCGCACCATGCTCGATTCCATCGCCACGCGCCTCGACGAAAGCCGCGACACCTCGCGCTATCTCGTCGGCCTGCTGGTGTTCCTCGGCCTGCTCGGCACCTTCTGGGGACTGTTGAACACCATCGGCTCGATCCGCGAAACCATCGAATCGCTCGATCCCGGCACCGGTGACGCCGCCGCGGTGCTCGATTCCCTGAAGCAGGGGCTTTCGGCGCCGCTGGCCGGCATGGGCACCGCCTTCTCGTCCTCGCTGTTCGGCCTCTCCGGCTCGCTGGTGCTCGGCTTCCTCGACCTGCAGGCCGGCCGCGCCCAGACGCGCTTCTACACCGAACTGGAAAACTGGCTTTCCTCGGTCACCGACCTGTCGTCGGACATCGTCGTCGCCGACCCGGCCAAAACCGAATCCTCCGACGAGATCCGGGTGCTGTCGGAACGGCTGCGCTCGATGCAGGAGAATGGCGGCGGCTCCAACCCGCGCGTCGCCACCGCCATGGCCAATCTCGCCGACGGCATTTCCGGCCTGGTCAAGAATATGCGCTCGGAACAGCAGATCATGCGCGACTGGGTCGAGGCCCAGTCCGACGAGCAGAAGGCGATGCGCAACACGCTGGAAAAGATCGCCGATGCCCTGAAGAAGCCCGGAGTGCACTGACGTGGCACTCGCCAGGGGCCGGCGCACCGATCGCCGCATCGACTACTGGCCGGGCTTCGTCGACGCGCTGTCGACGCTGCTTTTGGCGATCATGTTCCTGCTCACGGTCTTCGTGCTGGCGCAGTTCCTGCTGGGACGCGAAATCTCCGGCAAGGATACGGCGCTCTCGCGCCTCAACTCGCAGATCAACGAACTGACCCAACTGCTGGCGCTGGAGCGCTCGACGGCGCAGGACAAGGATGATTCCCTGGCCAATCTGCAGGCGTCGCTGTCGGCCGCGCAAGCGGAAAAGAGCCGGCTCGAACAGTTGCTGGCGCAAGGTGCCGGTGCCGGCGACGCCGCCAATCAGCGTGCAGCAGCGCTCGGCGGCGAACTCGACAGCCAGCGCCAGATCAGCCAGCAGGCGCTGAGCCAGGTCGAGATCCTCAACCAGCAGATCGCGGCACTGCGCAAGCAGATCGGCGCGCTCGAGGATGCGCTCAACGTCTCCGAAATCCGCGACCGCGATTCCAACACCAAGATCGCCGATCTCGGCCGCCGCCTCAACGTCGCGCTGGCGCAGCGCGTACAGGAGTTGAACCGCTACCGCTCCGACTTCTTCGGCCGTTTGCGCGAAATCCTCGCCGACCGCGAGAACATCCGCATCGTCGGCGACCGCTTCGTCTTCCAGTCGGAAGTGCTGTTCCCGACGGGCTCCGAGGTGATCAACGATGCCGGCAAGGTCGAGATGAAGAAACTCGCCGACGCCATCATCGAGTTGCAGAAGGAAATCCCGCCCGAGATCAATTGGGTGCTGCGCGTCGACGGCCATACCGACAACAAGCCGCTCTCCGGCACCGGCCGCTACCGCGACAATTGGGAACTGTCGACGGCGCGTTCGACCTCGGTGGTGAAATTTCTGATCGAGAACGGCGTGCCGGCCAACCGCCTGGTCGCGGCAGGCTTCGGTGAGTTCCAGCCCCTCGATCCCGCCGACACCGAAGAGGCGCGCAACAAGAACCGCCGTATTGAACTGAAGCTCACCGAACGTTGATCCAAAATCACGCGAACTTGTTCGCCGGCTCAACCCTAGGGCGCAGATGGAGACCGGCAAGGCCTGAAAAGATTATCTTTTTTTAATTACACATTGTCGCAGGGCGGTCCTAGCCTGCCGCCCGGGCCGAGAACCGCCGGCGATGAATCCCCCTCATCGCGACGCGACGGAACCGGACGGCCCAAGGCTGGAAGGCAGGCGGACAACCGCCGCCTCCCTCTACAAGAGGAGACGCGTGATGCGCTCTTTCACTCCCAAGACCTCGCTTAGAACTGCAACACTCACGGCGCTCCTCATCGCCGTTCCGCTTGCCGGCGCCTATGCCGCGGGCCATCACAAGGGCGCTCTCGACGCGACCGATCCAACCGATATGACTGGCCCGCGTGTCGAGGCGCTTATCCAACAGGTGCAGGGCGTCCGGCAGGGCATCGTGGACGCAAGACAGGCCAACAACATCACCCCGGCTGTGGCGGAACGCCTGGAAATGCGCACGGCCCACATCAGTCAGGCGGCAGAGAAAGTCGCCGCCTCCGATCACGGCAGGATACCGGCCGCGCAATACCATGAGCTGCTGCGCCGTCTCGACAATGTCGACCAGCGGCTGATGATCGACACCGGCAGCGGCTTCATGATCGGCGACGGCGCCGACGGCGGCAATTACCCGAACGGCTGAGGCCATAGCGCCCGAAACGGTCCAAGAGGAAGGAACCGCCTGGCGCCTTCGAAAGCGATCCCGCGGGCGCCCTTTTTTACCAGCCGAGCCACACCACGATCAGGGCGATCACCGCCGGCACGGTCTGGATGAACAGGATCTTGCGCCCGACCGTTGCCGCGCCATAGAGGCCGGCAATGGCCACGCAAGCCAGAAAGAAGACCTTGACCTGGAAACCGGCCGCACCAAGGTATAGCCCCCAGATCAGCCCGGCGGCGAGGAACCCGTTATAGAGTCCCTGATTGGCCGCGAGCACTTTCGAGGCACTGGCGAATTCCGGGGTCAGGTTGAAAGCCTTGTGCCCGCGCGGCGTGTCCCACAGCACCATCTCCAGATAGACGATGTAGGCATGGATCAAGGCCACCAGCCCGACCAGGATGTTGCCGATCATTTTTCCCCCCTTGATGTGTTGCCGGCAGCATTTCATGCGCGGCCTCGCCTGCGCAAGGTGCATTTGCCGGACGGCATCCGAGGGTTGCCAACGCTTTTGCGTTGGTGTCTTTTCGCGCCGTCCCAATCACGGAAGTCGCCATGTCCTTTCAGAAACTCGACGACCTCGGTCACAAGCTCGAAGCGCTCGAGCATGCGCTGGCCATCCTCGGTGCCGATGAGGCCACGCACATGGCCGTCGGCGGCGGCGAGAAGCGTGCCGAGGCGATGTCGGCACTGGCCGGCATGTATCACACCAGGGCAACGGCGCCGGAGATAGCAGACTGGATCGCAGCGGCCGAACAGGAAGCGCTGGGGGAGGAGCAGCGCGCCGCCGTCTCGGAACTGCGGCGGCAATACACCAACCTGACCTGCCTGCCGGTCGAATTCGTCGAACGCCAGACGACCGCGCGCATGCGTTGCGAGCAGCTGTGGCGCGGCCTGCGCGCCAAGAACGACTGGGCAGGCTTCCAGCCGGCGCTGGAGGGCGTCGTGGCGCTGGTGCGCGAGGAGGCGGCGCTGCGTGCCGATGTGCTCGGCCTGGCCCCCTATGACGCGCTGATGGAGCAGTACGACCCCGGCAACCGCACCGCCGACATCACGCCTGTGTTCAGCGACCTGAAGGCTTTTCTGAAAAGTTTCGTGCCGGAGGCGCTGGCGATCCAGGACGCACGGCAGCGCAAGCGCCCGCTGAAGCCGCTTTCGGGCACCTATGCGATCGATCGGCAGCGCGAGCTCGGCCTTGCCATGATGGCGGCAGTCGGCTTCGACCTGACGCATGGGTCGCTGTCGGTGTCGCACCACCCTTTCTGCGGCGGCGTGCCGAGCGACGTGCGTATCACCACCCGCTACAAGACGTCCGACTTCCTGTCGGCGCTGATGGGCGTGCTGCACGAGACCGGCCATGCGCTCTACGAACAGAACCTGCCCAAGGCATGGTCGCACTGGCCGCTCGGCAAAGCGCGCGGCATGGCCGTGCATGAAAGCCAGAGCCTGTTCGTCGAGAAGCAGCTAGGCCGCAACCCGGCCTTCTGGCGCTGGGCGCTGCCAGTGGTTGAAAAGCATCTCGGCGAAGCCTGGTCGCTCGACGACATCCTGCCGCACGTGCATCGCGTCGGACGCGGCCTGATCCGAGTCGATGCCGACGAGGTGACCTATCCCCTGCATGTCATCCTGCGCTACGAACTGGAACAGGAACTCGTCTCGGGCCGGCTGGAGGTGGCCGATCTGCCCGAAGCCTGGGACGCCAAGATGCGCGACTACCTCGGCCTTTCCACCATCGACAACCCAGCCGACGGGCCAATGCAGGACGTGCATTGGCCAGGGGCAGCTTTCGGCTACTTCCCCTCCTACACGCTGGGCGCGATGATGGCGGCACAGCAATGGGCGGCGCTGACGCGGGAGCATCCTGCCGCCGACGAGGATCTCGCCAAAGGCAATTTCGAGGCGATCAACGACTGGCGCCGCCAAAAAATCTGGTCACAGGGGTCACGCTGGTCGACGCCGGACCTGCTCGAACGCGCCACCGGCGAAAAGCTCAACGCCACCTATTTCGTGAACCATCTGAAACAGCGCTATGGAGCCGCATAGCGGCTGTCGCCACAGCGGCAGATCTGCCTACTCCGCCGCGCCCCTGAAAGCACTGGCGCCGGTTTCGAACTGCAGCTTGGCCAGCCGTGCATAGATGCCGCCCTTGGCGACAAGGCTTTGATGCGTGCCTTCCTCGACGATCGAGCCCCCATCCATGACCAGGATCCTGTCGGCCTTCAGCACCGTTGCCAGGCGGTGGGCGATGACGATCGTGGTGCGGCCCTGCATCAGCCGTTCCAATGCCGTCTGCACCAGCGTTTCGCTTTCGGCGTCGAGTGCCGAGGTGGCCTCGTCGAGCAACAGGATCGGCGCGTCGCGCAAGATGGCACGGGCGATCGCAACCCGCTGGCGCTGACCGCCTGACAGCGTCACGCCGCGCTCGCCGACTTGGCTGTCATAGCCTTTTTCCAGCTTGAGGATGAATTCATCGGCAAGTGCATCCTTCGCCGCCGTCTCGATTTCGGTCTTGCTGGCTCCCGGCCGGCCGAAACCGATATTGTCACGCGCGCTTGCCGCGAAAATGGTGACGTCCTGCGGCACGATGGCGATGCGCTGGCGGACCGAAACGGGATCGGCCTCGCGCACATCGACGCCGTCGATCAGGATCTTGCCTGTTTCAGGATCGTAAAAACGCAGGATCAGCGAAAACACCGTGCTCTTGCCGGCCCCTGACGGCCCGACGATCGCCACCGTCTCGCCCGGCATGACCTGAAAGCTTAAGCCGTGCACGGCGGCGCGGTCGGGCCTTGCCGGGTAGGAGAAGGAGATATTGTCGAAGACGATCGCGCCCTTGGCGACGGCCGGCAGCGGCTTCGGATCGGCGGGAGCCTGGATCGCCGGCTTCTCGGCCAGGATCTCGGTCAGCCGTTCGGCAGCACCCGCCGCTTGCGCAAGTTCGCCCCACACTTCCGACAGCGCGCCCAGCGCGCCGGCGGCGAACACCGAATAGAGCAGGAACTGGCCGAGCGTGCCTGGCGATATCGAGCCTTCGAGCACGTCGCGCGAGCCGAACCACAGCACCGCCACGACGGACGAGAAGATGGTGAAAATGGCGAAGAAGGTAAGGAAGGAGCGCGCGAAGATCGAGGAGCGTGCCGCCTCGAAAGCAGCTTCCACCGCAGCCGAGAAATGCCCGGTGACCAGCTTCTCATTGGTGAAGGCCTGCAGCGTGCGCACCGCGCCGATCTGCTCGCTGGCATAGGCGGTGGCATCGGCCAGCGTATCCTGCGCCTGGCGTGATTTGCGCCGCACCGAACGGCCGAAGGCGACCAGCGGCAGGACGATCACGGGTATTGCCGCGATGACCAGGCCGGACAGTTTCGGGCTGGTGATGACCATCATCCCCACCGCGCCAAGGCCGAGGATGACATTGCGCAGCGCCACCGAGGCCGTCGCTCCGACCGCCGACTTGACCTGCGTCGTGTCGGCGGCAAGCCGCGACACGATCTCGCCCGACTGGGCGGTGTCGAAGAAGGCAGGCGACAGCGTCGTCACGTGGGCAAACACATCGCGCCTAATATCGGCGACGACGCGCTCGCCCAGCGTGATGACGAAATAGTAGCGGCCGGCCGATGCTGCCGCCAGCAGGGCGGCCATAGCCACCAGCGCTGCGAAATATTCGGCAATGAAGGTCGTGCTGGACGACGAGAAGCCATGATCGATCATGCGACGCACCGCCAGCGGCAGCGCCAGCGTGGTTGCCGCCGCGATAACCAGCGAGATAATGGCGCCGACGACCAGCGTGCGGTAGTGCGTGATGTAGGGGAACAGGCGCCTGAGCGGCTTGAGCGAACGCCGGCGCTCGTCTGCGCTGGTGATTTGCGCCATCCCGATGTTTCCTCCAGCCGTCCTTGGGGTCTGCGCCTCAATATGCGCTTGCCGCGGCCTTGTGATTCAATTCCGGCTGATGTATAGGCTCGCCGACCGTTTTAGAAGCCGTGGCTCCTCAATAGCTGCGGCTTCGAGTTTTAAAAAGGGGCGCATCGACGCAGGCTTATGCCCGTCGGCAGCGCCGGCAAGCCAGGAACCGAACCATGAAGACCGACATCCATCCCGATTACCACACCATCAAGGTCGTCATGACCGACGGCACCGAATACACGACCCGTTCGACCTGGGGCAAGGAAGGCGATACGATGAACCTCGATATCGACCCGACCACCCACCCGGCTTGGACCGGCGGCCAGCAGACCCTGCTCGACCGCGGCGGCCGCCTGTCGAAGTTCAAGAAGCGTTTCGAAGGTTTCGGCATCTAATTGCATGTCGCCCAAAAGTGCGAAGCGGTTTTGGGATAACGACTTGCATCAAGTAAGAACTTAAGCCAAACGAGCTTTCACAGATCGAAAACCCGCCCTTGTGGCGGGTTTTTTGTTGCGGCGCGGTCCTACTCGGCCAGCAATTCCCTTAACGCCATGCGCTTGTAGGCGGCGACCAGCCTGTCGCCCTCCTGCCGCTCAACCGAGATCGCCAGCCGCATGGCGGCCTCGCCCATCTGCCAGACCAGAAACGCCGTGGTTTCCAGTGTCGCCGGATCGGCTGCCGGCCGCAGCCGTTTCAGCACCGCGCTGAGGAATTCGGCGTTGGCGCGGCTGTCGGCGAGTTCGAGCTGGCGCAGCGCCTTGTCGGCCTGCGTGCCCGACCAGATGTCGCGTATCACCGGCTCGGCCAGGAACAGCCGGTAATAGATGTCGACCAACTCTGAAAACGCGGACTGCAGGCGTTCGGCGTCGCTGATGCCAGCCAGTGCTGCCGAAATGCAGGACTGGCTTTCGGCGGTGTAGCGCTCGGCCAGCGCCCAGATGATCGCCCGCTTGTCCGGAAAGAACTGATAGAGCGACCCGATCGACACCCCAGCGCGCTCCGCCACCTCACCCATGCGCATGGCATCGCTGCCTTGCTCGGCGATCAGCGCCGAGGCAGCCGCCAGCATGCGCTCGACCCGCTCGCGGCTGCGCTGCTGGCTCGGCGCCCGACGCGGTGAAGCAGCCTGCTGCTGTGCGGAAACGGGGGTTGCCGCGTCTTCCATACCTGACTCCAAATGCCGCCAAAATCACTTGACTCGAAAAATACGAGGGTTTATCACGTTTTGCAAATGTGAGGATTAATCACGTTTATGCGGAGGAAAGCACAATGGGCATCTGGAGCAACTGACATGATCGCGAAACTTCTTCCCACTCTCATCTTCATTGCCGCACTTGGCTCAGGCGTCGTCGGCGGCGTCTTCTTTGCTTTCTCCAGCTTCGTCATGCCGGGCCTCGCCCGCATGCCAGCCGCAAGCGGCATTGCCGCGATGAATTCCATCAACGTCACAGCGGTGACGCCGCTGTTCATGACAGCACTGTTCGGCACGGCTCTCGTCTGCATCGTTGTCGCCATCGGTGCGGTGATCGGCTGGAACCAGCCAGGCTCGCTCTGGCTGGTTGCCGGCAGCCTGCTCTATCTCATCGGCATCGTGGTGGTGACGATGATCTTCAACGTCCCGCTCAACGATGCGCTCGCCGCCCTCGATCCGGCCAGCAGCAATGGCGCAAGCCTGTGGTCGCGCTACCTCAACGAGTGGGTGATGTGGAACCATGTCCGCACCATCAGCGGCATAGCCGCGCTGGCATCCTTCTGGTTCGCCGCGCGTTGAAAAGGATGGGTGGAGCCACCGATGAAGGATCAATATTCGAATATGGCCTTCGGCATGGCAATCGGAGTTGGTGTCGGTGCCGCGGTCGGCACCGCTCTGGATGACCTTCCGATGGGCGTCGCCGTGGGTATTGCGATTGGCGCCGCCTTCGGAGCGTGGCGACGCAAGTGACGGCAGCGGCGGCCTCTACGCCTTTGTCTTCCGATCGGAATGACCGAGGTCGCGGTCCGGATCAATGACATCGCGGACCAGTTGCTTCAGCTTGGCCGCGTCCGGAAAACCGCCGTCGCGCTTGCGATCCCAGACAAGCACGTCATTGCAGGAAATGGTGAAGATGCCGCCGGTGCCCGGCACCAGCGTTACTTCGCCGAGGTCCGTGCCGAAGGTCGACAGCAGCTCCTGCGCCATCCAGCCGGCGCGCAGCAGCCACTGGCACTGCGTGCAGTAGCTGATGCGGATGGCGGGGAGCACTCTTTCGCTCATGCCGGGCTGAGCTCCGCTCATGCCGCGCTGAGCTTGGCCATGGTCTCGTCGTCGACTTCGAAGTTGGCGTAGACGCTCTGCACGTCGTCGTCGTCCTCGAGCGTGGCGACCAGTTTCATCAGCGACTGTGCCCGCTCCTCGTCGACCGGAACGTTGTTCTGCGGCCGCCAGATCAGCTTCACCGATTCTGCCTCGCCGAGCGAGGTTTCCAGAGCCTTCGACACCTCACCGAGATTCTCGAAGGCGCAATAGATGGTGTGGCCTTCCTCGTCGGTTTCCACGTCGTCGGCGCCGGCTTCGATTGCCGCTTCCATGACCTTGTCGGCGCTGCCGGCCGATGCCGGATAATAGATCTCGCCGACGCGGTCCCACATGAAGGAAACCGAGCCCGTTTCGCCCATCGCGCCGCCGGCCTTGGTGAAGGCAGCACGCACATTGGACGCCGAGCGGTTGCGGTTGTCGGTCAGCGCCTCGACAATGACAGCGACGCCGCCCGGGCCATAGCCCTCATAGCGCACGGCTTCGTAATTCTCGGCATCGCCCATCGAGGCCTTGTTGACGGCGCGCTGGATGTTGTCCTTCGGCATCGACACCGCCTTGGCGTTCTGGATCGCCAGCCGCAAGCGCGGGTTCATCGATGGATCGGGCGTCCCGCTCTTGGCGGCGACGGTGATTTCGCGCGCCAGCTTGGAAAACATTTTCGACCGCACCGCATCCTGGCGGCCCTTGCGGTGCATGATGTTCTTGAACTGTGAATGGCCAGCCATGGCACCCCTGTCGTCTTCTCGGCTAGAGCATCGCGAAGCGAAGTGATCTGACCTCGTCTTCCGCAATGCCCGAATTCAAAATTTCAGAGCGTCCCAGGTGCACCTCTTGGAAGCACGGCGTTCTCTGTCGGAATGGCCGGCTTATAGATAAATCGGCTCAATTCGTCCAGCCGCACCGCGCACGGGACGCGCGCCATGGGCTGCAGCAAGCATTCACGCCTCCAGATCGGATTTCAGCCGGTCGATGATGCTGAGCGCATGGCCGGCATACTGGCTGATCCAGCGGTCGTGGATCTGCTTGATCGGCAGCGCGTTGAGATGGTTCCAGCGCTCGCGGCCGTCGCGCCGCGCAACGATCAGGTCGGCCTCCTCCAGCACCTTCAGATGCAGCATGACCGTGCAGCGATCGATATCGGGAAAGGCCTCGCACAACATGCCGGTCGTCTTCGGCGCGTCCTTCAGCTGATCCAGCATTTCGCGCCGCCGCGGATGCGCCAGCGCCTTGAAAACATTGTCGTCTTGCGATCGGCTTGACATGTTATGTTTATATAACATATTGTTGAACCGATCAAGGGAAGGAGCTGTGGATATGTCACTTGGATTCAGTGTTTCCGGACGCATCGGCAAGCCGGTCGCCGACGTCTTCGACGCAGTCGTCAATCCGAAGAAACTGAGCGGCTATTTCACCACGATCGGCGGCGCCAGCGCCCCGCTGGAAGCCGGCGCCGGCGTCGTCTGGTGGGGCAAGGTGCAGGTCGAGGTCGACGAAGTGGTCAAGGACCGCCGCATCGTGCTGCGCTGGGATGCCACCGATGAGGACGGCAAGCCGGCCTACAAAACCCGCATCGAGATGAACTTCGAACCGCTGGACGATGGCGGCACCTTCGTCACCATCGCCGAGAGCGGCTGGCAGGAAGGCGCGGTCGGCCTGAAGAAGTCCTACCTCAATTGCGAGGGCTGGTCGCAGATGCTGGCCTGCATGAAGGCCTATGTCGAGTACGGCATCAATTTGCGCGACGGTTACTACCGCAGCGAGATGAAAGGCGAACCCGCCAACGAGACCAATATCTGACCATTAGGAGCATTCCATGGACATCCACGAAAAACCGACCGCCGAAGCCGGCATGCTGATCCGGCGGCCTGTCGCCGAAGTGTTCGAGGCCTTCGTCGACCCGGCCATCACCACAAAATTCTGGTTACCCATGGCAGCGGCCGGCTGGACAGCGGCGAGCAGATCCACTGGGAATGGCGCATGTACGGCGTCTCGACGACGGTCGACGTCAGCGAGATCGTTCCGAACGAAAAGATCGTCATGCAGTGGAGCGATCCGCCGACCACCGTGGTCTGGACTTTCACCGAAATGCCTGGCGAGACAACTTTTCTCGAGGTTCGCAATTTTGGCTTCGCCGGCGATGGCGACGGGCAGGTCAAAGAGGCCGTCGGCTCAACCGGCGGCTTCACGCTGGTGCTGGCCGGTGCCAAGGCGTGGCTGGAACAAGGCCTGACGCTCGACCTGATCGGCGACCGTCACCCGAAGGGCGTGCCGGCTAACTGAACCGGCGGGCTTGGGATCGCCGCTTTTCCTGCTCGCGACGAGCTTGAATCCAATTCTCGGCCGGAGCTTCCGGAATGTCCAAGATATCGATCTCGCTGTCAGGCAATTCAGCCAGCTTGGCCAACTGATCGCGCTGATTCTGGCTAAGGTCCCTGCTGCTCTTGCCTCAATGCCCGCCGCCCGGCTTCTTGCGTCGCCGCGCCAGCATGTTGAGCCCCTCGACCAATGCCGAAAAGCCCATCGCCGCATAGATGTAGCCCTTGGGCACATGGTAGCCCATGCCGTCGGCGATCAGTGTCATGCCGATCATCAAAAGGAAGCCCAGCGCCAGCATGACAATGCTCGGATTCTTGGCGATGAAGTTGGCCAGCGGCCCGGCCGCCAGCATCATCACGCTGACCGCCACGATCACGGCGATGTACATGATAGCGATCTCGTCGGTCATGCCGACGGCGGTGATGATCGAATCGATCGAGAAGACCAGGTCGAGCAGCAGGATCTGGAAGATCGCGCCGGCGAGGCTGATCTGCAGCGTCTCGCCCATCATCGTATCCTTGTGGTCGTCGGGATCGACCGTGTGATGGATCTCCTTGGTCGCCTTCCAGACCAGGAACAGGCCGCCGGCGATCAGGATCAGGTCGCGCCAGGAAAAACCATGGCCGAAGGCCGTGAATACCGGCGTGGTCAGCTGGACGATGATCGAAATGGTGGCCAGCAGCACCAGCCGCATGATCAGCGCCGCCGAGATGCCGAGCCGGCGGGCACGGGCCCGTTGTGCTTCCGGCAGCTTGTTGGTCAGGATCGAGATGAAGATCAGATTGTCGATGCCGAGCACGACCTCGAGCACAATCAGCGTCAGCAGCGCGACCCAGGCGGTTGGATCGGACACAAATTGAAAATGCGGCGCCAGGAATTCGATGAGCTGCATGGAGGTCGTCCCCTCTTTTAACGATCTAGAGCAGTGTCGCCGGCAGTTAGGTACTAAGCGTGCCTATATCAATGTCATGACCAGAAGGACGGTGCGGTTTCCTCCAGCCGCGGGCCGCGACGAAACGGCGCGATCCGCTCGGTCAGCCCGGTGCGGTCGGAAATATCGACGCCGACGCCGCACAAGGTCGCCGGTCCGGTCGCCGCTTCGAAGCGGCCTTTCGGCACTTTCGACAGGAACCGGTTGAGCGGCTCCTCCTTGTCCATGCCGAGCGAGGAATCATAGTCGCCGCACATGCCGGCGTCGGACATATAACCGGTGCCGCCATTGAGGATCTGGTGATCGCCGGTCGGCTGGTGGGTATGGGTGCCGACGACGAGGCTGGCACGGCCGTCGACGAAATGCGCGAAGCACATCTTTTCCGAGGTCGCCTCGGCGTGGAAGTCGATGATCACCGCATCCGCCTGCTCGCCGAGCGGACAGGCGGCAAGCTCGCGTTCGCCGGCCTGGAAGGGATCGTCGAGTTCGGGATGCATGAACACCCGGCCCATGATGTTGGCGACCAGCACGCGCGCGCCGCTCCTGGCGATGTAGACGCCGGAGCCGCGCCCGGGCGTGCCCTTGGGAAAGTTCGAGGGGCGCAGGAAGCGCTCTTCGCGCGGCGCGAAGGCGAGTGCGTCGCGCTGGTCCCAGACATGGTTGCCGGTTGTGACGACATCCGCACCGGCCGCGATCGTCTCGCGAAAGATATCTTCGGTGATGCCGAAGCCGCCGGCGGCGTTCTCACCGTTGACGATGACGAAATCGAGTTTGAAGTCGGAGATCAAGCCGGGCAGCTGTTCCCACACCGCCGTCCGTCCTGTCTTTCCAACCATGTCACCGAGAAAGAGAAGTCTCATATGATCCCGCACCGAAGGTCAGCGAAGCAAAAGCTGCATGACGTCTGTGAAAGATCATGCGTCCTTTTATCTACAATTTTGACGCGAAGCGGCGCAACCCGCTCTCGGTCAGTATTTCCGGAATGACGACGTCATGTTCCTCATCCGGCACCATTGCCACCTCCTGGCAGTCGAAGGCGATGCCGACCAGCCGCGGCGGCTGTCCCTTGTCGATCAGCTTGGCGATGGCGCGGTCGTAATAGCCGGCACCATAGCCGATGCGATGGCCGCGCGCATCGAAGGCGGCGAGCGGCACCAGCATCACCGAGGGGTCGAGCACTTCTGCTTCTTCATGCGGGCCGACCGTGCCGAAACCCATCTCGACCATCGGCGCGCCGCGCACCAGTTCGCGAAAGACGATCGTGGTTTTGTCGAGAATGGCCGGCAGGCAAAGCCGCGCGCCCCTTTCGCGCAAGGCAAACATCAGCGGCCTGACGTCGACTTCCGAGCGCATCGGCCAGAAGCCGGAAACGATCTGGCCCGGCTCAATGTGGAGGTGATCGCGTGCCGTCTCTGCCATTTCAAGCGCGACCTCCACCCGCCAGAATTCGTCGAGCGCATCGCGGCGTCCGAGGGCCTCGCGGCGAAGCTGCTTTTTGAGGTCTTTGAGAGAGGTCATGCAGTCAGGGTAGAAAAGGTCAGATCTGGATGGAGTGTTGGGAGCGACGTCTTCCACCGCAATCATCCACCGAAATGCGGGACGCGTGGCAATAAGTGACGATCCACACAACCGGTGGAGAGAGCGATCCCGGGAACCTACAAAGTAGGTGGGCGCCGTGTGAGAAAACCCACGGGTCTTCCCAGGGACAGCTCCCTAAGGATCGTTAAGGCCCCGGGGAAAATGTTCTCCTGCCGGGAAGCACAGACCGTCCCGCCCAATATAGGCTGCCGGCCGGCTAAGCGCCAGTGAGACGGGAACTCTTTCCGTGTTGGGTTCAGGCCCTCGCGCCGCCAACACCTCACCCTTGCACAGGCACGGGCTCGTCCTTACGGTCGCGATGACCAACCGAGGAGCAAGAATGCGTTTCGAAGGCACGGCGGCCTATGTCGCCGACAAGGATCTGATGGTGGCCGTCAATGCGGCGATCGCGCTGGAGCGGCCCTTGCTGGTCAAGGGCGAGCCCGGCACCGGCAAGACGGAACTGGCCCGCCAGGTGGCGACTGCACTCGGCCTCGACCTCATCGAATGGCACGTCAAGTCGACGACGCGGGCGCAGCAGGGCCTGTACGAATATGATGCCGTCTCGCGGCTGCGCGACAGCCAGTTGGGCGACGAGCGCTTTAACGACATCAGGAACTACATCAAGCGCGGCAAACTCTGGGAGGCTTTCGCCGCCGGCAGGAAGGTCGTGCTCTTGATCGACGAGATCGACAAGGCCGACATCGAATTCCCAAACGATCTCCTGCAGGAACTCGATCGGATGGAGTTCTTCGTCTACGAGACCGGCGAAACCATCCGCGCCGCCGTCAGGCCGATCGTCATCATCACCTCCAACAACGAGAAGGAGTTGCCGGACGCGTTCCTGCGCCGCTGCTTCTTCCATTACATCCGCTTTCCCGACGTCGACACGCTGCACAGAATCGTCGACGTCCACTATCCCGGCATCAAGCAGAACCTGGTTCGGGCAGCCCTCACCCAGTTCTACGAGATCCGCGATGTGCCGGGGCTGAAGAAAAAACCGTCGACCTCCGAGGCGCTCGACTGGATAAGGCTGCTGGTCGCCGACGACATCGCGCCCGAGGATCTGCGCGCCGACCCGAAGAACGCGTTGCCCAAGCTGCATGGCGCATTGCTGAAGAACGAACAGGATGTCCATCTGTTCGAGCGGCTTGCCTTCATGGCGCGCAGGCAAGGGTGAGGCGCCGGGCACTGGCTACGATCGAGCTTCGCTTGCGCCCTGAGCACGATGACGGTCCCTTGCCTCTTGCGGCGCGACGTTTCTGGGGCCGAAGACGACGAAGCTGATGACGGCAAGGGCAAGAACGCCGATCCCGCTATAGAGCATGACCCAGCCAAAACCGTTGACCAAGGCAGCATGCGCAAGCGCGCCGGACGGGTCGAGGGTCGCCAGCCTGGGCGAATATTGCGAGAGGCCATCGAGATTTCCGGTGGCGATCTTTTCCGCCAACGCGCGCAATTCGTCCGGGTCAAGGGCCGTGCCCAATGCGGTTTTGAGATAGGAAGCAATTCCCTGCGTCAACAGCAGGCCCAGCACCGCGATGTTGATGGCGAGCGTGATCAGCCGCGCGCTGATATCGATGCCCGAAGCCATGCCGGCGCGATCCGGCGACACCGAACCCGTCGTGGTGTTGGTGGTCGGTGAGTTGGTGAGGCCGATACCGATACCGGCGATCAGCGTACCGGGCAGCATGGTCAGCCAGCTGGTTCCCTCAAGGCTCGAACCTATCCTCATGGCGATAAAGCCGACCCCCAATGTCAGCAACCCGAGCGGGATCGCCACCCGCGCCTGATAGCGGGCGCGCAGGCGCTCGGCGGTCGAGGACATCAGCATCAAGGGAAGCGTGTAGACGAGCAGCAGCAGGCCGGTCGTGGTGCTGTCGTAGCCGAGCACACCCGAAAAATAGATCGGCAGATAGATGATGAACGGCCAATAGCTGAAATTCATGCCGATGCCGCCCATGATCGCTCCCGAAAATTGACGGATCCGAAACACCGAGAAATCGAACATCGGGTAGGGGCTGATCTTCTCGGCAACGAGGAACGCGGCGAAGGCCAGCACGGCAGCACTTGCTACGCCGATGCGGGCGCCAGAGCCGAGATCGGCCCCTTGCGTGATCAGATAGGAGAAGCCGAACACCGCGAACGAGAGCGTCAGGATACCGGCACGGTCAAGCTTCTGGGCATTGTGGTCGCGTGATTCGGTGACACCGGCACCGATGAAGACCAGCGCAAGGATGGCAAGCGGCACATGGATGAGGAACACCCACTGCCAGCTCGAGAACGCGACGATCAATCCACCGATGGCGGGACCAAAGCCAAGCCCGATCCCCGAGACGACGCTCCAGGCCACAAAAGCCTTGCCGCGTTCGCTGCCGTCCTGAAACTGGTGGGACAAGACGGCCACGCTGCAAGTGAACATCGCCCCTCCCGCCAGGCCTTGCAGGAAGCGTGCAATGATGAGGAGCGAAGCGCTCGGCGCGAGGCCGCACAGCAGTGAGGCCAGGCCGAAGGCGATGGTGGCGATCACCATCACCCGTTTGCGGCCGAAGCGGTCGGCCAGCGTTCCTGTCGCCATCAGCACCGTGGTGCAGGCAATGGTGTAGGCGTTCATGATCCATTGCAGATCCTTGAAGTCGGCGGCGAGCACGCTTTCCAGTCTCGGAAGGATCACCGGGACGCTGGAGATTTCGAGGCCGAACAGCAGCGAGGCAAGGCAGGCCCCGGCAAGCGCAACGGTGTTTCGGTCGATTTGAAACGTCATGTCGATCACTTTCTGTCGAAGCATTCTGGAACCGGGCTGGCTCTTCAAACTGCGGTCGAGATGACATAGACGACGCTTGACCATGAAAAAAGACTATGCATTTCTATTTCAGAGATAACAAAATGGAATGCCGGAGATGGCCAGTCTCGATGTCGATGCCGTGCGCACTTTCGTCATGGTGGCCGACCTGCAGAGCTTCACCCGGGCGGCTGCAGCACTTGGCAGCACCCAGGCGACGATCAGCGTCAAGTTGCGGCGGCTCGAGGAAAAGCTCGGCGCACGTTTGATCGAACGAACCCCGCGCCGCGTGGCACTGTCGGAAAGGGGGGCTGTCTTCCTGCCCGTGGCCCGCGAATTCCTTGCCGCCCATGAACGCGCCGTCGCGGAATTTTCCGCGGCGCCATGTCGGCTTGCGCTCGGCTTCGTCGATCATGTCGCGGGGCCTGAGCTTTCCACGCTGATCGCCCAGCTTCATGCCCACGATCCGTCGCTCGCGCTCAACATACGGATCGATACCAGCTCCATGCTGGAAGAAGCTTTCGATCGCGGCGAACTCGATGCGGTGATTGTGCACCAGGAAGATGACAGTCGACGCGGTGAAGCTTTGTCGCGCACCCACTATGGCTGGTTCGCGGCACCTGGCTTCGAATGGCGACCAGGCACGCCCCTGCGCCTGGCTCTTTTAAGCACCAGATGCAATTGCCCGGACCGTATGAGAGCGGTCGAGGCGCTGGACCGGGCAGGCATCGCCTGGAATGAGGCTTTCGTCGGCGGCGGCGGCGCTGCCGTCAACATCGCGGTATCGGCGGGCTTTGCCCTTTCCGCCCTCGCTTACCGGGTTGTGCCCCCGGGCTTGATCGAGGTGGGCCGCAAACTCGGCCTGCCACCAATTCCCCCGTCCGAGATCGTTTTGCAGTCGCACGCTCTGCCGCCGCGGGCGCGGGAGGCGCTGCACATGCTCGCGACCGCTTTTCGCGAATATAGTTCGCCTGCCGAATAGGCAAGGGTGTTCCTGATCCCGATTCTATTGGTATGGATCGGGTTCCAGACTTCAGAGGGAACGAAATGTCCGAGATAATCGTCCGCCCGCTCGCGCAGTCCGACCACGCCGATTGGCGGCGCCTGTGGACCGACTATCTCACCTTCTATGAGACGAAGCTGCCGGAAGAGGTCTACGCCGTCACCTGGAAGCGGCTGTTCACTCCGGGCGAATTCGAGCCAAAAGGCTTCATCGCCACACTGGACGGCAAGGCGGTCGGTCTCACGCACTACCTGTACCACCGCTCCGGCTGGTCGGAGAAAAACAACTGCTATCTGCAGGATTTGTTCGCCGACCCGGATGTGCGCGGCAAGGGGATCGGCGCCGCCCTTATCAACGCAGTGAAGGAAGAGGCGGCAAAGATCGGCGTCAAGAATGTCTACTGGATGACGCACGAGACCAACGCCACCGCGCGCAAGCTTTACGACCACGTCGCCCGCCGCACGGGCTTCATCGAGTATGATTTGCTGTAACCGGCCATGTTCATCCCCTTCTTCCTTGAACTGAAGGCTGCACGCGTTCCCGTCTCGCTCAGGGAATATCTGTCGCTGCTGGAAGGGCTGGAAGCCGGGCTGGTCGACTACGACGTCGAAGGTTTTTACTACCTCGCCCGTGCGGCGCTGGTGAAGGACGAGCGCCATATCGACCGCTTCGACCAGGTGTTCGCGCATGTCTTCAAGGGCATCGAAGCACTGGGCGGGCCGGATGCAGTCGATATCGCCAACATCCCCGAGGAATGGTTGCGCCGCCTCGCCGAAAAGCACCTGACCGACGAGGAGAAAAAACTGGTCGAAGCGCTCGGCGGTTTCGAGAAACTGATGGAGACATTGAAACAGCGGCTGCAGGAACAAAAAGGCCGTCACCAGGGCGGCTCGAAATGGATCGGCACCGGCGGCACCTCGCCTTTCGGCGCCTATGGCTACAATCCCGAAGGCGTGCGCATCGGCCAGCATGAAAGCCGCAGCCGGCGCGCGGTGAAGGTCTGGGACAAACGCGAGTTCAGGAATTTCGACGATGCCGTCGAACTCGGCACCCGCAACATCAAGATCGCGCTGAAACGCCTGCGTCGCTGGGTGCGTGAGGGCGCCGAGGAGGAGTTCGACCTGCCCGGAACCATCCATGCCACGGCCGAACACGGCTATCTCGACGTGCAGACGCGGCCAGAGCGGCGCAACGCGGTGAAGCTGTTGATGTTCTTCGATGTCGGCGGTTCGATGGACGACCACATCAAAAGCGTCGAGGAGCTGTTCTCGGCCGCCCGCGCCGAATTCCGCCAGCTCGAATATTTCTATTTCCACAACTGCCTCTATGAGGGCGTGTGGAAGGACAATCGCCGCAGGCATGCCGAGGTGATTCCGACCTTCGACCTGCTCCACAAATATGGGCCGGACTACAAGGTGATCGTCGTCGGCGACGCCTCGATGAGCCCTTACGAGATCGCTCACCCCGGCGGTTCGGTCGAGCACTGGAATCCGGAGGCGGGCAGCGTCTGGCTCGGCCGTCTGCTGCAGCAATGGCCGAACGCGGTATGGCTGAACCCCGAAGACCCCAAGAACTGGGGCTACACCCATTCGATTGCGATGATCCGCGACATCTTCGGCGGCCGCATGTTCCCGCTGACGCTGGCCGGGCTTGAGGGCGCGACCAAGCAGCTTTCAAGAAAGCACTGAAAGACCGACAGGAGATCCGATGACCTGCTTCCTCTGCCTGCAATGCGGCGTCCAGTTCGCGGCGACAGAGACGCCGCCAGAACATTGCCCGATCTGCGAGGACGAGCGCCAATATGTGCGCTGGGAGGGCCAAGCGTGGATCACGCCGGAGGAACTTGCCGAAGGACACCGGCTTGTGATGAAGGACGATGCCGGCGTTCTCGCCTTCGGCATCGAGCCGCGCTTCGCCATCGGCCAACGGGCGCTGCTGGCGCAGACGCCACACGGCAACGTGCTGTGGGACTGCGTTTCGATGGTCAGCGACGAGGCGGTGGCCGAGATCAACCGCCGCGGTGGCCTGGCGGCGATCGCCATCTCGCACTGCCACTATTATTCGGTGATGGCCAGTTGGAGCGAGGCGTTTGGCGGCGTGCCGATTTATCTCCATGCCGATGACCGCCAATGGATCATGCGACCGCACAAGGCGATCGTCAGTTGGGAAGGCGAGACGCTGGCCATAAACCCTTCGCTGACGCTCATCCGCTGCGGCGGCCACTTTGCCGGCGGTCAGGTACTGCACTGGAAACGCGATGTCGGCGACGTCTTGCTGGCCGGCGATATCTTGCAGGTGACGCCGACGCGCCGCCATGTCAGCTTCATGTACAGCTATCCGAACTACATTCCGCTCAATGCAGCGGCCGTGCGCCGCATCGCGGCGGCACTGGAGCCATTCGCGTTCGACCATATCTATGGTGCATGGTGGAACCAGAATGTCATCGGGGGCGCAAAAGCGGCGTTGGCTGCTTCGGTCGATCGCTATCTCAGGGCGATCGCATAAAGATCACGATCAAAAATGCGGGCAAATCGCGCAACAAATGCCTATCTTGGTGCGAATATGAGGTTGCAATCCGCGCATGATCCCGAACTTCCGGTTCGGATTATGCGCAAAACCAAAGTACTATAGCGTCCTTTGCGCGTGCGATGGGCGCGCGGCGCTGTAGTGGCGAGCCGGCAAGGCTGAGGAGATCACATGGACACCCACACCTACCCTGTAACCCGCACCGACGCCGAATGGCGCGCCCGGCTGACGCCGGAGCAGTATGCCGTCATGCGCGGCCACGGCACCGAGCGGCCGGGAAGTTGCGCTTTGCTCTACGAGAAGCGCGCCGGCACCTTTTCCTGCGTCGGCTGCGACCAGCCTTTGTTTGAATCCAAGCTGAAGTTCGAGAGCGGCACCGGCTGGCCGAGCTTCAACGACCCGGTGCCGGGTTCGGTCGAAAACACCGTCGACCGCAGCTACGGCATGGTTCGCACCGAATGCCATTGCGCCCGCTGCGGCAGCCATCTCGGCCATGTTTTCGAGGACGGCCCGCCGCCGACCGGCCTGCGCTATTGCATCAACGGCGTGGCGCTGAAATTCGAGCCGGCGGCCTGAACCGAAATTCGATTGAATGAATGAAAAGGGCGGCTGCGGCCGCCCTTTTCATTGCCCCCCGGCCGAACCCGGCGAACGCGGTGGGCGCCCGTGTCCGCTCTCAGACCACGACCGTCAGGATTAGCCATAATGTGGCGCCGAGCGTCATCAGCGAGGCCTTGGCGCCACTGGCCTTTTGCGTGGTTCGCCATACGGAAAAGGTCAGAAAGAGGTTGTAGGGCACCGGTGCGAAATGCACCGCCAGAACCAGCGCGAGCGGCAGCTTCAGTCCGAGCAGGATGATCGCGGCCACCAGAGATGCGACGTTGAGCGCCGTGCCGCCAAGAACAAGGTCGCGCCAGAACAGCCGGTCGAGCGGCACCTGGCCTTGCCAGCGTGAGCGGAAAAAGGAGCCGATACCCTCTGGCAACACCGGATGTCTATCCCTGCCTCAGGACTTCGGTTACCGCGCGCTCGAAACGCGAACATTCGGTCACCAGCCAGTCGGCCATGGCTGGCCAGTTGTCCTCGGCATAGCAGTTCACCCGCCACATCGAATTGATGCCGAGATCCTCGCAACTCTGTTCCGGCCTGAGCTTCAGCCTGGCTTCGATATCAGGCTGGAACGGTTTCAACCGCGACCACGCTTGCGTGGCGCCGAACTTCTCGTTGCGGCCGAAGAAGACGCCGACCTGGCTCTGCGCCGGCGCGACATACATGGAAAGGACCAAGGCGAAATCGGGCAGCCCACGCTGCCAGAACCAGGGTCCGCGCCTCGCCATCAAAACCCTTTCTTCCGGATGCCGCTCGGCGAACAGCGTCCAGAAGCCGCGCTGGCGGAATTCAGAGGCGCGGCGGGCGCCGAAGTCGAATTCGCTCATGGCTCGATGCTCGCTCCGGCATCATGCTCGGCCGGAGACTGTTTCGAAATTCGCTCCGGCGAGTCATATGGTGGTGATTTCGAGAACCGGAGCGGAGCGTACTTAAAGTACGTGAGCTCAGTTCTACTGCATTGCAGTAGAACTAGGGAAGCGCAGAAAACGCCACCAGATGGCCGCCGGAGTAGAATTTCCAGACAGTCTCTACACCATGCCGAGTGCGGCCTTATACAGATCGAGGATGGTTTCCTCTTCCTGACGCTCGGCCTGGTCCTTCTTGCGCAGCCGGATGATCGTGCGCATCGCCTTGGTGTCGAAGCCTGTGCCCTTGGCCTCGGCGAACACTTCCTTGATGTCGTCGGAAATGGTCTTCTTCTCTTCCTCGAGCCGCTCTATGCGCTCGATGAAGGCACGCAGCTGGCCGGCGGCAACAGTCTGGCTGGTATCGGTGATATCGTCGGCCATATTTTTCTCCACATCGTTTCTGCGCCGCGACTCGGGATGCATGCAGCGGCGAATTGAGCGGGCTCGATGCCCGACCGGCGGCGGCGGGTCAAGCTGTTATCGATGATCGAACTGACGCTGCCGCCACGATGCGGACAGCGATCCCCAGGAAGGTATCAATTAGCTGAAAGCGATCAGCAGATCCTTGGCATCGATCTGGTCGCCTGCCTTGACCAGCACCTCGGCGACCGTGCCGTCGCGCTCGGCATGCAGCGCCGTCTCCATCTTCATCGCTTCGATGGAAAGCAGCACGTCACCGGCCTTCACAGCCTGGCCGGCAGCCACCGAAAGCGCAGAAACGACGCCCGGCATCGGTGCGCCGACATGCGCCTCGTTGCCGGGTTCGGCCTTGCGGCGGGCCTTGGCGGCGGACGCGCCATGCGCCCGGTCGGGCACCTTGACACGGCGCGGCTGGCCGTTGAGTTCGAAGAACACGGTGACCATGCCCTTCTCGTCGACATCGCCGATGGCCAGGCAGCGCACCACCAGCGTCTTGCCCTTCTCGATGTCGACGAAGATCTCGTCTTCCGGCTTCATGCCGTAGAAATACGTCGGCGTCGGCAGCACGCTGACCGGCCCATAGGTCTCCTGCGCGCCGGCGAAATCCGTGAACACCTTCGGATACATCAGCCACGAGGCGAATTCGAATTCCGACAGCTTGCGCTCGAGCTTCTCCTCGATTTCCTTGCGGTTGGCCTTGAGGTCGGCTGGCTTGAGCAGCGAGCCGGGCCGCACCGTGATCGGCTTGTCGCCCTTGAGCGCCTTCCTCTGCAGCGCCGCCGGCCACCCGCCTGGCGACTGGCCGAGATCGCCGCGCAGCATCGAGACGACCGAGTCCGGGAAGGCGATATCCCTGTCGGGGTTTTCGACATCGGCAACGGTCAGGTCCTGGCTGACCATCATCAATGCCATGTCGCCGACAACCTTGGACGACGGCGTTACCTTGACGATGTCGCCGAACATCAGATTGACGTCGTGATAGGTCTGCGCCACCTCGTGCCAGCGCGTCTCCAATCCGAGCGAGCGAGCCTGTTCCTTCAGATTGGTGAACTGCCCGCCCGGCATCTCGTGCAGATAGACTTCCGAGGCCGGCCCCTTGAGGTCGCTTTCGAATGCGGCGTACTGGTTGCGCACCGCTTCCCAGTAGAACGAGATCTTCCTGATCCATTGCGGGTCGAGACCGGGGTCGCGTTCGGTGCCCTTCAGCGCCTCGACGAGTGAGCCAAGGCATGGCTGCGAGGTGTTGCCGGAGAAGGCATCCATCGCCGCGTCTATGGCGTCGACGCCGCTTTCCACCGCCGCCAGCACCGTCGCCGCCGACAGGCCCGACGTGTCGTGGGTGTGGAAATGGATCGGCAGGTCGGTCGCCTCGCGCAGCGCCTTGAACAGCACGCGTGCTGCGGAAGGCTTCAGCAGGCCGGCCATGTCCTTGACGGCGATGATGTGGGCGCCGGCCGCCTGCAATTCCCTGGCCAGGCCGACATAGTATTTGAGGTCGTATTTCGCCCGCGCCGGATCGAGGATATCGCCGGTGTAGCAGATCGCCGCTTCGATCAGCTTGCCTTCGGCTCCGACCGCATCCATGGCGACGCGCATGTTGTCGACCCAGTTCAGGCAATCGAAGACCCGGAACAGGTCGATGCCACCGCTTGCTGCCTGCTTGACGAAATGCTGCACGACATTGTCGGGATAGTTGGTGTAGCCGACGCCATTGGCACCGCGCAGCAGCATCTGCAACAGCAGATTGGGCGCCGCCTCGCGCACCAGCGACAGCCGCTCCCACGGATCCTCGGTGAGGAAGCGCATGGCGACGTCGAAGGTGGCGCCACCCCAGCATTCCAGCGATAGAAGCTGCGGCAAGGCACGCGCATAGGTACCGGCGATGCCGGCAATGTCATGCGTGCGCATGCGCGTCGCCAGCAGCGATTGATGGCCATCACGCATCGTCGTGTCGGTGACCAGAACCTCCTTCTGATCGCGCATCCAGGCGGCGAACTTCTGCGGGCCCAGCACATCCAGCTTCTGCTTGCTGCCGCCGGGCACATTGCCGTTGAGGTAAGGCACCACGGGTGCCGCGGCGTCGGCCTTCGGCTGCGGCCGGCCGCGCGTCTCGGGATGGCCGTTGACGCTGACGTCGGCGAGATAGTTGATGAGCTTGGTGGCGCGGTCCTGGCGCTTGACCTGCTGGAACAGTTCCGGCGTCGTGTCGATGAACTTGGTCGTGTAGGAATTGTCGGCGAAGCTCGGATGGTTGATGATCGCTTCGAGGAAGGTCAAATTGGTGGCGACGCCGCGGATGCGGAACTCGCGCAGCGCCCGATTCATGCGGGCGATCGTCTCGGCCGGCGTCGGCGCCCACGCCGTCACCTTCTCCAGCAGCGGGTCGTAGAAGCGGGTGATGACCGCGCCCGAATAAGCGGTGCCGCCGTCGAGGCGGATGCCGAAGCCCGTCGCGCCGCGATAGGCGGTGATGCGGCCGTAATCCGGGATGAAATTGTGCTCGGGATCTTCCGTGGTGATGCGGCACTGCAGCGCGTGGCCGTTCAGCCTTATGTCCTTCTGCGCCGGCACGCCTGATTCCGGTGTGCCGATGGCAAAGCCGTCGAGGATATGGATCTGCGCCTTGACGATATCGATGCCCGTCACCTGCTCGGTGACGGTGTGCTCGACCTGGATGCGCGGGTTGACCTCGATGAAATAGAATTTGCCGGTGTCGGCATCCTGCAGGAACTCGACCGTGCCGGCGCCGATATAGCTGGTCTCGCGGGCGATCTTGAGCGCATGGCCGCAAAGCTCCTCGCGCTGCGACATTTCGAGATAGGGCGCCGGCGCCCGCTCGACGACCTTCTGGTTGCGGCGCTGGATCGAACAGTCGCGCTCGAACAGGTGCACGGCATTGCCATGGGTATCGCCCAGCACCTGCACCTCGACATGGCGGGCGCGTTCGATCAGCTTTTCGAGATAGACCTCGTCCTTGCCGAAGGCGGCTTTCGCCTCGCGCTTGCCTTCGGTGACTTCGCGGGCAAGGTCGGCTTCGGCGCGGATGGCCCGCATGCCGCGGCCGCCGCCGCCCCATGATGCCTTCAGCATCACCGGATAGCCGATTTCCTTGGCCAGTGTCTTGACCGTCTCCATGTCATCCGGCAACGGATCGGTGGCGGGGATCACCGGCACGCCGACCTCGATGGCGAGATTGCGCGCCGCGACCTTGTTGCCGAGCCGCCGCATTGTGTCCGGCCTCGGCCCGATGAAGGTAATGCCGGCTTCGGCACAGGCGTCGGCGAATTCGGGGCTTTCCGACAACAATCCGTAGCCGGGATGGATAGCATCGGCACCCGACAGCCTGGCGATGCGGATCACCTCCTCGATCGACAGATAGCTTTCGATCGGCCCCATGTCCCTGGTCAGATGCGGCCCGCGTCCGACCTGGTAGCTCTCGTCGGCCTTGAAGCGATGCAGGGAGTATTTGTCTTCCTCCGCCCAGATCGCCACGGTTTTGAGCCCGAGTTCGTTGGCCGCGCGGAAGACGCGAATGGCGATTTCGGACCGGTTGGCGACGAGGATCTTCGTGATGGCCAAGGACTGGGCTCCAGCGACGGAAGGAAGAGAAATCGGCGCAATGATTAGCGTGAAAATGCTGCAGTGCAAACGAAATTGACGCGCATTTAAACCGATTGAAATGGAATCATTGCGCCAAGGACCTTTCCCATTCCTCCGAACAGCCAAAAAAGAGCCGGCTTTCCGGTTAATGCACGATCATTGCCCGGCTAAGCATCGGCTCCACCGGCCGCCCCTGACATGACGATGGCAAAAGAAAATGCCCGGCGCGAGGCGCCGGGCATCCGTAAATGGTCTGGAGACTGACGAGCTTACATCTTCTGGACGTAGGTGTACTTGCCGTCGTCGCCCTTCTTCCATTCGTACATGACGTAGCCGGGCAGCGTCGGATCGCCCTTGGCGTCATAGGACAGGTCGCCGAGAACGGTCTTGAAGGGGCCGTTTTCATGCAGCGCCTTGGCAACTGCCTGCGGGTCGTTCGACTTGGCAGCGGTCGCTGCTTCCGCGATCGCCTGCACGGCGGCGTAGGAGTAGAGCGTGTAGGCTTCCGGCTCGAAACCCTGCGCGCGGAACTTCTCGACGAGTTCCTTGTTGGCGGGGATCAGGCGCGGATCCGGGCCGAACGTGTTGAGCGTGCCCGCAACTGCGTCGCCTGCGATCGAAGCCAGTTCGTTCGACACGATGCCATCGCCGGAAACCAGCGTTGCCTTGAGGCCCTGGTCGGCCGCCTGACGGATGATCAGGCCGGCTTCGGTGTGCAGGCCGCCCCAATAGATGATGGAAACGCCGGCTTCCTTCATCTTGGCGATCAGCGCCGAGAAGTCCTTGTCGCCGACATTGATGCCTTCATACATGACTTCCGTCACGCCCTTGGCGTTCATCGCCTTCTTGGTTTCGTCGGCAAGGCCCTGACCATAGGTGGTCTTGTCGTGAACGACAGCGATCTTGGCGTCCTTGAAGTTGGCGGCGAGATACGCGCCGGCAATGCTGCCCTGCTGGTCGTCGCGTCCGCAGGTGCGGAACACGTTCCACAGACCGCGCTCGGTGAATTGCGGGTTGGTCGCGGCCGGCGTCACTTCGACGATGCCGTTTTCCGCATAGACTTCAGATGCCGGGATAGAGACGCCGGAGTTGAAGTGGCCGACCACGAACTTGACGCCGTCGCCGACGAACTTGTTGGCGACCGAGATACCCTGCTTCGGATCGGAGACGTCGTCGCCGACTTCGAGCTTGATCTGCTCGCCGTTGATGCCGCCCTTGGCATTGATGTCGGCGACAGCAGCTTCCGCCCCCTTCTGCAGCTGCGCGCCGAAGGCGGCGTTCGGACCGGTGATCGGGCCCGCGACGCCCATCATTACGTCAGCCCACGCGCTGCCGCCGAACGCGACAAGCGCGGTCAGGGCGACGGCGGACAAAAGTGACTTTTTCATTTAAACGCTCCCATTAACGGAGTGGGCGTGGATGAAGCTTTCATGCGATGCCCACCCTTATCGCAGAAAGCATAGTTTGCCGATTTTCAGGCACTTGTCACGCCGATTCAATTTCGAGGCGGCGTTAATGATGAACGTCAACCTTTCGGTTTCCAGCTCAAGAGTGAAGCTCTTTCGTAGAGCCAATTATACTGTGTCACCATCTGGTTGGTGCGCGTGTATTGATAGCCGACGAAGCCGAGGATCATCAGCACGATGGTGTCGACGACATAATAATGCAGCGAGAACATGGTGCCGCCGAACAGCGCGTGATGGATGAAGCGGATCGCGATGCCGAGGCCCAGCACATAGGCGAACAGCTGGATGAAGCTGCGCCACGTCTGGGCACTGGCCTTGCCCGTCATCCACGCCGCCCAGCCGCCGAGCAGACAGGTGACGAAGAAGAACTGCCAGATCGAGGGTTCCTCGTAAAGAATGCCCTGCATGGTGAAGTCTCCCTAGCATGATCCCGAAAAGTTGCGGACTTTCCGGACAAAGATCATGCGACAAACAAACAATCTGGAGCGGAATAGCGGTGCACGCATTCCGCTTCGAACTCAGTGGTGTCCGCCCTCGAGATAGGCGGCGCGCACTTCCGGATTGGCGAGCAGTTCCTTGCCGGTGCCGCTCATCGTCACATTGCCGTTGACCATGACGTAGCCGCGCGTGGCGAGCTTGAGCGCGCCGAAGGCGTTCTGCTCGACCAGGAACACGGTCAGCCCCTGGGTGCGGTTCAGTTCGCGGATGGCGTCGAAGATCTGCTTGACGATCAGCGGCGCGAGACCCAGCGACGGCTCGTCGAGCAAAAGCAGCTTCGGCCGTGCCATCAGCGCGCGTCCGATCGACAGCATCTGCTGCTCACCGCCCGACAGCGTGCCACCGCGCTGGGTGATGCGCTCCTTCAAACGCGGGAACAGCGTGAACACCTTCTCGACGTCCTCGTCATAGTGCTTGAGGTTGTCGAGGCTGGCGCCCATCTGCAGGTTTTCCATCACCGTCATGCGCGGAAAGATCCGCCGGCCCTCGGGCGATTGGGCAATGCGCATGCGCGCGATCTCGTGCGTCGGCATCTGGGTTATGTCGGTGCCGGCAAAGGTGATAGTCCCGGCGCGAGCCCGCGGCGCACCGAAAATAGTCATCATCAGCGTCGACTTGCCGGCGCCATTGGCACCGATCAGCGCCACGATCTCACCCTGCTTGACGGTGACATCGACGCCGTTCAGCGCCCGGATGTTGCCGTAATAGGTCTGCACGCCCTTGATATCGAGCAGCGTTGTCGCGGCCATCACTTGCCCCCTCCACGCTTGCCCGCCACGGGCTTGGCAGCGGTCTTGCTCGCGGTCTTTCCGGAGGCTGCCTTTGCAGTCTTTGCGGAAGCATGGCTCGTCGCCACCTTGCCCGCATCGACGCGGCGCGAAAATTCCGTGTCCCTGCCCTGGCCGAGCAGCCTGGCCTGTTTAACCCATTCCTCGCGCGCGATACGTCCGTCAAAAGCAAGATAGGCTTCGGCGGCCTCGACGTCGGCCTTTTTCCAGGCGCCGATCTGGTCGAAGTGGAAGATGCCGTGATCGTTGAGCTTCTTCTCGTTGACCGTACCGATGCCCTTTATGCGGGTCAAATTGTCGGCCTTGCCGCCGCGAGGCGCAGCCAGCCGGTTGGAGATCTCTCCAGTCTTCGCCGCAGGCTTGGCGGATGCGGTCGACTTCGCCGCCGTGCCAGTTGCCGCCTTCGACGTCGCTTTCGGAGCAGGCTTTGCCTTCGCCGGCGGCACGGCTGCCAGCGAGGCTGCCTTGTTTGCCGCGGCGAGCGACCTGGCGTCGACCTGACCGGCCTTTGACGCTCCCTTGGCCACCGTAACCCGCTCGCCCGAACTATGGCCGACCGTGTCGGTCACCGGCCCGGCGAGATAGGACGACGATGTTCCCGGACCGTGCGCGGCATCCGGCCCCGTATCGAGCTGTTCGATGACATCTTCGTCGCCGACTTCGGTAAGGACCGCTTCGACTTCCTCGTCGTCGACGCCGAGATAGGCGGCGATGACGCGCGGATCGGTGCGCACCGACTGCGGACTGCCGTCGGAGATCTTGCGGCCATACTCCAGCACCACGACATGGTCGGAGATCTGCATGACCACCGACATGTCGTGCTCGATCAACAGGATCGAGGCGCCGGATGTGTTCTTGATGTCGATCAGCAGCTCGTTGAGCGCCGCCGATTCCTTCGGATTGAGGCCGGCCGCCGGCTCGTCGAGGCACAGAAGCTCGGGTCCCGTGCACATGGCGCGAGCGATCTCGAGACGGCGCTGCGCGCCATAGGGCAGGTCGCCGGCCGGGTCGTCGGCACGGTCGACTAGATCGGCCTTTTCCAGCCAATGCTTGGCGAGCTCCACCGATTCGGCCGAGGCCTTGCGATAGCCGCTGAAGCCGAACAGGCCAAGCACCGTGTAGCCCGATGCCTTCATCAGTTTGTTGTGCTGGGCGACTAGCAGGTTCTCCAGCAGGGTCATGCCGGAGAACAGGCGGATGTTCTGGAAGGTGCGCGCCACCTTGGCGCGCGCCGGGATTTCATGGTTGGGCAGCCGCTCGAGCAGGAAGGTCGAACCATCGTTCCGGTTGAGCGTGATCATGCCTTCCGAGGGCTTGTAGAAGCCGGTGATGCAATTGAACACCGTGGTCTTGCCGGCGCCGTTGGGGCCGATCAGCGCGGTGATCTCGCCGCGCTTGGCGGCGAAAGACAGATCCCCGATGGCCACCAGGCCACCGAACTTCATCGACAGATGATCGACCTGAAGGATAGCGTCGTTCATGCCCGAAGCGGCTTTCTGAACAGGGTTCGCATTCATCAGCCGTGTCCTTCCTTGGTGAAGGAGCTTGAGACGGCCTTTCGCTCCTTCAGGAAGGCGGTTGGTTCACGACTGCCGACGAAGCCGCGCGGCTTCCACAGCATGACGATGACCATGGCCATGCCGAACAGAAGCATGCGGTAGAGTTCCGGTGTGAAGTCCGGTCCGAAGACCTGCTTGAGGAAGTCGAGTTCGCGCAACGCCTCGGTGCCGCCGATCATCACCATTGCGGCGACCGCTATGCCGACCAGCGAGCCCATGCCACCGAGAACCACGATGGCCAGGATAATGGCCGATTCCAGGAAGACGAAGGATTCCGGGCTGACGAAGCCCTGCCGTGCGGCGAAGAATGCGCCGGCGAAGCCGCCGAACATCGCACCCGTGGCAAAGGCCGTAAGCTTCGTGGTGGTGGTGTTGATGCCGAGCGAGCGGCAGGCGATCTCGTCCTCGCGCAACGCCTCCCAGGCACGGCCGACCGGCATGCGCCGCAGCCGGATGGTGACGAAGGCCGTCAGCAGCGCCAGCGCCAAGATCAGGTAATAGAGGAAGATCTTGTAGTAGGCGCTCGATGTCGCCAGATGCAGCACCTTCGCGACGTAATTGGGGTCCGACACGTTGAAGGTCATCAGGCCGAAGAAGGTGACCTTCGGGATGCCGGAAATACCGGCTGAACCGTTGGTGACCTCCCGCCAGTTGATCAGCACCAGGCGGATGATCTCACCGAAAGCCAAGGTGACGATCGCCAGGTAATCGCCGCGCAGGCGCAGCACCGGGAAACCGAGCAGCACGCCCCAGAAGGCGGCCATGGCGCCGGCGGCCGGCAAAAGGATCCAGAACGACAGGCCGTACTGCGTGCCGAGCAGCGCATAGGCATAGGCGCCGACCGCGTAGAAGGCCACATAACCGAGGTCGAGCAGGCCGGCGAGGCCAACGACAATGTTCAGGCCCCAGGCCAGCATCACATAGATCAGGATCTGGATGCCGAAATTGTCGACCCATTTCAGCGAGCCTTGCAGTCCGCCGACAAACGACCAGGACATCAGCGACAGGATCGCCACCACCAGGATCGGATAGAGGATCAGCGCCGCAATGCCGAGTTTGGTGAAGTTGGCATGAATGAAGCCGCGGAAATAATAGATCACGCAGGCCAGCACATAGATGACCGACAAGGCGCGCAGGAACTGCAGATAGCCCGCCGGCTCCGCTCCCACCCATCCGACGAGAGAGCTGTTGACCGCAAACAACACCACCGCCGCGACCAAGGCCACGATGAAGGCCGGCAACTGGAAGAAGCGTGACGCCACGCTGGCCGGCAGCAGGCCGGTGGCGACGTCGGTGATCTTCTGGTTGGCCAGGAAGGGCTGTCCATAGGCGACATAGAGGAAGCGCCCGACAGCCGTGGCGATAACCACGGCGGCAAGCAGGCCCCAGCGTGTCGTCAGGACCAGTTCATTGGAAATGTTCTGGCCGGTCTTCAGGCCGATGAACAGCACGAACAGGCCAAACGATATGGCAGCGGCATAGAGCGCCTCGCGCAACGCGCGCTGCATGGGGGTGGCGACGGTGTCGCGCTCCGGAGATACGGTGACGGCCATGGTCTCAGACCTTTTCGACTTCTGGCCGGCCCAATATGCCGGAAGGCAGGAAGATCAGCACGATGGCCAGGATCGAGAACGCCGCGACATCCTTGTAGTCGATCGAGAAATAGGCCGACCACATGCTCTCGATGAAGCCGATCATCAACCCGCCGACCACCGCGCCCGGCAGCGAACCGATGCCGCCCAGCACCGCCGCCGTGAAGGCTTTCACGCCCGGCGTGAAACCATCCGAGAAGGCAATGACGCCGTAATACATCAGGAACAAAGTGCCGGCGACCGCGGCAAGGGCCGCACCCATGATGAAGGTGATCGAGATGGTACGGTCGACATCGATGCCGAGCAGCGCCGCCATCTTGCGGTCCTGCTCACAGGCCCGTTGCGCTCGTCCAAGCGAGGTCTTGTTGACCAGATACCAGAACAGCGCCAGCAGCAGCGCCGTGACGACGACGATGATGATCTGCTTCAGCGACACGCTGATGCCGTTGATGTTGTAAACCTGGCTGACCATCGGCGGGATCGGCTTGTTGCGGGGACCCTGCGTCACCTGGACGAAGTTCGACAGCGCGATCGACATGCCGATGGCAGTGATCAGCGGGGCCAGTCGGAACGAACCGCGCAGCGGCCGGTAGGCCACCTTTTCGATCGTCCAGTTGTAGAGGCTGGTGAGCAGCATCGCCACGATCATCATGATCAGCAGCGCCAGCACAACCGGCACGGAATAGAACAGCGCGCCAAGGGCGAGGAAGACGATCAGTGCCGTGAAGGCACCCACCATGAAGATGTCGCCATGGGCGAAATTGATCATACCGATGATGCCGTAGACCATCGTGTAGCCGATCGCGATCAGCCCATAGATCGATCCCAGCGTCAGCCCGTTGATAAGCTGCTGGACAAAGTACTGCATGTGTACATGGCTCCCCTGGAATGTCGCCCATGCAGACGCATTCCTTTTCGTATTTCCCCTAGTCGTAAAGTTTCGAGCCCGGATTGCAACGTCATTTTTCAATCGTCATGCGTGTTTTCGAAGCACGCCGCCCGATTGCCCGTTTTCCATCATCCGACCCCTGGACTATCGCGGACCCTACCATTGGCATAACGCAATGTCTTTGACGATTCGACCGCATCATGCGCTCCGTTTCGAAGAAATCGCCGTCAAAATTAGGTGATGAAAGGAATCCTTGCGTTTTTGGCACGATCCATTTTTCAGGTCGTTGCTTTCCGCAAGGTCAGGATTCCCATTACTTGACAACAAACCCGTGCGCGAACGGGTCGCGGTCGTCGATGAAGATGGTGTTCAGTCCGGTCATGCGCGCCCAGCCGCCGATCGAGGGAATGATGGCCGGCTTGCCGGCCACGCTGACATCCTTTTCGACCTTGCCCTTGAACAGCGAACCGATGATCGATTCATGCACGAAGCTGTCTCCGGCCTTGAGTTTGCCCTTGGCATGAAGCTGCGCCATGCGCGCCGAGGTGCCGGTGCCGCAGGGCGAGCGGTCGATCGCCTTGTCGCCGTAGAACACGGCATTGCGGGCATCCGCCCCATCCACCGTCGGCGCACCGGTCCACAGCATGTGCGACAGCCGGTTGATGCCAGGATTTTCCGGATGCACGAAGGAATATTTCTCGTTGAGCCGCTGCCGCACCACCGGGCTCCAGGCGATGAAGTCGCCCGCCGAATGATCGGCCATGTCGCGATAGTTCTCCTGCGGTTCGACGATGGCGTAGAAGTTGCCGCCATAGGCGACGTCGACGGTGATTTCACCGAGCCCAGGGCATTCGACCGTCAGCCCCTCGGCATAGAGGAAGGATGGCACATTGGTGATGCGCACCTCCTCGACATAGTCGCCGACCTGCTTGTATTCGGCGACGACCAGCCCGGCCGGCGTGTCGAGCCTGAGCACGCCCGGCGTCTTTGGTTTGATCAGTCCGTGCTCGATGGCCATCGTCACCGTACCGATCGTGCCATGGCCGCACATCGGCAGGCAGCCGGAGGTTTCGATGAACAGGATGGCGATGTCGCAATCCTCGCGCGTCGGCGGATAGAGAATCGAACCGGACATCACGTCGTGGCCGCGCGGCTCGAACATCAACCCGGTGCGGATCCAGTCATATTCGGCCAGAAAATGCGCACGCCGCTCCATCATCGTCGCGCCCTGCAACAGCGGGCCGCCGCCGGCGACCAGCCGCACAGGATTGCCGCAGGTGTGGCCGTCTATGCAGAAGAAGGATTTCTTGGCCATGACGCTCCTCGAAAATCAAAAACCCGAAAAAATCAAAATCGTTGCGGACTGAAGGGGGCCAGATCGATCGGCGGAGTCTGCCCCAGGACAAGATCCCTGATCAACCGTCCGGTGGCCGCCGCCTGGGTCAGGCCGAGATGGCCATGGCCGAAGGCATAGACCACCGACCGCTTTCCCGGCGCGCCGCCGATGACGGGCACTGAATCCGGCAGCGAGGGGCGGAACCCCATCCATTCGCGCCCACCCGAGGGATCGAGCCCCGGCAGGAATTTCTGTGCCTTCTGCAGCAGCGCCTTCGACCTGGCATAATTGGGCGGCCGCTCGATGCCGCCGAGTTCGACGGCGCCGCCGACGCGCAGGCCTGTTTCGAGCGGCGTGACGACGAAACCATGGCCGGAGAAGATCAGCATCCGCTTCACGTCGAAGGCACTCGTGGGCAAGGTGGTGTTGTAGCCGCGCTCGGTCTCCAGCGGAATGCGATCGCCGAGTTGCTTGGCCAGCAGATGCGACCAGGCGCCGGCGGCGACGACGAGGTGCCGGGCCTGTCTGGTCGTGCCGTCTGCCAACGTCAGCGTCGCTCCATCCTGATCCGCCGCGACTTGGCTGATCCGGACCAGCTCAAAGCGAGCGCCCTTGGCCTGCGCATAGGTCCACACCGCTTTGCCCAGCAGTTTCGGGTCGGCGACCGTCTTCCATCCCGGCACGAACGTGCCTTTGATGAAGCGCGGCGACAGGCCCGGCTGCAAGGCGGCCAGTTCCTCGCCCTCGACGTGGCGGAAACCGATGCCGAAACGCTTCCGCGCCGCCCAGCCGGGCAGCCCGGCCTGAAATTCGGCTTCGCTTTCGTAAAGCTCGAGCGAGCCATCCTCGCGCAGCATCGACCGCGTGCCGGAGCGGTCGAGCAAGCCCATCCACTCCGCCTCGGCAAGCTTCATCATGCCTGCTTGAGCGGCAAGGCTCGCCTCGTATTTCCCCGGCGCACCGGCGCGCCAGAAGCGGATCAGCCAGGGCAGAAGCGTCGGCAGGTAGGCGGGCGGGATGCTGAGCGGGCCGAGCGGATCGGCCAGCCATTTCGGCAGCTGCCGCATCATGCCCTTGTGCGCCAGCGGCAGCACGTCGGAGAAGGCGAAGGCGGCGGCATTGCCCGAGCTCGTCTCCTCGCAAATGCCTGTGCGATCGAAGACGGTGACCCTGCGTCCCGCCTCAGCGAGAGAAGCAGCGGCACAGATACCGATGATGCCGCCACCGACGATGGCTATGTCCAACCCTTCTCCCCGTTCACGGGGCGAAGGCGCCCGAAGGGCGGATGAGGGGCTGCGCCCCGCTTCTGTCGACCTGGAATTTCCTTGCACGTGGGCGCTGCCCCTTATCTGGCTGCCACCATCTTCTCCCTGCGAACAAGAAGAAGAAGCCTCAGAACTGCGGCAGTGTCGGCCGCACCGCGAGCGCATCCTTGACGATCTTCTCGACGGACTTGCGGCGATCGCCAGACAGCGGCTGTCGCGGCATGCGAACGCGGTCATTTGTGTTGATCGCGAACACTTCGGCAAGCTTGATGTTTTGGACCAGATAGGTCGAGACGTCGAGGTCGAGCAGCGGCCGGAACCAGCGGTAGATGCCGAGCGCCTCTTCGCGGCGACCCTGCTTCATCAGCTGGTAGATGGCGACCGTCTCGCGCGGGAACGCGGTGACCAGTCCGGCCACCCAACCGATGGCGCCGACCGACAGCGCCTCGAAGGCCAGATTGTCGACGCCGGTGAACAGGTCGTAGCGAGTGCCCAGGCGATTGATGATCTCGGTCGAACGACGGATGTCGTCGGAGGATTCCTTGATCGCGACAAAGCGCTCGTCCGACGCCAGCTCCTCCATCTGGTCGACGCTGACGTCGACGCGGTAGGCAAGCCGGTTGGAGTAGATCATGACCGGCAGGTCGCCAGCCTGCGCGACCGCGCGCAGCGCCGCGACCGTCTCTTCCGCATTGGTGTGGTAGATCGGGCTCGGCACGACCATCAGGCCGTTGGCGCCTTCCCGGCTCGCGCGCTTGGCGATGCTGGCCGCCTCGCGTGTGCCGGCCTCGTTGACCGTCAGCAGCACCGGCTTCTTGCCGGCGACCTTTAGTGCGGTCTTCAGCACCTCGATCTTCTCATCGGGCGACAGCATCGGCCCCTCGCCGAGCGATCCGCAAACGATGATGCCGTCGCAGCCAGCTTCCATCTGCAGGTTGAAGCAGCGCTCCATCTCGGCATGATCGAGGCGATCATCCGCGGTGAATTTGGTCGTGACGGCAGGAAAAACTCCGGTCCACATGATCATCTCTCCATCTGATATATCACTGGTATATCTATTAACAAACCCGCTGTCAATGCGGAATCCGTTATGATATATTCAAGATATATCAGGGGAGCGCATTTGATATCCACGGCAGCAAGCACCTCGGCGGAGCCGGCCGCGACCAGGGCCTACCATGTGCTCGAGCACATGATCGTCACGCTCGAACTGGCCCCGGCAAGCTTCGTCACCGAGGGCGCCCTGATCGACAGGCTCGGGCTTGGCAGGACACCGGTGCGCGAGGCGATCCAGCGGCTGGCCTGGGAAGGGCTGCTCGACATCAGGCCGCGCGCGGGCATCGCCATCGCCCCGCTGCATCCCGGCGACTGGCTGCGCGTGCTCGATGCGCGTCGCGGCGTCGAGGTGGTGCTGGCCCGCTCGGCCGCCCGCTTCGTCACCCGCGAGGCCGCCGACCTGTTTCACGAAGCAGCGCTTGCCATGCAGAAAGCGGTGATCTCGGGCAACGTGCTTGCCTTCATTCAGGCCGACAAGGCACTTGACGAAGCGTTGGCGCTGGCTGCCGACAATCCCTTCGCCGCCCGTTTGGCCGCCCCGTTGCAGACCCACAGCCGCCGCTTCTGGTTCCGCTACAAGGCCGAGACCGGTCTTGCCGAATCCGCCGAGCACCATGTCGCGCTGATCCGCTCGATCCTTGCCGGCGACGAGGAGGCCGCGGCCAAGGATGCCAAACGCCTGATGGCGCTGCTGCGCGGCCACGCCGAAACGGCTGCGACGCGCTGAGCGTCTTTTAATCCGATGCGCTTTCGTCGCCGGTGCTTCCTCGAAGCTCGGATCACGTCCCTGGCAAGGCAGCCGCCGCCATCAACGAACCGTCCCAGCCTTCGCCCGCCGTGATGACGCAGCTCTGACCATGCGTGTCGGTGGCAAGGATCGTCCAGGTGCCCTGGTCGGAGACGAATATCTCAAGAATGACGCTCGGGTTGACCAGGCCGCGCGCAGCCTCGCTTTCGTGGAATTTTTCCCCGAGCGCTTTGATCATATCCGCACGGGCTGCGCATTGCTCCGCCATCGCCGGGACGGCGGCAAACGCGGAAACCGCCGCGAAAAATAGCGTTGCCACAAGACGGGTCATCTGACACCTCCTTGCGCCAGACGATGTCCCCGAAGCTGTCGCCAGCGCCGTTGCTTGATCTGCCGTACCTCCTTGCGGCAGGACTGCAAACCAAGACGGCAGATGCCCACTTGGTTCCATCACATTAGCGTTCACGCAGATAGGGTCGTCGCCGGACTGCAAAAAGGCCCGGGCGCGAGCGCCCGGGCCTCAAATTCAAAATCAATCTGTTGTCCGGTCAGTTCATCGTCGGGATGACGAATTCGGCACCGTCCTTGATGCCTGCCCGCGCGACCGCAGCCGAAGGCGAGGACGCGTAACCAGGAAATCGTCCGGTCAGTTCATCGTCGGGATGACGAATTCGGCACCGTCCTTGATCCCGGACGGCCAGCGCGAGGTCACCGTCTTGGTCTTGGTGTAGAAACGGAACGCGTCCGGGCCGTGCTGGTTGAGGTCGCCGAAGGAAGACGCCTTCCAACCGCCGAAGGTGTAGTAGGCGATCGGCACCGGGATCGGCACATTGATGCCGACCATGCCGACCTGGACACGGCTTGCGAAATCGCGCGCGGCATCGCCGTCACGAGTGAAGATGGCGACGCCATTGCCCATCTCGTGGTCGTTGGCGAGCTTGATCGCGCTCTCATAGGTCGGCGCGCGCACAACCGACAGCACCGGCCCAAAGATCTCTTCCTTGTAGATGCGCATGTCCGCGGTGACGTTGTCGAACAGGCAGCCGCCCATATAGTAGCCGTCTTCATAGCCCTGCATGGAGAAGCCGCGGCCGTCGACCACCAGCTTGGCGCCTTCCTTGACGCCGGTGTCGACATAGCCCTTGACCCGCTCCAGGGCTTGGCGCGTCACCAGCGGGCCGAAATCGGCGGAAGAGTCGGTCGAAGGACCGACCTTCAGGCTTTCGACGCGCGGGATCAGCTTTTCCATCAGCCGGTTGGCGGTGTCGTTGCCGACCGGGACGGCAACCGAGATCGCCATGCAGCGCTCGCCGGCCGAGCCGTAGCCGGCGCCGATCAGCGCGTCGACCGTCTGGTCCATGTCGGCATCGGGCATGATGATCATGTGGTTCTTGGCGCCGCCGAAGCACTGCACGCGCTTGCCGGCGGCCGTGCCGCGCGAATAGATGTAGTGGGCGATCGGCGTCGAGCCGACAAAGCCGATGGCCTTGATGTCGGGATCGTCGAGGATGGCGTCGACCACGTCCTTGTCGCCATTGACAACATTGAGGATGCCCGCCGGCAGGCCAGCTTCGAGGAACAGTTCGGCGATGCGCATCGGCACGCCCGGATCGCGCTCCGAAGGCTTCAGGATGAAGGCGTTGCCGCAGGCGATGGCCGGCGCGATCTTCCACAGCGGGATCATTGCCGGGAAGTTGAACGGTGTGATGCCGGCGACGACGCCGAGCGGCTGGCGCATCGAATAGACGTCGATGCCGGGGCCGGCGCCGTCGGTGAATTCACCCTTCATCATGTGCGGCGCGCCGATGCAGACTTCGACCACTTCGAGGCCGCGCTGGATGTCGCCCTTGGCGTCGGCGATCGTCTTGCCGTGCTCGCGCGCCAGGATGTCGGCCAGTTCGTCATAGTCGCGGGCGACCAGTTCGAGAAACTTCATCAGCACGCGCACGCGACGCTGCGGGTTGGTTGCGGCCCATTTCGGCTGCGCAGCCTTGGCGTTCTCCACCGCAGCGCGCAGTTCCGCCTGTGATGCCAGCGCCACCGTGCCGCGCACGGAGCCATCCATCGGCTGCATGACATCCTGCTTGCGGCCGCTGGTCCCGGCGACATGCTTGCCGCCGATGAAATGACCATAGTCGATCATGATTTCTCTCCCTTGTTTGTGATGCTGCATTGTCCGCCTTTGGCCGGCGGATGGCAACGCGACGGAGAACGCAACCGTTGTGCGGAAAGTAGATAGCGGTTGACGGACGAGCATCAATTCTCGCAAATGCGGAGACCCGTCTGATAGCAGCAGGGATTGAGAGATTGAGTTCCCACCACAGGACGCGGCGTCAGCGATTGTCATCTGGACCATCCCCATGAACTGGGATGACGTCCGCATCTTCCTTGCCGTGGCGCGTGCCGGCCAGATCCTTGGCGCCGCCAAACGGCTGGAGCTCAACCACGCCACCGTCTCACGCCGCATCGCCGCACTCGAGGATGCGCTGCGGACAAAGCTGTTTCGCCGGCTGACCACCGGCAGCGAGCTGACTCCCGCCGGCGAGCGCTTCCTCGACATTGCCGAGCGCATGGAGGGCGACATGATCGCCGCGCGCTCGACCATATCAGGCGAAGGCGACGATGTTTCCGGCACGGTGCGCATCGGCGCCCCGGACGGTTTTGGCGTTGCCTTCCTGGCCAAGCGCCTTGGCGCGCTGACCGCCCTGCACCGCGAGTTGACGATCCAGCTGGTGCCGGTGCCGCGCTCCTTCTCCCTGTCGCGCCGCGAGGCGGACATCGCCATCACTGTCGAGCGGCCGACCGAAGGCCGGCTGGTGGCGGGAAAGCTGGTCGACTATTCGCTCGGCCTGTTTGCCTCGCGCGCTTATGTCGATGCCAATGGTCTGCCCAAAACAGCGGCCGAACTCGGCCAGCACACCCTTATCGGCTATGTGCCGGATCTCATTGTCAGCCCTTCGCTCGACTACGCGGCCGAATTCAGCGCGGACTGGCGCACCAGTTTCGCCATCTCCTCGGCGCTCGGCCAGGCCGAAGCAGTGCGCTCGGGCGCCGGCATCGGCATCCTGCACACCTTCGTCGCCCGCTCGATGCCGGAACTCGTCCCGGTCGATGTCGTGGCACCCATCCGCCGCGCCTACTGGCTGGTCTATCACGAATCGGTCAGGCCGCTGCGCCGCGTCCAGATCGTCGCCAGCTTCATCACCAAGATGGTGGAGCGGGAGCGGAACCTGTTCGTCTGAGGCATGTCGCCCAAAACTGATCTCGGTTTTGGGCGAACGACATGCATAAACTAAGACGCTAAAGCGCATCGCATGAATCCGATCAAACGCGATACGCTTTGGCCGTGCCGCCTTTTCCTTGCCACAAAACCGGCCAGTGTGGCATCAGGCGTGCGGTCACCGGCCACGGGCAGGTCGCCGGGTGGGAAACCTTTCAGAAAGCTGGCGCGGATAGACATGCGAGCCGTTCTTGCCATCCTGCCGCTGCTTTTCGTTTCCGCTTGCGCCAATCCGTGGACGAAGGTTCCGGAGGCCGAACTGCCCAAACCGATCCGCTACGCCATGGCGCGGCCTTCGCCTTTCGTCTTCGGCAATTATTGCGGCCCCGGCACCCGCACCGGCGATCTGTCGGCCCGACCGGCCGACCGCCTCGACGCGGCCTGCCAGACGCATGATGCCTGCTACATCGCCCGCCACAACCATTGCGACTGCGACGGCGCCCTGGTCGCCTCGGCGAAAGCGATCCGTGACGACAACGCAACGCCGCGCAAGATGCGCGGCGAGGCCGAACTGCTGATCGCCACCTTCGCCATTCCCGTCTGCAAGGTCTTCCCCCAGGGCTTCATGCCGCCGCGCGATCCGGCGCAATTGAGCGCTCTGAAGACCGGAGCGGCCGGGTGAAGGGTCGCGCATTCATCGCCGTCGTTCTGTTCGGGCTGGCTGTCCTTGCCGGCTGTGCCGGTACTGGTCGCAATGCCTGCGATCTCCTGCAAGGCCAGAGCGCTTGCGCGCGACCCGCGCTCTCCGCGGAGACAGCTGGGCCACGGATCGTCGCCGCGCAGTTTTTCGGCGACGCCGGCACCAGCGACTACGAAAAACGCTTCCTGGCGCTGCTCGCCCGCCATCAGCTTGGCGCCATGGACCGCGCCAACGGCACCGGCCCTTTCGGCCACGACCGCCATGAGATCGCCAACAGCGATTTCCAGGCGACCTACCGGACGCTGCAAAAACTCGCCGGGCCGGTCGCCGAAACGCATCTGCCGCCAGCCGGCGCCAACAGCGGCGAGGGTCATTTTGACGGACGCTGGCGGGTGTCGCGACAGACGCTCTACATCGATGCGGCGGCGCGGCCTTCGGCGCCCAAGACCTTCGATTTCTCCGGCCTGCAAGCGCGCAGCGTCGAGATCGTGCTGCGCCAGGCCGGCAAGCAACCGGCCGACATCGAAGGCGTCTGCGACGGCACGCTGGCGATCCGTGCCGGCGGCGCTTCACGCACCATCGCCACGGGCACGGCATTTCGCTTTCGCCTGTCCGGCGAGGACGATACGGTCAGCCTGTTTCCAAGTGACGGCCTGAACCGCTGCGCGGCAAGAATCCGCTCCAGCCTTGCTCCGGCCGGCGCGCCGCTCACCATCCGACGCGAAGAGACCGCCGATCCGGCGCTTGCCGCTTTCGACAGTCGCTACGAGCGTTGCCCGACGCCAGACCCAACCGGCCTCGATCCTCTCAGCCGCGCCTTCTATGCCAGCCGTTGGCTGTCGCAGACCTGTGCCTTGCCGATCGGAAAGCCGCGCCTGCTGCGCAAATCGCGCGATGGCTTCAACGCCAAGGTCGAGGCGCTGATGGGAGCGCCGCTGTCCGACAGCGCCATCGACAAGGGCGACCCGGAGCTGCCGCTCGACTTCTCCAGGGCCCCAAAACTGAAGCTGATCTATCTGTCATCCCTGGAGTTCAAGGCCGACTTCTCCGGCCGCATCATCGAACGGCTGATCCGTCATCATGCAGCCCTCGGCACCAAGGTGCGCATCCTGGTCACCGACGTGCTGGAGCGCGACAAGGACGACGCCATGCTGCATCGGCTGGCGACCGAATTCCCCAATGTCGGGCTGCAGGAATATCGCTGGCGGGCGGACCGGGGCGCGCCGATCGACGAGCAGATTTCACAATTGCACAAGGTCCATCACGTCAAGATGCTGGCGACGCTTGCCGACGATCCACGGCGGTCGCGCGCCATCGTCGGCGGCCGCAACATCCATGACGGCTTCCTGTTCCACCAGCCGATCGATCTGTCGCGCTATCCAGATCTTGAGCAATACGGCAAGACCGACGGGTTCTCGCTGAACTACTATTCGAACTGGAGCGACTTCGACATCGAGTTCGCCGATCCGGCCACGGTCGAGACCCTTGCCGCGCATCTTTCGACAGTGTGGCTGCGCGACGCCGACACCAATCTGGTGCGCCCCTTCTCCATTCCGGTCCGGCCCGACGGCGCCCGTCCTTCAGGCACGGCACGACACTTCATTTCGGTGCCTTACGAGGATGGCCATGCGCTGGAGGACTATTTCGTCGAGTTGGTCGACGCCGCCCAGCACCATATCCAGATCGTCAACCCCTACCTCAACCTGACGCCCAAGCTTGCCCAGGCTGTTGACCGGGCGCTCGCGCGCGGCGTCAGGATCGACATTGTCGGCCGCATCGATCTCAAGGGCGATATCGGCGGCAAGTTCCTCACCGCGCTCAACAAGCTGTTCGTCGAGAAATATGGCGATCGCATCAACATCCGCGAGTTCAAGGCGCCTGACGTGGTGCTGCATTCCAAGATCATGATGATCGACGAAAGGCTGGTCGCCATCTCGTCGGTCAACCTCAACAACCGCAGCTTCTTCCACGACAGTGAGAACGGCATGATGGTGCTCGATCCGGCCTTCTACACCAGGATGAAGCCGATCTATGACGACTATGTCGCCCACTCCAAACCGATCGCCACCAATGTGACGATCCCGTGGGCGTATCGGCTGCTTTTCGACGAGGACTGGGTCCGGCAGGCGTTCTGACTCTCTAGCGCAGATAACGCTCCTGCGCGAGGTCGCGGACGTCGATGTCGGGCACCCGGCTGGAGATGATGTCGGCCAGCACCTTGCCCGAGCCGCAAGCCATGGTCCAGCCGAGCGTGCCGTGGCCGGTGTTGAGATAGAGATTGGAAAGCTCGGTGCGGCCGATCAGCGGCGGGCCATCCGGCGTCATCGGCCGCAGCCCGCACCAGAACGTCGCGTCCCGCATCGCGCCGGCGCCAGGAAAGAGGTCGCCGACCGAGTGTTCCAGCGTGCGCCGCCGCGATTCGTGCAGCCTGAGGTCGAAGCCGGAAATCTCGGCCGTGCCGCCAACCCGGATGCGGTCGCCAAGCCGGGTGATCGCCACCTTGTAGGTCTCGTCCATCACCGTCGACACCGGTGCCGCGGCGGCGTCCTTGATCGGCACGGTGATCGAATAGCCCTTGACCGGATAGACCGGGATCGGCCGCTTCACCCGGCGCATGAAACCCGCCGAATAACTGCCCAGCGCCATCACATAGGCGTCGGCGGTCTTCCAGCCCTTGCTGGTGCTGAGATTGGCAATGCGGTTGCGGCTGCGGATGACGCGCCAGATCGTCACGTCGTACTCGAACTTGACGCCACGGGCCACACAGAGTTCGGCCAGCCTGTCGGTGAACATCTTGCAGTCGCCGGTCTCGTCGTGCGGCAGCCTGAGGCCGCCGACGAACTTTTCGCGCACCCCGGCAAGGCCAGGCTCAGCCGCGATGCAACCGTCCTGGTCGAGGATCTCGTAAGGCACGCCATACTTCTTCAGCACCTCGACATCGCCGCCGGTGCCGTCAAGCTGCTTTTGCGTCCGGAACAGCTGCAGCGTGCCCTGGGTCCGCTCGTCATAGGCGATGCCGGTCGCTTCGCGCAGCGCCTTGAGCGTATCGCGGCTGTATTCGGCCAGCGGCACCATGCGCGCCTTGTTGATCGCATAGCGCTCGGCCGTGCAGTTGCGCAGCATCTTGATGAGCCATGTCCACATATGCGGATCGAAGGCCGGCCGCACCACCAGCGGGCCATGCTTCATCAGCAGCCATTTGATCGCCTTCAGCGGAATGCCGGGCCCGGCCCAGGGCGAGGCGTAGCCGGGCGAAATTTCGCCGGCATTGGCGAAGCTGGTTTCCAGCGCCGGGCCTTTCTGGCGGTCGAGAACCGTCACCTCGTGACCGGCCTCGGCGAGAAAGTACGCCGTGGTCACTCCGATGACGCCGCCGCCCAGCACCATGATCTTCATCGTTTACTCCTTGCCGCGTCGCACGCCCTTGAGGACGCCTGGACGCGGCGCATTCCGATTTGCGCATGATCCCCGGCGAAAATCGATGCCGATTTTCGAGATCATGCAGTGTTGCCTGTTCACGCCGCCGCAGGACCGGGGTCGTCATCCCCTGTCTGCCGCATTCCGGCCCTTTCGCCAAGGGGCCGCCAATCGGCTGCGGCGCTGTAGACGAGGGTGAGCCCATGCGGCCGTCGCGCCTCGGCCTGGGATTTCTCCCTGACGGCACGCCGCGCGGCCTCCGGCTGGTAGAGCACGGTCGCGATCAGGACCGACTCCCGCCTGCCGTCGGCCTGTTCGATCCATGCAGTCTGGCCCTCGGCCATGCCGAGCATGCAAAGCCCCCGCCTTGTCATGATCGACAGGCTGGAGCCGACCGGGCCGCGCACCTCGTTCTGCACCAGGGTCCGGGTCTGGGCGGGGCCGGCATCGACACGGAATACCAGCCTGCTGTTCAGCGTCACGATATCGGATCCGACCGAATCGATCGCGACGACCTCGGCCTTGGAAAGCTTGTCTTCAAGCATTGGAACAATCGGATCCGCGAAAGCCCGCCGACGCTCCAACATGATTTCGAGGACGGCGAAGTCCTTTGTCGTCAGCTGGAAATTCGCGCCTGTCATCGCCGTCTCCATGATCAGGCCCCCTCCCGCCCGCAGGCCGGCGTATCGACCACTTCGATGGTCGCCGACAGTTCCCGGCCGCCACGGCTGCTCCAGCACACCGTCTGCCCAGCGGTCGCGCCGATGAGCGCCGTCCCCATCGGCGTCAGCACCGAGATCCTGTTTTCACTGATGTCTGCTTCGCCGGGATAGACCAGCGTGACGCGCTGGATGTTGCCGCCATCGTTGCGGATTGTCACCGCCGAACCCATCCGCACGACATTGGCCGGCATGGAAGCCGCTGCCGTGACAACGGCACGGTCCATCTCCGAAAGCAATTCTTCGGCCGTCTCGGGCACGCGGTCGAGCGACGCCCGCGCCAGGCCCGTCAGCCTATGATGGTCGGCATCGGTTACCAGAAGCCGGCTCGGTGGACGCAATCCTGTTGCATGTTGCATGGCAAACCTCATGACTTGGCGCATCGAACAGACGCGCGCCTGCCGCCGCGCAAACGGTGGCTTGATGAAAAACCGGCAGCCGCGAAGCTGTCTGGCTCGGGAATGATAATGTCAGGTAGAAATGCCCCGGTTCGGACGGACGCCAAAAGGCGACCGCGCCGGGGCTACGATCCCGCGATCGGGCAGACCCTGAACAAGGTTCTGATATAAGCTGGGTTGCTCATGCATGGAGCCTTGCCGACAGGCGTCCGCTTGTCAAGCGCGGCCAAACCGCTCAACCGCCGACATAGCGCCGATGGAAGCGCGGGCCGAGGCTGGTCAGGATCTCGTAGCCGATGGTGCCGGCATGGCCGGCAGCGTCATCGACACTTTGCGAGGGACCGAGCAGTTCGACGAGATCACCCTCGCGCAGCCTGCCGGCCGGCAGGGCGGAAATGTCGAGAATGATCGAATCCATCGACACCCGCCCGACGAAAGGTAGCCGCACGCCCTCGAACCAGGCGGCGGACGCGGCGCGGCGTTGCCAGCCATCAGCGTAGCCGAACGAAATCGTCGCCAGCCTGAGCGGGCCTTGCGCATGATAGCTGTGGCCATAGCCGACGCCGGCGCCTTTTTCGACGCTTCGCGTCTGTGCCACCTTTGCCTGCAACCGCACCACCGGCAGCATCGGATTGGACTTTGGCGGCGTCGGATTGATGCCGTAGAGGGCGGCACCGGGGCGGGCGAGATCGTAGTGAAAGGACGGCCCAAGAAAGATGCCGGAGGAATTGGTCAGCGAGGCCGGTGCCGCCGGCAGCATCTTGCGCAGCTGCTCGAATGCCAGTCGCTGCAGCTCATTGGCCGGGTGCTCCGGCTCGTCGGCGCAGGCCAGATGGCTCATCACGTAACGGATGTCGATGCCGTCGAAAGCCTGCGGATCGGCGGCGATGCGCTCCACATCCCGGGGCGCCATGCCGAGCCGCGACATGCCGCTGTCGACCTGGACCGCGGCCGGCAGTTTTCGGCCGGCGCGGCGGGCCGCAGAACGCCAGGCTGCCAGTTGCTCGGGGCTGTTGATAACAGCGCAAAGGTTTGCTGCCACGGCGTCCGTCTCGGCACCGGGCGGAATGCCGTTCAACACGAAAATGGCAGGGCCGGCCCCAAGCGAGCGGCGCAGGGCGACGCCTTCGCCCAGAAGCGCAACGAAGAAGATATCGCAGCCTTCGCGCAGCAGTGCCGCCCCGACCTGGCCGGCGCCAAGGCCGTAGCCGTCCGCCTTGAGCACACCAGCGCAGGCAACATCGCCCAACCGCGCCTTCAGCCGCCGGTAGTTTTCACGGATTGCACCGAGGTCGATGGTGAGGATGGCCCCAGCCGCCACTTCGCTTGTGGCGGTGACCTCTTCTGGCGGCGATTTTTGGAGGGCGTCGTTCATGGCGACCGTTCTTGTGGTGGATGGGTTAGTCAGTAGTCAGTAGTCAGTAGTCAGTAGAATTTGGCGCGGACCGCAACAGAACATTCAACCCTACTCCCCTACTCCCCTACTCCCCTACTATCGCACCAGATGCCGGAACGCCGCCACCACATCCTCATAGACATGGCGCTTGAACGGCACGATCAGGTCGGGAAGGTCCTGCATCGGCCGCCATGCCCATTTGTCGAACTCGGCGGTGTGGCCACCCGGCGGCGGATTGATCTGGATCTCGCTGACATCGCCGTGGAAACGAAAGGCGAACCATTTCTGCGTCTGGCCGCGATACCGGCCCTTGAAGGCGATGCCGACGAGATGCTCCGGCAAATCATAGTTGATCCAGTCCGGCGCCTCGGCCAGTAGCGAGACGCCGCGCATGCCGGTCTCCTCATAGAGCTCGCGCTCGGCCGCCTGCAGGGGCTCCTCGCCCTCGTCGATGCCGCCTTGTGGCATCTGCCAGAGCTGCGTCGTGCCGGCAAATTCGCTGTCCGGTTCGGCAATGCGGTGCCCGACCCAGACCAGGCCCTCGGCATTGAGGATCATCAGCCCGACGCAGGGTCGGTAAGGCAGCGTTTCGCGGTCGATTTTGTTCGTCTTTGGCATCAGTCACTCTTTCCAGCCGTCTTCCGAGGGCTAGCCTTTTTGCGGATCGATAGCCACCGCTGAAATCGGCACGATCTCGATGCCGCGCTTCTTGGCCTCGACCACCCAGGATGACACGGTATCGACCGTCAGGTCGAAGGCCGAACCGATGCCGACGGCAGTGCCTTTGGCCCGCGCGGTCGCCTCCAGGCTGTCGAGCTTCTTCAGGATTTCGCCGCGATCCTGCACGGCATCGATCGCCATGTCGCCGGCGACGAAGGGCACGCCGTCCTTCAGCGCCAGATCCGGCGCCAGACTGCGCGACGACGAGCCGTCATCGATATAGGCGAGGCCGCGTTTGCCGAGCTCGGCGATGAACGGCTCCATCGCCGCCGCGTCAGCGGAAAAGCGGGCGCCCATATAGTTCATGACGCCGGTATAGTTGGTCGTCCGCGACAGCGCCCAGTGCAGGCTCTTCAGGTTCTCGTCCGCGCTCGCCGCCACCGTCAGCGTGTTGCGTCCCGGATTGACCTTGGGATAATCGAACGGTTCGAGCGGCACCTGCATGACGATCTCGTGGCCGCTCTGCCTGGCTGCCTGCATCCAGCGGCCGATGCTGTTGCCTTGCGGCGCGAAGGCCAGCGTCACTTCCGCCGGCAGCTTGGCGATGGCCGCCTGGGTGCCGGTCTGCGAAACCGAAAGCCCGCCGATGACGATCGCCACCCGTGCGCCGCGCCCACCCGACCAAGGCCGCGCATAGACGTCGAACGGCCGCCTGCCATCGGCGGCGCGCACCGGCAAAGGCCCGGTCTCGCTGGCCTCGATCAGCGCCTTGTCGGGAATATGCGCGATCTTCAGGTTCTGGCCGACGGTCGACGGGTCGCGAATGACGATCGCTGCCTTGGGCGGCCCATCGCCCTCCTCCGTCTGCACATGGATGATCTGCGGCCCACCTGATTTGACCGGCGCCTCCGGCTTCGGTGCCGCCGGGGCCAATGCAGGCGGCGCGGCGGCAGGTTCGGCCGCCGCGGTCACTTTCGGCGTTGAAACGGCAACCTCTTGCGGCTTACGAAACGGCTTTTCCCTGAGCGCGATCGCGCCGGAGATGCCTGCCACCACCAGCACGGCCACTGTCGCCATGATCGCACCGCCGCTGAGCTTGCCGGCGGCGCGCGGCGGCCGGACTGCCTGTCCGAGCGGGCGTTCGATGTCCTTGCCGATATCAGTCAAGCGTAATCCCCGGGCGCATGGCTCCGAAGGCGAAGCCACTTCGAAACGGCATGCGCGAATTCATCAATCCCGGCGCACCCCCGCGCCATGCCTTGGGAGCTTTGCCTCGCCCCCGAATCAAACTGCCGGAACCTTTCGGTCCCGGCAGCATCGCATTGCTTCCATCATGCTCAAACAGAAAGATGGAGCGGCGCGTGCGCCGCTCCAGATCCCTACTGGTTGAGAACCGCCTTTTGCGGATTGGGCGGGAAGGACGGATCGGTCTTCTGGCCACGCAGCAGCTGCTCGGCATAGATGAGCTGCAGATCGTCTTTCGGATCCGGCGGCACATAGGCCGCAGAGCCCGAACCCGTCGTGCTCTCGTCGGCGCCCTTGATATGGCCCTTGAGATCGGATTCGCCACGCGTCAGATCCCTGCCCTGCAGTTCCGGCGGCAGTGGCTGTTCGACCTTGATGTCGGGCGTGATGCCCTTGCCCTGGATCGACTTGCCGGACGGCGTGTAATAGAGCGCCGTCGTCAGCCTGAGCGCACCATTCTCGCCGAGCGGAATGATGGTCTGCACCGAACCCTTGCCGAAGGACTGCGTGCCGACCACCGTGACGCGGCGCAGGTCCTGCAGCGCGCCGGCGACGATTTCCGAGGCACTGGCCGAACCGCCATTGACCAGGACGATCATCGGCTTGCCGTTGATGTCGTCGACCTGCTTGGGCTTGGCGTCGAAGCGGGTGACGTCCTTGGGGTCGCGGCCGCGCGTCGAGACGATCTCGCCGCGGTTGAGGAAGGCATCGGACACGCTCACCGCCTGGTCGAGCAGGCCACCCGGATTGAGGCGGAGATCCAGAACGTAGCCCTTCAGCTTGTCGTCGGGAATCTGCTTCTTGATGGTGTCGATGGCGTTCTCGAGGTCGTCGTAGGTCTTTTCGGTGAAGGAGGTGATCTTCATGTAGCCGATGTCGTTCTCGACCCGGAACTTGACCGCCTTGACCTTGATGATGTCGCGCACGACCGTCAGTTCGATCGGCTTGTCGGCGCCCTGGCGCAGGATGGTCAGCTTGATCGGCGTGTTGACCAGGCCGCGCATCTTGTCGACCGCATCGTTGAGGGTCAGGCCGCGAACCTCTTCGCCGTCGATCTTGGCGATGTAGTCGCCGGCCAGCACGCCTGCCTTGGCGGCCGGCGTGTCGTCGATCGGCGTGATCACCTTGACCAGATCGTTCTCCATGGTGACTTCGATGCCGAGGCCGCCGAACTCGCCCTTGGTCTGGACGCGCATATCCTGCGCCTGCTCGGCATTCATGTAGGAGGAGTGCGGGTCAAGCGAAGCCAGCATGCCGTTGATGGCATTCTCGACCAGCGACTTGTCGTCGGGCGGCGTCACATACTGTGCCCGCACGCGCTCGAAGATATCGCCGAAGATCGCCAGTTGCTTGTAGGTCTCCGACCCTGCAGCGTTCGCCGCCGAGCCGGGTGCGCCATAGACCAGGCTCATGGCGGACGCGCCCATCAGCGCACCGGCAAACAGAAGCGACAGTTTCCGCATTATTCACGTCCTTCCAGAAAAACGGTCCGCCCACCATGGGGCCGGATCGACGGGTTTTCCATCCTTGCGGAACTCGACATAGAGTTCCGGCGTGGCATTTCCATTCTTCGAAACCGAGGTGCTCGCCACCCGGGCCTCTCCCATCGCACCGATCGGCTCTCCTGCAAGCACTGATTGACCGGTCGCGACGCTGATTCTGCTCATCCCCGCCAAAACGACATGATAGCCGTCGCCTGCGTTCAGGATCAAGAGTTGACCATAAGAGCGAAACGGCCCCGCATAAAGCACATTTCCATCCGCCGGCGCGGTAACGATGGCTCCCGATTGTGTCGCAACCATGTCGCCTAGCATCACCGCGCCGTTACCGTCGTCGGCGCCGAAACGCCGCTTGATGCGGCCGGTCACCGGCAGTGCGATCTGTCCCTGCAGCGCCGAAAAGGGCACCGCGGCGGCAAGTTGGTTGCTTTCCGGAACGGGCAGCGACGCCAGTTCCGCCGGCGCGGATGTCTTGTCGCCATCCGCCGTCTTCTGCTCAGCGGCCTTGGCGGCATCGGCGGCCTTGCGGCTCTTGTCGGCCTGCGCTTCGAGCGAGGCGATCAACTCTTTCAGGCTGCCGGCCTTGGCCGCCAGCGCTTCGGATCGCTGCTTTTCCGCGGCCATTTGCGTTTGCGTGTCGGCTTCGAGCTTCTGCTTGGCCTCCAGCAGCATGCCGAGCCGCTTCTTTTCCGCCGTCTGGTCGCCGACCGCCGCCGTCAGCCGCGCCCGTTCGGCCTCGATCGACGCCGTAATCCTGGTCTGTTCCTTGAGATCGGCAAGCAGGCTATCGGTCTGCTGGCGCAGTTCCGGCACCACCGCGCCGAGCAGGATGGCGCTGCGCACCGACGACAGCGCGTCCTCGGGCTTGACCAGGATCGCCGGCGGCGGGTTGAGGCCCATGCGCTGCAGCGCGCCCAGCACTTCGGCCAGAACGTCGCGCCGCGCCATCAGCGAGGCGCGGATCTTCTGTTCCTGGCCCTTCAACCCTTCCAGCCTGGCGCCGATGTCCTCGATGTCCTGGCCGAGCTTCTGCTCGGTCATCGCCGACTGGATCAATGCGGCGGTGATCGAGGCGTGATCCTTCTTGATCGTCGCGATGTCGGCGGAGAGCTTGGCCAATCGTTCCGACGACAGCGAGATCTCCTTCGAGACCCGTTCGTATTCGGCCCGGCTCTGGTCCGGATCGGGAGCCATGTCGAGCGTGTTTTCCGCCCGCCCCACATGCAGCGACAGCACAAGCACCGCCGCCGCGATGCCGCAGCGCGCGCGCCATGAGCCCGTTCTTGATTTTCTGTCTTCAGACATTGAAGCCCGACTCTATGCGTGGCTTCGTTAACGAACAATCAACCATGTTCGAAACCGCCCACTCGATGCAATGTTACGTTGGCATTGGGGCGGAAATCCGGGTGTGTCGCACCAATTCACCGGCTTACGAGCGATGGTAGGGATGTCCCGAAAGGATGGTGGCCACACGATAAAGCTGCTCTCCCAGCATCACGCGCACCAGTTGATGCGGCCATGTCAGCAATCCGAACGACATCACCAGTTCGGCCTGGTCGCGCAGCGACTGATCGTGGCCGTCGGCGCCGCCGATGGCGATGATCAGCGCCTTGCGGCCACCGTCACGCAACAGGCCGAGGCGCCCGGCGAAATCTTCCGAGGAAAAGCTTTTGCCGCGTTCGTCGAGCAGGATCAGGGCGGTGCCGGGCTGCAACTGCGTCTGCAGTTTCTGGCCTTCCTCACGCCGGCGCTCGTTGGCAGTCTGGCCGCGCCCCTCGGCTATTTCGGCAATGCCGCCAAATTCCAGCCCCACCGCCGGGCCGCTCTTGGCGAAGCGCTCGAAATAGCGGTCGGCCAGCAGCTTCTCGGGGCCGGCTTTCATCCGGCCCACGGCATGAACTGATATCTTCATCCTTGCCTTGTAAGCCGCGCGAACGACTTAGTGGAGCGTTTCTTCCTCGAGGTCCGGCGCCTGCCACATCTTTTCGAGATTGTAGAATTCGCGGACTTCGGGGCGGAAGACATGGACGATGATGTCGCCAGAATCGATCAGGACCCAGTCGGCGCCGGACAGCCCCTCGACGCGCGCGGTGCCGAGACCGGCATCCTTGATCGCTTTGAGAAGATGATCGGCGACAGCCGCGACATGACGGTGCGATCGGCCCGAAGCGACGACCATATAGTCGCCGAGGCTCGATTTCCCCTGGATGTCGATGGAGACAATATTTTCGGCCTTGGAGTCTTCCAGACTGGCAAGGACTGTCTTGATGGCGCGGGACACGGCGTCGTCTACGCTGATCCTGGCCGGCGAAGGCATGATATCGGCCTTCTTCCGCAGTGCTGTTCTCAGTGTATTTCCTTTCGCAGCAAGAACAACCAAATCACCCCTTGAAGCAGGTGACACCACTTAGATAGGCAGAGTTCCCTGACAGTTTCAAGACGGGACCCTGCCTCGCACGAACGTATTGTCGCTCCTGTGGTTCCGCCGCACACCGGAAAAGATCGGAACCCTCGCCGTCGGCATGGGTTATCGGCTCACCGACCAACCGGATTTCCCCCATGCCGATCGACCCGCAAAACGCCTTCCTCAGCGTCCAGGCTGGCCTCGCCCAACTGAGCACGCTGATTGTTTCCTACTCCTTCTCGGCCATCGGTGCCGTTATCCTCTTGATTGTCGGCTATATCGTCGCCGGCCTTGCCGAACGTTCGATCTTCGCCGGTCTCGGCCATATCCATGGTTTCGACGCGACGTTGCGGCATTTCTTCTCCAAGATCGTCCGCTATGCCATCCTGATCCTCGTCACCATCATGGTGCTCGGCCAGTTCGGCGTGCAGACGGCCTCGATCATTGCCGCGATCGGTGCCATTGGCCTCGCCATCGGCCTGGCGTTGCAAGGCACGCTGCAGAACATCGCGGCCGGCATCATGCTTCTGGCACTGCGGCCGTTTCGCATCGGCGAGTCCGTCGAGGTCGGTTCGATTGCCGGTACGATCGAGGAGATCGGCCTGTTCGCAACCAAGCTCAGGACGGCCGACGGGGTCTACATATTGGCGCCCAACTCGACGCTGTGGAACCAGCCGGTGCGCAACTTTTCGCGCAATGGCGTGCGCCGTAGCGACATCACACTCAGCATCGGCTCCTGGAACGACATCGACAGGGCCCAAAAGACCTTGCTTGCCATTGCCGCCGCCGAACGGCGGGTCAAGCGTGAGCCGGCACCGATCGCTTTCGTCGCGACATTGGGCGACAGCACTGTTTCGATTGCCTTGCGCTACTGGACATCGTCGGCCGACTTCTTCGCCACCCAGACCGATCTCACCAAGCGCGCCAAACAGGAATTCGATAGCGAAGGCATATCGATCCCGCTGCCGCCACCGGAAGCCCCGTCGCCGGAAGCCCGTCGACAATAGTCGGGTGGCTCAGTGCCGGCCCTCATCGTCCGGTGCGAAGGCGAGTTCGACCGGCAACGGCGCCTGCGCCGTCATCGGTGCGAAACTGCCGGTTTCGCCGACCGGGACCGCACGCGTCGTGAACACACGCAAAAGCACGAACAGGCAGAAGGCTGCGGCGATGAGAACAGCCACATAGATGAAAGCCTGCGTCCCGAAGACGGTCGACAGCGCCGTCACGATGCCGGGCACGACGAAGCCCGACAACGACCAGGCAAACAAAAGCGAACTGGACAGCGCCACCATGTCGTCCTTGCCGGCGCGGTCGGCGGCGTGCGCACTGGCCAGCGAATAGATCGATTCCGAAGCGCCGTCCCACACGATGTAGATCACAACCAACGCGGCCAGCGCGCCGCCATCGAACCCGAGTGCAAACAGGCCGGCGACCATGGCGAGCGCGGATGCGGCGATCAGCACATAGCGGCGGTCGGTTCGGTCGGAAATCCAGCCAAGCGGGATCTGCAGGATCAGCGTGCCGAGAGGCATCGCCGAAAGCAGCAGCGCCACGTCGGCCTGGCTGTAGCCCTTGGCCGTGGCGTGGATCGGTGCGAAGCCAGCAATCGACATCGACAGGCCGCCGACGGCAAGCATGCCGGCGACGCCGACCGGTGAAACCCGCCAGGCACGGCGCAGCGCCACCGAGGCCGCCTGCGGCGCCGGCGGCTGGGCAAGTTTGGTCATCCCGACAGGGAGGATCGACAGCGCGGTGAAGACGATGCCGATCAGCGGCGCATCCGCTGTCCTGATATCGACCAGCGCTAGCGTCGCGTAGCCGACGCCGAGCCCGGCGACATAGGCAACGTAGAAGAAAGCCATCACCCGGCCGCGGATGGCGTTGGCAACCGCATCGTTCAGCCAGCTCTGCGCGACGATGAACAGGCCACAGATGGCAAAGCCGTAGAGCGCGCGGGCGGCTATCCACAGCAGCGGAAGGACCCCGGCGCCGACAGCGGCGTTGGCCAGCGCGATCAGCGCCGACAGCACCATGAAGGCGCGGGCATGGCCGACCCTTCGCACCAGCGGTCCGGTCAAGATGCAGCCGGCGAGCCCGCCGGCCGAAAGCCCGGTGATGATCAGCCCGGCCCAGGTCGGATCGAAACCTTCTGCGCCAAGCCGGACCGGGATGTAGGCAAACATCAGCCCGTTGCCGACGGCAATCAGCGCCATCGACACGATGACGCTGGCAATCGCGATCAGCGGCGTGGGCTCGGCGCCCTGCTCGGCTTCGCTGCGGTTTTTCCTGGGAATCGACATGCCTGCTCAGGATTGCCCATGAAACGGGCAAAGGAAGCGATAAAAGCGACATGGCCGGGCGGCCGGGCTCACCCCTTCGCCAGCTTGCGGATCGCGCTCGATGACAGCGACGAGCGCGGGCCGTGAATGAAGGTCCAGGCCGGCGCCTTCATGCGGGCAAGCCGCGGCGCATCGCCCTCGTCGATGCGGGCATAGTCGAAGGTCTTGGCGACGACCGAGGACAGGAACGACAGCGTCGCGCCCGGGCGATCGATGACGGCGATCGGGAAGGTCATGACGATCTCGCGCCAGCGCTGCCAGCGATGGAAATCGCGTAGACTGTCGGCACCCATGATCCAGACGAAATCGACACCAGGGTTGCGCGCCTTGACCAGCGCCAGCGTATCGGCGGTGTAGCGGACGTGATGGGCGGCTTCGAAAGCGGTGACCTTGATCTTCGGGTTCTTGGCGATCTGTTCCGACAGCTGCAGCCGTTCGCCCAGCGGCGCCAACTCCCTGGTGTTCTTCAGCGGATTGCCCGGCGTCACCATCCACCACAACTGGTCGAGCGCCAGGCGTCTGAGCGCGATCTCGGCGACCAGCGCATGGCCGGCATGCGGCGGATTGAACGAACCGCCGAACAGGCCAACGGCAAGGCCTTTCTCGGCGTGCGGCATTTTGAAATAGTGGGAGGGGATAGCCTCCTTACCCTCCCCCTTGTGGGGAGGGTCGATCCGCGAAGCGGAGCGGGGTGGGGGTATCGCGGAATTCAGCGTCGTCCCCCCACCCGGCTCGCTATGCTCGCCACCCTCCCCACAAGGGGAAGGGTAAGACCAGCGCTCAAGGTCTCACCTGTCCCGAGCCGCGCACACGGTATTTGAACGACGTCAGCTGTTCGACGCCCACCGGTCCGCGCGCATGCATCTTGCCGGTGGCGATGCCGATCTCGGCGCCCATGCCGAATTCGCCGCCGTCGGCGAACTGCGTCGATGCGTTGTGCAGCAGGATCGCCGAATCGATCTCGTTGAAAAACCGCTCGACGGCTTGCGCATCCTCGGCGACGATCGCCTCGGTGTGATGCGAGGAAAACGTCTCGATATGCTCGATCGCACCACCGATACCGTCGACCAGTTTTACCGCGATGATGGCATCGAGATATTCTGTCACCCAGTCGGCATCGGTGACCGGCTTGGCGTCGAAAAACACTTTCAGCACCTCGGCATCGGCATGGATTTCGCAGCCGGCCGCGCGCAGCGCGTCGAGGATCGGCACCAGATGCGTGGAGGCAACCGGCCGGTCCACGAGCAGCGTCTCGGCGGCACCGCAGACGCCGGTGCGCCGCATCTTGGCGTTGACGGCGATCCGCACCGCCATTTCGAGATCGGCCGAACGGTCGATGTAGAGATGGCAGATGCCTTCGAGATGCGCGAAGACCGGGACCCGCGCCTCGGCCTGCACCCGTCCGACCAGGCTTTTGCCGCCGCGCGGGATAATGACGTCGAGGTTGCCGCCCAACCCCTTCAGCATCTCGCCGACGGCGGCGCGGTCGGTGGTCGGCACCAGCTGGATGGCATCCTCCGGCAGGCCCGCTTGTTTCAGCCCTTCGACCAGGCAGGCGTGGATGGCGGCGGAAGAATTGAGCGAATCCGAACCGCCGCGCAGGATCACCGGATTGCCGGCCTTGAGGCACAGCGCGCCAGCATCGGCGGTGACGTTCGGGCGGCTCTCATAGATGACGCCGACGACGCCGAGCGGCGTGCGCACGCGCTCGATATGCAAACCGTTCGGCCGGTCCCACTGCGCGATCACGTCGCCAACCGGATCCCGCAGCGCGGCGATTTCGCGGATGCCGTCGGCCATGGCGCGGATGCGCGCCGGATCGAGCTTCAGCCGGTCCATGAAGGAGGTGGAAAGCCCGGATTCATGACCATTCGAAACATCGATGGCATTGGCGTCGAGAATGTCCTGCTCACGGGCCACGATCGCCTCGGCCATGGCCAGCAGTGCGGCGTTCTTGGCGGCGGTCGTGGCAATGGCCAGCGGCCGGGCGGCAGCGCGGGCGCGCCGGCCGATATCGGCCATCAGCGCGACAGTGTCATCCCCGGATTTTTCATGCAGTTTCAGCATGGCTCATCCTCCGTTTACATCGCCACCAACCGTGACTTGGTCACCGGCCCCTTTTTGGTCGCCGGCCCGTACTTGGTCACCCGAATGGCTCACCACAAGGTCGTCGCGGTGGATCATCGCCGAACGCGCCTCGTAGCCGAGCACGGTTTCGATCTCGGCCGTCTTCAGGCCCGCGATCCTTACGGCATCGGCGGCATCATAGGCAACCAGCCCGCGCGCGATCTCGCGGCCCTCGGGCGACAGGATCGCCACCGTGTCGCCGCGCGAGAAATTGCCGCTGACCAGCTTGACGCCGGCCGGCAGCAACGATTTGCCCGACAGCAGCGCGCCGATGGCGCCGGCATCGACCGTAAGCCGGCCGGCCGGCTCGAGCTGGCCGGCGATCCAGGTTTTGTAGCCCTTCACCGGGTTGCTGCTCGGCCGAAAGAAAGTAGCGCGCTCGCCGCGTTCGATCGCCATCAGCGGCGACAGCCGAGTGCCCGACGTGATGATCATCGCGGTGCCGGCAGCGGTCGCGATCTTGCCGGCATCGAGCTTCGTGCGCATGCCGCCGCGCGACAGCTCGGAAGCGGCCGCACCCGCCATCGCCTCGATATCAGGCGTGATGCGGTCGACCACCGGAATGAATTTGGCGTTGGGGTCGCGCGCCGGCGGCGCGGTGTAGAGCCCGTCGATGTCGGAAAGCAGCACCAAAAGATCGGCGCCCATCATGGTGGCGACGCGGGCCGCCAGCCGGTCATTGTCGCCGTAGCGGATTTCGGAAGTCGCCACCGTGTCGTTCTCGTTGATGACCGGCACTGCCTTCATCTTCAAGAGTGTCGAGATCGTCGCCCGCGCGTTGAGATAGCGGCGGCGCTCCTCGGTGTCGCCGAGCGTCAGCAGGATCTGGCCCGATTTCAGGCTGCCCTTGCCGAGCGCGTCCGACCAGGCGCCGGCCAGCGCGATCTGTCCCACGGCTGCCGCCGCCTGGCTCTCCTCCAGTTTCAGGGCTCGCTTGCCGAGGCCAACGATAGTGCGGCCAAGCGCGATGGCGCCGGACGAGACGACGAGGATTTCAGCGCCGCCCTGGGCCAGCCCGGCAATGTCGTCGGCGAGCGAAGCCAGCCAGTCGCGCTTCAGGCCCGTCGCGCGGTCGACGAGCAGCGCCGAGCCGATCTTGACGGTGATGCGCCGATATTTTCTCAGCGACTGCATGACCCTATTTGTCCCAGCGCGTCTCGACCGGCGCCGCGATCTGCGCGCGCGCCTCAGCAATCACCGCCATCAGCGCCCGCTGCACCGCCTCGACGCCCTCGCCGGTGACCGCCGACAACAGCATCGGCGCGCGGCCGGCAGCGCGTTTCAGCGAGGCGACCTTCTTCTTGCGCGCATCGGCGTCGAGCGTGTCGACCTGGGAAAGCGCCAGGATCTCGACCTTGTCGGTGAGGCCATGGCCATAAGCGTCGAGCTCGGCTCGCACGGTCTTGTAGGCCTTGCCCGGATTTTCCTCCTGCGCCGAAACCAGATGCAGCAGCACACGCGTGCGCTCGACGTGGCCAAGGAAGCGATCGCCGATGCCGACGCCCTCATGCGCGCCTTCGATGAGGCCCGGAATGTCGGCGATGACGAATTCGCGCGCGTCGATGCGGGCAACGCCGAGGCCGGGATGCAGCGTCGTGAACGGATAGTCGGCGATCTTCGGCTTGGCTGCGGTGACCGCCGCCAGGAATGTCGACTTGCCGGCATTGGGCAGCCCGACCAGCCCGGCATCGGCGATCAGCTTCAGCCGCAGCCAGATGTTGAGCTCTTGCCCCGGCAGGCCGGGATTCGCGCGGCGCGGCGCCTGGTTCGTCGAGGTCTTGAAATGCTGGTTGCCGAAACCGCCATTGCCGCCCTTGGCCAGCAGAAAGCGCTGTCCGACCACGGTCAGGTCGCAGATCAGCGTCTCGTTGTCTTCTTCGAACACCTGCGTTCCGGCAGGCACTTTCAGCGTGACGTCGGCGCCCTTGGCGCCGGTCATGTTGCGGCCCATGCCGTGGACGCCGGTCTTGGCCTTGAAATGCTGCTGATAGCGGTAGTCGATCAGCGTGTTCAGCCCGTCGACCGCCTCCAGCCAGACATCGCCGCCGCGGCCGCCGTCGCCGCCATCCGGCCCGCCGAACTCGATGAATTTTTCGCGCCGGAACGACACCGAACCGGCGCCGCCGTCACCGGAGCGGATGTATACCTTGGCTTGATCGAGAAATTTCATGAGATTGTACAGTTTCTACTAGTGGCTTTGCGGCATTGCTCTAAACCTTGGCCCTTGCTCTAAACCAAGGCGCGGCGAAGGGCGAGGCCGTTTTGTGACAATGGCCATGTGGGGTTGGCCGGAGAGCCGTCGGAATGAAGCTTGTAACCTACAACATCCAGTACGGCATCGGCCTCGACGGGCAGTACGATGTCGGGCGCATCGCCGATGCCGTGCGCGGCGCCGACGTGATCGCTTTGCAGGAGGTGACCCGCAACAATCCTCGGAATGGCGGCCGCGACATGGTCGCCGAGATCGGCGAGGCGCTGCCCGACTATTTCGCCGTCTATGGCAGCAATTTCGAGGCCAATATCGGTTCGCACATCGACAACGGCCGTGCCGTGACGAAAACCTTCCAGCTCGGCAACATGGTGCTGTCTAGGACGCCCATTCATCTGTCGCGCAACCTGCTTTTGCCGCGCAGCCGCAGCTTCGAGATGATGAACTTCCAGCGCGGCGCGCTGGAAGCGCTGATCGAGACGCCGCTTGGTTTCATCCGCTTCTATTCCATCCATCTCGATCACCGCAGCCCCCTCGAACGCGCCAGCCAGATCCAGTTCCTGCGCCAACGCATGCTGAACTATGCGCTCGAAGGCGGAGCACTGTCCGGCGTCGCCGAGATCGGCCTGCCGGAACTGCCGCATCCCGAAGCCTTTGTCGGCATGGGCGATTTCAACATGCTGGCCGGCTCACCCGAATATGTCGAACTCGCCGGCCGGCCGGACCATGAATTCGGCATGCCGCTGACCGCCGACTTCGCCGTCGATGCCGCCTTGCGGCTGAACGCCACCGGCGACGATCTCATCAGTTGGGTCGATCCCAAGCAACCCACCGATCCCAGCCGGCACAAGCGCATCGATTATATCTTCACCAGCGCTTCGCTTGCCAGATCCCTGCAGCGTCTATGGGTCGACCGAAAGGCAGTCGGCTCGGACCATCTGCCGGTGTGGGTCGAGCTGGGCTGATGGCCATTCATCTGGCGGCGTTTTCGCGTTCGACGATCGCCATCATGATCGTATCGCGGTATTCCCCGTCGACATGGACGGCATCGCTCTGCACGCCCTCCCTGACAAACCCGACCTTGTCGTAGAGAGAGATGGCGCGAGCATTGTCGGAATGCACGGAGAGTTCGATGCGGACGAAACCGGCCCTGCGCGCTTGCGCCAAGGTTGCATTGATGAGCCGCAGTCCAAGCCCTCGCCCCCGATAGGGAGGAACAATCCCCATCCCGAGGGAGCCGCGATGGGCATGGATGAGCCGATCATGGCGTGAGATGTCGCACCAGCCGACGACCTCGCCACGAACAACGGCCACGAACCCCGGATCGCCTCTCCCGATACGGTCCATTGCGAAACTTCTGACTTGATCCAGCGGTGGCGCCTCAAGGAAGGACAAGTACTTTCGCTCACGCGCTACGACATCGAGCGCGCGATGAAAGCTTTCGATATCCCCAGGCGTCATCGGGGTGATCGCGGCCGTTTCAATATCGCTGCTGTCGACCATTGGCTTGACCGCCGTCATCCATCAGAAATGCACCCAGTTCCGCAGGCTGGTCCAGGTCTTGCGATCGAGCCGGTAGCGCTCGACGGGAACCTGGCCGGCGACGATCGAGTTCAGCATGCCCTGGCCGGCATACTGGAACCCGCATTTGTGGATGACGCGGCGCGAGGCCGGATTGATGACCCGCGTCGAGGCATGCAGGACCTGGATCGACGTCCTCTGGAAGGCGAGATCGACCAGCGCGTGCGCTGCTTCCGTCGCATAGCCCTTCTTCCAGTGCGGCTCGCCGATCCAGTAACCGAGCTCCAGCCCGCGATCGGTGGTGTTGAGGCCGGCGCAACCGACGAAGGTGTCGGTGCCGGCCAGCGTCAGGGCATAAGCAATGCCGGCCCGGCGCGATTTGGTCATGGCCAGGAAAGAGCGCGCCTCGGCCTCGCCATAGGGGTGCGGCATGCGTGCCAGCATTTCGGCGACATGGCGGTTGTCGGCAAGCTCGACCAGCTGCGCGATATCGCCCTCGTGGGGCGCCCGCATCACCAGTCGCTCGGTGACCAGCACCGGGCAATCTATCGCGTAACTTTCGTCTTCTGAGTCTTCCGCTTCGGCAACCATTTGAAAGTCCTCCAGGCACAAGAAAAAGGGGAGATGGAAACCCATCTCCCCTGATCCTTTTCCTGGCTTTGCCAGACACCGGTTCCCGAGATGGGCGCCGGTGTTCTAGTGCGGAACCGGCTACTCCGCGGCTTTGGCAATCGGGTTGACCGATACGTAGGTTCGGCCGTTGGCTTTTTTGTTGAACGTCACGGCGCCGGTCTCGAGCGCAAAAAGCGTATGGTCCGTGCCCATGCCGACATTGACGCCGGGATGCCACGTGGTGCCGCGTTGACGAATGATGATGTTGCCCGGGATGACGGCTTCGCCGCCGAACTTCTTCACGCCCAGACGCTTGGAATGCGAGTCGCGACCGTTGCGCGACGAGCCGCCAGCTTTCTTGTGTGCCATCTAACTAACTCCGTTGCGCCGCAAGGCGCCTAAAAGGCCTTATGAACGCGTTCGCGTTCCGTTTCAAGTCCGATCCGGCGACCTGGTCGCCAGAAAATTACTTCGCCGCCAATTCCTTGGCCTGCTCGCGCCAGTCCTTGATCTGGTCGGCGCTGAAGGGCATGTGCTCGTCGATCTTGGCGACATCCTTGTCGGTCAGCTTGGCGAGCTGCGCGAAGGTGATGATGCCCTGCTCGTTGAGATCCTTGGCCGCGACCGGGCCGATGCCCTTGATCACGGTCAGATCGTCCGGCTCACCCTTGGGCGCCTTGAACAGCGGCGCTGCCGCGGTCTCGGCTGCCTTTGTCTCGGCTGCCTTGGCCTTGGGCTCCTTCTTCGGCGCGGCTTCCGCCTGCACCTCGGTGGCGGCCTCGGCCTTCACCTTCTTCGGCGCCTTGACCGCTGCCGTCTTCGTCGGCTTGGCGCCACCCAGCAGGATCTCGGAAATCCGCACGGTGGTCAAAAGCTGGCGATGGCCGATCTTGCGGCGCGAATTCTGCCGGCGGCGCTTCTTGAAGGCGATGACGGTGCGGTTCTTGCCCTGCTCGACGACTTCGGCGGTGACCACCGCGCCGTCGACGAACGGCGCGCCGAACGTGACATTCTCGCCTTCGCCATGTGCGAGGACGTGGCCGATCTCGACCATATCGCCGACAGCGGCTTCGAGTTTTTCGATCTTCAGGAGATCGTTGGCGGCAACGCGATACTGCTTGCCACCCGTTTTAATGACTGCGAACATTTTTTGCCTTTCGCTGTTCGGTCGGCCTTGATGAGCCGCCTCTGGCGGTTCAGCCGTCTTTTTGTCAGTCTGCGGGTTCAAAAAACAAGCGGCGCGGAAGAACCCTCCACGCCGATTGCGCGCTGTCCCTAACCGAAGGTTGAGTGCGAGTCAAGGCAAACAGCTGTTGTCGGGACTGTTGTTGGCGGCCGAAGGATCGAGCGTGTCAGCACGACTGCACGACGTAACCGTCGTCGAGGCAAGCACGCGTGACTGGTTACCAACCTACCCAGGCCTCGCCGCCGCTGAACCGTCGCGAATCCGCTGCTTGCCCGGCAAGCCAAATAACTGACGGATTGGCCTTGTAACCTGCCCGTTCAGCCGTTATCTAGTGCGCCGCGCCGGCAACGGCCGACCATGACCGCGGAGAGGTGGCAGAGTGGTCGAATGCACCGCACTCGAAATGCGGCATGGGTGCAAGCCCATCGGGGGTTCGAATCCCTCCCTCTCCGCCATTCAATCCCGAGAAAACCGGACATTTCCTGGGCCGCCTGCCGCATATCGCGCAGCCAATAGGACAAAGCCGCCCAAGCCGGGACACTCTGGCCTTCGCGGAGGCCGTAAAGCTTCGGCGATGGGCAGGCCCATTCGGCATCTCCGCACATCGCTTCTGTCCGCAAGCGCAGCCATGCCGCTGTGAATTTACCAGCCGCTTTAGCCCAAATGGGGAAGAGGCCCGGCCCACGATCTCGTAACGGTTGGTTCGCCCAACCCAGTTAGGAGACCACGATGCGCAAAGCCTCTCTCGCCATCGCAGCTTTCTTCAGCCTTGCCACTGTTGCATCGGCATGCGTGTCGATGGACGGCAACGTCGTCGTGAACAACTGCAATTATCGCGTCATGGGAAATTACAAAGGCTCGGATGGCAGTTGGGGTGGCTTCGGACCCATCCGCGCGGGCGGCCGTGAGGCAATTTCCAAAAGGCGCGATGCCGGCTGGGACATCAGCTATTGCAACTACGATTCCTGGGTGGCAGGCACATGTCGGCCGAAGGATCCCAGGCAGATGTAAGCCGCTTTCAAGCACGTCCCTTCGCGCGCTTGGCTCGTTGCCGACGATGTGGCCGGCATCGAACGCCTGCCACTCTGTCGGCGCACGATAAATCCGTTACTGCTCCTTCTTGAACAGGTCCTGGAAGATCAGCTGGCCCCAAGTGCGGCCGCGTGCGTGCACCAGCGTGCCGCCCTCGTTGAGCTTCCCCAGCTTGACCGGTGCGAACCCGAGTTGTTTGGCCAAGGCCGCCACGGGAGCGATCGCGTCCTCGTCGTCGCTCGACAGAAAGACGACCCGGTGCCCGCCCTCGACGATCGGATCGGCAGCCAGGGTGGCCGCAATCAGGTGATTGAAGCCTTTGACGAGCTTGGCGCCGGCGAACGCCTTCGCGACGAAGGCGGAGGACGGCAGACCGTCCAGCTCTTCGGGGACTGGAAACACGTTCGTCGCGTCGATGATCGTCTTGCCTTCCCAGCTTGGCAGCGCCTTCGCGACATCCGGGTGCGATTCAAAGCGGACAGCCAAAAAGATGATGTCCGCCTTGACGGCGTCCGCCAGTGTTTTCGGGATGATCGTGGGTCCGATCGCGGCCGCGTCGGATGCAAAGCTTTCCGGGTCGCGCGTGGTTGCCACGGACACTTCGAGGCCCTTGCGGGCAAATGCCTTGGCAAGAGCCTGGCCGATCTTGCCGAAGCCGATAATTGCGTACCTCATGTATACTCTCCTTCAGTTTACCAGGCCCTGCGGGCTCGGGATATCGAATGGAATGAACGGCGGGGCGTAGCGGGTCAGATTTGCGCCAAGCCCCCGTCGACGGCGACCTCGCTGGCAGTCATGAAGCTGCTGTCGGGCGACGCGAGAAACGCAGCCGCCGCCCCGATCTCCGCTGGATCGGCCATACGCTGAAGCGGATTCATCGAGGCGAAGACCTTCAAGCCCTCCTCGCCTATCGCTGCCTTCGCGAGTTCGGTCGCCGTCGGCCCGGGCGACAGCACGTTTACCCGGATGCCGGTGCCTTTCAAGTCTTCCGCCCAGGTCCGCGCGAGGTTGCGCACGGCCGCCTTGCTCGCGCTATAGACGCTGAATGCGGGCGCGCCCGTGGTGCCGGCGCTCGATCCGGTCAGGATAATCGAACCGCCCTCGCCCATCAGCGGCAGCGCCTTCTGGACCGTGAAGATCGTACCCTTCAGATTGGTGTTGAAGGTCTCGTCAATGTGCCCGGCGGTGAGCTTGCCGAGCGGAAGCAGGCTTCCCACCCCGGCGTTGGCGAAGATGATGTCGAGGGTTCCGCACTCGGCCTTCACCGCCGCGTAGAGCCGATCGAGGTCGGCCTCATCCGAGACCGAGCCCTTCACCGCGCGGGCATTGGGCCCGAGCTCGGCCACAGCGGCGTCTAGCGCTTCCTGCCGGCGGCCGAAGATGAAGACAAAGGCGCCCTCCTCGATGAAGCGCTTTGCAGCGGCGAGGCCGATGCCGGTGGCACCACCCGTTATAACCGCAACCTTACCATCCAGTTTTCCCATGACTTAATCCTTCCAGGCTCTGTCCTTGGTCGTTCGGGGACGCCCCGAGAACCTCTAGATGGGCCCGCCGGGGTCGCGCGGTGAGTGCGGAAGCGCGCACATCGGTGGTGCAGAATCGATCCGCTTTCAGGATTGACGCCAGTCCGCGACGATCCGTGTCCGCCGTTCGGAATAGCGTCGCCCTTGTCGACACAAGCCACAATATCCCGCCCCTACTGCTGTAGGATGTGTTAGATACGGGCTTTGGAAGGCGCACCGCGCGGTGCCGGATTGCACCATGATCGACTGGGATGACGTTCGCTACTTTCTAGCCGTCGCACGCGGAGGCTCGGTGCGGGCTGCCGGCGCGCAGCTCGGGGTGAATCACTCGACCGTGCTGCGACGCATCGCACAGCTTGAGGAACGCCTCGGGGCGCAAATGTTCGAAAAGCTGCCTTCGGGCTACCGCCTGACCGCTGCGGGCGAGGAGGTCCTCGAGCTCGCGAACCATATGGAAGCGTCGTCGCACCAGCTGGAGACGCGCGTCTTCGGGCGCGACCAGAGCGTACGCGGACTTCTGCGGGTGACGCTGGCACCGCCCCTCGCGACGCACCTGCTCATGCCGGACTTCGCCGATTTCGCGCACCTGCATCCAGACATCGAGATGGAAATCCTGTCGTCCGGCGAGCTGGCAAATCTGACCAACCGAGAGGCCGACGTGGCGATCCGCGTCGTCTACGACCGCAAAACCCTGCCGCTCAATCTTCACGGCCTGAAGGGAGCGGAGGTGTTTGGCGGCGTCTACATGTCCCGCGACCGCCTGGCCGCGTGGCGTGCGGGCGCACCTGATCCCATCCGGTGGATCGTCATAAGCGTTCATGGAATTCCAGAGTGGGCCAGCGCGGGTGAGGTTGGCACCACGGGAGTTCCATTCAGGATCACGGACGCCGAGGCGCAGATCGTTGCCGTACGGCAAGGTCTCGGGATCACGACACTGCCGTGCTTCGTCGGAGATGCCGACCCCCTGCTGGTGAGGGTGCCGGGCACCGACCTGCACCTGTACGGAACGCTCTGGCTTCTCACACATGGGGAGACACGCAAGACGAAGCGCGTGCGGCTCTTCACTGAGTTCGTATCCCGCAGGCTCGCCGCCTACGCTCCGCTTCTCGCGGGACTGTCCACATCGCGCGACTGACGCCCGGCGGGTCGCCCGCGACGCTTGCAGTGGATAGGTGCCTGCAAGCGGACAGCGGAATCTATTGCGGTTGCAAATGCTCGGCCATGAAGTCGATGCACGCCTCAGTCTCGGCCTGATCTGTCGACCGGCCGGCCAGAAAACGTTGAACTAATCGGTCCCTGGGGGGCATGGGCGGTGGAGGAATGGGCGGCGGCGGCACAGGAGGTTTCGGAACGGATGCCTTCTCCGAAGATCCCTCTGCTTCACGGCGCGTGACCAGTCGCTGATCTGACCTCAGGCCGCCTCACCCGACCGGTGCTCGGCAATCGCACTCAGAAAAACCTGGCCGAATTCCTTGAGCTTTGCCGCCCCAACCCCATTCACTTCGGCGAAGGCGTCGAGGTCGTGCGGGCGGCGCTCGGCCATGTCGATCAGCGTGCGATCGGAGAACACCACATAGGCCGGCACCTGGCGCTCCTTGGCGAGCCGCAGGCGCAAGGATTTGAGCGCGGCCAGTAGCCCGGTGTCCACAGCCGACTGCCCGAGATCCTGCCAGGAGCGCATCTTGCCGCGCAAGGCGCGGCTGCGCACCTCGACGCGATAATGGAACGGCATCTCGCCACGGCCAAGCGCATGGCCTTTTTCGGCGATGGCGAGGCCGCCATGGCCGGCCGGATCCGGCATCAGGAACCCGCCGGCGACGAGTTGCCGGATCAGCGATAGCCAGAAATCCTTCTTGTGCGCCAGACCACTGCCGAAACTCGTGAGCCTCTGGTGGTTCCTGGCAAGCACCTTCTCGGTTTCATGGCCGAGCAGGATGTCGATGACATGACCGACACCGAAACGCTCACCGCTCTGGGCGATCGCCGTCAGGATGATCCGAGCCTCGGCTCCGCCATCGGCGCGCGGTGCCTGGTCGAGGCAGGTGTCGCAATTGCCGCAAGGCTGCGCTTCCTCGCCGAAATAGCCGAGCAGCACCTGGCGGCGGCACTGCGCCGTCTCGCAATAGCCTATCAGCGTGTCGAGCCGGCCATGCGAGCGCCTCTTGTGCTCGGGCGGCGCATCCTCGTCGTCGATGAACATCCTGCGCATGCGGATATCGCCCAGGCCGAACAGCATATGCGCCTCGGCGTCCCGCCCATCGCGGCCGGCGCGGCCTATCTCCTGGTAGTAGGCCTCCAGGCTGCCCGGCATGTCGGTGTGGAAGACATAGGCGACGTCAGGCTTGTCGATGCCCATGCCGAAGGCGATGGTCGCCACCATGACGACGCCGGACAAGGTCATGAAGCTGTTCTGGTTGGCGTCACGCGCCTCCTTGCTCATGCCGGCATGATAGGCGAGCGCGGTGACGCCGTTCTTCTCGAGGAAGGCCGCCATCTCCTCCGTCTTCTTGCGCGACAGGCAATAGACGATGCCGCTGCGGCCGGGATGGCGCTCGACGAAGCGCAGCAATTGCCGCTTGCTGTCCTGCTTGGCCTCGATGGCAAGCTTGATGTTCGGCCTGTCGAAGCCCAGCACCAGGGTCTCGACGCGCTCGGCAAACAGCCGGGATTCGATGTCGGTGCGCGTGCCTTCGTCCGCCGTTGCCGTCAGCGCGATGATCGGCACGCTGGGAAAGATGCCGCGCAGACGCGACAGGTCCTCGTATTCGCGCCGGAATGCCGGCCCCCATTGAGAAATGCAATGCGCCTCGTCGACGGCGATCAGGCTGATATCGAGCCTGGCCAGCGCCTCGAGCATGCGCTCGGTCATCAACCGCTCCGGCGCGAGATAGAGCAGGCGCGTCTGGCCCGAGGCGACGCGACGCCATGCGGCGATATTGGCATCGCGGTCGATCGAGGAATTGATCGTATCGGCGGCCACGCCGGCAAGCCGCAAGGCGGCGACCTGATCCTGCATCAGCGCCACCAGCGGCGAGACGACAATGGTGAGCCCGCCCAGGACAAGCGCCGGCACCTGGTAGCAAAGCGATTTGCCCGCACCAGTCGGCATCACAGCCAGCACATGACGCCCGGCCAGCAGCGCGTCCATGACATCGGCCTGCCCGGGGCGAAAATCATCGAAGCCGAACACGTCCTTCAGCACGCGCCGCTTGGGATCCAGCTCTTCTGTCGCGAGGGCCGCCGGTGCCTGCATCACCGCGCGTCCACGGTCGGCGTGCTTATTGGCATGTCATAGTCGAACTCGGCGCAGAAACGTTGGACGCGGGCGAGAAATGCCGGGGGCAGGCCGCCGAGATAGGTCCTGAATTCTTCATTCCGTTCCCATTTTCTCAACGAAGCCACCCGGATCGGATTGTCCGGGTCCTCGCTGAAACGAATGCGCGGTGTCAGTCCGAATGACTGCGCGATTCTGTCCTGCTGCGCATCGGGCGCGCCGATCATGTCTTCGTAGCGGACGAAAAGGATCTGCCGGTGCGGTTGTGCCTTCTTCAGCCGGATCAGCGCGTCGTATTCGGTCAGCCAGCGTTGCGGCGTGACGTGGAACCGACGCTGGTTGCGTGTTTGCGGATGCGAACTTGTCAGCGTGTCGAATGGATGGCGCACGCAATAGATCAAGCCGATGGAGGTCGGTAGCTTCGCCAGATGCGCAAAACCGCGCGCATCGCGCTTGACGACGAGGTTCGATTCCGGCCGGTCCAGCATGTCCAGCATTGCGTATCGCGCTTCGGGCGGATGGACGAAAATGTCCTCGAAACACCTCATCAGCCGCTGTGTCAGCGTCGTCCCGCTGCGTGCGCAGCCCGAAATGAAAATTCTGTTGGCGGGCGTCGCGCGTGCATATGTGCGTCTTTGCATGCGCTGTCTCAGAGACAGCGGCACGAACCGCAGAAACTCCCGCACAACCCTTCGCGCAGCCGCTCCAAACGCAGCCTCAAGCCTGTGAGCGCCCTTCATCCGCAATTCCGCTGGGCCGCGCGGCGCGGAACGCGCCGCTTGGGGTCCATGGCCAAGATGCTCGTCGCCGACATCAGCATCAGGCGGACACCGGGCTGGAATTTCGTAGACTGGAGAGGATGTGGAAACCGGTCAAGACGACTCTCTGGCGTGACGCTTTGGAGTAGCGCAGCCGTCATCCAACCACAACGCCCCCTTTGCAGGAACCTGCCGTTGATGGGGCCATCGGCGCTTGCCAGCCGGATGCCGTGCACATCCGAAAGCAGCTTCCCCTAGGACACCTGCACCCCGCTGGATTCCGCCACGCACCACGATGTAAGCTCCGTCCGGCAAGCCAGGGAGGGCGCGATGCTGCAGACCAGACAGAATGTTCTCGGCGAGCGGTTCCACCTGCAGCGCGCCGCCTTCGAGGCGCAGTCTTTCCCCAACTTTGACGTTCGCAAGGATCGCCTCAAACGCCTGCTCGCGCTGACCGAGCGGCATGAAGCCGACATCTGCACCGCCATCGACACCGACTTTGGCGGCCGTTCCGCGCATGAGACGCGTCTTGCGGAACTGTTCGTCGTACGTGCCGGCGTCCGCCACGCGCTGTCGCACCTCAGGGGCTGGATGCGCGAACGCCGCGTTGCCACCACCATGCCGTTCCTGCCCGGCAGAAATCGCCTCATCCCGCAGCCGCTCGGTGTCATCGGCATCGTGTCGCCCTGGAATTATCCTTTCCAGCTCGCCGTCGCGCCGGTCATCGCGGCACTCGCGGCCGGCAATCGCGTGCTCATAAAACCTTCCGAATTGACGCCGGCTTTTTCGGCGTTGCTGGCCAAACTTGTTGCCGAGCATTTCGCAGCCGATGAGCTCAGCGTCATCAGCGGCGACGCGGAGATGGGAAAGGCCTTCGTATCGATGCCTTTCGATCATTTGCTGTTCACCGGCTCGACCGCGGTCGGACGCCAGGTCGCGATCGCCGCGGCCGCCAACCTGACCCCGGTCACGCTCGAACTCGGCGGCAAGTCGCCGGCAATCTTCGATCCGTCATGCGACCTCGACGCGGCAGTATCCAGCATTGCCTACGGCAAGCTGTTGAATGCCGGGCAGACCTGTATCGCGCCGGATTATCTTCTGGTGCCGAACGGGCAAGCAGGCACGGTCGCTGCCAGGCTCGCAACGGCGATCGCGAAGCTCTACCCGACCCTGCGCGACAACCCCGACTATACCGCCATCATCAGCGACCGGCACCACCGGCGCCTGCGCGACATGGTCACTGAAGCGCGTGACGCCGGCGCCGACGTCACCGAAATCAACCCGGCCGGCGAGGAACTTGACGCCAACAGCCGGAAGTTGCTGCCGACCCTGGTCCGCAATGCCGGCGCAAACCTGCGGCTGATGCGCGAAGAGATCTTTGGGCCGGTGCTGCCCATCGTAGAATACACCGGGATCGACGAGGCGATCGCCCATGTGAACGGGGCCGACCGCCCGCTGGCACTCTACTGGTTCGGCCGCGACAGCGGCAACCGTCAACGCATCCTGCGCGAGACAATTGCCGGCGGCGTCACCGTCAACGACTGCATGCTGCATCTGGTACAGGAAAACCAGCCCTTCGGCGGCGTCGGCGCCAGCGGCATGGGCGCCTATCACGGCGAATGGGGTTTTCGCACCTTCAGCAAGGAGAAACCGGTTTTCATGCAGTCGCGGCTGAGCGCGGGAAGCCTGCTGCGCCCGCCCTACGGCAAGACCTTCGAACGGCTTTTCAGCCTCCTGCGTCACATCACCTGACCGACCGAGCTACGCAGCCCCGGTGCATTAAGACTATCTTCACCACGGTGCGGCAGGGTCCTCATCCTGCGGTGATGTCTTGAGTACCGCGGCGCCACAAGCGCCCAGGCAACAGACCCGCGCCTCTTTCTGGGGTGCGGGTCATTCCCGCTCGATCTCTTACCCCTCGTTAGAGCAATTCCAGGAAAAGTGTGAAGCGGTTTTCCGTCTAGAATGGCGTCAAAACAAAGAGTTAGAGCAGCTCGCCGTTTCCGTGAAACGGTGAAATGCTCTAGCCGAGGAAATCGGCCCGGTGCGGCGTAAAGCTGTCGACCAGCCGCCCCGCTTCCAGCGCCTTGACGCCGTGCACCAGGCCCGACGGCACGATGAAACTCCCGCCCGTCCCAACGATCTCGGTCCGACCGTCGATGGTCACCTCGAAGCGGCCTTCGGCGACATAGCTTGCCTGGACGTGCGGGTGCGAATGCAGGGCGCCGACGCCACCCTTGTCGAAGCCGAATTCGACCAGCATCAACTCGTCAGTGTGCAGGAGAATGCGGCGCCTGTTGCCGTCCGGTGTCGCCGTCCAGGCGCCCTCGCCGGCATGCGCGAAGATCTTTGCGGTCATCGTCGTCTCCTCAGAGCAATTCCAGGACAAGTGTGAAACGGTTTCCGTTCGGAATTGCGTCAAAACCTAGCGTGCCAGCCAGCCACCATCCACCGGCACCACCGCGCCATGCATGTAGTTGGACGCCGGCGCCAGCAGGAAGACGGCGGCATCGCCAATGTCGCCCGCCTCGCCCCAGCGACCGGCCGGGATGCGCGCCAGGATAGCGGCGCTGCGGTCGGGATCGGCGCGCAGCGCCTGCGTGTTGTTGGTTTCAATATAGCCTGGCGCGATAGCGTTGACGTTGATGCCTTTTTGCGCCCATTCGCAGGCAAGCAGCCGGGTGATGCCGAGCACGCCATGCTTCGAGGCGGTGTAGGACGCCACGCGAATGCCGCCCTGAAAGCTCAGCACGGAGGCAATGTTGACGATCTTGCCTTTCCGCTCAGCGGCCAAGGCACGCCTGGCAAAGCTTTGGCAGAGCAAAAAAACCGTCTTCAGATTGACGTCCATGACGTCGTCCCAATCGGCCTCGCTGAGATCGACGGCATCGGCGCGCCGGATGATGCCGGCATTGTTGACCAGCCCGTCGAGCGGGCCGCTTTCGTCCCAGACGCGGTCGAGCAAGGGGCCGGCGGCTGACGTGTCGGCAAGATCGGCGCTCACCGCCTCGAATTGCCCGCCCATCGTTGCGATCTTTCTGGCCGTATCGTCCACCGACGAGCGACCGACGCCGATCACCGTGCCGCCGGCGCGCGCGATCGATACGGCGATGCCCTGGCCGATGCCGGTGTTGGCGCCGGTGACCAGGATACGTTTCCCGGCAAGGCTGAAGGGGTCGCTCACCGCAGATCGCCTAACGCCACCGGGTCGACATCGGTGTAGTCGACATTGTCGCCGGCCATCGCCCAGATGAACGCATAATTGGAAGTGCCGGCGCCGGAGTGGATCGACCAGCCCGGCGACAGCACGGCCTCTTCGTTGCCCATGACGATATGGCGCGTTTCGTCCGGCTCGCCCATGAAGTGGAAGACGCGCGCCGTCTCGGCCAGGTCGAAATAGAGATAGGCCTCCATGCGCCGGTCATGCACATGGCAAGGCATGGTGTTCCAGATAGAGCCCGGCGCCAGCTGGGTCATGCCGACCACCAGCTGGCAGGTCTTTGCGCCATCGGCATGGATGAACTGGAAGATCGAACGCTCGTTGCAGGCATCCTTGCTGCCAAGATCGAGGCGCTTTGCATCGCCGATGCGGATCAGCCGGCTGGGATGAGCCAGATGCGCCGGCGCGCTGAGCAGATAGAACTTCGCCGGCGCCCCCTCGTCCGCTGAGGCGAAGGACACATCCTGTGTGCCCATGCCGAGATAGAGCATGTCGCGCGCCTGCAATTCGAAGGACTGGCCGCCGGCCGTGATGACGCCCACGCCACCGATGTTGACGGCGATCAACTCGCGCCGGTCGAGGAAACCTTTGGTGCCGGTCGGCTTGATCGCCTCCAGTTGGAGCGGCGAGCCTATCGGCACGGCGCCGCCGACGATCATGCGGTCGTAGTGGGTGTAGGTCAGGCTGATGCGGCCGGACTGGAACAGGCCGTCAATGTGGAAATTGTGACGGAGTTCATCGGTTCCCATCGCCGCGGCGGCAACCGGGTCTATGGCAAAGCGGGATGTGTAATCGGTATGGCTCTGGCTCATTTTCGTCCTGACTTGAAATGGGTCATTCGCCGGCGGCGGCCCTGACCGAACTGGCATAGAAAGCCTGCCGCGCATGCAGGCGTTCGCGGTAGCGCTGCTGGCTGGCTGTGAGGTGCGCGCGCATTGCCTCGCGCGCCGCTTCGGCATCGCCCGATGTGATCGCATTGAGGATCACCAGATGTTCGCGCTGCAGCCCGCGCTGGTAGCTGTCGGATTGCGCCAGTTCGGTCGACCAGGGCGAGGTCACGTCGCACGGAATGGCGCGCCGGCCGAGCACGTCGAGCATCTCGACATAGAATGGGTTGTTGGTCGCGCTGGCGATGGCGCGGTGGAAGGCGAGGTCGGCCGGGCCGGTCGGCTCGCTGGCAAGCAGCAGCCGCTCGAATTCGAAGAAGGCTTCCTGGATCGCCGCCTCCTGCGCGGCGTTGCGGCGAATAGCGGCGATCCCGGCCGACTCGATCTCGATTGCCAGGCGTACCTCGAGCACGTTGAGCGCGATCGAATCCTTGGCTCCCATGTCGGCGGCAAGCGCTCCGAACATCGTCGAGATATGCTCGGTGACGAAGACGCCGGCGCCTTGACGCGGCTCGACCAGGCCGTCGGCGGCAAGCTTGGCCAGCGCCTCGCGGATGACGGTGCGGCTGACGCCGAAGGTCTCGGTCAGCTGGCCCTCGGTCGGCAATTTGTGGCCAGGCAGGATTTCGCCCGCCTGCAGCTGCTTGCGGATCGCCGCAACGACGGTCTCCGACAGCTTGGGTTTTCTCTCGACCCTGAGATCGGCGGATGCAGCGGACACGTGATGGTCTCCTAAAGCAATTCCAGGAAAAATGTGAAACGGTTTCCGTCCGGAATTGCGTCAAAACAAAGGGTTAGAGCAGTTCGCCGTTGTGTGAACTGCTCTAGTGGAACAGGTGCGGCAACCACAACGAAATTTCCGGCACGTAGGTGACAAGCATCAACACAGCGAAAGCCGCCCCATAGAATGGCCAGATCGAACGCATCGCCGTCCAGATCGGGATCCGGCCGATCGCACAGCTGACGAACAGCACGGCCCCCACCGGCGGTGTGCACAAGCCGATGCCGAGATTGAGAATGAGGATCACGCCGAAATGCACCGGATCGACGCCGTAGGCCATGACCACCGGCAGGAAGATCGGCGTGGTGATGATGATCAGCGGCGACATGTCCATGAACGTGCCGAGGATGAGAAGCACGACGTTGATCAACAGCAGGATGACCAGCTTGTTGTCGGATACCGACTGCAGGAAGGCGACCAGAGCGGCCGGCACCCGGAGATAGGCCAGCAGCCAGCCAAAGGCGGCGGCGCAGCCGATGATCATCAGCACCATTGCGGTTGTGCGCACGGCAGCGGTGGTCGCGGTGACGAAGTCGTTCCAGCTCATTGAGCGATAGATCAGCAGGGTCACCAGGAAAGCATAGACGATGGCGATGCAGGAGCTTTCGGTGGCGGTGAAGACGCCGGAGCGAACGCCGCCGAAGATGATGCCGATCAGGATCAGCCCGGGAATTGCGGCAACGAGCAATTGCAGCGCCCTGCCGAAGCCGGCGAACGGCTCGGTCGGATAGGCGCGGCGGCTGGCGACCCAATAGGCCGTGACCATCAGAGATAGCGCCAGCAGCAGGCCCGGTATGATGCCGGCGGTGAACAGATCGGCGATCGAGATCCGGCCGCCGGCCGAAATCGAATAAATGATCATGTTGTGCGAAGGCGGTATCAGCAGCGCAATGATGGCGCCGACCGAAGTGATGTTGACAGCATAATCGACGCCGTAGCCGCGCGCCTTCATCTGCGGGATCATCAGCCCGCCGACCGCCGAGGCATCGGCCACCGCCGAGCCGGAAATGCCGCCGAACATGGTCGAGGCGGCGATGTTGACCTGGCCGAGCCCGCCTCTCAGGTGGCCGACCAACGCCCCGGCGAGCGCAACAAGGCGAGCGGCAATGCCGCCGCGCACCATCAGGTCACCGGCGAAGATGAAGAACGGGATGGCCATCAGCGAAAACACGCTGACACCGGAGTTGAGGCGCTGGAACACCACCAGCGGCGGCAGCCCCAGCACCAGAACCGTGGCGAAGCTGGCGACACCGAGGCAGAAGGCGATCGGTGTGCCGATGATCAGAAGAAAGACGAAGGTGCCGAACAGAACCGTCAATGCCATCTAGAGACCCTCCTCGCCCGTGGCGTATTGATCGGCATCGACCGGCAGTCCGGCAAAGCGCCCGGCAAGCCGCTCGAGCGAAAACAGGCAGACAAGCGCGCCGCCCAGGATGACCGGCAGGAAACTGACGCCGCCCGGGAAAGCGAGAGACGGCATCACCGTGTTCCATGTCAGCCGGGTGAGCTGGGCGCCGTAGACGATCATGCCGAGACCGAAGGCGAGCACGACGACATCCGAAATGCTGCGCAGTACCGCCTTTGCGGCGGGCGGCAGGAAATAGAGCAGCACATCGAAGCCCAGATGCGTGCGTTCGCGGACACCGACGGCCGCGCCCAAAAAGATGAACCACCCCATCAAAATCACCGAGAAGGGTTCCGTCCAGCTTGGCGAACTGTTGAGCACATAGCGTGAGAACACCTGCCAGAAGATGATCACCGTCATCAGCGTCAGGCCGATGCCGCTGACCCACAGCGCAAGCCTCGCCAGCCGTGACAGCAGCCGTTCTATTGCCAGCCAGAATGGTTTCATATGCGCGCTTCCCACTGGACGGTGGCGCGCAAGCTCGCGCCACCATTGCCGCGAACGGATTATTTGGTCGCCTGGATGCGCGCGGCGAGATCTTTCAACTCGGGGGTCGAGAGATATTTCTCGTAGACGGGCTTCATCGCATCGATCAGCGGCTGCTTGTCGATCTCACTGACCTTGACGCCGGCTTTCTCGACGATGTCGCGGGACTTCTTCTCCTGCGCGTCCCACAATTCACGCATCTTGACGACGCTGTCCTTGGCCGCCTGCCGCACGATCGCCTGGTCTTCCGGGGCGAGCTTGTCCCAGCTCGCCTTCGACATCACCAGAACCTCGGGCACGATCTGGTGCTGGTCGAGCGTGTAATGCTTGGCGACCTCGAAATGCTTGGCGGATTCGAAGCTCGGCCAGTTGTTCTCGGCGCCGTCGATGACGCCTGTCTGCAAAGCCGAATAGACCTCGCCATAGGCCATCGGCGTGGCGTTGGCGCCCAACGCATTGACCATGTCGACGAACACGTCGGACTGGATGACGCGGAACTTCATGCCCTTCATGTCGGCCATCGAGGTGATGTCCTTCTTGGTGTTGTAGAAGGAGCGTGCCCCGGAATCGTAGAAGGCGAGACCGACAAGGTCGTGAGTCTCAAAGGCTTTCAGGATCTCGTCCCCGATCGGCCCGTCCATGACATGGCGCATATGCTCGACCGAGCGGAACATGTAGGGCAGCGACGGCACCGCGGTCTGCGGAACGATGCCGTTGAACGGCCCCATCGAGACGCGGTTGAGATCGATGACGCCGGTCTGCGTCTGCTCGATCGTGTCCTTCTCCTCGCCGAGCTGCGCCGAATGATAGACCTCGACCGAATAGCGGCCATTGGTGCGCTGCTTGATCAGCTCGCCCATATATTTGACCGCTTCGACGGTTGGATAGCCGTCGGGATGGGTATCGGACGACCGCAGCACGGTTTCGGCGTTGGCGATGCCGACCAGCAACGAGCCGAAAACGAATGTTACTGCCGTCAATTTCGAAAGATGCAACATGACTTCCTCCCTATGAAACCAAAACGCCCGGCTCAGAGCCGGTAGGCCTTTTTCGCAAGTGTATAGGCAAGCTCCCGCGCCAGCTCATGCGCCTCGTCCTCGCGCAGCCGATGCTCGGCGACGAGACGCGCCAGGAACGCGCAGTCGACCCGCCGCGCCACATCGTGGCGCGCCGGGATCGAGGGAAAGGCACGGGTGTCATCGTTGAAGCCGACGGTGTTGTAGAAGCCGGCGGTCTCGGTGGTCATCTCGCGGAAGCGCCGCATGCCTTCCGGGCTGTCGTGGAACCACCAGGCCGGCCCGAGCTTCAGCGCCGGGTAGACACCGGCGAGTGGCGCCAGTTCGCGCGCATAGCTTGTTTCGTCGAGCGTGAAGAGAACGATTGTGAGGTCGCGCTCAAGTCCGACGCAGTCGAGCAGTGGCTTCAGCGCCGTGACATAGTCGGTCCGGGTCGGGATATCGAAACCCTTGTCGCGGCCGAATTTTTGGAAAACAGCCGACGAATGATTGCGCCAGGAGCCGGGATGTATCTGCAGAACCAGCCCGTCGTCGAGGCTCATCTTGGCCATCTCGGTCAGCATCTGGGCGCGGAACAGTTTTCGCTCACGCTCGTCGTCGGAACCACGGCGAACGCGATTGAACAGCTCTTGCGCCGCCGCATCCGAAAGATTGGCGGTCTCGGCCGTCGGGTGGCCGTGGTCGGACGAGGTCGCGCCGAAACTTTTGAAGAAGGCGCGCCGCTGCCGATGCGCATCGAGATAGCCGGCCCAGCTGCCGGTGTCGCAGGCGGTAATTTCGCCGAGCCGGTCGAGATTGGTCGAAAACCCTTCGAAATCGGGATCGACGACAGCATCGGGCCGATAAGCGGTGACCACACGGCCCTGCCAGCCGCTGTCGCGGATCATCTGGTGCCATTTGAGATCGTCGAGCGCACCTTCCGTGGTCGCGATGACCTCGATGTTGAAGCGCTCGAACAGCGCACGGGGCCGGAAATTCTCCCACTGCAGCAGCGTTGCGATGGTGTCGTAGTGGCGGTCGGCGGTCGCCGCGTTCAGCGGTTCGTCGATGCCGAACAGATCGGCAAGCACATGATCGAACCACAGCCGGGTCGGCGTGCCCCGAAACAGATAATAGTGCTCGGCAAAACGACGCCAGATCGTCCGGCCGTCTGTCTCGACAGGCGCGCCGTCCAGCGTCGCCACGCCGAGATCCTCAAGGCGGATGCCTTGGCTGAACAGCATGCGGAAGATGTAGTGATCCGGAACGATGAGCAGTTGCGCCGGATCCGGAAAAGGCTCGTTCAGCGCATACCAACGCGGATCGGTGTGGCCATGCGGGCTGACCAGGGGCAGGTCCTTGATCCCGGCATAGAGATCGCGGGCAACCGAGCGCGAATGTGCATCGGCGGGAAACAGCAGATCCGCATCGGTCAGTGGCACGGCAATCCTCCCAGGGCCGCTATCGGTAGGGGCGGCAAGAAATAATGTCAACATACAAAAACTAGATTGTTGTATGATGACTTTTCGGCCCATTGTGTGGCGGGAAATCGAATGTTACGCCGCTTTGCCGATCCCTGCCGAGGCCACTCATGTCATCCGACCAGACCAGTCGCACTACGACGACCAAACGCCTTTCCACGAAGACGGTGCGCGCACTGCCGGCTTCGATCGCGACGCCTTCGTATGACCGCAGCCGCATCGTCCCGGGCATCGTGCATCTTGGCGTCGGCGCCTTCCATCGCGCCCACCAGGCCGCCTATGTCGACGATTGCCTGGCGGCCGGCGAGACGGATTGGAGCATAACAGGCGTTTCGCTGCGCAGCGCCGACACGCGCGACGCACTCACGCCGCAGGATGGGCTCTACACGCTGGCGATCAGAAGCAGTGGAACCGAAAAACTTCAGGTCATCGGCTCGATTACCGCGATGCTGGTGGCGCCGGAGGATCCGGGCGCGGTGCTGGCCGCGCTGACCGATCCGCGCACCCGCATCGTCACGCTTACGATCACCGAAAAGGCCTATCTGAGGGCGGCTGGCGGCGGATTGGACGCTGCTCATCCCGATATCGCCCATGATCTGGCCAATCCGCAGATGCCGAAGACAGCGCATGGTTTCCTGACCGAGGCGCTTGCCCGGCGACGCGCCGCCGGCACGCCGCCCTTTACCGTGCTCTGTTGCGACAATCTGCCGGCCAACGGCGCCACGCTGCATCGGCTGTTGGTTGAATTCGCCCAGTTGCGAGATGCCGGGCTCGCCCAATCGAGTGATGTCGGAATTGCCGATCACATCGCCCATCAGGTCGCCTTTCCTTCAAGCATGGTCGACCGCATCGTGCCGGCAACCACCGATGCCGATCGGGCGCGGATCGCTGAAGAACTCGGTGCCGAGGACGCTTGGCCTGTCATGACCGAGCCGTTCTGCCAATGGGTGGTCGAAGACAATTTCCCAGCGGGCCGCCCGGACTGGGAACAGTTCGGCGTCACCATGGTTCGCGACGTCGGCCCGTTCGAGGACATGAAGCTCAGGCTGCTCAACGGCTCGCATTCGGCCATCGCCTATCTTGGCCTGCTCAGCGGTCATGCCACCGTCGACCGCGCCTTCGCCGACCCGGCGATCCGGCAATTCGTCGATGCATTGTGGGCGGAAGCCATCCCGACCCTGCCCGAGGATGCCGGGCTCGACCCGAGCGCTTACACCGCGGAGCTCGCTGAGCGTTTTTCCAACACTGCACTTGCCCACCGTACGGCTCAGATCGCCAATGACGGCAGCCAGAAATTGCCGCAGCGCATCGTCGCTTCCGCCATCGAATGTCTAGAAGCCGGTACCGAGCTGGTCCATCTCACGTTGGTGGTGGCTGCCTGGATCGCTGCTTGCGCCGCACGAGGAAAAACCTTGCCGGAGGGCCATTTCACCGACCCACTCGACGCGGCGTTGACGGCACTTTTGGGCGAGCAACTGCCGGCGAACGAAACCGTGACCGCAGTGTTCGACCTCGCCGGCTTCGCCAGGGACCATGCCGAGCGCCAGACCTTGATCGAGCTCGTGGCCGTGCATCTCGTCCACCTGCGACGAGACGGCCCGACATTGGCTTTCGCAGCCTTGGGCATTTAAACAAAAAAGCGAGGCAAGGCCCCGCTTTTTACTCTTTCATCGAACCGAATTTCAAGCCGGCAGGATGGCGCCTTCCAGCGTGGTGAGCTGGCTAAGGAACTGTTCCGCCTTGCTGCGAGCCTCGTCGTCCTTGGCATCAGTGGCGTCTTCTTTGGCTTCCTGGATGCGGCGCGCGAGATCGGCGCGGTCGACATCCTTCACCGCGACAGCCGATTCCGCCAGCAGCGTGCAGCCGGCCGGAACGATGTCGGCGAAGCCGCCGAACACCACATAGCGTTCTTCGCCGCCCGCTGCGGTCTTTACGGTGACGACACCCGGCTTGATCGTGGTCATCACCGGCGCGTGATGCGCCATCACGGTCATCTCGCCTTCGGCTCCCGGAATGACGACGGATTCAACCTGCTCGGAAACAAGCAGGCGCTCCGGCGAGACCAGTTCGAACTTGAAAGCTTCAGCCATGATCAATTTAGCGAATAGCGAATAGCGAGCAGCGAGTAGTCAGAAGAAGAATTCGCCGGCCCATATTCCCTATTCGCTACTCCCTATTCGCTATTCGCTTGATTACGCCGCTTCAGCCGCGAGGCGCTGTGCTTTCTCGACCGCTTCCTCGATGCCGCCGACCATGTAGAAGGCAGCTTCCGGAAGGTGATCGTAGTCGCCGTTGCAGAGGCCCTTGAAGCCCTTGATGGTGTCGGCGAGGTCGACCAGCTTGCCCGGCGCGCCGGTGAACACTTCGGCGACGAAGAAGGGCTGCGACAGGAAGCGCTCGATCTTGCGGGCGCGGGCCACGGTCTGCTTGTCCTCTTCCGACAACTCGTCCATGCCCAGGATGGCGATGATGTCCTGCAGCGACTTGTAGCGCTGGAGGATCGACTGCACCTGGCGCGCGACGCCGTAATGCTCGTCGCCGACGACCAGCGGATCAAGCATGCGCGAGGTCGAATCCAGCGGATCGACGGCCGGGTAGATGCCCTTTTCGGCGATGGCGCGGTTGAGCGTCGTCGTCGCGTCAAGGTGGGCGAACGAGGTCGCCGGCGCCGGATCGGTCAAGTCGTCGGCGGGCACGTAGATCGCCTGCACGGACGTGATCGAGCCCTTGGTGGTGGTGGTGATGCGTTCCTGCAGCGCGCCCATGTCGGTGGCGAGCGTCGGCTGATAGCCCACGGCCGAAGGAATACGGCCGAGCAGAGCCGACACTTCCGAACCCGCCTGCGTGAAGCGGAAGATGTTGTCGACGAAGAACAGCACGTCCTGGCCCTGGTCGCGGAAATACTCCGCAACCGTCAGGCCGGTCAGGCCGACGCGGGCGCGCGCGCCCGGCGGCTCGTTCATCTGGCCGTAGACGAGCGCGGCCTTGGAGCCTTCGCCGCCGCCCTTCTTGTTGACGCCGGATTCGATGAACTCGTGATAGAGATCGTTGCCTTCGCGGGTGCGCTCGCCGACGCCGGCGAACACCGAATAGCCGCCATGCGCCTTGGCGATGTTGTTGATGAGTTCCTGGATCAGCACGGTCTTGCCGACGCCGGCGCCGCCGAACAGGCCGATCTTGCCGCCCTTGGCGTAGGGAGCCAGGAGGTCGAGCACCTTGATGCCGGTGATCAGGATCTGGGCTTCCGTCGACTGCTCGACATAGGTCGGAGCCGGCTGGTGGATGGAGCGCATTTCGATAGCGTCGACCGGGCCCTCTTCGTCGACCGGCTCGCCGATGACGTTGATGATGCGGCCGAGCATGCCCGGGCCGACCGGCACGGTGATCGGCGCGCCGGTGTCACGCACTTCCTGGCCGCGAACCAGACCTTCGGTCGAGTCCATGGCGATGCAGCGCACGGTGTTTTCACCCAGGTGCTGGGCGACTTCGAGCACCAGACGGTTGCCGACATTGGTCGTCTCGAGCGCGTTCAGGATCGCCGGCAGGTGATCGCCGAACTGCACGTCGACGACGGCGCCGATGACCTGGCGGACCTTGCCGACAACGCCGGTTGCCTTGCTGGCCACTGCCGATGTCTTGGCAGCTGCGGTCTTCGCCGGTGCTGCTGCCTTGGCCGGGGCCGCCTTCGCGGCTGCTGCTGGAGCCTTTGCCGCCTTCGCGGGGGCTGCTGCCTTCGCGGCTGCGGCCTTGGGGGCTGCCTTCTGGGGGGTCGCTGCTTTCGCCATCGTCTTTACCCTTTTTCGTCCTTTGTTTCTCACGCGGTCCGGTCGCGGGCAAAAAAACCCGCGGACCGCGCCTAGAGCGCCTCGGCGCCCGAAATGATTTCGATCAGTTCCTTGGTGATCTGCGCCTGCCGCTGGCGGTTATAGGTGATCGACAGTTTGTTGATCATCTCGCCGGCGTTGCGCGTCGCATTGTCCATGGCGCTCATCTTGGCGCCCATCTCGCCGGCCGCGTTTTCGAGCAGTGCCCGGAAAACCTGCACCGAGATGTTGCGCGGAATGAGATCGGATAGGATTTCGCCCGGCTCCGGTTCGTATTCATAGACAGCGTTGCCGCCATCCGTCACTTCCGCCTGAGCCGAAGCAACGCCCGCCGGAATGATCTGCTGCGCGGTCGGGATTTGGCTGATCACCGACTTGAACTGCGAATAGAACAGCGTGCAGATGTCGAAGCCGCCCTCGTTGAAGAGATGGATGACCTTCTTGGCGATGGCATCGGCATTGACGAAACCGAGTGTCTTGACCTCGCGCAGATCGACGCGATCGATGATCAGCGAGGCGTAGTCGCGGCGCAGGATGTCGAAAGCCTTCTTGCCGACGCAGATGATCTTGACCTGCTTGCCGTCGGCCAAAAGCTTGCGGATGTGGTCGCGGGCAAGACGGGCGATCTGCGAATTGAAGCCGCCGCACAGGCCGCGCTCGGCGGTGCAGACGACGAGCAGATGCACATCATCCTTGCCGGTGCCGGTCATCAGCGCCGGGGCATCGCCACCGCCGCCGATCGCCTGGGTGATGTTCGCCAGCACGGAACCCATGCGCTCCGAATAGGGGCGCGCCGCTTCCGCAGCCTCTTGCGCACGGCGCAGCTTCGCCGCAGCGACCATCTGCATCGCCTTGGTGATCTTCTGCGTCGCCTTGACCGAGGCGATACGGTTACGAAGGTCTTTTAATGAAGGCATGCTTCAAACCTGATCCCGTCTTGTCGCTTCGCTCAGGCGAAGGTCTTGGCGAAAGCGTCGATCTCGGCCTTCAGCTTGGCGCGCAGGTCGTCCGACAGTGCCTTTTCTTTGCGGATGGCGTCGAGAACGTCCTTGCCGGCCGCACGCATGTGGCTGAGCAGGCCATGCTCGAACTTGCCGACCTGGTTGACCGGCAGCTTGTCGAGATAACCGTTGACGCCGGCGAAGATCACCGCGACCTGCTCTTCCGTCTTCAGCGGCGAGAACTGCGGCTGCTTCAGGAGTTCGGTCAGGCGCGATCCGCGGTTGAGCAGGCGCTGCGTGGCAGCGTCGAGATCCGAGCCGAACTGCGCGAAGGCCGCCATTTCGCGGTACTGCGCGAGCTCGCCCTTGATCGAGCCGGCAACCTGCTTCATCGCCTTGATCTGCGCGGCCGAGCCGACGCGCGACACCGACAGACCGACGTTCACCGCAGGACGGATGCCCTGGAAGAACAGGTTGGTTTCGAGGAAGATCTGGCCGTCGGTGATCGAGATCACGTTGGTCGGGATATAGGCCGACACGTCGTTGGCCTGCGTCTCGATGATCGGCAGAGCGGTCAGCGACCCGCCGCCCAGATCGTCGTTGAGCTTGGCGGCGCGCTCGAGCAGGCGCGAGTGCAGGTAGAACACGTCGCCCGGATAGGCTTCGCGGCCCGGCGGGCGGCGCAGCAGCAGCGACATCTGGCGATAGGCGACGGCCTGCTTCGACAGATCGTCATAGCTGATCAGCGCGTGCATGCCGTTGTCGCGGAAATATTCACCCATGGTGCAGCCGGCGAACGGCGCCAGGAACTGCATCGGCGCCGGGTCGGAAGCGGTGGCGGCGATGATGATCGAGTATTCGAGCGCGCCGCGCTCTTCCAGCACCTTGACGAACTGCGCGACGGTCGAGCGCTTCTGGCCGACGGCGACGTAGACGCAGTAGAGCTTTTCCTTCTCGGGGCCGTTGTCGTGCACCGACTTCTGGTTGAGCATCGTGTCGAGGATGATGGCGGTCTTGCCGGTCTGGCGATCGCCGATGACCAGCTCGCGCTGGCCGCGGCCGACCGGGATCAGCGCATCGATGGCCTTGAGACCGGTCGACATCGGCTCGTTCACCGATTTGCGCGGAATGATGCCGGGCGCCTTGACGTCGACGCGCTTGCGCTCGACTGCCTTGATCGGACCCTTGCCATCGATCGGATTGCCGAGCGCATCGACGACGCGGCCGAGCAGGCCTGGGCCGACGGGAACGTCGACGATGGCGCCGGTGCGCTTGACGATGTCGCCTTCCTTGATGTCGCGGTCGGCGCCGAAGATGACGACGCCGACATTGTCGGCTTCGAGGTTGAGCGCCATGCCGCGGATGCCGCCGGGGAATTCGACCATCTCGCCGGCCTGGACATTGTCGAGGCCGTAGACACGAGCGATACCGTCACCGACGGACAGCACCTGTCCAACTTCGGAGACCTCGGCCTCCTTGCCGAAATTCTTGATCTGGTCTTTCAGAATTGCGGAAATTTCCGCGGCGCGGATGTCCATCAGCCGACCTCTTTCAGTGCAAGCTTGAGCGAATTGAGTTTGGTTTTGAGCGACGTATCGATCTGGCGCGAGCCCATCTTGACCACCAGCCCGCCGAGCAGCGACGGATCGACGGTGACGGAGATAGCCACGTCCTTGCCGGCAACGCTCTTCAGCGCCGCCTTGAGTTCGGTCTGCTGGACAGCCGTCAGCGCGTGAGCCGACGTCACTTCAGCAGCGGTCTCGCCACGGTGTTCGGCTGATATCTGGCGGAACGCCCTGATCATGCCGGGAATGGCGAACAGCCGGCGGTTGCGGGCGACGACACGCAGGAAATTTCCGGTAAGGCCGGTGATCCCGGCCTTGTCGGCGATCGCCGCGATGGCCTTCGCCTGGTCCTCGCTGGAGAACACCGGGCTGTTGATCAGCCGGGTGAGATCAGCGCTGCCCGCGAGCATGATTTCGAAACTGTTGAGGTCGGCTTCGACCTTGGCCACGGAATTTGCCTGCAGGGCGAGTTCGAACAGCGAACCCGCATAGCGTTCTGCGACACCTGAGATTGGCGATGACAATTGAGCCACGGACCGTCTTTTCTCTTGTCTGACAGGCCGTAGATTGTTGGCGCGAGCAAAAACTCTGGCTAAATCTTTGACCTTACTGCATTTTTTCGAGCACGGAGGCGCGGCTTCCGCTATCCCCGGCCGAAAGTCGATTGCCGTCTAGCACAGGCATTTTAAGACCGCAATGCGTCGTTCCGCATGGTTTTCAGGCACTATTGTCGCATCCGGCGAAAGTCGCCCGTCTTCCATCGCGGAATACCCAATGATTCAAGGCAGAAAGCCGAAGGCGAAGGCGAGCGGCAACGCCGCCAGGACCAATTCCAGCACAATGGAAACCCAATTGAAAGGCGTGTTGGCGCCATCAGACATCATCGACAGCAGCCGGCCGAAGGCAGTGAACAGCCAGGAGAAGCCAAGCGCCATGTAGATCAGCGGCTGCGCCAGCAGGATACAGCACAGGCCGACACCGAGATAAAAGCCGGACATCCTGCCGCGCCCCTCGGCGATCGCGGCAGCCTTCTCTGGCTTGACCTGCAGGCGCAGGGCACGGAAGGCGAGACCCGGCGCCAGGAAGAACAAAAGCCCGAGCAGCACCGTGAAGACGGCGCTCGACCAAGCCAGCCATTCGCCCTGGCTCGTCGGCCATGGAAGCGCAAAATCCATCTTGTCCCCTCGAAATGCCTGTTTTGAAATTCCGGGCATTCTAACGGAGGAAAGCCCCCGCGCCAGATGGGTCCAGGTACTTTAGGCAGCGCGCATCAACCGAGCGCGAATTCCACAGCCGCCTCGGCATGGATGCGCGTCGTGTCGAAGACCGGGATGTCGAAATCCTGCTGGCCGATGAGCATGGTGATCTCGGTGCAGCCCATGATGACGCTGTCGGCCGCCTCTTCGCGGCGCAGGCGTTCTGTCTCGGCGATATAGGCCGCCTTGGATGTTTCGGTGACGATGCCCTGGCACAGTTCCTCGTAGATGACACGGTGCACCATGTCGCGCCCGGCCGCATCAGGCACCACGGGGTCCAAGCCAAATCTGTCAGCGAGCCGGCCTTTGTAGAAATCCTGCTCCATGGTGAAGCGCGTCGCCAGCAGCGCCGGACGCTGCATTCCGGCACGCTTGACCGCCACTGCGGTGGCATCGGCGATGTGGATCAGCGGGATCGACACCGACGCCTGCACCTGATCGGCCAGTTTGTGCATGGTGTTGGTGCACAAAAGCAGACCTTCCGCGCCGCCGGCCTCAAGCTTGCGCGCCGCTTCTACGAGGAGCACGCCGGCACCGTCCCAATCGCCGTGATGCTGCCGCTCGGCGATCTCTGCAAAGTCGAACGACCACAGAAGCAGTTTCGCCGAATGCAGCCCACCCAGCCGTTCGCGCACGATCTCGTTGAGCAGGCGATAGTAGATGGCGGTCGATTCCCAGCTCATGCCGCCGAGCAGGCCAAGGGTCTTCATATGAGTTTCCACATCTCGCTGGCTTGCGGGCAACCTATCGCTGAAAGCGCAACCTTACAAAAAACTTTGCGGGTCGATGTCGACCTGCACCCGGACCGAGCCGCGTTGCTTCGGCCCGTTGGCCAGCATGGCCCTGATAAAACCTTGCATGTCGGCGCGCCGTTCGCCCTGGATCAGCAGCCGGAAGCGGTGACGGCCGCCGAGCAGTGACAGTGGCGCCTCGGCTGGCCCCAGCACGAACAGATCTGACGCCTCGGGTGCGGCGCGGCGCAGGCCACGTGCGTGGCCCTCGGCTTCCGCTCGTGTCACCGCACTGACGATGACACCCGCGAGCCGGCCGAAGGGCGGCAGGGCAGCCCGTTCGCGCTCGGCGATCTCACGTTCGTAAAATGCCTCGGCGTCGCCCGAGACGATCGCCCGCATCACCGGGTGGTCGGGCTGAAAAGTCTGCAAAAGGCCAAGGCTCTTCTTGCCGGTGCGGCCGGCGCGGCCGGTGACCTGGCTGAGCAGCTGGAACGTGCGCTCGGCGGCGCGCGGATCGCCATTGGCAAGGCCAAGATCGGCGTCGACAACGCCGACCAAAGTCATGTTGGGAAAGTTGTGGCCCTTGGCGACGAGCTGCGTGCCGATGACGATGTCGGCCTCGCCATCGGCGATCGCTTCCAGCTCCAGCCGCAGCCGCCGCACGCCGCCCATCAGGTCGGACGACAAGACGATGGTGCGCGCGTCGGGGAAATGCGTCACGACCTCCTCGGCGATGCGCTCGACACCCGGCCCGCAGGCGACCAGATGATCCAGCGTGCCGCATTCCGGGCAGGCTTCGGGGCGGCGCTCATTGTGGCCGCAATGATGGCAGACGAGTTGCCCGCGAAACCGGTGCTCGACCAGCCAGGCCGAGCAGACCGGGCAGCCGAAGCGATGGCCGCAGACCCGGCACAGCGTCAAGGGCGCATAGCCGCGCCGGTTGAGGAACAGTAACGACTGCTCCTGCCTCTCCAGCGTCTGGCGCATCTGGTCGAGCAGCACCGGCGACAGAAAGCCGCCACGCGCCGGCGGCGCCCGCCGCATGTCGACCGCCTTCAGATGCGGAAGTGCTGCCTCGGCGAAGCGAGCGGAAAGCACCGCCCTGTTATATTTACCTTGGCTCGCATTGACCCGGCTTTCGACCGACGGCGTCGCCGACGCCAGCACCACGGGGAAGCTGCCGATATGGCCGCGCACCACCGCCATGTCGCGCGCATTGTAGAAGACGCGGTCCTCCTGCTTGTAGGCAGGGTCGTGCTCCTCGTCGACGACGATAAGGCCGAGCTCCTTGAACGGCAGGAACAGCGCCGAGCGCGCGCCGGCGACGACCCGCACGCCGCCCTCCGCCACTTGCCGCCAAACCCGCTCGCGCATCCGCGGCGGCAGGTCGGAATGCCATTCGCCCGGCTTGGCGCCGAAGCGCTGCTGGAAGCGCTCGAGAAAGGCATGCGTCAGCGCGATTTCCGGCAGCAGGATCAGCACCTGCCTGCCCTGGTCGAGCGCAGCCGCCACAGCCTCGAAATAGACCTCGGTCTTACCGGATCCGGTGACGCCGTCGAGCAGCGCGACGTTGAACACGCCGGCTGCGACATTGGCGCGCAGCATCTGCGCCGCGGCGCCCTGGTCCGGCATCAGTTCCGGAATAGCGTAGCCGGGATCGGGCGCGGCCACCACCGGGCGCGGCGGGATCATCACGGTCTCGAACACGCCTTGCGCCCTCAGGCCGTCGATCACCGTCGAGGACACGCCGGCGGCGTGAGCGAGGCCGGAGCGCGTCCAGGCAAGGCCGCCTTCGGCCGTCTCCAGCACGCGCTGCCTGGCGCCCGTCATCCGGTCAGGTGCGAGAAGCGTGCGCTGCAACCCCTCGATCCACGGTTCGGGGTCGAAAGCCTCCGGCGCCCTGAGCAGCATGCGCGCCACCATGCCGGGCGGCGATAGCGTGTACTGCGCCACCCAGTCGACGAAACGGCGCATCGCGCGGTCGATCGGCGGGCAGTCGAAGACCTGTTCGATAGGACGCAGCTTTTTCGCGTCGACCTTCTCGACCGCGCCATCCCAGACGATGCCGGCGACCTGGCGCGGACCGAGCGGCACGCGCACGATCGAGCCCGGCGCCACGCGCATGCCGGCCGGCACGGCGTAGGTGTAGGGGCGTTCGGCGGGCATCGGCACCAGCACCGGTGCGGCTGCGACAAAGGGCGAATCTTCGATCATGAGGCGTGACCTTGCCCTGACTTTGGTCTAGATCAAAGGCCAACCCCAAATGTGCATGACATGCACATGAAAATCTTCAGGAGACCCGCCATGAAATTTTTTGTCGACACCGCCGACGTCAAGGATATCCGTGAGCTGAACGATCTGGGGCTGCTCGACGGCGTCACCACCAATCCGTCGCTGATCCTCAAATCCGGCGGCAAGATCGCCGAGGTCACCAAACAGATTTGCGACATCGTCAAGGGTCCGGTCTCGGCTGAAGTCACCGCCACCGAATATTCCGAGATGATGCAGCAGGCCAAGGTTCTGGCCAAGATCGCCGACAATGTCTGCATCAAGGTGCCGCTGACGCTGGACGGCCTCAAGGCCTGCAAGACGATCCGCACCGAGATGAACCGCCTGGTCAACGTCACCCTGTGCTTTTCGGCCAACCAGGCGCTGCTTGCGGCCAAGGCCGGCGCCTCGTTCATCTCGCCCTTCGTCGGCCGCATCGACGACATCGGCATCGACGGCATGGAGCTGATCCAGGAAATCCGGCAGATCTATGATAATTACGATTTCCAGACCGAGATCCTCGTCGCCTCGGTGCGCACCGTGAACCACGTCAAGCAGGCGGCACTGATCGGCGCCGACGTCGTGACCGCGCCGCCGGCGACCCTGAAGGCCCTGGTCAACCATCCGCTGACCGACAAGGGCCTCGCCGCCTTCCTCGCCGACTGGGCCAAGACCGGCCAGAAGATCGGCTGACGATGGTGATCGGCTGAAGCCAATTCGTTTGTGATGAAAAAGGCCGGGCAACCGGCCTTTTTCATGTGCGCTCCAAGCAGACTGCCGCTCAAGCCGCCCCGTCATCCTCGGGCGGGCTCGCCGGCTGGCGCCGGCCCATGATGATTTCGCGTTTGCCGACATGGTTGGGTGTGCCGACCAAGCCTTCCTTTTCCATACGCTCGACCAGCGACGCGGCGCGGTTGTAGCCTATGCCGAGACGGCGCTGTATGTAGGAGGTCGAGCACTTCTTGTCGCGCACCACCACCTTGACCGCCTCGTCGTAGATGGCATCGCTGTCTTCGGCTGCAACGGATCCCTTGTCGAAGACCGCGCCCTGGTCCTCGTCGATTTCTTCCTCATCCTCGTCGGCGGTCACGGTTTCCAGATATTCGGGGCGGCCCTGTGCCTTCAGATGCGCGACCACATGCTCGACCTCCGCGTCGGAGACAAAGGGACCGTGCACGCGGGAAATGCGTCCCCCACCCATCATGTGCAGCATGTCGCCCTGGCCAAGCAGCTGCTCGGCGCCCTGCTCGCCCAGGATGGTGCGGCTGTCGATCTTGGATGTCACCTGGAAGGAAATCCGGGTTGGGAAATTGGCCTTGATCGTACCCGTGATGACGTCGACCGAGGGGCGCTGCGTTGCCATGATCAGGTGAATACCGGCAGCGCGTGCCATCTGCGCCAGACGTTGGATCGCGCCTTCGATCTCCTTGCCGGCGACCATCATCAGGTCGGCCATCTCGTCGACGATGACGACGATGTAGGGCATCGGCGCGAGGTCGATTTCCTGCTGTTCGAAAAGCGGCTCGCCGGTGCCCTTTTCGAAGCCGGTCTGCACCGTCATGACCACGGTTTCGCCCTTGTCGCGGGCAGCGGCGGCGCGCTCGTTGTAGCCATCGATGTTGCGCACGCCGAGCCTGGCCATCTTGCGATACCGGTCCTCCATCTCGCGCACCGCCCATTTGAGCGCCGTGACGGCTTTCTTGGGATCCGTGACGACGGGCGTCAGAAGATGCGGGATGCCGTCATAGACAGAGAGTTCGAGCATTTTGGGATCGACCATGATCAGCCGGCATTCTTCCGGCTTCAGCCGATAGAGCAACGACAGGATCATGGTGTTGATGGCGACCGACTTGCCGGAGCCGGTGGTTCCGGCCACGAGCAGATGCGGCATCTTCGCCAGCTCGGCGATGACCGGCTCACCCCCGATCGTCTTGCCGAGACACAGCGCCAGCTTGCAGCTTGTCTTGCGGAAGCCCTCGGATTCGATCAGTTCCCGGAAATAGACGGTTTCGCGCATCTCGTTCGGAAGCTCGATGCCGATGACGTTGCGGCCGGGCACGACGGCGACGCGCGCCGAAATCGCCGACATGGAGCGGGCGATATCGTCGGCAAGCCCGATGACGCGAGAAGATTTGACGCCCGGCGCCGGTTCGAACTCATAGAGCGTGACGACCGGGCCGGGACGAACATGAATGATCTCGCCACGCACGCCGAAGTCTTCGAGCACGCTTTCCAGCAGATCCGCGTTCTGCTCGAGCCGCTCCTGCGACATGTAGAAACCTTGTCCCTCCGGTGGCTGCTGCAACAGCTCTTCCGAGGGAAGCTCGTAGGGATCGCCCGCGGTTGACAGCACCACCTTTCCAGCCCCAGGCAAGCGTGCAGAGCGGGCGCCAACGGCCTTGGCAGGGACGTTCGCATTTGGCGCGGCCGGCGCGGAAACGGCGACGCTTTTGGCGGCTGGAATTGCGACAGGCTGGACCGGCGACGGCGCATTGCTCGCCGGCACGTCAGGTTGGGCGACGGCCTGGTTCGAATTGGCCGGCCAAACATCCGGCAACGGCTTCAAGGCCTGGCCCGGCAGGCAGTCGATGACACGAAACAAGGCGGTGGCATCGGTCCCTGTCGTCGGACGGATGTCGATCGGCATAGTGGTGACTGGCGCTGCGGCGAGCGGCGCAGGCGACGCTGAACCGGTTTGCCGGGCCGGCGGCGAAACGTCGACCAGATAGGGTGCCATAGCCTCGAAGAAGGCATGATCCGAAAGATATGGCCAGCGCAGCCTTTCGGTTTTGATCGGGGCGCCCGGAGCAACGGACGCACGCGCGGATGCCCGTCCCGTTGCGACCGTCCTCGGCGGCACCGGCGCAACGGCTGGCACCCTCTCCCTGGCGCGCACGGGCGGGACAAAAGCAGCAGCCGGCGGCAGTGGCCCTTGCGTGGCGTGCCCGGTCTGCGGCTGGGAGGCAGGGCTTTTCACCGACGCCGGCAATGCCAGGAGCGAGGGCGCGGAGGACGCCCTGCCGACCATGGGTTGCGCAACGGCTTGCTGTGCCGGGCGCGTCGCGCCGTGTTCGACGACACGCTCGTGCTGCGGATGATGCTTCCTGGCCTCATAATCCGGCGTGCGTGTAAAACGCACGTTGGGTGCAAGGAAGAAATATTCCTGCCAGGCAGGGCTCTCGATATCGCCGATTTTCGAAGGCGTGTCGTCCGAGCCACTCCGCGGCTCCATATAGGGCCGCTTGTTGCCGCCGAGATCGACCATAGGCGCGGAATAGCCGGCCTGGCGTGTGGCGGGCTGCCGACCGTCCGGCTCCTTGCGAGCCATACGATCAACGGCGCCTGCGGCGGAAGAACTTCGCTGATCACCCCTGTCGCCAATGCTCTCGAAGCGCTTCCCCTCGGGATCATCAGGCGGTGCGGCCGTCGACAAATTGACCCGGGAAAAACGCTTGGCTTCCATTCTCAAGACTCACTGTGAAATGTCTGCCGAGCAATAGGGAGCGAGTGGTTAACAGTTGCTTCCCGGATGGGTCGCCTACGATCCTGAGCGCCAAAATCTTCGCGAGCGACGCGGCACGATCGTCGCCTCGCCGCACCCACCGCGGTGGCGCGATCTACTCGCTGTGCTATAGCAGGCCGATGGGTCTCTTCGGCCAATCTCTGTTCAGAATCTGGCTCTGTTCGGGAATCTGGTCATGATCCCACGATCATCCCGTCATGCCTGGGGCGCCAGACCGTTTTCGTGAAGCAGATGAGGTGCGCTAGCCGGTCTTGCCGTGCCGGACAAGGTCCTGGGCAATGGACAGCTGCAGCGCTTCCGCCAACTCTCGCGCCGCGCGATTCTCGGCGTCGATCTGCGCCCGGTATGCGGCGAATTCCTGACGCGGCCTGTCGAAGGACGAGGTGATCGAACGCTTGCCGGATGCGATCACCACGCCGGTCTTCGCATCGGCCAGCGTATAGCTGCCGGTCAGCGTCACGGAACCGGCGGTCGGCTCGTCTTCGTCGGTTCCGACCTGCACAAGTGCCGCGGACTCGACCGCTTCGGTCACGCCGAGATTGAGCGAATAGGCCGGCGAGGCCGGCTCGCCGGCGCCTCGTCCAAACCCGAAAATGAGATTGTTGCGCACCTGTTGGCCGTAACGCGTATTGACCGGCTTGATGCCGATCAACGCCAGTTCGGCACTGGCACTGTCCTGCGAACCCGACAGTGGCGCGCTCGAATAGAGCGGCCGCACCGTGCAGGCCGAGACAAGCGCGAGCGAACCTATCAGGCCGGCAAGCGCCATGCGGCGCAGCAAATGGCTCAACTCTGTCTTTTCCCGATCAGGCAACGACATTGACGATCCTCTGCGGCACGATGATCACCTTGCGCGGAGCCTTCCCTTCGAGTGCTTTCTGCACGAAGTCGAGAGCCAATACCGCTTTTTCGACCGCACCTTGGTCCGCGTCGCGGGCAATTGTCAAATCCCCCCGCTTCTTGCCGTTGACCTGTACCGGATAGGTGACTTCGTTGTCGACGACCAGCGCCGGATCGAAGACCGGCCAGGGCCGTTCGGCAACGAGATCGGTGCCGCCGAGCGTTGCCCAGCACTCCTCGGCCAGATGCGGCATGACCGGCGCGATCAGATGCACGAGAATCTCCACCGCCTGCCGGCATGCGCCTTTCAGCGCTGCATCGGCCTTGCCTTCGGCCACCTCGTTAAGCGGCGTGGTCAGCGCGTTGGCCAGTTCGTAGATGCGGGCGATGGCGCGGTTGAAAGCGAGCTTCTCGATATCCTCTCCGACCGCCTTGAGGATCTTGTGCGCGGCCTTGGAAACCACCGCGGCCTCGCCGCTGCTGGCCGCCACGGGCTTGATGCCGGCCAGTGTTTCGGCCGCCGTCGACACCAGGCGCCAGATGCGCTGGATGAAGCGATGCGCGCCGGCGGCGCCATCGTCGGTCCACTCGACATCGCGCTCGGGAGGCGAATCCGACAGCATGAACCAGCGCGCCGTATCGGCGCCGTAGCCATCGGTGATGTCTTCCGGGCTCACCGTGTTCTTCTTCGACTTCGACATCTTTTCCAGCGGGCCGATGGAGACGGTCTCGCCGGTGGCGATCTCGATGGCGCTGCGCTTGCCGTCGACGTCCTCCAGCCGAACTTCGGTGGGCGCCAGCCAGCGGCCGTTCGATGCCGAGCCAACGCGATAGGTTTCGTGCACCACCATGCCTTGCGTGAACAGGCCCTTGAACGGCTCGGCCAGATCGACATGGCCGGCTTCGCGCATGGCGCGGGTGAAGAAGCGCGAATAGAGCAGATGCAGGATCGCGTGCTCGATGCCGCCAATATACTGGTCGACCGGCAGCCATTCGTTGGCCGCCTTGGGATCGGTCGGTTCATGTGCCCACGGCGCGGTGAAGCGGGCAAAATACCACGACGAATCGACGAACGTGTCCATCGTGTCGGTTTCGCGCCGCGCATCCCTGCCGCATTGCGGACATTTCACATGCCGCCATGTCGGATGACGGTCGAGCGGATTGCCCGGGCGGTCGAAATCGACATCGTCGGGCAGCTTCACCGGCAGGTCCGCCTTCGGCACCGGCACCACGCCGCAAGCCTCGCAATGGATCATCGGGATAGGGCAGCCCCAGTAGCGCTGGCGCGAAATGCCCCAATCGCGCAGACGGAAATTCACCTTGCGCTCGGCCATCGGCCGGTTGCCGATCGTCTTCTGCTCCAGCAGTTTGGCGACTTCGTCGAAAGCCTGATCCGGCTTCAAGCCGTTGAGAAAGCGCGAATTGATCATCACGCCGTCATCGACATAGGCTTCATCGATGATCTGGAACGTCGCCGGATTCTCGCCTTCCGGCATCACCACCGGAATCACCGGCAGGCCGTATTTGTTGGCGAAGTCGAGGTCGCGCTGGTCGCCGGACGGGCAGCCGAAAATGGCGCCGGTGCCGTATTCCATCAGCACGAAATTGGCGACATAGACAGGCAGCGTCCAGTTGTCGTCAAACGGATGGACGACGCGGAGGCCGGTGTCAAAACCCTTCTTCTCAGCTGTCTCCAGCGCCGCCACCGAGGTGCCCATATGGCCGATATCCTCGATGAACTTCGCCAGTGCCGGATTGTGCGCAGCGGCCTTCTTGGCCAACGGATGATCGGCGGCGACAGCCATGAAGGAAGCGCCGAAGATGGTGTCGGGCCTTGTCGTATAGACTTCCAGCTCATGCTCGCCATCAGAGGCGTCGGCCAGAGGCCAACGGATCAGCAGGCCTTCCGAGCGGCCGATCCAGTTCTGCTGCATCAGCTTCACTTTTTCCGGCCATTCGTCGAGGCCTTCGAGCGAATCCAGCAGATCCTGGGCGAAGTCGGTGATCCTGAAGAACCACTGCGTCAGTTCGCGCTGTTCGACCAGCGCGCCCGAGCGCCAGCCGCGCCCGTCGATGACCTGCTCGTTGGCAAGCACCGTCATGTCCTCCGGATCCCAGTTGACCTTGGAGGATTTGCGCGTCACCAGCCCCTTCTCGACAAAGTCGAGGAACAGCATCTGCTGGCGGTGGTAGTAATCGACGTCGCAGGTGGCGAATTCGCGCGCCCAGTCCAGCGACAGCCCCATGACCTTGAGCTGCTCGCGCATGGTGGCGATGTTCTGGTAGGTCCACTCCTTGGGGTGGACCTTGTTCTGCATCGCCGCGTTTTCGGCCGGCATGCCGAAGGCGTCCCAGCCCATCGGGTGCAGCACGTTGAAGCCCTTGGCCCGCTTGTAGCGCGCCACCACGTCGCCCATCGTGTAATTGCGGGTATGACCGATATGGATGCGCCCCGACGGATAGGGGAACATCTCCAGCACGTAGTATTTCGGGCGCGGATCGTCATTGTGCGCTTCGAACAGCTTCTTGGCGTCCCAGGCCTTCTGCCATTTGGGCTCTGACGCGCGCGGATTGTATCGTTCGGTTGCCATGGGACGTTTTTCACTTAAAATCATGCGCGAACTGCGGGCGATGGCTCGGCAGTTCAGGGAATGTGGTCCGGGTGTTCACCATGGTTTGGCAAACCCGTCAACCATATGGGTACCGCGTCTGACAAAAACGCCGGTCAAAACAGCAGGATTTGCATATGGGTGACGCCGTTCAGCAATTTTTCGCGGTCAAGGCGAAGATCGCCGCCGCCGAACGCGAGGCCGGCCGCGAAGCCGGCGCCGTGACCCTGGTCGCGGTCTCAAAGACCTTTGATGCCGCCGACATCGGCCCGGTCATCGAAGCCGGCCAGCGCGTCTTCGGCGAGAACCGGGTGCAGGAGGCGCAAGCCAAATGGCCTGATCTGAAGGACGCATTTCCCGACATCGAACTGCATCTGATCGGCCCGCTGCAATCCAACAAGGCTAGGGAAGCGGTAGCACTGTTCGACGTCATCGAGACGGTCGATCGCGAGAAGATCGCCGCCGAACTCGCCAAGGAGATCGCCAAACAGGGCCGCGCGCCAAAACTCTATGTCCAGGTCAACACCGGCTCCGAGCCGCAGAAGGCCGGCATCGAGCCCCGCGACGCCGTGGCCTTCGTCGCCCGCTGCCGCGAGGTGCATGGCCTCGCCATCGAAGGCCTGATGTGCATCCCGCCGGCCGATGAGAACCCCGGTCCGCATTTTGCGCTGTTGGAGAAGCTTAGCAAGGAAGCCGACGTCGCCAAACTCTCAATGGGCATGTCCGGCGACTACGAAACAGCAATCGCCTTCGGCGCCACCAGCGTCCGCGTCGGTTCGGCGATCTTCGGCACTCGCTGAGACGCAACGGCCTTTGGGCCAATCCGACAGGCTCGTTGCTCCAGGACTGGAAACGAAACGTACCGTTCCTATTTGCTTTGCGTCATCACAAACGCTCTGGAGCCGCCACCATGCGCTACAACCAGCTTGGAAATACGGGGATGTTCGTCTCCGAACTGTGCCTCGGCACCATGACCTTCGGCGCCGCCGGTCAGAATGCCCAATGGGGCCTGATCGCCAGCCTCGACCAGAAGGACGTCAACGAGATCGTTGCCCATTCGCTTGCCGCCGGCGTCAATTTCTTCGATACGGCCGACGTCTACTCCTTTGGCGAATCCGAACGGTTGCTCGGCCAGTCGCTCAGGGATCTCAAGATCAACAGGCAGAATGTGGTCATCGCCACCAAGGCGCATGGCGCCATGGGTGAAGGCCCCAACCAGCGCGGCTCGTCACGCGGCCACATCATGGATTCGGTCGATGCCAGCTTGGAGCGGCTGCAGCTCGACCATATCGATCTCTATCAATTGCACGGCACCGACACGGTGACGCCGATCGACGAGACGCTGCGAGCGCTCGACGATCTGGTTGCCAGCGGTAAGGTCCGCTATGTCGGCGTCTCCAACTGGGCGGCATGGCGCATCGCCAAGGCGCTCGGCATCGCCGAGCGCAAGGGTTTCGCCCGTTTCGAGACCGTGCAGTCCTATTATTCGATCGCCGGCCGCGATCTCGAGCGCGAAATCGTGCCGCTGCTCAATGAGGAGAAGCTCGGCCTGATGGTGTGGTCGCCGATGGCCGGTGGCCTGCTCTCCGGCAAATATGGCCCCGGCGCACCCGGCAATGGCGAAGGCCGCCGCGCGTCCTTCAACTTCCCGCCGGTCAATGAGGACCGCGCCTGGGCGGCCGTTGCCGTCATGCGCGACATAGCCAAAAAACATGATGTGAGCGTCGCCACGGTGGCGCTCGGCTATGTCCTGGCCAAGCCCTTCGTGATGAGCGTCATCATCGGCGCCAGCCGCATGGAGCAGCTGGAGCAGAACCTTGCCGCCACTGAGGTGAAGCTCGACACCGACGATCTGGTTCGTCTCGACGAGGTCAGCGCCCTGCCGTCCGAATATCCAGGCTGGATGCTGGAGCGCCAGGCAGCGGGCCGCCGTCCGGCGGCGTTCACGCCGAAAGCATAAATACAGCCCACGCTGACATCTCGGGAGCCGTGGCTCCGGAGATGTCAGGTCAGCCGGACGCTCTCGCCCAGAAAATCGAGAAAGGCCCGCACTCTGGCCGGCAGGTGCTTGCCGTGGCCGACATAAACGGCATGTGTCGGTTCGACATCGCCAGGGTTGAAGTCTTCCAGCACCGGCACCAGCCGGCCGGCGGCAATATCGGGCTGGACATGCCAGCGCGCCAGCCGGGCAATGCCCGCACCCGCAATCGTCATCAGCCGCATCGCTTCGCCATCGCTGGCCATCGCATTGCCGCTGACGGGAACCGTGAAGGATGTACCGTCCGCGAACGGCCAGCCGTCGCTGTAGCGGGCAAAGCCGAAGGCAAGCCGATTATGACGGTCGAGTTCGGCAGGCAGGCGCGGTGTCCCACGCGCTCCAAGATAGGACGGGGCGGCAACCACCACCATCCGGCTTTGGCCGAGCTTGCGCGCCACCAGCCGTGACTCGCCGAGTTGCCCGGCCCGGATGGCGACATCGGCACGCTCCGCCATCAAATCGATGACGCTGTCGGTCAGCACCAGATCGACCGAGATTTCGGGGTAGCGTTCGAGGAAGCGCGGCAAAAGCGGGATCAGCCGGTGCACGCCGAAGGGCACGTAGGTGTTGACGCGCAGCCGCCCGCGCGGCGCCGCACCCGCCGCAGCCTCGCGCTCGGCCGCCGCCATGTCGGCCAGGATGCGCAGCCCGCTCTCGTAGAATGCGCTGCCTTCCGGCGTCAGTTGCAGCTTGCGCGTCGAGCGGCTGACCAGCCGCGCGCCAAGCCGGGCCTCCAGCCGCGCGATCAGCTTGCTCACCGCCGACGGCGTCATGCGCAACGCGCGTGCCGCGGAGGAGAAACTGCCTTCCTCGACGACGCGCACGAACACTTCGATCTCGCCGGAGCGATTGATGTCGGGCCTGGCCATTTATGAATCTATTTCACAGAAAATATGCCCAAGGCAAGTCTGGTTCACAATGCAGGGAAGCACGATCTCAGGGGTCGGGGCGCGGGACGGCGCTCTTCGCATCGAAGTGGAAAACCGCCATGCCTCTTGCTCTCTACGCCCTCGCCGCCGGTGCCTTCGGCATCGGCGTCACCGAATTCGTCATTATGGGTTTGCTGCTCGATGTCAGCAAGGATCTCGGCGTTTCGATCTCGGCTGCCGGCCAGCTCATTTCGGGCTATGCGCTTGGCGTCGTCATCGGCGCGCCGTTGCTGACCATCGCCACCGGCAACTGGCCGCGCAAGACCGTGCTTCTGGCGCTGATGGCGATCTTCACGCTCGGCAATCTCGCCTGCGCGTTGGCGCCCGACTACTGGACGCTGATGGGCGCCCGCATCATCACCGCCTTTGCCCACGGCACTTTCTTCGGCGTCGGCTCGGTGGTCGCCACCGGCTTGGTCGCGCCCAACAGACAAGCCTCGGCGATCGCGCTGATGTTCACCGGCCTGACCATCGCCAACATCCTCGGCGTGCCCTTCGGCACATGGCTCGGCCAGGCCTTCGGCTGGCGCGCGACCTTCTGGGCCGTGACAGTGGTCGGTGTGGCCGCCTTCGCCGTCATCCTGGCTCTGGTGCCACGCAGCCGGACGGCGCCCGAAAAGAGCGACCTGCGCGCCGATCTCGCCGTTTTGCGCCGCACCCCCGTCCTGCTCGGCCTCGCCACCACCGTGCTCGGCTATGCCGGCGTCTTCGCCGTCTTCACTTATATCGCTCCGTTGCTGACCGAGATAAGCGGCTTCAAGGAAGCAGCCGTGTCGCCGATCCTGCTCGTCTTCGGCGGCGGTCTCATCGCCGGCAATTTGCTTGGCGGCAAGGTCGCCGACCGCTGGCTTGTGCCGGCCGTGCTGGGCAGCCTCGTGGTGCTGGCCCTGGTGCTCGCAACGATGACCTTCGCCATCCACAGCCAGGTGATGGCCGTCATCTATGTCGGCCTGCTCGGTGCCGCCGCCTTTGCTACCGTGGCGCCGCTGCAGATGTGGGTGCTGGACAAGGCGCAAGGTGCCGGCCAGAGCCTCGCCTCGTCCTTCAACATCGCCGCTTTCAATCTCGGCAACGCCGCAGGCGCCTGGCTTGGCGGCGCGGTGATTGCCCAAGGGCTTGGCCTGGGTGCTCTGACCTGGGTCGCCGCCTTGCTGCCGCTCACGGCGCTCGGCGTGGCCGGACTGGCGCTGCGTCTCGATCGTACCCCGGCGCTCGGCGCACCTGCCTCCATCCGCTCGTGACTACCCTCGGCAAACCCTTCCGACACCCTTCATACCACCAGGAGTAAAAAGATGGATTATCGACGTCTCGGTGCATCGGGCTTGAAAGTGCCCGCACTCTCATTCGGTGCGGGAACCTTTGGCGGTTCCGGCCCGCTGTTCGGCGCCTGGGGCAACAGCGACGCCAGGGAAGCGCGGCGGCTGATCGACATCTGCCTGGAGGCTGGTGTCAATTTGTTCGACACGGCCGACGTCTATTCGAACGGCGCTTCTGAACAGGTGCTTGGCGACGCGATAAAAGGCCGCCGCGATGCCGTGCTGATCTCGACCAAGACCGCGCTGCCGATGGGCGATGGGCCGGGCGATTACGGCTCGTCACGTTCGCGGCTGATCAGATCCGTGGATGATGCGCTGAGGCGCCTCGGCACCGACTACATCGACCTTTTGCAGCTACACGCCTTCGATGCCGGCACGCCGATCGAGGAGGTGCTGTCGACGCTGGACAACCTGATCCGTGCCGGCAAGCTGCGCTATGTCGGCGTCTCCAACTTCTCCGGATGGCAAGTGATGAAGTCGTTGGCGCAAGCCGACAGCCAAGGCTATCCGCGCTATGTCGCCCATCAGGTCTACTATTCGCTGGTCGGCCGCGACTATGAGTGGGAGCTGATGCCGCTCGGCCTCGACCAGGGCGTCGGTGCATTGGTGTGGAGCCCGCTTGGCTGGGGCCGCCTGACCGGCAAGATCCGCCGTGGCCAGCTCCTGCCGGAACAGAGCCGGCTGCACGACACGGCAAGCTTCGGTCCGCCGGTCGAGGACGAGCATCTCTATCGAGTGATGGATGCCCTCGATGTCGTGGCCGAAGAAACCGGCAAGACCGTGCCGCAGATCGCCATCAACTGGCTGCTGCAGCGCCCGACCGTATCGTCGGTCATCATCGGCGCCCGCAACGAGGAGCAGTTGCGCCAGAACCTCGGTGCCGTCGGCTGGACCTTGACGCCGGAGCAGATAAGGCAGCTCGACGCGGCAAGCGAAGTCACCGCGCCCTACCCGTACTTCCCGTATCGGCGGCAGGAAGGCTTTGCCCGGTTGAACCCGCCGGTGGTTTGAGCGCATCGGGCCGTCATGGCGCAAGGTTCGCGGGCCAGCGCCCCCCTCTGGCCTGCCGGCCATCTCCCCCTCAAGGGGGGAGATCGGATGTCGCGGCGACTTTCGCCAATCGCAGGCGTAACAAGGGGCGGCGTTGTCGGTGGAGCTGCCAATCTGCCCACTTGAGGGGGAGATGTCCGGCAGGACAGAGGGGGGCGTCGTAGAACGCCGACCTCAAGAAGCCGTTGCTGCGAAACTTGCCCCTAGTGCAGCACAAACTCCCCATCCACCTTGCGCCATTCGTTCGGCGCGATCAGCTTCTGATGCGTATAGCTGATCGAATGCAGCGGCCCGTCCAGCTTGGCCTTCCAGAATTCGATGAACTTGATCAGCACCGGAAACTTCGGCGCGAGATCGTAGTCCTGCCAGATGAAGCTCTGCAGCAGATGCGGGTGATCGGGAAAGTGATAAAGAATCTTGGCAGTGGTCAAGCCATAGCCTTTGAGCATCAGGTCCATTTCGGCATGGTCGCGCATGACGGTCCCCAGGTTGATTCGCCTGTCCTCCCACGGCTGATTGTGCGCGCCGCTGATTAACCGTCTATTGATTTTTTCTTCATCTGAACCGGCTTTAGCATGCGAAAACATGCAGTTAGCAGCGCACCTCTTCGAGTGCTGACAGCCCTGGAGAAGCCCCCTGCGGCATCCCGCCGCGCGAATCCAACGTCTAATGTTGCCGTAACGGCGGAACTGGTAATAATGCCGCCGAATTCGCGGCCGTGTCGCCGCGATCCCGCCGGCATTTCAAGCCGGCGATTGGTTCGGGAGGAAAGTCAGGAATGTCCGAGGTTCATGTCCATCGCGTCCAGCCGGCGTGGAAGAAAAACGCGCTGATCGACAATGACACCTACCTGAAATGGTATGCCGACAGCGTCAAGAACCCGGACAAATTCTGGGGCAAGCACGGCAAGCGCATCGACTGGTTCAAGCCGTTCAGCAAGGTCAAGAACACCTCCTTCGACGGCAAGGTCTCGATTAAATGGTTCGAGGACGGACTGACCAACGTTTCCTACAACTGCATCGACCGGCATCTGAAGAAGCGCGGCAACCAGACCGCCATCATTTGGGAAGGCGACAATCCCTACGACGACAAGAAGGTCACCTATAACGAGCTCTACGAGCATGTCTGCCGGCTCGCCAATGTGATGAAGAAACACGGCGTCAAGAAAGGCGATCGAGTCACCATCTACATGCCGATGATCCCGGAAGCCGCCTATGCGATGCTGGCCTGCACGCGCATCGGCGCCGTCCATTCGATCGTCTTCGGCGGTTTCTCGCCGGATGCGCTGGCCGGCCGCATCGACGACTGCAAGTCGACCTTCGTTATCACGGCTGACGAAGGCCTGCGCGGCGGCAAGCCGATCCCTTTGAAGGAAAACACCGACAGGGCGATCGAGATCGCCGCGAAAGCCGGAACGAAAGTCGAAAAGGTGGTGGTCGTGCGCCGCACCGGCGGCAAGACCGGCTGGGTTTCAGCCCGCGACGTCTGGTATCACGACGAGATCGCGACGGTGAAAGCCGAATGCAAGCCCGAGAAGATGAAGGCCGAGGACCCGCTGTTCATTCTCTACACGTCGGGTTCGACCGGCAAGCCGAAGGGCGTGCTGCACACCACCGCCGGCTATCTCGTCTACGTCTCGATGACCCACCAATATGTCTTCGACTACCATGACGGCGACATCTACTGGTGCACCGCCGATGTCGGCTGGGTAACCGGCCACAGCTACATCGTCTACGGCCCGCTCGCCAACGGCGCCACCACGCTGATGTTCGAAGGCGTGCCGAACTATCCGTCGCAGTCGCGCTTCTGGGAAGTCATCGACAAGCACAAGGTCAATATCTTCTACACCGCGCCGACGGCGTTGCGCGCGCTGATGGGCGCCGGCGATGCGCACGTGAAGAAGACGTCGCGCAAATCGCTGCGCGTGCTGGGTTCGGTCGGCGAGCCGATCAACCCGGAAGCCTGGGAGTGGTATTTCAACGTCGTCGGCAACGGCAAGGTGCCGATCGTCGACACCTGGTGGCAGACCGAGACCGGCGGCATCCTGATCACGCCGCTGCCAGGTGCGACCGACCTCAAGGCGGGTTCGGCGACGCGGCCTTTCTTCGGCATCAAGCCGCAGCTGGTCGACGGCGAGGGCAAGGTGCTGGAAGGTGCGGCCGACGGCAATCTGTGCATCACAGATTCCTGGCCGGGCCAGATGCGCACCGTCTATGGCGATCACGACCGCTTCGTGCAGACCTATTTTTCGACCTACAAGGGCAAGTACTTCACCGGTGACGGCTGCCGCCGCGACGCCGACGGCTATTACTGGATCACCGGCCGCGTCGACGACGTCATCAACGTCTCCGGCCACCGCATGGGCACGGCCGAAGTCGAATCGGCGCTGGTCAGCCATGAGAAGGTTTCCGAGGCCGCGGTCGTGGGCTATCCGCACGACATCAAGGGCCAGGGCATCTACAGCTACGTCACCTTGATGAAGGGTGCCGAACCGACCGAAGAGCTGCGCAAGGAGCTTGTTGCCCATGTCCGCAAGGAGATCGGCGCCATCGCTTCGCCCGACAAGATCCAGTTCGCGCCGGGCCTGCCGAAGACGCGTTCCGGCAAGATCATGCGTCGCATCCTGCGCAAGATCGCCGAGGACGATTTTTCTGCCCTGGGTGACACCTCGACGCTGGCCGACCCGGCCGTCGTCGATGATCTGGTCGCCAACCGGCAGAACAAGAAGAGCTGATGCAGGCCGCGCTGGGCACTGTCAGCGAACTCTGGCGCTATCCGGCGAGTTCGCTTGCCGGCGAGCGCCTGAAAACAATCTCGGTCGACGTCGAGAGCATCGACGGCGACCGCCTGTTCGGCCTTGTCGACGTGTCCGACAACGAGATCGCACGACCGGACCGCGACGCGAAATGGCACAAGGTGCCGCGCATCCGCACCCGGCTGTCGCCGACCCTGGAACTCGAGATTGCCGTTCCCGAGGGCGACTGGCTGGCCGCGCCAAGCATCGAGAGCGACCGCGCGGTGTCGGCCTATCTCGGCTTCGAGGCCTCGCTCCGTCCGTTTCGCCGCGAGAATACCGGGCCTGACTATGCCGGCCCGCTGACCGCGGAGCGCTACCGCAAGGCGCCGATTCATCTATTGACCACGGCTTCGCTGGCACGCCTGAAAGCATTGCACCCGGAAGGGGTCGCCGACCCGCGCCGCTTCCGCCCCAACATCGTTGTCGACATGGCGGCGATCGAAGGCTCGTTTCCCGAAACGGAATGGATCGGCCGCAAGCTTGCCGTCGGCGATCTCCTGCTGACCATCTCGGAACCCTGCCGCCGCTGCGGTTTCACCATTGTCGCCCAGGATGGCTTCGACCATGATCCGGCGATCCTGCGCAACCTGGTCCGTCACAACGCCCATAACCTCGGCGTCTATTGCACGGTCGACAGGCCGGCGCGCGTCGAAGTCGGCGACGCGATGCGCTTCCTGTAAGCTATCGATACAGATCCGCCCGTGTCGGCGGCAGGCCGCTTGGACCGCGCGCGCGCTTGGTCACGACGGTCTGGAAAATCTGTGCCGATGCGCGCTCGAAGGTGATCGAACAGCCCGTCAGGTAAAGCAGCCATAGCCGCGCCCTGGCCTCGCCCACGTCGGCGATTGCCTCATCGAAGCGGGCCTGCAGCCGCTCGGCCCACAGCCTGCAGGTGCGGGCATAGTGCTCGCGCAGGTTCTCGACATCGTAGACGAGAAAACCATGCGCCTCGAGATTGCCTGTTGTCATGCCGATGGTGTCGAGTTCGCCGCCGGGAAAGATATATTTGAGCAGCGCCTTGAACTCCGGCCCCTTGCGCAAGGTCTTCTTGATGTCGCCCTTGCTGCGCCGGGTGATGGCGTGGTGCAGATAGATGCCGCCCGGCTTCAGCAGGCGATGAATGGTCTTGAAATAAGTCGCATGGTTGGCGAGCCCGAGATGTTCGAACATGCCGATCGACGAGATCTTGTCGAAGCTGCCGGTGAGTTCCGCATAGGATTTGATCTCGATGGTGATGCGGTCCTCCAGCCCCTCGGCGCGAATGCGTTCGCGGGCCAGCTCGGTCTGCGCCTGCGACAGCGACACACCGTGGCCGACGACGCCGTAGTTCTTCGCCGCATGGATCAGCATGGCGCCCCAGCCGCAACCGATGTCGAGCAGTCGTTCGCCCGGTTTCAGCCGGAGCTTGCGGCAGATGTGGTCGAGCTTGTCGACCTGCGCCTGGTCGATGCCATTGGCGAAATCCTTGAAGTAGCCGCAGCTATAGACCATGCGCTCGTCGAGAAAGAGCCGGTAGAAGGCGTTCGAGATGTCATAGTGATGCTGGATCGCCTCCTGGCTCGAACCGCTGACATAGGGATTGCGCCCCGACAGATCGGTCCGCGCGCTCATCTGCTTGCGTGCCAAAAGCACGGAAGGCAGGTCGCGCAGGATCGCCATTTTCGGCAGCGACTTGAGCTTGGTTCTGAGCTTGCCTTGCGACGGCAGGGCATAAAAATCGAAGATCGTCCCGTCTTCGATGTCGATGGTCTTGGAAATCCACATCTCGATCAGCGTCGACAGGGACGGTCGCTTCACGATCTGCCAGACGATGTCCTGGTCGTTGATGGTGAGCACCGGACCAGTGGCGGGGCCTATCCGCTCCCCGGTCCACAGCCTGACCGCAAAACCCGGCTTCAATGTTTCGATCACCGTTCGAACGATGCGAGCGGCCTTTTCGGCTGCCTCCATGCGATTCCTCCGAATGCTGGCTCCGGGGCAGAAGTTTGCCCGGTCGGCCTGGCAATCGCAAGCCGGCCCGCACCAGGCCCGCCCGTTGGTTAATTTCAGACCTGCACCTTGTCTTTTGCTGCAATGCACCCCATCATGAGTATGTGTTCAACAAATCGAAAGGAGGTGATCCGATGTCGAGTGATTTCGTTTTCCAGAACGTGGCCTCAGCGGATTGCACTTTCGGGAAGCAGTCTTCCCGTTAAGGCGCGAAATGCGCGGCGGCTGACCTGATAGGTCATCGCTATGGGCCGCGCCACGGACGGAAACACGGAAGGCCGCCGGCTTCGAAAGAAGCGGCGGCCTTTTCCGTTTGCGGACCAGACTACTGGGTCAATGCGACCTTTTCGGTGTTGCGAATGATTTCCTGAAAGGCGTCGTCCAATTCGGCTCCGGTGGACACGTCGAAGAAATGCCTCTTGGCGGCGGAGGTATCCTTCGACGAACAATCCTTCAGCACCGCCTTTGCCTGGTCCCGCTCGGTTGTCGACATATCCTTGTCGTCCAGATCGAAGCCGATGGTGAAAATCTCGATGCCGTCGTTTTTCATGTTGTCGCACAGCGTTTCGGCGTTGCCGCGCGCAAGGGTGCCCTGCCTGTTGTAGCTGTCCCCAGCACCGGCGAAGGCCGTATTGAACTGGCCATCGGTCATCAGGATCGCGACCTTGGCGATCTTCTTCGGATCGGCATCCGAGGCACCCTTGCCAAGACCGGCATTCCTGATCGCAGTGCGCCATTGCGGCGACAGCATATAATAGGTCCACTGAATGGCGATCGCGCCGGCCGTAAACCCATTGGCCCGGAAGTCCTCGATCGATCCAAGCAAGGCATCGGAATCGGCGGTCAGCGGGATCACTTTCGCATCAGGACACCTGTTCATGTCCCCGTCACCGAGATGATCGTCCCGGTTGACCAGGGCATAGTATTTCTTGCCGTTCCCGTCGGTGCGGACAGTATCCGGGCCGTCGGCGCTCATATCCGCGTTGCCGTTCTTGTCCTTGCGCTCGGTGGCGCAATTGTCGGGGCGTGGCATCGCCGCGCCGACAATGGAGATGTAGTCGCTGAAGGACGGCAGCAGATTTTTGCCCGTCTTGGCGACGAGAAGCGGACTGCCGGCGACGGGTGGGAGCTCAGTGCTGGCTTGTTTTTCGGCATAGACGTTTTCCGCCAGCTTGCCGGCGTTGACGCCAGATGCGTAAGGCACAATCGCGACGCGGATGCGGGGGTTCTGCGGATCCTGTTTCTGCAGCATCGTCTGGACGGCGTTTTTTGCAGCTGTTTTCAGATCGCCGATTTTGTCGACCTTGCCGCGCTTGGCCATCGACCCCGTTATGTCGAGCATCATCGCCACTTCGACGGTCTTGTCCGAATAGAGCGCCGTCGTGGAGGCGGCGACGCGTTTCATGTCGCCCGTGCCAAAAATCGGGAAATACAGCCCGACATCGACATGGGCGTCAGCCTGGACCGTCTTGGCGGTCCTGTTGACGATCAGCCTGTCGAGTACGATCTGGTCGGCCTGCAGAATGCCTGCCTGGCTGTTGGCGTCGAGAAAGGCCTGCACCGATTTGTTGGCATCGGCTTCCTTGATGGCGCCGGTCGTTAGGTCGCGTGCCGTCGATGTGACCGCGGCGTCGACGACGCCTTGGAGGCTCGATCTGGCATTGTAGAGCTGCGATACGTTGACCGAGAAGCCAACAGCCAGCGCCAAGACCGAGGCGCTGAGGCCGAACAGGATTGCGAAATTTCCACCGCGATCCCTGGCGAACCCGCCGACCGCGTGAACAAGACCCCCGTAATTCCGCATCCTACAGCCTCCATTCGCCTCGGCCTCGTCGCCGCGGACAGGGCAATGCAGGATTCCCGCCGGATGACGCCGCTGGCTGGCAAAAGGCCGGCCGCTTGCCGCCAAATCATTGTTTTTGTTCGGCTTCAAGCTCCGCAAAGGTGAATGACTGGTAAACAGAAAAGCGCGGCCGCGGCTGCGTTTACGAGCCGGTTACCATGCTCAAGACGAAGCAATCACGGAATCCCGATGACGTCCTGTTGCGGGACAGGGTCCGTGTGCCGAAGCGGGCCAGTTGTCCCGAGACTGCAAGGCGCGAAATGATCGGATCCAACGCCTCCGGCCATCGAAAGACCAAAGCGCCATCACGTTTGAAAACCAGGGCCGCTTTTGGCCGCGCCCCAAGGGGTGTTGAGATTCAGGTAAGGCCAGGTCGAAAATGATGGCTTTCGAGAACCGGAGCGGAGCGGACATTTGGTCCGTGAGCACCGGAAGCTCAGAAAGCCGTCATTTGCAGACCGGCCTCACCTGAATCGACATACCTTTAGGCCAGCATCTGTGCGCCGACGGTCCTGTCGATACCGTGGTAGGGCGGGTTGAACAGATTGCCTTCCTGTTCATAGGTCCATACCTTGAACAGGCTGAGCCGGTGGGCGCCGAAACTATGCAGCAGCGGCACGTCGGTGGCGTCGCGGCCGCGGGCGATGACGATGCGGCCGATTCTTGGCGTGTTGTGGCGAGGATCGAACGTGTACCATTTGCCGTCGAGGAACACTTCCAGCCACGCCGAAAAGTCCATCGGTGCCGGATCGGCTGGCACGCCGATATCACCGAGATAGCCGTTCACATAGCGTGCCGGAATATTCATGCAGCGGCAAAGCGTGATCGCCAGATGAGCGAAGTCGCGGCAGACCCCGACGCGTTCCTCATGCGCCTGAGCCGCCGTGCGGGTCGAGCGCGCATAGCCATAGCCGAACGACAGCCGGTTGTGGACATAGTCGACGATAGCCTGCACGCGCGCCCAACCGGACGGAATGTCGCCGAAGAGCTGCCAGGCCAGGCTGCTCAGATGATCCGTCTCGCAATAGCGGCTGCCCAGGAGATAACCGAGAACTTCGTCCGGCAGGTCCGCCACCGGCACTTCCCTGGCCAGCGTGTTTACCTCGTCCGTCTCGCCGCTGTCCTCGACGACCGCGTCGTACAGGATGCGAAAACCACCGGCGGGCGCTGTGAAGCGCCGGCAGGCATTGCCATGCAGATCGTGGTACAGCCTTGTCGGCACCGCGGGCGAGGTCAGCACCCGCGTCTGCCGCTTGATATCAGCCTGCCTGTCCCGATGGATCTCGAGCACTGAAATCACCGGCGTGGCGGCTACGCATTCGATGGCGATTTCATAGCCGAGCCGGATCAGCATCGTTGGTCCCCCCTTCGATCTTGTGAGAAGCAGTCCTTCCCAAACGCCCGGAGGATACCGTGGTTCCCTGGGCCGATCGAAAAGCCCACCCCGTGTCTTCCCCTGCCGCGGTCGAGACGTTAGGTTCGGCAACCCCACCAGCGCTCCCCGGACTCAAGGAAAATCATGTATTCAGGCAGAAAATTCGCGGCCTTCCTCTTCGACATGGACGGCACGCTCATCAACTCCATCGCCTCGGCGGAACGGGTGTGGAGCGATTGGGCACGCCGCCAGGGCCTTAACGTCGCTGCCTTCCTGCCGACGATCCATGGCGTACGCGCGATCGAGACCATCACCGGCCTGGCACTGCCGGGCGTTGACCCGGCACACGAGGCTGATCTGCTGCTGAAGGCCGAGGCGGCCGATCTCGATGGCATTATCCAGATCGCCGGCGCCGTGGCATTTCTCGACTCGCTGCCGCCCGAACGCTGGGCGATCGTAACCTCCGCCCCACGTGAGCTGGCGCTGTTGCGCATGAAGGCCGCCGGCATCCCCGTCCCGGCGGTCATCGTCGCAGCGGAAGATGTCTCCCGCGGCAAGCCGGCGCCCGATTGCTTCCGGCTTGGTGCGGAACGGCTCGGCTTCGACGCGCGCGACTGCCTCGTGTTCGAGGATGCCCCGGCCGGCATAGCGGCAGCCGAAGCGGCGGGCGCGGCGGTCATGGTCATCAGCGCCACGCACAAGCACCCCTTGCCAACGCAACACGCCGCGATCGCGGGCTACGACATGGTGGGCATCACCGTCGACGAGCGTGGCTGGATCGCGCTCGAGCCGCAGCGCAACGCCGCCTAGGCGGCGTCTAGAAATCGCTGGTCAGGCCCTTTACCTCCCAGTCGCCGTAGCGCCCTGGCTCCTTGCCGCCGCGGCCGCCGATTTCCTTCGGCGCCGAGGCTTCCTTTTCCAGGTACTTTGCACGCCTTGCTTCGGCTTCCGCGAGCGCACGTCTGGCTTCCGGCGTCAGCGCCTTTGGCTCGACATCATGGGCAAGCTCGGCATCGGTTTTACTGGCTTCGTCGTTCATGCGATATTTCCAGCGGATTGAAACGGGAACTGGTGTTTCCCATCATATAGCGATGAGACGAAGCGGATCGACCCCTTTTCGCTATCACCTGGACAGGAGCAGACGATGAACACACTTCGCACCGCCATGCTTCTTGCCGCGATGACCGCGCTGTTCATGGGCGTCGGCTTTTTGATCGGCGGAACCGGCGGCATGATGATCGCGCTGCTGATCGCCGCCGGCACCAATCTGTTCAGCTACTGGAATGCCGACAAGATGGTGCTGTCGATGAACCGTGCCGTCGAGGTCGACGAGAAGAACGCGCCCGAATATTACGCCATCGTCCAGTCGCTCGCCAAACAGGCCGGCCTGCCCATGCCGAAGACCTACCTGATCGACAATCCGCAGCCGAACGCCTTTGCCACCGGCCGCAACCCGCAGAACGCGGCGGTCGCTGCCTCCACCGGCCTGTTGCAGGCGCTGACGCCTGAAGAGGTCGCAGCCGTCATGGCGCACGAACTCGCCCATGTGCAGCACCGCGACACGCTGACCATGACGATCGTCGCCACCTTTGCCGGTGCCATTTCGATGCTCGGCAATTTCGCCTTCTTTTTCAGTGGCAATCGCGACAACAATCCGTTCGGCTTTGTCGGCGTGCTGGCGGCGATGATCGTAGCGCCCTTTGCCGCGATGGTCGTGCAGATGGCGGTCAGCCGCACCCGCGAATACGAGGCCGACCGACGTGGCGCCGAAATCTGTGGACACCCGCTCTGGCTGGCATCGGCGCTTGACAAGATCGCCCGCGGCGCCGAACGCATCCGCAACCCCGATGCCGAGCGCAATCCCGCGACCGCGCATCTCTTCATCATCAATCCCCTTCACGGCGAGCGCATGGACAGCCTGTTCTCCACCCACCCCGCCACTGAGAACCGCATTGCAGCCTTGCAGGCGATGGCGCGCGACATGGCCGGCAGCGAAAGCCGGGCTGCACCGCGCCAGGCCCCAACGCCACGCCAGGCGGACGAACTGCGGCCATCCGGCCCGTGGGATCAGACAGCACGGCCCGAGCAGCCGGCGGAGCCCGCCAAGCCCAAATCCAACCCATGGGGTCGCAATCCGACCGGGCCCAGGGGCCGGTGGTCGTGAGCGTGGCGGACAGAGGACCTCGACGCACGGTTTCAGGTGATCAGGAACACAGGGACGGCGGCGACTTCGTCGCCGGTCTCGCCGCGCGCAAGGCAGCGGCCCGCCTGCTTGCCGCCGTCATCGATGCCAGGACACCGCTTGACGGGCTGACCGATCACGAGAACGGCCACCCGCAATACAAGGCGCTCGATTTGCGCGATCGCGGCCTTGTCCGCGCCATTCTGGTCACCGCGCTGCGCTATCGCATGACCATATCGGGGCTCTTGGCGCGGCGCCTGGAAAAGCCGCTGCCGCCCAATGCCACGGCGCTGTCGCACATATTGCATGTGGCGGCCGCACAGATCCTGTTCCTCGATATTCCCGACAGCGCCGCCGTCGACATTGCGGTGACCCATGCCAAGTCCGATCCGCGCACGGTGCGGTTCTCCGGCCTCGTCAATGGCGTGCTGCGCACACTGGCACGGGCCAAGGAAACGGAATTGCCTGCCGCCCTTGCCGCCACCGACGAGGCGCCCAAATGGTTTTCCGACAGGCTGAAGACTACCTACGGCAACGAAAAGGCCAGACAGATCCTCGAAGCGCATCGCATTGAGGCGCCGGTCGACTTCTCGGTCAAGGCCGATCCCGGACTCTGGGCCGAAAAACTCGGCGGCATCGTCCTGCCGACCGGCACGGTGCGGGTCGAGAATCTTGTCGGTCCTGTCACCGAATTGCCTGGCTTTGCCGAGGGCGCCTGGTGGGTCCAGGACGCCGCGGCCAGCCTGCCCGCCCGACTGTTCGGCGATGTCACGGGATTGCGGGTTGCCGATCTCTGCGCCGCGCCCGGCGGCAAGACCGCGCAGCTGATCGTTGCCGGCGCGAAGGTCACCGCCGTCGACACGTCAAAAAACCGGCTTGCGCGGCTGACGCGGAATCTCGAGCGCCTCGGCCTGTCCGCCGAGATCGTCCAGGCCGACCTGCTCAAATTCGAGCCGAAGGAATTGTTCGACGCCGTTCTCCTCGACGCGCCCTGCTCGTCGACCGGCACGGTGCGGCGGCACCCCGACGTGCCATGGACCAAGACTTCGGCCGATGTCGAAAAACTGGCCGACCTGCAGCGCAGGCTGCTCGCCCGCACTGTGACGCTGGTGAAGCCCGGCGGCAGGATCGTCTTTTCCAACTGTTCGCTCGATCCGCTCGAAGGCGAGGATCTCTGTCGCGCCTTTCTCGCCGGCACGCCTGAAATCACCAATGATCCGCTGCTGCAAGGCGAGATCGCCGGCATCGATCCATTCCTGACGCCGCAAGGCACGCTGCGCACCACGCCCGCCGACCTGGACCTCGGCGCGCCGGAACGCTCAGGCCTCGACGGCTTCTTCGCCGCTCGCATGCGGCGAGCCGGCTAGGGCTTGAACTGCCGGATTTGCTGCCTTTTTTAGGCAGGACCGGGGGCAGAAGCAGGTGAACCGGCCCGGGCTCGTGGAATTCGCCTTCGCACGAATCGTGCAATCATGTAGACTCGGCGCCGGGGTAGAGGACGATCAGGAGGGGTTTTGGCACTGGCTGCCAGCAGCACGACGCGTCTGTGGACGCTTGTCGCGAAGGAGTTCTGGCGCAAAACGCGCCGGCGCCTGCGCGCCGGGCCTGTCTATCGCTGGCGCTATTCCGGCCGCACGCCGGAACGTGTGCTGATCGCACCGCCGGACCTGCGCCTCGCCGACCCGCAGATCGCACTCGAGATCTATTACGGCCGCTATCCCCTGTCGGGGCATCTGGTCGAGACCGGCGGCAAGTCGCCTTTCCAGATCAACGTGCCCAATCACGGGTGGCAGAAGACGCTGCACGGCTTTCGCTGGCTGCGCCATATGCGCGCCGCCGGCACGGAGCTTGCCGCTGCCAATGCCCGCGCCCTGGTCTCCGATTGGATCACCATGCATGGCAGCCATATTTCCGGCATCGCCTGGGAGCCCGGCACGACGGCCAAGCGCATCATCGCCTGGTTGCAGCACTCCTCGGTCGTATTGCAGGGCGCCGAGTTCCCTTTCTACCGCGCCTTCCTGAAGTCGGTTGCCATGCAGATCCGCTACCTCAGGTCGATGGCGCGCGAAATGCCCGACGGCAAGGACAGGCTGCGGGCCCGCATCGCGCTCGCCTTCGCTGCCTTGTCCCTGCCGGCGCCGGCATCGGCGCTGCGTGGCGCGACCCGCAATCTTGCCGAGGAACTCGACCGCCAGATCCTCGCCGATGGCGGGCACATTTCGCGCAATCCGATGGTCGTCCTGGAAATCCTCGCCGACCTCCTGCCACTGCGCCAGACCTATGCCAACCAGGCGGAAACCCCGCCGCAGGCGCTGATCGGCGCCATCGACCGCATGCTGCCGGCGCTGCGCTTCTTCCGCCATCAGGATGGCAGCCTCGCCCGCTTCAACGGCATGGGCGCCACCATCCACGACCGCATCGCCACCATCCTGCGCCACGACGACACCGCTGGCGCGCCGCTGCTGCATGCGCCGCATTCCGGCTATGAGCGCCTGTCTATGGGCGGCACCACGGTCATCGCCGACACCGGCCCGCCGCCGCCAGTCGACGTGTCCAATGCCGCACATGCCAGCTGCCTTGCCTTCGAACTGTCGTCCGGGCGCCAGCACTACATCGTCAATGCCGGCATCGACACCTACGGCGCGGCTGAATTCCGGCCGCTGGCGCGCGCCACCGCCGCGCACTCGACCGCCACCATCAACGACACCTCGTCGGCGCGCTTCAGCCACTCGTTGCGCGTCAACGACCTGCTCGGTTCGCCGTTGATCGGCGGCCCGCAGCATGTGCAGTGCAAGCGCACCGACCAGAAAGGCGTTCAGGGTTTCATCGCCCGCCATGACGGCTATGTCGCGCGCTTTGGTTTCCTGCATGAGCGCGAGCTGAAGCTGTCGTCGAACGGCAATGTGCTGGCCGGCCGGGACCGCTTCCAGCGCCCCGGCAGTGCCGCGATCCGCAACAATGGCCGCGACTTCGTCACCGTCCGCTTCCACGTTCATCCCGATGTCAACCTTTTGCAGGACGAGCATGACCGCCTGGTGCTGGCCGCCGATCAGGCCGACACCTGGGTGTTCACATCGGCCGAAGTGGTGCCGGAGGTCGAGGAATCGATCTATTTCGCCGGTCTTGGCGGCCCGCGCCGCAGCCGCCAGATCGTGCTTGCCTTCAAGGCCTCGGAAATCGCCGAAGTCCACTGGCAGCTGACCCGCACCAGCATCGCCGGTTATCCGGAAAACAACTGACCTACCTGACCGCCGGTTTGATTTCCGGGCGGCATGTGCTACGGGCGCGGGCATCCACCACACCAGTCGTGAAAGGCCGCCAGCCCATGGCCGTCGCCGCCAAGAACATTCCCGCACCAGACCTTGTTCCCGTGCGCCGCGCCCTGCTCTCCGTTTTCGACAAAACCGGCCTCATCGATTTCGCCAAGGCGCTGGCAGCCGCAGGCGTCGAGCTGGTCTCGACCGGCGGCACGGCAAAGGCGATCGCTGACGCGGGCCTTCCGGTGCGCGACGTCTCCGAGCTCACCGGCTTTCCCGAGATCATGGATGGCCGCGTCAAGACCTTGCATCCCGGCGTGCATGGCGCGCTGCTTGGCGTGCGCGACGATCCGGAGCATTCAGCGGCAATGCGCAAATACGGCATCGAGCCGATCGATCTCGTCGTCTCCAATCTCTATCCGTTCGAGGAGGTCCGCCGCTCCGGCGCCGACTACGCATCGATCGTCGAGAACATCGACATTGGCGGCCCGGCCATGATCCGCGCCTCGGCCAAGAACCACGCCTATGTCGCCATCGTCACCGATCCCGGCGACTATGCCTCGGTGCTGAACGCGCTGGAGATGAACATCGGCTCGCTGTCGCTGGATTTCCGCAAGAAGCTGGCCGCCAAGGCCTTCGCCCGCACCGCCAGCTATGACGCGGCGATCTCCGGCTGGTTCGCCGAAGCGCTCGAGATCGAACACCCGACGTGGCGTGCCTTTGGCGGCAGGCTGGTCGAGGTGATGCGCTATGGCGAGAACCCGCATCAGAGCGCCGGCTTCTATATCGATGGCGACAAGCGGCCGGGCGTCGCCACGGCGCGTCAGTTGCAGGGCAAGCAGCTGTCCTACAACAACATCAACGACACCGACGCCGCCTTCGAGCTGGTCGGCGAGTTCGATCCGGCGCGTTCCGCCGCCGTCGCCATCATCAAGCACGCCAACCCGTGCGGCGTTGCCGAAGGCGCCTCGCTGAAAGCCGCCTACGCCAAGGCGCTCGCCTGCGACCCGGTTTCGGCCTTCGGCGGCATCATCGCGGTCAACCGCACCCTCGACGCCGAGGCGGCGGAAGAGATCGTAAAAACCTTCACCGAAGTCATCATAGCGCCCGGCGCCACTGACGAGGCAGCGGCCATCGTCGCGGCGAAGAAGAATTTGCGCCTGCTGGTCACCGGTGGGCTGCCGGATCCGCGCACGCCGGGCACGACGGTCAAATCCGTCGCCGGCGGTCTGCTCATCCAGGGCCGGGACAACGCCGTCGTCGACGACCTCGAACTGAAGGTGGTGACCAAGAGGGCGCCGACGCCGGTCGAAATGGCCGACCTGAAATTCGCCTTCCGCATCGCCAAGCACGTCAAGTCCAACGCCATCGTCTACGTCAGGGACGGCGCCACCGTCGGCATCGGCGCCGGCCAGATGAGCCGGGTCGACTCCTCACGCATCGCTGCCCGCAAGGCACTCGACGCCGCCGAGGCCGCCGGCCTTGCCGAACCGCTGACCAAGGGCTCGGTCGTCGCCTCCGACGCCTTCTTCCCCTTCGCCGACGGATTGCTGTCGGCGATCGCCGCCGGCGCCACTGCCGTTATCCAGCCGGGTGGCTCGATGAACGACAAGGACGTCATCGCCGCTGCCGACGAGCACGGCATCGCCATGGTGTTTACGGGCGTCCGGCATTTCAGGCATTGACGCACTTCTTCCTTCTCCCCTTGCGGGGTGAGAAGCGGTTCGCGCAGCGAACGAAAAGCCAATTGCTTGGCTTTTCGAGCTTCGAACGCCCTGAGCCTGCGAAGGGCCGGGCGGTGGCCGATCCGCCCTGCCGGGTCCCCGCTGCTCCGCAGCGTCCCGGCGTTCGCCAGCCTTTCATCGTGCCACTGGCACGATGAATTCGCTTCGCGAACCGGCCGCTCACCCCACAGGGGGAGAAGGAAGAAAGAACTCACTCCGCCGGCCGGTCCGCCGGATAGGGCGTCTTGACCAGGATCGCTATGCCGATCCCGAGGAACAGCACGATCACCGCCATGCCGAGCCGTGCCGAGCCGCTGGCCAAGGTGACGGACGCGACCATGAACGGCGCCAGGAAACTGGTCGCCCGTCCGGCCAGCGCATAAATGCCGAAATAGCGGCCGGATTCTGCCGCCGTGACGCTGCGCGCCATGTAGGATCGCGACGACGCCTGCACCGGCCCGAAAGCCACACCGATCAACAGGCCGAAGAAGATGTAGGCCTTTTCCGCTGCGGTGCCGAACAGGCCGCCACTGTCCGGTCCAGGCATCATCCAGAGGCCGAACAAAGTATAGCCCGGTCCGGTCGAGACGATGCCGATCGTGGCGATGCTGAGCAGGACCAGCGAGATCATGACGATGGTTTTTGAGCCAAGCGCCGTGTCGAGACGGGCCGCAACCAGGCAGCCGAAGATGGCGACGACGTTGAGAATGATGCCGAAAATACCGATTTCGGTGATCGACCAGTGGAACATCGCTGCTGCGAAAGTGCCCCCCAGCGCCAGCACCGCATTGACACCGTCCTGATAGATCATGCGGGCGACAAGGAAGCGGAAGATGCCGCTGCGCTTGCGCACTTCGCCCAGCGTCACTTTCAGCTCCGCCAACCCCTCTCGCACCGCAGGGCCGATCGGCAGGCCCTTGATGGCATCGGGGGTGAAAAAGAACATCGGCAGGATGAACAGGAAGTACCAGCCGGCTGACAAAGGCCCGGTTGCGCGCGCGTCCTCGCCGAGCTTCGGGTCGAGCCCAAAGAGCGGGTCGGTGCCGATGATCGTCTTGCCGGTCTCCGGCGAACCGGCCAAGCAAGCGACGACGAAGATCAGCGCGATCATGCCGCCGAGATAACCAAGGCCCCAGGCCATGTTGGAGATTCGGCCGATCTCGCTCTTCGGCACCAGGCGCGGCATCATCGAATCGTTGAACACGGTCGAAAACTCGGCCGCGACCGACGCCAGCGAAAAGAACAGCACGACCAGGAAAAGGTTCGAACCGGGGGCCGCGAACCAAAGCATGCAAAGGCAGGTGACCTTGACCGCGGCAAAGAATGCGATCCAGGGCTTGCGCGGGCCGGTCTGGTCGGCAATCGAGCCGAGGATGGGCGACAGCACGGCGATGACAAGACCTGCCGCGGCAATGCCGTAGCCCCAGGCCGCCTGGCCGGTCTCCGGATCGCTCGCCATGCGCGAGACGAAGTAAGGTCCGAAGATGAAGGTCGTCACGACCGTGAAGAACGGCTGCGCCGCCCAGTCGAACAGCATCCATCCCCAGATGCCGCGCCCGGACGCACGCTGCACTGTCTCTACCGTCATCATGATCCCTCGGCACCCGTTCCGTGTCGGGCGCCATGTCTGCATGTTTCATGCCCTCATGCAATGAACGAAGCTCGGTGCCGTACCCTTGACGCTGCCGGGCGTTCACTGTTCGAAAGCCATGCAACCGGCTTTCGTCCGCTACGCGAACCAAGCCCGTATTTTTCTCGTGGGAAGTCGGACCGCAGGTCCGGCGCCGTCCTCCACCCCCTGCTTCGCAACGATTGTCGCCGGCGTGGATCTCTTGATTATTAAGTTGACTCTTTTTGTCCGCTTTGACTAATTGCGCTCGCGCAGGGCCGGAACGGTGACCGGCCGAACTGCTCGAAATTGGTCTGATAGGGAATAAGAGATGACGATTGGTCGACAGGCATTGCTGCGCATTCAGGCAAGGCGATTGATTGCGAGCAGTGCCTTGATAGCGGCATCTTTTGGAATGGTGGGGACCGGCCGGGCCCAGGACGTTTCGCCGGACGATGCAACTCAACTGGAAACGATCGTCGTCACCGGCAAGTCGGACCGCGTTGGCGGGCCCGATCAAACGATCGTCGCCAAGGATACGGCGACCGCCACCAAGACCGATACGCCGATCGTCGACGTTCCCGCCTCGGTTTCAGTTGTAACCCAAAAGGAACTGGAGGCGCGCCATGTCGAAAGCCTCCAGCAGGCCGTGGCCTACACATCCAGCGTCCTCACCGACGAGTTCGGCAACGATGACCGATACGACTATATTCGCATCCGCGGTTTCGACCAGACATCGCTCGGTACCTATCGCGACGGCTTGACGGCGCGCATCCCAGCCTGGTTCACGGCCAGCCGTCTCGAACCTTACGGACTTCAGCGCGTGGAGGTCCTGAAGGGATCGACATCGACGCTTTTTGGTCTCAACGGCCCTGGCGGATTGGTGAACGCCATTACCAAGCGGCCGCTGGACCAGAAGCAGGGGGAGATTTACACGTCCTATGGCGACGCCACCAAGGAGATTGGCGTTGATTTTGGCGGACCGATCGGCCCCGATGGCGTGTGGACCTATCGGCTTACCGGGCTGGCCAAGGATGGCGATCAAGGATGGGATTATTCCAACGACGACCGGCTTTACATCGCACCCGCGTTGACCATCAAGCCCGAGGAAGGAACCTCGCTCTCCATCCTGACTGACTATTACAAGCGAGATGGCACAGGCGCACGCGGCACCCCGGCCGGCGCCAATATCGACATCGGCACCTTCCTGGGCGAGCCGGATTTCAACCGCTTCAACACCGAGCAGGTCGATATCGGCTACCAGTTCGAGCATGAGTTCAACGAGAACCTCACCTTCCGCTCCAATGCCCGCTACACGCATTTGAGCCTCGACTACGCCGAGGTCTACGGCGCGTCGCTTGACCCCACGGCGGACCGCACGGCATTTTCGGTCGGCGGCCTGTCCAACCGCTATGCCTTCGACAATCAGTTGCAATACGATACGGGCTGGGACCGGGTCGCCAGCAAGACGCTTGTCGGCGTCGACTACGCCAACGACAACACCCATGAAAACATCCTCTTCGGCACTGCCGGCCCCATCGACATCGACAACCCGACCTATTGCGGTCTGTCCTGCATCAACCTCGGCCCCTATGTGAACTGGCGGGTCAAGCAGCAGGCGGTCGGTGTCTATGCCCAGGAGCAATTGACGTTTGACGACCGCTGGATCGTCACCTTGGGCGGGCGCTGGGACCGCGTGCAGACGACAGCTGATTATCTCGACCTGGGAACGCAGGACGACGACACCGCATCGGCCTTCACCAAGCGCGCCGGCCTGACCTACAAATTCACGCCGAACCTCGCGGTCTACGCCAACTATTCGGAAAGCTTCCAGCCGCTCGTGTCGCCAAGCGCCAACGGGTATGCGGTCTCGGGCTCGTTGAAGCCTCAGGAGGGCAAACAGTATGAGGCAGGCATCAAGTACAAGCCCGACGGCTTCGACGGCCTGTTCACAGCCGCGGTCTTCGACCTTACCCAAACCAATGTTCCGACCTATGTCACGCCTGTTGTCCAGCAGCAGATCGGCAAGGTTGGCGTCCGCGGCATCGAACTCGAGGGCAAGGCCGCCATCGCGGAAAACCTGAACCTGACGCTTGCCTATTCCTACTGGGATGCCGAGATCCTGGAAGACGGCATTGGCGGGAATGCCGGCAATCGGCCGCAGCGCGTTCCTCGCCACCTGGCGTCAGCCTGGGTTGACTATACGCTTCCCGAGGAAGGACCGCGTGGCGACCTGACCATCGGCGGCGGCCTGCGCTATATCGGACAAACCTACGGGGATGACGCGAACACCATTTCGATTGGCGGCTACGCACTGGTGGATGCGGCGATTAGCTACAAGATGACCAAGGACGTGACGTTGGCCTTGAACGCAACGAACCTGTTTGACCGGAAGTATCTGACAACCAGCTATTACGGGACCGAATTCTACGGCGACCGGCTGAAAATCGTCGGCACCCTCAAACATTCCTGGTGAGCTTGCTGAACGCCAAGCGCCGATAACATTGGAAAAGGCGCCACACGCACCCGACAACGCGTGTGGCAATCATGGACGGTTCACATCCCCGTCAGATCGCTCATCAGCCCCGACGCCACCGACAGCCGCGACACGGTGATGTCGCCGCCCTCGGTCAACGCCTGCAGCCGCTCGCGGATGCGCGCCACCCGCTCGCCGCCGGCGTCCAGCCAGGCAGCCACCGGATCGGCCGTCTTGGCGTGGCCGGTGAGCGCCGCCACCGCGATGCCGCGCCGTGCCGCATCGATCGTGTCGGTGGCGCGCGAAAGCGCCAGCTGATCGTAGTAGTCCGATGGCGTGATCGAGCGTGCGGCATCCTCGACACGCGGAATGCGGAAGGCATCGCTGACGGCGAAGAACGCCTTGGCCGCGGCGACGATATCGGCGCCGGCGGTGCGCGCCGTCAGCGCGATGTCGGGGATGAGTTCCGCCACCTCGCTCAGTGCCAGCTGCCCGGCCAAGCTTTCCGGCGCGCCGGCCTTGAACAGCCCATGCCGCTTCTCCTCGATGCGCTCGCGTGAAAAGGCCGGCAGCAGCGAAACGAGCTTGGGCTCCAGCGCCTTGCGGGCTTCCTGCAACTCGGCAATGCGCTGGCTGAGGGGTGCCGTGCCGGCATCGTTCTTCAGATACCAGCCGCTGGTCACATACATCAGCCGGCTGACCATCTGATAGAGATCAAGCTGCACCTGGCCGTCGATCTGGTTGTCGAGCGCGTCGATCTCGCGATAGAGCGCCGGCAAGGCAAAACCGTCACGCACCACCGCGAAGGTCCGCACCACGTCGGCGGCGGTGCGCCCGGTGGCCTCCTGCAGCCGGTTGACGAAGGATGGGCCGCCGCGATTGACCAGATCGTTGGCGACGACCCGTGTGATGATCTCCCGGCGCAGCCTGTGGCCATGGATCTCGGCGGCGTATTTCTTCGCCATCTGGTCGGGAAAATAGCCCATCAGGTCGCGGTCGAAATGCGCGTCATCAGGCACGTCGCTGGCGACGATGTCGGAAAACAGCACAATCTTGGCATAGGCGAGCAGCACGCCGAGTTCGGCTCTGGTCAGCGGTTCGCCACGCGCTTCGCGCTCGGCCAGCGCTGCCGGCGACGGCAGCGTCTCGACGGCACGGTCGAGCAGGCCGCGCGCCTCCAGCGCTGTCATGAAACGGCTCTGATGCGCGATGTCGGCGAGGCCACGCTTGCGGGCGATCGAAAGCGCCAGCGTCTGCTGGTAGTTGTTGGACAGCACCAGCGAGCCGACCTCCTCGGTCATCTCGGCCAGCAGCTTGTTGCGTGCCGGGCGTGTCAACGACCCCTTGCGCATGGCGGAAGCCAGCGCGATCTTGATGTTGACCTCGACGTCGGAGCAGTTGACGCCGCCCGAATTGTCGATGGCGTCGGAGTTGCAGCGGCCGCCATTCATGCCGAACTCGATGCGCGCCCGCTGCGTGACGCCGAGATTGGCGCCCTCGCCGATCACTTTCGCCCGGACGTCGAGCGCGGTGATGCGAATGGCATCGTTGGCGCGGTCGCCGACCTCGGCATTGGTCTCGGTCGATGCCCTGAGATACGTGCCGATGCCGCCGAACCACAGAAGATCGACCGGCGCTTTGAGAATGGCGGTCATGATCTCGACCGGCGTGGCGGTGGTCTTGGCCAGGCCGATCGCCGCCGCCGCCGCCGCCGGCAAGGTGATCGATTTCTGGTTGCGCGAGACGATGATGCCGCCTTCCGACAGTTTCGCCTTGTCGTAGTCCTGCCAGCTCGAACGCGGCAGCGCGAACATGCGCTCGCGCTCGGCCATCGAGGCTGCCATGTCGGGATCGGGATCGATGAAGATGTCGCGATGGTCGAAGGCCGCGATCAGCCGGGTTTTCGGGGACAAAAGCATGCCGTTGCCGAACACGTCGCCTGACATGTCGCCGACCCCAACGACGGTGAAGGACGAGGTCTGGATGTCGCGGTTGATCTCGCGGAAATGCCGCTTGACCGCTTCCCAGGCGCCCTTGGCGGTGATGCCCATCTTCTTGTGGTCATAGCCGGCCGAGCCGCCGCTGGCGAAGGCGTCGTCGAGCCAGAAGCCGTGCTTCTCCGAGATCGCGTTAGCGGTATCGGAGAAGGTCGCCGTGCCCTTGTCGGCGGCAACGACGAAATACGGATCGTCCGGGTCGCGTCTGATAACGCCGGCCGGCGGGATGACGCCGTCGAGGCCGATATTGTCGGTGATCGACAGCAGGCTGGAGACGAAGTTCTTGTAGGCCGAAGTACCGGCCTCGAAGATCGCGTCGCGGCCGGCGCTCATCGGCAGCTTCTTCGGATAGAAGCCGCCCTTGGCGCCCACCGGCACGATGACGGCATTCTTGACCTGCTGTGCCTTGACCAGGCCGAGCACCTCGGTGCGGTAGTCCTGGGCGCGGTCGGACCAGCGCAGGCCACCGCGCGCCACCGGACCGAAGCGCAGATGCAGACCTTCGACCTCGGAGCCGTAGACGAAGATCTCCCGCCACGGCCGCGGCGCCGGCAAGCCCTCAACCGCGTGCGAGTCCAGCTTGATCGCCAGCGACTGGCCCTTTTCTTTCGTATCGGCAACGAAATGATTGGTGCGCAGCGTGGCTTCGATCAGATTGAGGTAGCGCCGGATGATGGTGTCGTCGTCGATATTCGGCACATCCTCCAACGCATCCTTGATCTTGGCCTTGAGGTGCTTTGCGGCCACCACGCCTTCGGTCTCCGCTGTCGGGCCAAGCCGGGCGATGAACAGCGCATGCAGGCCACGCGCTATGTCGGGATAGCGGTTGAGCGCGGCGGCGATGAAATCCTGGCTTTGCGGAATGCCGACCTGCTGCAGATAACGGCCATAGGCGCGCAGGATGGTGATCTCGCCAGACCACAGGCCGGCGGTCTGGGCGAGGCCGTTATAGCCGTCATTGTCGACGTCGCCGCGCCAGACGGAGAGGAACGCATCTTCGAACAGCGCGCCGCCATCGGTCAGGTCGATCGGCTGGCCGTAGCTGTTCTCAAGCTCCATGTCATGAATAAAGACTAAGCCGGGCCGATCACTATTGATCGTGCCGACCTGGTCGTCGCCGACCTCGAAAGTGCGCTCGCTGATGACGCGGAAGCCGATGTTTTCCAGCACCGGCACCCGGCGCGACAGCGCCACCGGGCTGCCATGGTGATAGATTTTCAGCGACGCCTGATGCGGCTTCTGCTCGGCATGGCGATAATAGTCGATGGCGATCGGATTGCCGGCGCTGATCTTGGCAATGCGCCCGGCATCGGCCAGCGCCACCGCCGCGCTGAACGAATCGCGGTAGCTTTCCGGCAGCCGCGCGGCGATCGCCTTCAAAGCCTGGTCGCCGCCACTGGCCTCGGCCGCATCGGAAAGGGCGTCCTCCCAGGTACGCACGATGTCGCGGATCGCCGCCTCTATCGTCGCTTGCTCGACCTTCGGCGTCTTGCCGCCGGAGCGGCCGATGATGAAGTGCACGCGCGCCAGCCCGCCCTCGGGAAAGGCCGGGTAGTAGGCCGACAGCCGGCCTTCGAATACGGTTTTCAGATAGGAGCCAATCTTCTCGCGCACGACGCTGTCGTAACGGTCGCGCGGCACGAAGACGAGGATTGAGACGAAACGGTCGAACTGGTCGGCGCGCACCAGCGCCCGCACGCGTGGCCGCTCGACCAGGCCCAGAATGGCGGCGGCATGTTTGCGCAGGATCGGCACCGGCACCTGGAACAGCTCGTCGCGCGGATAGCTTTCCAGCACGTTGATCAGCGCCTTGCCGGAATGATCGTGCCGGTCGAAGCCGGACTTGGCGATGATGGTTTCGGCCTTGGACCTAAGATACGGGATCTTCATCACCGAGCGCGTGTAGGCGGTCGAGGTGAACAGGCCGACGATGCGCAATTCGCCCGCGAGCGTACCCTTGGCGGTGTAGGTCTTGATGCCGATGTAATCGAGATAGATGCGGCGGTGCACGGACGACTTGGCATTGGCCTTGGTGACGATCAGCGGCTCCGGCCCATGCAGGAAGGCGCGGATCTCCGGCGTCGTCGTTACCGCTTCGGTGCCGCGCCTGAGCACCAGCACGTCGGGATCGGACAGGATGCCGAGGCCAGGCTTTTCAGCGCGCTCCAGCGTGCCGCTTTCCTCGCCGCCGGTGTATTTGAACTCGCGCATGCCAAGGAAGGTGAAATTGTCGTCGCGCAGCCACTCTAGGAAGGCGAGAGCCTCGGCAACGCTCTTCTTGTCGAGCGGCACGGCCGTATAGCGGAATTCCGAGATCGCCTGATCGAGGCGGGCCAGCATTGGCCTCCAGTCGTGAACGGCGGCATGAACCTGGCCAAGGATCTTGCGCAGCCGCTCGCTCAATCCGCTCGCCTGCTCGGATGTCAGCCGCGGGATGTGGACATGGATGACGCTCAGCCGGTCGTGGCTGCCATCGTCCTTGGCGAAATTGCCGTCGCCGAGGATTTCTTCCACGCCGCCCTTGCCGTGGCGCACCACGATAACCGGATGGGTGACCAGGGTCGGTTCGCCCGATGTCTCGGTGATCTCGCCGAGGATGGAATCGAACAGGAACGGCATGTTGTCGTTGACGACCGTGACAACCGTCATCGGGCGGCCGTCTCGCACAACGCCCGAATCGGCATCGACGGCGACGACGCACTCGCCTTTCTTGTGAGTGGCGACTGCCTGGCCGGCGAGATCGGCAGCCCGCTCCAGGTCGGCCACATCGTAGGGAGCAATGTCTTCAGCTGGCGCGCGGGCGAGCAGATAGTCTGCAAGCCTGGCTGGCCTTTCCTCCGCTTTAAGCGCTGCCGTGGCTTTTTTCTTCGGCTTGCTCGCGGATTTCACGCTGGCCATGACGCACGTCCCTCCCGTCGAATGCTTTTACGACTATGGTAGCAGATGACCGCTGTTTGGCGACAAAGGTTTGACGGCTTGCCAAGAATTATCGGAATTTGGCGACAAGATGCCGCGCAACGAGGAGAAATGACCCATGACCGGCAAAATCAGCGCGCTTGATCTTGGCCAGGGAGAGCTGAGCGAGGCGACAAAAACCTATTTCGCCAAATGCGAGGAGAAGCTCGGCCTCGTCCCCAACGTGCTCAGGGCCTATGCCTTCGACGACAAGAAGCTGCGCGCCTTCACCGACATGTACAACGATTTGATGCTGGGTGAGTCCGGCCTGTCGAAGCTGGAGCGCGAAATGATCGCGGTCGCCGTCTCCTCGATCAATCATTGCTATTATTGCCTGACCGCGCACGGCGCGGCGGTGCGCCAGCTCTCCGGCGACCCGCCGCTCGGTGAAATGATGGTGATGAATTTCCGCGCCGCCGATCTTTCGCCCAGGCAGACGGCAATGCTCGAATTCGCCGTCAAGCTGACGCAAGAGCCGGCCAAGATCGTCGAGGCCGACCGGGCCGCGCTGCGTCAGGCCGGCTTCACCGATCGCGACATCTGGGACATCGCCTCGACCGCGGCCTTCTTCAACATGTCGAACCGCGTGGCTGCGGCAATCGATATGCGGCCGAACGACGAATACCACGCCATGGCAAGGTGACGGATTGCGGCAGGGGCCAGACCGGGGCGTTATATTAGCAGTGTCGCATTCTCGTTGCTTGTTTGCCGGTTTGGTCCGATGATCGGCAGGCGGCATGACCGCATGCCGGTTCGATGCCGCTCACCAAGGGAGGAGAACATGGCGAAGTATCTCTACGTCTATCATGGCTCGGGCAAGATGCCGACCGACGAGGCCGAGCGGAAGGCCGCAATGGACGCCTGGAACGGCTGGTACGGCAAGCTCGGCTCGGCCGTGGTCGACGGCGGCAATCCGGTCGGCATGTCGAAGATGGTGCTGCCCGGCGGCAAGGTCGAGAACAATGGCGGCAGCAATCCGGCCGCCGGCTACACGATCGTCGAAGCGAAAGACATCGACGATGCCGTCGCCAAGGCCAAGGACTGCCCGATCCTGATGAACCCGGCCTTCAGCGTCGAGATCGCGCCGATCATTGAAGTGATGTGACGCGCCGGCTCAGGACCGCGTCGCTATGGCGGCCGCCGCACCGGCCATCGTCGTGGCGCTGATGCGATTGGCGATCTTCATGGCGCGCTTGCTCTTCAAAAGCTTGCGCGCCTGTGATGCGGCGAGCACCCAGGCGAGATCGATGGCGACCAGCACCACGGCCATGGTCGCCGTCAGCTCGACCCAGCCGACGATGCTGACCGAAGCGAGGTCGATGATGGTCGGCAGCAGCGCCAGGTAGAACATCATGATCTTGGGATTGCCGAGCGTCACCGCCATGCCGGCGAAGAACAGTTTTATCGCCGAATCCTCGCGCGGCATCTCGCCCTCTTTTGCATCGACAGGCGCGGTCCACATCTTCCAGGCGAGGTAAGCGAGATAGGCAACGCCGACCCATTTCACCACGACGAAGGCGAAATGGAAGGTCTGCGCCACGACAGCCAGCCCGAACACCGCCAGCGATAGCCAGATGCCCTCGCCGATCCACATGGCGAGCAGGAACGGGAACACGTCGCGAAACCCTTTCGAGATGACGCGGGCGACAAGCGCCGCGATCGATGGCCCGGGCGAGCCCGCGGCAACGAACAGAGCGGCGGCGAAAATCAGGAGCGAGGTGGAGTGCATAACCGGGTCTCTGTTGAAAACCTTCGATTTCGGATATTAACGCAAGTGGCTCGGCTGCGGTAGCACCGACAAAAGACCCTTGTCGGTCCGGCATGTCGCGGCTAGAAAGGCCGCCGCGAAACAATTTTGAGCTTCACTTTGCCTACGTAACCGCCGGTCTCGCCAACTCCCCCGACACACTGCATGACACCGCATTCGCGGTGTCTGTTTTCATGTTCATGTGTTCTTCTGGGCGGCGGTTCGAGACCGGTTTGGCACTGCTGAACCGTTGTTGCGCGCTGCCGCCCGTGACATCTGATTTCCGATCATAGCAAGCGACCGCCACGCCGCGCCCGCATGGGCATCTCGACATCGCCGGCCTGATGAACTTCCCGACGGGAAGGGCTTATCGGCATGTCTGGACTTCTGCGTATCCACTGGGCAATCGCGGCCAAGACCGCACCTCGACCGCTCATCAATTGCAACCGCTGCGGCACCGTGAGGGCCTATTGCAGCAGCGGAAAGTTCCGCGTCAACGCCAATGGCAAACGCATCGACGTGTGGCTGATCTATCGCTGCATCGACTGCGACAATTCCTGGAATTTCGGCATTTTTGAACGCTGCAACCGCCGCGACATCGACCCGGCGCTGCTGGCGGCGCTCGAAAGCAACGATCCTGCACTCGCTCACCGTCATGCCTTCGATGCGGTGGCGTTGCGCAACCGGATCGGGCGCGTCGAGGAGTTCTCCGATGTCAGCGTTCACAAGCGCAGGCTCGGCGACACCAGGGAAGCCGCGACCGTGTTGGAACTCCAGCTTGGGCTCGAAATGCCGACATCGCTGCGGCTCGACCGGCTGCTCGCAAGCGAACTCTGCATCTCGCGATCACGGCTTCAGGCGCTGGAGGAGAAGCGGCTGCTCATCGTTGACCCGGATGGAGCAAAGGCCCTGCGCAAGCCGGCCCGTGCGGGAAACACGATCCGCATCGATCTGGCCGGCGAGGCCGATCGGCAGGCCATCATCGCGGCTGCCGGTGGATGAACGAAAAAGGGGCGGAACACTGGTTGCTCCGCCCCTCTCCGCTGTTGGAAAAAATAAGAGCTTACGCCGCGCCGACCACCTTGGACGACTTCTCGAACCGCTTGCGCTCGTTCGGATCGAGATAGAGCTTGCGCAGCCGAATGGTCTTCGGCGTCACTTCGACCAGCTCGTCGTCCTGGATCCAGGCCAGCGCGCGTTCCAGCGTCATGCGGATCGGCGGGGTCAGCTTGACCGCCTCGTCCTTGCCGGCGGCACGGATGTTGGTCAGCTTCTTGCCCTTGAGCACGTTCACTTCAAGGTCATTGTCGCGGCTATGGATGCCGATGATCATGCCCTGATACACCTTGACGCCCGGATCGATGACCATCGGGCCGCGATCTTCCAGGTTCCACATGGCGTAGGCGACCGATTCGCCCTGTTCGTTGGAAATCAGCACGCCATTGGTGCGGCCTGGCAGCTCGCCCTTGTAGGGCTCATAGGCATGGAAAAGCCGGTTCATCACGGCGGTGCCGCGCGTGTCGGTCAAAAGCTCCGACTGGTAGCCGATCAGGCCACGGGTCGGCGCATGGAAGACAATGCGCTGACGATTGCCGCCGGATGGGCGCAGTTCGACCATCTCGGCCTTGCGCTCGGACATCTTCTGCACGACGACGCCGGCATGCTCCTCGTCGACGTCGATGACGACTTCTTCGACCGGCTCCAGCAATTCGCCATTCTCGCCCTTCTGCATGACGACGCGCGGACGCGACACGGCGATTTCAAAGCCTTCGCGCCGCATCGTCTCGATCAGCACGGCCAGCTGCAATTCGCCGCGGCCGGAGACGAAGAACGAATCCTTGTCAGGCGATTCCTCGATCTTCAGCGCGACATTGCCTTCGGCTTCGCGCAGCAGGCGGTCGCGGATGACGCGGCTGGTCACCTTGTCGCCTTCGGTGCCGGCCAGCGGACTGTCGTTGACCAGGAACGACATGGTCACGGTCGGCGGATCGATCGGCTGCGCATGCAGCGGTTCGCTCACGCTCGGGTCGCAGAACGTGTCGGCGACGGTGCCCTTCGACAAGCCGGCAATGGCGACGATGTCGCCCGCCTGCGCTTCTTCGATCGGCTGGCGCTCAAGGCCGCGGAAGGCCAGGATCTTGGAAATACGGCCGGTTTCGATCTGGGTACCGTCATGGTGCAGCACCTTGACCGGCTGGTTGGCCTTCAGCGTGCCGCTCTCGATGCGGCCGGTGATGATGCGGCCGAGAAACGGATTGGCTTCCAGGATGGTGCCGATCATGCGGAACGGACCGGGATGAACGGTCGGCTCCGGCACATGCTTGATGACGAGGTCGAACAGCGGCGCCAACTGCTGGTCCTTCGGTCCTTCCGGATTTTCCGAAACCCAGCCATCGCGGCCTGAGCCGTACAGAATCGGGAAGTCGAGCTGCTCGTCGGTGGCGTCGAGCGCTGCGAAAAGGTCGAACACCTCGTTGACCACCTCGACATGACGGGCGTCCGGGCGATCGATCTTGTTGATGACGACGATCGGCTTCAGGCCGACCTTGAGCGCCTTGCCGACGACAAATTTGGTCTGCGGCATCGGCCCTTCGGCGGCATCGACCAGCACGATGGCTGAGTCGACCATCGACAGGATGCGTTCGACCTCGCCACCGAAATCGGCGTGGCCGGGGGTGTCGACGATGTTGATGCGGGTATCCTTCCAGTCGACCGAGGTCGCTTTGGCCAGGATAGTGATGCCGCGCTCCTTTTCGAGGTCGTTGGAATCCATGGCGCGCTCGGCCACGCGCTGATTGTCTCGGAAGGAGCCGGACTGCTTCAAAAGCTGGTCGACCAGGGTGGTCTTTCCATGGTCGACGTGCGCGATGATCGCGATATTACGGATTTTCATGTTCTGGTCTCGGAAGCGTTGCAGGCAGCAGGCCAAAAGGCGCTGCCTCTTTCGGTTGCGCGGCTCATACAGGGTTTTTCGCAGTTGCGAAAGAGGAGGCGCGTCACCAAATACTCATCAAATCTTAAGCATCTGCGTGTGAGATGATTTTGTTAACCAAGGCGGGAACCCTTCGGGGCCTGGGCAGTTCGAACGTCATGACCGATAAACTCAACCGATTCTGGCCGCTCATCGCCTCTGTTGCCTTCGCCGTCCTGCTGGCGGCCAACGCCGCGCAGTCGGCCGCGACGACGAAGGAATCACGGCCTGCCTTGCCGTCAGAGGCACAGTCGGCCGAGCAGATTTTCGCCGACGCGCCCGACGGCGTCGACCCGGTGGTGACCGGCCCGGTCAGCGCCGCCTTCAAGCAGCGGCAGGACGCCGCCAACTGCGACAGCGCCGTCTGGCCGAATATCTCCATGGTCTGCTACCCGGACTAAGACATCGCGCGCCCTAGACGCGCGACACCTTTCCATCAGCGCGCGCTTATGCCGACCGTACCGGGTCGAGCGTCACCTTGTAGAGTTCATTGTCGTCGCGATCCATCAGCCGCACCGTCATCTGCTCGCTGGCGCCTGAAATATCGACCAGCCCGAAGAATTGCAGACCTGCCGAGGGCGGCAGGTTCTGTCCCTGTTCGGCGGTCGGCGCCTTGATGAACTTCAGCTCCGGACCGAACGTCATGTCGAAATCGTTCGGCCCGAATGTTCCGGCATGGATCGGACCCGAAACGAATTCCCAGAACGGATTGAAATCCTGGAACTGCGCCTTGTCCGGGCTGTAATAATGCGCGGCCGTGTAATGCACGTCGGCGGTGAGCCAGACGGTGTTGCTGATGCCGGCATTCTTGATGAAGCGCAGCAGGTCGGCGATCTCGAGCTCACGCCCTTTTGGCAAGCCATTGTCGCCATTGCTGACTGCTTCGGCACCAACCTTCTTGGTGCCGTCGTCCCAGACGACGAGGCCGAGCGGCATGTCGGCGGCGATGATTTTCCAGGTCGCCTTCGAATTCGCCAGTTCGCGCTTCAGCCATTTCGTCTGCTGTTCGCCGAGCATGCGCGATTGCGGCGTCATCTCATCCTGCATGTCGGGACCATTGGGGCCGCGATAGGAGCGCATGTCGAGGAAGAACACGTCGAGCAGCGGCCCGTAGGCGATCTTGCGATACACGCGGCCGGGCTCGGAAGGTTCGTAGCGGATCGTCGTCATCTCGTGGAAAGCCCGCGCCGCACGGGCCGCCAGCACGTGGATGGATTTTTCCGTATAGCGGCTGTCGGCGCTGAGATCCTTCGAATCCGACCAGTTGTTCAGGACTTCATGGTCATCCCACTGGTAGAAAGTCGGGCAGATGGCGCTGAGACCGAGCACGTTCCTGTCCATCATGTTGTATTTCCACTGGTCCCGGTATTCGTCCAGCGTCTCGGCAACCTTGCGCTTGCCGTCGATCAGCACGACGTTCTTCCACTTGCCGCCGCCGGGCAGGTCGACCTCGTCCTTCATGGCGCCGTCGGCATAGATGGTGTCGCCCGAATGCAGGAAGAAGTCGGGCGTGTGCTTGCCGATCGTGGCGTAGGTCTTCATGCCGGTCTCATCGATGCCCCAGCCCTGGCCGGCGGTGTCGCCCGACCAGGCAAAGCGGATGTCGCGCTTCGAGGCCGGCGCCGTCCTGAAGCGCCCGGCGATCGGCTCGGAAACGGCGTTGATGTCGGCGAGATCGGCTGCCGTCATGCGATAGAAGATATCCTGGTCCGAAGCGAGGTCGGTGAGCAGCCGCTTGACGGTGTAGTCGCTGGCCGGCGACGTATCGAGCGACGCCAGGCGTGTCGCAGTGGCGAAGTTCTCCGTCGACGACACTTCGAACATGACGCGCGACGGGCGATCGGTGCGCGTCCACACCATGCCGCTGGTTGCGTCGACATCGCCGGACTGGACGCCATGGGTGAAGGCCGGCCGCTGACTGGCGCGCGAATAGTAGGGCAGCGCCAGGCTCGAGACGCCAGCCAGGCCAACGGCGCTGGCGGAGGTGACGAAAGCACGGCGAGTCATCGAAAGCTTGTTCACGGCTGTCTCCTGGATGGCTTGAACGGTGCCACCAAAATCCAGCGTCAATGTTTCAGGGACATCTCGGGATCATGAAGTTTTTCTGACGATCAACACGCGGGTGGGCGTTTGCGCGGACGGCGAAGCTGCCGATCTTCCTCCGTGTGGGGGAGATCGCAGCTTGACCGGTAGCGCCTCTCCCTACGCCGCCTGCGGCTCCGGCTCGAATGCCGGCTTGCTGGTGTTGATCAGCAGCGAGATACAGGCAGCGGCTATTGCCGTCATGCCGGCGATCAGGAAGGCCAGTTCGTAATTGCCCTGCAACTCGCGCATGGTGCCACCGAAGGCGGCGGCGGTCGCCGCACCGATCTGGTGGCCGGCGACGATCCAGCCGAACACGATCGGCCCACTGCGATCGCCGAACGCCTCATTGGCGAGCCTCAGAGTCGGCGGCACGGTGGCGATCCAGTCGAGACCGTAGAGCACGGCGAAGATGATCAGGCTGGTCGCTGAGAAGCCGGAATAGGGCAGGTAGATCAGCGACAGGCCGCGGATGCCGTAATAGACGCCGAGCAGCTTGCGCGGGTCGAAACGGTCGGTGAGCCAGCCCGACAATGTCGTGCCGATCAGATCGAAAATGCCCATCATCGACAGCAGGCCGGCGGCCTGCACCTCGCCAATGCCCATGTCGCCGCAAAACGCGATCAGATGCGTGCCGACCAGCCCGTTGGTGGTGAAGCCGCAGACGAAGAAGGTGGCGAACAGATACCAGAACACCCGCGTGCCGGCAGCACGGCGCAGCGTCGAGAACGTATGCGCCAGAAAGTTGCCCTGTGACGCAGGCGGGGTCGGCGGCACATCGTCAGCCTCGGCGCCATAGCGCACCATGCCGATCGATGCCGGCCGCTCCGGCACCAGCAGCCAGACCAGCGGTATCAGGGCAGCGGTCGCGATCGCGACCGCAATGACAACCGGCTGCCAGCCGCCCGACTGTGCCAGAGCGGCGATCAGCGGCAGGAACACCAGCATGCCCGAGGCACTGGAGGCCGACATCAATCCCATGACAAGGCCGCGATTGGTCTTGAACCAGCGATTGACGATGGTCGCGCCGAGCACGCTGGCGACGGCACCGGAACCAATGCCCGAGAACACGCCCCAGGTGATGAACAGATGCCACGGCTTGGTCATCAGCAGGCTGAGCATGGTCGAGCCCGACATCACCACCAGCGAGGCGAGCAGCGTGCGGCGCAGCCCGATGCGCTCCATCAGGGCTGCGGCAAATGGCCCCGTCAAACCGTAAAGCAGAATGCCGACACCGGCGGCCAGGGAGATGATGTCGCGGCGCCAGCCGAAACTGTTCTCGAGTGGCAGCATCATGACCGAGGGTGCGGAGCGCAGGCCAGCCGCGACCAGCAGGCTGAGGAAGATGACGCCGACCACGACGAAAGCGTAGCGCTGGCCAAAGGGGCGAGATTGAGTTATCATGTTACTGACCGGTACGTTGCAGGGTGGGAACATGTATACGTACCGATCGGTAACATTGTCAATCGAGTCACACGATGCCAACCGACAAAAATATTGAACTGACCATCAGCGACGGTCATGCATCCGCTCCGCCGAAAGCCGCCAAGAAGATCCTCGATGTGGCCTATGACCTGTTCTACCGGCGCGGCATCAGGGCGATCGGCGTCGACGAGATCGTCAAGCGTGCCGGCGTCACCAAGCCCAGCCTCTACCGCAGCTTTCCGTCCAAGGACGAACTGGCCGCTTCCTATCTCAGGCAATATGACCGTGAATACTGGGAGCGCTTCGACGAAGCGGTCGCCGCTCATCCCGGCGACCCGCGCGCTCAGATCAAGGCTTTCCTGACCCGCATCGGCAAGCGCACGCAGGTGGCGGACTATCGCGGCTGCGGCATGACCAATGCGGCGGTCGAATATCCCGACCACAGCCATCCGGCCCGCGTGGTCAGCGAGGCCAACAAGCAGGAACTGCGCCGCCGCCTGCGCGCCATGGCGGCTGCGATGGGCGCGCAAGACCCAGACACGCTCGGCGACGGCCTGCTGCTGCTGATCGAGGGCGCCTATATCAGCGGCCAGTTGTTCGGCCTCGGCGGTCCGGCGCAAGCGGTTGCCCGCAATGCCGACCTGCTGATCGAAGCCAGCTTGAAGAAATAGCGTTTGGCGCTACGCTGCAATGGCTTGCAACGGAGATTGACCGCCATGCGTGCCATTCTGATCCCGCTTGTCCTGGTCGGTCTCGGTCAGGCGGCGCAAGCCGACGGCATTTCCAGCGCCTACACCGATCTGGATTCGAAAACGGACTGCGTGACCTACGCGCAGGCAGAAGAAGGCGACGGCGACTGGGCCGAACTCGCCTGTTCAGGCTATCGCGGCTATCCCGTACTGATCGCCTATGACGACGCCCGTGAATCGCTGTTCTACGGTTTTCCGCCCGGCAGCGACATGACGACGGTCTGGGAAAGCTTTTCCGGCCTCAATTCGTCGGGAGCCAAAGTCGAATGGCGCATCGAAACCAAGGGCGACACGGCAGTGCCCTATGCCGTCATCCATCGCCGCTCGATCAGCAATCCCGAGGACGAGAAAAAGCCGACCGAGGTGCTGCTCGTCGCCAAGGTCGGCCAGATGGACGCCCGCGACGGCTGCACCGTCGGCCTGGTGCTGGCCACCGGCAATCCCGCCGCCAACGACCAGGCGCGCAAGCTTGCCGACGACAAGGCACGCACCTTCGCCTGCGGCAAGGACAGACACACCGTCATCGGCAAAGTGCCGGCCTTCGGCCGGGTCGATAACTGACCGGTCGGGCTACTTGCTCGCCTTGGCCCGCTCGATCGCGTCGACGATCATCTTCTTGGCGTATTTGGAATCGTGCCAGCCTTCGATCTTGACCCATTTGCCGGGCTCGAGATCCTTGTAGTGCTCGAAGAAGTGCTGCACCTGCTGGCGCGTAATGTCGGGCAGCTGAGTGTATTCGGTGACGTTCTCGTAACGCAGCGTCAGTTTTGGCGACGGCACGGCGATGATCTTCTCATCCTGGCCGGCATTGTCTTCCATGATCAGCACCCCGATCGGCCGCACGTTGATGACGCAGCCCGGCACCAGCGCGCGCGTGTTGCAGACCAGCACGTCGATCGGATCGCCGTCGCCCGACAGCGTGTGCGGCACGAAGCCGTAATTGCCGGGGTAGCGCATCGAGGTGTGCAGGAAGCGGTCGACGAACAGCGTGCCGGCCTCCTTGTCCATCTCGTACTTGATCGGCTCGCCGCCGATCGGCACCTCGATGATGACGTTGACGTCCTCAGGCGGATTCTTTCCGCTGGCTATGGCTTCAATGCGCATGGCTTAAATCCCTCTCTCGATGGACGATCGATAGCGGGCGGCGCGTCATGGTGCAATGCGGCGAATGGTGCTGGGTGCGAATGGAACGCCCAATTGCCGAAAGGCCGGGTTGTCATTCCCAGACGAAAGCGACCTTCTTGAGCGCCTTCTGCTCGAAGATCTCGACGCCCTCGGCGACATCGCGGCCACCGGCGCCGGCATAGAAGGCAAGCGCGTTCTGGTTGTCCTCCAGCGCCCACACGACCATGCCTTTCAGCCCGTGATCGGCCAGCCGCGCCTTGGCCGCCGAAAACAGGCGGCTGCCGAGCCCGATGCCCTGATATTCCGGGCGCAGGTACAATTCGTAGATTTCGCCCTGCTGGCGCAGTTCACGGGCGCGGTTCTTGCCGATCGTCGCATAGCCGGCGATCTTGCCGCCGATTTCGACGACCAGAACGGTGGCGGCGCGGCGAATCGCATTCGCCCACCAGTCGGCGCCTCGACGGTTGATCATCGATGTCAGGGTCCGGTGCGGAATGATGCCGGAATAGGCGCCGCGCCAGGCTTCCAGATGCACCTCGGCGATGGCACTGGCATCGCGCGGGTCGGCTTTCCGGATGTCGATCGTCAGCGTATTCATGATTTGTTAACCATAAACCCGCATCGCCCGATTGCAAGGGTCCGGGCCGCCCGCCGACTGCTTTCTCACAGGCGATCACCGCGCTGGTGAGGGGCCTTCAAGACTTCTGTGGAAAGGCTCAAATCTCGACGAGATGGTCGTCGAGCTCGTTGCTGTCGCCCGCAGTGACCGGGAAATGCTCGGCCAGCACCGCACCCACCAACTCGATCGCCTTGACGAAGCCGTCGGCAAGCCGGTCGTCGCCGGCATGCGCGGTAAGGTCGCGCACGACGCGGTCCCAGACATGCTGGCCGACCTTGGCGTCGATACCCGAATCGGCGACCACCTCGGCATAGCGCTCGGCGATCGAGACGAAGACCAGCACGCCGGTGCGCGCCGTGGTGCGGTGGACGTTGCGGGCGAGGAACTGCTTGATCGCGTTGGCGTGCGCCGCCTGATAGCGCAGCCGCCTCGGCACCAGGTGGATGCGCATACCAGGCAGCGCCCACAACAAGGCCAGCACGCAGGCAAGCGCCAGGAGCTGGGCGAGGACGAAATGCGGCAGCCGGATCGACAGCCACCAGGCCTCCAGACCGTAGCCGACCGCCAGGCTGACGAACAGCATGCACATGGTCGCCATGAAGGCGGCCGGGAAGAAATAGCCGTCGCTGCCATGCGCCACGACACAGTAGATTTCGCCGTCGGTTTTCTCCTCGGCGGCGCGGATCGCGGTTGCGATGCGCTCATGATCCTGCGGGCTGATTGGTCGTGTTGCCATGATCTGTCTCACCAGCCTCCTGAAGAACCGCCACCACCCGACGAGCCGCCGCCACCGGAAAACCCGCCACCGCCGCTTGACCCCGAGGACCAGCCACTGCCCGAACCCGAAGACCAGCCGCCGCCCGACGACGAACCGGTTGTCCAGCCACTGCCCGAGTACCCGCTCGGCCCGCGGCCATAACGAAACGTCATGCCCAGCCATTTGTACACGCCCGGCGACAGTTTCGTGCCGAACATCGGCGGCAGGAACGCCATCGCCATCCCGCCGAAGAACATCGTCGCCCACAGGATCAGGAACACGGCAAAGATCGGATCGATGGACGTGCCGTCATCGGCGGGATTGCGCTTGCCCCGCGCTTCCAGTTCTTCGGGATTGCCCTCCAGCACCATGACCATGTCATCGACGGCTTTGCTGATGCCGCCGGAGAAGTCCCCAGCGCGGAAGGCCGGCACCATGTCATTTTCGATGATCAGCTTGGTGTGCAGGTCGGTCAGCGTGCCTTCCAGCCCATAACCGACCTCGATGCGCATCTTGCGGTCGTTCGGGGCAACCAGCAGCAGCACGCCATTGTTCTCGCCCGCCTGGCCGAGCTTCCAGAAGCGGAACAGCCGGTTGGCGTAAGGCTCGATCTCCTCGCCATCGAGGCTGGGAATCGTCGCGACGACGATCTGGTCGGAGCCTTTCGTCTCGAAATCGGCGAGTTTTTGGGTCAGCGCCGCCCTGGTCGCGGCGTCGATGATGCCGGCATTGTCGACGACACGGCCGGTCAGCGCCGGCAGGTCGGCCGCGTAGGCCATGACGCAGGAGAACAGCACGACCGCAGCAATCAGGACGGCCGAGGCGAGGCGGTCGCGTTTCGACAGGCTGATGCTGGATACCATCATGCCATCACCAGCTTCCCGACGAGCCGCCGCCGCCGGACGAACCGCCGCCGCCGGAAAAGCCTCCACCGCTGCTTGACCCCGAAGACCAGCCGCCGCCGGAACTCCCCGACGACCAGCCGCCACTGGAGGATCGCCGGCTTGGCTCGAAGGTCATGCCAAGCCAGCGGTAGCGGCCGGGGCCAAGCTTCTGGCCGAAGATCGGCGGCAGCACGGAAGCCGCAATGCTGCCGAAGAAGATGATCGCCCAGATGCTGATGAAGACGGCGAAGAACAGGTCGTCGGAATCGAAAGGCGCTTGCTGGTTGCGCTCGCCGCGCGCCTCCAGTTCTTCGGGATTGCCCTCCAGCACCATGACCATGTCATCGACGGCTTTGCTGATGCCGCCGGAGAAGTCCCCGGCGCGGAAGGCCGGCACCATGTCATTCTCGATGATCAGCTTGGTGTGCAGGTCGGTCAGCGTGCCTTCCAGCCCATAGCCGACCTCGATGCGCATCTTGCGGTCGTTCGGGGCCACCAGCAGCAGGACGCCATTGTTTTCCTTCGCCTGGCCGAGCTTCCAGAAGCGGAACAGCCGGTTGGCGTAAGGCTCGATCTCCTCGCCATCGAGGCTGGGAATCGTCGCGACGACGATCTGGTCGGAGCCTTTTGTCTCGAAATCGGCGAGTTTTTGGGTCAGCGCCGCCCTGGTCGCGGCGTCGATGATGCCGGCATCGTCGACGACACGGCCGGTCAGCGCCGGGAGATCGGCCGCGAGGGCGGTGAAGGGGAGGAAGAGGAGGCTTAGAAGAGCGAAAAGGAACCCTAGGCTTGCGTTCCGGAGCGCCCCCCTCTGCCCTGCCGGGCATCTCCCCCTCAAGTGGGGAGATTGGCCGCCATCTCCACTTTCACCAATTTTCAACGTCGCAAGATGGGCGTCAGCGCCGAAGCTGCCAATCTCCCCCCTTGAGGGGGAGATGTCCGGTAGGACAGAGGGGGGTGTTTGCACGCCAGCAGCCCGTCATTTCGCGGGATTTATTCCGATGACAGTGGACGTTCACCCGCCCTGCTTCGTGCCGAAATCGACCTTCGGCGGCTGCATCTTGTCTTCGGCGACGGTGAAATTGGCGAAGGGCTCGTTGCCGCGGAACCAGAAGGTCGCCCACAGCACCGAGGGGAACGTCCTCAGCGTCAGATTGTAGTCCCTGACCGCCTGGATGTAATCGCGCCGCGACACCGCGATGCGGTTCTCGGTGCCTTCGAGCTGCGCCTGCAGCGCCAGGAAGTTCTGATTGGCCTTGAGGTCCGGATAGGCCTCCGAGACCGCGATCAGCCGCGACAGCGCGCTGGTCAGCCCCGCCTGGGCATCCTGGAACTTCTTGAGGGCTTCGGGATCCTTCAGCGTTTCCGGTGTTACCGTGATCTGCGTTGCCTTGGCGCGCGCCTCGACCACCGCGTCGAGCGTATCCTTTTCATGCGAGGCATAGCCCTTGACCGTCTCGACCAGGTTGGGGATGAGGTCGGCGCGGCGCTGATACTGGTTCAGCACCTCGCTCCATGCCGCCCTGGCATTTTCTTCCGCCGTCGGGATGGTGTTATAGCCGCAGCCTGCAAGCAGCGGCAGCACGATCGCCATCATCAGGAAGGCGGGCAGCGTGCGGAACGTGGACGGCAAGGCAAGGCGCTGGGCAAACATGATGGGTCCCTCGGTAGAAGTTGCACGCGAAGCTTTACCACAATCAGCGCGCAAGAAAACCGCCCGCGCCGGCAGCCCCTCGCCTGGCACGCCGGTGCCGCTGCAAGGCTCTGTGATTGGCCGTGCGAACGCGATAAGGTCCGGCAAAACGGGACATCATCATGGCGGGACGCCAGGACAGCGACAAGGAATCGCGCCGTATCCTCGAGCGCATTGCGCGCGAGACGGATCCGGCCGGCAACTCGTTTGTAGCGCGGGCAGCGAAAGGCATGCACGATCACGTCACCGCGGCCGATGCCGATCGTGCCGATCCGATCGAAGTCTGGGGCACCCGCTTTGGCCGCACGCTGGGCCTGCTGCTGGCGCTGGGCCTGATGGTCTGGCTCGTGCTTTACGTCATCCGGGGCAGTTAGGAATCAAACGACAATGAGCGCCGAACAAACCGACGCGCCGCGTGCGGTCATCGTCATTTCCAGCCATGTCGCGCGTGGCTCGGTCGGCAACCGTGCCGCCGTCTTTGCGCTGGAGACCCTGGGTTTCCCGGTCTGGGCGGTGCCGACCGTCATCTTGCCCTGGCATCCCGGCCATGGGCGTGCGACGCGCATCGTGCCGCCGCTCGGCGAGTTCAAGGCTCTGATGGCCGATCTCGAGCGGGCGCCATGGCTGGGTGAGGTCGGCGCCGTGCTGTCCGGCTATCTCGGCGAGGCGGGCCAGGCCGAGGCCGTCGCCTCGCTGGTCGCCGCGGTCAAGGCAAGGACGCCCGGCGCCGTCTATATCTGCGATCCGGTGATGGGTGATTCGGGCGGCCTCTATGTGCCCGAACCGACCGCCATCGCCATGCGCGATCGGCTGATGCCGATCGCCGACATAGCCACCCCTAACCGCTACGAACTGGAATGGATGGCCGGCGCCGCGTTGCCAGACATGAAATCGGCGATCGCGGCGGCGCTGCACGCCGGACCATCGACCATGCTGGTCACCTCGGCGCCGTCGATGATGACGGGCGGCACCGGCAACCTCCTGCTCGATAACAGCCAGGCGCTGCTCGCCGAACATCGCCTGATCGACAAGCCGCCGAATGGCCTGGGCGATCTGACGGCGGCCGTTTACCTGGCACGCATCCTGTCCGGCCAGCCACCGATCAAGGCGCTGCAATCGACGACGGCGGCGGTCTACGAGATCCTGGCACGCACCGCCAAGCGCGGCGGCGACGAACTGCAGCTCGAAACCGATGCGCAGAGCCTGTCGCATCCGATGGCGATGGTCCAGCTTCGCCACCTCACACATCCAGGGCGGGGCCGCCGGGCGTGACATCGACTGAGGCCGTACTTGTCGGCGTCGATGGCTGCAAGGCCGGCTGGATCGCCGTCCGACGAACTTTTGGCATGGCACCGTCGGTCGGTGTCTTTGCAACCTTCACTGCCCTGCTCGCATCCCTTCCCGTAGACGCTGTCATCGCCGTCGACATGCCGATCGGCCTGCCCGGCTTTTCGGGCAAGGGCGGGCGCGGCCCCGAAGCCCTGGTGCGGCCGCTGCTCGGGGCACGCCAGTCCAGTGTCTTCTCGATCCCGTCCCGTGCCGCGCTCTATGCCGACACCAACGGCTTCACCACCATCGAAGCCTGGTATGCCGCGCACGTCAGGGCAAGCGCGGTGGCCCTGACCACATCCGATCCGCCGCGCGGCGTCTCGATCCAGGCGTTCGGCATTTTTGCCAAGATCCGCGAGATCGACGCCGTGCTGATCGCGCGGCCCGATTTGCGCAGCCGCGTGTTTGAATCGCACCCGGAAGTCGCTTTCTGCCGCTTGAACGGCGATCAAGCCATGCAACTGCCGAAGAAGATCAAGGGCAGCATCAATCCGGCCGGCATGGCGGAACGCAAGGCGCTGCTCTGCCGGCACGGCTATGATAAGGGCTTTCTCGACCAGCCGCCGCCCCGCGGTGCCGCCGCTGATGACTTCCTCGACGCAGCCGCGATGACGCTGATCGCCGGTCGCATCGTCGGCGGTGAGGCGCGGCCGTTTCCCGACCCGCCGGGCCGCGACAGCTTTGGCATTCCCGTCGCCATCTGGGCGTGACGCTGTTGGCCACGGTTGCGCTCGATGCATGGCATTTCTAGCCAGCCCTCATAATTCTGCATTGCTCGCGACCGGCTTTTGCCGCTAGAGCCTCTCTAGACCGCAACGAGCTGCCGCATCCAACCCGGAAAGGCTCCAGACGCCGCCCATGTCCCATCTCCCTGAACATCTTCTCGCCGGCTATCGCAATTTCATGAATGGCCGCTATCTCACCGAGAGCGGGCGCTATCGCGATCTCGCTCGCGAAGGCCAGGCGCCGGAGACGATGATCGTCGCCTGCTGCGATTCACGTTCGGCGCCCGAGGCGATCTTCGACGCTGGGCCGGGCGAACTCTTCGTTCTGCGCAATGTCGGCAATCTGGTGCCGCCCTATGCACCCGACGGCGAGTTCCATTCGACCTCGGCGGCGCTTGAATTCGCCGTACAGAGCCTCAAGGTCAAGAACATCGTCGTCATGGGCCATGGCCGCTGCGGCGGCATCCGGGCGGCGCTCGACAGCAATTCCGCGCCGCTGTCGCCGGGCGACTTCATCGGCAAGTGGATGAGCCTGATCGCGCCGGCGGCCGAAACCGTCTCCTCCAGCACCTTCATGACCGCTTCGGAGCGCCAGACCGCGCTGGAGCGCATCTCGATCCGCTATTCCATCGCCAACCTCAGAACCTTTCCCTGCGTCTCGATTCTCGAAGGCAAGGGACGGCTGTCGCTGCATGGGGCCTGGTTCGATATCTCGACCGGCGAACTCTGGACGATGAACAAGGAGACTGGCGATTTCGAACGGCCGGAGCTGGGATGAACGCGGCGGCGCGCAAGCTGGTGAACATCAGGTCGGTCGCTTTTGTGGCGGCCGCACTGCTGCTGGCGATTATTGCCGCCCGCGCCGATGATCGTGCCCTCATCAGCCGCTGGTATTCGGCGCTGCTGGTCGCCGACCGCACGGAACTGTCCGACCTGCTCGCCGACGATGTCCGCATCAAGCTGGACGACCTCGGCATCGTGCAAAGCAAGCAGGAATTCATCGCTTCGATCGACGAATGGAAAGGTGCCGTTGCCGGTGCTGCGATCCGGCACCGGATCGAGAAAAGCGAAGGCGGCGTCACCACGGTGGTCGCCTGCTACGATTTCCCCAACAACGACATGCTGATGCAGGAAACTTTCGCGGTCACCGACAACCGCATCACCGCCAGTTCACAAGCGGCGATCGCCGAAAACTGCGACGGCTTTTGAGGGCGATATCGGCCAAATCCGCATATTGCGGGTCCGCCGGCGGCGCCCTACATCGGGTACGACCCACCTGCCCGCCCCACCAACGAAAGACTGTCCATGCCTTCCACGAAAGCCGTCGACCTCGCCGCCCATCCGCTGACCGCGTGGCAGGGGCCGCTCGGCCTGCCCGATTTCACGCGCATTGGCGACGGCGACTTCTCCCCGGTCTTCGACGCGGCGCTGAAGGCGCACGAGGCCGAGATCGAGGCGATCGCCGGCAACAAGGATGCGCCGACCGTCGAGAACACGCTTGCCGCGCTGGAACTTGGTGGCGAAGCGCTCGATCGTGTCTCGTCGATCTTCTGGTGCCGCGCCGGCGCCTACACCAATGAGACGATCCAGGCGCTGGAGCGCGACATCTCGCCGAAAATGTCCAGGCATTTCTCGGCGATTTCAATGAATGAGCGGCTGTTTGCCCGCATCGACGATCTCTACCAGCGCCGTGAGAGCCTGAAGCTCGACGCCGAGACCTTGCGGGTGCTGGAAAAGACCTGGAAGGGCTTCGTCCGTTCCGGCGCCAAGCTCGACGCCGACGGCAAGAAGCGGCTGGCAAGCATCAGCGAGGAATTGTCCTCGCTCGGCACAGCTTTCGGCCAGAATGTTCTGGCCGACGAGCGCGACTGGGCGCTGTTCCTCGATGAAGCCGACCTTGCCGGCCTGCCGGACTTCGTGAAAAGCTCCATGGCCGAGGCCGCCGAAATGCGTGGCCAGAAGGGCCGCTATGCCGTCACTCTGTCGCGCTCGATCTATGAGCCGTTCTCGACCTTCTCCGAACGCCGCGATCTGCGCGAGATCGCCTTCCGCGCCTTCACCATGCGCGGCCAGAATGGCGGCGCCACCGACAACACGAACGTGGTGCGCGACATGCTGCGCCTGCGGGCGGAAAAGGCAAAGCTGCTCGGCTACGCCTCTTTCGCCGCGCTGAAGCTCGACGACACCATGGCCAAGACGCCGAAGGCCGTGCACGCGCTGCTCGATCCGGTGTGGGAGAAGGCGCTTGAGAAGGCAGCAAGCGACCAGATCGAATTGCAGCGGCTGGCCACCGCAGCCGGCAGCAACGAAAAATTCGCTGCCTGGGACTGGCGCTTCTACCAGGAAAAGCTGCGTGCGGAAAAATTCGCCTTCGACGAGGCGGAGCTGAAGCCCTATCTGCAGCTCGACCGGATCATCGACGCTTGCTTCGACGTGGCGACACGGCTGTTCGGCATCACCTTCGAAGAGAAAAAGGGCATCGCGGCCTGGCATCCGGACGCCCGCGTCTTCGTGGTGAAGAATGCCGACGGCAGCGAGCGCGGCCTGTTCCTGGCCGACTATTTCGCCCGGCCGTCAAAGCGATCCGGCGCCTGGATGAGCGCGTTGCAATCCGGCTATAGGCTCGGCCACGGTGCAAGCCCGGTCATCTACAACATCATGAACTTCGCAAAGCCGCCGGTGGGCGAGCCGGCTCTGCTGTCGGTCGACGAGGCGAAGACGCTGTTCCACGAATTCGGCCATGCGCTGCACGGCATGCTGACCGACGTCACCTGGCCCTCGGTTTCGGGCACTTCGGTCAGCCGTGATTTCGTCGAATTGCCCTCGCAGCTCTACGAGCACTGGCTGACCGTGCCGGCAGTGCTGGAGAAGCACGCGCTGCACGTCAAGACCGGCAAGCCGATGCCCAAGGCGCTGCTCGACAAGATGCTGGCCGCGCGCACCTTCGGCGCCGGCTTCGCCACGGTCGAATTCACCGCCTCCGCCTTGATGGACATGGCCTATCACGCGCGGGCGGAGGCGCCTGAAGCGCCGCTTCGTTTCGAAGCCGAAACGCTTGCAGAACTGCATATGCCGGACACCATAGCCATGCGTCACCGCACCCCGCATTTCGGCCATGTCTTTTCCGGCGAAGGCTATTCGGCCGGCTACTATTCCTACATGTGGTCGGAAGTGCTCGATGCCGATGCTTTTGCCGCCTTCGAGGAAACCGGCGACCCCTTCAACCCGGCGCTCGCCGAGCGGCTGCGCAAGAACATCTACGCCGCCGGCGGCTCGAAGGATCCGGAAGAACTCTACACCGCCTTCCGCGGCAAGATGCCGTCGCCGGAAGCGATGATGGCCAAGCGCGGGCTGGCGTGATTGGCTTTCCCTTCCCCCCTTGTGGGGGAAGGTGGATCGGCGCGTAGCGCCGAGACGGATGAGGGGTGTTCCAGGAAATGCCAACGCCTCACTCCGCTGGAACCCCCCTCATCCGACCTCGCTTCGCGAGGCCACCTCCTCCCACAAGGAGAGAAGGGAGAACCCTACACTTTCCACGGATCCGCAACCCTCGGCCACACCGGCCTTGTCAGCTTCTTGTAATCGGTCACCGCCGGATTGCTGGGATACGAACTCGGCGCCGAGACATAGATGATCTCGGCGGCGATCGGCTCGAAGCCGGCGTAGAAATGATTGGTCGACTTGATCAGCAGCATGTCCTTGGCTAGCGGATCGACGCCGATGTTGGAAAAGATATCCGGCTCGAAGGTCTGCGTGCGGTTGGTGTTGAGGATGATGTCGACCTCGGTGCCTTCGAGGCGGACCAGCGCCGTCGGCCCAAGCGTCACCCGGCTTGGCCCGAAACTCTGCCAGCCCTCCGCAACCGCCTTCAGCACGCGCACGCGCGCATCGATCGGCTCGCCGGCTTGCGGCCCGGCCTTGCCGCCGAAGCGCAGGTCGATGACTGCGCCCTCGCCTGCCGCCAGGCAGAAGGTGACCGCGATCGGATCCCAGATGGTCGCGACGGCGAACCTGTCCAGGCCACGCGCCAGCATCTGGCGCAGCACGAAGGTGCCGTCGCCGGGCACACCGCCGCCGGGATTGTCCCAGATATCGGCGATGACCACCGGCTTGCCCGGATTTTCTGTGCGCACGGCCAGCGCCCGATCGATGCCGTCGGCAGCACTCAGCATCGTCATCGCCGTCTTTTCGCGCAGCGCGTAGAGTTCCCGCCCGAGCCGTTCCGCCAGCGCGTCGCCCTTGGCCTTGTCATTGTCGGTGACGACCAGGATGCGCGTGCCCATCTCGGGCACATCGGCCGCCATGAAGCCGTGGATGACGGAGACCGACAGCACGCCGTCCTTGCCGTGCAGCGCCTTGATGCGATCGACGAAGGACCGCATCGGCTCGCGGCTGGTCGGCAGCACCTGGATCATGCGGCAGTCGAAGGTCGAAATGACAGGGTTGATCTCACCACGCACTGCTGCCAGGCCAAGCTCGACGACATGTTCGCCGCGCTCGTAGAAATCGGTGTGCGGAAATTCGAGGAAATAGGCGAGAATGTCGGAGGCCGCGACGCGCTTCGGTGTCAGATGGCTGTGCGGATCGAGTTCCACGGCGATCACCACCTCCGGCCCGACCATTGCGCGAACCCGTTCGAGCAGATCGCCTTCGCAATCGTCATAGCCTTGCGCCACCATGGCGCCATGCAGGCCGAGGATGACAGCATCGACCGGCAGCGCCGCCTTGAGCTGGCCCAGAATCTCGTCGCGCAAAGCCTCATAGGTCTGCCGCTGCACCAGGCCGCCCGGCTCGGCCCAGGTGGCGGTGCCTTCGATGACATCGAGGCCTTCGGCCACCGCACGCCGGCGTAGCGCCACCATCGGCGAGGAGCACAGCGTCGGCGTTTCCGGGTGCTTGCCGGGCCCGGCATAGAAGGCCATCTCGAACGAAGCCCTATCGGTCGGCACCGGCGAGAAGGTGTTGGTTTCCGTCGCCAGCGAGGCGGTGAAAATGCGCATGAAAGCTCCGTCCGTGAATAGGCGCTATTTGACCGCCCCGAGCGCCAGGCCTCTGACGAGGTAGCGCTGCAGCCAGATGAACAGGATGGCCACCGGCAAGGTCGCCAGCAGCGTCGCGGCCATGACGTGATGCCATTCGATGGTGTAGCGGCCGGCGACCAGCGAAAACACCTGGATCGGCAGCGTGTAGCTTTCCTGGCTGCGCAGCATGGTGAGCGCCACGACGAACTCGTTCCAGGCGTTGATGAAGGTGAAGATCGCCGTCACCGCGATCGCCGGCAGGCAGAGCGGCAGGAACACCTTGCGCAAGGTCAGCCAGCGGCCGGCGCCCTCCATCCAGGCGGCTTCCTCGAGATCGCGGGGGATGGTGTCGAAATAGCTCTGCAGCATCCACACTGTGAAGGCGACGTTGAAGGCCATGTAGATGAAGCCGAGCGCCGTCGTGCTCTCGACCAGGCCCCAGGCGGCCATCAGCCGGAACAGGCCGAGCACCAGCACGATCGGCGAGATCATCTGCGAAATCAGCAGGAACTGGCGCAAGGCGCCGTAGCCGGCAAAGCGGAAGCGCGACATCGCATAGGCCGCCGGAACCGAGATCAGGATGGCGCCGACGGTGGCGATCACAGACACGTAGAGCGAATTGAGCAACGCCTGGCCGAAGCCCGTCGCCACCCACATGTCGGAAAAATTCGACCAGCGGAATTCGCTCGGCCACCAGGTCGGCGACAGCACTTCCTGTCTCGGCTTGACTGCGGTCAGGAACATCACCGCGAAGGGAAAGAGCGTCACCACAATCAGCGGCGCCAGCAGCAGCCAGGCGATGATCGAACGCTTGAGCTTGCTCGTCATGCGCGTTGCTCCCGCATCGCCAGCCGCACATAGATCATGGTGAAGACCAGCAAGATGGCGAACATCACCAGCGACACCGCCGATGCTTCGCCCAGCTTGCCGATGCGGAAGGCCAGCTTGTAGAGATGGGTGACCAGGATATCGGTCGAGTTGGCCGGACCGCCCTGCGTCATCACCCAGATGATCGGGAAGGAATTGAAGACGTAGATGGTGTTGAGCACGATGGCGATGTTGATGAACGGTTTCAGGAGCGGAAAGGTGATTTCGCGGAACTGCTGCAGCGGCGTCGCCCCTTCAAGCGCCGCCGCCTCGTAGAGATCGTCCGGGATCGACGACAGCCCGCCGAGGAAGATCGTCGTCGTGAACGGCACCGTCACCAGGATGCCGATCAGCACTTGCATCGGAAAGGCGGTTTCGGCACTCGCCAGCCACTGGATGTTGTGATCGATGAGGCCGAGGCCGATCAGCGCCGAATTGAGCATGCCGCTTTCGCCGCTCAGCGCCCAGCGCCAAACCACCGCGGTCATGGTCAGCGACACCGCCCAGGGCAGCATGATGATGACGCGGGCAATGCCGCGGCCATAGAAATCGGTGTTGAGGATCATCGCCACCGGGATCGACAAGAGAAGCGCGCCGCCGACCACCATCACCGTCCATTGGCCGGTGCGCCAAAGCGCGGCCGTGAAATCGGGATCGGCAGCGAGTGCCGCGAAATTGGCGAGGTCGTTGAAGTCACGAAGCTGGCCGAAGCGGCTGACGTCATGCGTCGAGATCTGGATCAGGTCCCAGACCGGCCAGAAGATGACCACCGCCGCCAGAAACAGGCTGGGCAAGGTCAGGAGATAGGGCAAGAAACGATTTTGCATCGGCTGGCTTTGTACCGCGTTGCGGGGAGATTGGATTTCGCTGGCTTAACAGATTGACTTGGTCCGGCCTCGTTCTTCTCAGGGCACCGCTTCAGGATTCCTTGCAACCGTCGGCGCTGCCCTCACCTGCTCGTCCGTTCTCCGCAGCAGTTGCGGAAGGGCCCCTTTCCTCTCCCCCGTCGATCGGGGGAGAGGTGTCGAGCGAAGCTCGACGGAGTGGGGGTCGACCCCTTGGGCGCAAGGCGAGACTTGCGCCTGGTGCTCTTCCTATATCCGTTCGCGGTGGCTGCCAGGTGGTTCCCCCACTCCGTCTCGGCTTCGCCGAGCCACCTCTCCCCCCTCCGGTGGGAGAGGAAAGGAGCCTCGCTGGGCGGCGTTGACATCGACGAACTATCTTTCTGCTCGAGGCTGCAAGATGTGGCGCGCCCCGCCTGAATCTGGGGCGCGCCACGGGCGCAGGGAGATACGCCCTATTCCTTCAGCACTGCCCCTACTTCTTCAGCACCGCATTGGCCTTGGCCGCCGCGTCCTTCAGGCCTGCCTCGGGGTCGCCGCCGAGATAGATCTTCTGCATGGCGTCCGACGTGATCTGGGCGACCTCTTCCCAGCCCGGGATGACCGGCGCGAAGCGGGCGTCGGGCAGCAGAGCGGTGAACGCGGCCAGATCGGCATTGTTGACGTAGTAGTCCATCTTGGCCTCTTCCTTGTTCACCGGCAGGAAGCCTTCGCCCTGTGTGAACTTGGCACGCTGCTCCGTGGTGAACAGGAAATCGAGCAGCTTCCAGGCCTCGTCCTTGTTCTTGGAGTTCTTGAACATGATGATGGAATCGGTGACGCCATAGGTGCCGCGCGCGCCGGTCGGTCCGGCGGGAATGGCCGCAACGCCGTATTTCAGGTTCGGCGCCTCGTCCTTGATCTGGTTGGACAGGAAGGGTGCGGTGATCATCATGCCGACCTTGCCCTGCTTGAACAGGTTCTGCACGTCCTCGCGGTTGTTGGAGGTGACGCCGGGTTCGGTCAGGCCTTCGTCGATCATCGACTTGTAGAGTTTGGCGGCTTCAAGCGCGCCGGGCGTGCTCAGGCCCGAAGTGCCGTCCTTGTTGAGGATTTCCGTGCCGTAGGACCACATCGCATAGTAGTAATAGACGTCGGTCTCGATCTCCTTGCCCTGCAGGCCGAAGCCGAACGTGCCGGACCCCAGAGCCTTGATCTTGCGCGCATCTTCCTGCAACTCGGTCCAGTTTGCCGGTGGCTTGGCGATGCCGGCCTTCTCGAACAGCTCCTTGTTGTAGTACATGGCGCGCGCCGAGGCAGCGATCGGCAGGCCGTAGGTCTTGCCATCCATGATCGAGGGCGACAGGAAGGTGTCGATGAAGCGGTCCTTGAAGTCGGGCTTGATGTAGCCGTCGAGCGGCTCGGCGACATCCTGCTGGACGAAGTCGATCAGCCAGCGCGTGCCGATGATCGACAGATCGGCATTGGTGCCGGCGGTGATGTCGGTGGTCAGCTTCTGCAGCAGCACATCCCACGGCACCACTTCGAACTTGACCGTGATGCCGGGGTTCGCCGCCTCGAATTCCTTCTTGACGCTGTCGAAATATGGGCCAGTCTTGGCGCTGTACTCGGCCACGGTGACCCGCACCTCGCCCGCATCCGCCTGCGCCGCAATTGCCAGCATGCTCATTCCGGCCATCAGGCCGACAGTCCATTTTGCAAGACTCATTTGAACTCTCCCATTTTGATTTTTGCGCCTGCGCGCCTCTTCGTTACCCAAGCAGAAGATTTATGTGACTTTCCTACATTATCGAGGATTTGAAGGCTTGCAAGCAGATTATTCTGTTGCTTAATTACATTTCGTGGATTAGGCCTGATCCGACCTGTCGAAGATCCCGGAGGATGACGCACGGTGGTTTCGCAAACGGAACTCAAAGGCAGGGCCGAATTCGAGGGCAAGACTGTCGTTGTGACGGGTGCGGGCGGCGGCCTCGGCACGGCCATCGTGGCGCTGATGGCGCAAAGGGGCGCCAGGGTCGTAGGCTGCGACCAGTCGAGCGAGGCGTTGAAGAGCCCGCATTTTGCCGCCCGCCACGTCTTCGATCTTCTCGACAAGGCGTCGATAGCCACGGCGATCGCCGCCATCCTCGACCGGGACGGTGTGCCCGACATTCTCATCAACAATGCCGGCTGGACGCGCGCCGAGACGCTCCCCGCGCTCAACCCCGACAGGATTGAGCAGGAACTCGACCTCAACCTGACCGGCGTGATGAATTTCGCCGATCCGCTGGTCAAGGCGATGGCCAGCCGTGGCTCCGGCAGCGTCGTCTTCATCTCCTCGGTCAACGCCATCGCGCATTTCGGCAATCCCGCCTATGCCGCGGCCAAGGCCGGCATCAACGCCTATGCCAAGGCGATCGCCGTCGAGCTCGGCCGCAGCGGCCTGCGCGCCAATGTCGTCTGCCCCGGATCGATCCGCACCGCCGCCTGGGACCACCGCCTTGCCAAGGATCCCGAAATCCTCGGCAAATTGCAGCGGCTCTATCCGCTCGGCCGCATCGTCAACGCTGCGGAAGTGGCGGAAGCCGTCGCTTTCCTTGCGTCCGATCGCGCATCGGGAGTAACAGGCGTGGTGATGCCCGTGGACGCGGGACTGACCGCCGGTTGCCTGCCCTTCATCGACGACATATTGGGAGCGTGAGCATGACCGACGTCGAGTTCCGCGACCTGTCGAAATCCTTCGGGCAGCACAAGATCCTCGAGAACATCAGCCTCGATATCAAGAGCGGCGAGTTCGTCGTCCTGGTCGGCCCGTCCGGCTGCGGCAAGTCGACCTTGCTGCGCATGCTCGCCGGCCTGGAGACGATCACTTCCGGCGATCTGTTGATCGGCGGCGTGCGCGCCAACGCGCTGCCGCCGCAGCAGCGCAACATCGCCATGGTGTTCCAGTCCTATGCGCTGTTTCCGCATCTGAAGGCATCAGACAATATCGGTTTCGGCCCGAAGATACGCGGCGAGACGCGCACGGTAATCGATGAGAAGGTCAAGAAGGCGTCCGGGGTCCTCAATCTCTTCTCCTATCTCGACCGCTATCCCCGCCAGCTGTCGGGCGGCCAGCGCCAGCGCGTCGCCATGGGCCGCGCCATCGTGCGCGAACCGTCTGTGTTCCTGTTCGACGAACCGCTGTCCAATCTCGACGCACAATTGCGCGTGCAGATGCGAGTCGAGATCAAGGCGCTGCACCAGCGGCTGAAGTCGACGATCGTCTACGTCACCCACGACCAGATCGAGGCCATGACCATGGCCGACCGCATCGTCGTGATGGATCGCGGGAGGATCCAGCAGGTCGGGGCGCCGCTGGAGCTCTATGACAGGCCGGCCAACAAGTTCGTCGCCTCCTTCCTCGGCTCGCCGTCGATGAGTTTCGTCTCGGGTTCGCTCAAGACGACGCTTGAGAAAACCTGGTTCGAATCGGCCGGCGGCGGGCGGCTGGCGCTTGCCGGCAAACAGGTGCCGGCGGACAGCGCGGTGGAGGCCGGCATCCGCCCCGAGCATTTTGTCATCGGCGAGGCTGTCGACGCGATGGCGATCAGGGTGGATGTCGTCGAGCCCACCGGCTCCGAAACACATGTCTATGGCGCTATCGGTGCTGATACGGTACGCGCCGTGTTCCGTGACAGGGTGCCGGTCAGGCCGGGAGACCTGCTGCCGGTCTCGGTCGACCCCGGCAACATCCATCTGTTCGACAAGGCGACGGGCCTGCCTCTATGAAAATATCAGCATGAAGACGCCGGCCGACATCATCACGCGCCTGCAACTGATGTCGCAGGACGGAACGAAGTCGGATCGCAAGCTGGCCGGCTTCGTGCTGGCAGACCTCGACTTCGTTTCCAAGGCGGCGATTTCGGAAATTGCCGCGCGCGTCGGTGTCAGCGAGCCGACGGTGACGCGGTTCTGCCGCAACCTCGGCTGCGAGGGCCTGCGCGACTTCAAATTCTATCTGGCGCAAGCCATCGCCATCGGCGGCCAGTATCTGTCGCCGGAGCCGTTGAGCCGCGATGCCCGCGAACAGCGCATCGCTTCCGCCATCACCGAAGCGGCGATATCGGCCATCCAGCGCGCCAGCGAAAACCTCGACATGACGACGCTGGTCGCCGTCGCCGCACGCATCGCGGTTTCCGGCAATGTGCTGTGCATCGGCTCCGGTGGCATTTCGTCGATGATGGCGACCGAAATGCAGAACCGGCTGTTCAGGCTTGGCGTGTCCGTGCTGGCGCAAATCGACGGACAGTTGCAACGCATGTACGCCGCCGTCGCCACCCCCGACACCACGCTGATCGCCTTCTCCGTCTCCGGCTATGCACGATCGGTCATCGATGCGGTGCAGGTCGCCCAGCAATATGGCGCCACCACGATCGCCATCACCCCGCCGGACTCCGCGCTCGCCAAGGTCGCCGACACGGTCATCCATTTCCAGTCGCTGGAAGACGGCAATATCTACAAGCCGACATCGTCGCGCTATGCGCTGCTGTCGATCGTCGACATGATCGTCACCTCGGTCGCCGAGACGCGCGGACCAAGGGTTCTGGAAAATCTGCGCCGCATCAAGCAGAGCGTCAACACGTTGAAAGTTGACGATCCGCGTTTGCCGCTGGGGGATTGACCCCATTGCGAGGCATCAGGAGCCGAGCCCCTCGATGCTCGTCGCCAACATCGCCGGATCGCCAGAAACGCGCACGGTTTTCAGCCGGGAGGTGCCGCCGGCGACAACCGAGACGGCGGACCCCGGCACGCCAATCGCCTTGGCAATCAGCTTTTCGAGCGCATGATTGGCGGCGCCGTTTTCCGGCACGGCGCGGACACGCGCTTTCAGATGGCTTCGCTCGTCCGCCGTGGTCTCGAAGCCTTCGAGCCTGTCCAGCGCAGCCTTCGGCGTCAGCCGGACAAACAGCTCGACGCCATCATCGCGCAGGCGAAACGGCGCGCTCATACGATCATCGGCCTCACAGGACCAGAGGCGCCACACTGGTCAATATGAACTGCCGCAGGAAGAACAGGATCAGAAGCAGGATGATCGGCGAGATGTCGATGCCGCCAAGGTCCGGCATGAAACGGCGGATCGGCCGCAACGCCGGCTCGGTCAGCCGATAGAGCATGTTGCCGATGGAACCGACGAACTGATTGCGCGAGTTGACGACGTTGAAGGCGTAAAGCCAGGAAAAGATCGCCGATGCGATGATGATCCACCAGTAGAGGTCGAGCGCCATGACGATTGTCTGAATGAGGGCGAGCATGCCGGTCTCCAATTGTTGCCGACATGTAGCCATTGCACGCGAAACCGGCAAGGGCCGCCTGCCACGGTGCGCCGGTACGGCTGCCAGGCCACTGGATTTCGGCAAACCTCCGCCTTGACAGGAAACCGCGGCGCCCGATAAATGCGCCCATCCGCTGGACGGGGCTGTAGCTCAGCTGGGAGAGCGCGTCGTTCGCAATGACGAGGTCAGGAGTTCGATCCTCCTCAGCTCCACCAGCGGATTAATTCCTTGCTCTCCGCGCCATATGCAGTCCGCGACGCTCGTCCGGGCTTGCCTCCACGGCTGGCATTTGCCGTGCCGGCGCGCCTAAAAGGCCGCGCGCCGCGCCGCCTGTTTTCGCAATCTCCGGCAAGACTTTTGTCAATTGGACTTATGGCGGAAGCGCTCGTCGATTGTTTCCGTTTTTTTTGCAAACCGCCCCACTAAATTGACGTTACCAAATCAGTTTTTTCTGTGCGTTGTGGCCAAGGCGTTTCGGCGGGGGCGACCGGAGACGCTATATGGATTTCGAGTCGAAATGAAAAATCCGCCTGCGGAAGCAAAGACGTGTCAATTCGCGAGAATCTCGCTGCAAACCTTAGACGGCTGTGCAAGGACCATGCCTCCGTAAGCGCGGTATGCCGTGAGCTGCACATCAATCGCACCCAGTTCGAACGCTACCTGCAAGGGCAGACCGTTCCCAACAAGGCCACAGCCAAGCTGATATGTGATTACTTTCGGATCGACGAGGCGGAACTGTACCAGGATCCCGGCACACCCGAGCCAGTGATGCGCGGCCTGCCGCCGGTGTCCGAGAGCCTGTTCAACCAGATGATCCGCCCTCCCAGCCCTTCGATCGCGGGCGGCACCTATTTCACCTATTTCTCGATCCCGGGCCGCCTCGACCTCCTGGTGCGCTCGGTGACCTTCGTGCGGCGCGAAGCCGAACTGGTCACCTTTCGACGGGTCACCGGGTGGTCGGAGCGCCGGGGATCGACCTGGGCACGAGCGCGCGGCAATCACTATGGCGTGGCGATCTCGCGGCTGAACTGGATTTATTTCAGCGGCATCAATCGCCGCCAGACCGGAGAGCCGTCGCTGATCTCCGTGCAATGGGCTCCCATCTCCGAACCGGTGCTGATGGGCAAGGCCATGCTTCTGACGGAGGCCGGCCCGGCATTCGTGTCCGTCATCATGCGGCGCGACATTGCCAACATCCACGCAAGGGATGCCATCAGCATGGCGCATGTCATCAGTCTCGACGATCCGGGCGTCGACCAACTGGTTGTCAGCCTCACCCGGGACGGGTTGGGCTAATCCCTCGGATCGCCGTGTCTTACGCCAATTAAGAATAAGCGTACGCCGATAAAGCGTACGCCAACGATTGTCTACTCTGTATCTGAATAAAATCGATATTTTACACTTTGGTACCAAGAAAGATAATCCACGCATCCGCCTTCGACTCGTGGTTTTACTATAATTTTAACAAACCATTAACTCTTCCGACCTTACCTTTCTTCGCGCGGATCCCGTTCCGGGGGTCCTTCAACGGATCCCAGATTGGGGTCAGGAAAGGGATAAAAATGGCCAAGAAAGTGACCAATACTCCGAAGCTGACGATTGCCGCCGGCACGCAGACCGTCTTCTTTTCGCAGGGCATGCACTACAACAAGCGCTGAAGCCGTTCTGCGCCGACGAGCGGTTCGCTTGTCGGCGCCTCGGCTCCGCAGATGGCATCCAGCTTCATGAAAATGCGCTCTTCGAAAACGCTTGTTTTCTACCCTGGACCGAACAAGGTCACGGCATGCAACTTCCTGACCAGAAGCGTATTTGAATGCAGCCCTGATATGGTCGGCCTTCTCGCATCGTGGGACAAATGGGCATCGACGGCGGACATTGCCCGCGCCCATGGCTGGTCGAAGTCCGAGCTAAAAGCTGTCGTTCCCCAGTTGCTCGATTTTTCCGCCCTGGTCACCGCCGGATCGCCTCTCGCCGAGCAGGAGGAACAGTTTTCGGGACAATGGAGTTGGGGGCTTCCGACGGCGCTGATGCATTTCTGCGTCCAGGACAGCGAATACATGACCATCGAGCAAGCGGAAGAGCGGCAGATAGAACGCGCCGGCCATACGCCGCAGCCGGACCTCCTGCTCAAGAATTCCGCCGGCGCCATCCAGCTGCCGAATGCACTGGAAGACAACGAACTTCTTGGCTTGATGGCGCGGCGCCGCACCAACCGCACGGCGGCTCAGCCCACCATCACGGCCAAACAGCTTTCCGATTGCCTGTTCGCCGGGCTCGGCATCATCGGTGAGACCGCCAATTGCGTCGGCACCCTGCCGCTTGGCATGACCCCTTCCGGCGGCGCGCGAAATCCCTATGAGGCCTATGTGGTCGCGCTCGGCGTCGATGGCCTCGAACCCGGTGTCTATCACTATTCCGCCGCCGACCACGACCTTGGCAGGATTTCCGCGAACCATCTGCCGAAGATCTCCGAACTGGTCGGCGGACAGGAGTGGGCTGACGCCATGCCGTGCCTGATCCTGCTTTGCGCCAGGCTCGACCGCACGATGTGGAAATATGAGGACGCCAACGCCTATCGTGTCGTGCTGATCGAGGCCGGCCATATCGGCCAGAACATCATGCTGGCGGCCACCAATCATGGCCTGTCGGCGTGCCCGACAGCCGCGCTCAGTCATTCCGCGATCAAGCGGCTGCTTGGTCTCGACAGCCTCACCGACGCACCGATCTATGCCTTGACCCTCTCGACCCCGGAAAGAGATCCCTCCACCGCGGGCCAATCCATCAATTAGTCGACCAACAATGTGTATTCGGCCAGTAACGCGTTCCCAGGGTATAACCAGAGACAGGAGCAGCACGTGCCAAATCAATCCTTACGCCAGTCGGAAATCGATAGTCTTCAATATATTTCGTCGATGACCAATGAGCTCGTGCAAATGGCCGAAGCAAGCCGTTTTCCGATGATCTCCTATCTGCTGGGCATGGCCTATGCAGAGGCCTTCGACGTTCTTCGCGGCGCACGGCCAGCCAGGCACGCGCAGCTCAGCGGCAACCCGCTGCACCCCAAGGCGCAGGCAAAAGACAATCGCGCCGCCCAGCCACGGAGAGCCTAACGAGATGCAATCGTCAGCATGCGCGGTGGCCGGCTCGACCTCGCGGCCAAACCGCTGGGAGACGCTGTGCGCATTGCAAAGCCTGCTGCCGCTGCTGAAGAAAGCCGCGACGGACCTGCGCCGCGCCGACATGGTCTACTGGTTCGAGCAGGCAGATGCCGAGGTCGCCAACATCATCAGGGGCCACCCCTCCGATGCAACCGCAATCCCGGCCCTGATTGCATCCTGCCCGCAGGACCGGCATCCGGTCGCGCTAGCTTGATGCATGTCGCCCGCCAAAACGCCACGCGCTCATTGGCGCCGCTGAAAATGCTCTGCTCACCAGTTTTTCAATTTCAGACCGGAACCTATTGCGCGTCTGTAATGCCAAGGGGGACCTGCACATGAACATGATAGCCAACATCAGAAGCGTCGATGCCAGGGAAAGCATTTTCAGCCGGCTCGACGTCTTGATCGTCAGGCGGCCGCCATCGCCTGACGCCGCGCGGATCGAGGCCCGCCAACTCGTCTCGATGGCGATTGCCGACAGCTGCCAGGCCGACAGTCTCTGGGGTACAGTGGACGCCTTCCACGCCCATTTCGACTTCATGATGCAGACCATCGAAATCAACGGCGCCGATGACCCGAGCCTCGGGCTGTTGCGCACGAAATGCCGTTTCTATCTCGAACAGGTCGAGGCCCTGAGCCTGTCGCTGGCCTACTGACAGGCCGCTTCGACCAAATTCGGTCCTAGTTGCGCAGGCTGAACACGAACGGCGCTGTACGGCTCAGACGCGAACCGAGTTCCGGCGGCGGTGCCGGCACCGTGGCGCCTTGCAGCACGGCGAGCGCCGCACGGTCCAGATCCGCATCCCCGGAGGAACGAGAGAGCCTGGCAGACAGGACCCGGCCGGACGAGTCGACCGTGAAGGCGACATACGGCCTGCCTTCCACGCCTCGGGCCTTGGCAGAACTGGGATAGCGCGTGTGCCGCTTGATCCAGGCACCCAGACGGGAGTCCCATTTGCTGGAGTCGCCGGAGCGCGACGTCGATTCCGCTGCCTTCGGCGCGGCGGTCCTGGCCGCGGGCCGTGCGTCGGCGCTGGCGACGGTTGCCGTCTTCGGCGGAGCCGCCTTCTCCTTCTTAAGCCGCGGCTTGGGCTTCTCGACAGGTTTTTTCGCCTTGGCCTCGACCGGTTTCTTGTCTTTGACAATTTCGACCGGTTTCGGCTGCGGCAAGGGAATGACGACGTCTGGCGTAACGGCCTCGACAACATCCGGGATGACCTCATCCGGCGGCGGCTGATCGGCCTGTTCAGCCGTTTCGGTCCGGTTGGGTTCGGCCTCGTCAGGCGCGACCGCTTCCGGCGGCTCGACAACCGGCTCCGCCTTTTCGACCGGTTCTTCAGGCGTCGGCTCGGTCGTCGGTGTCGGTTCGGTCTGATCTGGCGTCACCGCGTCCAGCGCGGCGACCTGTTCTCGTACGGCCGGCATCACCACCATCGGCGCCATCTCGATCACCTGGGCCGGTGGCGGACCGCCGTCCGCTTCGGTGACCATGGTGAGATTCTGCACTGCATAGGCGACCGCGACATGGGCTCCGAGGACCAGCGCGGCAGCACCGGCCCACAAGCCAAGGTCGCGCCAGCCGAAGCGCGACATCTGGACCGAGGGCACGGCGACCGCTTGCGTCATGGCGCCGCCGCACCGGTGGCTGTGGGCGCGGGGGCATTGGACGCGGGAGCCGTCTCCAGGCCGACCAGCGCGATCTTCAGATAGCCGGCGCCGCGCAACAGGTTCATCGCCTCCATCAGGTCGCCATAGGCGACCGCCTTGTCGGCGCGCAGGAAGATGCGCGTCTGCTTGTCGCCCTTGGTCTTGGCGTCCAGCGTCGCGGCGAAAGCCGGGCGTGGCACGCCGTCATTGCCGATCGCCAGCGTCAGATCGTCCTTCAGCGTCAGGAACAGCGGTGTCTCGGGCCTCGGCGCGGGCGTTGCGGTCGAACCCGGCAGGTCGACATTGACATCCACCGTGGCCAGCGGTGCCGCGACCATGAAGATAATCAACAACACCAGGATGACATCGATGAACGGGGTGACGTTGATCTCGTGGCTTTCCTCGAGATCGTCATCCATGGTTTGTCGGATTCTGCTTCCCATGGCGCTACTCCGCCGCCAGTGGCGCGGCCGGCGCGACGGTGCGGAAGTCGAGGTCGCGGCTGACCAGTCGTTCGACCCCTGCCGAGGCATCGGCGAGGATCTGCCGATAGCCGGCTATCGAGCGGGCGAAGACGTTGTAGATGACGACGGCCGGTATGGCCGCGACCAGGCCCATCGCGGTGGCCAGCAGCGCTTCGGCGATGCCCGGCGCGACCACGGCGAGATTGGTGGTCTGCGCCTGCGAGATGCCGATGAAGGCGTTCATGATGCCCCAGACCGTGCCGAACAGGCCGACGAAGGGCGCGGTCGAGCCGATCGTCGCCAGCACGCCGGTGCCGCGTGACATGCGCCGCGCCGCCGCCGCCTCGATGCGCGACAGGCGCGACGTAACCCGTTCCTTGAGGCCATCGCCTGAGACATGATCGAGGGCGCCGGCTGAGAGTGCGGTCTCCTCCTCGGCCGCCCGCACCAGCAGCGCGCCCGGGCCGCCGCTGCGGTCGAGGGTACTGCTGGCCTGCTTCAGCGTGGCGGCCTTGCCGATCGCCCGCACGGCGCGACGGATGCGCAGCTTGCCGCCGAAAAGCTCCAGCGACTTGGCCAGCCATATCGTCCAGGTGACGAGGGAGGCAAAGGCCAGCCCGATCATCACCGCCTTGACGACGATATCGGCCGCCATGAACATGCCCCATGGCGACAGGTCATGCGGCAAGGTCAATTCCATCGCCGTCGAAGGTCCGGCCTCGGCTGGCGCGGCCGTGTTCGGCTGGGTGCCCGGCTGCGAAGGCGCCATCGTGGCCGGCGGAGCGACTGCCGGTGCGGCGGGCGCCGGCGCAATCGGCGCTGGGGCCGTGGGAGCAGCCGGGGTGGGGGCATCAATCGCCGGCGCGGCACCGGCCGGTTGCTCCTGGGCCATCGCGCTGCCGGCCGACAGGATGACGGATGCGACCAACGCCGCCAACAAACCACTTCTCGACAACAGCTTCTTCCTTGTTCTCACAGCGGCCAGCCGCCTTCTATTTCCCGCCGCCGCACCAGATCTCGTCACTGCACATAGCCGACAGGCTGGCCGGTGACGGGGTGCGCGAACACGCCCATCTCCACGCCGAAAATGCCTTTCAGCACATCGCTGCGCATGATCTCGGCTGGTGTGCCGCGCGTCAGCAGCTTGCCGTCCTTGAGCGCGATCAGCTCGTCGCAGTAGCGCGCCGCCATGTTGGGATCGTGCAGCACGACGACGACGCACAGGTCGCGTTTGCGGCTGAGTTCCTTGACCAGCCCGAGCACCTCGACCTGATGGGCGATGTCGAGTGCCGAGATCGGCTCGTCGAGCAGCATGACGCCGGCGTTCTGCGCCACCAGCATGGCGAGCCAGGCGCGCTGGCGCTCGCCGCCCGACAATTCGTCCACCAGCCGGTCGGCAAAACCTTCCATGTCGGTCAGGGCCAGCGCCTCCTCGACATGCTGCCTGTCCTGCGCGCGGAAACGGCCAAGCGCGCCATGCCAGGGATAGCGCCCGAGCGTCGCCAGTTCGCGCACGGTCAGGCCGGTCGCCGCCGGCGTCGTCTGCGGCAGATAGGCAAGCGCGCGGGCAAATTCGCGGGCGCCCCATTGCGGCAACGGACGTCTGGCGAAAGTGATGGCGCCAGAGCTTGCCGGCTGCTGGCGCGCCATGAGCTTGATCAGCGTCGACTTGCCCGAACCATTGTGGCCGATCAGCCCGTAGACCCGTGAGCGCTGCAGTTCGAGCGAAACCGGACCGAGCAGCGTCCGCTCGCCGACGGCAAAGCGCACCGCGTCGATATGGAAGGCAGTCTGGGCATCAATTCCAGCCATGCTCATGGCTTTTCTCCAGTGCGGCCGCCCGCATTTCCAGATTCCGGCTTTCGACGGCTCATGCCCGGTTGACTATGAAACATGACCTTACTAGTCAACATTGAAGATGACTGCAACGATCAACAAATCGTCGCGACCGGCAATATCGACATGAAATTTGGAAAAGGGGGCGCAGGATGATCTCGGGACGTGGACTGATTTGGCAGGACCGGATGGCGCGAAAGCGCCTGCTGATCGCAGCGGTGTCGGTGCCGGCCCTGCTTGGCTGCGGCCATGCCCTGGCCCAGGAGACGGTCACCACCACCCTGGACCCGATCAACGTCCAGGAACGTGTCGAAAGCGCCTTCGGGCCGGTCAAGGGCTACGTGGCCACCAAGGGCTCCACCGGCACCAAGACCGACACGCCGCTGATCGAGACGCCACAGTCGATATCGGTGATCACCAAGGACCAGATGGAAGCACAGGCGATCGACAACCTCGGCGGCGTTCTGCGCTACACGCCCGGCGCCACCGGCGATCTCTACGGCACCGACAATCGCGGCCTCGGTCTGCAATTGCGCGGCATTTCGAACGCCAGCGGCGTCTTCTACAGGGACGGGCTGCAGCTCAAGGAGAGCAATTTCACCCTGTTCACCGCGCTCGATTCCTACGGGGCGGAACGCTACGAGGTGCTGCGCGGACCAGCGTCGGTGCTCTACGGCCAGGCTAGCCCCGGCGGCATCATCAACTATGTCAGCAAGCGGCCGACCGAGGAAAATCTGCGCGAGATCGAACTCGGTGGCGGCAGCTTCAATCGCTATGAAGGCAAGTTCGATTTCAGCGGTGCCGTGAACGCCGACAAGTCGCTGCTGTTTCGCCTCACCGGTGCCGCTCATATGGGCGACACGCAGACCGATTTCGTCAAGGACGATCGCATCTTCATCGCGCCGGCGATCACCTGGCAGCCCGATGCCGACACCAGCCTGACCATCCTCGCCAACTATCAGCGCGATCGCTCGGGATGGGCGATGCAGTACCTGCCTGCCTACGGCACGGTCGTACCGGGCAAGGACGGCAAGTACCTGCCGAACAGCATGTTCGTCGGCGAACCCGGCTTCGTCTCCTACAACAACGACCAGGCCTCGATCGGCTACGAATTCGATCACCGTTTCAACGAAACCTGGCAGGTGCGACAGCATGCCCGCTACGTCCACCTCACCCACACCGAGGAGGGCGTCTTTGGTGGCGGACTGACGGACTCGAACGGCCTGGAACCTTCAAGCGGCGACTACTACCGTTATGCAGATGCCGGCGGCACCAAACTCAGCGGCGTCACCATCGACAACCAGGCACAAGCCGATTTCGACACCGGGCCGCTTGCCCACACGCTGCTCGTCGGCCTCGACTACAAACGCTACACTTACCGCGACTATGCCTCGGAAGGGACCGTCGAGGACGGTTTCAACATCTTCGATCCGGTTTACGGGTACCCGATCACCGATCTGGCGCCCTACACCGATACCGACACCACCCAGCAGCAGGTCGGTCTCTATGCCCAGGACCAGGTCAAGTTCGGCAACTGGCGGCTGACCCTTGGCGGCCGCCAGGATTGGTCGGATGCCAAGGTCTACGACAATCTGGCCGGCGGCTACATTCCCGAGCAGAAGGACAACGCCTTCACCAGCCGCGCCGGCCTGGTCTATCTCGCAGACAACGGCCTGGCACCCTATGTCAGCTATTCCGAATCGTTCCAGCCGGTGGCCGGCGCCGACAGCGACGGCAATCTGTTCGTGCCCGAGACCGGCAGGCAGTACGAGATCGGGCTGAAATACCAGCCGACTGGCTGGAATTCCTTCATTACGGCATCGGTTTTCGACCTGACCCGACAGAATGTCGTGCGTTCCGGTAATGAGGGCTCGCCCAACGATCTGTTCCAGACCGGTGAGATCCGTTCGCGCGGCGTGGAATTCGAGGCCGTTGCCAGCCTCGATTCCGGCTTCGACCTGAGAGCGGCCTACACCTATCTCGACACGAAGATCACCAGGGCGACCGCTGTCGAAGACGTCAACGGCGTCTGGGTCAGCAACGAGGGCAACACGCCCTTCGGCGTGCCGGCCCATTCCGCATCGCTTTGGGCCAATTACACCTTCATGAGCGGCAAGCTCGAAGGTCTCGGCCTGGGCGCCGGTGTCCGCTATGTCGGCTCGACCTATGGCGACGACGCCAACAGCTTCAAGGTTCCGTCGGTCGTGCTCGCCGACGCGGCGGTGCATTACGCCTGGCAGAACGCCACGCTCAGCCTCAATGCCAGCAATCTGTTCGACAAACGCTACGTCGCCTCCTGCTTCTCCTCGGGCTTCGGCTGCTTCTACGGCGAGGGCCGCAGGATCAACGGTTCGGTGAAATACACATGGTAGAAGCAATGTGGCGGGCCGGCCCAAAATGGCGGCGCTGACACGGCGCCAGTATCTTGCCGGCCTCGCCGCGACCGGTCTCGCTTTGCCGGGCGGCACGGCACGCGCGGCACCTGCCCGCGTCGTCTGCCTGGAATGGACATCGGCCGAAATGGTGGTCTCGCTCGGCGTGTCGCCGCTCGCCGTCGGCGACACGAGGGGTTATGGCGACTGGGTCCAGGGCCCGGCGCTGCCGCAGGCCACCATCGACCTGGGGTCGCGCAGCGAGCCCAATCTCGAACTGCTTCGGGAATTGCGGCCCGACCTGATCGTCGGCGCCTATGGCTATGGCTTGGACGAGAACAGCTTCACCAGATTGGCGCCGACCTTCAATGTGCCGTTCTACAGCGGCAAGGCTCCACCTTACGCGCAGGCGCAGCAGGTGACGCTGCAGCTTGGCAACATGCTTGGCCGTGGGACGGAAGCAGAAAACCTTGTCGGGCGCATCGAAGCCTCGATCGCCCAAGCGCGTGCCAGGCTGGAGCGGGCGGTGCAAAAACCGGTCTGCGTCGTCAGCATGTTCGACGATCGCCATGTCCGCGTCTACGGCGCCGGCAGCCTGCTGCAGGACGTCCTCGACCGGCTCGGCCTCGTCAATGCCTGGACCGGCGCCACCAATGAATGGGGTTTTTCGACGGTCGGCATCGAGGAACTGGTCGCCGTCGGCGAGGCGCAACTGATCTCGCTTGATCCGATCCCGCCGCACGTCAGGATCAGGATCGCCCGCAACTCGCTCTGGGCCAATCTGCCCTGCGTCCGGAACGGCCAGGTGCGGACCATTCCGCCAGTCTGGCCGTTCGGCGGTCTCACTGCTGCCGGGCGTTTCGCCGAATTCGTGGCAGCGGCATGATCGCTCAGGCAATGTCCCTGCCGCGACAGCGCGACGGCCTCGGCGCGCTCATCCTGCTGGTTGCCGTGCCCGCGGGCCTGGCGCTGATGCTGACCGTCTTCGATCTCATCCATGTTCTGCCGACGCACCTGTGGTGGCAGGCGCTCACCGCCCCCGACACATCCGATCCAGTGCAGTTGCTGTATCGCTATGCTTTCCTGCCACGTGTCGCCGTCAGCGTGCTGGCCGGCGCGGCGCTCGGTCTCGCCGGTGTCGTCATGCAGCATGTGCTGCGCAACCCGCTGGCCGAGCCGACCACGATCGGCACCAATGCCGGAGCAAGCCTCGCTTTGGCGGCCGCCACCCTCTACGCACCATGGCTGCTGGAAGGCGGCCGTGAAGGGGTGGCGCTGGCTGGCGGCGCTCTCGCCACATCAGCCGTTTTCGCACTGGCGCGCGGGCGCAGCTTTTCGCCAGTGTCGATCATCATCGCCGGCCTCGTCGTCAGCCTCAGTTTCGGTTCGGCCGGCGCGCTGCTGATGGCGCTCAACCGCGAATACACCGAGGAGCTGTTCATCTGGCAGAGCGGCTCGCTGGTGCAGAATGGCGATGCGGCCGTCGCTGCTCTGGCGCCGTGGCTGCTGGCCGGCATCTGCGCCGCGTTCCTGCTCTGGCGACCGCTACGCCTGCTCGATCTCAGCGACGACGGCGCGGCATCGCTCGGCACCCGCCCGGCCGTCATCCGCCTTGCCGGCATGGCAGTCGCCGTCTCGCTTGGCGCGCTGGTCGTCGCCGAGGTGGGCGTCATCGGGTTCGTGGCGCTCGCCGCCCCGGCGCTGGTGCGGCTGGCCGGAGCGCGCACGCTTGGCCGCCGCCTGGTCTGGTCGCCGCTGGTCGGCGGTGCCCTGCTCTGGCTCACCGACCGTCTGGTGCAGCATTTGCCGTTCACCGGCGAAATCCCCGCCGGCACCGCGACCGCTTTGCTCGGCGCGCCGCTGCTGCTGTTCCTGTTGCCGCGAATGCGAACCACCCCCGAAAGGCAGGCCGACATGGTGTCGTCGATACGCCTGCCGACAAACGGCCTGCCGTTGATCGCGGGCCTGCTGGCGCTCATCCTCGCGGTTGTCCTCGCCATCGGCTTTGGCCGTGGCGCAGGCGGTTGGCACTGGATCGCATCCGAGGATTTGACCGAGCTGCTTGCCCTGCGCGCGCCTCGCGTCGTCGTAGCCCTGTCGGCGGGCGTCCTGCTCGCGGTCGCTGGCACGCTGATGCAGCGCATGACCGGCAACCCGATGGCAGCACCCGAAGTGCTCGGCATTTCCGGCGGCGCCTCTTTCGGCGTGCTGGCGCTGCTGTTGCTCAGCGACGGCTTCGACCGCGCGGCAATGCTCGGCGCCGCACTCGCGGGCGCCTTGCTGGCGCTGACGATCGTCGTGCTGGTCGGGCGGCGCAATGCACTGTCGCCGGCGCGGCTGCTGCTTGCCGGCGTCGCCGTGGCGACGGTCGCGTCGGCCTTCGCCGCGCTGCTTCTGGCCAGCGGCGATCCGCGCACGGGCTTCCTGCTCGCCTGGCTATCGGGATCGACCTATCGCGCAACGCCCAATGATGCCTTCACTGCCGCTGCGGTCGCGGTCGCCGTCCTCGCGCTGGCGCCGCTGACGGCGCGCTGGCTCGATATAGTGCCGCTCGGCGAAACTGCCGCGCGTGGCCTTGGCCTGCGGCTTGGACGGGTTCGCGCCATTCTGCTGGCACTTACCGCGCTGGCCACCGCAACCGCGACATTGGTCATCGGCCCGCTGAGCTTCGTCGGCCTGATGGCGCCGCATCTCGCGCGCATGCTCGGCTTCCGCCGTGCCGTGCCGCAGCTTCTGGCCTCGGCCATGACAGGCGGGCTGATCCTCGTTGCCGCCGACTGGGCCGGCCGGACGCTGATCTTTCCCTGGCAGGTGCCGGCCGGGCTCATCGCCGCCTTCGTCGGCGGCCCCTATTTCATGGCGCTGATGTGGAAAGGCAGGCAATGAAGTCGGCCCTGGCATATTGCCGGCCCTGCCCTGCCGATTGTAAGCAGCGCCCATCGATGGCGGCCGGTGCCCTCGCCGCGTCCATCAAGACAGCTTGCGGTTCACCTCGATGATCAGACGTTTCCTGTCCTATTACGCGCCCTGGAAGGGGCTGTTCGCGCTCGACTTCTCCTGCGCGGTGCTGGCCGGCCTGCTCGAACTCGGCTTTCCCATGGCGGTCCGCACCTTCGTCGACCAGCTCCTGCCACGGCAGGACTGGACGCTGATCATCATCGCCTCGGCCGGGCTGCTGGTAATCTATCTGCTCAACACGGTGCTGATGGCGGTCGTCACCTATTGGGGCCACATGCTTGGCATCAACATCGAGACCGAGATGCGGCGCAAGAGCTTCGATCATCTGCAGAAACTGTCGTTCCGCTTCTACGACAACCACAAGACCGGCCATCTCGTCGGTCGCGTCACCAAGGATCTCGAGGAGATCGGCGAGATCGCGCATCATGGCCCCGAGGACCTGTTCATCGCCATGATGACCTTCGCCGGCGCCTTCGTGCTGATGTTCACGGTCAACATGCATCTGGCGCTGATCACGGCGGTGATCGTGCCTCTGATCGCCTGGGTGACGATGCGCTACGGCGACCGCATGGAGCGCAACTGGCAGGCGCTCTACCGGCGTGTCGGCGATTTCAACGTCCGCATCGAGGAGAATGTCGGCGGCATGCGCGTCGTCCAGGCCTTCGCCAACGAGGAGCATGAGCGCACGCTGTTCGCGCATGACAACCAGCGCTACCGCCAGACCAAGCTCGACGCCTACCGCATCATGTCGGCCAGCAATTCGCTGAACTACATGGGCATAAGGCTGATCCAGCTCGTGGTCATGATTGCCGGCAGCTACCTCGTCATTACGGGAGGCCTGAGCAATGGCGGCTTCGTCGGCTTCCTGCTTTTGGTCGGCGTCTTCGTGCGGCCGATCGAGAAGATCAATTCGGTGATCGAGACCTATCCAAAAGGCATTGCCGGCTTCCGCCGATACACAGAGTTGCTCGACACCGAACCCGACATCGCCGACCGGCCCGGTGCCGTTACCGCCAGCGGCCTCAAGGGCGACATCGAATATCGCGGTGTGAGCTTCGGCTACGGCGACGGCAAGCCGGTGCTCAGGGATATCGATCTCACCATCGGCGCCGGCGAAACCATCGCCTTCGTCGGGCCGTCGGGTGCCGGCAAGACCACCATATGCTCGCTGCTGCCGCGGTTCTACGAAGTCAGCGCCGGGCGGATCAGCATCGACGGCATCGATATCAGGGACATGACGCTCGCTTCGCTGCGCGGCCAGATCGGCATCGTCCAGCAGGATGTCTTCCTGTTCGGCGGCTCAATCCGCGAAAACATCGCCTATGGCCGTCTAGGCGCCTCCGACGACGCCATCGCCGATGCCGCGCGGCGGGCGCAGCTCGACGGCATGATATCAGGCCTGCCGGCCGGTTATGACACGATCATCGGCGAGCGCGGCGTAAAACTGTCCGGCGGCCAGAAGCAGCGGCTGGCGATCGCCCGCATGTTCTTGAAGAACCCGCCGATCCTGATCCTCGACGAGGCGACGTCGGCGCTCGACACCGAGACCGAGCGCGAAATCCAGAAGTCGTTGGCCGAACTTGCCGAAGGCCGAACCACGCTGGTCATCGCACACCGGCTGGCAACGATCCGCGGCGCCGACCGCATCGTCGTCGTCTCGGAGTCGGGCGTCGTCGAGCAGGGGTCGCACAGCGAACTGATCCGTGCCGGCGGAATCTATCGACGCCTGCACGACGCCCAGCATCTGGTGTCATCGCGTTGATCCACTATGGTAGCGGCCAAAGCAGGGAGCGCCCGGATGATCAAGGCAACGCCCTTCGACTTTCCCTTTGACGGCAGGCTGGTGGCCGAAAACACCGCGCTGATCGTCATCGACCTGCAGCAGGATTTCCTGTCGACGACGGGCTACTTCGCCAGGCAGGGCTATGACCCGTCGCCTCTGAGGGCGATCCTGCCGACGGTGAGCCGGCTGATCGCGGCCGCGCGCAAGGCCGGCGTCAGGGTCATCCATACCAGGCAGGGCTATAGGGCCGACATGGCCGATATGACGCCTTACGAAAAATGGCGCCGCAAGCGCTCCGGTCTCGACGGCACCGATATCCTGCTGCGCTCGGGCACGGGGTTCCAGATCGTTCCGGAGATCGACGTGGCACCGCACGACATCATCGTCGACAAGACCTGCAACAGCGCCTTCATTTATACGGATTTCGAGCTTGTGCTCCGCGCGCAAGGCATCACGCATCTCATGTTTTCCGGATGCACGACGGATGTCTGCGTCCACACCACGCTGCGCGAAGCCTGCGACCGCAACTTTCAATGCCTGACGATTTCCGACGCCTGCGCCAGCGGCGACAAACAAGCCCACGAGGCCGCGCTTCATATGGTGACGGTCGAAGATGGCGTCTTCGGCGCGCTGGCGGATTCGGGCGCTGTCATTGAAGGCCTGTCGCGGCTTGGCGACAGGCCCGAGGCAACAAAAGGCTGAAGGACTTCAGCCCGTTGCGCGCGTCTCCAATCCTGCACGAGACGCATATGCTCCAGGCTGGAATGCCTCGTGTTCGCGACGCGCCAGCGAATTGCGCAGCAGGGCGATCGTTTCCCGGCCGAGCGTTGCGATCTCGCGTGGCGTGTCGACGCCGACAATCATGAATTCATCGATCCCGAGGGCTGCATAGGCAAGCAGCGACAGGGCGGCCTGGGCTGGCGGCCCGGCAACATCGACCGCCTTGTGGCCGGAGGCGGAAGCACCCTGGTGAATCCCGACCGGAAGCGCGAAGCGCAGCTTGCCGGCCCGGCCATGTTCGGCGGCGGAGCGGCGCACCCGCTCCATCAATTGCCGGATCTCGTCGATCGAGCCCGGCGCCAGTTCAAAGACATCGGCATGCCGGCCGGCCACCTTGAGCGCCGTTCCGGACTGCCCGCCCATGCGGATGACCAGGTCGGCGCCGTGCGGTCCCTTGCGCGGCACGTAGCCGCCCTTGATGCTGTAGAACGTTCCTTCGTGGTCGAAGGGCCGGTCGTTCGACCACAGCCGCTTCAGCAGCACCAGATATTCGTCTATTCGCTGCCAGATGACGGTGTGCCCGACCGGCCGTGTTTCGGCGTCGGCATCGCTCAGCGGCTCGCTGATCATTCTCAGCGCCAGGCGTCCGCCGCTTTGCCTGTCGATCGACGCCAGTTGGCGGGCCGCCACAGTCGGTTCGACCACGCCCGCCCAATGGGTGAGCACGACTTCCAGCGACGAGGTGCGATCGAGCACCTGGGCCGCAAGATCCATGTTGGTCAGCAGTCCGGCCGAATCGTCGACGACGATCTTGCGGAAGCCGCCGTCCTCGATCAGCCCGAGCTTGGTCGCGGTCTCGGCAAAGTCGTAGAAAAAAGGAACCGCGGCATCGGCGGTCTTGCCGGGAATATGCGTGAACTCGATCGGCATTGCCATGTCCTCCGTGGTGTCGGGCGCGCGAAAGCACGCCGAGGATTCGGTTCATTCAACTCCAATTGCCTGTAAGTGGTGGGGCAGCTAACCCCGGTCGATCTGACGACTCAGGGAATAAGACCCAGAACAACGGCCCCGGTGAACACGAACGCAAGGGCAAAGACGAGATAGGCGAAAGCCCCGGCATAGGCCGGGCGGAAGGTCTGGGCATTGGCCGCCCGCTGACCACTGCGATCCGTCTGGGCGTTCTGGATATAGGACATATCAACCTCCGTCTCGTCGGTTAATCTATAAAACTTGTAGACTTTGTCGATTGCTATTTTTCGGTCAAATCTAGAATAATTTTCTCTTAGGTGATGGGAAGTTGGTAGCCACTTGCCTACAGGGGCACTCGGGCGGCCGATCCGTATGGCGCGTCCGTTTTCGGGTCTGCGTCCGAATGGACCTATGACCTTGGCCTCGCGGCACTCAATTCGTGGATTGGCCGCCCGGCGCCGGCGCGGTAGCATCGCCCAACCAGCAAAGCGAAATCGTCACATAGGGGCAAAAAAAATGGGCACAAGACTGGCCGGCAAGGTCGCCATCATTTCGGGCGGCGCGACGGGAATGGGTGGAGCAGCCTCGGAGCTGTTCGCCGCCGAAGGCGCCAAGGTGGCGATCATCGACCGCAACGGCGAGGCGGCCGCCGCAACCGCAGCGACAATCAGGGCACGCGGCCATGTCGCCGAGCATTTTGTCGCCGACGTCTCCGACGAGGCACAGGTCGAAGCCGCCGTGAAGGGTGCTATCGAAAAACTCGGGCCCATCACCGTGCTGTTCAACCACGCCGGCACCATCGTGATAAAGCCCTTCCTGGAGACCACGGTGCAGGAATGGGATTGGCTGCATGCCGTCAATGTGCGCTCGATGTTCCTGATGACGCGCGCCGTTTTGCCCGGCATGATTGCGGCGGGCGGCGGCTCGATCGTCTGCACCTCGTCGATCTCGGCGGTGGCGGCTACTCCCAACGAAGTGCTCTATGACACCACCAAGGGCGCCTGCCACATGTTCGCCCGCGCCATCGCCGTCGAGTTCCGCGACCGCAACATCCGCTGCAACGCCGTCTGCCCGGGCTTCATCCGCACGCCGCACGGCCTGCGCGAGGTTGCCGACCTCGGCAGGCTCGGCGTCGATGTCTCGGACGCAGCGCTGGCCGCGCAGCAGGGCCGCATCGGCGAGCCGGAAGAGGTGGCGAGGGCGGCGCTTTACCTGGCCAGCGACGAGTCGAGCTTCGTCAACGGCACGCATCTGTTCGTCGACAACGGTTTTACGGCGATGTGAGGCGACGCCTGGCGCCCTTCCTCTCCCCCGTCGATCGGGGGAGAGGAAATGGCACCAAGCCCTGCTTGCTAACGCTCCTCCCTGCGAAATGGCTTGAGCAGCGCCGACGGTGCCACCGCGTTGCGCGACATCACAGCCATGGCGACGATGGTGAAGATGAACGGCAGCATCAGGAACGCCTCGTAGGGGATGTGTCCGAGCCCGCTCGCCTGCATTCGCAGCTGCAAGGCATCGACGAAGGCGAACAGAAGTGCCGCACCCGCCGAGCGCCATGGATCCCAGCGGCCGAAGACGACCAGCGCGATGGCCACCCAGCCGCGCCCCGACACCACGCCGAAGGTGAAGGCGTTGAACTGCGCCATCGACAGGAAAGCGCCGGCCAGTCCCATCAGCGCCCCGCCGAGAATGACCGCCTGGAAGCGGGTAGCAATGACGCTGACACCGGCGGAATCGGCGGCGCGCGGGTTCTCGCCGACCATGCGCACCGATAGGCCCCAGGGCGTACGGTAGAGCACGAAGGCGGCAAGCGGGATGGCTAGGATCGCCATGTAGACCAGCGCGAACTGGTTGAACACCGCCGGCCCAATCACCGGAATATCAGACAGCAGCGGGATCGGCAGCGTATGAAAACCATTGATGTTGGGCGGCACAGACTGCTGGCCGAAGATCAGCCGGTAGAGGAAATAGGCAAGGCCCGACGAGAACAGCGTCACGCCGATGCCGCAGACATGCTGGCTGAGGCCGAGCACCACCGTGAACAACGCATGCAGCGCACCCATCAGCATGCCGGTCAGCACCGCCGCCAGCACGCCGAGCCACAGGCTGCCGCTGAGGCTGGCAGCGGTGAAGCCTGTCATCGCCGACAAAAGCATGATGCCTTCGATGCCGAGATTGAGCACGCCTGCCCGTTCCGAGAACATTTCGCCCAGCGTTGCAAAAGCCAGCGGCGTGGCGATGCGGATGATCGCGGCCAGAAAGCCGACCTGGAAGATCTGTTCGAACACCGCGCTCATCGGGCAACCCCGACGCGGCGGATGCGATAGGCGGTGAACAGCAGCGCCACCAGCATGGCGAGCAGTGCGGTGCCCTGGATGACATCGCTGAGGAAGGCCGGCACGCCGGTCGCCCGCGACATCGCCTCGGCGCCGGTCATCACGGCGGCAAGGAAGATCGCCGCCGGCACGACGCCAAGCGGGTTGAGCCGCGCCAGCATGGCAACGACGATGCCGGAATAGCCGTAGCCCGGCGAGATGTCGCTCATCACCTGGAAATGCACGCCGCCGACCTCGCCGACGCCGGCCAGTCCGGCCAGCGCGCCGGACAGCAGCGCTGTCGAGATCAGCACGCGCTCGACATGGATGCCGCCATATCTGGCCGCTTCCGGGTTTTCGCCGGTGACCCTTATCCTGAAGCCGAGCGTGGTGCGCACGATCAGGAACCAGATCAGCGGTGCCGCCAGCAGCGCCACGATAACGCCGAGATGCAGCCTTGTACCTTCCATCAGCACAGGGAAATTGGCCGAATCCTCTATCGGCGGCGAGATCGGATAGCCGCTGAAGGAGTCCTTCCACGGTCCTTCGATCAGCGCCATCAGCGCGTAGTAGATGACCGAGTTGAGCAGCAGCGAACTGACGACATCGTCGACCTTGAATTTTACCCTGAGGGTCGCCGGCACCAGCGCGACCGCGGCCCCGGCCGCAGCGCCTGCGACCGCCATCAACACCATAGCGAGCGGTCCCGGCATCGGGATGGCGCCGACAAAGCAGCTGGCCACCGCGCCGGCCAGCAATTGACCCTCGGCGCCGATGTTCCAGAATTTTGCCCGGAAGGCGACCGCCACCGCCAGTCCGGTGAAGATCATCGGCGCGGCGCGCACCATCGTTTCGGTGATCGCATAGCTGTCGCCCAGCGAGGCCGTGAACATCACGCCATACGCGTCGAGCACGCCGGCGCCGGCCAGCGCGATCAGGCCGCTGCACAGGACAAGCGTCGCGCCGATAGCCAGCAGCGGCAAAGCGAGGTTGAACCAGGCCGGCGTGGAGGTGCGGACTTCCAGGCGAAACATCAGCTGTGCCCCTCCGCCCCGGTCATCATCAGGCCGAGCTGTGCGATCGTTGCATCGGCGCTGTCGAGCGTGCCGACAATGCGGCCCTCATACATCACCGCGATGCGATCGCAGAGCACCAGCAGCTCTTCCAGATCCTCGCCGATGACGATGATGCCGCAGCCCTTGGCCCGCATGTCGAGGAACTTTTCGTGGATGAAACGCGCCGCGCCGATATCGAGCCCGCGCGTCGGTTGCGAGACGATCAGAACCTTCGGGTCGAAGGCCAGTTCGCGTGCCAAGAGCGCCTTCTGCAGATTGCCGCCGGACAGCGCTCCCGCGCGGGTCATCGGCCCGGGGCACCTTATATCATAGGCCTTGATCTGCTCTTCCGCGAAGGCGCGGATCGTATCCGGCTTGAGCAGGCCCTTGCTGCTGAACGCGGCGGTGCCGATGCGCGGCAACACCATCGAATCCGCGAGCGGCAGGTTGGTAACCAGCCCCGTCGTCATACGGTCTTCCGGGATACGGCCGAGACCGAGCGCCTGCACCTCGCGGGGCGAAAAGCGTGAGACTTTCTGGCCGGCGATCGTCATCCGGCCGGCGTCAGGTACGCGCACGCCGGAGATGACCTCCGCCAGTGCGCGCTGGCCATTGCCCGACACGCCGGCAATGCCGAGGATTTCGCCTGCACGCACGGCAAGCGACACGTCGCGCAGCGCCGTACCCGAATGACGCGAGGTGGAAATGCCGTCGAGGATCAGCACCGCAGCACCCGGCGTCGATGGTCCCCGCGCCGGCGGCACGATCTCATGGCCGCACATCAGTTGCGCCATTGCGGACGATGTCGTGTTGGCGGGATCGTCGACGCGGCCGGCGACGCGCCCATGCCGCAGCACTGTGCAGCGATGCGTCAGTGCCCGCACCTCGTTGAGCTTGTGCGAGATGAAGATGATGCCGAGCCCTTGCGCCGCCATCGACCGCAACGCCGAAAACAGCCCGTCGACCTCGCTCGGCGCCAGCACCGCCGTCGGCTCGTCGAGGATCAAGAGCCTGGCGCCGCGAAACAGTGCCTTGACGATTTCGAGCCGCTGCTGCTCGCCGACCGACAGCGCCGAGACCGGAAGATCGGGATCAAGCGTCAGCCCATGCTGGCGGCCGATCTCGGCCAGCCGCGCCAGCCCGCCGGCGCGGTCGATCCGCCCTGTCTTGCCGGGAATGCCTATCAGCAGGTTCTCCAGCACCGTCAGCCTTGGCGCCAGATGAAAATGCTGGTGCACCATGCCGATGCCGGCGGCTAGCGCATCGGCGGAACTTGTGATCCGCACCGGCCTGCCCTGGATGAGAATCTCGCCGGCGTCGGGCGCATAGGCGCCGAACAGCACATTCATCAGCGTCGTCTTGCCGGCGCCGTTCTCGCCCAGCAACCCGAGGATTTCGCCGGGCGCGACGCTGAGATCAACGGCCTCGTTCGCCTTGACGGCGCCGAAGCTCTTGGTGATGCCGCGCATTTCGATGAGGGGGGCGGACAAGGGGGCTCCTGAACGGACGGGCTTTGCGATTCAACTTTGATTGAGAGGAATGCGCTGCACCCCCCTCTGGCCTGCCGGCCATCTCCCCCTCAAGGGGGAGATTGGATGTCATATCGGCTTTCGCCAATTTTCTTGAAAGAACAGCGCGTCGCCGAAACTGCTAATCTCCCTCCTTGAGGGGGAGATGTCCGGCAGGACAGAGGGGGGCGCCTAGCGCCAGCCCCTCAAACCAGAACTCAATCCGAAACCGGCGTGTTCTCGTCCACGTCGACGCGGAAATTGCCTTCGAGGATCTCGGCTTTCTTCTTTTCGACCAGCTCCTTCACATCAGCCGGCAGCGTCTTGTCGAACTTGTGGTAAGGCGCCAGATGCGAGCCGCCCTTGGCCATGCGCGAGAAGTCACCATAATCCTGCGCGGTGAAGACGCCGGCCTTGACCAGCTTGATCGCCTGTTCGACCGTCGGATACATGTCCCAGACCGGGCCGGTGATGACCGTATCCGGGCCGAGACTCGACTGGTCGGACATGTTGGAGATGGCAAGGATCTTCTTGTCGACCGCCGCTTCGATGACACCGAAGCGCTCGGCATAGATGACGTCGACGCCGGCGTCGATCTGCGCGACCGCCGCTTCCTTGGCCTTGGGCGGATCGAAGAACGAGCCGATGAAGGCGACCTTCTTCTTGATGTTCGGGTTGACCTCCTTGGCGCCGGCGAAGAAGGCGTTGACCAGCCGGTTCACTTCCGGAATGCCCATCGCCGCGACGGCGCCGATCGTGCCCGACTTCGACATCTTGCCGGCGATCATGCCTGAGAGATAGGCGGGTTCATGGATCCAGTTGTCGAAAACGCCGAAATTCGGTTCCGCCGGCCCGGCACCCGAGCCGAACAGCCAGGCGGTCTTCGGGAACTGCTTGGCGGTGCGGCGCGATTCACGTTCGGCGGCGAAGGCATCACCCAGCACCAGCTGGTAGCCGCCTTGCGCGTATTCGCGCATGACGCGGCTGAAATCGGCGGTCTGCACCTTCTCCGACCATTTGTATTCGATGCCGAGTTCCTTCTCGGCCTTCTGCAGGGCGACATGGATCTGGTTGTCCCATGGCTCCTCGATCGGCGTGGCGAAGATCGCCGCCACCTTCAGTTTCTTGTCCTTGCCGAAGGCAGCGCCCGGCAGCATTGCCGCAGCCAGGCCAAGCGCGCCCAACTCCAGCACATTGCGTCGCGAAAGCCCTTCGCGTGCGGATTGAAATCTGTTCTTTCGGTTTTCCATTGTATTCCCCTCTGTTCGACAGCCGTGTCGAGCCGGCTGTTCTAAAAATCAGACGAGGAACTATGGAACGGGTCCGGACTTTTGTCCACGTGGTCAAATTTGACCGCACCGGATTCTCGAAGTTAGCCGGAGAGACTTGCCGATCAGACCCGTTCCAGCGCGATCGCGATGCCCTGGCCGACGCCGATGCACATGGTGGCAAGCGCATACCGGCCGCCGCGCTCGCGAAGCTCCAGCGCCGCCGTGCCGGATATGCGGGCGCCCGACATGCCCAGGGGATGGCCGAGCGCGATGGCGCCGCCATTCGGGTTGACGTGTTCGGCGTCCTCGGCAATGCCGAGCTGGCGCAGCACGGCGATGCCTTGCGAGGCAAAGGCTTCGTTGAGCTCGATGACGTCGAACTGTTTTGGCGTCAGGCCAAGCCGCGCGCAGAGTTTTTGCGTCGCCGGCACCGGGCCGATGCCCATGATGCGCGGCGCCACGCCGGCGGCAGCCCCGCCGACGATGCGGGCGATCGGCGTCAGCCCATACTTTTTTACCGCCGCCTCGGAGGCAACGATCAGCACCGCCGCGCCGTCATTGACGCCGGAGGCGTTGCCGGCCGTCACCGTGCCGCCCTGCCGGAACGGCGTCGGCAGCTTGGCCAGCGCCTCGACCGTTGAGCCCGCGCGGGGGTGTTCATCCTTGCTGACAATGAGCGCATCGCCCTTGCGCTGCAGGATGGTCACTGGGGTGATCTCCTTCGCCAATCTTCCATTGGCTTGTGCGGCGACGGCCTTGTTCTGGCTGCGCACTGCGAAGGCGTCCTGGTCGGCCCGCGACACCGAAAAATCCTCGGCGACGTTCTCGCCGGTTTCCGGCATGGAATCGACGCCATACTGCTTCTTCATCAGCGGGTTGACGAAGCGCCAGCCGATGGTGGTGTCGTAAATCTCGGCATTGCGCGAGAACGCCGTGTCGGCCTTGGGCATGACGAAGGGTGCCCGGCTCATCGATTCGACGCCGCCCGCGATCATCAGCTCCGCCTCGCCGGCCTTGATGGCTCGGGCGGCAATGGTCAGCGCATCCATGCCGGAGCCGCACAGGCGATTGACGGTCGAGCCCGGGACCTCCTTTGGCAGCCCTGCCAGCAGCAGCGCCATGCGCGCTACGTTGCGATTGTCCTCGCCGGCCTGGTTGGCGCAGCCATAGACGACATCGTCGATCGCCTGCCAGTCGATGCCGGCATTGCGCTCAACCAGTGCCCTCAGCGGAATGGCGCCTAGATCGTCCGATCGTACCGAAGACAGCGAACCGCCGAAGCGGCCGATCGGCGTGCGGATGTAGTCGCAGATATAGGCCTCGGCCATGTCATGCAGCCTTTGCTTTTCCGGTTCCCTCATGCGCCGCCTTGGTGCGGGCCTGCAGGTCGCGCAATGTCTTCAATTCGAGTTCGCTTGGCGCCGGTGTTTCGTCAAGCGCCTCCGCGAACTTTACCACCCAGCCACAGCTCTCCTGCACCTGCTGGCGGGTGACGCCCGGATGCAACGACACGACGGTGAATTCCTTGGTCACCGGATCCGGCTTCCAGATGGCGAGATCGGTGATCAGCAAGGTCGGACCTGATGTGTCGATGCCAAGCCGCTTGCGATGATCGCCACCCTCGCCATGGCCGAAGGAGGTGAAGAAGTCGATCTTCTCGACCATGCCGCGCTTGGTCTGCGCCATTGTGATGTAGATCTGCTTCGACGAGGTCGCGATCTCCGGCGCGCCGCCGCCGCCGGGCAGTCTGGTCTTGGGATGGAAATAGTTGCCGATGACGGTGGTGTTGATGTTGCCGAACTTGTCGAGCTGGGCCGCCCCCAAAAAACCGATCGAGATGCGGCCACCCTGCAGCCAGTAGCGGAACATCTCCGGCACCGCGACGGTGGTGACGGCGGTCTCGCACAATTCGCCATCGCCGATCGACAGCGGCAGCACATCGGGCGCGGTGCCGATCGTGCCGCTCTCGTAGATCAGCGTGATGTCAGGCGCATGCGTCAGCCGCGCCACATTGCAGGCCGCGGACGGTGCGCCGATGCCGACGAAGCAGACATCGTCATTCCTGAGCGCCCTGCTGGCGGCGATCGTCATCATCTCGTTGGGGGTGAAACCCAATGGATTGTCGCTCATGCCGCTTTCCTCAAATGCTCGACCCGGGCCGCGAAATCGCCGGCGCTCTTCTCCAAGACATTGGCCTGCATCCACGCCTGGAATTTGTCACGGTCGGCGGCGATCTCGTCCCATTCGAGATAGGCGGCATTGTCACGCGCATAATAGCCATGTGCGTAGGACGGGTGCGAGCCGCCTGGCACGACGGATATCGCCGCGATCGTCCAGCGCGGCAGCACGGTCAGATTGGGGTGCAGATCGTCGAAATTGTCGACCACTTCCTCCACCGTCACCACCGCTCGCTTGGCCGCCAGCACCGCTTCCTTCTGGATGCCGATGATGCCTTCGACCAGCACATTGCCTTGTCTGTCGGCCTTCTGCGCATGGATGAAGGTGACGTCAGGCCTGATCGAAGGAACAGCCGCCAGCACCTCGCCGGTGAACGGACAGGTGACAGACTTGATGTTCGGATTGACCGCCGCGAGGCCAGCACCGCGATAGCCGCGAAACACCGCGCAGGGCAGACCGGCCGCGCCCGCCTCATAGGCATTGGCCATGCCGGCATGGCTGTGCTCCTCGATCTCGATCGATCTGGGGAAACCGTTCTCGATGGCGTCGCGGGCGCGCCGCAGCAGGCCGACGCCGGGATTGCCGACATAGGAGAAGACGATTTTCTTCGCCATGCCCATACCGATCATCTGGTCGTAGATCAGGTCCGGCGTCATGCGGACCAGGGTCAGGTCGCGAAAACCCTGACGGATCGCCTCATGCGCCGCCGCCGTCGGGATCAGATGGGTGAAACCCTCGAAGGCGACCGTGTCATCATCGTTCAAATTCTCCGCAACAGCCTGTTTGAGCGGCAGGAACTTGACCATCGCATCGGCTCCGGGTTCAAAAAGTTCGTATTGCGAACATATGTTTTATATGCGATACTTTCTACGCTGGGGGAGGGCGAGGAGTCAATCCTGGCGTCGATGCCGTTCCCGCGGAGTTGAGATGGACGAAGAAGCCGCTTCCCGTGATCATGTCGGCTCGCTCGAGCGCGGCCTTGCCGTCATGGAGATCCTGGCTCGGCATCCCTCGGGCATGACGCTGACCGAAATGGCCGAGGAAGCGGGCCTGACCCGCGCCGGCGCCCGCCGCTTTCTGCTGACGCTCACCGCCACCGGCTATGCAACGCAAGCCGGCCGCGTGTTCTCGCTGTCGCCACGCTTGCTGACGATCGCCCGCACCTGGCTCGGCGGCGCCTCGCTCTGGGCCTTCGCCGCACCCATCATGCGCGCGGTCGCCGCACAGCTGAACGAGGCCTGTTCGGCGGCGATCCTGTCGGGTGCCGATGTCGTCTATGTCGCCCGTATTCCCGGCCGCCGCATCCTCAGCGTGTCGCTCGATGTCGGCACCAGGCTGCCGGCCTATTGCACCTCGATGGGACGCATCCTGCTTGCCGGTCTGACGCCTCAGGAATTGGACGCATTCCTCGGCCAGGCGACGATCGAGAGACGGACGCCGAAGACGATCACCGACAGGTGTTTGTTAGCCAACGCCATCGGCAAGGCGAAAGCGGACGGCTTTGCCATCGTCGACGAGGAACTGGAACTCGGCCTGCGCTCGATCGCCGTGCCGATCCGCGACCGCGCAGAACGCACGGTCGCGGCCATCAACGTCTCGACGCAATCGGCGCGGTTCTCCGTCGCGGAGATGGAGCGGGAGATTCTGCCGGCGCTGCTGGAGGCCAGGCAGCGGATTGAAGATTTTTTTGTGGTTTAAGAGGCCTTCTCCAACAACCTTCACCGTCGGCGGGACAGCGCCCCCCTCTGCCCTGCCGGGCATCTCCCCCTCTTGGGGGGAGATCGGACGTCACGCCGGCTTTCGCCAATCTCCAACGACGCAGGAATGGGCGAAGCCACCAATCTGCCAATCTCCCCCCTCGAGGGGGGAGATGTCCGGCAGGACTGAGGGGGGCGCGAAGGATCGCGGCGTTTTGCAATTCGCCGCCGCCCCGCCGACCCTCAATGCTTGATGCGATCCCGCATGGCATACCACAGCATGCCCAGCACATAGAGCGGACCGCGCAGCGCCGTGCCGCCGGGGAATGGCATCGGGGTCAGCGTCGAGAACAAATCGAGCCGCGAGGCGTCGCCTGTGATCGCTTCGGCCAGGAGCTTGCCCGACAGCGTCGACAGGATGACGCCCTTGCCGGAATAGCCATGCGCGAAATAGACCTCGCCATAGTGCCCGACATGCGGCAGCCTGGATGTCGTCACCGACACCAGCCCGCCCCAGGCGTGATCGATGCGGCAGCCCTGAAGTTGCGGGAAGGTGGCTTCCATATGCGGCCGCACGAAGCCGGCGATATCGGCCGGCGGTGACGGCGTGTAGCGCTCGCCGCCGCCGAACAGCAGCCGGCCGTCCGCCGACATCCGGTAATAGTTGACGACGAAGCGTGTGTCGGACACCGCGACATTGGCCGGGATGACATTGCGCTTGCCCTCCAGCGGCTCGGTGGCGACGATGTAGTTGCCGACCGGCATGATGCGGCTGTTGACGCGCGGCTCCAGCCCATCGAGCAGAGCGTCACCGGCCAGCACGACATGTTTTGCATGCACCGATCCCTTTGCCGTCGAGATCCGGATCGAAGGCTCACGCTCCAGCTTCACCGCCACCGAATTCTCATGGATGACGACGCCGGCAGCAATCGCCGCGCGGGCAAGGCCGAGCGTGTAGTTCAGCGGATGCATGTGGCCGCCGAGCGGCTCATACATCGCGCCATGATAGGGTGTGTCGACCTTGGCTCGGGCTTCCGCCGCCGACAGGATTTCGGCGTGCGGGAACTTCATCACCGTAGCCAGGCACTCGACCTCTTCCTCGAGATCCTTGAGGTCGGAACCGTTGACCGCGCCGACCAGATGGCCGGTCAGCCTGAGATCGCAATCGATGGCATGGCGCTCGATGATATCGAGCACCAGCCCGCGCGCCTCGAACGCAAGATCGAACAGCACCTTTGCCCGCTCAGGCCCATAGAGCTTGACCAGTCCCTTGGCGCCCTTGCGCAGGCCGGGGATCATCTGGCCGCCATTGCGGCCCGACGCGCCCCAGCCGATCTTGCCGCCTTCGAGCAGCACCACCTTCAGCCCGCGCTCGGCGGCGTGAAGGGCGGCCGACAGGCCGGTGCAGCCGCCGCCGACGACAACCAGGTCGGTGTCGACGTCGCCGACCAGCGCCGGATGGTCCGGCGCCGGATTGGCGGTGGCGACATAATAGGATTTTGCGATATCGAGGCCCGAATTGAAGCCCGTTGAACTGGAAGCCATGATCACACCTTCAGCAGAAGGTGGTCGCGTTCCCAGCTCGTCACCACGCCCTGGAACAGGTCGAGCTCGACGCTCTTTACGCGCAGATAAGTCTGGAAGAAATCCTCGCCGAGCAGTTCCCGCACCGGGCCGCAAGCCTCGAAACGATCGAGCGCCTCCTCCATCGTCTTCGGCAGCGTGCTCTTGATCTTGTAGGCATTGCCCGACGCCTCGGGCGAGCGCGCCAGTTTCTGCTCGACGCCGAGATAGCCGGCAAGCAGCGAGCCGGCGATCGCCAGGTAAGGATTGGAATCCGCACCCGGAAGCCGGTTCTCCACCCGCCGCGCCGCGCGGCCGCCGGCCGGCACGCGCAGGCCGCAGGAGCGGTTGTCGTGCGACCATTCGATGTTGGCCGGCGCGCTGTGGTTCGGCCTGATGCGGCGGAACGAGTTCACGTTGGGCGCGAACAGCGGCATGATTTCGGGGACATATTTCTGCAGACCGCCGATGAAGTGGCCGAACATTGCGGTGTCGGCATCGTCGCTGCCGGCAAACAAAGTCCTGCCGGCCTCGTCGATGACCGACATGTGCAGATGCATCGAGCTGCCGGCCTGTGCGGCGATCGGCTTGGCCATGAAGGTGGCGTGCATGCCGCTTTGCTGCGCGGCCTGGCGCGTCAGCCGCTTGAACAGCAGCACCTTGTCGGCCAGCGGCAGCGCATCGCCATGCAGGAAGTTGATCTCCAACTGCGCGGTTCCCGACTCATGGATCAGCGTGTCGAGCGGCAGGCCGGCCGCCGCCGCATAATCGTAAATGCGGCGGATCACCGGCTCGAACTCCTCGAGCCCGGCCATATCGTAGGGATGCTGCACGGTCTCGGCGCGGCCATTGGCGCCGACCGGGGCGGTCAGCGGCCGGTCCGGATCCGGATTGGGCGCGGTGAGATAGAATTCCACCTCGGGCGCCACCACCGCCCGCCAGCCGCGCTTGGCGTAGAGATCGAGCACGGCGCGCAGCACATGGCGCGGCGAGGCCATCCAGGGCCGGTCGTCCATATGGAAGGCATCGGCAAAGACATAGGCCTTGCCGGGAGCGGCACCGGGCGCCAGGCAGAGCGTCGATACATCAGGCACCATGCGCATGTCCGGATCCGAATAGGCAAAACCCTCGTCGATCGAGCCGGAATAGCGGCCGTCGATGCTGACCAGGAAAGCGCTGCTCGGCAGGTAGAGCGCGCGGTCTTCAAGCGCCTGGAGGAATTTGGCCGTCGGCAAGGCCTTGCCGCGCAGGACGCCGTTCATGTCGGGCACCAGGCACTCGACTTCGTTGATGCCGTGCCGGGCCAGCCAGGCCTTGGCATCGTTGCCGCTGGAGAGCGAGATGTTCGTGTTGTTGTCAGGCATTTTCGTTCAAATCCGTATCAGAGAGAGTATGGCTTGCGCGGCCGCATCCGTTCCGGGTTTCAGCGCCATTTGGGCTGCATTGTCCTTGAGGCGGGCGCGCATGGCATCGTCGGCCAGCAGGCCGAGAATGGCTTTCTCCAACACTCCTTCGGTCCAGCCGTCACGGCCGATATGGTCGCCGGTGCCGGTCTCTTCGGCGCGTTGCGCGTTGTCGTGTCCATCCCAGCAATAGGGCATGATCAGCGACGGCACGCCGAAGCGCAGCGCTTCGCAAAAACTGTTGTTGCCGCCGTGATGGATGAACAGATCCGACTTCGCCACCACCGAGGGCTGCGGAAACCAGGCGTCGAGATAGACATTGTCCGGCACCGCGCGGTAAGCGTCGCGCAGGCCGCCGGCATTGACGATGAAGCGCGCCGGCAGCCTGTCGAACACCACCAGCATGCGCTCGATCAGGCCGACATCCATGGCACCCAGGCTGCCGAAGCTGACATAGACCAGCGGCCCGCCATTGCGCGGGAACACCGGCACCTCGAACGGCCCTTCAGAACGCACGCAGCCCTCGAGATAGACGAAGCGCGCGGGGTCGAGCGGCTCGGCACGCTCGCGGCGCACGATCGTCGGCGTCAGCAGCAGGTTGAGATCGGGCGACGTCTCGAGGAACTGACCCTTCGGCAGCGGCCCCAGTCCGGCATCCGCCCGGAAGCGGTTGAAGCGGTCATGCGCCGGCGCGCAAGCCGCCAGATACCTGGCCTCGAACGCCGCGCGTTGCGGGTCGTCCACGCCAAGCCCCGACAGATAGGGCGGCACATTGGCGTCCGGCAGCTCGGTCTCGGCGCAGGAGACGACGCGCACCCACGGACAGCCGGCGGCGGCGATCGCCGGGAACATGATGACATTGTCGAGCACCACGGCATCCGGCTTGAGCCGTGCCAGCAATTGGCGCAGCGGCGCCTCGGCATTGACCGCGGTGTCGACGATGGCCTGCCAGGTCGGAGCGACATAGGTCTCAAGCTGGTCGATCGGGCTCAGCCTGAAATGCGGCAGGTGCCGGCGCACGAAAGCCTGCCAGTAGCTCTGGCGTTGGCTCTCGCTCAGCGGCTCGTCGGTTGGCAGCTGGTATTCCTGGAAACCATAGTCGGCAAAGACGCCGGAGAAACCGGCATGGCAGATGAAGACGGGCCGGGCGCCTTTCGCACGCAGAGCCTGCGCGATGCCGACGCAATTCAACGCCGCGCCGAAGCTTGCTTCGGGAAACAGCGCGATGGTCGGGCTGGCTTTACGCGTCAATTAATCCTCGTCATTCCGGCCGGCTGATCGTGCCGAACAGCGCGGGAGCCCCGCGGCTGGCCGCTTGCGGTCGCTGGTTGCGGGACAGCCGCAGATGAATGCGAAGCAGATCGGCAGCCACCTCATACTGCAGGCTTTCAAGATGGTCGAGTATGACAAGGTGTTCGCGCAGCGATTGCCGCAATCGGAAGACGTTGACGCCGGCATAGATGCCCGGCAGCCGGCGCAGCCTGAGGTGATCGGCGAGCGCGTCGGCGATGAAGCGGTTGGCGCTGCCCTCGGCGAGCATGCCGTGAAAATCGATGTCCAGCCGCTGGAACTCGCGTGTGTCGAAGGCGGCGTCCGGCAGCGTCACCAGCGCTTCCATAGCCTGGCGCAACGTCGCCGCCCGCGCGCCGTCCAGCCTGAAGCCGGGCGTCAGGATGGCCGCGGGCTCGAGCAGCAAGCGGAACTCGTAGCTGTCGCCTTGCGCTTCCGGATCGTCGGGCGTGCGCCGAAACAGCCAGGACTGGCCAGGCGCACGATCCAGCAGATTCTCTTCGGTCAGTTTGTTCAACGCTTTTAATACCGTCTTGCGCTCGGCACTGTAGCGCCGCATCAATCCCGCGACGGTCACCGTCTGGTCCAGTCGCCGCGCCGAGCGGTCGCGCAGGATCGCCTCGGCCAACTCGTCCTCCTCGGCAGCGGGCAATTCCGTGGCGACCGAAGCCTGCGCGGTGAGGTCGATGGCCAGATGATAACCGGACTCCGCCTCCCAGCGCACGACGCCCCGTTCCGCGAGCAGGCCGAGTGCCGCCCGCACCGGCGTGCGCGAGACATTGCACAGCGACGCGATCTGCTGCTCGGGCAAGCGTGCACCGGGCTCGAAGCCGCGCTGGCGCGCCACATCCAGGATGCGCTGCGCCAGATCAAGATGGTTGGTGCGGGGTCGTCTGGCTGCGGCTTGCATGGCTGGTCCAGCGGAAAACGGATGACCGCATTGATTTGACCGATCGCCCGAACGGACGCAATCGGCCAGTTTCCTCGGTCGTTTGGCAAATTATGGATTGACGTACTTTTTTCTGCAATAGTACTGTCAACACAATCGGCGAGAAAAAGACCGAGGGAACAGGATCGAGGCAGCGGCAAGGGTCGCAAGCGTTGGTCCGGCGAATGAAATTCGACGATCAACCGAATGGGAGTCTGTCATGACCGCTACCAGCCTGCGGCGCCGTGCGCTGAAAACATCTTCGATCGCACTTGGCCTGGCCTTGGCGCTGTCCGCGCCGGCGACGGCTGCCGACCTCGTCATTTCGAACTGGGACGGCTACATGGCACCCGACGCCATGGCCACCTTCAAGACCGCAACCGGCGTTTCGGGCGAAGTGGTGGTGCATGCCACCAATGAAGAGATCATGGGCAAGCTGATCGCCGCCGGCGGCAAGGGCTATGACGTGGTCTTTGTCTCCTCACCCTTCGCCGAGGTGCTGAACAAGCTCGGCCTGACCGAGCCGATCGACCACGCCAAGATCCCCAACCTCGCCAACCTCTATCCGGAAGCAGCCAAGCTGCCGCACGATGTCGGCAATGCCTTCTCGGTGCCCTACACCTGGGGCACCACCGGCCTCTGCTATCGCTCGGATCTGATGAAGGTCGCGCCGGCCAGCTGGAGCGACCTGCTCGCGCCCTCCGACGAATTGAAGGGCAAGACCACCATGCTGGCGACCGACCGCTGGCTGCTGGCCGCCGGCCAGCTCGACAAGGGCTATTCGGTCAACGAAACCGACCCGGCCAAGATGGCCGAGGTCAAGGACCTCTTGATCTCGGCCAAGAAGACCCTGCTCGCCTATGACGACACCACCTTCTATTCCAAGCTGGTGTCCGGCGAGGCACTGATGGTGCAGGCCTGGGACGGCTGGTGCAATTACGGCATCGCCGAAAAGCCGGAGATCAAATACGTCATTCCCAAGGAAGGTTCGGACCTCTGGGTCGACACGATGGTGGTGATGAAGGCCTCCGCCAACAAGGACGCCGCCTTCCAGTTCATCAACTTCATGCTCGACGCCAAGAACCACGCCTGGGCGGCGCAGAACATCGACTACAAGGTGCCGAACAAGCCGGCCATGGAAAGCCTGCCGGCCGATTTTCTGGCAAAATTCCCCAACATGGCGATGCCGGTGGCCGATCTCGTCAAGTTCGAGCAGTTGCGTGACGTCGGCGACGCCCAGCGCGACTATTCGAAGATCGTCAGCGAGATCAAGGCGGCGCAGTAGGCGGAAGCTCCAACAGCATCCTGGAAGCAAGCTTGCGTTCCGTGTCGCCCCCCTCTGGCCTGCCGGCCATCTCCCCCTCAAGGGGGGAGATTGGCTGTGGCATCGCTTTCGCCAATCTTCGACTTTTGAGGGCAGGCGAGACATTGGAGCTGCTGATCTCCCCCCTTGAGGGGGAGATGCCCGGCAGGGCAGAGGGGGGTACTTCGTGAAGCACCAACCCTCCCGCTCGTCCCTCCTGATGGCCCCGGCGCTGGCCTGGCTCGCGGCCTTGATGGTGGTGCCGTGCGCGCTGGTACTGGCGCTCGCCTTCTTCCGGCGTGGCATCTATGGCGGCATCGAATACACCTTCACGCTGGAGAATTTCGGCCTGGTCTTCGACCCGCTCTATGCCGGCATCTTCCTCAATTCGGCGCGCATCGCCGGCACCGCGACCCTGATCGCTGTGGTGATCGGCTATGCCGCCGCCTACGCGATATCGGCGGCACCGCGCCGGTGGCAGCCAGTGTTCCTGTTCTTCGCCGTGCTGCCGTTCTGGTCCAACTATCTGATCCGCACCTATGCCTGGATCGTGCTGCTCAACCGCGAAGGCCTGATTACCCAGCTGCTGCGCTGGTTCGGCTACACCGGCGAGCCGCCATCGATGCTCTACACCGAAGGCGCCGTCATCGCCGGCCTGGTCTATAACTACCTGCCCTTCGTCATCCTCGCCTGCTACGCGCCGCTGTCGCGGCTCAACCCGGAACTCGCCGAGGCCTCGCGTGATCTCGGCGCTTCGGCAGCCACCACGTTCCGTCGTGTCATCCTGCCGCTGACCGTACCGGGCATCGCCGCCGGCGCGGTCTTCGTCTTCGTGCTGTCGATCGGTAATTTCGTCACGCCCGCGCTGCTCGGCGGCGGCCGCTTCCAGATGATCGGCAACCTCGTCTACGACCAGTTCCTGACCGCCAACGACTGGCCTTTCGGGGCGGCACTGGCGATGGCGCTGATTGCCATCATGCTTCTGGTACTGATGGCGCAAGCGCTGGCCGCCAATCGCGCCTCGGGTCACGTCACGCAAGCCGGCGGAGACACCGATGGCTGAGCGCTCCCCTGCCACGCGGCGCACGCTCTGGCTCGTGCTTAGCCTGGTCTTCGCTTTCCTCTACATCCCGATCGCCGTGCTGGTGGCGCTGTCCTTCAACGAAGGCGGGTTGCCGACGGCATGGTCGGGATTCTCCCTGAAATGGTATGTCTCGCTGGCCTCGAACAGCGCCATCCTCTCCGCGGCCCTCAACACGCTGATCGTGGCGCTGGTCTCGACCGCGATCGCCACTCTGCTCGGCACGCTGCTGGCGATCGGCATCGAGATGCGCCGGCAATACGGCAAGGCCCTCGAAGCGCTGATTTTCGCACCGATGATCATTCCCGACATCGTGCTGGCGATCGCGCTGCTCTCGTTCTTCTCCATGCTCAACCTGACAATGGGCCTGCACACCATCATCCTCGCCCATGTCGTCTTCAACCTCGCCTTCGTCTGCTCGGTGGTGCGCGCGCGGCTGAAGAGTTTCGATTGGTCGATCGTCGAGGCCTCCGCCGATCTCGGCGCCTCCGCGCTCACCACCTTCCGGCGGGTGACATTGCCGGTCATCGCGCCGGCGGTGATCGCAGGGGCGCTGCTCGCCTTCACGCTCTCGGTCGACGAGTTCATCATCGCCTTCTTCACCGCTGGCGCCGGCCGCGCCTCGACGACGCTGCCGATGCAGATCTACGCCATGATCCGCTTCGGCATCACGCCGGAGATCAACGCGCTGGCGACCATCGTCATGGCGGTCTCGATCACCGCGCTGACCCTGTCGCAGCGGCTCAACCGTGGGATCATCGGCCAATGAGCGAACCCCGCACGCTGCTGGCCATCGATCATGTGTCGAAGAATTTCGGCACGGTGACGGCCGTCGACGGCATCTCGCTCGACATCCGCGAGAACGAGTTCTTCGCTTTGCTCGGCCCGTCCGGCTGCGGCAAGACCACGCTCTTGCGCATGCTGGCCGGTTTCGAGACGCCCAATGACGGGCGCATCCTGCTCGACGGACGTGACATCGCCAAAACCCCGCCCAACAAGCGGCCGGTCAATCTGATGTTCCAATCCTATGCGCTGTTTCCGCATATGAGCGTTCGCGCCAATGTCTCCTACGGCCTGGAGATGGAACGTTTGCCAACAGCTGAAATCCGCTCCCGCGTCGATGCCATCCTGGCGACGACCGAGCTCGTCCCCTTCGCCGACCGCAAGCCGGAGCAATTGTCGGGCGGCCAGAAGCAGCGCGTCGCGCTCGCCCGCGCGCTGGTCAAGCGGCCCCGGCTGCTGCTGCTCGACGAGCCGCTCGGCGCACTCGACAAGAAGCTGCGCGGCGCCATGCAGCTGGAATTGAAGCGCCTGCAGCACGAGGTCGGCATCACCTTCGTCATCGTCACCCATGACCAGGAGGAATCGCTCGTCATGGCCGACCGCATGGCGGTGCTGAAAGACGGCAGATTGCTGCAATGCGACACGCCGCACGCGATCTACGAACACCCCGCCGATCGCTTCGTCGCCGACTTCATCGGCGTGATGAATTTCGTGCCGGGCCAAGCCGCCGTCGATGGCGTTGTGGCCACGAATGGCGCACGCATATCAGGCAAGGTTCCGGCAACGCTCTCGCCCGGCGCATCCGCTGTCGCTTCGGTGCGCCCTGAGCGCATCCGGCTATTCCCATCGGCGGAAACCGCCAACCGCATCACCGGCACGGTCGAGGCGCTGGCCTATCAGGGGCTTGACCTGCAGCTGCATGTCCGCACGCCCCTGTCGCCAAAACCGTTCCTGGTGCGCGTCACCGCAGATGCCGCCGACCGCCGGCCGGTCTCGTCGGGCGACCAGGTCGAACTCGGCTGGGATGCCGCCGATGTCAGAATTTTCGCAGAATGACAGGAGAAGCCTGATGGCGCAGAAGACGATCGCGTTTTTTCCAGAAGCCGCCTACGGCCCGGCGCTCAATTCCGTCGGCATCGCCCAGGCAGTCGAAGCGCGCGGCCACAAGGCGGTGTTCCTGTCCGACCCAGGCTTCGTCGATGTCTACAAGGGCTACGGCTTCGAGGCGCATCCGGTGAACCTGTCGGAGCCGATGCCGCCCGAGCAGATGGCGAAATTCTGGGAGGATTTCATCAACGGCCATATCCCGAACTTCCGCAAATCGCCCTACGACCAGGTCGACAACTACGTCAAGGATTGCTGGACGGCGATCGTCGACAGCGCCAAATGGGCGCAGAAAGATCTGCCGCGCGTTCTCTCAGTCATCAAGCCGGATGTGATCTGCGTCGACAACGTCATCCTGTTCCCGGCCATCAAGCAGTACGGCAAGCCGTGGGTGCGCGTCATCTCCTGCTCGGAAAACGAGATCGAGGACGAGGACATCCCGCCCCATCTCTCCGGCTGCGGCGAGAACGACCATGCCGGCCACCAGCGCTACCGCGACCACTTCAATGCGGTGATCAAGCCGATCCATGACGACTTCAACGGCTTTCTCACCGCCAACCACGAGGCGCCCTATCCGGTCGGCCAGTTCTTCGAAGCCTCGCCCTATTTGAACCTGCTGCTCTACCCCGAGGCGGCAAAATTCAAGCGCCGCCATCCGCTCGACCCGGCAAAATTCCAGTATCTCGAAGGCTGCGTGCGGCACGAAAAGCCGTACACGGTGCCGACCTTCTCCAGGAACAATGACGGGCCGCTGCTCTACGTCTCCTTCGGCAGCCTGGGCGCCGGCGATGTCGAGCTGCTGAAGCGCATCATCGCGACATTGGGCAAGACGCGCTACAGGGCTCTGGTCAATGTCGGCGGCTACAAGGACCAGTACACGGACGTGCCCGGCAACGTCATTGTCGACAGCTGGTTTCCGCAGCCCTCGGTCATCCCGCAGGTCGATGCCGTCATCCACCATGGCGGCAACAACTCGTTCACCGAGTGCCTCTATTTCGGCAAACCGGCCATCATCATGCCCTATGTCTGGGACGGCCACGACAACGCCACCCGCGTCGAGGAAACCGGCCACGGCTTCGGCATGCCGCGCTACGACTGGACCGATGCCGAGCTGGTTGCCAGGATCGAGACCTGCCTGACCGACCCGGCGATGAAAGCCAAGCTGGCGAAGACATCGGCGCAGATGCACGCGCAGAATGGGCCGGAGAAAGCGGCCGGGTTGCTGGAGACGCTGCTGTGACCTCCTCCGCCCCACACCTCCACCAAGCCTCCACCCGAACCGACCTCATCGACTGGGGCGCCCAACCCGACGCATTGGAAGGAGCATCGCACTCGACCGGCAGGCTCGTGCACAAAGGCCCGAACAACCAGCCGGAATCCGGCATCTGGGTCTGCACGCCAGGCCGCTGGCGCCTCAGTATCCCGCGCGACGAATTGTGCCATTTCGTCGCCGGCCGCGCGACCTACCGGTCGGATTTCGGTGAGATGATAGAAGTCTCCACCGGCACCGTGGTCATGTTCCCTGCCGGCTGGAGAGGCGAATGCACCGTGCATGAGACGATGCGCAACGTCTACATGCTGGCGTGACCACGGAGCTTGATGACATGTCGACACCGCACTGGCCGAAGGCTTCGGCCGTGGAATTGGAAGACTGGGGCGCGGGCAGCAACACGCTCGCCGGTTCGCCGCGCGCTTCGGGCAAGGTCCTGGCGCAGAACCCGGACGGATCGAGCGAATGCGGCCTGTGGGCGTGCACGCCGGGCACGCGCAAGGTCACCTTTGGCGCCGACGAATTCTGCCACTTCCTGTCGGGACGCGGCAGCTATGTCCATGACGACGGCGAGGAGATCGCGGTCGAGGCCGGCACGCTGGTATTCTTCCCCGCCGGCTGGACCGGCATATCCATCATCACGCAAACGCTGACCAAGGCCTTCATGTGCCGCTGAGCACCCATTTCCAAGGAATCGATATGACAACCCCCATCATGAAATCCCCGCTTACCATTACCGACCTCGTCGACTGGGGCGTCATCCCGACCATGATCGAGGGCCAATCCCATACCTCGGGCAAGCTGCTGTACAAGGGGCCGGAAGGCCGCTCCGAATGCGGGCTTTGGGTCTGCACTCCGGGCAAATGGCACTGCCATGTCACCCGCGACGAGTTCTGCCATTTCCTCGAAGGGCGCTGCACCTATGTGCATGAATCCGGCGAGGTCATCGAGATCGAGCCGGATACGGCAGCGTTCTTCCCGCAGGACTGGAAGGGCGTCTGCACCGTCCATGAGACAATCAAGAAGGTCTACATGATCCGCTGAGCCTTCTCGATAATTCTGCCCTGCCGGACACCTGACGCGGCTTTCTGCGCTTCCGGTGCTCACGGACTAAATGTCCGCTGCGCTCCGGTTCTCGAAAGCCACGCCATCTGCCTCGGCAGGACGAATTCTCAAAAAGGCTCCATAAATGGAGAAGGACAAAATGGATTTCTCTCCTGACCGGCCAACCTTCTTCGTCAATCCGGACTACCCGTCGATGGCCGGCGCGGCAAAACCGGTGATCGATCCGGCGACGCTGGAAACCGTCGGCGCCATTGCCGCCGCCAGCGACGGCGAGATCGACGCTGTGCTCACGGCGGCAACCAGGGCGCAGGCCGCCTGGAAGAAGCTCGACGCCAAGAGCCGGGCCAAGCAACTGCATGCCGTCGCCAACGCCATCGAGGCGGCGGACTTCACGCGTTGCGCCGAGCTGATGGTGCGCGAGATGGGCAAACCCTACCCCGAAGCGATCGGCGAGATCGCCAATTGCGCGCCGATCTTCCGCTACTATGCCGAGATGGCGCGCGACGATGCCGGCAAGATCGCCGGCACGACGCAGGCCGGTTCGTTCCAGTATGCGCGCTACGAACCTTACGGCGTCTCCGTACACATCATGCCCTACAATTTCCCGATCCTGCTGATGTGCTGGACGGTCGCCGCATCGCTCGCCGCCGGCAATGCCTGCATCATCAAGCCGGCCGAGGCGACGACGCTGTCGACGCTGGACTACATGACCGTGTTCCGCTCGCTGCCAGAGGGGCTGGTCTCCTGCCTGCCCGGCGGAGCGGCCACAGCGCAGGCGCTGATCGCCTCCGACCGCACCCATGCGGTTGCCTTCACCGGCTCGGTCGCCGCCGGCAAGGCGGTGGCGGTGGCCTGCGCCGAACGCATGAAGCCGTGCGTCATCGAGGCCGGCGGCAGCGACCCGCTGATCATCAGCGAGCATGCCCCGCTCGAGATCGCGGCGGCCGGCAGCGTCACCGCCGCCTTCCACCTCACCGGCCAGGTCTGCACTTCGGCCGAGCGCTTCTTCGTCGTCGATTCCGTGCACGACCGCTTCGTCGCGCTGTTCGCCGAAAGGACGCGGGCGCTGCGCATCGGCAACGGCATGGACAAGACCGAGATCGGCCCGCTGGTCAGCGAAAGCGCGCGGACCAAAGTGATGCGCCTTGTGGATGACGCCATTGCCCATGGCGCCAAGGCGGTGACCGGCGGGCGCATCCCGCCGGCGCACAACATCGGCTGGTTCTACGAACCGACCATCCTGACCGGCGTCACCCCTGATATGGCGATCGTGCGCGAAGAGTGTTTTGGACCCGTCGCCGCCATCTGCCGGGTCAGGGATTTCGACGAGGCGATCCGGCTTGCCAATGACAGCCCGTTCGGGCTCGGCGCCTCTGTCTTCACCACCGATCTGGCCGAAGCCCACGAGGCGGCTGAACGGCTCGAAGCTGGAATGGTCTGGGTCAACAACCCGCTGATCGACAATGATGCCCTGCCGTTCGGCGGCTGGAAGGCCTCGGGCCTCGGCCGCGAGCTCGGACGCCAGGGCCTCGACGCCTTCCGCCACTCCAAGATGGTGATCATCGACCACAAGCCTGCGATCCAGGACTGGTGGTACCCCTACCCCGACAGCTGGTTTCGCGAAACCGGCGGCCGCAAGCACGTCTGAGTGTTTCGAGCCTGGCTATCCCTGGACGCCAGCTCGGTGGCTATCCCTGGATAGCCAGCCCGACCATGAGCGGGAAAAGGCAATGCCGCCGAGTGCAACCCGGCGGCATCTTCTTTGACTGACCACTACCGTTTCGGCAGCGGTTCGTTACGGCGTCGTTTCCGTCTGCATTGCGGCAGCCGTCTGGTCGATCTTGTCGGCAAGGACGCCCTGAGCCCAGGACGTGACCGCGGCGTCGACGGGCTTGTTGGCCATATCCGTCAATGCCGCGTCGAGCGAAGCATCATCGGTGCCGACGTCTGCCGCGGCAGCCGCCTCATTGGCGGCGGTGACCTCAGTCTGCTGAGCAGCGATTTCGGCCTGCAGATCCGTTATCTTTCCAGGCAAGGCTGCCTGATCTTCGGGAGTCATGGCCGCAACCTGCTCGGGCGTCAGCGATGTCAGCGCGCTCAACTGCGAATTCAGCGCATCCAGCTTCTCCTGGGCCGCTTCAGCGGCTGCCTGAGCGACCTTGGCTTTGGCCGACTGCGTCACGAACGCCTGGATGCCGGCGAACTTCTTGCTCTTCGAATTCATATAGGCGTTGATGTTGCGCTGCAGTGAGTTCAGCCGGCCAAGCTTGGCGTGGATGTTCTTCTCCTTGGGAACCGACGAAACCTTTGTGGTTGTGTCGACCGTGGTGTCGTCCGCTTTGGCCTTGGCCCGGCCCGGGGCCGACGAAGATTTGCCGTGCGAAGCGCCGCTCTTGCCATTGCTGCCGTTGTGGCCGTTGCCGCCCCCATTGCCATTGCCGCCAGCATTGCTACCGCCGTTGCCGTGCCCGTTGCCTCCGGCATTGCCACCGCCACCGCCGTGCCCATTGCCGGCGAGCGCCGGAGATGCCAGGAGCGCCAATGCGGCAAGCGCCGCCAGCAGAGTTTTCCGGTTTGTCATGGTAATCTCCTCGGGAATCGTCGCCCTGGCCCGACCGCTAAGCGACCGTCCTATGAGGAATTGCTAATAGTGCAGAGTAAACTTTAGACAAATGCTGTCTCAATACGCGATCTGGCACCCGGCCAGAAACTTAACCGACTGATATCAAACACAAATTCACGCTCTTGGACGGCCATGGCACTGAAGTCCCATGCCGGCAGGACTATAGTCCTGCCGGCAAGCAGCGGCATGGGTGAAAGTCTTTGCGTGGTATATCGGACAAGCTTTGAAAACAGGGGAGTTGATAGCGAAAGCAAAAGGCTCAGCCGATACTTTCACCGCCGTCGATTACCAGCGCCTGGCCGGTCATGAAGGATGAACGGTCGGAGACAAGGAACAGGATCGCTTCGGCGATCTCATCGGCGCTGGCCCAGCGGCCCATCGGGATCTTGGTGCGGACATAGGTTTCGATCGCCCCGCGTCCGCCCATCTGGGCGATGAACGGTTCGTTGAACGGCGTGTCGACCCATCCCGGGCAGAGCGCGTTGACGCGCACATTGTGCTTGGCATAGTCGAGCGACATCTGCCGTGTCATCGCCACCACCGCATGTTTGGAGGTTGCGTAGGCGATCATCTCGCGGTCGTAGAACACGCCCGAATTGGAGGCGGTGTTGAGGATGACGCCGCCGCCTCGTGCGATCATCGATGGCATGACGATCCTGGCCGCCAGGAACTGCGCCCGCACATTGACCCGCCACGAGGCATCCATGCCGCCGACCTCCACTTCGGTCAGCGTGCCGCCGACCTGGATGCCGGCGTGATTGTGCAGGATGTCGATGCGCCCATGCCTGTCGAGCGTGCCGGCAATGAGCTGTTCGACCGCCGCATCATCAGCGACATCGGTCGTGATCGCCTCGGCTTGGCCACCGACCGCGCGGATGTCCGAAGCCGTTGCTTCGCCGGCGGCCTGATCCCTGTCGGCGATGACGACCACCGCGCCTTCCCTGCCCATGATCATGGCGCCGGCGCGCCCGATGCCGGAGCCGGCGCCTGTCACCACGGCGATGCGGTCTTTGAGGATCATGATGCGGCTTTCAGTTCGACGGCTTGCGCTGGCGCAACTGCCATTGGGCAAGCACCACGAGCAGCACGGAAGCGACGAGCACGATCGTCGCGATGGCGTTGATCTCCGGCGTCACGCCGCGCCGGATCGACGCGAAGACATAGATCGGCAGCGTCGTCTGCGCGCCGGCGACGAAGAAGGCGATGATGAAATCGTCGAAGGAGAAGGTGAAGGCGAGCAGGAAGCCGGCAACGACCGCCGGCATGATCTGCGGCAGCACGATCGAGCGGAACGTCGTCAACGGCGTCGCGTAGAGATCGCTCGACGCCTCGACCAGATTGCGGTCGAGGCTGCCGAGCCGCGTGCCGACGATCATCGTCACCAGCGCCATCGAGAACAGCCCGTGCGCCGCGATGATCGAACCGTAGCCGAGCGCCAGCCGCGGCGGCTGATCGTCCGGCCAGATCGAGGCGAGGAACGGATTGACGACGGTGAACAATTGGACGAGCGCGACCAGAGTCGAAATGCCGATGACGACGCCCGGAACGACGATCGCGGCGCCCAGAAGTGCGTCGAAGACCGCGCGGGTCCGCACGCCGACGCGCGCCAGGCCGAGTGCCGCCGCGGTGCCGCACAGCGCCGCCAGCAAGGCGCTGGTGGTGGCGATGAACAGGCTGTTCTTCAGCGCTTCGACCAGGAACGGGTTCGCCAATGCCTTGCCGTACCATTGCACCGAAAAGCCGGTGAACTCGCTGGCATGGTGGCCGGCGTTGAAAGAAAACAGCACCACCAGCGCGATCGGCAGATAGAGGAAAGCGAACACCGCAATGACGAAAGCCCGCATCAGATCAGATCCACCCGGCGCGCGCCCGAAACCCGGGTCGAGATGCGGTTGGCGGCAATCAGCACCACCACCGAGACCAGCACCAGCGTGATCGCGATGGCCGATCCGAACGGCCAGTTGCGCGATTGCAGGAACAGGTCGACCAGCGCATTGCCGATGAAGAACACCTTGCCGCCGCCAAGCAGCGTCGGGATCAGATATTCGCCGAGCAGCAGGATCATGACCAGCGAGAAGCCGGTCATGACGCCCGGCAACGACAGTTTCAGGGTCACGCCCAGGAAAGTCGATAATGGCGTGGCGCCGAGATCGGCGGAGGCTTCCAGCAGCCTGCGGTCAAGCCGTTCGAGGCTGACATAGATCGGCAGGATCATCAGCGGCAGGTAGCCATAGACGATGCCGAGCAGCACCGCGCCCGGCGTGTTGATCAGCCTGACATCCTCGATGCCGACAAAGGCGAGCAGCGCCGGAATGCCGCGCCCGCCCAGAATGTACATCCAGGCATAGGTCCGCATCAGCAGGCTGGTCCAGAACGGAATGACGACCAGCGCGAGCAGGATCAGCCGCCAGCGCTGCGGCGCGCGCAAGGCGAGATAGTAGGCAACGGGATAAGCGACGAGAAGGCAGGCGAGCGCTCCCACCGGCGCCAGCACCATCGTGTTCCAGAAGGCGGTCGCCCGCGCCGGAAGATTGGCATATTGCGCCAGCGTAAAGGCGGCCTGATAGCCGCCTTCCGGTGCGCGTTCGCCGACGCTGAACACGGCGATGGCGATGAACGGCAGCACCAGGAACACCACCAGCCACGCGGTCGCCGGACCGAGCAGCATGGCGGTCAGAAAATTCCTGCGAAGACGGCTGCCGTGCATGGAAAGATTGCCCCGGTGCCGGCGGGCATAAACCCGCCGGTCAAATTATCTGAGTCGAATTTGAGGCCGTCGCTCAGGCCGACTTGAAGCGCGCCATCAATTCGGCGCGGCCCGGATCAGTCAACGTTGCCGCCGCGCCGAATTCCAGCGGCGTCAACAGGTCGGCTGCCGGATAGAGGATCGGGTTGTCGAGCACCTCCTTGGGCAGCAGCTTGTTGACGCGCGCATCGGTCGACGGCGCACCATTGGCCAAATGCTCCTTCACCGCCACCTGCGGATTCATCAGGTAGTTGAGCAGCGCGTAACCGGCGGGCTTGTTCGGCGCGTCTTTCGGAATGGCATAGAAATCGGTCCAGATCTCGCCGCCTTCCTTGCCCAGCACATAGGCGATCTCGGGAATGTCGCGATGCAGCTGCGCGCCGTCATTCGTCCAGCACATGGTCATCCACGCGTCGCCGGCGCGCATCCCCGGCTGGTAGTCGGAGGAGACCGCGAACAGATGCGGCTTGACCTTCAGCAGCAGTTCCTCCGCCTTGGCCAGTTCGTCCTGCTTGAGCGAATTGAACGAGTAGCCGTAATATTTCAGTGCATTGCCGATCGTGGTCAGCTGGTAGTCATGCACCATGGTGCGGCTGTCGCCTTCGGCCATGGCGGTGTCCCAGAACTCCTTCCAGCTCGTCATCGGCTTGGTCAGCTTCTTGGTGTTGACGGCAAAGCCGGTGGTGCCCCAGTTCTTCGGCACGGCGTAGATCGTCCCGTCGATCGTGCCCTCCGAGGTGAAGCGCGGATCCTCTTGCGAGCCGTCGAAATTCGGCAGCTTCGCCATCTCCAGCGGCTCGATGATGCCGAGCTTCTTGTAGGTCGAGATCGTGTAATTGGTCGGCACGAACAGGCTCCAGCCCGAGGCGCCGGCCTGCAGCTTGGCCAGCATCTCCTCATTGGAGCCGAACACGTTGACCTCGACGGCGACGCCGGTGTCCTTCTTGAAGTTCTCGAAGGTCGCCGGGTCATGATAGTTCGGCCAGGTGGCGATCGACATGCGATCGCCAAGGCCTTCCGCGGCAAAGGCCGGTGTCGGCATGATGCCGATCTCGCGCGCCATCACCGCCGTGGCAATGCCAAGGCCAGTGAGGCCGAGGAAGTCGCGGCGGCCGATCGAGCCGCGCTTCAAACGCATCAGCTGGTCGACGAAATTCTCGGGGCTTATCGGCAGTCCGTCACGATATGATTTCGACATGTTTATCTACCCTCTGGTTGGCCCCGTTGTTCTTGGTCTCCGCAAACGCCAGCGGCGTTCCGGAGGCAAAGCCGATGGCGACGGGTTCACCCGGCTTGAAGAGATTGCCGTGACCGATCAGGTGATCGGCTTTGGCCAACAGCGTTCCGATGCCCTTGACCTCGATCGCGTATTCCGCCGTCGAGCCCAGGAATATCCGGTTGCGGACGATGCCCTTGAATGGGCCGCTTGCCTGGGCGCCGAGACTGAGTGATTCAGGACGAAGGCTGACCGAAACGACCTCGCCCTGCTGCAAAGCGGTCCGTTTGCGCGCCGCAATGACGGTGCCGTCCGCGAGCGCCACCTCCACCAGATCGCCCGAATGCCCGGCGACGGTACCGCTCAAGAGATTGGTCTTGCCGACGAAATCGGCAACAAACAGGTCGGCCGGTTCGTCATAGATCTCGCTCGGCTGCCCGAGCTGGACGATGCGGCCGCCATTCATGACGCAGACGAAATCGCTCATCGACAGCGCTTCCTCCTGGTCGTGCGTGACCAGCACGAAGGTGATGCCGATCTCGCGCTGCAGGTTCTGCAGCTCGATCTGCATGTCGGTGCGCAGCTTCTTGTCGAGCGCCGCCAGCGGCTCATCGAGCAAGAGCACCGCCGGCTTGTTGACCAGGGCGCGGGCAAGCGCCACACGCTGCTGCTGGCCGCCCGACAGTTCGTGGATCTTGCGGCGGCCATAGCCGGCGAGCCGCACCATTTCGAGCGCCTCGCCCGCTCTTGAGGCGATCTCGCGCGAAGACAGCCTTGGCCGCGCCTGGCGCAGCCCATAGGCGACATTGTCCTCGACATCGAGATGCGGAAACAGCGCGTATTGCTGGAACACCATGTTGACCGGCCGCCGGTAGGGCGGCGTGCCGGCCATGTCCTGGCCGCGAATGAACACCTGGCCTTCGCTCGGCTGTTCGAAGCCGCCGATCATGCGCAGGCAGGTGGTCTTGCCGCAGCCGGAGGGACCGAGCAGCGCGACAAAGGCGGAGGGCGGGACAGCGAGATCGATGCCGCTGACCGCGGTCACCGCGCCATAGCGCTTGGTGACGCCGCGAAACTCGATGTCGGGCACTGCGGTCAAGGCTGATGGCTCCAGCAACAGGGCAATATCGGAACGCTACCAGAGCCAATGGCGGCTAGTATATACCTCTCAGGTGGTATATCTGGTCTATTTTCTCGTTTAAGGGGGTATGCATTGTCCCGCAGCGACGAATACAGCCGGCTCGCCACGCTCGTCGCGACGACGCGGGAGACCAGCGGCGACCTCTTTGGCCAGGCGCTGGTCGAGTGGCTGCGGCAGCACGTTAGATTCGACCACTGCGTGATCTTCGGCTATCGCGGCGCCTCGCGCCCGCCGCTGCTGTTCGAGACCTTCTCGCCCACCGAGAGCCATGTGTTCGTCGCGCTCTATCAGGAAGGGCCGTATCTGCTCGATCCGTTCCATCACGCTGCGGTCGAGCGTAAGGAAGGGTTCTGGCGCATGCGCGAGCTGGCGCCGGACCGTTTCTATGCCAGCGAGTATTTCCGCTCCTATTACAGCCAGACCAGGCTGGCCGAGGAGGTCGGCTTCTTCGTGCCGCTGCCGGGCAAGGATGCGCTGGTGCTGTCGCTGATGCGGCTGCGCGCTTCAGGCCCGTTCGGCACCGCCGATGCCAGATTGCTGCGCGATATGGCGCCGGCGGTGATCAGCTTCATCAGGTTGCGCTGGCCTGCTCTTCCGGCCGACGAAACGGCGGAAGCGAAGCAGGACGAGACGGCCGCTATGGTCAACGAGTTCGACCGCGCCCATATCTGGCAGAGCCTGTCGCTGACGCCGCGCGAAAAGCATGTCGTCGACCTGGTGTTGCAGGGGCATTCGACGGAGTCGATCGCCCGCGCCATGCGCATCGTGCCGGGAACCGTGAAGGTCCATCGCCGCAACATCTACCGCAAGCTCAAGATCAAGTCGCAGGCCGGCCTGTTCGCGCGCTTCGTCGAGATCATCGATGCACGGATCCGGTAGGCTCTCTAACCGCCGGCTTCCCACGCCCCGGTCTCGGCCATCCGCTTCAGCAACGGCGCCGGCTTGAACACATCCTTGCCCGTCCGTTGATGCCAGTATTCGAGCCGCTCGATGATCCTGGCCGGACCTTCAAGGCCAACCCAGAACATCGGTCCGCCCTTGCCGATGGGAAAGCCGTAGCCATTGACCCAGACGACATCGATGTCAGACGCACGGGCCGCTATGCCTTCCTCCAGGATCTTGGCGCCCTCGTTGATCAGGGGGTAAAGCGTGCGCTCTACGATTTCCTCCGCACTGATCGCACGCGGTGCGATACCCTTCTCGGCGGCCTTGTCGCGGATCAGCGCTTCAACCTCGGGATCCGGCACTGGCGTGCGCGCGCCAGCCTCGTAGAGATAAAAACCCCGGCCGGTCTTCTGGCCGAAGCGTCCTTGTTCGCACAGCGTGTCGGCGATCACGGCTTTCTGGCCGCGTGCCTTGCGGTTGCGCCAGCCAATGTCGAGACCGGCGAGATCGCCCATCTGGAACGGCCCCATCGGCCAGCCGAAATCGGTGAACACCTGGTCGATCTGGCTGGGCGTTGCGCCTTCCAGAAGAAGCGCTTCCGATTCCGAGCCCCGCGCGGCAAGCATGCGGTTGCCGACGAAGCCGTGGCAGACGCCGACCACGACGGCCACCTTGCCGATCCGCCTCGCCAGGTCGACTGATGTCGCCAGCGCATCGGGCGCGGTCTTCTCGGCGCGCACGATCTCCAAGAGCTTCATGACATTGGCCGGCGAAAAGAAATGCAGGCCGAGCACATCCTGCGGCCGCGAGGTCGAGGCAGCGATTTCGTTGATGTCGAGATAGGAGGTGTTGGTGGCCAGGATCGCGCCGGGCCTGGCCACGGCTTCGAGCTTGCCGAATACTTCCTTCTTGACCGCCATGTCCTCGAACACCGCCTCGACGATCAGGTCGCAATCGGCGAGATCGGCATAGTCGGTGGAGCCCTTGAACTGGGCGAGCCGTTGCCGCTTGGCGTCTTCGCTGAGCGAACCGCGCGTGACGGACACCGAGTAGTTCCTGTCGATGGTCGCCAAGCCGCGTTGCAGGGCCTCGTGGCTGGTTTCCAGCAAAATCACGGAATAGCCGCCATTGGCGAAGGCCATGGCAATGCCGCCCCCCATCGTACCGGCGCCGATGACGCCGACGCGGGCGATCTTGCGCTTGACGATGTCCTTGCTCGGAAGCTTTGCCGCCTCACGTTCGGCGAAGAACAGATGGCGCTGCGCCCGCGACTGGTCGCTGGCGACCAGCTTGACGAACAGCGCACGCTCCGCCGCCAGCGCCGCATCGAAGGGCAGCGTGACGGCATTGCGCACCGACTGCGCGCAAGCGATCGGTGCCTCGAGCCCGCGCGCTTTCCTGGCAAGATCCGCAGCCTCGGCGTCGAACGCCGCGAGGTCGGCCTGCTTGAGTCCTTCATTGCGATCACGCACCGGCGTGAAGGGACCACCCTTGCGGGCGATTTCCCCAGCGAAGTTCACGGCATGCGTGGTCAGAACGCCTTCGAAGACGGCATCGACGAGACCGGCGGCGTGCGCCTCGGTCGCGCCGATCGGCGCACCTGAGACGATCATCTTCAACGCCTTCACCGCGCCGACAAGGCGCGGCAGCCGTACCGTGCCACCGCCACCCGGCAGCAGGCCGAGTTTGACTTCCGGCAGGCCGAGCTTGGCGCCGGCATCGGCAACACGGAAATGGCAGCCCAGCGCCAGCTCCAGCCCGCCACCGAGCGCGGTGCCGTGGATGGCTGCGACCGTCGGCTTGGCGATGGTTTCCAGCGTCGCCACGATGGCGCGCAGTTCGGGCTGCTGCATCGGCTTGCCGAACTCGGTGATGTCGGCGCCGGCGACAAAGGTTCGGCCGGCGCATGCAATGACGATGGCGGCAACCGACGCATCGTCGCGCAATTCGACCAGCGCCTGCATCAGCGGTTCGCGGACATGGAAGCTCAGCGCGTTGACCGGCGGATTGTCGATGGTGACGACGGCAACGTCGCCGTCGCGGCTGACCTTCACAAAATCGGACACGCAAACCTCCCAGCATTATTCAGCGGCCGTGGCCACGCGAACGGGATTTACAGCGCCGTAACGTCGAAGGGAACCGGATGTCGGCCTGGCACAATGATTACAGGCCTTGAAGGTGTCTGGGACGACGAAGGCGGAGGCTACCGCAGCGCCTTCTGCCCGCCCGCCGCCGTGATCACCCCGACAATGATCAGCCCCGTCAGCAGCAACCGCACCCCGGCGCTCACCCCAAACGTGTTGAGCATGGTCAAAAGCAGCACCAGGAACAAAGCCGCGCCCCAGACGCCGGGGACATTGGCCTTGCCGCCGGCGACCGACGTGCCGCCGATGACGACGACGGCGATCGAGGCCAGCAGGTATTCGTTGCCGATGTCGACATTGGCGCCGCGGAAATAGCCGGCGAGCAGCGCGCCGTCGATGCCGCCGAGCGCGCCCGACAGCGTGTAGGTGAGGAAGCGGATGCGGCCGACATTGACACCGGCCAGCCACGCCGCGCGAATGTTCTGGCCGATCGCCAGCACCGAGCGGCCATAGATCATACGCTGCAGCGCGATGGCCGCGCCGACGGTGAACAATACCGTGAGGATCGCCAGCACCGGAATGCCCAGCACCTGCCAGTTGGCAAAATCGGCGAAGCCCGGCGGCGGCTTGATCTGCAGCCCGCGGCCATAGCTGATGTCGATCGACTGGATGATGAAGCTGGCCGATAGCGTGGCGATGATCGGCGGGATGCGCAGCGCCCAGATCAGCAGGTAGTTGGCGGCGCCGATCGCCGCCCCGCAGGCAAGTGCCGCCAAAAGCCCGACCGCGATCATGGAATCGTTGCCGTCCATCACCTTCATCGCGACGGCGCTGGCAAGGCCGATATTGGCCGGCAGCGACAGGTCGACATTGCCGGGGCCGAGCGTGATGACGAACATCTGGCCGACGCCGACGATGACGGTGAACACGGCGAGCGACAGCGCCGCCGTGACCATGCCGCCGCCGCCGTAGCCGCCGGTGAAGGCGATCGTTGCCAGCCACACCAGAAGCGCGCCGACGAACGACCAGATCCAGGGTTTGCCGGCCAGCGATTTCACGAAAATCATCGCTCACCTCTCCCGGCGGCTGATCAGCACCCGCGCCGCCAGCACTATGATGAGGATGGCGCCGTTGGCGGCAACCTGCCAGTCGGGCGGAATGTGCATGAAGGTGAGCAGCGGCGAGGCGGCGAGCGCCAGCGTCAGCGCGCCGATCACCGCACCGATCGGCGACACCCGGCCGCCGACGAATTCGCCGCCGCCGAGGATGACGCCGGCGATCGCCAGCAGCGTGTAGCCATTGCCGATATTGGCATCAGCCGAGGTGGTGATGCCGATCAGCGCCATGCCGGACAGCACGCCGAACAGGCCGGCGAGCGCAAACAGCACAATCTTGGTTCGGAGCAGCGACCAGCCGGCGCGACCGAGCGCCGCCGGATTGCCGCCCGAGCCGCGCAAGATCACGCCGTAGGAGGTGCGCATCAGGCCGAAATGGACGATGAGGCCGATCAGCAGCGCCGCAATGATCGGGAACGGCACAAAAGGCGGCTTGAACGCCATCAGCCCGAGCAGCCAGTCCGGCGCCTTGCCGCCCGGTTTGGGCAGAACGAGAATCGCGAGCCCCTGCCAGACGAAGCTCATGCCGAGCGTCACCACGATGGACGGCAGGTTGCGCAGATGGATCAGTGCGCCGAGCAGCGCATAGACGCCGATCGATCCGAGCAGGATGGCGGCGCCGATGAGCGGCGCGTCCTTCAGCCAGGTCGCGGTGACACAGCCGACGAAGCCGACGAAAGTGCCGATCGACAGGTCGAGCTCGTTTCCGGCAATGACGAACATCTGCGCGATCGTCGCCAGCGCGATCGGGATCGCCAGGTTCAGCATCAGGCTGAAGCCGAAATAGCTGATGGCGCGCGGGTTGAGCCAGGCGATGGCGAGCAGCACCAGCGCCAGCGACAGCGCCGGCAGCAGCCCGCGCAGCAGGCGCGCACGGGCCAGCGCGCCACGTTCGGCGGAAGTCCTGGCAGCGGTGTCGAGGCTGGCGGCCGTCATCTCAGGCCGCATCGCCGAAGGAGGACTGGATGATCTTCTCTTCGGTCAACTCGTCGCGACGCAGATTGGCGACGATGCGGCCGTTCTTGAAGACATAGATGTGGTCGCAATTGTCGAGCTCTTCGGTTTCCGTGGTGTACCAGAGGAAGGTACGGCCGCGACCGGCCTCTTCGCGCACGAGGTCGTAGACCTCCAGCTTGGTGCCGATGTCGACGCCACGCATCGGGTCGTCCATCAGCACGATCTGTGCATCCGAGCCGAGCGCACGCGCAAACAGCGCCTTCTGCTGGTTGCCGCCCGATAGCGAGAAAATGTTGTTGTTCATGTCAGGCGTACGGATGCCGATCTTCTTCTGCCAAAATGCAGCAAGCTCGGCCTCGCGCTGCGGCGAGATCAGCAGCCCGCTGCGCAGCCGCGCCAGCGAGCGGATGCCGATGTTCTCAGCAATCGACCATTGCGGAAAGATGCCGTCCGACTGGCGGTCGCCGGCGACCAGCGCCACCGGTGCGGTCACCTCGATGCTGGCCCGGGCGCGCGTGGCGCCGCTAAAGATCGCCAGCAGCAGGTCGGTCTGGCCATGTCCCGCAAGCCCGGCAAGGCCGATAATCTCACCGGCGCAGGCGACGAGGTCAGTGCCGTCCTTCTGCGCGGCGGGCCGCGCCCGGACCCTCAGCGGACTGGCGGCGGGCTTGGCGGCAGCGATTTGCGCCGCGATCTTCTGGCGCGCTTCCGCGCCGCCCATCGCCGTCACCAGCCGGTTACGGTCGAAGGCGGTGGCGGCGTCGGCGACAACCACCTTGCCGTCGCGCATCACCACGATGCGGTCGGCGTTGCGCAGCACCTCGCCCAGCAGATGCGAGATCAGGATGCAGCTTTTGCCGCCGGCGACGAAGCGGCGCACGAAGGCCAGCAACTGGCCCGCCGTATGCGCGTCGAGCGACGATGTCGGCTCGTCGAGGATGACGAGGTCGAGACGATCCTGGGTGACCGTGAAGGCGCGCGCCACTTCGACCATCTGGCGACGGCCGATCGACAGGTCGCCGACAATGTCCGAAGCCGAAATGCTGTGGCCCGGAAAGATCTCGTCGAGCTTGGCGGCGATCAGCTCGGCCGCCTTGCGCCGCCAGCCGAAGCCACGCAGCGAAGCGTGGTTGATGCGTGTGTTCTCGGCGACATTGAGATTGGGACACAGCGACAGTTCCTGAAACACGCAGCGTATGCCGAGCTGCTGCGCGCGCGACACCGAGTAGTTGTCCTCGATGTCGCCATGCACGCCGATCTGCCCGCTGTCGGGCACCAGCGTGCCCGCCACCATGTGCATCAGCGTCGATTTGCCGGCGCCATTGTGGCCGACGAGCCCGACGCATTCGCCGGGTCCGACGTGAAAATCCACGCCACCCAGCGCGCGAACGGCGCCGAAATGCTTTTCGGCGCCGTTCAGTCTGATGATGTCAGCGTTACCCCTGGGCATGCTCAACGATACTCGCTTGGCGATACGGACGGCAACGCTTGGCCGACATTCACTTGATGTTGGCTTTGATGGCCGCGATCGCGTCTTCCTGCGTGTATTCGTGGCTGGCGACGCCGCCCTTGGGGATCTTTGGCAGCTCGGCCTCGAAATCGTCCTGGGTGAAGGCCAGATACGGCACCAGCAGGTCGTGCGGAATATCGGTGCGGCCGTCGAGCACCTGCTGCGCCACCCAGAAGGCGAGCGATGACACGCCGGGCGCGATCGATGCCGACCAGGTCTGGTAGCCGTCCTTGTCCTTCTGCTCCTTCCACCACTGCAACTCGTCCTGGCGGTTGCCCATGATGATGGTCGGGCGCGGCTTGCCGGCGGCGGCGAAGGCCTGTGCGGCGCCGTAACCGTCGCCGCCCTGGTCGACGACGCCGACGATGTCGGGCAGCGACGGCAGGATGGTCGCCACCGCCTTCTGCGCCGTCGTCTGGTCCCAGTCGCCGGTCACCGAACCGACGATCTTGAACTCGGGATGGGCGGCGACACCTTCGAGGATGCCGGCATGGATGGCATCATCGATCGAGGTGCCGGCAAGGCCGCGGATTTCAAGCAGATTGCCGCCCTTGGGCTGGAACTTGGCCATCTGCTCGACTTCCTGCTTGCCCATGTCCTTGAAGTCGACGACGACGCGGTAGGCGCAAGGCTCGGTCACGGTGCCATCGAAGGAGACGACGGTGATGCCGGCATCGCAGGCCTGCTTGATGGCGCCGTTGAGCGCATCCGGCGAGGCAGCGTTGATGACGATCGCGTCATAGCCCTGCAGGATCAGGTTCTGCACCTGCGCCGCTTGCGTCGGCACCTCCTTGTCGGCGGTGGTGAAGATGTCGGCCGCGCCGACCACTTTGTCGGCGACCGCCTTCTTCGTGACGATGCCATAGCTGTCGAGCATCGCCTGCCGCCAGGAATTGCCGGCATAATTGTTGGAAAAAGCAATCTTCTTGCCACTGGTGTCGGCCAGCGCCGTGCCCGAAGCGAGCATTGCCGCCAGAGCGCCCAGAACGAACAGTTTCTTCATGTCGTTATCCTCCCAGATGTGTTGACTGCTGCATTCCCACCGGCTTTGATCCCGGCCTCACTCCCAACTCTGATTTGAGCACGGATTGTCGCGAGCTCAAAACAGTCTCAATCCCGGCACGCGCACCCTGAGCCGGTACAGCGACGTCGACGCGGTGATGTAGAGGCTTTGCAAATCGTCGTCGCCGAAGGTGAAATTCGCGCAATCTTCGGGCGTCCGGATGACGCCAAGAATGGTGCCCGACGCGTCGAAAATGTGGATGCCGCCGGGTCCGGTGCAGTAAAGATTGCCGCGGCTGTCGATCTTCATGCCGTCGGGCGCTCCCGGCCCCTCGCCCTCGGTTACTGCCCACACCGCGCCGCCATTGAGGTCGCCATTGGCTTCGACGCCGAACACCCTGATGTGCCCGCGTTCGGTGTCGTTGATGAACAGCCGCGACTCGTCCAGCGAAAAGCACAGCCCGTTCGGCTGCCCGAAATCGTCGGCCAGCAATGTCAGCCGGGCGCCGTCGCCATCGATGCGGTAGACGCCCTGGAACGGCAGCTCCTGCGGGCGTGGCACGCCATAGAACTCCCTCCGGCCATAGCCCGGATCGGTGAAGTAGATCGATCCGCCGGTGGCAACGACGATATCGTTCGGGCTGTTGAGCTGCTTGCCCTCATGGTGCGTGGCCAGCACTGTTGCGCTGCCGTTGGGCTCGGCGCGGGTCACGCGGCTTGTTGCGTGCTCGCAGGTGACCAGCCGCCCCTGGCGGTCCAGCGTGTTGCCATTGGCCTTGTGGCTCGGCTCGCGGAACAGCTCGATCTCGCCCTCGGCACTGCGGCGATACATCCGGCTTTCCGGAATGTCGGAGAAGACCAGCCATTTCTCATAGGGATGCCAGACCGGCCCTTCGAGGAAGCCGAAGCCGCTCGCCAGCGTTTCGATCGGCGCATCGCCGACGACGTCGTCGAAGCCGGACTGGCGCGCACGCGCCGGCACCGACATCATCGGCTCCCGGCGCGAACAGCCGTGCTACTCCGCATGGTGACGAATGGCATGAGCGCTTCCCGATACAGTCTTCTTGTTGGGGCAGAGCGTAGGCGCGGTACCGACGAGCCGATACGGGTCAAAGCGCACGGGCGACTGTGCATTTGCACAGTCGCCCGTGCCTATCGAGCGTAGAATACCGGCGACGTCAGATCAGGGCCGGCGAACACTTCGCAAAAGCGCGGTCAAGGTTGCGCTCGCGCACGCCACCGCCACGAGCACGACAACGCCGGCAGAGTTGGATTTTTGCCCTGCGCGAAATGAGTCGTGCTGCGCGCGCAGAGGGCTGTGAACCAAGGTTTTCAGATCGGACCGGCTGCCGTGGCGAACGGAATAGGCGCGCGTGAACTCGGCACCGAGGAGGAAAATCTCCGACGAGTAGTAAACCCAGAGCAATATCACGAGCAGTCCGCCGGCGGCGCCATACGACGACGCAATCGCGCTGGTGCCGATATACCAGCCGATAAGCGATTTTCCCAATGTGAACAGGGCCGCGGTCCCGACAGCGCCAATTGCCACATCGCGCCATTCCAGGGTTCGATCGGGCAAAACCTTGTAAATGGCGGCAAACATCACGGCGATAAGCGCAAACGAAACGACGCCGTTGATCCCGCTGAGTATGATCGTTCCGAACGGCAGATGGGCGTTGATGAAAGCGCCCAGTGCCGAAATCGCGGCGCTTGCGATGAGAGAGACCAGCAACAGGAACCCGAGTGCGGCCACCAACCCCAGACTGGCGGCCCGTGCCCTCACCAGACGCGACAGGGAATTGCCTTGCGGTTCGATCTTCCAGATTGTGTTCAACGACTGCTGCATTTCGCCGAAGACGCCAGACGCGGCCACCAGCAAGGTGACCAGCCCTATGATCGCGGCCCAGGTGCCGTACAGCCTGCCGGATGCACTTTCCAGCGCAGTCTTGAGGAGATCGGCGCTTTCCGGTCCCATCAGCCCTGATATCTGCGCGGACAAGGCCAATTGTGCGGCATCGTGGCCGAAGACGAGACCAGCAATCGCAACCACGATCAGCAAGATCGGCGCCAGCGAGGTGGCGGCATAAAAGGCCATCGCCGCACCATGGCTGAGCGCATTGTCGTCGATGAAACCGACGACGCTTTCGCGCACCAGGTGCCATGAATCTGCAAATGAGGGTCGCACTTCGGCACCGCAGGCGTTGAGTTGGCGTTCACTAGCAATGCACCGGACCTTCCGATGTTCCGGCTTGTGGCCGCCGCTGTTTCAGTGCTCCGCCAGCCAGGCATCGAGCCGGTCCTGTTCGCGGCGCAGTGCGTCGATGTTGATCAGGCCGCGCGCCATGGCGAGATAGATCGCCCGCGTCCGCGAGTTGAACACGGAAACATCGCCGGTGCCGTCCTCCGCCGGCACGATGCCGAGCTTGTCGTAGCAGTGCTTGATGCGGCTCTGCGCACCACGGATCGACAGGCCGCGACGTGCCGCGATCGCCCGGTCGGTCAGGCCGAGCGCGATGTCGATCAGGCTTTCATATTCGCCGTCGGTGATGCCCTCGAACTTGTCCTGAACGCGATGCTGGATGCCGCGGATCTCGCGGTCGATGATGCAGTGGCCTTCGCGGAAAACCCCGCGCAGGGCGGACCGCATGCCTTCCTCCGTTGCCGATTTCAGCACATAACCGTAGACAGAGCCGGGCGGGACGATGCGCGCCACGCCGCGCACATAGGCTTCGTCGGCGAAATTCGACCAGAACAGGATGTGCGTGCCGGCGCGGCGGTTCCAGATCGCCCTGGCAACTTCGATTCCCGTCGCCTTCGGCATCTGCAAATCGAGCACGACATGCAGTGGCTCGCGCTCAGTCGCCAGGTTGATGGCGTCCTCGCCGTCGCTCGCTTCGATCACCTCGACGTCACCGGGCCACAATTGCTCCACCGTCCGCCGCGCGAAGCTACGGTGCAGCCCGTCATTCTCGGCGATCATCACAAGCATCACATGGCCTCCGATACGGCGAGTTCGCCAGGCATTGTTGCAGCCGCCGCCAGTTCCCGTGATGGCTGGCGGTCGATCTCGACGACGACGCGGGTGCCGCCGTTCTTGCGGCCGGCCTGGCCGATGCGCAGCCGCGCCCCGATAAGGGCTGCCCGCGTGTGCATATGGCCGATGCCGCCATACGCGGCCGGGTCAACGGCGCCGCAGCCCTGGCCGTCATCCGTCACGATCACCCGCAGCACGCTCGCGGTCGACGCCAGCAGCACGTCGATGCGGTGCGGCGCGGCATGGCGAACGGCATTGTTGATCGCTTCCTGCACGATCCGGTAGAGCGCGGTCCGCACTGGCTCCGACAGGGTGTCGGCGCCGCCGTCGCTGGTGTCGGCGATGCGCACGGCGATCGGCGGCTTGGCCCTGGCGACGCTGCGGTTGAGATGCGCCTCGACCGCATCGCGCAGGCCGAACAGTTCAAGCACGCTCGGCCGCATGTCGTCGACGATGTGGCGCAGTTCCGTCAGGCAGCCGGCGACCTCCTTTTCGAGATCGGCAAGCTGTGCTGCCCGCGCCACGCCCTGGCCGCGAAGGGCCGAGAGCTGGCGCGCGATCCGGGCGAGATCGGCAAGCGTCTGGTCGTGCAGGTCCATGGCCATGCGCCGGCGTTCGCGCTCCATGCCTTCGGTCAATTGCGAGGCGCCGACGCGCAGCAGCTCGACGCGATTTCGCGCCTCGCTCTCGGCCAGCATGGCGCGGCGCGCCTCCTCGGTCTGGATCAGCGCGAAGATGTAGGGCGCGATCAGGTCGGCGCATTGTTGCGCGACCGCGACATCGGCAAGCGTGTAGCAGTCGACCTCGTGCCGGCTGATGTTGAGCGCGCCGATGATGCCGCCGCGCGCCCTGAGCGGCACGACGATGCGGCTGCGCAGCCTGGCGGCGAAGATCGGACCATCGATAGCGGTGGCGAAATGGAACCGCTCGTCGCTCAGCGCGTCGTCGGCGAGCAGATAGGGGACTTCGCCCCACAGCACCGAGCGGATCGGGCTGACTTCGGTCGGCAGCGGATGCTGGGCAAGCTCGCTCCAGCTGGTGTGGAAGCCGGCTTCGTAACAGGCGTGCCGGCGCCCATCATGCGACAGCACCGCCAGATCCATGTGGTCGTGCGGGATGAGCGAGCCGATCTCGATGGCTGTCGCGCGGAACGCCGTGCCGGGATCGATATGGCCGGCAAGCGCCCGCGATATCGCCAGCAACCGGTCGATCAGGACCAGGGACACTTCCGCCATTGCTTTCACGATCCTCCCGTGCCGGGAAATAGTGGACGCATGCCGCCGCCGCTGTCAACGACGGCGCCTTTGGTCATAGGAATTTTTTCTTGACTCGGTGAGCTCAGCTATGGTACATTTTCGTCCACGGTGCTGATTTGCGCCGGTGACCCGCCGCACTGGCGGGTTTTTCGTTTGCTGCTCCGTCAGCGCAGACGAAAGCTCCGAAGAAACCCGTTAGCCCTAGTTCGTTGCCCTGCCGTCGGCGCCGATCAACTTGCGGTGCAATGATTGTAAAGGGTTCGCGTCCTGGTCTAGGGAGGAGGCCAGGAGACCGAAACAGAATGCCAGTGACGCAAAACGTTGCTCCGGGCGCCCCGGGAATTCCGGCGCGCTGGACGTCAAGCGCCAAGAGCGGCGTCGGAACGTCGCTTTCGCCGGCCGGCCGGATCTGGTTCACGATCAGCCACGGCATCCTCAACGAAATCTACTATTCGCGCGTCGACAGTGCCTGCACCCGCGACCTCGGCCTGATCGTCACCGGCGCCGCCGGCTATTTCTCGGAAGAGAAGCGCGATGCCACGCACAGCATCGAACCGTTCGAGGACGGCGTACCCGCCTACCGGCTGGTCAACACGGCGAACGACGGCGCCTGGCGGATCGAAAAGCGCATCCTCGCCGATCCGGCGCGCCCGGCGCTGCTGCAGGAAATCACCTTCACGGCGCTGAGGGGCGCCGCTGACGATTATCGCGTCTACGCGCTTCTGGCGCCGCATCTGGTCAATGCCGGCATGGGCAACACCGCCTGGGTCGGCGAACACGAGGGAAAGCCCGTGCTGTTCGCCTCGGGGCGCGGCTCCTGCCTGGCGCTGGCCTCGTCGCTGCCCTGGCGGACCGGTTCGGCCGGCTATGTCGGTTTTTCCGACGGTTGGCAGCAACTGCACAACACAGGCGAGCTCGATGCTGCATACCAGCGGGCCGAGGACGGCAATGTCGCGCTGACCGGCGAGATCGGCTTTTCCGCGGCCAGGACCAAGGCTTTGCTGGCGCTGGGATTTGGCGCGACGCCCGAGGAGGCTGCGGAACATGCTTTCGCCAGCCTGAAGCAGGGTTTTGAACCCGCGGCGAAATCCTACCTCCAGAACTGGCGCAACTGGCAAAAGGGCCTGCTGCCGCTCGACCGGCACGCGGTGCCCGGGATCAACTTCTATCGCGTCTCGACGGCGGCACTGGCGACGCACCGGTCGATCGCCACACCGGGCGCCGCGGTCGCCAGCCTGTCGATCCCGTGGGGCTTCGACAAGGGCGACGACGACCTCGGCGGCTACCATCTGGTCTGGCCGCGCGATCTGGTCGAGACGGCCGGCGGCTTTCTTGCTGCCGGCGACGCCGCCTCGGCGTTGCAAATCCTCGACTATCTCGGCTCCATCCAGCAGCCGGACGGCCACTGGCCGCAGAACGCCTGGCTCGACGGATCGGCCTATTGGCCCGGCATCCAGATGGACGAATGCGCCTTTCCGCTGCTGCTGGCCGAAGCTTTGCACCGCGCCGGCCATTTGCCGCACGCCAGGCTCGCAGTCTTTCTGCCGATGATCGAGCGCGCCGCCGGGTTCGTCGTGCGCAACGGGCCGGTCACCGGCGAGGACCGCTGGGAAGAGGATGCCGGCTACAGCCCGTTCACGCTCGCCGTCGAAATCGCCGCACTGCTTGCCGCAGCCGACCTGCTCGACGCCTGTGGCAAGCCGGACGCGGCGACCTATCTGCGCGAGACATCAGACGTCTGGAACGACCAGGTCGAGCGCTGGACCTACGTCACCGGCACGGCGATCTGCGGTCAAGTCGGCGTCGACGGCTACTATGTCCGCATCGCGCCGCCCGACAGCGCCTCGGCCGGTTCGCCGAAGGACGGCTATGTCCCGATCAAGAACCGGCCGCCCGGCGACACCGACCGGCCGGCCGAGCAAATCGTCAGTCCGGATGCGCTTGCACTTGTCCGCTTCGGTCTGCGGGCGGCCGACGACCCGCGCATGACAGACACGGTCAAGGTCATCGACGCGCAATTGCGCTGCGATCTGCCGCAAGGGCCGCTCTGGTACCGCTACAACGGCGACGGCTATGGCGAGCATGAAGATGGCGCACCTTTCGACGGCACCGGCCAGGGTCGCCCCTGGCCGCTGCTGGCCGGCGAACGCGCCCACTATGAGCTGGCGGCCGGGCGTAGGGAAAAGGCAGCCAGCCTGCTGGCAGCGCTGGAAGGCTCGGCCGGACCGGGCGGCCTGTTGCCGGAGCAGGTCTGGGACGGCGCCGATATGCCGGAGCGCGAACTGCTGCACGGCCGCCCCTCGGGCAGCGCCATGCCGCTGGTCTGGGCGCATTCGGAGCATATCAAGCTGTTGCGCTCGCTGCGCGACGGCGCGGTCTTCGACATGCCGCCGCAAGGCGTCAAGCGCTATATCGAGGACAAGACCGTATCGCCGTTCAGAACATGGCGGTTCAACAACAAGATCCGCACGGTCCCGGCCGGCAAGACGTTGCGCGTCGAACTGTTGGCCCCGGCTACAGTCCATTGGAGCACCGACAACTGGGCGACCGCCCACGACAGCCAGACGGTGGAGAACGATTTCGGCATCCATCTTGCCGATCTGCCCGTCTCTGGCCTTCCCAAGGGAAGCACGCTGACCTTCACTTTTTTCTGGCCCGGGGCCGGCGATTGGGAGAATGTCGACTTCTCCGTCATCTCAGGCGACCAGGACAGCCAGCAGACCTTCCCTCGATAACCCCGCAAATCTCCTAGAAAACAGGGACGAAACCATGCAGATCGGAATGATGGGACTGGGCCGGATGGGCGCCAACATGGTCCGGCGCCTGATGCGCGACGGCCACGAATGCGTCGTCTACGACATCAACCCGGCCAGCGTCGCGGCCCTGGTGACCGACGGCGCGGCAGGGGCGGCCTCGATGGAAGAATTCATCGGCAAGCTGGCCAAGCCGCGCTGTGTGTGGCTGATGCTGCCGGCGGCGATCACCGGCAGGATCATCGACCAGGTGGCGGCCCTGATGGAGCCCGGCGACATCGTCATCGACGGCGGCAATTCCTATTATCACGACGCCGTCGACCAGGCCGCGAAACTGGCCGGCAAGGGCATCCATCTTGTCGATGTCGGCACCAGCGGCGGCGTCTGGGGCCTGGAGCGTGGCTACTGCCTGATGATCGGCGGTCCCGACGTGGCGGTGCAGCACCTCGATTCGATCTTCGCCACGCTGGCACCGGGCGCCGATGCCGGCTCCAATCCGTCCAGGGATGCCGGGACCGCGCCCTTCGGCTATCTGCATTGCGGACCGAGCGGCGCCGGCCACTTCGTCAAGATGGTGCACAACGGCATCGAGTATGGCGTCATGGCCGCCTATGCCGAAGGCATGAACATCCTGAAGTCGGCCAATGCCGGCAAGCGGCAACGGACGGCGGACGCCGAGACCAGCCCGCTGGAAAACCCGCAATACTACCAGTTCGACATCGACCTCCCCCAGGTGGCCGAGGTCTGGCGGCATGGCAGCGTTATCGGCTCCTGGCTGCTCGACCTGACGGCCGGCGCCTTGAAAAGCGATCCGGGCCTGGTGAATTTCGGCGGCCGCGTCTCGGATTCCGGCGAAGGCCGCTGGACGCTGAAGGCGGCGATCGACACCGGCGTACCGGCTCCGGTGCTGTCCTCGGCGCTGTTCGACCGCTTCTCCTCGCAGGGCGAATCCGAATTCGCCGACAAGCTGCTCTCCGCCATGCGCTATGCCTTTGGCGGCCATGTCGAGAAGCCGAAGGCCGGCAAGTGAGGACAGCGGGGGAGACACGCGCATGAGCCAGGAACGGTCCGACACGCTGGTGCTCTTCGGGGCCACCGGCGACCTCGCCCACAAGAAGATATTTCCAGCCCTTTACCAGATGGTCGCCAAGGGCACGCTTACCGAACCGGTGATCGGCGTCGCCTTCGATGCCTGGGACCTCAAGCAATTGCAGGCGCGCGCGCGTGACGGCATCGTCAATGCGCTCGGCAAGATCGACGAAAAAGCCTTCGCCAAATTTGCCTCGCTGCTGCGCTACGTCAGCGGCGACTACCGTGACGGAGCGACGTTCGAGAAACTGAAGAGCGCGCTCGGCACCGCACAGCGACCGCTGCATTACATGGCGGTGCCGCCGACCATGTTCGAGACCGTCGTCCAGGGGCTGGAGCAGTCGGGCACCGCGCATGGCGCGCGGCTGATGGTGGAAAAGCCCTTCGGTCACGATCTGCAATCGGCGCGCTGGCTGAACCGGGTCCTGCATCTGGTGTTCGACGAGCAGTCGATCTTCCGCATCGACCACTACCTGGGCAAGGAAGCGATCCAGAACCTGCTCTATTTCCGCTTCGCCAATTCCCTCCTCGAGCCGATCTGGAACCGCAATTACGTCGAGAGCGTGCAGATCACCATGGCCGAGGATTTCGGCGTCGAGGGACGTGGCCGCTTCTATGACGATGTCGGCTGCATCAGGGACGTCATCGAGAACCATCTGCTCAACATCCTGTTGCTGCTTGCCATGGAGCCGCCTGTCGGCCGCTCCGCCGACGATCTGATCGACGAGAAGGTGCAGGTGCTGCGCGCGATCAGGACGCTGACCAAAGACGATGTCGTGCGCGGCCAGTTCACCGGCTATCTCACTGAACCCGGCGTCGCGCCGAACTCGCCCGTCGAGACCTTCGCGGCGGTGCGTTTCTTCGTCGACACCTGGCGCTGGCAGGACGTGCCGTTTTTCATCCGCGCCGGCAAGAACATGCCGGTGCATGTCACCGAAGTGGTGGTGCGGCTGAAGCGGCCACCGCTCGATGTCTTCGATCCGATCAAGCCCGCCGACCAGAACTACGTCCGCTTCCGCATCGACCCACAGGTGGTGATCGCCATCGGAGCACAGCGCAAGGCGCCGGGCGACGACATGATCGGCGAGCAGGTCGAACTGACGGCGCTCGACGACTCGAAGGGCGACATGCCGCCCTATGAACGCTTAATAGGCGACGCCATGAACGGCAACGGCCAGCTGTTCACCCGCCAGGACGCCAGCGAACTGGCCTGGCGCATCGTCGGCCCGGTGCTTGGCGACACCACGCCGCCGCACCTCTACGAGCCGCTCACATGGGGACCGGCGGACGTCATGGCCGGGTTCGGGCCACCCAATGGCTGGATCGATCCGGTGAAGTGAGAGGAACCACGCGATGGCCAAGGCAGTGAAGCAACCAGCATCGGGCACCGAGACGCCAGATGCTGAAAAGATCGTGCTCACGATCGACATCGGCGGCTCGCACGTCAAGATCCTCACCAGCGCCGGCGGCGCGGAGCGCCGCGCCGATTCGGGGCCGGGGCTGACGCCGCAACAGATGATCGATACCGTGAAGAAGCTCGCCGAAGGCCTGTCCTACGACGTCGTCTCGATGGGCTATCCCGGTCCGGTCAACCACAACAGGCCGCTCGCCGACCCCGCCAATCTCGGCAAGGGCTGGGCTGGATTCGACTTTGCGGGCGCGTTCGGCAAACCGGTGAAAGTGGTCAATGACGCGCTGATGCAGGCCATCGGCAGCTACGAGGGCGGGCGCATGCTGTTCCTCGGGCTCGGCACCGGGCTCGGTGCGGCGATGATTGCCGACAACGTCGCCCAACCGATGGAACTCGCGCATCTGCCCTACAAGAAGGGCAAGAGCTTCGAGGATTATGTCGGCGAACGCGGCCTGGAAAAGCGCGGCAAGAAGAAATGGCGCAAATACGTCTTCGACGTCGTCGACCGGCTCCGTGCCGCCATGCAGCCTGACTATGTCGTCATTGGCGGCGGCAACGTCGACAAGCTCGATGAATTGCCCGCCGACTCCAGGCGCGGCGACAACACACGCGCCTTCGAAGGCGGGTTTCGTTTGTGGCGCGACAAAGCGCTGATAGTCTGATACTGTTATTGTTTAATATAGTTGTTCAAAATAACGTGTGACCTGCCATCAAGTCGTTGCAATACGCAGATTTGCCGACTAGGAATTCCGCGCTACAACAACGCCAATTCGTCCCGTGGACGCACGAAGGACGCCATAGCATTTTGATTTCGCGCATGATCCTTTCCGGAAGTCGAATCCGATTTTCAGGTCATTCGCTGTAGACGGAGAAATAGAGTGACCGACGATAGCAACAGTGCCCGTAAAGACATCGATCTGCTCGAGCTGACCGCCCACATCGTGTCCGCTTACGTCGAGAAGAACCGCTTGCCCGCCTCCGGCCTGGCCGACCTCATCGCCAGCGTCAGCGCCTCGATAAGCGGGCTCGGCAAGCCTGCGGTCCCGGTGGCTGCCCCACTGGTCCCGGCGGTCAATCCCAAGAAGTCGGTGACGCCCGATTTCATCATCTGCCTCGAAGACGGCAAGAAGTTCAAATCGCTGAAGCGTCACATCGGTGTGCATTTCGGCCTGACGCCGGACGCCTATCGCGCCAAATGGGGCTTGCCGTCGGACTATCCGATGGTCGCCCCCAACTACGCGGCCTCGCGTTCGCTGCTGGCGAAGTCGATCGGCCTCGGCCGCAAGGCCGCCCCCGTCAAGGCGCCCGCCAAGGGCAGGAAGGCCAAGGCCTCGGCCTGAACATTCAGTCCTGAGCCAACAGTTAGGACGACTGGAACAGAAGCCTGCCGGCGAATTCGCCTTGGCAGGCTTCCTATTTTTATGGCTTGGATAGGTGGACGGGTTCCTAGAGCAATTCCAGGAAAAGTGCGAAACGGTTTTCCGTCCGGAATTGCGTAAAATCTAGGAGTTAGAGCGGGTCGCCGTTTCCGTGAAACGGTGAACTGCTCTCGGGGAGCGAGCCATGAACTACACCAGGATGGTGATCGAGAAAGAGGCACCGGAAGAATACGGCTACGATCGTATCCGCTTCAATCTTTCGGAAAGCTCGATCGCCGACCAGAAGCTCTCCGACATCGGCCTGTCGCTGCCCGATCTCACGCTTTTCTATGGCGAGCATCGCGGCGACAAGCAGTTGCGTGCACTGATATCGGCGCAGGATGCCGGCATTTCGCCGGATGATGTCCTGGTCACCGCCGGTGCCGCCGGCGCGCTGTTCATCATCTCGACCTCGCTTTTGTCGGCCAACGACCATCTCGTCGTCATCCGGCCCAACTACGCCACCAACATCGAAACCCCAAGGGCGATCGGCTGCGCCATCAGCTTTGTCGACCTGGCCTTCGAGGAAGGCTTCGCCATCGACGTCGAACGCGTCAAGGCCGCGATTCGGCCGGACACGAAGCTGATCAGCGTCACCTGCCCGCACAACCCGACCGGCACGATGATGAGCCGAGCCGAGCTCGATGCGCTGGTGGCCCTTGCCGAAAGCAGCGACTGCCGTCTGCTGGTCGACGAGACCTATCGCGACCTCTCCTACGGCAGGCGGCTGCCGACGGCTGCCTCACTGAGCCCGAAGGCGATCAGCGTCTCGTCATTGTCCAAGGCCTTCGGCATTCCCGGCATCCGCATCGGCTGGCTGATCACCAGGGATGCGGTGCTTCAGGAAAAATTCCTCGCCGCAAAGGAGCAGATCGGCATCTGCGGCAGCGTCATCGACGAAGGCATTGCCCGCGGCATGCTCGAGCGCCGGGATGCCTTCCTGGCGACACTGCTGCCCGAAATGGCCAAGCGCCGCGACATCGTCCAGGCCTGGATCGACCGCGAACCGCTGGTCGACTGGATCAGGCCCGAAGGCGGTGTCGTCGGCTTCCCGCGCCTCGATATCGAACCCGGCTTCGACCTCGACCGGTTCTATGCGAACCTGCTGGAGAACCATGGAACCTATGTCGGACCCGGCCACTGGTTCGAGATGGAAAAACGCTTCTTCCGCGTCGGCTTCGGCTGGCCGACGGAAGCCGAATTGCGCGGCGGCCTCGACGCCATCTCCGTCGCGCTGCGGCAGTAACTTCCGCGTGCCGGCGATGGAGCAGGCTGAAAATTCCTTGATCCAGCACTGATTCTGACGCATATCCGCGGCGAACTGAGCTAAAAGTTCCGCCAGCCGGACCAGCGCCCATCGTGGAAGTGCCCCGCCAGCTGACGCCACTGCAATGGGGCCTCTTAAATCATGACCGCCGAACAGATATCACCGGACCAGCGCTATGCCGCGTTCCGCCACCGCTCCTTCCTGAGTTATTGGGCGGCGCGTTTCCTCACCACATTCGCCACCATGATCGTGTCCGTCGCGGTCGGCTGGCAGATGTATGATTTGACCCGCGACCCGCTCGATCTCGGCCTGGTCGGCATCGTCCAGTTCCTGCCGTCGCTGCTTCTGGTGCTGGTCACCGGTGTCGCCGCCGACCGCTTCGGCCGCCGCCTGATCATGGCGCTGGCGGTCGTGGTGGAGGCGATGTGCGCGCTGGCGCTGCTGTTCCTGGCGCTGCGCGGCATCAGCGGGCCGCTGCCGATCTTCTGCGTGCTTGCCATGTTCGGCGTCGCCCGCGCCTTCTTCGGTCCGGCCTCGGCCTCGCTGTTCGCCAATCTGGTGCCGCCTCAGGATTTCGCCAACGCCATCGCCTGGAATTCATCGGCCTGGCAGACGGCGACCATCGTCGGACCCGTCGCCGGCGGCCTGCTCTACGGCGTGTCGCCGGAAGCGGCCTACGGAACCGCCGCTGTCCTGATGCTTGTGTCCGGGCTGCTGATCTTCACCATCCCGAAGCCGTCGCAGCGCACCGAGTCGGACAAGCCGACGATGCAGCACCTGCTCGGCGGGTTCAGCTATATCTGGAGCGAGAAGATCGTGCTCGGCGCCATCTCGCTCGATCTGTTCGCCGTGCTCCTGTCCGGCGCCTCGGCGCTGCTGCCGGTCTATGCGCGCGACATCCTCCAGCTCGGCCCGTGGGGCCTCGGCCTGCTGCGCTCGGCGCCCAGCATCGGCGCCATTTGCGTCGCCATCTGGCTGGCCGGGCATCCACTTCGCAACCACGCGGGCATGATCATGCTGGCCGCTGCAGCCTCGTTCGGCGCCTTCACCGTGGTTTTCGGCCTGTCGACCATCACCTGGCTGTCGATCGTGGCATTGGTCTTCCTTGGCGCCACCGATATGTTCAGCGTCTACATCAGGGAGACGCTGATCCAGCTGTGGACGCCCGACGAGGTGCGCGGCCGCGTCAACGCCGTCAACCAGGTCTTTGTCGGCGCCTCCAACGAGGTCGGCGAATTCCGGGCCGGCACGATGGCCGCGCTGATCGGCACGGTGCCGGCCGTGGTGATCGGCGGCATCGGCGCCATCGCCGTCGCGGGCCTGTGGGTGGTGCTGTTCCCGCAACTGCGCAAGGTGCGCCACCTCAACGGGCGCAACTGATCTTCCCACGGTTGACAGCCGACATGCCTAGCCCATGCCACAGGAGCTCTCATGATCACTTGCTACCTGAAATACGTCATCGACCCCTACAAGCTTGCCGAGTTCGAAGATTATGGTCGTCGCTGGATAGCTCTGGTCAACCGCCTCGGCGGAAACCATCACGGCTATTTCCTTCCAAGCGAAGGGGCGAGCAACATCGCCTATGCCATGTTCAGCTTTCCGAGTCTTGCCGACTACGAGGACTATCGCAAACGGATGGCTGCCGACCCGGAATGCCAGGAAGTGTTCGAAATGGAAAAACGCAATCGCAGCATTCTCAGCTACGAGCGCAGCTTCCTGCGGCCGGTGCTCGAACCTTAATGCATGTCGCCCAAAAGTGGCCCCGGTTTTGGGAGAACGACATGCATGAAGACAAAGACCTAAAGCGGGTCGCCTGAAATCCGTTCAGACGACGGTTTAGCTATCTGCTCGGCTTGCCGAAGACCATCCGCAAAAACTCGTCCAGCCAGCGCTTGAGATGCATGTCCCAGATCAGCCGGCCGCCGAGATGATCGCGGCCGGGCTGGGCACCGGGCAATTCGAAGCGATGCGCGCCGCGCACCACCCAGCGCTGCATCATCACCCTGGTCAGTTCGCCATGGAACTGGATGCCCCAGGCATTGTTGCCGTAGCGGAAGGCCTGGTTGGGATAGGTTTCGGCCGTCGCCAGCAGCGTCGCGTCCCTGGGCAACGAAAAACCCTCGCGGTGGAACTGGTAGACCATCTCCGGCCAGTGCATCAGTTGCTTGCCGGCTTCGGTCGCCTTCAGGGGATACCAGCCAACCTCGACCAGCCCTTCACCATGACCCTCGACCTTGCCGCCGAGACAGTTGACCAGCATCTGCGCGCCGAGACAGATGCCGAGACATGGCCGGTTCTCCCTCAGCGGTATTTCCAGCCAGTTGGTCTCGCGGCGGACGAACTCGTCGTCGTCATTGGCGCTCATCGGGCCGCCGAACACCACCGTGCCGGCGTGGTCGTCCAGTGTTTCGGGCAAGGCGTCGCCAAGCGGCGGCCGGCGGATGTCGAGATCGAAACCTTCTTCCAGCAACATGTGGCCGACACGTCCCGGGCTCGAACTCTCCTGATGCAGCACGATCAGGATCTTTGGCTTCGAACTCGTCTGGCGTGGCATGGGAAGGCGAAGATCCTATTCGTCGCTCGATGTTCCGGTGGCGCCGGGCGCGTGCGCCGCCGCCTTGCGGCGCGCCTCGACGCGGTCGTGGCGTTCGACGCCGATCAGCTCGGCGACGCGCCAGACGGTGTTGTCCTCGAGCTCGTGCAACTCGCCGTCGGCATAGACGATTTCCCACATCAGGCCGATGAAAGCCTTGCGCGCATCGGCATCGAGATGGCGCTTCAAGACGCTGGTGAAGGCGTAGAGATCGATCGCCTCATTGTCGGCCCGCTCGCCGGCAGCGGCCAACGCTTCGAGTTCCGCGCCACTGATCGAATAGCTCTCGGCCAGCACCGCCTTGAACCGCTCCCACTCGACATCCTGGCGCACGCCATCGGCGTTCATCACATGGTAGAGCAGCGCCGAGGCGGCGACACGCGGATCGTCCGTGCTGGCATGCGTGCCGGCACCGGCCGGCAAATCCCTGAGAAACGACAGAACGCGTTCAAACATAGATCCATACCCCAACGGCCTGACGGCCTGCCCAACTCAAAACAACCGAAACCGGCGCGGCGATTTCTCCGCTTCCTCGTCCGGATCGACGCCGGGATCGTCCGGCAGCCGCGCAAGCTCCTCGGCCGGCTCGACGCCTTCGGCATCGCTCGGCACCGCGGCGAAGGCCGCTGCCGTGATTGGCCTGACATGATCTTCTTCGCGACTTTCAGCTTGCTTGCCCGCCGACGTCTCGCCACCGGCGTCGTCGATCACTTCGATCGGCCTTTTTTCGCTCGTCGGCTTTGCCAATGCTTCAATAACCGGTGCCGCACCCGCTGGCGCGTCATCATGGCTGTCGATCAACTGGCCAAGACGCTCCATCGGCGCGCGCCACTCGAAGGCGTCGAGCCGGCCGGTGATCGGCGATACCGGAGCCCAGCGTTCCGATACCACGCCGTCTGCGACCCAGGCCGGATCGCGCGGCGCCCGCAGCGCCCTGGACAGCAGCTGCCGAACTTTGCCCTGATCGCCGGTCTCGGCCTCCTCGATGTCGGCGAGCAGCAGATAGGCGCCCTCGCGACGGTCCATCCGGATCGCCGCCTCGGCCTCGCGGCGGGCGGTCGCGAAATCCTGCGCGTCGAGCGCGGCGCGCGCCACCGTCATCGACGATTCGGCGTGGTTCTTCTTCATCTCCTGCAGCTTCTTCGCCCGGTTGAGGCGGTCGAGCACCGCGTCGCCCGGCCTTGCATGGGTATAGAGCTCGGCGATCTCCGGATGCGGCTCGGCCTTCCAAGCCGCCTCGAGGATCTTCGAGCCCTTGCGCACATCGTTCTGCTTGAACAGCGCGGCCGCAGCGGCCACGGCGGCGGGCGCAAAGTCGGGCCTGAGCTTGTTGGCCTCGATCGCGGCCGTCCTGGCGGCGGCGGGATCGCTGTCGGCAAGCGCCTGCGCCTTGGCGGTCAGCAGCACGGCGCGGCGGCGGTTGGCGGCATCGCGTTCGATCTGCCGTGTCGCTTTCTGCGCGTCGACGAGTTTCAGGGCGCCGTCCCAGTCGCCGCGCGCGGTCAGCTCTTCCAGCGTCGATTCCGCCGCCCAGGCCAGTTGCGGCGCCACAGCGGCGGCGCGGCCGGCATAATGCCTGGCGGCGTTGCGGTCGCCGAGCCGTTCGGCTTCCAGATAGAGCCCGCGCAAACCCAGCAGCCGCATTTCGGGATCGTCGAGCATGCTCTCGAATTTCTGCCGCGCGCCTTCATGATCGCCTTCGAGCAGCGACGCCTGCGCTTCGAGCAGATGGATCAGCGGCTCCTGGTCGGAACGGATCAGCTTGGCGGCTTCCTTGGTCTTCTTGCGGGCCAGCGCGCCATCACCGGCGCCGGCGGCAATCATGCCGGTCGACAGCGCCTGATAGCCACGATCGCGGCGGCGGACACGGAAATAGCGCGAGATGGTGTAGGGGCTGTTCCACAGCGCCTTGAGCAGCCACCACAGGATCATCACCGCAGCGACCACGGCAACGACAGCCACCGCCGCCACCATCAGACTGACCTGGTATTGATAGCCGTTGAAAGTGACGACCATGTCGCCCGGCCGGTCGGCCAGCCAGGCAAAGCCCAGCCCGAGCGCGAAAACGACGATGAGGAAGGCGAGCAGGCGGATCATTGTGTTGCCCTCATGCCTTCATCGCGCCCGAGATCAGCGCATCGACCTGGGTTTCGACCTCGATGCGCGCCTTCAGCTTGCCGGCAAAGTCGGCGCCCGCGGCCTTGGCGGCCTCGGGCAGCGTTTCATACTCGCTGAGTGCCTTGGCGTAGTCGCCCTGGTTGACCGCCGCCTCCATGCGCGCGACGGTTTCCGGTGCGCCGGCGCCTTCGACGGCGCCGATCGGCCTGACCTTGACCAGCGATTGCGCGCTCGACAGAAGGCTCTGAACGAAGCCGGCATTCTCATCGACAGGCGTCGCGGCCGTGACCATGGCATTGGCGGCGGCATCAGCCTGCGATGCGATCTCGGCGCGGGTTGGAACGCCCTTTTCGGCATAGGGGCGCAGTGCCGCAAGCTGCGGCGCATCAGGCGAAATCGCGGCGAGGGTTTCGAGTTCGGCCGAAAACGGCCCGCCACGCTCAAGCGCCGCCTTCAAGGCCGACGCCGCGATGGCAAGCGCGATCTTCGGCTGTCCCGCCGCCGCCTCGACCTTGCCGGACAGCTGCGACACAGACTGCTCCAGCGCTTTCAGCCGGCCATCCTGCGCGGTCGCCGCCTCGCCGGCCGACTTCACCTGCGCGTCGAGGCCTGCCAGTTTTTCGGTGAGCGGACCAAGATCGACCGGCGCCGAGCTGCCCGCCTTGCCGAGGGCGGCGACCGCCGTCTCGATCTGCGCGACCTTGTCGCCCAGTGCGGTGACGCCGGCCGCGTCGCCTGCTCCACCTTTCTCGACAGCCGATTTCAGCGCCGCGACATCAGCCTTGACCTGCTCCAGGCCCGAGGACAGCCCGACCATCTTCGCCGCTGCATCGCCATTGCCGCCGGCGTCCTTCAAGCCGGCGATTTCGGTCTTCAGCGAGGCGATGTCGCCATTGACGCCATCGAGCGGGACGCCGGCACCGGAACCCGGCGCGCCGAGCAGGCCGGCAAATTGCAGCCCGCCGGCGCCGACCAGCGCGATGACGCCGCCGATGATGCCGGCGGCGATGCCGTTGAGGCCGCCACGCTTTTCAGGGGCTGGCGCCATTTTCTCGTCCTGTGTCTCGGCTTTTGCCTTGTTGCCGTCGGTCTGCGCTGCCGACGCGTCGTCGAAACTGTAGTCGAAGGTTTTGGCGCGGTTGGGCGGCGCATCCGAACCGGGATAAGGCAGCTCTGGCTCGGCGGCTTTGGCTCCGCCATCCGCCGGCGCTTGCCCTTCCGCACCTGCGGCGCCATCGGCATGCTCCCAGGGCTCGAGATCGGTCTGGTCGGCATGAACCGGCTCTTCGGGAACCTCGGGCTGCGAAGCGTTCGCTGCTTCCTCGGCCTTCGCCTCGTCTGTCTGCGCCTCCTGCGTGGCGGCGTCCTCGTCGGCGATGCGTGAGACGGCGCCCGGCTCGAGATCGATGGTCACCGGCTCGCGGCGGCTTTTCGAGTGTCGCATCTTCGGCGTCTTGACCATGCCTGGGCTCCGCACATTCGCTTCGTCTCAACGCCTGGCGGCGCATGATGGTTCAGAAAGGGTCTAGCACATCACCAAGCGGTGAAAAGGGGCGGTGTGATGACGCGGCTCAGCGCGGCGCCTGCAAAAGTGCCAGCAATGCCTCCTCGTCAGGTTGCGCGGCAATGCGGATCCTTTCGCTGGCGGCATCGTCGAAGGCTGCGGCGATCCGCGTGGAAAGCGCAAAAACCCATGTTTTTTCGAAGAGACCGCGCAGAGCGGGCCGTCTTGCCAAGGTCTGCATCGCCGCCGCCGCCTTGGCTGAATAGAGCAATACCGCGTCGGCAGGTTGCCCCGACAGGCGTTCGAGGATGACTTCGTCCGGATAACCCACTGTCAGCGTGTCATAGGTCTCGACGGCGTGGACCCGAACGCCCGCCGTCCCGAGCCTCTGTTCGAACGCCGGAAACCGCACGCGCCCACACAGGTAGACAATCGTCTTTCCAGAAAAATCGGCGGCGAGAACGTCGGCCAGCGCCTCGGCATCGCCCGGGCCTTCACTGACCGACAAAAACCCCGCTTTGCGGGCAGCTTCCGCAGTCCGCCTACCGACGGCATGACAAGGCAAGGCGGCGAGCGTCGCGATGATTTCTTCCGGCGCATGGCGCATGGCATTGGCGCTTGTGACGGCCACCGCGACGGCATCGTCCGGGATCAGTCCGGCAGCGGCGGGCAACGCCTTTGTTTCGGTCAGGGGCAAAAGAACCGGCTGGAAACCTGCCTCCTCCAGCCGATGCGCTGTGCGCGAAGCACCCGGTTCCGGCCTGGTCACCAGGACGCGAAGCATTTCAGAGCCAGCCGTCGAAGAACTTTTCGCCGGCCCTGGCGCGCACGCTCCGGGCCGCTTCGCCGCCGATGCGGGCGGCGTCTTGCGCCGATCCCTGCAGCTCGACCGTGTGCGACTGCGTGCCGTCGGGCGAGATGATCAGCCCGGCAAAAGACAGCTTTCCGGCCTCGATCGCCGCATAGCCGGCGATCGGCGTGCGGCAGGAGCCATCGAGCGCCGCTAGGAAGGCACGCTCGCAGGCCAACGCCTGGCCGGTCGGCACATCATGAACGGCCGCCAGCATCTTTTCGACATCGCGGTCGCCGATACGAGTTTCGATGCCGATCGCGCCTTGCCCCGGCGCCGGCGGGAAGACATCGAGCGGTATCAGGTCGGTGACGACATGCTCGAGCCCAAGCCGCTTCAGCCCGGCATAGGCCAGGATCGTGCCGGCGGCGACGCCTTCGTCGAGCTTGCGCAGCCGCGTCTGCACATTGCCGCGGAACATCACCACGTCGAGATCCGGCCGCATCCGGCGGATCAGCGCTTGCCGCCGCAGCGACGACGAGCCGACTTTCGCCCCGCGCGGCAGTTCGGCGATCGTCTTCGCCGCTTTGCCGACAAAGGCGTCGCGTGCGTCCTCGCGCGGCAGGAAGGCCGACAGTTCGAGGCCGTCGGGCAGTTGCGTCGGCATGTCTTTCGACGAATGCACGGCGATGTCGATCCGGCCGGCCAGCAGCGCCTCCTCGATCTCCTTGGTGAACAGGCCCTTGCCGCCGGCTTCCGACAGCGGCCGGTCCTGGATGCGGTCGCCGCTGGTCGAGATGACGACCACCTCGAACGCCTCCGCCGGCATGCCATGCGCGGCCATCAGCCGCGCCTGCGTTTCATGCGCCTGCGCCAGCGCCAGCGGGCTGCCGCGTGTTCCGATTCTCAAGATTGTTTGCATGGCGCGCAGTCCGTGATAACCCCCCGGCAAGCGAGGCTTTTCCGGGGTTCTCCTAACGGGGAAAGCCCCATGATACAATCTTTAGGGACAGCGACGAATTGATCCGCGTGCTGGGCATAGAGACGAGTTGTGACGAGACCGCCGCCAGCGTGGTGGCCATCGACGGCGACGCCGCGCCAAAAATCCTGTCCAACATCGTGCTCAGCCAGATCGAGGAACATGCCGCTTTCGGCGGTGTCGTGCCGGAAATCGCCGCGCGCGCCCATGTTGAGGCGCTGGACGGCATCATCGAGGCGGCGCTTGCCGATTCGGGCACGGCACTAGCCGATATCGACGCGATTGCCGCCACCGCCGGCCCCGGCCTGGTCGGCGGGCTGATCGTCGGGCTGATGACCGCCAAGGCAATCGCCGCGGCGGCGAACAAGCCGCTGATCGCCATCAATCACCTCGAAGGCCATGCGCTGACCGCAAGGCTGACCGACGGGCTCGACTTTCCCTATCTCTTGCTGCTGGTCTCCGGCGGCCATACGCAAATCGTCGCCGTGCGGGGTGTCGGCGACTACCAGCGCTGGGCAACGACCATCGACGACGCGCTCGGCGAAGCCTTCGACAAGACGGCCAAGATGCTTGGCCTGCCCTATCCCGGCGGACCGAATGTCGAAAAGGCGGCACAGGCCGGCAACGCCTCGCGCTTTGCCTTTCCGCGTCCGATGAAGGGCTCGGCCCAGCCCGACTTCTCCTTCTCCGGCCTCAAGACCGCCGTGCGCCAGGCGGCGAGCGCCATTGCGCCGCTGAGCGACCAGGACGTCGCCGACATCTGCGCCTCGTTCCAGGCAGCCGTAGCCGATGCTCTGGCCGACCGCGTTTCTCGCGCGCTGACGCGCTTTCGCGAGACATTTCCCGGCACTAGGAACCCAGCCCTCGTCGTTGCCGGCGGTGTCGCCGCCAACCGCACGATCAAGGCCATGCTGGAGCGGCTCTGCGCCGAGACCGGCTTCACCTTCATTGCGCCGCCACTGAAACTTTGCACCGACAATGCGGCGATGATCGCCTGGGCCGGCATCGAGCGGCTGCGCGAGGGCATGGCGCAGGAGAACGGCTTCGATTTCGTGCCGCGCTCGCGCTGGCCGCTGGACAGCATCTCGGCGCCGATGGTCGGCTCCGGCCGGCGCGGAGCCAAGGCATGAACGAGGTGGCAATGAGCGGCAACGACACCGCGCCAAGCGGCTGGCGCGTTGCCGTGCTCGGCGGCGGTGCCTGGGGCACTGCCTTGGCCTTGGCCATGCTGCGCGCCGGCCATTTCGTCCGCCTTTACGCGCGCGATCCGGAGACCGTCGCCGCGATCGACCGCGGCGAAAATCCACGCTACCTGCCGGGCATTACGCTCCAGCCCGGCATCGTGGCGACGAGCAACATCCAGGCCACGCTCGACGGTGCCGATTGCGTGCTGGCGGTGACGCCGGCGCAGTCGCTGCGGGCGACGCTGGCGGCCGCGAAGGACCATATGCCGGCCGGTATCCCGCTGGTTCTGTGTGCCAAGGGCATCGAAAGCGAGACTGGCGCGTTGCTATCGGCGATTGTCGAAGAAATCCTGCCGCTCAATCCGGTTGCTGTTTTGTCGGGCCCGAGCTTCGCCACCGACGTCGCCCGCGGCCTGCCGACGGCCGTTGTGGTCGCCGCCCGCGACGAGGCATTGGCCGCCGATCTCGCCGCCCGCTTTTCCGCCGAAAATCTGCGCTGCTATTCGAACGACGACCTGATCGGCGTCGAGATCGGCGGCGCCTTGAAGAACGTCTTTGCCATTGCCGCAGGTGCCGTCACTGGGGCGGGTCTCGGCGCCAGCGCCCAGGCCGCCATGGTGACGCGCGGCTTTGTCGAATTGCGCCGCATCGGCGCTGCCTTCGGCGCCAGGCCCGAAACGCTGATGGGGCTTTCCGGCCTTGGCGACCTGCTGCTGACCTGCTCGTCCACCCAGTCGCGCAATTTCGCCTATGGGTTGGCGCTCGGGCAAGGCAAGCCACTTGCCGGATTGCCGCTGGCAGAAGGCGTGCCGACGGCGGCGATCGCAGCCCGCATTGCCACCGAGCGCAACATCGACGCGCCGATCATTGCCGCCGTCGCCGCCATACTGGATGGCACCATCACCGTCCGGCAGGCCGTGACGGCGTTGATGACCCGGCCGCTGAAGACCGAAACCAACGATTGATCCCCACGACTTTGAACGATCAGGAGAAAAAATGCTGTTTGCTGTGATTTGCAAGGATAAGCCCGGAAGCCTGCAGGTGCGCCTCGACACGCGGCCCGAGCATGTTGCCTTTCTCGAGGGGTTGAACGGCGACAAGAAGCTGGCATTCGCCGGTCCGTTCCTTGACACTGAAGGCAAGTCCAATGGCAGCCTCGTGGTCGTCGAAGCGCCCGACCTGGCTGGCGCCCAGGCTCTGTCGGCCGCCGACCCCTACGCCAAGGCCGGGCTGTTCGAAAGCGTCGAAATCCGCCCGTGGAACTGGACGTTCAACAAGCCGGCGGCTAGTTAAATCCCGGTCGCCAGCGCGACTCCAAGGAGGAGAAAGACATGAACTACTGGCTGTTCAAATCCGAGCCATTCAAGTTCTCCTTCGAGATGCTGAAGGCCAAGGGCAAGGCCGGCACGCAATGGGACGGCGTGCGCAACTACGCGGCGCGCAACAACATGAAGGCGATGCAGATCGGCGATCTCGGCTTCTTCTACCACTCCAACGAGGGGCTGAACATCGTCGGCATCGCTGAAGTCTGCGCGCTTGCCCATCCCGACACCACGTCGGACGATCCGCGCTGGGAATGCGTCGACATCCGCGCCGTAAGGGATGTACCGAACCCGCCGACGCTGGAACAGGTGAAGGCCAATCCCAGGCTTGCCGACATGGCGCTGGTGCGGCTCGGACGGCTTTCCGTGCAGCCGGTGACGCCGGCCGAATGGAAGGAAGTCTGCCGCATGGGCGGCTTGACGCCGGCTCCGTGACGGCGCTCACGCCCAACAGTGCCAAACAGTTCATTCTCGACAACACGGCGCTGATGGCGCCGCCGCACGTGCCGGAGATCCTGCTTCATCTTGCCGACGAAGCGCATGACCTGTGGCAGCGGACCGAGGAAGAGCTGGTCGAAATCGGCCTGCCGCCGCCCTTCTGGGCTTTCGCCTGGGCCGGCGGCCAGGGCCTTGCCCGCTATGTCCTGGACAATTCCGGCACGGTGCGTGGCAAGCACGTGCTCGACTTCGCTTCCGGCTCCGGCCTTGTCGCCATCGCCGCTGCCAAGGCCGGTGCCGCCAAGGTGATCGCCTCCGACATCGACCCGTTCTGCGCCACCGCGATCCGGCTCAACAGCGAGATCAACGGTATCGGGACCGAATTCCTCGGCACGGATTGCATCGGCACCGATGCAGGTTGGGACGTGGTCCTGGCCGGTGATGTTTTCTATGACAAATCTTTCGCTGACCGGCTGGTGCCATGGTTCGCAACGCTGAAGGCGCGCGGCGCCGAAATCCTTGTCGGCGATCCCGGCCGGTCGTATCTGCCGAAGACAAGGCTGGAGCCGCTTGCGGTCTATGAAGTGGCCGTCACGCGGGCGCTGGAGGATGCGCTGGTCAAGCGCACGACCGTCTGGCGGTTCGCTTGACGCGATCGCCGAACAGGCGTTCCATAACATCCAGATCAGAGGGGCGAGCTCATGGATTTTTCAGCAGTGAACTGGCTGGCGGTGGTCGCTGCCGCAATCGTGGCGTGGCTGTTCGGCGCCGCCTGGTACATGAGCCTGAGCAAGCCGTGGCTGAAGGCCGCCAAGCTCGATCCGGCCACGATGAAGAAGTCGCCGCTGCCCTTCGTCGTCAGCTTCATCGCCGAACTGGTCATGGCCACCATAATGGCCCTGGTCGTCGGCGCGATGACCGGCGGCGAGCCGACATGGCTCGCCGGACTTGTCTTCGGCTTCGTGCTCTGGCTGGGTTTCGTCGCCACGACGCTCTCGGTCAACCATCGCTACGAGAATTTCGGCTGGGACCTGACCCTCATCGACGGCGGCCACTGGCTCGGCGTGCTGCTGATCATCGGCGCCGTCATCGGCTGGTTCGGCGCGGTGGCAAGCTGAGTCAAGAAGGGAGTAGGGCAGTAAGGCAGTAGGGGAATAGGGGGCAGACGGCACCGACGCCTATCCCTACTGCCCTACTGCCCTACTGCCCTACTGCCCTACTGCCCTACTGCCCTACTGCCCTACTGCCCTACTGCCCTACTGCCCTACTGCCCTTTATCCGTGGTCCGCGTCTTGGCGACTTCCTCTAGCATCCATTCGCGAAAGGCGACGATGCGTGGATCGTCGGCGGTATTTTCGGGATAGACCAGGAAATAGGCGAACTCGGGCGCCACCCGCAGGCCGAGTTCGAAAGGCTGCACCAGCCTGCCCTGGGAAAGGTCGTTCGCCACCATGGCGAAATCGGCGAGCGCGACGGCATTGCCGTCGAGCGCTGCCTGGACGGCATCCGTGGAATTTCCGAACACGACTGTCCGGCTGTCGTCGAAATCATTGATGCCGGCCGCCGCCATCCACATCCGCCAGTTCGGCCACGTCACGCCTTGCCGCGACCATTCGATATGCGCAAGCGTATGGTTGAAAAGATCGCGCGGCTCGCGCAGCGGCGGACCGGACGTCAAAAGGCTCGGGCTGCACACCGGAATGAGGATGTTGTCGAACAGCCGGTGGGTGCGAAGGCCCGGATATTTGCCGGCGCCAAAACGGATGCCGACATCGATGTCGTCAAGTTCGAAATCCCGCACTTCATAGGCAATGTCGAATCGCAACTCGATATCGGGGTGACGCTTGCGAAAATCGTCGACGCGTCGCATCAGCCATTTTGACGCGAACTGCGCGTCGAGCGTTACCTTCAAAAGAGCGGTGCCGCGCGTCAGCTTTTGCGCCCGCGAAACAGCCCGGCCAAGCAGGTCGAGCGCGTCCGCCGAGGCGTCGAACAGCACCGTTCCCGCCTCGGTGAGCCGGATGGTGCGGCTGGTGCGCGTGAACAGCACCAGCCCGAGCTGATCCTCGATTTCCTTGATCTGATGGCTGACGGCGGCCGGTGTCAGCCCAAGCTCGTCGGCGGCACGGGTGAAATTGAGGTGCCGGGCCGCCGCCTCCAGCGTCCTCAAGGCACGAGTCCCAGGCAGAAGACGAGCCATCCTATCCTCAAAGAAAACTTGATGATCGAGAGAAAACTACTCGTTTCCTACAGAGATTTCAATCTGGCATGATCTGTCCATCGAAACATCATCAAGCCGGATTTGATATTCGGGGAGAACGGAGCACACCATGTCCATCATCGTTTTGAATTCGTCCGCACATCGTCCGAACTGGCTGGCCGAAACCCTCGACTGGTTGCGTCACGCCCGGGTCGCGATACGCCTCCCCCGCCGCGATACTGCCTACCAGAACATCGAGGATCTCTCCGACCGCCAACTGCGCGATATCGGCGGCGCGCGCCGTGATGTCGCTCGCGCAATGGACAAGGAGCTTGGCCGGCTGGGCCTGCTCGACATCGGCTGGCAGAGACCTGGCCGTAGGGGAATAGGGGAATAGGGGAATAGGGGAATAGGGGAATAGGGGAATAGGGGAATAGGGGAATAGGGGAATAGGGGAATAGGAAAAACTACGGCCGCGCCGAGCTTGTCCCTACTCCCCTACTCCCCTACTCCCCTACTCCCCTACTATCTTACCACCCTCACCACCGTCCGGTCCGACAGCAGCGGCAGCAGCCGCGCCATGGTTTGCGCCGTGACAGCCACACAGCCTTGCGTCGGCGTGAAGCCGGGGCGCGCCAGATGGAAGAAGATGGCGCTGCCGCGTCCGCGCCGGCGCGGCGACAGGTTCCAGTCGAGCACCAGGCAGGCGTCGTAGAGCCTGTCGTCGCGCCGCATGCGTTCGTGGCTGGCGCCATAGGGAATCCTGACCGGCCTGTTGTAGTTGCGGTCGTCAGGCACTTCGCACCAGCCCAGATCGGGCCCGATCGGCGTCATCGCCAGCCGGGTCCTGCGGCCGCTGGAGAACTGATCCCCCCGGAAATACCCCGACAGGATCCGCATCGCGGCCAGCGGCGTGGCGCCATCGCCTTCGCGCTTGTGGGCCGAGATGCCACCGCGCCCCAGCGCACAGGCAAACACCGTTTTCCCGGCCTGCAGCAGGCCCTGGCTTGGATGCCCAGGCCTCGCCCGCACGGTCAGCACACGCAGCCCTTTTCGCAAAATTGCGCCGGCTGCATTGCGATCGTGTTTTTTCTTGTATGATCGTGCCACGGAACAAATCACTGTGAACGGCTGTTACGCCGGTCAGCTTCCGCATAAACAGGCAGCGGTCAACTGAATTTTCTTTTCAAAACAACGGATTGATCCATGACTTCACGCACCATACTGATCGTCGACGACGATGACGACCTGCGCGGCACGCTGGTCGAGCAATTATCCCTTTACGAGGAATTCGACGTGCTGCAGGAATCGACTGCGGCAAAAGGTGTCGCCGCAGCGCGCGGCGGCCTCATCGATCTGCTCATCATGGATGTCGGGCTGCCCGACATGGATGGCCGCGAAGCGGTGAAGATCCTGCGCAAGGGCGGCTACAAGGCACCCATCATCATGCTGACCGGTCACGACACCGATTCGGATACGATTCTTGGTCTCGAGGCCGGCGCCAACGACTATGTGACGAAGCCGTTCCGCTTCGCCGTGCTGCTGGCGCGCATTCGGGCGCAGTTGCGCCAGCATGAGCAGAGCGAGGATGCCACCTTCTCGGTCGGGCCCTATACTTTCAAGCCCAGCCAGAAACTGCTGCTCGACCCGCGCGGCGGCAAGGTGCGGCTGACGGAGAAGGAGGCCTCGATCATCAAATATCTGTATCGCGCCGACCAGAAGGTGGTGACGCGCGACGTGCTGCTCGAGGAGGTGTGGGGCTACAATTCCGGCGTCACCACGCACACGCTGGAAACCCATGTCTACCGGCTGCGCCAGAAGATCGAGCGCGATCCTTCCAATGCGGAAATTCTTGTGACAGAAAGCGGCGGCTACAAGCTGGTTCCTTAAACATTTTCATTATCCAATGAGCGGCCGGGCGGGGCCGCTTTCGGGTACGATCCAGTTGGAGGGTGGTTTGGATCGAACTCGCAGAGGAGGAGTCGGACTGTCGGTTCGGGGACATAGCTAGATGGCGCTGGATGACGACATCCGCGTTCTGTCCGCCGTGAGGCTCTTCGAGGGCTTCACGCAGGAACAACTGCGCCTGCTCGCCTTTGGCGCCGAGAACACCAGGCTGATTGCCAACCACAAGCTTTATCGCGAGGACGACGAGGCCGATTCCGCCTATATCGTTGTCAGCGGGCGCATCGTGCTCTACCGGGAGCAGAATGGTGAACGCATCCCGATTGGCACGGCAGGCCCCGGCACGATCCTGAGCGAACTGGCATTGATCGCCGACACCAACCGGTTGACCAGCGCCTCGGCCGAGATCGATTCGGAAGTGATGCGGCTCAGCCGCAAGATGTTCCACCGCATCCTGGAGGAATACCCCGAGGTCGCGGTCAAGCTGCACCAGCGCATCTCCGAGGAATTTCAGGCGATGATCCGCCGCATCGAGGAACTGGCGCCACGCTTTTCCGGCTGAGGCGCGAATGAACTTTGAGCTCGTACGCGCTGGCGAAAATGACTTGCCCTTCATCATGGCGACCGAACGCCGCGAGGGTTATGACGCCTTGGTCGGGCGCTGGGACGAGGCGCGTCATCGCCAAGCCCTTCTCGATGATGCTCATGCCTATTTTGTCGGCGTCGACGGTTCAGAGAGCCGATCGGCTTCGTGATCCTTCGCCAATGGGCCTCGGTCGAGCGCGTGACACTGGTCAAGCGCATCGCCGTCACCGCACCAGGACAGGGCCACGGCAGGATGCTGCTGGCGGCCGCGGTTGATCGGGTTTTCCTCGAGACCGACGCCTATCGGCTCTGCATCGGCCTTTTCCCGGACAATCATCGCGCCCGCCGCGCCTACGAAGCTGTCGGTTTCACCGCCGAAGGTATCGCGCGCGGCAGCGCGTTCTTCAAAGGTGTGCATCGCGACGAGCTGGTCATGGCGCAGCTGCGGCCGGAGTGGGAAAAACGCCGACGGCTTGGCCATTCCGCGGCGCGAACTTGAGCGGCGAGCTTCGTTGACAGGCTAGAGGTGAAATCCTACAGAGCCTCGAAGGCGGCCGGCGCAGCAGGCGCCATCACCACCAGGCTCCTTGGGGGGAGCGAGGCATGCTGCCAGTTCGGTACGAGACGATCATCTTGTATTCGCGGAATGACGCGTTCGGCGACGGGTTGATCCGGATTCCGGCTTTGCGCGCCGCCAGAACGGCATTCCCCGACAGTTTCATCGTCTACGGAACCACCCGGTCGTCGTCCCTTGAACATAGCCTCAATCGCCATGCCCGCCATTTGGTCGATGCGATCAATGTGCGGACGCCCCTGGCGCGCCTGATCGCCGGTCACAGCAAGGGCAAGGGGCAATTGGCCGTCGTCGATTTCCGCATCTCGGCGCGTTGGCTGCTTCAAGCCTCGGCATCACTGCTCGGCCGCGGCATCGCCTATGAGGCAAACTTTCCGGCTTTCGCCCTTTCCTGGCGCCTGGGTCACAGGCCTGAAGCACGACCCGGGCACAATGCCTGGCGCTACCATCGCCTCATCGAACGCCTTGCCGGCAAGCGGCTGCCTTTCGATCATCGGCTGGAGCCTAGCCCGGCCGCACGAGCGGCGGCCAGGAGCCTTGCGGACGACAAGCATGCTCCCTTGATCATTATCGCGGCGCATGGCAGCGCCAGCAAGCGCATGTCGGCGGATCAGGTTGCCGCAATCGCCGACAGCCTGATCGCCGACGGGGCGAACCTTCTCTATGTGAAAACCCCCGGCGATGGTCCCGATATGGCTGAGCTGGCTCAGCGCGTGCCGAAGCTGCGGCTTATCGATTCCGCCGCGATCGGAGGTGTCGATATCGGTGACATCTTGCTGGCGCTCGGCGAGTTTGCCGATCTTTACATCGGCGCCGAAGGCGGTACCGCACATCTCATGGCAACGGTGATGACGCCGATGGTTATCCTCAATGGCGGCGCCAACATGGCCCGTTGGAGGCCGCTTTCGAACTGCGTGGACGTGATCGCGACCCGCCATGCCAGCCCGACCGGCCTGGTCGCCGATGTCCCGGCGCCGGCAATCATCGAAGCGGCGCAACGGATGCTGGCGACACGCCGCCGCGACCATCCCCATCTGCCGGATCTCGCAGGCCTGTCAGCGCAGCAGCCCTGGGGCAACGACATGCGTGAAGACGTGAAGCGCGCCGTTTGAGTTCGAATTTATTTGGACGCGCTTCGAAGCGTGCTGGGATTCAGGTCGGGCATTTGCAGGCCGGCCTCCCCTGAACATCGGCGCCATGGTACAATGGGTTCGGTGGAGCGAAGCGCTGCAACCGTTCGATGCTGACCACCGGCACAATGCAGGCGGAGTTCTCGGCGCGGCAGAACTGGCAGCCATCGTACTGGATTAGGCATAGGTCAGCACTTCTTGATCTTTGATTCCAATGGAGTTCCTCTCAGTCCTCAATGAGAATAGCTAATGCCAGAGAACAGCGCGCCGAACACAAAGCATGGCGGCGAATGGACAATAGCCTGGCGCTTGGTCGTGGTGGCGGCGGCGGCGATCAACGTTGCGATGCTCTTGGCCGCGCTGTTCGTCGCGCAAATTCGTGGTCTGGACGCGTGGATCTTTTATCGAGATCCATCCGCAGCCGCCGGAGTCGGTTTCTATACGGGGTGGATTTCGTCCCTGGGTGCTTCGCTATGGATCGGCTCCGGCGCCGCAACCCTGTTTGCTGGCCTGCTCACGCGCCGATGGGATTGCACGTTTCTCGGCGGCCTTACCCTCCTCTTGGGCCTCGATGACCTGTTGTTGATCCATGAGGACGTGCTGCCCATTGTTGGGATACCAGAGATCGTTCCGATGATTGCCTACGCCGCCGCCGGGTTGTTCTGGTTCTTCCGGCTGCGACGAAAAACATTCGACGGCACGATCATCTTTGTGGCCGCAGGCTTCCTGCTGGCGATGTCAGCATCGATCGACCAGCTCGGAGAGCTGTTTCCTACCCCCGGTTCTGCGGCCGCCATCGCCGAGGACGTCGTCAAAGAGCTTGGCATCTTCCTTTGGGCGGCAGGTGCCGTTGGGTACGCGGCGATGGTGACACGATTGGGCCGCCCGTGGGTGGATCCAGCCGGTCCCAACTCTACAGACTGACTGCCGCACGCGGGCATTTTCGACCAGACTAGTCCAGATCGAACCGCGCGATGACAGGCACATGGTCCGACGGGCGCTCCCAGCCGCGCGCCAGACGCAGGATCTCGTAGCCGGAAAAGCTGGGCACAAGGTTCGGCGACGACCAGACGTGGTCGAGGCGGCGGCCGCGATTGGACAGCTCCCAATCCTGCGCGCGATAGCTCCACCAGGTGTAGAGCTTCTGCTCATCCGGCACGTTGAGTCGCATCAGGTCGACCCAGTTGCCGGCGCGACGCATCGCCTCGAAATTTTCCGTCTCGACCGGCGTGTGGCTGACCACGTTGAGCAATTGCTTGTGCGACCAGACGTCATGTTCGAGCGGGGCGATGTTGAGGTCGCCGACCAGCACCGAGCCGGACACCTCGTCATGTTCTGCCCGGATGGCATTCATCTCGGCAACGAAATCGAGCTTGTGCTTGAACTTCCTGTTGATGACGGGATCCGGTTCGTCGCCGCCCGCCGGGACGTAGAAATTATGCAGCAGGATCGCCTTGCCGCCGGCCCGCACCGTCACCGAGAGGTGCCGGCTGTCCTCGATTTCGCAAAAGCGTCGCTTTTCGACCAATTCGATCGGCCGCCGCGCCACGGTTGCTACGCCGTGGTAGCCCTTCTGGCCATGGAAGGCGATGTGCTCGTAGCCGAGCTTGCGGAAAGCCTTCTCGGGGAACAGTTCGTCGGGAACCTTGGTTTCCTGCAGGCACAGCACGTCGGGCGCATGCTCGACGAGCAGGCGCTCGACGATCGGCATGCGAAGGCGAACGGAGTTGATGTTCCAGGTGGCGATGGAGAAGGGCATTTGGCAATCCAGGACAGCGTGCAACCGGCCAGAACCGATGGGTCCCGGCGGGGAAGACGCCTTTTGACGGAGTCGGTCCGGGAAATTGCCAGCCGCAGGCCGCAAAGACAAGCCGGGCAACGCCCGACGAGGCGCGGCCCTGTGCTTTCCACAGCTATTGGAGCGTTTGAAGCTAGCGCGCCTTGTTGGTGTTGAGCTCGCGGTTCGCCGTGTAGTCGATGGCGAAAGTATCCGGCGCGAAGCTGACGCCTTCCTTGGTGTTGAAGATCATCACCGTCGTATCCTTGCCCTGCGCGTCGGTGATCGTCCACTGCCGCAAGTCGAAGGTTTTCGGATCGAACATCATGGTGATCTTCGAATTGCCGAACACCGATTTGTCGGCGAGCTGGATGGTTGTGAGGTCGTCCTCCTGCTTGACGCTTTTGACGCGGTCGCCGGAGAGGTCGATCCTGTTGTCGAGCAGCAGCTTCAAGGGTGTCTTCGACAGCGGATAGAGATCGGACGTGTTGAGCCTCTTGTTCAGGATGACCACCGACTGGCCGTCTGAAATCACCCGGAAGTTCGAAGAGCCGTCGTAGTTGAAGCGGATCTTGCCTGGCCGTTCGAGGAAGAACTTGCCGCCGGTCTGCTCGCCCTTGGGGCCGAACTGCACGAATTCGCCGCTCATCGATTTGACCGACGAAAAATGATCGGCGATCTTCTGCGCAGCGGCCGGCACAGCCGCCTGCGCCGAAGCCAGCACCTGGAAGCCGGGCACCGCGTTGAAGGCTGCCGCCCCCGCAAACGCCAGGCCGAGGCCCAGCAACTGACGCCGGGATGGAGCAAATGTGCTGAGCGCTGAAAGATCGTTTTTCATGTCGGTCACTCTCGTCTGATTCCTGAGTTGTTCTGTGCTTGGACCCCCAGTTGGGCTGAAATTTGGCGGGTCGGGCGTCCCTCCGTCGCTTCAACGCCTTGAAAGGTTCAAGGTTGCCGGACCGGGATGTCGCAAGGGTCAGGCTTTCTGGTCAGAACTTGTCCTCTTCGGTCGGCACCAGGATCTCGCGCTTGCCGGCATGGTTGGCCGGGCCGACGATACCTTCCTTCTCCATCTTCTCGATGATCGAGGCAGCGCGGTTATAGCCGATGCCCAGCCGGCGCTGGATATAGCTGGTCGAGGCCTTGCCATCGCGCAGCACCACGGAGACCGCCTGATCGTAAGGATCGTCGGAATCGTCGAAATTGCTGTTGCCGCCACCGCCGCTCGCTCCACCCTTGCCTGACGGCTCGTCGTCATCCTCGCCATCATCCTCGGTGATGGCGTCGAGATACTCCGGCACGCCCTGCAGCTTCAGATGCGCGACGATCTTCTCGACCTCTTCATCGGCGACGAACGGGCCGTGCACGCGCTGGATACGGCCGCCGCCGGCCATGTAGAGCATGTCGCCCATGCCGAGCAGCTGCTCGGCGCCCTGCTCGCCCAGAATGGTGCGGCTGTCGATCTTCGACGTCACCTGGAAGGAGATGCGGGTCGGGAAATTGGCCTTGATGGTGCCGGTGATGACGTCGACCGACGGCCGCTGCGTTGCCATGATGACATGGATGCCGGCGGCGCGCGCCATCTGCGCCAGGCGCTGCACGGCACCTTCGATGTCCTTGCCGGCGACCATCATCAGGTCGGCCATCTCGTCGATGATGACGACGATATAAGGCATCGGCTCGAGATCGAGGTTCTCGGTCTCGTAGATCGCCTCGCCGGTCTGGCGGTCGAAGCCGGTCTGAACGGTGCGCGAGATCTTCTCACCCTTTTTGTCCGCCTGGCTGACGCGGGCGTTGAAGCCGTCGATGTTGCGCACGCCGACTTTGGACATCTTGCGGTAGCGGTCCTCCATCTCGCGCACGGTCCATTTCAGCGCCACCACCGCCTTCTTCGGATCGGTGACGACGGGCGTCAGCAGATGCGGGATGCCGTCATAGACCGAGAGTTCCAGCATCTTCGGATCGATCATGATCAGCCGGCAGTCCTGCGGCGTCAGCCGGTAGAGCAGCGACAGGATCATGGTGTTGATGGCGACCGACTTGCCCGAGCCGGTGGTGCCGGCGACCAGCACGTGCGGCATCTTGGCGATGTCGACGATGACCGCCTCGCCATTGATGGTCTTGCCCAGCGCCAGTGCCAGCTTGGCCTTCGTCGTCTCGAAGTCGCGGCTGGCCAGGATCTCCCTGAGATAGACGGTTTCGCGCTTGGCGTTCGGCAGTTCGATGCCGATGGCGTTGCGGCCGGGCACCACCGCGACGCGGCAGGCGATGGCGCTCATCGAGCGGGCGATGTCGTCGGACAGGCCGATGACGCGCGACGATTTGATGCCGGGCGCCGGTTCGAGCTCATAGAGCGTGACGACCGGACCCGGACGGACGGCGATGATCTCGCCCTTGACGCCGAAATCCTCCAGCACGCCTTCGAGCAGGCGCGCATTCTGTTCCAGCGCGTCCTTGGACAGGCTGGCGTCGCGCACCACGTTCTTCGGCTCGGAGAGGAAGTGCAGCGACGGCATTTCGAATTTTTCAGAGCCGATCAGCGATGTCTGCGCCTCGCGCTGCACACGGGCGCCGGGCACGGGGCGCGCCGCCGGTGCCTCGACGCGCGTGGCGGCATCGGAACGGAACGGCTGTACCTTGGCGGTCGGCGCGCCTCGGCGTTGCACGACAGGCTCATCGTCGAAATCGGCATCCTCGCCCGCATTGTCGAAGCGGTCGTCGAAGATATCGGCATCGTCGGGGTCGAGCGAGGCGCTGCGGTCATTGACCATGGCGGCGAAGAATTCCGGCTCGACGCGGGCGCGGCCATCCTGGCTCATCCGCTGCTCGGCGAACTCGGCCGATTCGACCCGTTCGGCCGCGCGGCGCCAGGCGGTGGAGCGCTGCTCCATCTCCGGCTCGTACTCGTCCCGCTCCTGCCTGCGGCGCACGGCGCGGCGGTGCATCCACGCGCGCAGCGACAGCCACCAATGGGTGATGGCGCCGAGCGCCAGGATGCCCTCGTCGCCTTCGTCCTCGTCATTGTCGAACAAAAGGTCGTCCTCGCGCGGATCGACGGCGGGCTCGTCCTCCATCACGGCAAAGCCGTTCTTGCGTCCGATCAGCGCCGAGCCATGGGCGAAGAGCCACAGTGCGGGCGCCGAAAGCAGGATGGCGATGATGCTGGCGATCAGCCCGGTCGGATAGCCGCCGATGACGACACCGGGGATCTTCAGCACCATGTCGCCGAACACGCCGCCGAGGCCGGTGGGCAGCGGCCAGGTCTTGGGCGGCACCACGCAGCCGACCATCGCAGCGGCCAGCAGCGCGAAGCCGAACCAGGACAACCCGCGCTTGGGCAGCCTGTCGACGCCGCGCGCGGAAAACAGCAGGAAGCCCCAGATGACCGTCGGAACCAGGGCGGCGACGGCGGCGAGGCCGAAGAACTGCATGGCGAGGTCGGAGAACACGGCACCCGCATAGCCCATGGCGTTGGTGACGGTGTTGTTCGTCGCGTGGGAAAAACTCGGATCGGCGACATTCCAGGTGGCAAGGCTGGCAACGCCAAAGGCGGCCAGCGCGAACAGGCCGACGCCAACCAGCCGCCCGACCTGACGCCGCGCGAACGCCTGGATGCCGTGCCCCGTATCGGCCAGCGCGAGCGGTGCTGAAGCCCCTGAACGCATGCTCTTCCCCGTCTGTCGTGGACTCGCCGGGTGCGTGGCGCACTCCGGCAGATTCGGGTCTCAGACTATCGGTGGGAAGGTTAAGGGCGCATTAACTATAAGAGGTTGAGACGCTCAAACCTCATTACCGCCGGTTGAGCCGTATGAGGCAATGATTGACGACGGACCGATGGAGCTCCATCGAACGAAACAATGGCGGGCTGCCGGCCCGCCATTGGTCGTCTGAACAGAGATCGGGCCTCGGCCCGATCGCGGCAAATCAGTTGGCGCCGCCGAGCGCCTGCACATTGGCGCAGAATTCCGCATGCGGCTTGCTCATCGCCGCATCCTGGCATTCCTTCTTCATCGCTTCCTGCTTTTCCATCGGCATGGCCATGAAAGCTGTCTTGAAGTCCGCCATCGGCTTCATGGTTTTCATGCCGGAATCCGTGAAGAACGGCGCCATGTTGTCGGGCTCGTCCAGAGCACCGGCAAACGCCACGCCGCCGATCATGGAAAGAGCAAGCGCTCCGAGACAGATGTTCTTGAGGTTCATGAGATGGTTTCCTTCCCTGTTGTTTGGCACGAGCGTCAGAACGACGATCGTCCCCACGGTTCGGAACCAGAGCGGTCGTTGTTTCCTCAAAAAACATGATCACGCGAACGTGATTGCGTGAAGCCGGGCATTGCCGGAATGGCTTGCCAAAAAAAGAGGCCCGGATGCGATCCGGGCCTCAATGCGTGAACTCCTTTCGGGAGCGTCACGACGGGATCTTTCAAAGCAATTCCAGGAGAACTGTGCAGCGCTTTCCATTCGGAATTGCGTGGAGATATGGGGCCGGCGGGAGGAGGGTTCCGCCGGCCCCTTGGCTAAGCTGGCCTTACGGCACCACTTCGCCATGCTGGGAGATGTCGAGGCCTTCGACCTCTTCCTGGGTCGTCGGGCGCAGGCCGACAAGCGCCTTGACGATGTAGAGGAGCACGAAGGTGGCAATGCCGGTCCACACGATGGTGACGGCAACGCCGTAGATCTGCTTGCCGAGCGAAGCACCTGCGCCGAGGCTGTTGATCGCCGGGTCGGCGAGCACGCCGGTGAGCAGAGCGCCGACCACACCGCCGACGCCATGCACGCCGAAGGCGTCGAGCGAGTCGTCATAGCCGAACATGTGCTTGACCTTGACCGCCGAGAGGTAGCAGACGACGCCTGCGACGATGCCGACGATGAAGGCACCGGTCGGGTTGACGAAGCCGGAAGCCGGCGTCACCGCGACGAGGCCGGCAACCGCACCCGAGATGATGCCGAGCACGGAAGGCTTCTTGGCGACGATCCATTCGGCGAACATCCAGGCCAGTGCCGCCGCCGCGGTGGCAACCTGGGTGTTGAGCATGGCAGCGCCGGCAAGACCGTCGGCTGCCAGTTCCGAACCGGCGTTGAAGCCGAACCAGCCAACCCACAGCAGCGAAGCGCCGATCACCGAATAGACCAGGTTATGCGGCGCCATGTTGGTGGTGCCATAGCCTTCGCGCTTGCCGAGAACCAGCGCACAGACCAGACCGGCGACACCGGCATTGATGTGAACGACCGTACCGCCGGCAAAGTCGAGCACGCCCGCCGATCCGAGGAAGCCGCCACCCCAGACCCAATGCGCGATCGGCACGTAGACGACCAGCAGCCACAACGCCATGAAGATCAGCAGCGCCGAGAACTTCATGCGTTCGGCGAAGGCGCCGGCAATGAGCGCCGGCGTGATGATGGCGAATGTCATCTGGAACATCGAGAACACGAATTCAGGAATGTTGGCGACGCCCGGCAGCCACAGCGAGGCCGTGGTGATGCCGTGATGGAAGAACTTCGAGGTGCCGCCGATATAGCTGTTCACGCCGCCGCCGTCCGAGAAGGCCAGCGAATAGCCGAACATGAACCACAGCACCGTCACCAGGCAGGTGATGGCGAAGCTCTGCATGACGGTGGCGAGCACGTTCTTCTTGCGCACCATGCCGCCGTAGAACAGCGCCAGGCCCGGAATGGTCATCATCAGCACCAGCGCCGTCGAGGTCAGCATCCAGGCGGTGTTGCCGGTGTCGAGCACCGGGGTCGGGGCAGCAGCCGGCGCGGCCGCGGCTGCGGCCGGTGCCGCTTCCTGTGCGAAGGCGGCAACCGTGCCCAATGCTGCGAGAGTAAGCGAACCCAAAAGGGCAGCTCGTCCCGTCGTCTTCAAGGTGGAAGGAATATTCATTGAACTCTCCATTGGAATACGTGATCGCCGCTCAGAGCGCGTCGGTGTCTGTTTCGCCGGTGCGGATGCGCACCGCCTGATCGATGCCGAAAACGAAGATCTTGCCGTCGCCGATCTGGCCGGTCTTGGCGGCTGCGGTGATGGCTTCGACGGCCTTGTCGACCATGTCGGCACTGACCGCGACTTCGATCTTGATCTTCGGCAGGAAGCTGACCGCGTATTCCGCCCCGCGATAGATCTCCGTATGCCCTTTCTGACGCCCGTAGCCTTTGACTTCGGTGACGGTCAGGCCCTGGATGCCGACGGCGGTGAGCGCTTCGCGTACCTCGTCGAGCTTGAACGGCTTGATGATTGCCATCACGATTTTCATAAGGTTTCACCCTTTGCTGTTGCGGTCCCCCGCGTTTGTACACCTTCACCGATCCCAAAGAGCCGGAGAGTGCCCACAAGGATTCAAGCTCCGTGCCAAGTGCGGAAGCAGGGTGTTAACCCACTGTAAACAAAGAGATTAGGGAGTGCGCCGACGCAACCTGCCCACAGCTGCGGCGATACGCCTGCTTAAAAATTGGGCAAATTTCGAAAAATGCCTACTCTGCAGGCGATCGCTTGAGCCGGATCAGCCCTTCCTGCGCAACCGAGGCAATCAGCGTACCGTCGCGGGCAAACAGCGAGCCGCGTGTAAAGCCGCGCGAGCCCTGCGTCGACGGGCTGTCCTGCGTGTAGAGCATCCAGTCGTCGAGCGCATGGCTGCGGTGGAACCACATGGCGTGGTCGAGGCTCGCCGCCTGGATATCGCGATCGAAAATGGCGCGGCCATGCGCGAAGGTCGATGTGTCGAGCAGCGTCATGTCGGAGAGATAGGCGAGCACCGCTGCCTGGATGGCGCGGTCCGCCGGCACCGGACCGGTGGTGCGGATCCAGATGTTCTGCTTTGGCTCCAGCTTTTCGCGGCTGGTGTAATGCTTCAGCATCACCGGCTTCATCTCGATCGGCCGGTCGCGCTCCCAGTAGCGTTTGATCCCATCGGGCACCGCCTCGCCGAATTTGCCCAGCAATTCGCGTTGCGACAGCAATGTGTCCGGCCCCGGAACGTCCTGCGGCATCGGCACCTGGTGCTCCAGGCCGACCTCATCCTGCTGGAACGAGGCTTCGAGCGAAAAGATCGCCTGGCCGTGCTGGACCGCCACCACGCGCCGCGTGGTGAAGGAGCCGCCGTCGCGAATGCGGTCGACCTCGTAGACGATCGGCACCTTGGTGTCGCCGGGCCGCATGAAATAGCCGTGCAGCGAATGCACGTACCGATCGGGATCCACTGTCCGCTGCGCCGCCACCAGCGCCTGGGCGATGGTCTGGCCGCCGAACACGCGCTGCCAGTCGAGCAGCGGGCTGCGACCACGATACAGATTGTGTTCCAGCTTCTCGAGGTCGAGAATGCCGAGAAGCTCGTCCATGGCTGCCGTCATATTTCGCGCCCTCGCCGCAGAAGTGTTATGGCGGTTTCCGACAGGACGGACAGGCAGTCAAGGGCGCAAGACCCGGCCGGCGCAGGAGCGAAGATGATGGAACGCAAGGCGGACACGAAAAACAGATCCGGGCTCGATGTCCTGGTCGCCGGCGCCGGCTATGTCGGCCTGGCCGCCGCCGTATCGCTGAAACAGGCGCGACCGGGCCTCGCCATCGCTCTCGTCGATGCGGCACCTGCTGGCGCCTGGCAAAGGGATGGCCGCGCCTCGGCCATTGCCGCTGCCGCCTGCCGCATGCTCGACCAGCTCGGCGTGTGGGCCGAGATCGCACCCCAGGCGCAGGCGATCACTGAGATGATCATCACCGATTCGCGCACCGCCGATCCGGTGCGTCCGGTCTTCCTGACCTTCGGCGGCGAAGTGGCGCCGGGCGAGCCCTTTGCGCATATGGTCGCCAACAAGGTGCTGAACGGCGCCTTGCGGGCCAGCGCCGAAAGGCTCGGCATCGATATCATCGAAGGCGTCGCGGTGCAGGGCTTCGAGACCAACGGCAGTGGCATCACCGTGCATCTCGCCGACGGCGCAGCGCTGAAGGCGCGGCTGCTGGTCGCCGCCGACGGCGTCAACTCGAAGCTGCGCGACATGGCCGGCATCAAGACGGTGAAGTGGGAATATGGCCAGTCCGGCATCGTCTGCACGGTAGCGCATGAACGCCCGCACAATGGTCGCGCCGAAGAGCATTTCCTGCCGGCCGGGCCTTTCGCCACATTGCCGCTCAAACCCGGTGAGGACGGCACCAACCGCTCGTCGATCGTCTGGGTCGAGCGTACGCCCGATGCCGAGAAGCTGGTGGCCGGTGACGATCTCCTGTTCGAACACGAACTCGAGCAGCGTTTTGGCCTGAAGCTTGGCGAGATCCGCGTTACTGATGCGCCGCGCGCCTGGCCGCTCGGCTTGACCATTGCGCGTGCCTTCGTCGCGCCCCGCATCGCACTCGCCGGCGATGCCGCCCACGGCATCCACCCGATCGCCGGCCAGGGCCTCAATCTCGGCTTCAAGGATGTCGCGGCCCTTGCCGAGGTGATCGTCGAGGCCGACCGGCTCGGCCAGGACATCGGCGCGCTCGACGTCCTCGAACGCTACCAGCAGTGGCGCCGCTTCGACACGGTGCAGATGGGCATCACCACGGACGCGCTGAATCGGCTGTTTTCCAACGATATCGGCCCGCTGCGAACCGTCCGCGACATCGGCCTCGGCCTTGTCGAACGCATGCCGCGCCTGAAGGATTTTTTTATCCGGCAGGCGTCGGGGTTGTCCGCCAGCACGCCGCGATTGTTGAAGGGCGAGGCGATCTGAGCGCTATCGCTCAGTTGACCTCGAAACCCAGCTTCTGCCGCAGCCGCAATATCCTCTGGTCGGATATTTCGAGGCGTTTCTCGCCGCCCTGGGCGGCGCGGTTGACCATCTGCAGCAGATCGTTCCGCTCGGCGACATCGAGGCGTTCGCGCAGGAACGGCGCCAGCTTGTCGATGACGACGGTGGTGTCGTCGACCTGCGCCGCCGCCCATTTGGCGTAGATCACCGCCTCGTCGGTCTTCTTCTTGTCGGCGATCTCGGAAATCACCGCGCGGATGACAGCCTCGCGCTGCGGCAGGATGGGCCCATCCTCGGAAACGATTGATGTGATCAGCGTAGCCGCCGCTACGACCGGATCATCGATCGCCGTCAGAGGCGACAGAGCCGCCTGCTTGCGCAGCTTCTTGCGACGGATGTTGCCCTGCACGCGCCCGACAACGTCCGCAACCTCGCGAGCCGCGTCGTTCATCGCCTTCATCCGGTACCACCAGAACGCCGCCGCGCCCATCACGCCAAGGATAGCAATCAGGAAAGGCATGTCGAAATCCCCAAGAACCCCGGCGACGATAGGAGAACTCTCGCCTTGCTTCAACACGCAAAAGTTGCGCACCAAATGAACCGGGACGATCGTTCAATCGAACGCCTTGGTTTCCGCGTGGCTGTAGCACATGGCGGGGCTATGACCCCGGCACATTGTAGATCGCCCGCACCTCGATGGTGCCGATTTCGGCCAGCGGGATCTCGCCGGCGATCTCCAGCGCCTGGTCGAGATTGTCGGCCTCGATCATGACGAAGCCAAGCAACTGCTCCTTGGTTTCGGCGAACGGGCCGTCGGTGATCAGCCGCTTGCCCTGGCGTCGCCGCACCGTCTTCGACGTCTTCACCGATTGCAGCGCCTGCGCGACGATCAGCACCCCACGATGATCCAATGACCGGTCATGAGCCATCGAATCGGCATCGAGCTTGGCCAGACGCTCCGGCGTCATGGCATGGAGGTCGTTTTCCTCGCCATAGACCAGACAGACATATTTCATTTCCAGCTCCCTTGCTGTGACGAACCATAGGCGATCACGGTATCGGTTGAGTTCTTGCCGGCAGCGACATGGTCGAGAAGGCTGACCGCAATGCCGATGATTGCAACTGCCGCAAGCAGCCGGCCGAAGCCGGAGGGCGGCACATGCAGCGGGTCGCTTTTCCCTGGATCGGCCGTTCGGCAGGTGCTTGTCCAATGGGCAGAAAACAGATTGTTCATGCGAACCTCCATCCGCCACGAGAATCTGTGGCCGCCCGCAGGACGCTCGGGGCCGATGCAAGTCGACATTTTGCACGCACATTTTTTTCAAAAAAGATTCGGTGGGGCTCGCCGGTGCTGCATGCGCGCGCAAACAGCGCGGTGGCCTTCCCTCGCGCCCGCGCTATAGTTGGGAGGAACGCCGCCTGGCCGGCGCCACCGCTGTAATAAGGAGGAATTCATGGACCGCACCGCAAACGCCGTCTGGAAAGGCAATCTGAAAGAGGGCACGGGCACGCTCGACACCCAGAGCGGAACCCTGAAGGGCACGCCCTATTCGTTCAAAGCGCGCTTCGAGGACGAGAGCGGCAAATCCGGCACCAACCCTGAAGAGCTGATCGCGGCGGCGCACGCCGGCTGCTTTGCCATGCAGTTTTCGCATTTCCTGGCCGAGAACGGCACCCCCGCCACCGAACTCGACGCCAAGGCCGTGGTGACGCTGGTTCCCGGCACCGGGATCACCGGCAGCGCCCTCACAGTGGTCGGCAAGGTCCCGGGCATCGACGCGGCGAAGTTCAAGGAATTGGCCGAAAAGGCCAAGGCCGGCTGTCCGGTCTCGAAGGCGCTCGGCGCCATAAACGTATCGCTCGACGCCAAGCTCGGCTGAAGGCCCGAACGGCAAATTCATCCAGAAACCGCTGGCCCTTGGGCCGGCGTTTTCGTTTGCGGTCAGCCCTTCAACGCGGCCGCCCGCACATCCGATGGCGTCGCGCCGTAGCGCCGCCGGAACGCCCGGTTGAAATAGGAGAGGTCGTTGAAGCCTGCCTCGAAGGCGATCGCCGTGATGCTGCGTCCGGCATGACGAGGATTGCTGAGCATCCGATGCGCGCGCAACAGGCGCTGGCACAGCATGAAATCCGACAGCGACGTGCCTTCGCTCTCGAACAGTTTTCTGATGTAGCGGGCCGAAAGGCGGTGACGGCGGGCGATGTCTTCGGCCGACAGGTCGCCGCCATGGGCTGTTATTTCGGCCTTGATGGCACGCAGCCGCGCCACGCGCACGCCTCGGCCCCGGGCGATTTCTGCCGCGTCTCGGGTGGCACCCATGGCCAGAGCGACGAGATCGAAAATATGCGTCGTCGCCAGATGCCAGGCCTCCGGGGTCAGCACGTCGCCGGCATCCTGGATCGACCTGACATAGTCGAGCAGCAGCCGCATCGCCCCGCCGGAGGTTGGCAGCGGCTGCATCAGCGCCGGCGCCGGGTCGCCGATCAGCGGTGACAGTGCCTTGAGCGAGAAGCTCATATTGACGAAGCGAAGACCGCCTGGCTGGATGACATTGAGGCCGACCTCCTCGCCGCTCATCATCAGCGCCTGGCCGTTGCCGACCGGCTCCTCGCGGCCGCGATGCTTCATCACGCTTGCGCCATCGAGGGCGACCAGGAGGACGAGATCGTCGCTGTCGATCAGCGACGTCGAATGATGGACGCGGAATTCCGAACACGTGCCCGTGGCGATGCCGAGGCCAGGCAACGCGCGCACCTGCATATCGACATGCGTCGGGCCGAGTGGATCGAGATCGACCTTGAGCACCGTGCGGCCATAGACCTCGCGCATGACCTCGACGCGATCCCGCTCCGGAAGCGCGTCCGTCATCAGTCGGAACGAGGCGGTTGGCCCCATCGTCGCCGTCACCGGCATCCCCCATGCCTCAGGTCAATCAGAAGCGGCGTGATATGCGCCGCGCCTCCGAAAACGTCAATACAGGGCCGTTTGGGCCGTTTTTAGGGCCGCTGCGTCCAAGCTGCCCGCTTTTGCCGGACCTAGTTTGCAGCGCGTTTCCGATCAGGAAGCGCATCGCAAACAGCCACAAGGGGGTTCGATGTATCATTTGCAATTGTTCAGGACACTGTCGGGGCTCGCCTCGGCAGGCTTCAATCCACGCGTCTATCTGTTGTCCATCGCTCTCGGCGGAACCGTCGCCGACCATCGCGATCCGAAGCGGCCGTGTGGGGAGCGTCGGCCATGAGCGTCCGGCATACAGTCCTGGCGGCACCGGTCCTGTGCCTCGGCCTATCGGGCTGCGTCGGCATCAACCCGGTTTCTGCGGTCGTCGGCATGGCCGGCATGGCGGCGGCCAACTCCGCCGGCATGGCGCAATCGAGCGTCATCAGCCCGCAGGAGCAGGCGAAGTACGCCTCGATGTCCTGTGCGGATCTGCGGCAATTGATGGCAGGTTACGAAGAGGCGAAGAATCATGGGCCGTCGGTCAAGAAATACGGCGGCATGGCGCCGGCCGGCAAGACGGCGATCGTCAACAATGTCATCGGCACGCGGCTTGTCTATCTCCGGCAGCTTGTTGCGAGCAAAGGATGTTGAGGGCCTCGTCACACCACGCCTGCCGGGCGGCACTTGTCGGGCTTGCCGGCTGGCTGGCCTTCAGCGCCGGCGGCGCTTACGGCCAGGGCAAGGGACCGACGACACGCTCGCGCCTCGGTGCGATGCCGGGAGCGCTCGTCGGCAAGTGGGGTTTTGCAGTTGCCAGCGGCAATTATTGCGACACATTCAGCAACTGCGATCCAGGCAGCGGCGGCAGCGTCACCTTTACCTTCGGGGCTGACGGGCGCACCTATTACGCGCTGTTCCAATCGTCTCTGGTCGACGGCTGCGGTCAGGTCCGGTCGCTGACCCTGAAAACCGGCAAGGCCTCCGTGCGCGGTTCGACCCTGGTTTTCACGCCGACGGCAGGAACCTACAAATCCGTCAATGGTTGCCGGCCCGACCTTACGGGCCTCTGGAAATTCAAGCCCGGTGACCTGAAGCCGGTCTCCTTGCGTTGGCAACTGGACGGCAACCAGTTGCGGCTGATCGACCCCGACGGCGAAGCGAGCGGCGTTTACTCGAGGAGGTGAACCTAGCGCTCGCCGGTCAGCGCGTCGATGCGGGCGCGTAACATTGCAATCTCCTCCTCGAGGGCGCTGACGCGCTCCTCGAGGCCGGAGGCAGATGAAGCAGCCGACGCAGCCTGCATGGCGATGGGGGCGATCTGCGGAATCCCGCTCAGCAGATGGACGTAACGCTCCTCGCGCTGGCCCGGTCCGCGTGGGATTTCCTGGATGAGTGGCGGTCGGCGGCCGATCAGCATGTCGAGCTCGGCGCGCAAATCTTCGATCGACGAAAACCGTGCCATGCGCTCGGTGCGCGCCGACAATTCATGGGCCGTCTGCGGCCCGCGCAGCAACAGCAAGCCGATCAAGGCGGTCTGCGGTGTGGTCAGCGAGAAGCGCTGCGCCATCTGGTGCTCGTAGCGCTCGACACGCGAACCGAACATCTGCCGCACCAGCCCCTTTTGTTCGAGCAGCTTCAGCCCCCGGTGCACCTCGCTCTGCTCCAGCGCCATCACCGGCTCGCGCGCCGTCTTCTGGTTGGCGGCGGCCAGTGCCGCGTTGAGCGTCAGCGGATAGACATCCGGCGTCAGCTCCTTCTTCTCGATCAGGCAGCCGAGAATGCGAGCTTCCACAGGGGAAAGGATGGGAAGGTCATCGCTCATTGGATTACTCTCGCCGGCAACCAACCAACCGCCTAAACCCTTCTCTCCACCATCATCTTCTTGATCTCCGCGATCGCCTTGGCCGGGTTGAGGCCTTTGGGGCAGGTCTGCGCGCAGTTCATGATGGTGTGGCAGCGATAGAGCCGGAACGGGTCTTCGAGATTGTCGAGCCGCTCGCCGGTGGCCTCGTCGCGGCTATCGATCAGCCAGCGATAGGCCTGCAGAAGCGTTGCCGGGCCGAGATAGCGGTCGCCGTTCCACCAATAGCTCGGGCACGAGGTCGAGCAGCAGGCGCACAATATGCATTCATAGAGCCCGTCGAGCTTCTCGCGGTCCTCATGGCTCTGCAGCCACTCCTTGGCCGGCTCCGGCGACACCGTCTTCAGCCAAGGCTGGATCGACGCGTGCTGGGCGTAGAAATTGGTGAGGTCGGGCACCAGATCCTTGACCACCTGCATATGCGGCAGCGGGTAGACTTTTACCGCGCCCGAAATGTCGTCGCAGCCCTTGGTGCAGGCGAGCGTGTTGGAACCGTCGATGTTCATGGCGCAGGAGCCGCAAATGCCTTCGCGGCAGGAACGCCGCAAGGTCAGCGTCGGGTCGATCTTGTTCTTGATCCACAGCAGCGCGTCGAGCACCATCGGCCCGCAGTCGTCCATGTCGACGAAATAGGTATCGATGCGCGGGTTCTCGTCGTCGTCCGGCGACCAGCGATAGATGCGGTATTCCCGCAGATTGGTGGCGCCCTCCGGCTTCGGCCAGGTCTTGCCCGGCTTGATCTGCGAATTCTTGGGGAGCGTGAGTTCAACCATGTTCGATCCTCAATACACTCTGGCCTTGGGCGCGATCTTGGCGAGGCTGATGCCGCCGTCCTTTTCAGCCAGCTGCGGCTCGGTGTGCACCGGCCGGTAGGAGAGTGCCACCTCGCCGTCTTCGCTCAGCCTGGCCAGCGTATGCTTGCGCCAGACCGCGTCGTCGCGCGCCGAAAAGTCCTCGCGTGCGTGCGCGCCACGGCTCTCCTTGCGCGCCTCGGCGCTGTAGACCGTGGTGATGGCATTGGCCATCAGGTTTTCCAGCTCCAGCGTTTCGACCAGATCGGAGTTCCAGATCATCGAGCGGTCGGACACTTTGATGTCCTTCAACTCGCCCCAGATCTGCGAAATGCGCTTACAGCCATTTTCGAGCGACTCCTGCGTGCGGAATACGGCCGCGTCTTCCTGCATCGCCTTCTGCATCTTTTCACGCAGCACCGCCGTCGGTGTCGAGCCGTTGGCGTAACGCAGCCGGTCGAAGCGGTCCATGATCTTTTCGACCGAGGCTTCGTTGGGCGAAGGGATCGCCGACTTGCGGTCGATGACCTGGCCGGCGCGGATCGCCGCCGCGCGGCCGAACACCACAAGATCGATCAACGAATTCGAACCGAGCCTGTTGGCGCCGTGCACGGAGGCGCAGCCGGCTTCGCCGACAGCCATCAATCCGGGCGACACCTGGTCTGGATTGAGCGCCGTCGGATTGAGCACCTCGCCCCAGTAATTGGTCGGCACGCCGCCCATATTGTAGTGGACCGTGGGCAGCACCGGGATCGGCTCCTTGGTCAGGTCGACACCGGCAAAGATCTTGGCCGATTCCGAAATGCCCGGCAGCCGCTCATGCAGGACGGCGGGATCGAGATGGTCGAGATGCAGGAAGATGTGGTCCTTGTTCTTGCCGACGCCGCGGCCTTCGCGGATCTCCAGCGTCATGCAGCGCGAGACGACGTCGCGCGAGGCAAGGTCCTTGGCTGACGGCGCGTAGCGCTCCATGAAGCGCTCGCCCTCGGAATTGACGAGATAGCCGCCCTCGCCGCGCGCACCCTCGGTGATCAGGCAGCCGGCGCCATAGATGCCGGTCGGGTGGAATTGCACGAACTCCATGTCCTGCAGCGGAAAGCCGGCACGCGCGGCCATGCCGCCGCCGTCGCCGGTGCAGGTGTGCGCCGAGGTGGCCGAGAAATAGGCGCGGCCATAGCCGCCGGTCGCCAGCACCACCATCTTGGCCGAGAAGCGGTGGATGGTGCCGTCATCCAGGTTCCAGGCGACGACACCGGTGCAGGTGCCGTCCGGCTCCATGATCAGGTCGAGCGCGAAATACTCGATGAAGAACTGCGCATTGTTCTTCAGCGACTGGCCGTAAAGCGTATGCAGGATGGCATGCCCGGTGCGGTCGGCGGCGGCACAGGTGCGCTGCACGGGGGGACCTTCGCCATAGTTCATCATGTGGCCGCCGAACGGCCGCTGGTAGATCTTGCCCTCTTCGGTGCGCGAAAACGGCACGCCGTAATGTTCGAGCTCGTAGACCGCGGCCGGCGCCTCGCGCACCAGATATTCCATGGCGTCGACATCGCCCAGCCAGTCCGAGCCCTTGACGGTGTCGTACATGTGCCATTGCCAGGAATCGGGACCCATGTTGGACAGCGAGGCGGCAATGCCGCCTTGCGCCGCCACCGTGTGCGAGCGGGTCGGGAACACCTTGCTGATGCAGGCGGTGCGCAGCCCCTGTTCGGCCATGCCGAGCGTGGCGCGCAGGCCGGCGCCGCCGGCGCCAACGACCACCACGTCGAACTTGTGGTCGACAAGGGTATAGCCTGCCGTGTTGGCTTGTTTCGCGTCCTTGGCCAACTCAGCCTCCGAATGCCAGCTTGAGCAGGGCGAAGATCGAGGCGACGCCGACCGCTATGGTGAAAAATGTATTGAGCGCGATCAGCGCCAGCTTCATGCCTTCGCCATGCACGTAATCCTCAATGATCACCTGCATGCCGATCCGCATATGGGTGAGACCGGAGATGAGCACCAGGGCCATCACCAGCGCCACGAACGGGTTGGCAAGGGCTGCCCGCACATGCTCGTGGTCGGCGCCGTTGAGCGCGATCAGGAAACCGACGAAGAACAGGATCAGCGGGATGTTGGCGATCGCGGTCAGGCGCTGGCGCCAGAAATGCCCGGTGCCCTCGCGGGCGGAGCCGAGGCCGCGGACCCTCGCCAGCGGCGTGCGCATGTCGGTGTTTTTGCCGCTCATGATCAAGCTCCCCGTGCCATGGTGCCGGCGATCCAGATCAGCAGCGTGAGCAGGATCGAGCCGGCCAGCGTCACCCAGGCGATCTTCGAGGCGGTATGCTTTTCCAGGCCCGCGCCCGTGTCCCAGATGAGGTGCCGTACGCCGCCCAGCATATGATGCATCAGCGCCCAGGTGTAGCCGAACAGGATGATCCGGCCGAGCCAGGTGCCGAAGGCCCAATTGGCCCAATCGAAGGTCGCCTGCGAGCTTGCCGCCGCCATCAGCCACAGGGCGACCAGCAGCGTGCCGAAATACAGCGCGCCGCCGGTGATGCGGTGAATGATCGACATCGTCATGGTGATCGGCGGCCGGTACACGGTGAGGTGCGGCGAAATCGGCCGTTCACGTCTGGCAAATTCGCGGGTGGCTGGTGATTTGCTCATGGCTCCCCCAGTTCGGCGTCTCTCTGGAGCCTCAGGTGGAAATGCGGCATTGCCGCTTCCGGTTGCGACTTCGGACAGCCGGTTTCTAATGCTCTTTTTGCACCGCGTCAAAGCCAGAAAACCGTTTCGAAAACGTAATTTAGTCTGACTAAAAGGCGGGCTTTGGCTTCAATCGATTAGGCCGGGAAGGCCTGAAGCCGGCTCGATATCGCTGCAGTGCAACATATCTGGCCCCAGGGCCCAGCGGTGGTGAGACTGGCGTCAGCGTTTGCAGGTCTGCGGCGTCGATCCCTTCTTCATCACCAGCGCCTCGCGCCCGTCGATCACGATTGCGTCATGGGTAGCCGCCTGGTAGCGGCTGCTCTGGTTGGCAGGCGACGCCGCAAACTCCTCGGTCGCGCCGTCGGACCCGACCACACGCAACGACGTGCCTAGATTTTGGATGGAAATCATACCGTTGTTGCCGCATCTATAGGTGGCCGTGCCTATGCCTGGTCGCGGCGCGGTGAGGTCGGTGATGATCTTGGTTGCAGCTGCCGGAGGCACCGCGGCTGCGACGGACTGCTGGGCCGGCGCAGGTGAGACGACGACGGTATTGGCTGCCTTCGGCGCGCTGTCTTGCGGCACACAGGCAGCGACGACACCGAGCAACGGGAAAACGGACACCCAAATCGGCCGGCGTAGCGCCATATGCTGTCCTCCCGCGCGGCAAGCGGCCACGATGCTTTGTCCAGATCACGATCGTCCCGACGCCAAGGCGGACGCCGCTGCGATGGTGCGGCCAAGCATGGCCGAATGATGGCCACCGGGTTTTCCATCCAGTCGGATATTAACGGATATTAACCATGTTTACCGAGACATCGCCGCCAAACGCGCCGGCCTCTTAACAAAGGTTAAGAAACCGTTAATTTCTGATTCGAGGAGGCTTTCCCTCAAGACACGGAGGACGCCATGCGTTCGAATTCGGGCAAATCGCGCCTTGCGGCGCTCATCGTGGCAGCCTCGGTCGTCGGCCTTGCAGCGCCAGCGCTTGCCGGCGCACGGCATCAGGATCGCGTCTACGCCGATTCCTTCGGCAACCTCGTCGTCGACAGCGCCGCCGGCTACAAGCGCATCATCGTCGGCCAAGGCAGGCTGGCCAAGCAGCTCTCCGACTACACCAGCGCCGGCCAGCCCAAGGTGATCTACGAGAACGAAGCCGACGAAATCGGCGGTTATAGCGATTGCTACCGGCCGCCGGTTCTGGTGAAGGGCCGCTCCTATATGTACGGCCTCTCCGACGGCGAGATGCCCGAACTCAGCCCCTGCCGCTAGCTTCCGTTCCGGCTGACGACCAGTTGCCGGCAGGCCCGACGGAGACGCGCACGCAATCGCGCCCGGCATTCTTCGCCTGATAGAGCGCCTGGTCGGCCCGCCGCATCAGATCGGCAAAGTCTTCGCTCGCATGGAGTTCGGCGACGCCGAAGCTCGCGGTGCAGCGGTTGTCAGCCGGCAGTCCGCCTATGGGCAGCGCGCCGAAGGCGCTGCGCGTCCCCTCGGCGAACAGCCGCGCCGCGGCAAGGTTGGTTCCCGGCAGGATGATGGCGAACTCCTCGCCGCCAATGCGGCCGGCAACGTGATGCGCGGCGGCGGCTTCACGCAGGAAGCCTGCAAAAGTCTCGATCACCCGGTCGCCGGACGCATGGCCGAAGCTGTCGTTGACGCTCTTGAAATGATCGAGATCGGCTATGACCAGCGCGACCGGCACGCCTTGCCGCAGGGCGCCAAGCACCGCCAGTTCGGCATGGCGGGTGAAGCCGCCGCGATTGAGCAGGCGCGAAAGCGTGTCCGTCTCCGACTTCGACGTCACTTCGGCAAGCACGTCGCGAACCAGGATGGCCAGCATCAGCAGCGCCAGCGCCAGCGCAAAGACAGTGCCGAGCGATTGCGACACCAGCGCGTAGTTGCTTTGCAGATAGGCTTGCGGATTGGCGCCCCAGCCGCCGAGCGCATGGGCGATGAATGGCTTGGAGGCAAACTGCAGGCCGCTCGCCGCCAGCACGGCCATCAATATGCGATCGAGACGGTCAAGCTTTTGCCTCGATGACCAGACGATGGCCAGCCCGATGAACTGCATGACCGCATAGGGAAGCTGGTAGGCCATGATGCGGATCAGCGACTGGCGGGGCAGGTCCTGTACGAAATACACAGCTATGGTGGTGGCCAACAGGAAAAACAGCATCGCCTTCCAGGGCGGCGCCACGCCGTATTTGCGGGCAAGCCCGCCATTGAACGCAATGGTGGCGGCAAGGAAGACCGCGAAGGCGGCAACGACCGGGAGCCGCGCGTCGGCAAAAGCGGGAATGGAGAATTCGATGGCCGAATAGGCCATGCCCAGCAGATAGCCAAATGCCAGCCAGCGCGCCGGCGCCCGGCCGACATCGTGGAAGGCGACCGCCATGAAGCAGGCCGCCAGCAGGCCGGCAACCGACAGATTGATCAACAGGATGAAGTTGGCGCCGCTCATGTTCTCCCGCACCCGCGCCGACAGCTAATCATCGACGGGCGAAGAAGACGTTAACGTCCTGGCCGGGCAGGATTCAGCCGGTCTTGAGCGGCTCCGGCAGGAACGCCGTTTCCGGTCGCTCATAGGACAGGCGTACACTGTCGCGGCCGTTCTTCTTGGCCTTGTAGAGCGCATCGTCGGCACGGCGCATCAGCGGCTCCAGCGCCTCGTCACCGCTGCGGGCCGCCACGCCGAAGCTTGCCGTCACCTTCGTTCCCTGGGGAAGCCCGTCGACATGGCCGGCCGAATAGACCGTGCGCACCGCTTCGGCGAACAGCCGTGCCGCGGCAAGATCGCTGAGTGGCAGCAGCACCGCGAATTCCTCGCCGCCGATACGCCCGGCAACACCGCGCGCGCCGGCCGCCGACCGAAGCTTGGCGGCGAAATCGGCAATCACGCGATCGCCCGCCCCATGCCCATGCACATCGTTGAGCGCCTTGAAATGATCGAGGTCGGCCAGCACCAGCGCGACCGGGAACCGCGCCGAGGCGCAGTGCCGCAAGAGCAGCATGCCGCGCTCCTCGAAGCCACGCCGGTTGAGCAGGCCCGACAGGGGGTCGGTAAAGGTCTCGGTCTTCAACGCCTTCAACACGTCGAGTGCCGCGGCGGAAAACAGGCACAGCGCGATAAGCAGCGACAGCAGCGCGTGCGACAGCAGCGCCGTCGTCCAGTAGGACGAGCCATAGAACCCGTCATAGCTCGTAAAGGGCCCGTGCGCGATGACGACGACAAGGGTGCGCACGAAGAAGTTGACGCCCGACAGCAGCGACAGCACGAACAGGATTTTCTCGGTCGGGCCGCTGTTGCGCACCGGGCGCAGTTCGGCGGCAACCAGAAGGCTGATACCGCCGAAAGCGAAATTCATCGCCAGGATGCGCCAGGTGAGATCCGGCGCGACGAACAGGAACCAGCAGAACGACGCCAGTCCCCCACAGGCCAGCGCGCCGATCCCCACATAGGGCACCTTGCGGCCATGGCGGTGGACGATGGCGCCGGCCAGGCAGCAGCCGGCGATGCTGAAGCAGATGTTCGACACCAGCTTGGTCAGCGGCATGCCGATCGGCAAGGTGAAATACTGAAGCAGGAAGCCCACCGCCGAGAGACTGTAGCTGAGCGCCAGCACGGCCAGATAGGGGCGGTGGCGCTGATAGGACCATAGCACGAGGAACGCCGCGCCGAGCGCCAGCGCGATCGTCGGGTTGAGCAGCGCTATGAGCAGACCCGTGTCCAAACGACTATGACTTCCCCTCGCTTACGTCGGGGAAGAGCTTAGAGGGCAAGCCCAAACAAGCGGTTAAGCCTCGCCGCAAGCAGGACCGCCATCTCAAAATAATGTCAGGGAACCGCCGTCTCCGGTCAGCGTTCCTTCGTTCACAATCTGGAGCGACCCATGGCCGACACAATCACACTGACCGACCACGATGCGATCCGCTCGTGGGCTGCCGGGCGCGCCGGCTTTCCCGCAATCGTCGACATCTCGCCCGAAGCGGGGACGCAGCCCATGTTGAGGCTGGTCTTCGGCCAGCACGCCTATCAGGATCAGGACCAGCCTGAACGGCCGCTCAATGCGGGAGGATATGAACTCGTCGAATGGGACGAATGGTTCAAGCTCTTCGAGGAACAACAGCTTGCGCTTGTGGTCGCGGCCGAACAGCCCGGACGCCGCGAGGAGTTCCACGAACTCGTCCGCCGTGACGGGAAGCGTTGACCCGAGCCGGGTGCGGCTCGGGTCCGTTCAAGTCTGGACTACTTCCACTCGCGAATGTCGACGAAGTGGCCGGCGATCGCCGCCGCGGCCGCCATCGCCGGCGACACCAGATGGGTGCGGCCCTTGAAGCCTTGCCGGCCCTCGAAATTGCGGTTCGAAGTCGAGGCGCAGCGTTCATGCGGCTTCAGCCGGTCGTCGTTCATGGCCAGGCACATCGAGCAGCCCGGCTCGCGCCAATCGAAACCGGCGGCGACAAAGATCTTGTCGAGGCCTTCGGCTTCCGCCTGTTCCTTGACCAGGCCGGAGCCCGGCACGATCATCGCATCGACATGCGGGCTGACCGTCTTGCCTTCGACCACCTTGGCGACGGCGCGCAGATCCTCGATGCGGCCATTGGTGCAGGAACCGATGAAGACGCGGTCGAGCGTGATGTCGGTGATCCTGGTGCCCGGCGTCAGACCCATATAGTCGAGCGCGCGCTGCTTGGAGGTGCGCTTGTTCTCATCGGTGATGTCGTCCGGGTTCGGCACGATGCCTTGCACCGACACGACGTCCTCGGGCGAGGAGCCCCAGGAGACGATCGGCGGCAGCTTGGCCGCGTCGAGCACGATCACCTTGTCGAAATGCGCGCCCTCGTCGGACTGTAGCGTCTTCCAGTATTCGAGTGCCGCATCCCAGGCCGCGCCCTTCGGCGCGCGCGGCTTGTCCTTCACATAGGCGAAGGTCGTCTCGTCCGCGGCGATCAGGCCGGCGCGCGCGCCGCCTTCGATCGACATGTTGCAGATCGTCATGCGGCCCTCCATCGACAGCGCACGGATCGCCTCGCCGGCATATTCGATGACATAGCCGGTGCCACCGGCAGTGCCGATCTCGCCGATGATGGCCAGGATGATGTCCTTGGCGGTGACACCTTCCGGCAATTGGCCGTCGACACGCACCAGCATGTTCTTGGCCTTGCGCTGGATCAGCGTCTGCGTCGCCAGAACATGCTCGACCTCGGATGTGCCGATGCCATGCGCCAGCGCGCCGAAAGCGCCGTGCGTCGAGGTGTGGCTGTCGCCGCAGACGATGGTCATGCCGGGCAGTGTAAAGCCCTGCTCCGGACCGATGATGTGGACGATGCCCTGGCGGATATCGTTCTCGGAATAATATTCGACGCCGAAATCCCTGGCGTTCTTGGCCAGCGCCTCGACCTGGATGCGGCTTTCCTCGTTCTTGATGCCGAACTTGCGCTCGGGCGAAGTCGAGACATTGTGATCGACCACGGCCAGCGTCTTTTCCGGATGCCGGACTTTACGGCCGGTCATGCGCAGGCCTTCGAAGGCCTGCGGGCTGGTCACTTCATGGACCAGGTGGCGGTCGATGTAGAGCAGGCAGGTGCCGTCGTCCTGGCGATCGACGACATGGTCGTCGAAAATCTTGTCGTAGAGGGTGCGCGGTGCGCTCATGTGCGTAAATCCGTCGATATGAGAATGGGAAAGAGCAGGTGCCGGACCTCCGGCCCGGCGAAACGACCCCGATGGGTCGGCCTAGGGTAGTCGGCTGGTCAGCGCCCCGGACACGCGCGCGGAGAAGCGCGACGGCAGGCGTTTTCTGTCCTGCAGCACGAACCCCTTGTAGGCCGGATCGCCAAAAAGCTCTTCCATGGCGTGGCTCATATCAATGTTTTGGGTTTTCGGCAATTGGAAGCTGCCTTCGCAGAACTCGGGTTCCTCGTCCTCACTTCCAGAGGAAGGGAGCCAAGATCGGAGAACGCGCCGCTCAGATCACTTCAAACACAAAAGTCTTCACCAGCGCATCCGGCTCGGCGATCGCATAGCAGCGGAACCACGGGCTTTCCTCGACCGGCCGCCATTTCCCAGTCTGCTCCAGCTCATCGAACACCGCCTGGAAGCCGCCGCTCTCGAACACCCGGTCGCGCACGGTGAAGATCGCATGGCCGCCCTTGCGGGTGATGCGCACCAGTTCGTGCAGGCCTGTTGCCGGCGCATGGCTGATGGTGAACACGCCTGTCGAGAAGAAGGCGCGGAAATACCCGTCCGGCCACGGCAGCGGACCGCCCAGCATTGCCTGCTTCAGTTCGCTGTAGGCATTGCGGCTGCCGGCGATCTTCAGCATATCGTCCGAGAGGTCGAGCCCCGCAATGTCGCGGTAGCCGAGCGCATTCAGCGACGGTCCCGACAGGCCGGTGCCGCAGCCGGCATCGAGCAAGGGGCCATCGCCCGCCGGCACATGGCGCGCCACCCAGGCGGTGATCAGGAAAGGCAGGAGGTAGCCGAGCGAGGCGGTCTCGCTGTCATAGGTCGCGGCCCATGCGGCATAGGCCTCTTCAAGCGCTTCCGGCGTGTCGGCCGTATAGACGGAATCCAGCGCCGCATTGGCTTTGTCGACGATCATGGGACCTCCTCAACGGGAATGCTCGGGGATCGTAGCGCTGCCTTGGCCGAAAAACTATTCCTCGTGCTGGCGGCGCAGCCGCCGTTCCAGCGCCCTGAGCGCCAGCGACAGGCCGACGGTCAGGATGAGGTAGATGTAGGCTGTTATCGAATAGGTCTCGAAGAAGCGAAAGGAGCCGGCGGCGTAGACCTTGCCCATCTGCGTGATGTCGGCAACGCCGAGCACCGAGACCAGCGAGGAATCCTTGACCAGGGCGACGAAATCATTGCCGAGGGGCGGCAGGATGGTGCGGATCGCCTGTGGAAACACGATGAGCCGGAAACGCTGCGCGCGGGTCAGCCCGAGCGCCTTCGCCGCTTCGATCTGGCCCTTCTCCACCGCCTGGATGCCGGCCCGGAAAACCTCCGAGATGAAAGCCGAATAGCCGATGGTCAGCGCCATGATGGCGCGCCACAACAGCGACACGTCGCGCACCAAAAGCTCGCCGAACAGGCCGGCGCTTTGCAGCGGCGCGGTCAGCGCGTTCCAGGCCGCGACGAAGGCCGGCGCGCCGGCAAAGGCGATCCAGAACAACAGCACCAGGATCGGCACGCCGCGGATGATCTCGACATAGAAGCGCGCGATCTGGCGCAGCCAGCGCGAACCCGACATTCCCATCAGCGCGATGCCGAGCCCAATGGCCGACGCCAGCACAAAGGCAATCACTGTGACGAAGATGGTGACGCCGATACCCTTGGCGACCGTGGCGAACACCTGGGCATAGAGATTGCTGGTGGCGACGAAGACGGCCACCGCGATCGCGAGAGTTACGGCCACGACAAGCCACCAGGGGAAGTCGGCTTTGGAGGAAGAGGCGGGAGGCATCAAAAGGATTGCGCCAAGGCACCCCCCTTTGGCCTGCCGGCAATCTCCCCCTCAAGGGGGGAGATTGGCAGCTTCGTCGACGGCACTCTTTTTACAACTTTGGTGATTGGCGAAAGCGGAAAAAACAGCCAATCTCCCCCCTTGAGGGGGAGATTGGCGGCAGGGCAGAGGGGGGCGTTCAAGCGCGAAGTCGGCGCGAAATCACTGCCCCATCTTGTAATCAAGAAACCACTTCTTGTTCAGCGCATCGAACGTCCCGTCCGCCTTCAACGCCGCAATCGCCGCATTGACCGGCTTCACCAGGTCGGAACCCTTCGGGAAGATGAAGCCGAAATCCTCGGTGCCGAGCGGTCCGCCGATCAGCTTCAGTTTGCCCTCGGAGGCGTCGACATAGCCCTTGCCGGCGGTGCCGTCGGTCAAGACGACGTCAACGTCGCCGGATTTCAGTGCCTGCACCGTGGCGCCGAAGGTCTCGAACAGCTTGATGCGCGGGTTCTGCTCATTGCCGTCGAGCACGCTGTAGACGGCGGTGTAGAAGGGCGTGGTACCGGCCTGCGCGCCGATCAGCCCATCCTTGAAGGCGCCGAAGGTCTTGGCGTCGGTGAAACGGCTTTCATCGCCGCGCACGAGCATGAACTGTTCCGAGCGCATATAGGGGTCGGAGAAATCGACCTTCTCCTTGCGGTCGTCCTTGATGGTGATGCCGGTCATGCCGATGTTGTACTGGTTGTCGGAAACCGCCTGGATCATCGCGTCCCAGGATGTGTTCTGGTACTCGACGGCGAAATTCAGCCGCTTGGCGATCTCGTTCATCGCATCATATTCCCAGCCGATCTGCTTGCCGGTCTTGGCATCGATGAACTGCAGCGGCGGATAGGCGTTTTCGGTCACAACCACCACCTTTTTGCCGCCGAGGTCGGGCAGCGCCTGCGCAAAGGCGGCAACGGGTACCAGGACGAGGGCAAGCAGGCCTGCCAGCAGCAGTTTCGATTTGGTCATGACACACTCCCCGGAAATTGACGGACCCGGGCACGGCCGGGCTTGCAGGAAAATCCGGCGCCGACTTTAGCTTTCCGCAAGCGTCATGCAAGACGGTCCGCTGCGTCAGCGCGCGCGAAAAGGGATTCCAGTGCCTTCATTTCCGGGATTCAGGAATGAACGGTGTCGCGGCAGCGATCAGCTCCGCTTCACGATGCCGGCATCCGCCTTGCGCAAGCCGGAGACGAACCGCGTCAGCGTGCGGTGCAGGGATTTCAACTCGTCGGCATCCAGCGGCAGGTTGCAAAGCATAGCCGCCGGCACGCTTTTGGCCTGCTCACGCAACGCTTGGCCCTTCGCTGTCGGCTCGACCAGAACCCGGCGCTCGTCGGCGGGGTCGCGCCGCCGTGTGACCAGGCCACCGGCCTCCAGCCGCTTGAGCAGCGGCGTCAGCGTCGCCGAATCCAGCCCGAGCGCTTCGCCAAGCTCGCCGACCGTGCTTGGAGCCCGTTCCCAGAGCGCCAACATGGCCAGATATTGCGGATAGGTCAGGCCGAGCGGATCGAGCAGCGGGCGGTAGAGCTTCGTCATCAGCCCGCTTGCCGAATAGAGCGCGAAGCAGAGCTGTTGGTCGAGCCGCGGAACGTGAAACGTCCCGGTGGCCTCCACCGGGACGTCCCTGGTGCTCTTTGTCGTCTTTTCCGTCATGCCGCCTTTACCGAAAGCGCTACGTCGACATTGCCCCTGATGGCGTTGGAATAGGGGCAGATCTTGTGCGCCTCCGATACAAGCGCTTCCGCCGCCGCCTGATCAAGGCCTTTCGTTTCCGCCGCGAGCGCGACGCCGAGCTTAAAGCCTTCGCCATCGGGAAGCAGGCTGACGGTGGAGGTTACCCCGGCATCCGTCAGCGACAGCTTCTGTTTGCGCGCGACAAAGCGGATGGCGCTTTCGAAGCAGGCGGCATAGCCGATAGCGAACAGTTGCTCGGGATTGGTGGCGCCCCCCGGCCCGCCGAGTTCCTTGGACATTGCCAGATCGACCTTGAGCAGACCGTCGCTGGTCTCGCCATGGCCGGCGCGGCCGCCGGTGACGTGAGCCTGTGTGGTGTAGAGTGCCATATCAAATCTCCAATTACTTTGTGCGCGATTATTTAGTGCACAAAGTAATGCGCCGTCAACAGCCGGATCCTGTGTCTGGCGCTGAAAGCGTTCACAGTCTGGTGAAACGAAAAAAGGCGGCCGAAGCCGCCTTTTTGAATGGGATTTCCGAAAACCTTATTCGGCAGGGGTCGCTTCTGCGGCGGCCTTGGCTGCTGCTTCGGCCTCGGCGGCGGCCTTCTTCTCGGCGGCGTCCTGGGCGGCCTTCTCGACGGCCAGGGCCTCGGCTGCTGCCACCTTCTCGGCCTCGATGCGGGCCTTCTCGGCGTTCAGCGCATCGCGCTCCTCATCGTTCAGCTTGCGGGCGCGCACGCCGGTGTTTTCAGAAATACGGGCCGATTTGCCGCGACGATCGCGCAGGTAGTAAAGCTTGGCGCGACGCACCTTGCCGCGGCGAACGATCTCGACGCCTTCAACCATCGGCGAGTAGACCGGGAACACGCGCTCGACGCCTTCGCCGTAGGAAATCTTGCGAACCGTGAAGTTCTCCTGGAAGCCGGCGCCGGCGCGGGCGATGACGACGCCCTCATAGGCCTGGACGCGGGTGCGGGTGCCTTCGGTCACGCGGACCTGGACGCGCACGGTGTCGCCGGGCTGGAATTCGGGAAGCTTGCGCTTGGCTTCGATCTTGGCGGCCTGTTCGGCCTCGAGCTGACGGAGAATATCCATCTCAAAAGTCCACTTCTTGTTCTTCCGACAGTCAGAGCGTCCGACACTCGCCTTGCAGTTCCATTGACCGCTTGGCTATGCCTTTTGTCTCCAAGACATTTGTCTTTGAAACATCAGGCAGGGGCGACTACACCGTCATTGTTGACGGGTCCGGCAGATTCTTTCTGGCCGGTACGGGCGGGCACATACAGCTATTTCGCCGCTTTGTCACGCCTTGGGCGCGCATTTTCTGCTCGCATGGCACCATCGTAATCCTGCCGTGCCGGGTTGCGCCGGTCGTTCAGGCTTTCTAAAGCCTGAAACAACACAGTTTTGAGCGGCCGCAATTCATGTCTGTCTTCGATGCCATCCTGCTGTTTCTAGCGGGCTTTCTGTCAGGCGCCGCCAATGCGGTCGCCGGTGGCGGCACCTTCATCACCTTCGGCGCCATGACGTTGGTCGGCCTGCCGCCGATTGTTGCCAACGCCACCTCCTCGGTGACGCAATTTCCAGGCTACATCACCTCGACCCTCGCCTACTCGGCCGATATCAGGCACTTCTGGCGCGGCGCGCTGCTGCTGTGCCTGATCTCGGCCGTGGGTGCACTGGCCGGCGCTCTGATCCTTTTGGCGCTCGACAATCCCTCGTTTCGCGCTCTGGTGCCGTGGCTGCTGCTAGCCGCGACGGCCCTGTTCGCCGCCGGCCCCTGGCTGAAACCAGTGCCAAAGCCCGGCCATGAAGCGGCGGTGGGCTCGCTGGCCGGCTCGCTCGCACAATTTCTCACCGCCATCTATGGCGGCTTCTTCGGCGCCGGCATGGGCGTGATGATGCTGGCGACGCTCGGCCTCACCCAGGCCGGCGACTATCACCGGCTGAACGCGTTGAAGAACATGCTGGCCATGGTCATCGCCGCTGTCGCGATCGTCGTCTTCGTCTCGGGCGGCGTCGTCGCCTGGCCGCAGGCGATCATCATGATCCCGGGCGGCGCGCTCGGCGGCTATGCCGGCGTCTGGATCGCCAAGCGGGTGCCGCAAAACGCGGTGCGCGGCTTCGTCGTCGCCGTCGGCCTGTTTTTGGCCTTCTATTATTTTGCCAAGGGCTGAGCAGCGGCAAGCAGGTCCGGACGCCTCTCGGCTGTCAGTCTTTCTGACTCCGCCCGCCGCCAGGCGGCGATCTTCTTGTGATTGCCGGAAATCAGGACCTCGGGAATGTCACGGCCTTCGAACTCCTGCGGCCGCGTATAGTGCGGATGTTCGAGCAGGCCGTTTTCAAAACTCTCTTCCTCGCCCGACATCGCGTTGCCCATGACCCCGGGCAGCAGCCGCACCACCGCGTCGAGCAGCACAAGGGCGGCCGGCTCACCACCCGAGAGAATGAAATCGCCGATGGAGACTTCCTCCAATTCCCGCGCGTCGATCACCCGCTGGTCGACGCCTTCGAAGCGGCCGCACAGGATGACGGCGCCCGGCCCAGCGGCCAGCTCGCGCACACGCGCCTGGGTCAGCGGCTTGCCGCGCGGGCTCATCAGCAGCCGGGGCCGCGCATCGCCTTCCGGCGAAGCATGGTCGATGGCTTTCGCCAGCACGTCGGCGCGCATCACCATGCCGGCGCCGCCGCCGGCGGGCGTGTCGTCGACGGTGCGGTGGCGGTCGGTGGCGAAGTCGCGGATCTGGATCGTCTCCAGCGACCACGTCCCGGCCTCGAGCGCCCGGCCGGCCAACGACAGGCCGAGCGCGCCGGGAAACATCTCGGGGTAAAGCGTCAGCACCGAAGCGGAAAAACTCACCGGTTGCCCCCGGCATCGCTCGGTCCGCGCGGCCTGCCCTTCGGATCGAAGTCTTCCTCACGCGGACCACCGCCATCCTCGTCATCGACCAGCCCGGCCGCCGCCGGATCGACGCGGACGAAACCTTCGGCGATCGACACTTGCGGTACGGCAGCCTGTGTGAACGGGATCAGCACGCCCTTGCGCCCGCCCAGCGTCACGTCGAGAATGTCGCCGCCGCCGAAATTGTGCACCGCGACCACCTTGCCAAGCACGGCACCCGTGTCGTCGCGGACTTCGAGGCCGACGAGGTCGGCATGGTAGAATTCGTCTTCCTCGCCATCGTCCGGCAGCATCGAACGGTCGACGAACAGCTCCGTGCCGGCCAGCGCCTCGGCCGCATTGCGGTCGGCAATGCCCTTGAAACGGACCACGACGACGGTGTTGGCGGGCCTGATGTCGACGATCTGGAAGGCGCGCCCGTCCCTGGCGTAGAGCGGCCCGTAGTCGGCCAGCGCCAGCGGCTCGCCGGTGAAGGTCTTCACCCGCAATTCGCCCTTGATGCCATGGGCGGCGCCGATCACGGCCATCTGGACAGGGTTCTGGGGCTTGCTCATGGCGAAATATCCTTTGGCCTGCTCTAGCCCCACGCGGCTATCATTTCAATGACGGGCTATTCACCGCTTCCTAACCCGAATATCCGAAAATGCCGCCATGCAGGAATTCCTCATCCCGGCCAAACCCGATCTCCAGGCGGCGCGCGAAAGCTGGCTAAAGATGCTGGCGCGAGAACGTCGGCTGTCGCCCGAGACGGTGGAAGCCTATGAGCGCGACACGCGTCAGTTCCTGCATTTCCTCACCGGCCATTGCGGCGGCTCGCCCGGCATTTCGGACATCGCCGATCTGCGCCCGGCGGATTTGCGCGGCTTCCTTGCCGCCCGCCGCAATGGCGGCGCCGGCGCCCGCACGCTGGGCCGGGGTCTCGCCGGCATCCGCTCGCTGCTGCGTTTCCTCGAGCGGCGCGGCCTCGCCAATGCGGCCGGTGCGGCGGCACTGCGCGCGCCGCGCCAGCCCAAATCGCTGCCCAAGCCGCTGACAGCGAGCGATGCCAAGCATATCGTTTCCATCGAAGGCCAACTGGCGGAGGAACCCTGGATCGCAGCCCGCAACGCCGCCGTGCTGACGCTGCTCTACGGCTCTGGCCTGCGCATTTCCGAGGCGCTCGGCCTGGCCGGCGCCGATCTGGCGTCGGCGGCCGACACGGTGCTGCGCGTTGCCGGCAAGGGCGGCAAGACGCGCCTGGTGCCGGTGCTGCCGGTGGCGCTCAGGGCAATCGCCGAATATCGCCGGCTCTGCCCCTACCATCTCGACCCCAAGGGCCTGTTGTTTCGCGGCGCCCGCGGCGGCCCGCTCAACCCGGCCATCGTCCAGCGCGACATGGCCAAGCTGCGCTCGGCGCTCAACCTGCCCGATACCGCGACGCCGCATGCGCTGCGCCATTCCTTCGCCACGCATCTGCTCGGCCGCGGCGGTGATTTGCGCACCATCCAGGAACTGCTCGGCCACGCCAGCCTGTCGACGACGCAAATATACACCGGCGTCGACACCGCGAGGCTGCTCGAGATTTATGAGCAGGCGCATCCCAGGGCGTGAACGCCGGTAACGTTCACCATTTGGCCGAAAGCCTCCCAACGTCGTCGTCCCTGGGCGAAGCAGGAGCGAAGCTCCGTCGCGGAGACCCTGGGATGACGAAGAAATGGGCGTTTCCGCTAATCGTTGAAGCATGAGCCCCATCGACGTCAGTTGAGGGCGATAGCCAGTCCAAGACAATTTCTCAGCACAGGTTAACCGTTTTGCCGCTTTTCAGTCCTAGAAGAGGCTCATGAAACGCGTCATAGCCATCGCCGACCGTGCTGCTTCCGTGTCGCTGAAGCTGCTCGTCGCGCTCAATGTTCTGTTCTTCCTGTCGTTCCTCGCCGTGCTGCTGTTCGCGGCCGGCAAGGCGCATGCCGACGTCCCGACCTGCACCGGTGCCGACATGCTGTCGGCCCTGCAGAAGAACGATCCGGCGACCTACCGCAAGATCGAAGCGGAAGCCGCCGCGACGCCGAACGGCAAGGGCCTGTTGTGGAAGCTGGAAAAGCCCGGCGAGAAGCCGTCCTTCCTGTTCGGCACCATGCATATGACCGACCCGCGCGTCACCACGCTGCCTCCCGAAGCGCAGAAAGCCTATGACGCCGCCGGCACCATCGTCATCGAAACCACCGACGTGCTCGACAAGCAGAAGATGATGGTCGCGATGCTCAAGGAGCCGGACCTGATGATGTTCACGGATTCGACGACGCTGGCGTCGCTGCTGTCGCCCGACGATGCGGCGGCCATGAACACCGCGCTCGACGCACGCGGCATTCCGCCGGCAACGGTTGCCAAGATGAAGCCGTGGATGCTCTCGGCCATGATGGCACTGCCGGCCTGCGAGCTGGCCCGTCAGTCAGGCGGCGCCCCGGTGCTCGATGTCAGGCTGGCGGAAGGCGCGAAGGCTTCCGGCAAGCCGGTGGAAGGATTGGAGACGGCTGAAGGCCAACTGCGCGCCATGGCCTCGCTGCCGCTGGCGTTTCACATGAAGGGCCTCGTCGACACGCTGAAGCTCGGCGACAAGGTCAACGACATCAACGAAACCATGATCGTGCTCTACCAGCGTGGCGACACCGGCATGTTCTGGCCGCTGTTTCGTGCGGCCATGCCGGACCAACAGGACGACCCCGCGGGCTATGCGGCGTTCGAGGAAACCATGATCACCAGCCGCAACAAGGTGATGGTCGAGCATGCCGAACCGATCCTTGCCAAAGGCAATGTCTTCATGGCGGTCGGCGCCCTCCACCTCCCCGGCCCCGAAGGCCTGGTCGAGGATTTCCGCAAGGCCGGTTACACCGTCACGCCTGTCGGACTTTAGTGACTTCAGCTTACTTCGCCAGGATCTGGGCCAGCATCGCCGGAACGACGATCCGGTGAAACGGCATGATGATCGCGAGATAGGCGCGCCCGAGCCAATTGTGCGTCTTGACGATCGTCGTCGCGGCCACCTCTTGCCGGCCGCTGCCAAGATCCCTGACTTCGACCAGAACACGGAAATCGAGATGCCGGTCGTCGAGGCCAAGCACAACCTTGCCGGGAAACTGGCTGATGAGCGGAAATATCCCGATCCGGCCCGACGGCAACACCGCAGTTTCCAAGCCCGTCTTCAGCCGGAACGGCCTGACGGCAAGATTGCGCAGCGCCATGAGCCTGCCGACCCAGGGCGGCGTTCGCCCCAGAGCGCGTTCGGCCGCGCCGAGTGCGGTTAAGGAAAGGCCTTCAGTGACCAGCACATAGCGGTCTGCGAACTGGGCTCTGGCGAGAGCATCGCAGTGATTCGGGACAAGCTGAGCTGACGGATTCGTCACGGCAAAACCCTCTGATTCGACCTTAACAGACGCAAACTTGGCGCGCTGCGTGGCGAAACGACGCCACTCCGGCTGCGGAAGGGCAGGATTGTCCTTGTTTTTGGCGTTTTCCAACCCTAGCGTGAAACCAGTTCAATGATTGCGCGTTGTATGGTGTTGATTGATATTTTTCATCCACGGAGGACACTTTTATGGCGAACACACCGAATCCAAACGACCCGTTCAATTCGTCCACCAACGCACCAAGGCCAAGTGGCGGCGGCGGTGGTAGCGGTTGGCTGATTGCACTGGTCGTCGTTATTCTGGCGGTTGTCGCGTATTATGTTTTCGGAAGAAGTGGTGAGCACCCGGCACCCGCCGAGCCGCCGGCGGCCAGCACACCGGCCCCAGCGCCTGCACCGGCGGAACCGATGAAGCCGGCTGAACCTGCGCCCGCGCCTGCTCCGGCACCTGCAGAACCGGCGCCTGCCCCGGCACCCGCGCCCGCACCGGCTCCTGCGCCAGCCCCTGCGCCGGCACCTGCACCGGCCCAGTGATTGGCTCGATATCAGTTACGAACGGCCCGCTGAAAAGCGGGCCGTTTTGTTTTGTAGGGGCCGCCAGAAAGGCCTTTCCAGAAACTCGCTTCGAGAACCGGAGCGCAGCGGACATTGGGTCCGTGAGCAGCGCATGACCCCGAAGATCAGTCCGATTTTCGGAGAGGATCATGCGCCAATCAAAAAGGGTCACAGCATCCTTTGAGCGTCCAGGAGGGACGCGCGGCGCTGTGAAAGCGGAGAAAACCTCGCCAGATGGCCGACGGAGTAGAGTTTATGAAAGGGCTTTAGATGTGGATCGGCTTGAAGAACGTCGCCAGCGCCGCCTCCTTGATCGCCTCCGACATCGTCGGGTGCGCATGGCAGGTGCGGGCGAGATCCTCCGACGAACCGCCGAACTCCATCAGCACCGCCGCCTCGTGGATCATCTCGCCGGCGCCGAAGCCGACGATATGGACGCCGAGCACACGGTCGCTTTGCTTGTCGGCGAGGATCTTCACAAAACCGTCCGTGTGCAGCATGGCGCGCGCCCGGCCATTGGCGCTGAACGGGAACTTTCCGATCTTGTAGTCGATGCCGGCCTTCTTCAATTCTTCCTCGGTCTTGCCGACCGAGGCGATTTCCGGGCTGGTGTAGACGACGCTCGGAATGACGTCATAGTTCACGTGGCCGGCCTGACCGGCAATGGTTTCCGCTACCGCCACGCCCTCATCCTCGGCCTTGTGCGCCAGCATCGGCCCGGCGATGACATCGCCGATGGCATAGATGCCCGGGATATTGGTCTTGAGATGGCCATCGGTCTTGACCCGGCCGCGCTCGTCGACCTCGACGCCGGCTTCCCCGAGCCCGAGGCTGTCGGCATAGGCGCGGCGGCCGGTGGCGATCAGCACGGCATCGGCCTCGATGGTCTCGGCGGCGCCGCCCTTGACCAGCTCGAAGGTGATGGTCGCACCCTTCTTGGCCTTGGCGACGCCGGTGACCTTGGCGCCGAGCTTGAACTCGAAGCCCTGTTTGCCCAGCAACCGCTGGAATTGCTTGGATACCTCGCCGTCCATGCCGCCCAGGATGGTGTCGAGGAATTCGACCACGGTGACCTTGGCGCCGAGCCGCGCCCACACCGAGCCGAGCTCGAGCCCGATGACACCGCCGCCGACCACCACCAGATGGCCGGGAACCTTATCCAGCGACAGCGCGCCGGTCGACGACACGATCACCTTCTCGTCGATGTCGACCTTGACGCCGGGAATGCCGGCGACATCCGAGCCGGTGGCGATGACGATGTTCTTGGTCTCGATCTCCTCGACCTTGCCGTCCTCGGAGGTGACCGACACCTTGCCGGCGGCGAGCACCTTGCCGGTGCCGCGGAAACTGTCGATCTTGTTCTTCTTGAACAGGAAGGCGACGCCGTTGACGTTCGACGACACCGTCGCATCCTTGTGCGCCATCATCTTCTTCAGGTTCAATTTCGGCGCCGATATCTCGACGCCGAGCGTGTCGAAGGAGTGGCCGGCCTCGGCGAACATCTCGGAGGCATGGAGCAGCGCCTTGGACGGGATGCAGCCGATGTTCAGGCAGGTGCCGCCGAAGGTTGCGTTCTTCTCGACCACCGCAACCCTGAGCCCGAGCTGCGCCGCCTTGATGGCGCAGACATAGCCGCCGGGTCCCGATCCGATGATAACGACGTCATAAGCCATGATACTGTCCTTCTGTTTTGAGCATGATGCCGAAAAGTGTGACGCGGTTTTCGGATAACATCATGCTCGATCTGCTTGAGAGCGCTCAGCGGCCGCCGCTTACATTCAGGATCGCGCCCGTCGTATAGGACGCGGCGTCGGAGAGAAGATAGAGAACCGCGCCCGCGACTTCATCCACTGTACCGGCTCTTTTCATCGGCAGCAGATCGCGGAACCGCTCCACCCGGTCCGGCTGCCCGCCGGAGGCGTGGATGTCCGTGTCGATAATGCCCGGCCGCACCGCATTGACGCGGATGCCTTCTAGCGCGACCTCACGGGCGAGCCCGACGGTGAAGGTGTCGATGGCGCCCTTGGAGGCGGCATAATCGACATATTCGCCCGGCGAGCCCAATGTCGCCGCGGCTGACGAGATGTTGACGATGGATCCGCCCGACCCGCCATGACGGGTCGACATGCGCTTCACCGCCTCGCGGGCGCAGAGGAACGAGCCGACGACATTGATGCGCATCATGCGCTCCAGCCGCGAAACATCCATCTCGTCGACGCGCGCCTTGACGTCGACGATGCCGGCATTGTTGACGAAGGCATCGAGCCGTCCATAGGCGCGGTCGACGGCCTCGAACATGGCCACGATATCGGACTCCTTGCCGACATCGCCCTTGACCGCGAAAGCCTCGCCGCCGGCGGCCTCGATCTCGGCGACCAGCGCCTTGGCGGCCTCCTGGTTCGAAGCGTAGTTGACCGCGACCCGGTAGCCGGCCTTCGATCCGAGCCGGCAGATCGCGGCGCCGATGCCGCGGCTGCCGCCGGTGACCAGCAGCACCTTTTGCGTCCCGCTCATTCCTGGCATCCCTTCAAGGCAAACACATCCCACGGCACTTTCGAAAATCCGCTGCCGCCATAGGCGCTGGATTGGCGCAACGCCGGCCCGAGGTCCGGCAGGATCAGCCTCTTCGGCGCTTCGACGCCTTCAGCCGGCAGCAGTCCGATGTTGCCCTTTTCATCCGCCGTGTAGATGACGCCGTGCCAGGGCGTGCAGGCGGCAAGCTCCTCGCCGGTGACGTCGCCCTCGGGGCATTTGTGCATCAGCGCGCCGTTCGGCCGCGATACGCCTTCATTCCACATGACGATGCCGTTGAGCACCACATTGTTGTCGAGGATCATCCGGAAGCTGTTGGTGACGGTCGCCGAGGTGCCGGTCGGCGTGAAATCGATCTCGCTGCCGCTCTGGGCGTCGCCATAGACAGCGAGCTCGATCGGACAGGCGGCGTGAGCTCCGCAGGCGGCGACCACCACCATGCCGACCGCGATCGATGCGATCGAAAGCACCTTGGAAAGGCTAAGGGAACGGGTCGTCATTCTGCCGCGCAGATCCCTTCCTCCGGCACACATTCCAACAGCCGGATCAGCACCAGACCTCAGAGATCAAGCACCAGCCGTTCCGGATCCTCCAAGCTTTCCTTGACGCGCACCAGGAACGTCACCGCTTCCTTGCCGTCGACGATGCGGTGATCGTAGCTGAGCGCCAGGTACATCATCGGCCGGATCACGATCTGGCCGCCGACCACGACCGGCCGGTCCTGGATCTTGTGCATGCCGAGAATGCCCGACTGCGGCGCGTTGAGGATCGGCGTCGACATCAGCGACCCGTAAACGCCACCGTTGGAGATCGTAAACGTGCCGCCCTGCATGTCGGCGACCGACAGCTTGCCGTCGCGCGCGGCGATGCCCAGCCGGCCGATGTCCTTCTCGATCTCGGCGATCGACATCTGGTCGGCATCGCGCACCACCGGCACGACGAGGCCCTTTTCAGTGCCGACGGCGACGCCGATATGGGCATAGTTCTTGAAGATGATATCGGTGCCGTCGATCTCGGCATTGACCGAGGGGATTTCCTTCAACGCGTGCGTGACGGCCTTGGTGAAGAAGCCCATGAAGCCGAGCTTCACGCCGTGCTTCTTCTCGAACACATCCTTGTATTTGGTGCGCAGCGCCATCACCGCTGACATGTCGACCTCGTTGAAGGTGGTCAGCATGGCTGCGGTCGACTGCGCTTCCTTGAGGCGGCGCGCGATGGTCTGGCGCAATTTGGTCATGCGCACGCGCTCCTCGCGCGATGCATCGTCGCCCGAGGACGGCGCCCGCACGGCAACCGGTGCCGGTGCTGCTTTCGGCGTCTCGGCCGGCTGCGACGGCGCGCCCTTGGAAATGGCGTCGAGCACGTCACCTTTCAGCACCTGGCCGCGCTTTCCCGAACCGGAGATCTGGTCGACCGAGAGATTGCTTTCGGCGATCAGTTTCGCCGCGGCCGGTGCCGGTGGCATGGTGCGCGGCTCGACCGGGCCGGCATCGCCGGCGATCTTGGCGGTCTCGGCCGCGGCCTGCTTGCCGGTCGATGCCGCATCCGGCGACGAGGCCTGCGACACCGCTTGCGGCTTCGTGGCGGGAGCCGCGCCGCCTGCCGAAATCGACCCCAGCAGCGCGCCGACACCGACCGTCTCGCCTTCCTTGACGGTGATCTCACCCAGCGTGCCGGCGGCGGCGGCAGGCACCTCCACCGTCACCTTGTCGGTCTCGAGTTCGACCAGCGGTTCATCGGCGGCGATTGTATCGCCAACCTTCTTGAACCATTTGCCGACGGTCGCTTCAGTGACGGATTCGCCGAGAGTGGGAACGCGGATTTCGGTAGCCATTGTGCCTGTCCGTTTTCTTTCGGTTCTGTTGTTCGCCCAGATCTTCTCTATTCACCAAGCGCGTCTTCGAGCAAGGCGGCGAGCTGGGCGAGATGCTTCGACATCAGTCCGGTCGCCGGCGAGGCGGCGGCCGGACGGCCGGTGTAGCGCACCCGCTGATGCTTGGCGTCGATATGCGCCAGCACCCATTCCAGATACGGGTCGATGAACGACCAGGCGCCCATGTTCTTGGGCTCCTCCTGGCACCACACCATCTCGGCATTGCGGAACCGCGACAGTTCGGTGATCAGCGCCTTGGCCGGGAACGGGTAAAGCTGCTCGACGCGCAGCAGATAGATGTCGTTGATGCCGCGCTTCTCGCGCTCCTCATAGAGGTCGTAATAGACCTTGCCCGAACACAGCACGACGCGGCGGATCTTGGAATCCTTGACCAGCTTGATCGCTTGTCCGGAAAGCAGCTGCGCATCGTCCCAGAGCAACCGGTGGAACGAGCTTTCGCCCGAAATTTCCGGCAGCGTCGACACCGCCCGCTTGTGGCGCAGCAGCGACTTCGGCGTCATCAGAATCAGCGGCTTGCGGAAGTCGCGCTTCAGCTGCCGGCGCAATATGTGGAAGTAGTTGGCCGGCGTGGTGCAGTTGGCGACTTGCATGTTGTCTTCGGCGCAAAGCTGCAGGAAGCGTTCGAGCCGGGCCGAGGAATGTTCCGGACCCTGGCCTTCATAGCCATGCGGCAACAGGCAGACGAGGCCCGACATTCTGAGCCACTTGCGTTCGCCTGACGAGATGAACTGGTCGAACACCACCTGGGCGCCGTTGGCGAAGTCGCCGAACTGCGCTTCCCACAGGGTCAGCGCCTTGGGCTCGGCCAGGCTGTAGCCATATTCGAAGCCCAGCACCGCCTCTTCCGACAGCATCGAGTTGATGACTTCGTAACCGGCCTGTGCGGCCGACAGATTGTTGAGCGGGATGTAGCGGGTCTCGTCGCGCTGGTCGTAGAGCACGGAATGGCGCTGCGAGAAGGTGCCGCGTTCGGAATCCTGCCCCGACAGGCGGATCGGATTGCCATCGAGCAGGATGGCGCCGAAGGCCAGCGCCTCGGCCGTCGACCAGTCGATGCCTTCGCCGGACTCGATCGCCTGGCGGCGGTTTTCGAGGAAACGGATGATCGTCTTGTGCGCCTCGAAGTCCTTCGGCACCTCGGTCAGCTTCCTGCCGATTTCCTTCAGTGTCTTGACCGGCACGGCGGTCTTGCCGCGCCGCTGTTCGTCCTGGTTGTCGGCGGTGCGCAGGCCCGACCAGGCGCCGTCGAGCCAGTCAGCCTTGTTGGGCTTGTAGTGCTGGCCGACTTCCCATTCGGATTCCAGATGCGCCCGCCAGTCGGCTTTCAACTGGTCGAGCTCGGCCTGGGTGAGGTGACCCTCGGCGATCAGCCGGTCGCCATAGATCTGCACCGTCGTCTTGTGGTTGCGGATGTTGCGGTACATGATCGGCTGGGTGAAGGCCGGTTCGTCGCCCTCATTGTGGCCGAAGCGGCGATAGCAGAACATATCGACCACAACAGGCTTGAAGAACTTCATGCGAAACTCGATCGCCACCTTGGTGGCGTGCACCACGGCTTCCGGGTCGTCGCCATTGACGTGGAAGATCGGTGCTTCGATCATCTTGGCGACGTCGGACGGATAGGGCGAGGAGCGCGAAAAGCGCGGGTTGGTGGTGAAACCAATCTGGTTGTTGATGATGAAATGCAGCGTGCCAGCGACGCGGTGGCCGCGCAGGCCGGACAGGCCGAGGATCTCGGCGATCACGCCCTGACCGGCGAAGGCGGCATCGCCATGCAGCAAGAGCGGCAGCACCTTGGCGCGCTCTTCCAGCGGCACGATTTCCTCGCGGCTGCGGCCGAACAGATAATCCTGCTTGGCGCGCGCCTTGCCCATCACCACCGGATCGACGATTTCCAGATGCGAGGGGTTGGCGGTCAAGGACAGATGCACCTTGTTGCCGTCGAATTCGCGGTCCGACGAGGCGCCTAGATGGTACTTGACGTCGCCCGAGCCTTCGACCTCATCGGGTGCCGCAGAGCCGCCCTTGAACTCGTGGAAGATGGCGCGGTGGGGCTTGGCCATCACCTGGGAGAGCACGTTCAGCCGGCCGCGATGCGCCATGCCGAGCACGATTTCCTTCATGCCGAGCTGGCCGCCGCGCTTGACGATCTGCTCCAGCGCCGGGATCAGCGCCTCACTGCCATCGAGGCCGAAGCGCTTGGTGCCCTTGTACTTGACGTCGATGAACTGCTCGAAGCCTTCAGCCTCGACCAGCTTCTGCAGGATCGCCTTCTTGCCGGCGGCGGTGAAGGTGATCTCCTTGTCGGCACCCTCGATGCGCGCCTGGATCCAGGCCTTTTCCTCAGGGTCGGAAATATGCATGAACTCGACGCCGAGCGTGGAGCAATAGGTGCGGGTCAGGATTTCCAGCATCTGCCGGATGCTGCCGAATTCAAGCCCCAGCACATTGTCGAGGAAGATCGGCCGGTCGTAATCGGCTTCGGTGAAGCCGTAGTTTTCCGGCGACAGCTCGTTGTAGTCCTCGAGCGGCTTGGCGATGCCGAGCGGATCGAGATTGGCGTGCAGATGGCCGCGCATGCGGTAGGCGCGGATCATCATGATGGCGCGCACCGAATCGCGCGTCGCCTGGTGCACGTCGGCGTCGGACAGGACGACGCCATTGGTGACCGCCTTGTCCTTGACCTTCTTTTCGATTGTCTTCTCGACGATGCCCCAATTGCCGTCGAGCGCCGACACCAATTCGCCATTGGCCTGCAGCGGCCAGGAGGGCTTGGCCCAGGAGGCGCCCTTGGCGTTCCTGCGCACATCGCCGGAATCGTCTTTCAGCCCGGCGAAGAACTCCTGCCATTCGGGATTGACCGAGGCTGGATCGTCCTCATAGGCGGCATAAAGCGCGTCGATGTAATCGGCATTGCCGCCATAGAGGAAAGAGGTGAGAGAAAATTGGTCGTTGGCCTGATCTTGTCTTGCCATTTTTGTCCGCGGAGCCCGGCTCCGTCTCCTGTTTTTGGAGGGGAGTAGGGAAATAAGGGAATAGGGGAGTAGGGCTTTTTGCCGCTGCTATTTTCCCTACTGCCCTACTCCCTTACTCCCCTATTCCCTTACCCTTTGATCGCTTCGACCAAGGTCGTGCCCAGCCTTGCCGGCGACGGCGAAACTTTTATCCCGGCCGATTCCATTGCCGCGATCTTGTCTTCGGCGCCGCCCTTGCCGCCGGAGATGACCGCGCCGGCGTGGCCCATGGTGCGGCCGGCCGGCGCCGTGCGCCCGGCGATGAAGCCGGCCATCGGCTTCTTGCGGCCCCGCTTGGCTTCGTCCTTGAGGAACTGCGCGGCGTCTTCCTCGGCCGAACCGCCGATCTCGCCGATCATGATGATCGACTTGGTCTCCTCGTCGGCGAGGAACATCTCGAGCACGTCGATGAACTCGGTGCCTTTGACGGGGTCGCCGCCGATACCGACGGCGGTGGTCTGGCCGAGGCCGACATTGGTGGTCTGGAACACTGCCTCATAGGTAAGCGTTCCCGACCGCGAAACAACGCCGACCGAGCCCTTGCGGAAGATGTTTCCGGGCATGATGCCGATCTTGCATTCGTTGGGCGTCAGCACGCCCGGGCAGTTCGGGCCGATCAGCCGCGAGGTCGAACGGTCGAGCCTGGCCTTGACCCTGATCATGTCCATCACCGGTATGCCTTCGGTGATGCAGATGATCAGCGGGATCTCGGCCTCGATCGCTTCGAGGATGGCTTCGGCGGCACCCGCCGGCGGCACATAGACGACCGACGCGTTGGCACCGGTCTTTTCCTTGCCCTCGGCGACGGTGGCGAAGATCGGCAGGCTTTCGCCCTTGGCGCCGGTCCACGTCTCGCCACCCTTCTTGGGATGGATGCCGCCGACCATTTTCGTGCCGTGATAAGCCAGCGCCTGTTCGGTATGGAACGTGCCGGTCTTGCCGGTCAGGCCCTGCACCAGCACCTTGGTGTTCTTGTCGACGAGGATGGACATGGGAGCCCTTTTCTAAAAACCGTTGATCGAGGAAAACATGGTCAGAGCCGCTTCAGGTCAGCGACCGTGAGGTCGCTCTTGGCATTGCCGGTGTTGAGCGTCGTTGCCGGCTCGAACATCAGCACCACGGGCTCGACGGTGAGCGAGCGCGGCCGGTGCTCGACGCCGCGCGGCACGACGATGAAATCGCCCTCGCCGAGTTCGACCGGGCCGTCGCGGAAATCGATGGCGATACGCCCGCGCAACACGAGGAAGGCTTCGTCCTCATTGTCATGCGCGTGCCAGTCGAAGACCTCGCCGAACTTGGCGACCTTCGCCTGGCTGTCGTTGACATCGCCGGCGATATGCGGATCGAAGACCTTCTTGATCTTTTGATCCGCAGCCTCGACCAGGTTTATCTTATGCGGAGGCACCAGATCAGCCCTTCACCGCCGCCACGATCTTCTTGGCTGCATCGTCGAGATCGTCGGCCGACACCACGTTCAGGCCGCTGTCGTTGATGATCTTCTTGCCCAGCTCGGCATTGGTGCCTTCCAGGCGCACCACCAGCGGCACTTCCAGGCCGACTTCCTTGACCGCGGCAATGACGCCCTCGGCAATGATGTCGCACTTCATGATGCCGCCGAAGATGTTGATCAGGATGCCCTTGACCGCCGGATCCCTGGTGATGATCTTGAACGCCGCCGTCACTTTTTCCTTGGACGCACCGCCGCCGACATCGAGGAAGTTGGCGGGTTCGGCGCCATAGAGCTTGATGATGTCCATCGTCGCCATGGCAAGGCCGGCGCCGTTGACCATGCAGCCGATATTGCCGTCGAGCGCCACATAGGCGAGGTCGTATTTCGACGCCTCGATTTCCTTCTCGTCCTCTTCGGTGGTGTCGCGCAGCTCGAGCACGTCGGGGTGGCGGAACAGCGCGTTGTTGTCGAACGACACTTTCGCGTCGAGCACGCGCAGCCGGCCGTTCTTCATGACGATCAGCGGATTGACCTCGAGCAGGCTCATGTCCTTCTCGACGAAGGCCTTGTAGAGGATCGGGAACAGCGTATCGCCGTCCTTGGCCGCATCGCCGTCGAGCTTGAGCGCGCCGTTGAGCGCCTTCAGGTCGGCCGATGTGACGCCTTTTTCCGGATCGATGGCGACGGTGATGATCTTTTCGGGCGTGTCATGGGCAACCGCTTCGATGTCCATGCCGCCTTCGGTCGAGACGACGAACGCAATGCGGCCGACCGAACGGTCGACCAGGATCGACAGATAGAGCTCGCGTTCGATGTCGGCGCCGTCTTCGATATAGAGGCGGTTGACCTGCTTGCCGGCCGGGCCGGTCTGCTTGGTCACCAGAGTGTTGCCCAGCATCTCGTTGGCGTTGGCGACGACATCGGCCACCGATTTTGCCAGCCGCACGCCGCCCTTGGCGTCCGGGCCGAGCTCGGTGAATTTGCCCTTGCCGCGGCCGCCGGCATGGATCTGGCTCTTCACCACATAGAGCGGGCCCGGCAGCGCCTTGGCGGCGGCTTCCGCTTCGCTCGCCTTGAACACCGGCACGCCTTCGGCCACCGGCGCGCCGAACGACTTCAGCAGTGCCTTGCCCTGATACTCATGGATGTTCATCTGTATGGTCTCCGGATCGACTGGGGGTTCACTTACTGGAGATTCATTTGGAGGCGAGTTGCGGCGCGATCTTGACGCAGGCCTCGGTCAGGCCCTGCACCGTCGCCACGGAGGAGTCGAACATCTTCTGCTCGCTCTTGTTGAGCTCGATCTCGATGATGCGCTCGACGCCGCCGGCGCCGATGACCACGGGAACGCCGACATAGGTATTCTTGACGCCATACTGGCCGGAGAGATACGCCGCGCAGGGCAGCACGCGCTTCTTGTCCTTGAGATAGGCTTCGGCCATCGAGATCGCCGAAGCGGCCGGCGCGTAATAGGCCGAGCCGGTCTTGAGCAGGCCGACGATCTCGGCGCCGCCGTCGCGGGTGCGCTGCACGATCTGGTCGAGCTTCTCCTTCGAGGTCCAGCCCATCTTGATGAGGTCGGGCAGCGGAATGCCCGATACCGTCGAGTAGCGGATCATCGGCACCATGGAATCGCCGTGGCCGCCGAGCACGAAGGCGGTGACGTCCTCGACCGAGACCTTGAATTCCTCGGCCAGGAAATAGCGGAAGCGCGCGCTGTCGAGCACGCCGGCCATGCCGACGACGTGGCTGTTGGGCAGGCCTGAGAATTTCTGCAGCGCCCAGACCATGGCGTCGAGCGGGTTTGTGATGCAGATGACGAAAGCCTTCGGCGCATACTTCTTCAGCCCGGCGCCGACCTGCTCCATGACCTTGAGGTTGATGCCCAAAAGGTCGTCGCGGCTCATGCCGGGCTTGCGCGGCACGCCGGCGGTGACGATGCAGACGTCGGCGCCTTCGATGCCGGCATAGTCGTTGATGCCGGTGAGCCTGGAGTCGAAGCCATCGACAGGCGACGACTGCGCGATATCGAGCCCCTTGCCCTGCGGGATACCTTCGGCAATATCGAACAGCACCACGTCGCCGAGGTCCTTGAGGCCGATCATGTGAGCGAGCGTGCCGCCGATCATGCCAGAGCCGATAAGCGCTATTTTGTTGCGTGCCATGTGAGGATGTTTTCCCTTTGTCGGTGACGACGTCTCAAATCTCTGTGACTTGATGGCGGCGTCGAAGAAGAGGCCGGAATGCTGCGGGGAACCGCGAATTTTCGCCGCACCCAATAGCCCCGGCACGGAAAAAATTCAAACGATTATTTTGGCGTCAGTGTTTTCAATCGGTTAGATCATTTGGGATTTACGTAAACGTCAAAGTTTGTAAGCCGACTTGGGAGGAAATAACCGACGAAGATGGAAATCGTAAGGCTGAATGCGGGTAATGACGCCCTTGTGATGCGGGTGGCCGAGGAGGTTCGAGTTGCAGACGTTGGCATGACAGAGGGGGGCAAAGGATCGCTACCGACGCATTCCCTGGAAATTCAGGCCTGCGCCTGCTGTGCCTCTGGCGCCGGCTTCCCTTTCTGCCGCTCCGCCCAATCCTCCAGCCAGTCGCGACTTTGCATCTCGATCAGCCGCGATGCGGTGCGCTCGAACTCGAAGACCTCCACGCCGCGCTTGGCGGCATAAAGCGCTTGCGGCGGCGCTTCGGCGCTCACCACCAGCCGCACATGATGGTCGTAGAGCGTGTCGATCAGAAGGATGAAGCGTTTGGCCTCGTTGCGCTTGCCTTCGCCGAGCACCGGGACGTGGTCGATGAAAATGGTTGAGAAGCGCCCGGCGATCGCCAGGAAATCGCGCGCGCCAAGCGGCTTTTCGCAGAGATCGGCGAAGGAGAACCGCGCCGCATCGCCTGCCGCACGCGGCACGATCACCTGCCGCCCTTTGAGGGCAATCGATGTCTCGGCGGTCGGCGCGTTGCGCGTCATGGCTTGCCAGGCCTCGTCGAGTAGCTGGTCCGCCGCCGCATCGGCCGGCGTGACATAGACCGGTGTCCGGGCGAGCTTTTCCAGCCGGTAGTCCTTGTCGGCATCGAGCGCCAGCACCTGTGTGTGCCGCTCCAGTATGCCGATGAAGGGCAGGAAAAGCTGACGGTTCAGCCCGTCGCTGTAGAGGTTTTCCGGCGCCACATTCGAGGTGGCGACCAGCACCACACCGCTGGCAAACAGCGCCGAAAACAACCTGGACAGGATCATCGCGTCGGCGATGTCGGTGACCGAGAACTCGTCGAAGCACAGCACCCAGGCTTGCTCGGCAAGGGCCCTGGCCACCGGCGGGATCGGATCGTCCTCCTTGACGTCGCCATTCTTGCGCGCCTGCCGGTGCTTCTGGATACGGTCCTGCGCGTCCGCCATGAAGTCGTTGAAGTGGACGCGGCGCTTGCGCCGCACCGGCAGCAACTCGAAGAACATATCCATCAGCATGGTCTTGCCGCGACCGACGCCGCCATGGATGTAAAGGCCTTTGACGGCCTCATGCGTCTCGCGCTTGCGGGCGAACAGCCAGCCCAGCGCGCTCGACTTATGCGCCAGCCGCTTGGCCGAAATCTCATCGGTCAGCAGGTCGAGCGCCGCAACGATCCGTTCCTGCGCCGGATCGCGGTCGATCGTACCGGTTTCCACCAGATGGTCGTAGCGCTGCCTGACGGTCGCATGGGTCTGGAGGCCGTCACGCAGATGCATCGGTCACGTCATTTGTTTATGCATGTCGCTGTCCCGAAACCGGGGTCACTTCTGCGCGACATGCATTCGGAAGGACTAAAGCGGTCGTGTCTGAACGGATTCAGACGACCCGCTTTAGATCTTTGTTTTCCCAAAACCGCGGCCACTTTTGGGCGACATGCATGAGCCTACCTTGTAAGCGAAATCGGCTGGCCGTTGGAAGTCTGGCCGTCGAATTTCGAGCCGCCCGAGGAATAGAGCCGCGCCAGCGCACCGCCACTCTCGTCATAGAGCGTCAGCTGCTTGCCGGCGACGTTCCACGACTTGACGCCGTCCATCGGCGCCGGGCAATGCAGCGGCCCGGCGCGGAAGCCGGCGCCGAATTTGGTCTGCGGTGTCGCCACCTTGCAGCTCTGGCCCGCAACGCTGGCGTTCCAGACACCGGCGACGCTGGCGGCAGTCACGTCCGAAGCGCCGGCCGGCGCCGAACCATCCGAAGGCAGCGCGGCGACCTGCGTGTTCGCAGGAGCGGTCGGGAATTGAGACGGGTCGGTGGTGCCGGGCGATGCCGGCGGCGGCAGTTGGTTCGCCGTCACCTTGCCGGCGGGCGCGGCCTCCAGCGGTGCCGGCTGCTGGTCATCCATCGAGGAGAAACGCGAGGTCGAACAGCCGCTCGCAACGAGCGCCGCCAGCGATACGGCCACCAGACCGGTTTTCGAAAAAGTCATTCCAACCTCCGTCGGATCCGGCTGGGGGGAAGCCGTCCGCACAATCTCACCCCCACCAAGATGGAGAAGGTGGCGAAATTTCAACCCGATATGGTTAAAATACAGTTTGCAGCAAGAATTGTTGCAAATTTATCGCAATCGCGGCGGCTGACCGCTTGTCGCGCGTCGCCTGGGGATCCGGTCAAAGCAGTGCAGCGCCGACATTCGACGGTTGGACGCTTGCGCGAGCCGCCTTAGCGCCTATGTCTGGAAAACGAAACACCTGCCGGAGCCGCAAAATTGGCCGCGAGAAAGACAGCCGCCAATCGCTATTATGGCGGCCCGCCCAGCGACCATTTCGACGGCGCATTGTTCTTCAATCCCGACGGCCAGCCACCCGGCCGTTTCGCCGACCTGCTGAAATGGCAGTTGAATGGCCAGCGCTCGAAATAGCCGGCGAGCGATGCAAGCCCCTTTCCGCAGGCAAAGCCGGCGACAAGGGTCGAGGGCGCCGCGCTGGAAGTGACGATGGTTGGCCATTCCACCTTGCTGGTCCAGACGGCCGGTCTGAACATCCTTACCGATCCGGTATGGTCGTTGCGCGCCTCGCCGCTTTCCTTCGCCGGACCAAAACGCATCAATGCGCCAGGCATCGCCTTTGCCGACCTGCCGCCGATCGACCTCGTGCTGGTCAGCCACAACCACTACGACCATCTCGACCTCGCCACGTTGAAGCGGCTGAAGGCCGGCCACGACCCGCTGGTGCTCACTCCGCTCGGCAACGACGCCATCATCGAAGCCGCCGTGCCCGGCATGCGACTGTCGGCGCATGACTGGGGCGACAGGGTCGAGATCGGCGACGGCGCCGCCGTTCATGTCGAGCCGGTGCATCACTGGTCGGCGCGTGGCGCCCGCGACCGGCGCATGGCGCTCTGGGCCGGCTTTGTCGTCGAAACGCCTGACGGCAAGCTCTATTTCGCCGGCGATACCGGCTTCCACGATGGCATCAACTACCGGCTGATGGCCGAGAAACATGGCGGTTTCCGCTTCGCCATCCTGCCGATCGGCGCCTATGAGCCGCGCTGGTTCATGGCGCCGCAGCACCAGAATCCCTGGGAAGCCGTGCAGGGCATGACGCTGTGCAACGCCGCCCATGCCGCCGGCTGTCACTGGGGCACCTTCCAGCTCACCGACGAGCCGATCGACGAGCCGGCGCGCAAATTGACCGAGGCGCTTGACGATCGAGGCATCCCACGCGAGCGCTTTCGCGCCTTGCGGCCGGGCGAGGTCTGGGATGTGCCGGAGCACATAGGGCCCTGATCCGCATCGGTTCGACGGAACCCCAGCGCTGCAACCGCGTTTTCATGTGGTTGAAATATTTGCCGGTTTGCGAGGCATTGTCATGCTCAAATGGATTATCATTCTCCTGATCGTCGCCGCGGCGGCGAGCTTGCTCGGCATGCCGGCACTGGCAGGTGCCGCGGCCACCGGTGCGCGTATCCTTATCGGCATCGTTCTGATCATCTTCCTGCTGGTGGTGCTGGGCATTTTCGCGGTCACGTAAGTCCGGCGCTTTCGCCGAGACCAAGCGGCTGCGCACTGGTAATTCCTGCCCGTTTCCGCCATATAGCGCCAAACGGACACGGAATTTTTCGGAGCAATGGCCAGCACTGCCCCTTTCGCCAAGATGAACGGCATCGGCAACGAGATCATCGTTGCCGATATGCGTGGCCGTGCCGATCGGGTGACGGCGGCGGCGGCGATTGCGCTGAACGCCGATGCTGCGACCAGCTTCGACCAGATCATGGCGATCCATGACGCCAGGACGTCTGGCACCGCCTTTTTCATCGACATCCTGAATTCCGATGGAACCGGTGCGCAGGCCTGCGGCAATGGCATGCGCTGCGTCGTCCAGGCGCTCGCCGCCGAGACCGGCCAGAAGATCTTCACCTTCGAGACCGTGGCGGGCATCCTCAATGCGCGCGAACACGCCGACGGTTCGATCTCGGTCGACATGGGCACGCCGCGCTTCGGCTGGCAGGATATCCCGCTGGCCGAGGAATTCCGCGACACCCGCATGATCGAGCTGCAGATCGGCCCGATCGACGCCCCCGTGCTGCATTCACCCTCGGTCGTTTCGATGGGCAACCCGCACGCGATCTTCTGGGTCGACAACGACGTCTGGTCCTACGAGCTCGACCGCTTCGGTCCGCTGCTCGAGAACCACCCGATGTTCCCCGAGCGCGCCAACATAACCATCGCTCAGGTTACTTCGCCCGAAACAATGGTCATCCGCACCTGGGAACGCGGCGCCGGCCTGACCAAGGCCTGCGGCTCGGCCTCCTGCGCGGCCGTCGTGGCCGCGGCCCGCACCAACCGGACCGGCCGCAGCGTCAGTCTGTTGACGCCAGGCGGCGGCACGCTGCATGTCGAATGGCGCGACGATGACCACGTGGTCCTGACCGGCGCCGCCGAATGGGAATTTTCCGGCAACTTCGACCCGTCGATCGGGACATGGGCCCGCGACACTGAAAGCGCGGCCTGATGTCCGCTCTGCCCAAGAGCCCGGTGTCCCCGGGGATCGATGTCGTCACCTTCGGCTGCCGGCTCAACACCTATGAATCGCAGGTGATGCGGCGCGAGGCTGAAAGTGCGGGCCTCGGCGCGTTGGAAGGTGGCGCCGTGATCTTCAACACCTGCGCCGTGACAGGCGAAGCAGTGCGCCAGGCCAAGCAGGCGATCCGCAAGGCGCGCCGAGACAACCCGCAGGCCCGCATCATCGTCACCGGCTGCGCCGCGCAGACCGAGCCTGAAAAATTCGCCGCCATGGACGAGGTCGATCTCGTGCTTGGCAATGAAGAGAAGCTGAACGCGAATTCCTACCGCGCGCTGCCGGATTTCGGCGTCAACGTCACCGAGAAGGCGCGCGTCAACGATATCTTTTCGGTGCGCGAGACCGCGGGCCACCTGGTCGACGCCATCGAGGGCCGCGCACGCGCCTTCGTCCAGGTGCAGAACGGCTGCGACCACCGCTGCACCTTCTGCATCATTCCCTACGGCCGCGGCAATTCGCGCTCGGTGCCGATGGGCGCCGTGGTCGAGCAGGTCAAGCGGCTCGCCGGCAACGGCTATGCCGAGATCGTTCTGACCGGCGTCGACATGACTTCATTCGGCGCCGACCTGCCGGGCGCGCCGAAGCTCGGCAAACTGGTGAAGACCATCCTGAAACAGGTGCCCGATGTGAAGCGCCTGCGGCTGTCGTCGATCGATTCGATCGAGGCCGACGACGATTTGCTCGACGCCATCGCCACCGAGCCCCGGTTGATGCCGCATCTGCATCTGTCGCTGCAGTCGGGCGACGACATGATCCTGAAGCGCATGAAGCGAAGGCATCTGCGCGATCAGTCGATCCGCTTCTGCGAGGATGTGCGCAAACTGCGCCCCGGTATCGTCTTTGGCGCCGACATCATCGCCGGCTTCCCGACCGAGACCGACGAAATGTTCGAGAACTCGGAGAAAATTGTCGAGGAGTGTGGCCTGACCCATCTCCACGTCTTCCCCTTCAGTCCACGCGAAGGCACGCCTGCCGCGCGCATGCCGCAGCTCCGCCGCGAGGTGGTCAAGCAGCGCGCCGCCCGGCTGCGCGCCGCCGGTGAAGTTGCCTATGTCAGGCATCTGTCGTTGCTCACCGGTACGCGTCAGTCGATCCTGATCGAGCGAGACGGCCTTGGCCGCACCGAGGGTTTTACGCTTGCCGCACTCGGCACGGGCGCACCGGGTGAGATCGTCGAGGCCGATATATCGGGCCATGATGGTACCAGGCTGATCGCGGCGCCGCTTGCCGCCCGCGCCGCCTGAGAAACGCAAAGCATGGCTGGTTTTTTCAAGAAGATATTTTCGTTCGGCAAGAAAGAGGTGGTCGAGGAACGGATCGACGAGACCGCCCCGCTACCGCCGATCAAATGGGAAGCACTCGATGCGCTGAAGCCGGCGGCCGAACAGGCCGTCCCGGAGTTCTTGAAGCGCGACGAGCCGCGGCCCGAGGCAGAAACGACGCCGACGGTCGAGCCGGAGGTAATTCCTGCGCCGGAACCGGCGCCTGTCGAGGAACCGGTGCCCGCGCCGGAGCCGACCATCCCGCCAGCACCGGAGCCGACTGTTCCCTCCGAGCCGGAACCTCTGCCGGAGCCCGCGCCGAAAGAAGAACCGGCGCCCGCGCCAGAGACGCCAGAGCCGCCGGCGCCCGAGGAAGTTCCGCTCACCCCTGCGACTCCCGAACCCACGCCCGAACGGCAGCCGCAAGAAGTCCCAGCGCCGGCGCCGGCCGAACCGGAGATCGTCCCGTCACGCCCGGAAAAGCGGCCGGAGCCGGCCCCGGTCGAAGTGCCGACGCCGGCCGAGGTTCCGGCAGAAACACCAGCGCCGATCGAGGTGCCCACACCGGCGCCGTCCCCTCTTCAGCCGTCTTCAAAGGCCGGCGCCGCCCCTCATCCGCCTGCCGGCACCTTCTCCCCGTATAGCGACGGGGAGAAGGAAGAAGTTTCAGCGCCGACGCCCGAAGCACCCGCCGCCGAAATCGCACCTCCCATTCGCCAGCCTGCGCCGATCGAATCGCAGCCGGTCATTGCGGAAATTGCGCCCGAGCCGCAGCCTCTTCCACCACCCGCGCCGGAGCCGAAAGCCGCCCCCGGCAAGGTGACCGTCACCAAGAAGGTCGAGCAGAAGGCCGAGCCGCAAAAGGCGCCGGAGCCGGCACCGAGGCGCTCCTGGTTCCAGCGCATGAAGGACGGGCTTGCCCGCTCGTCCAAGGAACTGACCGGCAACATTGCCGGCGTCTTCACCAAGCGCAAGCTGGACGAAGAGACTTTGCAGGACCTGGAGGATGTGCTGATCCGCGCCGATCTCGGCATGGAGACGGCCTTGCGCGTTACCGACGCGCTGGCCGCGAGCCGCTACGGCAAGGACGTTTCCGACACCGAGGTCCGCGCCATCATGGCGGCCGAGGTGGAAAAAGTGCTGGCCCATGTCGCCATGCCGCTGGAGCTCGACCTCTCGCACAAGCCGCATGTCATCCTGGTGGTTGGCGTCAACGGCACCGGCAAGACCACCACCATCGGCAAGCTCGCCGCCAAGCTGACCGATGGCGGCCTGTCGGTCATGCTCGCCGCCGGCGACACGTTCCGCGCGGCAGCCATCGAGCAGCTGAAGATCTGGGGCGAGCGGACGAAATCGCCGGTCATCGCCTCCAAGCTCGGCGCCGATGCCGCCGGCCTTGCCTATGATGCATTCGAGCGGGCGAAAGAGGCCGGCTCCGACGTGCTGATCATCGACACCGCCGGCCGTCTGCAGAACAAGACCGAACTGATGGCCGAGCTCGAAAAGATCGTCCGCGTGCTCGGCAAGCTCGATCCGGAAGCGCCGCACACCGTGCTGCAGACGGTCGACGCCACCACCGGCCAGAACGCGCTCAACCAGGTCGAGATCTTCCGCAATATCGCCGGCGTCAACGGCCTGGTGATGACCAAGCTGGACGGCACGGCGCGCGGCGGTATTCTGGTGGCGATCGCGGCAAAGCACAAATTGCCGGTCTATTTCATCGGCGTCGGCGAACAGGTCGACGACCTCGAACCTTTCTCGGCAAGCGAATTCGCCAGGGCGATCGCTGGAGTAGCTTAACAAGCATGTCCCAAAAAGTTGCAGACTTTTTGGATCAGATCATGCGCAAGAAAGAGATTCCATGAACCCACCCATTCTCGAACGCGATCCGTCGGACCCGCAGAAGCAGAAGAAGGAAGGCGTCAATCCGCTGCTCAAGCTGGTGCTGGAGCTGGGTCCGTTGATGGTGTTCTTCTTCGCCAATGCGCGCAGCGGATGGCTGGTGCAGAAATTCCCTGTTCTGGCCGAGTTCGGCGGGCCGATCTTCGTCGCCACCGGCCTGTTCATGGCTGCCACGGCAATCGCGCTGATCGCCTCGTGGCTGCTCACCCGCACCTTGCCGATCATGCCGATGGTGTCGGGCGTCGTCGTCTTCATTTTCGGCGCGCTGACGCTCTATCTGCAGGACGACATCTTCATCAAGATGAAGCCCACCATCGTCAACACGCTGTTCGGCGGGGTGCTGCTCGGCGGCCTGTACTTCGGCAAGTCGCTGCTTGGCTATGTCTTCGATTCAGCCTTCAGCCTCGACGCTGAAGGCTGGCGCAAGCTGACCTTCCGCTGGGGCCTGTTCTTCCTGTTCCTGGCCATCGTCAATGAGGTGGTGTGGCGCAATTTTTCCACCGACGCCTGGGTTACTTTCAAAGTCTGGGGCATCATGCCGATCACGCTTCTGTTCACCTTCAGCCAAATGCCGCTGATCCTGCGCCATTCGCTGGACGACAAGACCGGCAAAGAAGAGAAGGCCGGGAAATAGAGCCTGCAAATAAGGGGAAAGGGCCATGGAATTCGTCACCACGCGCGACCAGTTGAGGACGATCTACAAGACGCCACGGCCGACCGACGGTTCTATCCGCAAGGAGCTGAAAAAACTTGACGGCCATTGCCGCTCCTTCATCGGCAAGAGCCCATTCGTGCTGATTGGCTCGTCCGACGGTGCCGGCAATGCCGACGTGACGCCGAAGGGCGACAAACCGGGCTTTGCCACCGTTCTGGACGACACCACCATCGCCATTCCCGACCGGCCCGGCAACAACCGGCTCGACACGCTGGAAAACATCCTCGTCAATCCCCCGGTCGGGCTGCTCTTCCTCATCCCCGGCATGAACGAGACGCTGCGCGTCAACGGCGATGCCCGCATCACCGTCGACGCAAATCTGCGCGAACGGCTCGCCGTCGACGGCAGGGAGCCGCAAAGCGTTGTCGTGGTCAGCGTCAAGGCGGCCTACATGCACTGCGCAAAAGCCTTCATGCGCTCGGATTTGTGGAAGCCGGAAACCTGGTACGACCGCGCGACGCTGCCGACGCTCGGCCAGATCATGCGCGATCAGCTGGCGGTTGCCGATTCCGCCGAGGCGACCGATCGCTGGCTCGACGAGGAATACAAGAAGACGATGTGGTAGTTTTGCGGACGCGATTCGCGTCTGGACCGATTCCATACCTTGCTGAACATCCTTGCCATTTCCGGCAGCCTGCGCGCGGCCTCCACAAATTCGGCGCTGATCGCCGCACTGGCGCGCGAAGCGCCGTCCGGCTGCCGCGTCACCGTCCATGACGGGCTTGGCCGTTTGCCGATCTTCAATCCCGACGATGAAGGCGAGCGGACGCCGCTCGAAGCCTCCAAGCTGATCGATGCCGTCAGTCGAGCCGACGGCCTGATCGTCTCCTGTCCGGAATATGCCCATGGCGTGCCGGGCGGGCTGAAGAACGCGCTCGACTGGCTGGTCTCGCGCGATGCCGCCGTCGCCAAGCCCGCCATGCTGGTACACGCCTCGCCGCGCTCGCTGTTCGCCCGCGCCGCATTGGCCGAGATCATGCGCACCATGTCGTTCGCGCTTTACGACGATGTGCTGGAGATCGCCCTGCTCGGCAGGAAGCCGCCGGAGGTGGCGGGCATCCTGGCGGCGCCGGCGAACCGGCAGGCGATGCATGATGCACTGAATGCCTTCGCGGAGTTTATCCGCTCGCGTTGAGCGGCGGCCTCTCTTCCTTCTCCCCTTGTGGGGTCTGAAGGACGGGGCGAGACCCGTGGCTCGCCCCAGGGTGGTGGCCTCGCGAAGCGAGGTCGGATGAGGGTGTTCCAGCTTGGCACCGACGGCAATCCGTCACCCACCCCTCAACCGTCTCGGCGCTGCGCGCCGATCCACCTCCCACAAGGGGAGAAGGAAAGATCGCGCACTACCCCTTTCGCAGCGTCTCCACATCGGTCTTCCCCACGTACCAATCGCGGGCGTTGACCTCTTCAAAAACCACCCAGACATCGTCGTTACTCAGCCCGGTGGCGTCTATGATGGCCGCGGTGACCTTCTTGGCGATATCCGCCTTCTTGCCCGCCGGATCGGCGGCGATCACTTCCTTGACGATGCGGATGTTGACGAATGGCATTTCTTGTCCTCCCGGGGATGTTCGTGCTCACGACCCGCTTCGATGAAACCGTCGAACGGTCGCCAGTGTTCAACTCTCAGTATGTCTTGGCGCCGTTGACCATCAGCCGCACCATGTAGAGCGACGTGGTGCCGGCGATGTAGAGGCAATTCAGCTTGTTGCCGCCGAACACGCAATTGGCGGTGACTTCCGGCACCTTGACCTTGCCGATCAGCGTGCCGTCCGGATCGTAGCAATGGATGCCATCGGCGGCACTGGTCCAGATACGGCCGTCCTCGTCGAGCCTGAAGCCGTCGAACAGGCCGGCGGTGCAGTCGGCGAAGACTTTTTCGCCGGAGACTTTCTTGCCGCCCTTGCCGACATTGAACACCCGCATATGCGCCGGATTCTGCGCGCCATGCGTGCGGCCGGTATCGACGACATAAAGCTTGCTCTCGTCCAGCGAGAAGGCGAGGCCGTTGGGCCTGACCATGTCGGTGATGACGGCTTCGACCTCGCCGGTGCCGGGATCGACCCGGTAGACGTGGCAGGCGCCGATTTCGCTCTCAGCCCTGTCGCCCTCATAATCCGTATCGATGCCGTAGCTTGGATCGGTGAACCAGATGGAACCGTCGGATTTCACCACCGCGTCGTTGGGCGAATTCAGCCGCTTGCCTTTCCATTTGGCCGCGATCGTGGTGACCGAGCCGTCGAACTCGGTGCGGCTGACGCGGCGGCCCGAATGCTCGCAGGTGATCAGCCGGCCCTGCCGGTCGACGGTGTTGCCGTTCGAGTTGCCGGACGGCTGCCGGAAGACGCTGACATTGCCGTCGGTCTCGTCATAACGCAGCATGCGATTGTTGGGGATGTCGGACCAGACGACATAGCGGCCGGCGGCGAACCAGGCCGGCCCCTCCGCCCACTGGCATCCGGTGAATAGCTTCTCGACCTGCGCGTTGCCGTTGAACAGGCGCGCGAAGCGCGGATCGAGAATTTCATAATAGTCTGCGGCCGCCATGCTTTCCTCCCGGCATCAATGACAGGGATCAAGCCAGCCGGAGGGACAGAAGGCAATGTGGGTACGCACAGTGTCCCACAAAAGATCGCTTGCCGGCTTTGCGCATGACGTTAGCGCCGCATTAACCGGCTATGCGTCCAGCGCAATGGTGCATTGCAACATCTTCTTTTTGCAATGCACCATTACTATGTCATGCTTCGTATCGATCAAGGGAGGAAGAAACCGCCGCCGAAATGCGGCGCCAAAAAGGAACCTTGCTATGATCCTCGACAGTCTCATGACCCGCGCTCGCAACAGCATTGCCAAGCGCAAGCACTACAACCGCCTTGTCGCCGAAATCGACAGCTTTTCCAGCCGCGATCTGGCGGACATGCGCGCCGACCGCTCGGAAATGCTCTACCAGATCCACAAGCAGATCTACGGCTGATCTCAAGCCCGATAAGACGCGCCGCCAAGGTGCGTTGAGATTCAGGTCAGGCCGAGTCGAAAACGGTGGTTTCCGAGAACCGGAGCGGAGCGTACTTTTGGTACGCGAGCACCGGACGCGCAGAAAGCCGCTGTTTGCAGGCCGGAATCACCGGAATATCAATGCGCCGCCAGTGCCTTGTCGATCTGCGGCAACAGCAACGCCTGCACCGTCTCGGGCGTCAGCGGGCCGACATGTTTGTAGGCGATCTTGCCGTCCTTGCCGATGACGAAGGTTTCCGGCACGCCGTAGACGCCCCAGTCGATCGCCGCGCGGCCCGCTTCGTCGACCCCTATCGCCTGGAACGGATTGCCGAGATCGCCGAGGAACCGGCGTGCGTTTTCGGGCCGGTCCTTGTAGTTCAGCGCTGCCATGGTGAAACGCTTATCCTGCGACAACGCCAGAAGCACCGGGTGCTCTTCGCGGCATGGCGCGCACCACGACGCGAAGACGTTGACCAATGTGACCTTGCCGGCGAAGGTTTTCGAATCGAGCCCCGGCAGGTTTGAGCCCTCCAGCGCCGGCAGGCTGGTTTGCGGCGCAGGCAGGCCGATCAAGGCCGACGGCACTTCCGAAGCATCGCGCCCCGACAGCAGCTGCGACAGGAACAGTCCGGCCAGGCCGAGGAAGATCAGCAGCGGCAGAAGCACGAACAGGCGACGACTGGGCGGCGGCGTTTCCGTTTCGGTGCTCATGGCTTGGCGACCTTGTCGGAGCGACGCCTCACGCCGGACGCCTCCAGTTCGACAAGCTCACGCTTGCGCGCCCGCTGGTCGAGCAGGATCCAGCCGATCAATCCGGCCAGCACCACGGCAGTGATGCCATAGGCGGCGGTCACGTAGAGTGCATGCGCACTCATGCGGCAGGCCCCGCTGAAGTGGGGCCTTCCAAGCCGATCATGTCGCCCAGTCTAGACATGCTTTTCCTTAGCCTCGCTCCGTCGGCTTCGCAATCGGTCGCCGAGCCGCAGTCATACGCTGCGTCAATCCGTGCCATGGCGCAGCGCCAGCGCCGCCGAGACCGGACCCAGCACGCCAAGAAACAGGGTCAGCGCGGCAAGAATGAGGAACGGCTGCAGAAACGGGTCGGGATTGGCGGTCGCCCCATAGCTTGCCGAAACGCCGAAGATCAGCACCGGGATGGTCAGTGGCAGCACCAGCACCGAGATCAGCAGCCCGCCACGCGGCAGCGCCACCGCCACCGCCGCACCGGCGGCGCCGATGAACGTGATGGCCGGCGTGCCGACCAGCAGCGTCAGCGCCGTGGCGCCGATGCCGAGCGGCTCCATGTTCATGAACAGGCCGAGCAAGGGAGCCGCAATGACCAGCGGCAGCACGCTGCCCGCCCAATGCGCCAGGCATTTCACCAGCACCGTCAAGGCCAGCATGTGGCGATCGTTGCCGAGCACCAGGAGATCGAGCGAACCGTCCTCGCGATCGGCCTGGAACAACCGGTCGAGCCCGAGCAGGCAGGACAAAAGCGCGCCGATCCACAGGATGGCCGGTCCGATGCGGGCCAGCAGCTTCAGGTCCGGCCCGACCCCGAACGGGATGGTGACGATGACGGCGAGGAAGAAGATGACCCCGGTCAGCGCTCCGCCGCCGGCACGAATGTTGAGGCGGATGTCGCGCAGGAAGAGCGCTAGCATGGTTTGAGATGCTTTCGCCCAGACACCATCAACCGGCTTCCCCCATCCTCAACTCCATCCCCTCGATCCCGAGCGGCAGATGCGTCGCCGCGACAATCATCCCGCCGTCCGCGCAATGCCTCGCCATCAACCCCGCAAACCGCGCCTCCGCCGCCTTGTCCAGCCCCGCCGTCGGCTCGTCCAGCAGCCACAATGGCCGGTGGCTGACCAAAAGCCTGGCGATCGCCGCGCGGCGCCGCTGCCCGGTCGATAGATAGCCGAACGGCAGGTGGCCGATGCCGCCGAGCCCGACCGTTTCCAGCGCCTCTTCGACGCCGAGCTGTCCGTCGCCATTGAAGTCTCGCCAAAAGCGCAAATTCTCCGCCACGCTGAGCGCCGGCTTCATTGCGTTCTGGTGGCCGAGATAGTGACAGGCCGAGGCAACAGACGGAAACGCTTCGCCCCCGTCTTCAACCTTCATGACGCCCTCAATCCTCACGCTGCCTTCCGTCGCCGGCAGCAGCCCGGCGATGATCCGCAGCAAGGTCGACTTGCCCGATCCGTTCGGCCCGGTGACGATAAGCGCCTGACACTGCTCCAAGGCAAAGCCGATGCCGGAAAACACCGCGTCGCCGCCTCGCTCGCCGCCCAGATTTTCGGCGATCAGCCGCATTCCTCGCCTGCCCTGAAACCATGTGTCGCGGCCGCTGCCGCATCGCACAAAATTGCTTTCCAACTGTCTAGAACTATTCCAGAAAATTCTCTATATGCGGTGCATCCGTGCCAGCGGTCGGCACGGGAACAGAATTAGCGCCGAACCAGCGCACGCGCCGCCTTGAACGGCTCGGGTTGCTTGGGAACGGACAGCGGAAATGGCCGTACCCGCACCTTTGCGCGTGATTGCATGCCATCGGCGTCCGTTCCCTTTCAGGCTGAACAGACAAGGATCGCACGTGTCAAAATCTCTCGACAGTTTCAATTGCCGCCGCACGCTGACCGCAGGCGGCGCTGAATATGCCTATTTCGATCTCATCGAGGCCGAAAAGAACGGCCTTACCGGCATCTCGCAACTCCCCTATTCGATGAAGGTGCTGCTGGAAAACCTGCTGCGCAACGAAGACGGCCGCTCCGTCACCAAGGAATCGATCCAGGCGGTGGCCGGCTGGCTGACCGATAAGGGCACCGCCGGCGTCGAGATCGCCTATCGCCCGGCCCGCGTGCTGATGCAGGATTTCACCGGCGTTCCGGCCGTGGTCGACCTTGCCGCAATGCGCGACGCCATGGCTTCGCTCGGGGGCGATCCGCAGAAGATCAACCCGCTGGTGCCGGTCGACCTCGTCATCGACCATTCCGTCATCGTCGACGAATTCGGCACGCCGATGGCCTTCGCCCGCAATGTCGAGCTGGAATATGAGCGCAACGAAGAGCGCTACAAATTCCTGAAATGGGGCCAGCAGGCGTTCCGCAACTTCCGCGTCGTGCCGCCCGGCACCGGCATCTGCCATCAGGTCAACCTCGAATATCTCGGCCAGGTGGTGTGGACCAACACCGAGGACGGCGAAACCACAGCCTATCCCGACACCTGCGTCGGCACCGATTCGCACACCACCATGATCAACGGCCTGGGCGTGCTCGGCTGGGGCGTCGGCGGCATCGAGGCCGAGGCGGCCATGCTCGGCCAGCCGGTCTCCATGCTGCTGCCGGAAGTCATCGGCTTCCGTCTCACCGGCAAGCTGAAAGAGGGCGTCACCGCCACCGACCTCGTGCTCACCGTCACCCAGATGCTGCGCAAGAAGGGGGTCGTCGGCAAGTTCGTCGAGTTCTTCGGCCCGGGCCTCTCCAACATGACGCTGGCCGACCGCGCCACCATCGGCAACATGGCCCCCGAATATGGCGCCACCTGCGGTTTCTTCCCGGTCGACTCGGAAACCATCCGCTATCTCACAATGTCCGGCCGCAGCGAGGACCGCATCGCGCTGGTCGAGGCCTACGCCAAGGCGCAGGGCCTGTGGCGTGAAACCGGCTCGGCCGACCCTGTCTTCACTGATCTGCTCGAGCTCGAACTTGGTTCCGTCGTGCCGTCGATGGCCGGCCCCAAGCGGCCTGAAGGCCGCGTCGCCCTGGAAGGCATTCCGGAAGGCTTCGCCAAGGCGATGGAGACCGAATACAAGAAGGCGGCCGAAATCTCCAAGCGCTATGCCGTCGAAGGCACCGACCATGATCTCGGTCACGGCGATGTCGTCATTGCCGCCATCACCTCCTGCACCAACACCTCGAACCCGAGCGTGCTGATCGGCGCCGGTCTTTTGGCCCGCAATGCCAACCGGCTCGGTTTGAAGCAGAAGCCGTGGGTGAAGACCTCGCTGGCTCCCGGCAGCCAGGTGGTCGCCGAATATCTGGAGAAATCCGGCCTGCAGAAGGAGCTCGACCAGATCGGCTTCAACCTGGTCGGCTTCGGCTGCACCACCTGTATCGGCAATTCCGGCCCGCTGCCGGCGCCGATCTCCAAAACCATCAACGACAAGGGCCTGATCGCCGCCGCGGTCCTGTCCGGCAATCGCAACTTCGAAGGCCGTGTCTCGCCTGACGTGCAGGCCAACTATCTGGCCTCGCCGCCGCTGGTCGTCGCGCACGCGCTGGCCGGAACTGTCACCAAGGACCTCACGACAGAGCCGCTCGGCGAGGACAAGAACGGCGAGCCGGTCTACCTCAAGGACATCTGGCCGAGCTCGGCCGAAATCCAGGAGTTCATCGAGAAGAACGTCACCCGCGAGCTGTTCGCCCGCAAATATGCCGACGTCTTCAAGGGCGACGAGTACTGGCAGAACGTCAAGGCGCCGGAAGGCCAGACCTATGCCTGGGACGACAACTCGACCTATGTGCAGAACCCGCCCTATTTCGCCGGCATGACATCAGGTTTCGGCAAGATCGGCGACATCAAGGGCGCCCGCGTGCTCGGCCTGTTCGGCGACAAGATCACCACCGATCACATCTCGCCGGCCGGATCGATCAAGGCAGCGTCGCCGGCCGGAAAATATCTCACCGACCACGGCGTCGGTGTCGCCGACTTCAACCAGTACGGCACACGGCGCGGCAATCACGAGGTGATGATGCGCGGCACCTTCGCCAACATCCGCATCCGCAACCACATGCTGGGCGAGAACGGCCGCGAGGGCGGCTACACCATTCACTACCCGTCGAAGGAAGAGGAATCGATCTACGACGCGGCGATGGAGTACAAAAGGGAAGGCGTGCCGCTGGTCGTCTTCGCCGGCGTCGAATACGGCAACGGCTCGTCGCGCGACTGGGCGGCCAAGGGAACCAATCTGCTCGGTGTCCGCGCGGTCATCGCCCAGTCCTTCGAGCGCATCCATCGCTCGAACCTGGTCGGCATGGGCGTTATCCCCTTCGTCTTCGAGGAAGGCACCTCATGGGCATCGCTCAACCTCAAGGGAGACGAGCTGGTCGAGATCGACGGACTGAGCACCATCAAGCCGCGCCAGACGATGATCGCCAAAATCACCTATGGCGACGGCACGGTGAAGAACGTGCCGATCATCTGCCGCATCGATACGCTGGATGAGCTCGACTACTTCAAGAACGGCGGCATCCTGCAATACGTGCTGCGCGATCTGGCAGCTTAGTAAGGGAGTAGGGAAGTAGGGAAGTAGGGAAGGGAATACCTATTCCCCTATTCCCCTATTCCCCTATTCCCCTATTCCCCTATTCCCCTATTCCCCTATTCCCTTACTTTCGGCGCCCCGAACCGCGCCGCGGCGGCCAACAACACACCCAGCATCAGCCCGTTGAGGATGTGCCAGAGGAAGTGCGTGCCGAGCGGGAAGCCGCCGCAGACCAGCGGGTCGATCATCCGGCAGATGACGGACACCACGAAGATCGCCGACCCGGCCAGATTGTACCAGCCGGCGCGATTGCCGCTGGCGGCCACCAGCGCGCCGAAGAAGGCGAGCGCCAGGAACGGCGGCAGATAGCCCGTCGTGCCGTTCGAGGCCTGGCGCAGCCAGTCCGGCACGGCAACGGTTATCGCCCCGGCAATCACATAGAAGGCGATGAAGATGGCGATGGCTTTGCCCCATCGCATGCCGAGGAAGCGACGCAGATTGAAGAGCGTGTAGGCCAGCGTGAAGCCGGCGATCGGCAGCACGTCGGCCCAGACCGTGCCCTTGGTGGCAAAAGTGTGAAAGATCGTCGAGCCGATGCCGATCGCCACCACCCACCAGGCCAGAACCTCGGCGAAGGCGCCGGTGCCCAGCCTTCGCACCTCGCGCACGCCCCACAGGCCGGCGGCGATGAAGGCGAAGTTGGTCAGGGCGTTGACCGGTTCGGACCAGAATTCCGGGCCGGTCCGCTCGCAATAGAGGTCGACCGGCGCCAAAAACGTTTGCCACATCGCGATTGCCGCCCGAATCGGTTTCTATCCTGAAGCGCAGATCCTTCCTATTGCGCGGTTGCGGTCGGCTGCAACGGCAAAATTTCACCGCAACGTGACTTCCCGTTGACTTCCGGTTCTGCCACATATTTCAGCAATCAAGATAAAGCCGGCATCACCGGCGGGAATCGGAATGGCCATGGCCTCGCGAAAATCATTGTGGCTGGCAGCTCTTGCGCTGGCCTTCTCGGCGTCTGCCGGCGCCGGGCATGCCGGCGAATCCGATCGCGCCCAGACCGACCGGGTCCAGATCGAAAAGCCATTGGGCGTGGTCGAGCTGTTCACCAGCCAGGGCTGCAGTTCCTGCCCGCCGGCCGATACTCTGTTCTCCGAACTTGCCGCCAAGGAAGACATCGTCGCGCTCGCCTATCACGTCGACTACTGGGACTATCTCGGCTGGCAGGACACGCTCGGCCGCAAGGAGAACACCGAGCGGCAATACGACTATATGCGCGCCTTCGGCAGCCGCTCCGTCTATACGCCGCAGGCCGTCATCAATGGCCGCGTCCATGTCAACGGCGCCAACCGCGGCGAGGTCGATGGTGCGCTCGCCCGCATGGCCAAGAGCGGCGAAGGCATGCGCGTCGCCGTCAAGGTCAGCCGCACCAGCGATCGCGTGATGATCGACGCCGGCGATGCCGGCAACGGCCCCAGCGACGCCCATGTCGTCATCGTCTATTTCGACCCGCCGCAGACGGTCAAAGTCGGCGAGGGCGAAAATACCGGCCGCAAGATGACCTACTGGAACGCCGTCACCGGCATCCAGACCGCCGGCATGTGGCATGGCAAGGCACAGCGCTACGAACTGCCGATGAGCGAGATTGCCAAAAAGGGCGGCTGCGCCGTGCTGCTGCAGTCGGTCGGCAAGGACGGCATGCCCGGTCCCATTCTCGGCGCCGCATTCATCCACAAGCCTTGAGAGCGCTCAAACCCCTGCCGCGGTAGCGCGAAGGCTCACCTATCACCAGCCAATAAAAAACCGACGTCAGCTTGCTTCTGACGCCGGTCATTTAGGTTTTGGGATCGTCGCTCCCGGTTCTTCCGAAGAAGAGCCGAGGTTGGTTCGATCCGACGCAGACCCGTGGGCGGGGGGCTTGGGGTTTACGAGCCGGTGCCGGACCGAACCGTCTCAGGCAACGCCGGTAAATTCGTCGGACATTGGGGCATGAGCGCGGATAAAAAAAGGCAGAAATGTGGCGGAACATCACCAATTCCAACACGGCGTTTCATAAAAGTGACTGGACGTGACGGAAACGGCGCGGCGCGGGGCTCGGTTCGCCGGGCCTTGCAATTCAGTCGCGAACACGCCAACTTTGGTTGGCAAAGATTCATTTTGAAGGATCGAGGCATGACCGATGAAAGTGGCGGGACGGGGGATGGGGACGCATCCGCAATAATCCCGCTGCACGAGGCGCGACGCGAACGTCTCGATCAGCCGGTGCGGTTCGATCGACGCGAGCTGGACCAGATCCTCAGGCTCTACGGACGCATGGTCGCCGCCAATGAATGGCGCGACTACGCCATCGATCATCTCGCCGACCGCGCTGTCTTTTCCGTCTTCCGCCGCACCAGCGAAGTGCCGCTGTTCCAGATCGTCAAGGATCCGAAACTGGCCCGCAAGCAGGGCGCCTTTGCCGTCATCGCCGCCGGCGGCCGCATCTTGAAACGCGGCCAGGAACTCGGCCGCGTGCTCGGTGTGTTCGACAGCAAGTTGAAGCTGGTCGAAGCCTGAGCAGGGAATTAGAGCAGGGGAATTGAAGAAATGGAGAATTGATGAGTTGAGAAAAGGCCTCGGCGTCATCTGTTGCCGCCGCTTCTTTTTATTCTTCAGTTCTTCAATTCCGCAATTCGTCAGTTCCTTCTTCAGTCCCCTCTAAGGCGAAACTTCCGCTCTGGCAGCGAACTCGGATCGGGCGGCGTCGAGGCACCGCCATTCAGGGACAGCTGCATGAACACCGTGTCCAGCCAGCGGCCGTGCTTGTAGCCGGAACCTTCAAGGCGGCCCGAATGGCGAAAGCCGAGCTTTTCGTGCAGCCGCACCGAGGCACTGTCGGGACGGCCATCGCCGATCACCGCGATGATCTGGCGAAAGCCTGCCGTCGTCACCGCCTCGATCAGGCTTTGCATCAGCTTGAGCCCGACGCCCTGGCCCTTGGCCGCGGGCGCGACATAGACCGAATCCTCGACAATGAAGCGATAGGCCGGGCGTGGCCGGAAGGCACCGGCATAGGCGTAGCCGAGAACCGCGCCGTCCTTCTCCGCCACAAGGTAGGGAAAGCCGCCGGCCATCAGGCTGTCGAATCGAACACCCATCTCCGCGCGGCTCGGCGGCTCCAACTCATAGCTCGCCGTGCCTTGGGCGACCGCGTCGGCGTAGATGCCGGTGATGCTGTCGAGGTCGGCCGCTGTCGCCGGTCGAATCGTAATAGTGCTCATAGTTTATGGGTGCCATTTCTCTGCTCGCGATAACAGCAAAGCCCGGCACAAAAGAAAAGGGCGGCCGTTGGCCGCCCTTTTGGAACTCGATGGTCCAGCATGCTGAACTAGCGACGGTCGCCCATGAACTGCAGCAGGAACATGAACAGGTTGATGAAGTCGAGATAGAGCGTCAGCGCGCCCATGATCGCCTTGCGGCCGGCGACGTCCGAACTGTCGCCCTCGAAATACATCTCCTTGATCTTCTGCGTGTCATAGGCGGTGAGGCCCGCGAAGACCAGCACGCCGATCGCCGACACGGCAAACGACAGCGCCGACGACTGCAGGAAGATGTTGATCACCGACGCGATGATGATGCCGAACACGCCCATGATCAGGAACGAGCCCATTGCCGTCAGGTCGCGCTTGGTGGTGTAGCCGAACAGCGACAGCGCACCGAAGGCGGCGGCCGTGGCGAAGAAGGTCTGTGAAATGCTGGCCGTGGTGTAGACCAGGAAGATCGAAGACAGCGACAGGCCGACGAGACCGGCATAGAGCCAGAACGTCGTCTGCGCCGCCGAAACGCTCATCGACTGGACGCGGAACGACAGGAACAGCACGGCGGCCAGCGGCGCCAGCATCACCACCCAGCGCAGCGGCGAGCCGAAGATCGCGTAGCCGAAGGACGTCAGCATCTCGCCGCTCGGCAGCGTCGCGACAGCCGAAGCCGGATCGGTGGTGGTGGCCAGCATGATCGTGCCGACAGCGGCAAGACCGGTGATGAGGAGGCCAAGCCCCATCAGATTGTAAACCTTGATCATGTAGGCGCGCAGGCCCTGATCGATGTCGGCACCGACGCCGACGCCGGGCACGGCGCGCGTCTGGTAGTTGCGAATGGGATCAGCCATTGTAGTCCTCTATTGCTTCTGCCCCGTCCGGTGTCAGGTCCTTCCGGACCCAGGCGCCGCTGGCAGGGCTCCAGCATGCCTGTGGCGAAATATGATGGTTATTCGCGTCAAGAACAAGACCGTAACCGGATGTAACGGTTCGTGAGAGGGCGAAGCGCCGTTTCCTCGGCTTTTCGGACGGCTTTCTTACCAAGATTTAATCCAGGATGCCCGTTCCGGGCCTGTCGTCACAGGTTGCGCAGCACCGGTGCTGCCTTGTGGCCGAGCACCCGCCAAGTGCCGGCGAGACCAATGCCGACCGTGATCACCAGCGAAAACAGAATGGTTGCCACCGCCATCTCCGGCATGAAATGCGACGGCAGAGTCATGATGCGCGCGACGACGAACCAGGCGGCTGCGCTGCCCGCCGCCAGCGCGAAAATGGCGGTGGCCAGCCCGATCAGCATATATTCGAGCGAGAAGGCCGATATCAGCATCGTGCGTGTCGCGCCCAGCGTCTTCAACACCACCGCATCATGGATGCGCGCCCGGTTGCCGGCTGCAAGCGCGCCGGCCAGCACCAGCACCGAAGCGATCAGCGCCACGCCAGCGGCCGCCCGGATCGCCGTGCCGAGCTGCCCGACCAGCCGGTTGACGACGTCGAGCGCGTCCTTGACCCGCACCGTCGTCACCGCCGGGAAGGCGCGGGTGACGGCGTTGAGGATGCGGGCGTCGTCGGCCGTCGATGCACTCTTTTCGGTCAGCGTCGCCATCCAGCCATGCGGGGCGCCCGCGAATGTGTTGGGCGAGAAGACCATGACGAAATTGATACCCATCGTCTCCCATTCGACTTGGCGGAAACTGGCGATCCTGGCCGTGACGTTGCGGCCCAGCACATTGACGGTGATGGTGTCGCCGAGCTTCAGCCCGATCTCCTTGCCTTCTTGCGCCGAAAACGAAACCAGCGGTTCGCCGCTGTAATTTTCGGGCCACCAACTGCCCTCGGTCAGCGTCGCGTTCTCCGGCTGCCTGGTGTCATAGGTCAGGCCGCGATCCCCCCTCAGCACCCAGGCGCCTTCCGCCGGCACCTTCACCTTGTCGACGTCGACACCGTTCAGCGCCATCACCCGGCCGCGCAGCATCGGCACCTTGGCCAGCACGCCCTGCGGCGCCTCCTTGCCGATCAGCGCCGAGAAGGACGCGACATCGGCGCTCTGGATGTCGACGAAGAAGAAGTTCGGCGCCCGTTCCGGCAGGCTGCCCGAGATCTGTCGCCTGAGATTGCCGTCGATCAGCGCCAGCGTCACCAATAGCGTCAGCCCGAGCCCCAGGGACAGCACCACCGATGGCGTCAGGGCGCCTGGCCGATGGATGTTGCCGATGGCGAGCCTGAGCGCCACGAAGCGCACGCGCGGGCTTTTCCTGGCGGCCCATTGCACCAGTGCGCCGACCACGCGCAGCACCAGGAAGGCGAAGACGGTAGCGCCGACAAAGATCGAGGCGATGCGCTGGTCGCCCGAGAACAGAATGGCCAGCGCCGCAAGCAGCAGCGCGATGCCTATGGCCGCCGCGACATAGGCGGGGCGCGGCAAGCCGCGGCCTTCCAGCCCCATTTCGCGAAACAGCGCGGTTGCCGGCACGTCGCGGGCGCGGCCGAGCGGCAGCAGCGCGAAAGCCAACGTCACCAGCAGGCCGAACAGCGCCGCCATGCCGAGCGCGCCGGGATAGAAGCCGCCTTCGGCCGGCACCGGAATGACGGATTGCAAGGCCGCGCTCGCCGCGAAGGGCATTAGTGCGCCGAGCACAAGGCCCAGCACGATACCCAATCCGGCTATGATCAGGATCTGCACGAGATAGACGGCAAAGACGAAGCCGCCCGAAGCGCCCAGGCTCTTGAAGGTGGCGATGACGCCGCGCTTGCCGTCGAGATAGGCGCGCACCGCATTGGCGACGCCGACGCCACCGACCACCAGCGCCGTCAGCCCGACCAGGGTCAGGAACTGCGAGAAGCGTTCGATGTTGGACGACAGCGCGGGCGCCGCGTTGCTGCGCGTGCGGATCGACCAGCCGGCTTCCGGAAAATCCGTGGCGGCCTGATCCTGGATGGCCTTGAGCCTCGCCTCGTCGGCGTCCGCCGGCAGCCGGATTTTGTAGGCATTCTCGACCAGGCTGCCCGGCTGGATCAGTCCAGTGGCCGCCAACCCTTCGGTCGAGATCATCAGCCTCGGCGCGAAGCCGAAACCGTCGGACACGGCATCCGGTTCGGCGACCAGCTTGGCGCGCAGTTCGAAAGCAGCGGTGCCGAGCTTCAGCCGGTCGCCAAGCTTGACGTGCAACCGCTCGAACAGAAGATCGGGCGCTGCCGCACCGAAGACGCCGAACTCTTCGCCGAACAGTTCCTGTTTCGACAGCGCCGGCTCGGTCTCCAGCGTGCCATAGAGCGGATAGACATGGTCGACCGCCTTGGCCTCGACCAGCGCCTGGTCGGATCCGTCGGCCAGACGCGCCATCGAACGCATGCTGGCGGTCCGCGAAACCGTGCCGAGCCCGTCAAGGAAGCTGCGCTCCGCCTGGCTGGCGTCACGCTGGTTGATCTGGAAGCGAAGATCGCCGCCAAGCAGCGTCTGGCCCTGATTGGCGACACCGGCGGTGATCGAACGCGCCACCGAGTTGACGCCGCCGATGGCCGCGACGCCGAGCGCGATGCAGGCGAGGAAGATCAGGAAACCGGACAGGCCGCCGCGCATCTCGCGCAGCGAGAAGCGGACAGCGAGCCTCAACGTCCGGGACAGCGGCATCAGGCCGTCACCTTGACCGGCGCCGGTGCCTCGATCCGGCCCGAGCGCATCGAAACCTGGCGCGAACAGCGTGCCGCGAGCGCCGGATCATGCGTCACCAGCACCAGCGTCATGCCGCGCTCGGCCGCCTTCGCAAACAAGAGGTCGGCGACCTGCCGCCCGGTCGCCTGGTCGAGATTGCCGGTCGGCTCGTCGGCGATCAGGATGCGCGGCGACGGCGCCAATGCGCGGGCGATCGCCACGCGCTGCTGCTCGCCGCCCGACAATTCGCCGGGATAGTGGGTGACGCGGTCGCTGAGGCCAACCGCCGCCAGCTCGCGCGCCGCCACCGCGAACGGATCGGCATGGCCCGCCAGTTCCAGCGGCACCGCGACATTTTCGAGCGCCGTCATGTTGGGAATGAGATGGAAGGACTGGAACACGATGCCAATGTTTCGGCCCCGAAACGAAGCGATCTGGTCCTCGCTCTTGCCGTTGAGCAGCTCGCCGGCGATTCGGACCGTACCCGAATCGACCCTTTCCAGGCCTGCCAGGACCATCAGCAAGGTTGACTTGCCGGAACCCGAAGGCCCGACGATGCCGGTCGCCTCGCCGGTCGCCACATCGAGGCTCACCCCCTTCAGCACATGGACCGATGAAGCGCCCTCGCCAAGGGTCAGGGACACATCTTTCAGCGCGATGACGGCTTCTGTCAAAATGAAATCGTCCTATATCTGGGAATGAAGGCTCTGCTTGCCGGAAGCCGTCGACTGAAGAATTCCTAGCTCATATGGGGCCTGCCGCATGTCTTTCAAACGCAGTATTGCCGCAGGCTTCGTGGTTTTCCTCGCCATTTGCGGCGTCATGTCGTCGGCGCGTGCCGAGCCGTTCAAGATCGTCGGCTTCGGTGACAGCCTGATGGCGGGCTATGGCCTTGGACCCGACCAGGGCTTTACCGACAGGCTGCAGGCAGCGCTTGGCGCCAAAGGTCACGACGTGACCGTCGCCAATGCCGGCGTCTCCGGCGACACGACGAGCGGCGGCCTGGCGCGGCTTGACTGGTCGGTGCCGGACGGCACGCAGCTGGTCATCCTCGAACTCGGCGCCAACGACATGCTGCGCGGCGTCTCGCCCGACATCACCAAAAAGAACCTCGACGAGATGCTGAGCAAGCTGAAGCAGCGCAAGATTGCCGTGCTTCTGGCCGGCATGCGCGCCGCACCCAATCTCGGTCCCGACTACCAGAGCGCCTTCGACGCCATTTTCCCGGACCTGGCGAAGAAATACGACGTCGCGCTCTACCCGTTCTTTCTCGATGGCGTCGCCGGCCAGCCCGGCATGCAGCTCGAGGACGGCCTGCATCCGAGCGCACGAGGCGTCGACCAGATGGTCGAACGCATCCTGCCCGCGGTCGAGAAGGTGATCGCGGCGGTGCCGGGCGATTCCTAGCGGGTTGGAACTGTTTCCGCCCGGCGAGCTTTTAACAGGGACTGTGGCCAACAAACCTCTTGCTCCGTTTGACTATCGATGATTCGCTATGGGTGACAGTTCGATTCGAGGAAGGGAGGCTCTTCATGCCGCGTCTTTTCACCGCCCTCGAAATTCCGCGTGACGCTGCCCTTTCGCTGTCCCTGCTGCGGGGCGGCTTGCCGGGAGCCCGCTGGATCGACGTCGAAAACTACCATCTGACGCTGCGCTTCATCGGCGATGTTCCCGGCCATGTCGCCGACGAGATCGCCAACGCGCTCGACCGCGTCCACCGCCCTTCTTTCTCGCTGGCGCTGACCGGCGTCGGCGCTTTCGGCCAGAAGAAGCCGCATGCGGTGTGGGCGGGCGCTTCCGCCTCGCCCGATCTGGCCGCCCTTCAAGGTGAGATCGACCGCATCTGCCAGCGGCTCGGCATCCCGGCCGACCCGCGCAAATTCATGCCGCATGTGACGCTGGCGCGCTTGCGCAATTCGACCCCGCTGGACGTTGCCCAATATCTGTCGGCGCGCGGCAATTTCTCGACGCTGCCGTTCCGCATCGGCCGTTTCGTTTTGATGTCGTCGCGCGATTCGGTCGGCGGCGGACCCTACATCGTCGAGGAAGCCTGGCCGCTGTCAGGCACGGACGCCCGCGCCTCCAGCCTTGTCGCCAGCGCCTCCGACGCCTCGCGGATCATGCGATAGGCGGAAGCGAAGGCTTCTGCCTCGTCATGATAAGGATCCGGCACGTCGCGTGCCTTTCCCTGCGCGAATTCCAGGAACAGATGGATGCGGTCCTGCACGGCCGCCGGCGCCAGCGCCTTCAGGTCGGCGACATTCGACCGGTCCATGCCAAGGATCAGGTCGAAACGGTGGAGGTCCTGCGGCGTGACCTTGCGCGCCCTCTGCCCGGAAATGTCGACGCCGTGCCGCATGGCGACCGCGATCGCGCGTCGATCGGGGGCAGAGCCGGCCTCCCAGTCACTGGTTCCCGCCGAATCGAGCAGGATATCCCGGGCCGACCCGCGCTCGGCCCAAACGGCGCGGAAGACACCTTCCGCCAGCGGCGACCGGCAGATGTTGCCGAGGCAGACGAAGAGAATGGAATTTATAGGCTTCGCGCTCATCGATCCGTCGCTATGGTGAGGGTCGTTTTCGAATAGCACAGGATAGGGACATGGCGAGAGAGAAACTGGGCAGGCAAGCCGCTGAAGCCGCATTGACGGGCCTCGACGGCTGGGCGCTGGCGGAAGACGGCGCCTTCATCAAGCGCACATTCACCTTCGCGAATTTCTCCGAGGCTTTCGCCTTCATGACCCGCGTCGCGCTTGCCGCCGAGGCGATGGATCATCATCCCGAGTGGTCGAATGTCTACAAAACCGTTGACGTGACGCTGAACACCCACGACGCCGGCGGCGTCACTGCGCTCGATATCGATCTGGCCACGAAAATGAACCGTTTTGCCGGCGCCTGAGGCCTGGTATCGCCTCGGCAGGCCCAAATCGGCACCGGCATCTTGTAGCGGGGGTCGGGTTTCACCACATTTTCCCCCGCGGGGCAGGCGCCGGATGCGCATGAGCCCCGCAAGGAGAGACTGATGGCGCAACAATCCGGTTTTGATTTCTTCGGCTTTGGCGGCAAGCCGTCAGACGAGAGCGAAGTGCGCGAGAAATTCTGGCGCACAGCCAAGAAGGCCGCGCGGCAGATCCCCTTCATGGAAGAGGTCGTGGCCGCCTATTATTGCGCCATGGACAAGAACACGCCGCTGCGCGCCAAGGGCATTCTGCTGGCCGCGCTCGGCTATTTCGTGCTGCCGGTGGATGTCATCCCCGACTTCGTCTTCGGGCTTGGCTTCACCGACGACATCGCCGTGCTCACCGCCGCGATCACCGCCGTCAGTGCCCACATCACCACTGCGCACCGGCAGGCCGCCAGGGACGCCATGGCCGACAAGGGCTGAACACGCGCGCGGAACGCCGTTGGAGCCGGCTTTCGGCGACAGCGTAAAAAGTCAAACTCTTGCCGCTTTCGTGGCCTCCAAGTCGCCAAAGGGATGTCGCGCCACCCGCTCGCAGGGCGGCGGCGCGGGTATGGTGGCGGTTTCCTCGGGGTGAGGGTCCTTTTCTCTTCGGAAATTCACCGTTTGGTAACCCAGATTAAATCAAAATGAAGCGACGGGCAGGACGCCAAGCCGGCCTGCCTCCGCACCATTTGGAATACGGGAAAAGCGATGCGCGGATTGATTGCGATAGTTTCGAGTCTGGCCCTGGTGGCCGTGGCAGCGCCGGCACTGGCGCAGTCGGCGACCAAGATCGGCCAGCACAATGCCTGGGGCACCTACAGCTACCAGGCATCGGGCGGCAAGGTCTGCTATGTCCTGACCGTGCCGACCGACAAGCAGCCGCCCACGCTCGACCATGGCGATATGTTCTTCTTCGTCAGCCAGCGGCCCGGCCAGCAAGTGTCCTACGAGCCGCAATTCATTGCCGGCTACAATTTCCAGGAAGGCTCCAAGGCCACCGTGACCATCGACAAGAAGACGTTTTCGATGTTCACCCGCGGCAAATCGGCCTGGGTGGAGAATGCCGCCGAGGAGCCGGTACTGATCGCCGCCATGAAGACCGGCACCGACATGAAGGTGACGGCGAAGTCCGGCCGCGGCAATCCCACCTCCTATGTCTTCTCTCTGAAGGGCATTTCGGCGGCGCTGACATCGATCGCCAAGTGTAAATAGGCAAAGCTACTTTTTTTGAGGGAAAGGCCGGGCCGCGAAGCCCGGCCTTTTTTCTTTCATACTTGCCCCGGCCCGGCCTCCGCCCGGCGGCGCCGGATCGCCTCGGCGATGAAGACACGCGATAGCGCGTGATAGAGCGGCTCGTGCGAGATCATGCGCGCCGTGCCGTAGCCCAGCATCGAGGCCAGCATCAGCGCGATGACATTGTCGTGATTGCCGGTCATCTCCAGGATGATGACGAAGGCCGTCATCGGCGCTTGCACCACACCGGCGAAATAGCCGGCCATGCCGAGCAGTGCCGCCACCCCAGTGCTCGCGCCAAAGAGGAGGCCGAGCGAACTGCCGATGCCGGCGCCGACCGCCAGCGAGGGCGCGAAGATGCCGCCCGGAATGCCCGAGATCATCGACAGCAGTCCCGCCAGGAACTTTTCGGCGAAGAAGAACCACGGCAGCGGCGTGCCTTCGACGGCGCCCCGCGCCTGGACGTAACCGGTGCCGAAGGTCAGCCCGCCCGAGGCGATGCCGATCACCGCCACCGCAAGCCCGCAGATTGCGGCCGCGATCAGGGCGCGCAGCAAAGGCTGCCCAGTGTTCCAGCGCCGGATCCGCCGCGTCGCCTTCAACGCCAGCAGCGAGAACAGCGCGCCTAACCCGCCGCCGATGACGCCGCAGGCAATCACCAGCGGCCACTCGGCGGCAAACGAGATGGTGTCCCTGGCGACGCCAAAATAGGTGTAGTTGCCGAGCAGGCCGAGCGAAGCGAGACCGGCCAGGATCACCGCCGTCAGCACCAGCCCGTTGGTTCGCGCCTCATAGGTGCGGCCCATCTCCTCGATGGCGAAGACGATGCCGGCCAGCGGCGTGTTGAAGGCGGCGGCAATCCCGGCGGCCGACCCGGCCAGGATCAGACCCCGGGCCTGCACCATGCCGCCCCAGCGTGCCGCCTGCAGCATCAGCGACGCGCCGACTTGCACCGTCGGCCCCTCGCGGCCGATCGAGGCGCCGCAGAACAGGCCGACGATGGTGAGCATGATTTTGCCGGCCACCAGTTTGAGGGACAGGATGTGGCTGCGGTCCTCGTCGTCACGCAGATGGCGGGCGGCGATCGCCTGCGGAATGCCGCTGCCTTGCGAACCGGGAAAGAAGGTGTGGGCAAGCCAGGCGCACAGCACGAAACCCAACGGCGTAATGGCAAGCGGCAGATAGAAACGCCAGCCGCCTGCATCTCCTGTCATCAGTTGAAACAGTTCCTGCGCCCTGTCGGCCAGCACCGCGAACAGCACGCTGATCACACCGATGCCAAGCGCGCCCGCCCAGAACACCAGGCGCGGCTGCCAGACCCGCCGTGAGCCCCACATCGCGCGCGAACGCCGCAGCATGGGATATTTTCGCGATGTGCCGGCCATGTCAGTCCTCGAGCGGGGAATGTTTCGGCCTAACACAGCTGGGCAGTCTATTAAACTAGCGCCGGAAAAACCTGTCGTTGGCGCTCGCCTGAGTGCCAGGCGGAAGCATCGCTTCGGTGAAAGGTCGGGAAGCCATCAGCCAAACGCGCTGCCGCCGCAAGACAGGCATTATCGGGAGAGAAATGCCCGCCATGACGAGGGGCGGTGCCGACGTCGTTCCAAGGCGATCGTAGATCGTAAAGCTAGCTGAGCATGACTCTGCCCTCAACCTGTGCTATGCGCCGCGCTTCCTTTCCGGCACGATGCGTGAAATCGGCCGCAAACCGCTTATATCAGTGCAACCATGACCCTTTCATTCGATCTCACCACTGACAGCGCCCGCGACGCGTTGCGTGCCCGCTCGGCACAGCCCGAAAAGCAGTCGCTGATCGGCCTGACGCGGATCGAACTCGCCGAGACTCTGGTTGCATCAGGCGCTGTGCCCGAGCGCCAGGCGAAAATGCGCGCCCAGCAGCTGTGGCACTGGATGTATGTGCGCGGCGTCTCCGATTTCGCCGGCATGTTCAACATCTCCAAGGATCTGCGTGCTGAGCTCGACAAGCATTTCACCGTCGCCAGGCCCGAGATCGTCGAGGAGCAGATTTCCGCCGACGGCACGCGAAAGTGGCTGTTCCGCTTTCCGCCGCGCGGCGCCGGCCGGCCCGTTGAGATCGAAACCGTCTACATTCCCGAAGAGGGTCGCGGCACGCTGTGCATCTCCTCGCAGGTGGGCTGCACGCTGACCTGCTCGTTCTGCCACACCGGCACGCAGAAGCTGGTGCGCAATCTGACGGCCGAGGAGATCCTCGCCCAGCTGCTCACCGCCCGCGACCGGCTCGGCGATTTCCCTGACCGCGACACGCCCGACGGCGCCATCGTGCCGGCCGAAGGCCGCAAAGTGTCCAACATCGTCATGATGGGCATGGGCGAGCCGCTCTACAATTTCGAAGCGGTGAAGAAGGCGCTGCTGATCGCTTCCGACGGTGACGGCCTGTCCCTGTCGAAGCGGCGCATCACGCTGTCGACCTCCGGCGTCGTGCCGGAAATCTTCCGCACCGGCGAGGAAATCGGCGTCATGCTGGCAATCTCGCTGCATGCCACCAATGACGATCTGCGCGACTTGCTTGTCCCGATCAACAAGAAGTATCCGCTGAAGGAACTGATCGCCGCCTGCCGCGCCTATCCCGGCCTGTCGAACGCCAAGCGCATCACCTTCGAATATGTGATGCTGAAGGACGTCAACGATTCCATCGAGGACGCCAAGGGACTGATCAAGCTGCTCAAGGGCATTCCGGCCAAGATCAACCTGATCCCGTTCAACCCGTGGCCGGGCACCAATTACCAGTGCTCGGACTGGGAGACGATCGAGAAATTCGCCGACTACATCAACAATGCCGGCTATGCCTCGCCGATTCGCACGCCGCGCGGCCGCGACATCCTCGCCGCCTGCGGCCAGCTCAAATCCGACTCCGAGCGCATGCGCAAGGTCGACCGGCTGGCTCTGGAAGCGATGATGATAGCGGGGCACGGCGAGGCGTGAACCGCCCCTTCGCCTGCCTAAGACGCCTCGCCATCATGGCGGTCGGCTATGTCGCCGCCGTGCTGACCTCGATCCTGGTGCCGGTGCTGCTGATCGCTCTTCTGGAAGGCATCGAAGACGGCAACTGGTCGATCATTTTCGCCTTCGACTGGCTTGGCTCGTTCCCGCTCGCCGTGTTGACCGTAATGATCGGCGCGCTGTTGATCGTCGGCCCGGCGCTCTTTGTCGCCGAACGGTTTTCACTTCGGGGATGGTTCTACTTCGCCGCCACCGGTGCGATCACGTCCATTGCCTTTGGCGTATCCATGCCGCGCTCCGCCAGCAGCTTTGTCTTCAATCCGGGCTTTCTGGGTTTTCTCGCCACCGCCGGCATCGCCGCCGGTTGGATCTACTGGCTTCTGGCTGGACGCAGGTCCGGCACGGGCCGGAATCTGGGCCGGGATTGATGGCGCGTCTCGTCGGCTACCTCATCCGTTTCACCGTCATCCTGTTCGGCTATGCCGTCGCCTCGCTGGCGGCGAGCGCCTTCCTCAACATCCTGTTCCTGGCATCGCTCGGCTACACGCCGGAGCATGCACATCCGACGGCGACGGCTTCCCTGTATTTCTCAATTCCCTTCGCCGCCCTGTTCGTCGCCTATTTCGCCCTGATGCCGGCCTCTGTCGTCATCCTGCTTGCCGAAATCCTGGGCCGGCGCGACTGGCTGTTCTATGCGCTGGCGGGCGCGGTGGTTGCCGGTGTTTTCCTCGGGCTTGCCGACCACAGCGGTGACACCGCCTTCGCCGTCAGGGACACCAGCGCCATCATGGCCGTGATCGGCAGCGGCATGGTCGGTGGTATCTTTTACTGGCTCAGCGCCGGGCGCTGGGCCGCAAGCTGGTGGCAAGGCGAACCAGGATCAAAAGAGGATGGCCGGACAGGATGACGGCGCCTACTTCGCCTGCGCCGTCAGGATCTTGAGGGCGAAGGCGGAGAACACGCCGGCAAACAGATAGTCGACCACCCGCGTAACGCGCGGGTTGCCCTTCATCGCCGCCGAAAACTTTTCCGCCGCCAGCACCATCGGCACCGTCACCGGGACCGACAGCACGATGAACATCAGCCCAAGGAAAAACAGCTTTCCCGGTGCGTTCGGATCATGTGCGGAGACGAACTGCGGCAGGAAGGTCATGAAGAACAGGATGATCTTCGGGTTGAGCAGATTGACGCCGAGGCCCGCCGCCCAGCTGCGCAACAGCGAAATCTCGGGTCCCGTCTTCTTCTCCGGCGAAAAGGCCGAGCCCCTGGTGATTGCCTGCCAGGCCAGGAAGACGAGATAGCCGGCGCCGAAGATCTTCAGCACGAAGAATGCCATCGGCGAGGCGACGATCAGCGCCGAGACGCCGACCACCACCAGCGTGGTGTGGATCAGCGTGCCGCAAAGCGCGCCGGCCATCGAGGCAAAGCCGGTGGCACGGCCCTGGCTCAGCGTGCGCGAGACGAACAGGGTCATGTCCGGCCCCGGCGTGATCGCCAGGATGACCGTGGCGATGGCGAACTGGATCAGCGTGGTGGTGTCTGGAATGAACGACATGAGCGGCCCCGGGGAATTGGGAGGCCTATACAGGATGCGCCATGTCGACGCCAGACACAGCAGCGATCCGATCTCGATCCAGCAGGCGTCTGCACGGCATTCGCTGGGCGCCGGCCGCGGCAGTCCTATGCCTGCCTGCTCAGCCGTATCCTCGCTGGCTCCTCCGCGAAGAGTCGATCGTTGCGGACATCGGTGTCCCCGGTGATCTGGTCGATGGGCTTCGGCCGGCCGAGAAAATAGCCTTGCGCCTCATTGCAGCCTTCGACCTGCAGGATGGTGAGCTGGACATGTGTCTCGACGCCTTCGGCGAGCACCGGAATGTCGAGGCTGCGGCCCAGCGTCAGCACCGCCCGGATGATGGCCTTGGCCTGCGGGCTTCGCTCGACATCGGCCATGAATGAGCGGTCGAGCTTGATCTTGTCGAAGGGAAACGAGCGCAGCGTATCGAGCGATGAATAGCCGGTGCCGAAATCGTCGATCGCGATCGTCACCCCAAGCGCCTTGACCTGGCGCAGGACATGCAGCGTGCGCACCTTGTCGGCGACGATCGTCGATTCGGTCAACTCCAGCTCCAGCCGTTTCGGCGACAGCCCGGTCTCGATCAGGATCTGATGGACGAGCTTGGCGAGATCGGCATGGGCGAACTGCACCGGCGACAAATTGACCGCGATCTTGTGGCCATTGCCCCACGAGGCCGCCTGCCGGCACGCGGTCCGCAGCACCCATTCGCCGATCGCCATGATCGAGCCGTTCTCTTCGGCAATCGGGATGAATTCGGCGGGCGGGATCATACCATGCACGGGATGGGTCCAGCGCAGCAGCGCCTCGTAGCCGCAGGTGGCGCCGGTCGGGACCGAGGTCTGCACCTGATAGTGAAGCGAAAGCTCGCAGCGGTCGATCGCCTGGCGAAGGTCGGTGGCCAAGGCGCGGCGCGCCCGCGCCGTCTCGTCCATGGCGGATTCGTAGAAGCAGACGGCTCGCGTCACGTCGTTCTTCGCCCGGTACATGGCAAGGTCGGCGTTGCTGACCAACCTTTCCCGATCGGCTCCGTCGCGCGGATAGACCGCGACGCCGATGCTGGCGCCGGCGGCGATCTCGAAATCGTCGAGCCGCAACGGCTCGAACAGGGATTTCTCCAGCCTCGAGACCATGCCGAGCAGGTCCTTCTGATCCTTGAAGCGCTTGATGGCGGCGAACTCGTCACCTCCGAGCCGTGCGACGAACTCGCCCTCGCCGGTGAGTTTCGCCAGCCTGCGGGCAACGATCTTGAGAGCCTGGTCGCCGGCCGCGTGTCCCCTGAGGTCGTTGATCTCCTTGAAGCGGTCGAGATCGATGACGATGACCGCCGTCATTGTGTCCTCGCCCTCGCATGCCCGGTCGATCTCATGGTCGAGGCGGTCGTTGAAGGAGACCCGGTTGGGAAGGCCGGTAAGGGCGTCGTTGAGGGCGAGATGCTGAAGCCGCTCGAAACTCTCCAGTCGGCCACGCTCATCGATCAGGTAACTGGCGAAGCCGGTGGCCGCGACGATCAGGCCGACCACGGCGACGGCGACCGCCATTGCCACCAGAATATCGGGATTGGTGCCTGTGCTGATGAAAGACAGCGGCGTCACCGCCACCGCGGCCATCGCCGTGAAATGCAGGCCGACGATCGCCAGCACCAGCAGCCCGATGGCGAGATAATGCGACCAGCGGTATGGCCGGCGCACGGCATGGCCGACGGCCAGGGCGGAGAACACCGCCGAGATGACCAGTGAGGCCACGACATAGGAGCCGTCCCATTCGACAATGCCGGCAACGTGATAGGCCATCATGCCGGTGTAGTGCATGGCCGAGATCGCCAGGCCGACGACGACGCCGCCCCATTCCGGGGCCAGGCGCCGGCTCTTGCCGGATGCGAGGGTGAAGCCCAGCCCGGTGCCGACGATGGCGATGACCAGGGACGCCATGGTCAGGACCGGATCGAAGGTGATCGGCGCGCCGGGCTGGTAGGCCAGCATGGCGATGAAATGGGTGCACCAGATCGACGAGCCGGCGGCGACCGCGGTCAGGAACAGCCAGCCCTTCATCTGCACGCCGGTGGTTTTCCTCGAACGGTCGAAGAGGCCGATCGTCACCCAACAGCCGGTGACGCACATCAGCGCCGCCAGGAGGACAAGCCACAGATTATGCTCCGTGGCGATGCATGATATAACGCGCATCGAGAGTCGCCCAAGCCCGAGGAGCCCGCGATGTGCGAGCAAAAGCTGCTCCGGCATCGACATGCGAACCAGGACAACTCTGTCCTGCTTGTTTAGCGTCGCCGCATGAAAACTTGATTAAATCCGCCAGTCGAATGCATCCTATGATTGTAGCAGGTTGTTTCCCAGAGCATGGCCCCGAAAAGCGGGCCGGCTTCTCGGACAAACGATTCTTTCGTTTGTCCAGACATCATGCCCGCCGCCTGCCTCACGCTGGATCGGCAGTCTGGCACGTGCCTGCGATCGCCTGCCAGGCAAGGAAGGCGAGATAGCCGGCGCCAAAGATCTTCAGTGCGAAGAAGGTCATCGACGAGGCGACGATTAGCGCGAAGCGTGGTGTAGATCAGCGTGCCGCACAGCGCGCCGGCCTTGAGCGCATCGATCATCGTCGGCGCATCTCGCGCAAACCGCGGCGCGAGGCCGGGGCTGTTGGTACCAAGACAGGCGATGATGCCGGAAGCGGGACGTAGGACCCAGCTTAGCCCCCGAAACTTCTCACCGCGTTGGGTCGCATGGTGTCCATGGTCGCCCCATTGCGATCCTCGTCAAGCAGCGAGTTGCTACCGAAGCTGGCGCGCACGCCGATCAGGACTTCGTGGCTTGAATAACCCGTTTCGGAGACCGTGGTCCGCTCGAACTGATAGCGCCCAAACAGCGACCACGGCGTATCGTCGAAGCGGTATGTGGCCTGAACGGCGGCGTCAAACATGTCCTCGTTGGAGCCCACGAGCGTTCTGTGGAAATCGAGTTCGGCATCCAAGCGAAAATTCTTCTGGACGAAATAACGCGCGACGCCGCGGACACCCCATTGGTCGAAACGTTCGATATCGAAATGTTCGGAATCGAAGGTGAACTGGCCATAATAGGCTTGGCCGTAAAGGGTCAAATTGCCGAGATAGACCTGGGCTTCCGGCCCCACCTGATAGTCGTACACACTTACGTCGCGAAGGAAATTGGAGCCATAGGATTTGTAGGCAGCGAAAACGCCAGCCGCAAAACTGTCGGGATCGCGATAATAGCCATGGATCGCGGCGCCGGTGCCATCCAGGTGAAAGTCGTCCTGCCAGATGCGGTCGTAGGTGAGGTCGCCTTGCAGGTTCCAGCGCCCGGCAAACGGAATGTTGACGCGACCTGCACCACCGCCGCCCCGGACCGTGTCGTCGTTGCCGTCGGGAAACCTTAGTCCGCCAAGGTAAAGTTCGCCGTAGCCGGAGATATGCGGCGTGACCACCGTTTCTTCTGCGATCGGCTGCAAGATGTCGGCCGCGTAGGAAGACGTCGCCACGACCAATGACGCGACGACAATAGGAAAACGCTGCATGTGACCCCCGAGTATTGCGAATATACTGATGCAGCTAACACGCGGAAGGTCCTAAAAGTAAAAAGAAATGGACGCGACCGCTCGACTTGGCCGATTGCAGCCAAGGTGCAGCATTTTTGCAACGAAAGCTTGTCTTCGGCCGCTAAAATCAAGTGCTGCCGCATCTTTCGCGTGTCTGAAGCACGCGCGGCGCTGTAACGCCAGCGTTCCGAGCCGGGTTGACGGCGAAGTTCTCAGAGGACTGAAAAGAGATAAATCGGAACCCACGCGATCAGCCAAGCCACAACAGCGAAAGCTCGTCACCCGCGTTCGTCACCCCTGCCGTGCGCCGTTCATCTCTTGCGCAAGGCCGTTCATCTCTTGCGCAAGCCGGAAACCCCGTGATACTCGCGCGCCAAGAACTCCTGTCGCGGAACCGCCAAATGTCCAAAACCAAAGACATCAAGAAAGTCGTGCTCTCCTATTCCGGCGGTCTCGACACATCCATCATCCTGAAATGGCTGCAGACCGAGTTCGGCGCCGAGGTCATCACCTTCACCGCCGATCTCGGTCAGGGTGAAGAGCTGGAACCGGCGCGCCGCAAGGCCGAGATGATGGGCATCAAGGACATCCGTATCGTCGATGTGCGCGAGGAATTCGTCGCCGACTTCGTCTTCCCGATGTTCCGCGCCAACACCGTCTATGAAGGCACCTATCTGCTCGGCACCTCGATCGCCCGGCCGCTGATCTCCAAGCATCTGGTCGATATAGCCCGGGAAACCGGCGCCGATGCGATCGCGCATGGCGCCACCGGCAAGGGCAACGATCAGGTTCGCTTCGAGCTCTCGGCTTACGCACTGAACCCCGACATCAAGGTCATCGCGCCGTGGCGCGACTGGACGTTCAAGTCGCGTACCGACCTGATGAATTTCGCCGAGCAGCACCAGATCCCGGTGCCGAAGGACAAGAAGGGCGATGCACCGTTCTCGGTCGACGCCAACCTCTTGCATTCGTCCTCTGAGGGCAAGGTGCTGGAAGACCCGTGGGTAGAGCCGCCGGAATTCGTTCATCAGCGCACCGTTTCGCCGATGGACGCGCCGGACAAGGTCACCGAGATCGAGATCGAGTTCCTGAAGGGCGATCCGATCGCGCTGAACGGCAAGAAATTGTCGCCGGCAACCATGCTGACGGCGCTCAACGATCTCGGCCGCGACAATGGCATCGGCCGGCTCGACCTGGTCGAGAACCGCTTCGTCGGCATGAAGTCGCGCGGCGTCTACGAAACGCCAGGCGGCACCATCCTGATCGCCGCCCACCGGGCCATCGAATCGATTACGCTCGACCGAGGTGCGGCCCACCTCAAGGACGAGTTCATGCCGCGTTACGCCGAGCTGATCTATAACGGCTTCTGGTTCGCACCCGAACGGCTGATGCTGCAGGCGATGATCGACAAGAGCCAGGAAGACGTCGAGGGCACGGTGCGGCTCAAGCTCTACAAGGGCAACGTCATGATCACCGGCCGCAAGTCGAAGAAGACGCTTTACTCCGATGCGCTGGTCACCTTCGAGGATGACCGTGGCGCCTATGACCAGAAGGACGCCGCCGGCTTCATCCGCCTCAATGCACTGCGGCTGAGAACGCTGGCAGCGCGCAACCGCGCCAAGTAGGGCGGATGCGCGGTTTCGGTCGCTGCCTGGCGCCGCTGATTGTTCTGGCGACGCCGGCGGCCAGCCAGGAGTTCGACCCCGCCTCTCTTGACCTTCCGGCGCTGATCGAGTGCAGGGCGGACGTTCCGACCTACAACGACTTTGCCCTGTGGCTATCCAGCGCACCGGGTGCCGTTGAAACGCTTGGCTGGAAGGAGGTTGCCTCCGGCAATCCGTTTCTCAGCCAATACGAACTGCCGGCCAAAATCCGCGTGTTCAACCGCGAGACAGGATCGATCGTGTTTACCGCTGCGGGGCCGATGGCCGTGCTCGACGGCGTTGCCGCGCCGGAGCTTGCAAAAGAACTCGACGTCATGGCCGTGTTTTCCACGCCGCAAAAATTCCTTGGCGAAAAGGTCGTTGTCCAAAGCACCGAAGAGTCGGAAGGATTGACCTTCTCCACCGACGTCAAGCTCAACGTCTCGACCGTCGAGTCCCATCCCGGCAAGACCCTGGCCGGCTGCTCCTACACGCTCGAAATCAAATAAAAACCCGGCATTCACGCCGGGTTTTCGATCAAGTCAAAAATGGCCGGGGCCTTCTGCCCGGTGCATGTTCCGTCAATCGCCGTCGATCGCCGTGGCAATGCGGGCGATGGCCTGCTGATAGACGCTCGCGGAATTCCAGCCGGCAATCGCGCCCATATTCGCACTCGCGCTCGCACCTGCCCGCCAGCCATGGCCCTTGAGGAAGTTGGCGGTGGAAGCCAGCGCCGTGCCCTTGTCGCGCAGGTTTCCGCCGCCGACGCCATATTTCAGGACGTTTCCTGGCAGGAACTGCGTGTGTCCGATCTCGCCATGCGCGGCCCCGACCGACGAGGCTGTCAGCGCCCCGCGATCGACCAGCTTCAGGGCGGCGATCGCATGCGGGTAGAAGAACCCCGGGCGGCGGCAATCATAGGCAAGCGTCAAAATGGCAGAGACGGTGTTCTGGTTGCCCATGGCCGAACCGAAGCCGGTTTCCATACCCCAGATGGCCAGCAACACGCCCGGCGACACGCCGTAATTCGCTTCGATCTTGGAGAACAGCGCCGCATTCGACTTTTTCAGCGACCGGCCCTTGGAGATAATCGCCGCGCCGCCGCGCCGCCGCATGAAATCGTCCACCGAGCCGCTGAAGGCCTTGTGAATGCCGCGGTCGACGGAGATGGTCTTTGTCGCGTAGTTCGCCCCGGCCAGAGCGGCCAGCCCCTTGGCGCCCACACCTTCCGACCTGGCCTGCGCGGCAAAGTCCTGCTTCCAGGCCTCGAAGCCGGCGCCGGTCTTGCCGCAGCTGGCCGCTGCCTGTGCGCCCGTCGCCAGCGCAAGCACCGCCATCGCGGCCGCTGCAAACATCTTTCCCTTGGCAAGAATTGCCATGTTGATCTCCTGGTTGCCTGAATCACGTCCCAATTGCGAACTTGCCAGCGAAACGCGCACTTGTCACTGTCACCGCTGCAATGCTGGCGAATGCCGTGGAATTTGCCTAGGATCAAGTGATTATTGTGGCAAGGGGGCTGCATGCAAGACGTTGATGTCGTCATCATCGGCGCCGGCTCGGCGGGTCTTGCCGCTGCCAAAACCCTGCAGGCGGCGGGGCTTTCCTTCACGCTGCTCGAAGCGATGGACAGAATCGGCGGGCGAGCCTGGACCAGCGACCAGCATTTCGGCGTGCCTTTCGACATCGGCTGCGCCTGGCTGCATGCCGCCGACCGCAATCCCTATTTTCCCGAAGCGCAAGTGGCAGGCTGGACGTTGCATCATCACGACATGAATGTCGATCATCTCTACTACCGCGAGCGCAAGGCGAGCGAAGCGGAAGAAGCCGACATGAAGGCCGCCGACGCCAAGCTGTTCGAACTGCTGGCCAGGCATGAAGTGAAGGACGGAGATGACGATCGTCTTTCGGCGCTGTTGGCAAAAGGCCATGCGCCGCGCGCCGCCGCCACCTTCGCCGGGCCGATGGATTTCGGCGCCGACGAGGACGAAATCTCGATCCTGGACTTCCAGGCCGCCGCCGATCTCGACCCGAACTACTTCAGCAAGGAGGGCCTTGGCGCGCTGGTGGCGCGTTTCGGCGCCGGCGTGCCGGTCGAACTGTCGACGCCGGTACGCAAGATCCTGTGGGACGTGCCCGGCGTCGCCTGCGTCACCGATCGCGGCACCGTCCGCGCCAAAGCGGTGATCGTGACCGCTTCGCCGGCGGTGCTCGCCTTCGAGGAGATCGCGTTCTCGCCGGCCCTGCCCGACACCCATGCCTTCTTCGACCTGCCGATGGGCATGCTGACCAAATTGCCGGTCGAAATATCGGGCACAAGGCTCGGGCTGCAGCCTTTCGACGACCTGCTGATCGAACGGATGGCCAGGCACGACATCTATTTCCTGTGCTTCCCGTTCGACCTTGACCTGATGGTCGGCTTCGTCGGCGGCGATTTCGCCTGGGAAATGTCGGCGGCCGGCGAGGCGGCCGGCATCGACTTCGTCGTCGACCGGCTGTGCGGCATCTTCGGTGGCGATACGCGCAAGCATGTCGGACGCGCCATGATGACCAATTGGGGCGGCGAGCGCTTCGTGCGCGGCGCCTACGCCGCCGCCCGCCCTGGCCGTTCACTGGCGCGCGCCGCGCTCATGCAGCCGGTGGCCGACAAGATCTTCTTCGCCGGCGAGCACTTGGCCGGCCCGCTGATGCAGACCTGCGGCGGCGCACGGCTGTCGGGCGAAGCGGTGGCAAGACAGGTTGTCGCCCAGCTTGCGGCCAAATAGCTTCAGGAAAATGTGGAACGCCGCGCGGCTGTTCGCGTTGGGCACGGGCCGCCGTGAACATCTATGTCACCTCCGGTGAATTGAGACCGACATGAAACTCTTCGACTGCCCGCATTGCGGCCATCGCATCTATTTCGAGAACGCCCAGTGCCTGAACTGCGGGAACCCCGTGCTCTACGATCCCGAGCACGCCTGTTTCGCGCTGGCGAGCGCCGACGGCATCTTCCAGTGCACCAACGCCGATGAATGCGCCTGCAACTGGATGGCCGAGCCCGGACACGCCTTTTGCCGCGCCTGTGCGCTCAACCAGTTGATCCCGGATCTCTCCGTCGACGGCAACCGCCGCCGCTGGATCCGTGTCGAAGCGGCGAAGAAGCGCGCCATCTATTCGCTGCTGGCCTTCGGGCTGCCGGTGGCGCCCAAGCAGAACCCCGCCGACGAGATCGGGCTGGCCTTCGACTTCCTCGCCGATCCGATCGGCGGCGGCCCCGGCGGCGAGCGGATCCTGACCGGCCACGACAATGGCCTGATCACGCTCAACGTCGCCGAGGCGGATTCGGCCGAGCGCGAGAAGCGGCGCGTCGAGATGGGCGAGAACTACCGCACCTTGCTCGGTCATTTCCGTCATGAGCTTGGGCATTATTATTGGGACCGCCTGATCCGCGACGATCCGCACCGGCTCGAAGCTTTCCGCGCACTGTTCGGCGATGACCGCGCCGATTACGAACAGGCGCTGAAGGCCTATTATGCCAATGGTGCGCCGCCCGACTGGCAGCAAGGCCACATCTCGGCCTATGCGACCTCGCATCCATGGGAGGACTGGGCCGAGACCTGGGCTCACCACCTGCACATCACCGACACGCTGGAAATGGTGCACGCACTGAACTTTCCGCTCGGCCGGCTGGAGACGGTGGAGGCCAACGACTTGCCGCGCGGCGACACAGGCGGCGAATTGCAGGCCGCACCCTCGGAGCCGCCGACCGCGCCCGAGTCTTTCGAAAAGATCCTTGCCCGCTGGCTGGTGCTGTCGGAAGCCTCCAATTCGATCAACCGCTGCATGGGCCTGCCGGACCTCTATCCCTTTGTCATTTCGGACGTCACGGCGCGGAAATTGGACTTCGTTCACGAACTTCTGACCGATTTGCCTGGAGAACAGGGAACAAATCGTGAGTTGGCACAGGCGCTTTAGCGGGAACGCATGAGCTGCTGCCCCGTTTTCGCTGGCGAGGGACCATGAAAACGGAGAGAAACCATGAAATCCCTGTTGTTTCCGGCGGTCGCCGGAATGCTGACCGTGATGTCGGGCGCCGCGTTTGCCGACACCGCCGTCTCAGCCATCACCGACCTTAACGTTCGCGCCGGACCCGGCCCGCAATACCCTGTCATCGGCGTGCTCGCCGCCGGTCAGTCGGCAACGCTCAATGGCTGCATCGAAAACAGCAAATGGTGCACCATAGCCGAGGCCGGCGGCCAGGGCTGGGTCTATTCCGACTATGTGACGGCCGATATAGGCGGCAGCCGGGTGGTGCTGGCGCAACGGCGCGCCAGCGTTGCTGTCGTCTCGCCGCCGGAGGACATCGGCAACTACTCGACCGATTATACCGGCGCGATCATCGCCAGCGATCCGGTCGTGGATGACTTCCCGCCGCCCCCGGCTGAAGTCCGCACCTATGTCGACACGCATCGCCTCGATCCCATCTATCTGGAAGGCGAAGTGGTCACCGGCGCGACCCTGCCCGACACCGTCGAGCTGCGCGAGATTCCGGACTACAATTACCGCTATGTCTATGTGAACGGCCAGCGGGCGCTGATCGATCCGCAGACCCGGCGCATCATGTACGTCGTGCGCTGACGACAATTGACATAAGCGGCCGCTGCCACAGCAGCGGCCGCCGGCAGGCGGCACCGCAGCGTCGCCTCTTGTGCGCCGACGCTGCTCTGAGCATTGTCCTTTGCGGAAAACTTCCGATTTTTCCGGCGGTCGGTTAGTCAATAGGCGATGACTTTGGCAAAGGAGCCCGCGTGACCATCGATCCGGCCGCCTTCGAGCGCTACAGGCATTCGCCGAACGCCAGGACGACCTTGCCGCGCCTGTTGCTCGGAACGGGGATCGTCGTCCTTTTTTGGGCAGCAACCACCGTGGCCGTGCTGGTCGGCGGCACCTATGCCTTCTTCGCCCGGCAGGCGGCCCCATCATCCGGCATGCAGGGTTTCCTCGCCTCGCCCATCGGCATCCTCACCGCGCTCGTCTCGTTCGCCGGCATCTGGATCGGCCTGTGGGTCGCGATGCGCTGGGTGCATGGCGAGAAGCTGTCGGCGCTGCTCGGCAACAGCCGGCGTGTTTCATGGTCCGGCTTCCTCAAGGGGCTGATCGCGGTGCTGATCACCTCGTTGATCTCCGAAATCCTGCTCTATCTCTTGCAGCCGCAGATCGCGCGCGGCCCGATCAGCCTGTCGTCCTGGCTGCTGTTTGCGATCCCGATCGCCGCGCTCACTCTGTTGCAGACCTCGTCGGAAGAGTTGCTGTTTCGCGGCTACCTGCTGCGCGGGCTGGCCAGCCGGTTCAAGAGCCCGTTCATCTGGGCGCTGCTGCCGGCCCTGCTGTTCACCTCGCTGCATTGGAGTGCGAGTTCGTCGCCAGCCATCAACGCCTGTGTGCTGGCGTCGATCGCCGCTTTCGCGCTGCTGCTGACGCTTGTCGTTTACGCAACAGGCAATCTCGGCGCCGCGCTGGGTGCTCATCTCGGCAACAACCTGACCGGCTTCCTGCTGATCTCGCATCAGGAAAGCTCCAATTCCTTCGCCCTGTTCAACGCCAGGCCGCTCGAGGGACCGGGCTGGGCAACGTCGGATGCGGTTCTCATCGCCTTCATCGGCATCGCCTGCAGTCTGCTGACCATCGGGCTGCTTTTGCATCCGCGCTCGCCGCTCAAGGTCGCCGCCGAGCTTCCGGACCGCGCGAGCACGGCCTGAATGCGGGTCCGGGAATGACGCCACCCGGCCCTTGTCTTGACTCTTGCGCAGATTTCCTGTCTACACGCCCCGAATTCCGCGACGAGTATCCCTCCGAGCAAGCCGACCAGGACGCCGACACCTGTTTGAGGTGAAGTGCTGTAAATCGATCCTGGAGGCCAACACCCGGCAGCGCTGAGCGCCCCCGGGTGCTTTTTGGTTTTGGCTTTTGCTTGGACTTTTGGTTGGACACTGGGCGCGAACGCATTACCTCTCGGGCACCATCCGGGTGCCAGGGAAAAGGAAAACGAATGTTTGAATCGCTACAGGAACGTCTTGGTTCGATCCTGAACGGCCTGACCGGCCGCGGCGCGCTGTCGGAGGCTGATGTCTCGGCGGCGCTGCGCGAGGTGCGCCGTGCGCTGCTCGAAGCCGACGTGGCGCTGGAAGTGGTGCGCTCCTTCACCGACAAGGTGCGCGAGAAGGCCGTCGGCGCTGCCGTGGTCAAGTCGATCAAGCCCGGCCAGATGGTCGTCAAGATCGTTCATGACGAACTGGTCGACATGCTCGGCGCCGAAGGCGTCGCCATCGATCTCAATGCCCCGGCGCCGGTCGTCATCATGATGGTCGGCCTGCAGGGTTCCGGCAAGACGACCACTTCGGCCAAGATCGCCAAGCGTCTTTCCGAGCGTCAGAACAAGAAGGTCCTGATGGCCTCGCTCGACACGCGGCGCCCCGCCGCGCAGGAGCAGCTTCGCCAGCTCGGCGAACAGGTCAAGGTCGCCACGCTGCCGATCATCGACGGCCAGTCGCCGGTCGACATCGCGCGCCGCGCCGTGCAGGCGGCCAAGCTCGGCGGCCACGACGTCGTCATCCTCGACACCGCCGGCCGCACCCATATCGACGAGCCGCTGATGGTCGAGATGGCCGACATCAAGAAGGTATCGAGCCCGCACGAAATCCTGCTGGTCGCCGATTCGCTGACCGGCCAGGACGCCGTCAACCTGGCCAAGAGCTTCGACGAGCGCGTCGGCATCACCGGTCTCGTGCTGACCCGCATGGACGGCGACGGCCGTGGCGGTGCTGCCCTTTCGATGCGCGCCGTCACCGGCAAGCCGATCAAGCTGATCGGCACCGGCGAAAAGATGGACGGGCTGGAGGAATTCCACCCCAAGCGCATCGCTGACCGCATCCTCGGCATGGGCGACATTGTCTCGCTCGTCGAAAAGGCCGCCGAGAACATCGACGCCGAACAGGCGGCGGCGATGGCCAAGAAGATGCAGTCGGGCAAGTTCGACCTGAACGATCTCGCCGGCCAGCTTCAGCAGATGTCGAAGATGGGCGGCATGGGCGGCATCATGGGCATGATGCCCGGCATGGGCAAGATGAAGGACCAGATGGCCGCCGCCGGTCTCGACGACAAGATGTTCGGCCGCCAGCTCGCCATCATCTCGTCGATGACCAAGGCAGAGCGCGCCAATCCCGATTTGCTCAAACATTCGCGCAAGAAGCGCATCGCTGCCGGATCCGGCACCGACGCGGCCGAAATCAACAAGCTGCTCAAGATGCATCGCGGCATGGCCGACATGATGAAGGCAATGGGCGGCAAGGGCAAAGGCGGCGGCCTGATGCGTGGCATGATGGGCGGCCTCGCCTCCAAGATGGGCCTCGGCGGCATGATGCCCGGCGGTATCGGTGGCATGATGGGCGGCGGCATGCCGGACCTGTCGAAGATGGATCCCAAGCAGCTCGAAGCCTTGCAGAAGCAGGCGCAGGCAGCCGGCCTAGGCGGCGGCATGAAAGGCCTTCCCGGCGGCGGTGGCCTGCCCAGCGGCATGCCAGGTTTGCCCGGCGGCATGAAACTTCCCGGGCTTCCCGGCCTCGGCGGTGGCGGGCTGCCCGGCCTTGGCAAGAAGAAGTGAGGACGCCATGAACGAAGAAAAGGACATGGCCGACGCCCGCGCCCTCCTGGCAGATTACCGGGCGTCGATCGACAACATCGACGCAGCCCTCATCCACATGCTTGCCGAGCGCTTCCGCTGCACCAAAGCGGTTGGCGTGCTGAAGGCGACCCATGGCTTGCCGCCGGCCGACCCGGCACGCGAGCAGCAGCAGATCGCCCGGCTTCGCCAGCTGGCGAAGGATGCCCATCTCGACCCGGATTTCGCGGAAAAGTTCCTCAACTTCGTCGTCCGCGAAGTGATCCGCCACCACGAACAGATCGCCGCTTCCAACGGCGTGACGAAAACCAACTGAAACCCAATCAACGAACTTAGTTTTTAGGAGAAAAGAAATGCCGTTGAAGATCCGACTGGCCCGTGCGGGCTCGAAGAAGCGTCCTTACTACCACGTCGTCATTGCCGACGCCCGTTCGCCGCGTGACGGCCGGTTCATCGAGTCCATCGGCTCGTGGAACCCGCTGCTGCCCAAGGACGGCGAACGCGTCAAGGTCGACGCCGACCGCGTCAAGCATTGGCTGGCGCATGGCGCCCAGCCGACCGACCGCGTGCTGCGCTTCCTCGACGAGGCCGGCCTTGTCAAGCGCGACGCCCGTTCCAACCCGAAGAAGGCCGAGCCGGGCAAGAAGGCGCAGGAACGCGCTGCTCTTCTGAAGAAGGCGCAGGAAGATGCCGCTGCTGCCGTTGCCGCCGCCGCGGCTGCACCGGCCGAGGCGGAAGCCGCAACCGCCGAATAAGTATTTGCTCTATCGCATCCAGGAAAACGGCGGGCCATGTGCCCGCCGTTTTTTCATTCGACCCTGTCTGTAAAAGCCGCCCGGTCAATAGCCGCGCGGGCAGCGGTCAATATAGACGCGGCCACGGCTATCGCGGTAGCGGCATTCGCCACGCTCGCTCGCCCGGCCGATCAGCGCGCCGGCAACAGCGCCGACAGCACCACCGACGACGGCGCCTTCAACCGGATCGCCGGCGACCGCCGCACCGACGGCAGCGCCACCGAGGCCGCCTACGGCCGCGCCTTTTTCCGTTTGCGAACAAGCGGCGAGCGGCACCAGCAGCGCCATCAAAAGCATCGTTTTCTTCATCGTCGTTCCTCTCCGATAGGAGCCGCCTCCGCCGCCGGGCGAATCTCTAACTCGCAACTCGGCGATTCGATCCCTGAGATATTGCCCGGCAAAGGGTTCAGGCTTCGAGCCGAAAGCGGTGCTTCGATCCGAATCTAACGGCTGAACGGGATCAGCGCGCGGAGCCTGGGATCGCGCAGATACAGGCCACCCCACAGGATAATGCCGAGATAGACGCCGAACAGAATGTGCGAGAACAGCGGGTTGTCGACGCGGACATTGGTGGCGATGGCGCCGCCCATATAGGCGGTGAGCAGGATGGCGCCGAGCACCGAGGTGCGCGGCAGCGCATAGAGAGCGGTCGAGATAAGGCCGATGACGCCAAGCATGCGCGCGACATTCGGATCGGCCGGCCAGCCAAGCGGTACCATCGTCTGGACGACGATATCGAGCGGCGGCAGCTTGATGGCGCCGTCGAAGATCATGAACAGCACGATGACGCCGCTGAGCGCGCGGCCGGTCCACAAAGCGCCCGGCGAGACGGGCGCGGTTTCGGAAATGCTCATGATGGTCCCTCCTGATGGTTCTATCCCCTTCTTGCTGGGGTCGAACCAAGGACGTGGCATGGAGCGGCGATCCGACAGCGGGGCAGATTCTTTTAAGCCCGCGCGCCTTTGCCTACGAAAAATAGAACTTTTCCGCCGGGATCATCTTCGGCGGCGTTTCGCCAAGCGCCTCGAACACCGAGATTTCGCAGACACGGCAGAGGCTGTCGAGAGCGAGGTCGTTGGCTTCGGTCCCGAACGGATCCTCGAGCTCTTCCGACAGCGCGTCGAGGCCGAAGAAAGTGTAGGCGATCAGCGCGGTGAACAGCGGCGTCGCCCAACCGGTGGTCGAGATCAGGCCGACCGGCAGCAGCAGGCAGACGATATAGGCCGTGCGATGCACCAGCAGCGTGTAGGCGAACGGCAAGGGCGTACCGGCGATCCGCTCGCAGCCGGCCTGGATGGCCGCGACCGACGCGAGCCTCTCATCGAGGATACGAAAGCCGATCGTGTCGACGTCGCCCGCCAGGCGCTGCGCATTGGCACGCCGGCCCATCCGCCTGACCATCTCATCCGCCGGATTGGAAAAGGCTGCTGCCTTGTCCGCCTCCGCGTCGATGAAGGCACGGGCATCCTTCATGCTGTCGATCTTGCGCAGCTGCCCGCGCAGGAAATGACAGAAGGCGAGCGCTTCCATCAGCAAGGCGCGCTGTTCAGTCTGGTCCGGGATGAGGCTGGTGGTGGCGCGTGCCAGGTTGCGCATTTCGAAGACCAGCGCGCCCCACAGCTTGCGCGCCTCCCACCAACGGTCGTAGGCGGCGTTGTTGCGGAACGAGAGATAGATCGACAATGTCACGCCGACCAGGCCGAAAGGCGTGATGTTGAAGACGCTGAAATCAAGCTGGAACCGGCGCGCCGCGGCCAGGACGATCGCGGAATAAAGCGCGAAGCCCAATATTTGCGGCAGAATGCGTGGCACGACCGAACCGCGCATGATGAAGAACAGCTGCAGCAATGTGGGGCGCGGGCGAACGATCATCGAAGGCCTTTCACGGACCGGCACTGGCCCTCAGCTTCTCTATTGTGCGATGCGACAGCTCTGCAAGCCCAGCCGCCAGCGACATCGCCATGTCGTCCTTGCAGCGCCTGGACTATCGGCACGCGCCGGTCGCGGATATTGAAGAGCACGTGGGCTGCGGCCCGTTTTTTGCAGGCGAGGGAAGACAGATGGCCGGCGAAACCGATCTCAAGACACTGCTGGCGTCGATGACACCGGAGCTGCTCGCCGGCGCCTATGTCTTCGTCACGCTGGCACCCGGCGTCCCTCAGCCGGAAGGCGTTGAGCCGGTGATGGTGTTTCGCGAGCGCGAGGGTGTGACGCTGATCGTGACCGAGGAGGAGGCCAACGCCGCGGCACTGACCGCTTCGTTCCGCTGCCGGATGCTGACGCTGAACATCCATTCGTCGCTGGAAGCCGTCGGCTTCCTCGCCGCCATCACCACGCGCCTAGCCGCCGCCGGCATGGGCGTGAACCCGGTTTCGGCCTTTTATCACGACCATCTGTTCGTTCCCGCCGATAGGGCGGAGGAGGCACTGAAGCTGCTGATCGGGCTGGCCGAGGACAACCGAGTGTAGCGCATCGGCGAAGCTGCCGATCTCCCCCTCGTGGGGGAGATTGGCCTTCATCAATGCTCCGCAAACCTTCAGCATCCCGGCCGAGGGCGGAGCCCGCGACCGCGGGCCAGCCGCGCTAGCGGCGGTGCGGCCCGTGAGCGAAAACTAAATCAGCCGTCAGGCCGCCTTCTTCTTCGGCTGGATCAGGCCGCGCTCGACCAAAAGCTCGGCGATCTGCACCGCGTTGAGTGCGGCGCCCTTGCGCAGATTGTCGGAGACGATCCACATCGACAGGCCGTTGTCGATGGTCGAATCCTCGCGGATGCGCGAGATGAAGGTGGCGTCCTCGCCGGCCGATTCCAGCGGCGTGATGTAGCCTCCGTCCTCTCGCTTGTCCAACACCTGGCAGCCTGGGGCTTCACGCAGGATATCCCGCGCGTCGTCGGCGGTGATCGGCTTTTCGAACTCGATGTTGACCGCTTCCGAGTGGCCGATGAACACCGGCACGCGCACGCAGGTCGCCGTCAGCTTGATCTTGGGGTCGAGCATCTTCTTGGTCTCGGCGACCATCTTCCACTCTTCCTTGGTGGAGCCGTCGTCGAGGAAGACGTCGATGTGCGGGATGACATTGAAGGCGATGCGCTTGGTGAACTTCTTGACCTCGACGCCATCGGCGACGAAGACCGCGCGGGTCTGGGTAAAGAGTTCGTCCATGCCTTCCTTGCCGGCGCCCGACACCGATTGATAGGTGGCGACGACGACGCGCTTGATGGTGGCGAAATCGTGCAGTGGCTTCAATGCCACCACCAGCTGCGCCGTCGAGCAGTTCGGATTGGCGATGATGTTCTTGCGCGTGAACAGCGAGATCGCGTCCGGGTTCACTTCCGGCACGATCAGCGGCACGTCCTGGTCGTAGCGGAAGGCCGACGAATTATCGATGACGACGCAGCCCTGCTTGCCGATCTTCGGCGACCATTCCTTGGAGACGCTGCCGCCGGCCGACATGATGCAGATGTCGGTGTCGGAAAAATCATACTGGTCGAGCGTCTTCACCTTCAGCGTGCGGTCGCCGAACGACACTTCCGTGCCCTGGCTGCGCCGCGACGCCAGCGCCACGACTTCGCTTACCGGAAAGCCGCGCTCTTCCAATATGTTGAGCATTTCCCGGCCCACATTGCCCGTGGCGCCGACGATCGCTACCTTGAAACTCATCGAAAAATCTCCTGTCCCTCTCCGCTTGGTTTTGGAGAAACCCGCTGGCCGCTGCGGGTTCCGTCCCCCGGGCCGAACCCGGGAGAGGGTGGTTAGGCCAAGGGAATCACACCGTTTTGGTGGTGGTTTTGCCAGTTTTCTCGGCCAAGAATGCGGTTTTGCTGAAACGAGGAGATGCGCCGACGCGCCCGGCCCAATGATGTGCATTGAGGCTGGGGGCATCGAATGCAGGAAGAGCCGTCAAAAGGCCGCGCATCGAAACTGTCCCGTTCGGTGCCGGCTTTTACGCGGTTTGCGGCAAGAGTCAATTGCCGAGCGGCGCCTGGTTTTGCGCGCGCCCTGTACAATCGCGGCTGCGCGAAGTACGAACGGCCAAGATTGTTTGGCTGGCGCGAGGCCCGCCCCGGCATGTGCTCCGTGATGAGCGCGGACCCTAAAATTCCGAAAGAGTGAGATGTCCAACTTCGAAGCACTTGTTCCAGCGCTTGCCAGGGCGCTGGAGAAACGCGGCTATTCCGAGCTGACGCCCGTCCAGAAGGCGGTCGTGGCGCCCGAGCTCGGCGAGGCCGATGCGCTGGTTTCGGCGCAGACCGGCTCCGGCAAGACGGTGGCCTTCGGCCTCGCTCTGGCGCCGACCCTGCTTGAGGGCGCGGAGCGCTTCGGCCACGCCGCCGCACCACTGGCGCTGGCGGTGGCGCCGACGCGCGAACTCGCCTTGCAGGTGACGCGCGAACTGGAATGGCTCTACGAACTGACCGGCGCCACCGTGGCGTCCTGCGTCGGCGGCATGGACATGCGCTCGGAGCGGCGGGTGCTGGAGCGTGGCGCCCATATCGTCGTCGGCACGCCCGGCCGGCTGCGCGACCACATCACCCGGCGCTCGCTCGACATGTCGGCGCTGAAGGCGGTGGTGCTCGACGAGGCCGACGAGATGCTCGATCTCGGCTTTCGCGAAGACCTCGAATTCATCCTCGACGCCGCTCCGGCCGAACGCCGGACGCTGATGTTCTCGGCCACGGTGCCGCGCTCGATCGCCACGCTCGCCCAGGGCTATCAGCGCGATGCGGTGCGCATTTCGGCCGCCGGCGAGGAGAAGCAGCATCTCGACATCGAATATCGGGCGCTGAGCGTCGCCCAGCCCGACCGCGAGAACGCCATCATCAATGTGCTGCGCTATTACGAAGCCAAGAACGCGCTGGTGTTCTGCAACACGCGTGCCGCCGTCAATCATCTGACCGCGCGCTTCAACAACCGCAACTTCTCCGTCGTCGCCCTGTCGGGCGAGCTCAGCCAGAATGAGCGCAGCCATGCGCTGCAAGCGATGCGGGACGGCCGCGCAAAAGTCTGTATCGCCACCGATGTCGCGGCGCGCGGCATCGACCTGCCCAATCTTGAGCTGGTCATCCACGCCGATTTGCCGACCAACCCGGAAACGCTGCTGCACCGCAGCGGCCGCACCGGCCGCGCCGGGCGCAAGGGCGTCAGCGCGCTGATCGTGCCCAACAGCGCCCGCAGGCGCACCGAACGGCTGTTGCAGAACGCCGGCCTCAAGGCGACATGGGCGAGCCCGCCCTCGGCCGACGACGTGATGCGGCGCGACGACGAGCGCATCCTTGCCGATCCGGCTTTCGATGAGCCGGTGAAGGAGGACGAGCGCTCCTTCATCGACGCGCTGCTCGCCAGGCATGGCGCCGAACAGGTGGCCGCTGCCTTCGTGCGCCAGTGCCGCGCCAGCCGCTCGGCCCCCGAGGACCTCATGGAGATCGCGCCCTTCACGCCGTCGCGTGAAAGACCGGCGGGCGAAGGTTTCGCGCGCCGCGACGAGGCGCCCAGCCGCCGCGACGATTTCGGCGACAGCGTCTGGTTCTCGCTGTCGATCGGGCGCCGGCAGAATGCCGAGCCGCGCTGGCTCATCCCGATGCTATGCCGCACCGGCAGCATCTCGAAGCGAGAGATCGGCGCCATCAAGATGCAGCCGGAAGAGACCTACGTGCAGATCGCGGCGGATTGGGCAGACCGCTTCCTGGCCGCGATCGGTCCCGACCGGAAGCTGCAAGGCAACATCCTGGTGAAGCGGCTCGACGGTACGCCCGATCTGTCGCGCGCCGGCTATCAGCCGCCAAGCCCCGACAAGAAGCCGCATCGCGGCAAGGCGCCGTTCGATCCCAACGCGCCGAAGCGCAAATTCGAAAAACGTGCACCGGCAGCAGCCGATCAGCGCCCGACCGCCCCGCATGATGCAAAGCCATGGGCGAAGAAGCCGGGCAAGCCGAAATTCGACACCTCTGGTGCACCCAAGCACAAGAAGGCGAAGAAGCGGCCTTCGTAAGACCGGGCAACGAGCCTCATCCGCCCGCATGACGCCGGCCGCATCCCGATGCGGTCTTGCCCATCGGTTCGGCCATGTGCCACAGCTTGGCAGGGACGTGGCAAGTGGGGGTGGCAAATGCGCGGCAAAGTGCTTCACTATGACGAAGTCCAGGGCTTCGGCTTCATCACCGGAGCCGACGGCAACCGCTACACCTTCACCCGCGAAAACCTGCGCCGGGAAACCACTATGCGGAAGGGCGCGGGCGTGGAATTCCAGGCGGGCGGCGGCCAGGCGCGCGACGTCTTTTTGATCGCCGCCGAGACGGCTGCACCGGCCGGCGACGCTGGTACGAGCGCCGCGCCGACTCAAGCCGGTAACGCACCATCCGCTTCTGCGCCACAGGCCCAGCATTTCGGCCGTTCCTCCGGGCCGGCCGAGCCCACCGATCTCTGGGGCTATTTCTGGCGTGGCGTGACGCAGAACTATTTCAATTTCGCCGGACGTGCCCGCCGCAAGGAATATTGGGGTTATTTCCTGTTCTGGGTGGTCTCGCTGCTTGTCATCGGCGGTATCGGTCTTTTCGCCGACAACGAAATGGGCAATTTCGACAGCAGCGTATCGGCGGCGGTAACCGTCGGCCTTTGCGGCACCTTCGTCCTGGCGACACTGCTGCCCAGCCTCGGCATGACCGTTCGCCGCATCCATGACATCGGCCTCTCGGGCTGGCTTTATCTGGTGGTGCTGATCCCGACCATCGGCAGCCTGATCATCCTGGTCTTCGCGCTGATCCCGACGCAGGCTCGCGAAAACCAGTGGGGACCGGTGCCGGCGGGCGTCAGGGTCTAGGGATGATCGCCTTCAGCGCCTCGCCCGAAAGCCTGAGAAAGACCTTCTGGCCGTGGCGTTCTGCGCCAAGCCGGTCGTAGAAACGCTGCGCGCCTTCGTTCCAGTCCTCGCTGGTCAGGTCGATGCGGCCGATGCCTTCGCGCAGGCAATGATCGGCGAGAAAGCCGATCAGCGCCCGGCCGACACCAGCGTCGCGGGCTTTGTCGCGCACGAACAGGTCCTTGAGGAACAGCAGCCGCTCGAGATCGATACCGGGATGCGCGATCGCCACCGACGCCAGGCCGCTGACCTCGCCCTCGACGAAGGCGAGCGCGAAATGCGGATAGGCCGGGCTTTCCTCGCCAAGCCATTTTCGTGCCGCAGACAGGGCCCGGTCGGCATCGAGAGGCGGTTGCCGATAATGTTCCGCCATCTCGCAAACATGGTCGCGAGCGTCGTCGCGTCCTCGATCGTCGCCCAGCGGACGTCGACCGTCACGGTATCAGCCCAGGAATTTGGCGATGATCGCGTCGCCCATCTCAACCGTACCGACCTCGGTCATGCCATCGGACATGATGTCTTTCGTCCGCAGGCCCGCGTCGAGCACGGCGGCGATCGCGCCTTCGACGCGGTCGGCTTCATCGACCATGCCGAAGGAATAGCGCAGGCACATGGCGAAGGAGGCGATCATGGCGATCGGGTTGGCAATGCCCTTGCCGGCAATGTCGGGCGCCGAACCGTGCACCGGCTCGTAGAGCGCCTTGCGCTTCTTGGTCTTCACGTCAGGCGCGCCGAGCGAGGCCGACGGCAGCATGCCGATCGAGCCGGTCAGCATAGCGGCGATATCGGACAGCATATCGCCGAACAGATTGTCGGTGACGATGACGTCGAACTGCTTTGGCCAGCGCACCAGCTGCATGCCGCCGGCGTCGGCCAGCATGTGGTCGAGCTTGACGTCGGAATAGCGCGCCTTGTGGGTCTGGGTGACGACCTCGTTCCACAACACGCCCGACTTCATCACATTGCGCTTTTCCATCGAGGTGACGTGGTTCTTGCGGGTGCGCGCGAGTTCGAAGGCGACGCCCGAAATGCGCTCGATCTCGAACGTGTCGTAGACCTGCGTGTCGATGCCGCGCTTCTGTCCGTTGCCGAGATCGATGATCTGCTTGGGCTCGCCGAAATAGACGCCACCGGTCAGCTCGCGCACGATCAATATGTCGAGACCTTCGACCACCTCCTGCTTGAGCGAGGAGGACGCCGCCAGCGCCGGATAGCAGATGGCCGGGCGCAGATTGGCGAATAGCTCCATGTCCTTGCGCAGGCGCAGCAGGCCGGCTTCCGGGCGCACCTCGTAGGGCACCGCATCCCATTTCGGACCGCCGACGGCGCCGAACAGCACCGCGTCGGCCGCCATCGCCTTTTCCATGTCGGCATCGGAGATCGCCGCGCCATGCGCGTCATAGGCGCAGCCGCCGACCAGCCCCTCATCGGTGGCAAAACCGCTGCCGAGCCTGTCGTTCATGACCGCGATCAGTTTCTTGACCTCGGCCATGGCCTCAGGACCGATGCCGTCACCGGGGAGCAGGAAAAGATGCTTCGTTGCCATGGAGAAACCGTCCTGGAAAGAATGTGTTTCGATTTGCACAGCGTCCTTTGCGCCCCAAAAGGCGCGCGTCGCTGTGCGACCGCGGTCTTGCTAAACGCCAAGCGAGTTGCATGCAAGGGGACGAGCGCCGAGATCCTTCTGTCCCGCCAGCGTCGGAAGCGTCCTGTGGCCGTCTACCGATGCGAGAGAATGTTGATCAGCCGGCCGAACGGATCGCGGACGTAGAAGCGCCGCACGCCCCAGGGCTCGTCGGCCGGTCCGTATTCGATGGCAAAGCCCGCCGCCTGCATGGCGTCGAGCGCCGCATCGACATCGTCGACCTCGATGGAGAGGTCGGGCACCGGCGTGCCGGAGCCGCCTTGCGCCATGAAGCTGACCTGGACATCCATCTTTGCTTGCGAGCCGTAGGTCGCGATCCAGCCGAGGTCCATCAGCAGGTCGAGACCGAGCACATCCTGGTAGAAACGCTTCGCCGCCGCGACATCCGCTGTCTCGATATTGGCAACGATGCGCTGGACTTTCATCGTCGGTCGCCCTTCAGGCCGTGCGCCGCAGCGCCGTCACCTCGATCTCGATCTTCATTTCCGGTTTGTTGAGCTGGCAGACGATCATCGTCGCTGCCGGCCTGATGTCACCGAACGTCTCGCCGAGGATCGGGAAGACTACATCCACGAAGGCCTGGTCGGTGATGTAGTAATGCGCCCGCACCACGTCAGCCATCTCGAAGCCGCCGTCCTTCAGCGCGTTGCCGATCGTCGCCAGGCAATTGCGCGTCTGCGCCTCCACCGTCTCCGGCATCGTCATCGTCGCATAGTCGTAGCCGGTGGTGCCGGACACAAAACACCAGTCGCCCTGCACCACGGCGCGCGAATAGCCGGCGGTCTTTTCGAACGGCGAACCGGTGGAGATGAGTTTGCGCATATGAGGGGCCTTGCTTGGGTTGTCGGCCAGCATTAGCAGGCGGAACGGCGCGGGTCGTGGGCCAAGCCAGGCAAACTGTTATCCCGGAAGCGAAGCGCGAACCTCCGAGATTGGTTGAAGCATCCCTTCCGTCGTCATCCTATGGCGGAGCAAGGAGCGTAGCGACGCGGCGCAGACCATAGGATGACGAAAGCGAGGGGGTGCTGCGCAACGCTAAAGCTTTAATTTGCCGCCCCCAGCGCCTTGTCCAACGCCGCCTTCACATCCGCCGGCCATGTCGCCACACCAGGCCACGCCTGCGGCTGGCCATTGTCGCCGCGGCGGGCGAAGTAGAGTTTGTGCTGGGCCGGGTCGACCGCCATGAAGCCGTCATTGCCGCCGCAGTCATGCGGCACGCAGCCGCTGGCGTAGAAGGCGCCCGAAGCGGTCTTTTCGGTGCCGCCGCCGACCAGCAGGCTGGTCGCCATGTCGGCCATGTCCTTGCCGAGCAGCTTTTCCGCTTCCTTGTAGACGGCCTCATTGTGGAAGGCGTCGATGATGTTCTGGTACTTTTCCGGATCGATGTCTTTCCAGTCCGTTCCGGGTTCCGGCATGTAGGTCAGATTGCCCGAAATCGTCAGCCCGTCGGTCGGCGACCATTGCAAAGCCGGCTTCTGATCTCCCGGCAACAGGTAGGGCACGAAATAGATGGCGTTGTCGGACACCGCCGAGGGCGGCGCGCCGCACTGGTCCTGCTCGACCGTGGTGCTCTGGATCGTGCCGCCTTCCGGTTTCCAGACGATCACCGTCGCCGGCCCGCATTGATTGCCGCCGTCGCCGACATCGAACAGCGCCACCTTGACGCCGCCGACCTCGACTGTTTTGTCGAAGAAGACATCGTAATTGCTGGCCAGCTGCTGACCGTCATAGGCGAGCACCTTCTCGCCGTACTGTTCCTTCTGGGTGATGGTCAGCGTGCCGCCTTCGAATGGGACGGGAGCTTGCTTGTCGTCATCGGAAGCATCGGCGGCGTTCGTCCCCTGATCGGCGGACGGCTGCTCCGTCGCCGGGGCCGGCTGTGTGGCGGGCGTCTGGGTCTGCGCAGACGCGCTGGCGATTTGCCCCAGCAACAAGGCCAGCCCGCAAAGGCCGGCAAGAAGCGAACGTGTCATGACTGTCCCTCCACTCAGTCGCCGCGAACCGGCCCGAAAGGCCAGATCCATCCGTCCGGAGCGCGCCGCTCAGGCCCAGGGGCGCTGTTCGGCGTTGCGCTTCTCGAACGAAGCGATGGCGCCGGCTTTCTCCATGGTCAGGCCGATGTCGTCGAGCCCGTTGAGCAGGCAGTGCCGCTTGAAGTCGTCGAGGTCGAATTTGACCACGCCGCCATCCGGCCCACGGATTTCCTTGGCTTCGAGGTCTACCGACACCGTGGCATTGGAGCCGCGCGAGGCGTCGTCCATCAGCTTCTCGAGATCCTCGGGGCTGACGGTGATCGGCAGGATGCCGTTCTTGAAGCAGTTGTTGTAGAAAATGTCGGCGAACGAGGTCGAGATGACGCAGCGAATACCGAAGTCGAGCAGCGCCCACGGCGCATGCTCTCGGCTGGAGCCGCAGCCGAAATTGTCGCCGGCGACCAGGATCTGCGCCTTGCGGTAGGCCGGCTTGTTGAGCACGAAATCCGGGTTTTCCGAACCGTCGTCCTTGTAGCGCATTTCGGCGAACAGGCCGGTGCCGAGCCCGGTGCGCTTGATCGTCTTGAGATAATCCTTGGGGATGATCATGTCGGTGTCGACATTGACGATCGGCATCGGAGCGGCGACGCCGGTGAGCTTGGTGAATTTTTCCATGGCTTTTGCCCGTGTTTTCGTTGCGGGGGAATTTGCTGAGGCCCGGTTTACACAAAGCCGGCGGCAAATAAAAGGCAACTGTTCGTGCATGGTGGCACAAGCCAGCCCGATGGTGCAATCTGGCGGCCATGGCAGAAAACGCACACGTCCTCTACGAAAGAGAACCCGCGCTCGACATCGCCGAATTCCGTCGCGTGCTGGTCGAATCCGGCCTCGGCGAAACACGGCCGATCGATGATGAAGCGCGGCTGCGGGCGATGCTGTCGGGCGCCAATCTGGTGCTGACCGCGCGCCTTGATATTCAGGGCAAGCCGCTGATCGGCGTCATCAGGGCGATCACCGACTTCTCCTGGGTCTGCTACATCTCCGAACTCGCCGTTTCCCGATCGGCACAGGGGCTCGGCATCGGCAAGGGCCTGATGGACGAGGCGCGCCGGCAGCTTGGACCATCGGTCGCCATCAGCCTGATCTCCATGCCCGATGCCGTAGGCTTCTACGAACGTATCGGCATGAAGCGCATGGCCGACGCCTTCTGGTTCGACCGCAAGGGCTGAGGCTCGCTGGAAATACTGTTCCGCAACCGTGGCGATCCTTCGCGCCAGCGTCAAAAAGGACATTCCCTTTGCCCGCTCAAATCACATTCAATTCCCGGAACGCCCTTCCCTCCGCCACCCGCTCATACCCGAACGCCGAGCAATCCACCGTGCGATAACCGCCATGCACGATCAGCTCGGCCAGCGCTTTGCCCACTGCTGGCGCCTGCTGCAGGCCGTGGCCGGAAAAGCCGTTGGCGAACAGGAAATTGCCGACGTCGGGATGCGGACCGATCACCGCGTTCTGGTCGAGCGTGTTGTAGTCGTAGTGGCCGGCCCAGGCACGGGTCGGCTTGATCGCCTCGAAGGCGGGAATACGGGTCGCCAGCACCGGCCAGATCACCTCTTCGAACAGTGGCCAGTCTACCTCGAAGTCGCCGGGATCGGGTGCGCAGTCGCCTTCCTCCGGTTCGGCGCCGCCGGTGAGGTAGACCGAGCCTTCCGGACGGACATAGATGCCGGAGGGATCGACCAGCAGCGGCATGTCGGCATATTTCTCGCGCGCCTCGAAGACGAAGACATTGCGCTTGCGCGGCTCGACCGGCAGCTCGAGCCCGGCCATGGCAGCCACCTTGCCGGCGTTAGGGCCGGCGGCGTTGACGACGATGCCAGCCTCCAGCGTCTCGCCATTGCCCAGGCTCACTCCCGTGACGCGGTTGCCATCGCGCGCGATGCCGGTGACATCTGCGGCGATGAAATCGACTTTCTTCTGCCGCAGCGCCTTGCGGAACAGCGTCAGCATCGCATGCGCGTCGAACCAGCCTTCGCCGGTGCGGCCATAGGCGCCGGCTGAAATGCCCTCGGTCGACAGCCATGGGAACCGGCGCACCAGCTGATCCGCGTCCTCCAGCACAATGTCGGCGCCCTCGGCGATCTGCGCCTGGTGATTGCTCCTCAGGATCGGCAAGCCGTCCTCGCCGGCAAGGATGAGGTAGCCGCCCTCGCGAAAGCCGATATCGGCGTCATCCCCGAACTCTTCCTTCAGCCGCCGGAACAGCTTCAGCGTGAACTGCGACAGGCGGATGTTTTCCGGGATCGAGAATTGCTGGCGGATCGAGGCCATGGACAGCGTCGTTGCCGCATGCGCGAATTGCGGATCACGCTCGATCAGCGCGATCGTGCCGGAAAACCCTTGCTCACGCAGGTAATAGGCGACCGAGGAGCCGACGATGGCTCCGCCGATGATGACGATGTCGTAGCGCATGTTCTCTCCGATCCGGCCGATAGTGTCCTTCATGCCACCGGCAGAATGACCTCGAAGCGCGTGCCGCGCTCGCTGTCAACCAGCGCGATCATACCATCATGCGCTTTCAGGAGGGCCAGCACGATGCCGAGGCCCATGCCGGTGCCGCCCTGTTCGCGCCGCGTGGTGAAGAACGGCTCGAAAATGCGCGCCCGGTTGCTCGGCGAAATGCCGGCACCGTCGTCGCTGACCAGGATGCTCGCCTTGCCGCCGGCGCTCGTAGCGGAGACAGAAACCTGCATCGCGCCATGCCTGGCCGAATTGTCGATGAGATTGGCCAGCACGATAGCCGCGTTCTCGGCCGATATGCGCAATCTGATGTCGCCGCCGGCCCCGATGCTAACCGCGAGCCTGTTGTCGACGGGCAGCAGCGACAGTGCCGCACCGAGCGATGTGCTTTCGCCGCTCGGCGCCAGGTTTTCGGCGCGTGCCAGGTCGAGCAGGCGCCGCACCAGCAGATTGAGCCGCCCCGCATCGGTGACGATATTGTTGGAGAAACGCCGCCGCTCCGCATCGTCCATCGCGCCACCGGAATCGCGCAGCAATTCGGCCGCGCCCTGGATCGCCGTCAGCGGCGATTTGAGCTCATGCGAGACATGTGTGGCGAAAGTCTGGACCGAGTCCGAGCGCGCCTGAAGCTTCTCGGCCATGTCGAGGAAGGCGGCGGACAGCTCCGCCATCTCTCGCGTGCCGTGGTGGTCGAGCGGCCGGATCGCCGTGCGGTCGCCGGCGGCGATGCGCTCGGTGCGGTCGATCAGCGCATAGATCGGCCGGCTGACGGTGCGCAGGAAGATGAGACCGATGAGCAGCGTGCCGCCGAGAATGGCGATCGCCGCCAACGTCACCTTGCCACGTTCGCCATAGAGATGCTTGATGATGTTGTTGGGCGTCCGCGACACATAGACGACGCCGGCGACCTGGCCGTCGACAGCGACCGGCAGGGCGACGAAGACACGCACCTTGGTGCCGCGGCTGACCGAATAGAGCGGTGGCGTCGGCTGGTCGGGAATGCGCAGCCTGAGCGCGCTGGCATAGTGGCCGGCAAGTGCTGTGCGCACCTCTTCGACCGCACTGAGCGACTGGCCGACCTCGCCGCGCCCGGCAATGACGACGCCCCGGGGGTCGAGCAGCCGGAAGCCGGCCAACGTGGTTTTCTGGGTGGCGTCGAGGATGCCGGACAGGCGCGCGCCGATCACCGCGAAGGCGGGATCGACGATCGCCGGCATCGCCGCCGGCCGGGTCGGCAGGACATAATCCGAGGCAAGATCGAGCTGCGGTTCGATTGGCCTGTAGAGCGGGTCCGGATTGACGCTGCGGCTTGAATCCCCACTTGGCTCCGGCATCGGCGCACCGAGCTTTTCCGGTGGGATGCCGGCGTCACGTACATCCCGCGCATAGATGGCGGCGATGGCAGCGCCTTGCGCGATCAGCTCCGCCTCGGTCTGGCGGATCAGCTGGTTCTCGTAGAGGCGGAAGAAGAACAGGCCGACCAGTGGCAAGGCCATCACCATGATCAGGATGGCGACGACGACCGTGGCAAGCCGTGGCCGCCATTTGCGGCCGATCCATTTGCTGGAGGCCGTCAGCCGCATCGGCCAAGCCGGAAGCCGACGCCATGCACCGTCTCGATGACATCAGGGCAACCCACGGCTGCCAGTTTGGCGCGGATGTTGCGGATGTGGCTGTCGACGGTGCGGCCGGCGACGTGGATGTTTGCGGCATAGGCGCTGGCCGTCACCGCGTCGCGGTCGAGCACATGCGCCGGCCGCGCCAGGAACCCCTTCAGGATCGAGAACTCTATTCCTGTCAACGATAACGGCTTGCCGTCGAAGCTGGCGGTATGGCTGGCCGGCGCCAGAGCCAGTTTGCCATGCGAAAACCGCCTGTCGTCGGCCGGTTCGGGCACCGCCGGGCGGGCGCGCCGCAGGATGACGTTGACGCGGGCAACCAGCTCGCGCGGGCTGAATGGTTTCGTCACATAGTCGTCGCCGCCCATTTCGAGCCCGAGGATGCGGTCGATCTCCTCGTCGCGCGCAGAGAGGAACAGCACCGGCACATCGGATATGTGCCGCAGCCGCCGGCAGACCTCCAGCCCGTCCATTTCCGGCATGCCGATATCGAGCACGACGAGGTCCGGTGCCCGGCGGCCGATTGCCTGCAAGGCGGCGGCACCGTCGGCCACCCCTGTCGTTTTCATGCCGGCCTTCTCCAAGGCAAAGCAGATCACCTCGCGGATGTGCGGGTCATCGTCGGCGACGAGGATGTGATGCGGCATGGATCAGCGGCCCGGCATGGAAGGTTCGATAGCGGAGGGAATCACGAACGGCTCCTTGGTGTCGAGATATCGAAGCAGCCGCCAGTCGCGAAAGCTCCAGGCCCGCCAGTTCTGCTGGATAGTTCGATACCAGATTTCGTCGCTGCCGCGCACGCCGGCCAGTTCGCGGACAGTGCCGGCGGCCGCCGTCTTGCCCTGGTGCTCGAGGAAGCGATCAAGCGCGGGAAACGCGCCCGGACCGAGCGAGTGAAGATACCAGGCGTCTAGGGGAATGCCCTGGCCGGTCATTTCGAGGGAATGGTCGACATTGTAGTTGGCGATCGTTGCTGCGAAATTGATGAAACAGCCGGCATAAAGCGTCAGGGATAACGTCAGAAGATTGGCGGACAGCAGCCATTCGTTGGATTTTCTAAGCGCGATGCGGGCAATGATCAGGGCAAGGCCTGCTGCCACCAGCCCCATCCAGACAAAGGCGGCGACGCGCCAGTAGGTCAATGCATAGATGCCGATATAGAGGTCGAGCCGCAGGATCGACGAGATGACCAGCATGATGTTCTGCGCCACCCAGGCATAGACCAGCCGGCGGATCAGCGGATCGGCCGAGGTTTCGCTGCCGGGTCGCAGCGCTGCCAGCACGAAGCCGGCGGCAAGCAGTGCCGTGACGATCAAGGGATAGGCGCCACGATGCGCGTAGGAGGCGTAGCTCAGCCCATCGGGAAGCGCTGCCCCGCCCCACAGATAGGCGGCGTCGAGCGCCGTCTGCAGCGCAAACAGGATGTTGAAGACGATCAGGGCGCGCAGGATGGCGGCCTTGCCGAACAGGATGTCTTCGATGGTGGTGGCGGTTTTGCCGGCTTGAGCGCTGACCGCCGGCAACGCGCGCGGGATGCGGCGAATCAGGCGCGGCAGGCGCGGTCGCAGAAAAGCCCAGACAGCGGCGAGCACGAACAGCCAGAAGGCAATCCGCGCCAGCTGGATAAGATCGAGCAGCCTCACGAGATCGATCAGCGACAGCCAATAGTCGATGACCGGATTGGCGGCACCGAACAGCGCCAGGAAGACCGCGCCCAGCGTCAGCGGCATCACCCAGACGGCGATCGCCGCCAGCCGGATGCGACGCCCACCGAACCGCCGCGCCGTCCTGCGCCAGCGGATGAAATCAATGACGAAGCGGAACGGCGCCGCCAGCCCGAACAGCACGATCTGCCCGGCAATGCGGGCGATGCTGTGCCGCAGCCGGCCGCTCAACGAAAGCGCGAAGACGGTCAGCGCCGCCAGCGCGATCGAGACCGACAGGGTGCTGACGTTTTCAGCCAGCGGCAGCAGCGCGACAAGCATGGCGATGGGCTTGAGCCAGACCCGGCCGTCGTTGAAGGCGGCCGGGTGCACAGCCACGACCGCCGCGGCAATCAGCAGGGCGAACAGGAAAACCGTGATCCCGGCGGGCTGGCCATAGAACAGAAAATCCGCGAGCGCTGCCAGCAGGATGGCGACACCGAAACGGCTGCAATAGCTCGGCGCGGCGGAGAACAACGCTGTCATGACCTGGCTTTCCTGATGGCTTCCAGCCGAACCGTTGGCGGGCTTCTGCGGACAAAGGGAATGAGGGTTGCGACGGGACACGCGCGCGGCGGATCGGCCAGCCACCAGCCCTCGCTACGCAGTCGGTGAGGCAGGGACCAACGGGGCTTTGCTCGCTTGTGCATGCCGCTTGTCTCGCAAGCGGGCGGGGAAACGGCAGGGCGGATCCGAGGAGGTTTTCCGCAGGCCCGTGCAGTTTTCGTGCAGGGGTAAACGCTGCCGATCTCCCCCCTCGAGGGGGGAGATTGGTAGCTTCATGCCCCGACTTGCCTCGACCAACCACAAGCGGCATAGATCATCCATGGAAACCTATCGCCCGCGCCGCTCCGTGCTCTACATCCCGGCCTCCAGCGACAAGGCCTTGGCCAAGATCGCGCAGCTTGCCTGCGATGCCATCATCATCGACCTGGAAGACGCCGTCGCTCCGGCCGACAAGATCGCCGCCCGCGAAAAACTGGCCGGCATTTTCGCCGGCCATTCCGAGAGACGCTGCGAGATGATCGTGCGCATCAATGCGATATCAGGCGAATGGGGCGCCGACGACCTGCTGGCGGCCGCAAGCTGCGAACCCGACGGCATCCTTCTGCCCAAGGTCGACACGCCGCGCGACCTGCTCGAGGCCGGCGACGTGCTTGACGACAATTTTACCCCCGACAGCGTGAAACTATGGGCGATGATCGAGACGCCCAAGGCGCTGCTCAACATCGGCGCCATCGCCGAACTTGGCCGCGATCCGGCCTCGCGGCTCAATTGTTTCGTTGCCGGAACGAATGATCTGGTCAAGGAGACCGGCATTCTGGCGACGCCTGACAGGCGCTACCTCGTGCCATGGCTGATGCAGATGGTGCTGGCCGCACGCGCCGGCGGCATCGACATGCTCGACGGCGTCTCCAACGATTTTCGCGACCTCGACGCCTTCGCCCATGAATGCGCGGAAGCCGCGGCCATGGGGTTCGACGGCAAGAGCCTCATCCACCCGGCCCAGATCGAAGCCGCCAACCGCGCCTTCGTGCCGTCCACGGAAGCGGTGGCCGAGGCACGCTCGGTGAAGGAAGCCTTCGCGCTCGCCGAGAATGCCGGCAAGGGTGTGATCGCGCTGAACGGCAGGATGGTCGAACGGCTGCACCTGGCGCAGGCCGAAAAACTGCTGGCGAAGGCAGCCGCCATCGGGTCATAAATGCTCGATGGATGCGAGCGGGCTACAGCTACTCACGACAGGAATTGAACAATGAAACTCTACCGCTTTCTGTCCGCTCCGGACGATGCCAGCTTCTGCCACAAGGTGACAGCGGCGCTGAACAAGGGCTGGCATCTGTTCGGCTCGCCGACCTATGCCTACGACAAGAAGGCCAAAGCGATGCGTTGCGGCCAGGCCGTGGTCAAGGATATCGACGGTCAGGAATACGGGCCCGATACCAAGCTGAGTGACTGGTAGATTTGAAAAGCTCCGACGCAGGGTGTGTTGAGATTCAGGTCAGGCCGAGTCGAAAATGGTGGTTTCCGAGAACCGGAGCGGAGCGTACTTTTGGGTACGTGAGCACAGTTCTACCGCGACGCGGTAGAGCGGGGAAGCGCAGGAAGCCATCATTTGCAGGCGGGCATCACCTGAATATCAGCGCACCCTACTCCGCCGCCTCTTCGATCTTCTCCATATCTTCGTCCGACAGGCCGAAATGGTGGCCGATCTCGTGGATCAGCACGTGGGTGACGATGTCGCCCAGCGTCTCTTCGTTCTCGGACCAGTAATCGAGGATGGCGCGGCGGTAGAGCGTGATGCGGTTCGGGCCTTCGCCGGTCTGCGGGTTCCAGCGCTCGGCGATGCCGCGTCCCTCGAACAGGCCGAGCAGGTCGAATGGCGTTTCCAGCGACAGATCGTCCATGATTTCGTCGGTTGGGAATTCGGCGATCTGGATGACGATCTCGCCGGTCAGCTTGCGAAAATCCTCCGGCAGATGGGCGTACGCCTCCAGCGCCAGGAACTCCATTTCGTCCATCGAGGGCGAGAGTTCGTCGTGCCAGGTGCGGGTCTTGTAGATGCGGGCCATGCTTTGTCCTTTGATCCCGGCATATAGGCTTTCGCACCGGAATCGGCAAATGAACGGGCCGATGCGCCTGCGCCATCCCTGCAGAGAGGAATAAATTCCCCATGACTCTGCTTGACTCTTGGGATGCGCTCTGGAATCTATAGGAACATAACAGGAACAATTGTGAATGGAAGCTGACCGTCATGGCGATGACCGCCGTGGCGCGGGAGACTGTTTTTGCCCTGCGCCGCCAGATCGCGAAAATCGAGGGAACGCTGCCCGAGCGCTTGGCTGCGCCGGCAGCCGCACCCTTTGATGCTGACGTCAACACTGATCTCACAATCGTCCGGCGTGGCATTGCCGCGGCGTTGCCGGATGCGTTCCTGCCTATCGGCGTTGGGCGCCTCGATGCCGCCCTGAGCGGCGGGCTGCCGAAGGCCGCCCTGAGCGAAATCCATGGGCTTGAAACCCGCGATGCCGGGGCCGTCGCCGGCTTCGCTTTGTCGCTCACCAGCCTGATCCTCAAGCAAACGCCGGGGCTGCCGGTGCTGTGGATCGGCACATCGGAGATTTTTCGCGAGGCCGGCTTTCCCTATGCCAGGGGGCTTCACGCCTCGTTCGGCATCGAGCCGGAGCAATTGCTGTTTTCCGAGGCGCCAAGGCTCGTCGATGCACTGTGGGTCGCCGAGGAGGCGGCCCGGATGACGGCGCTCGCCGCCGTCATCCTGGAAATCCGCGGCAATCCGCAGCGGCTTGACCTGACCGCGACACGCCGGCTGCATGCAAGGGCGCAAGCGGCCGGCCGGCCGGTGTTCCTGCTGCGGCAGGCGGCTGGGCCCGAACCGACGGCGGCACCCGTCCGCCTCATCGTCGCCTCGGCGCCGGCGGTGCCGCGCGACACCATCGCCGGGCCGCTGGCCGGCTCGATCGGCCGCCCGGCCTTCACCCTCACCATCGGCAAGAGCCGCACGGCCCTGCCTGGACAATTCACACTGGAGTGGAACCCCGATGAACGCGCATTCGACGAAAGAGCGGGCGACGAAGGAGCAGGTGGGGAAAGAAACCGGCCAAAGAATCCTGTCCCTGTGGTTTCCCTATCTGGCGGCGGAAAGGATCCTGCGCCAGCGTCTGGGGCGGTCCTGGCGTTCCCGGCCGTCGGATCACCCCTCTCACCCGCCGCTCGTGATCAGCCATCGCGACCGCAACGCACAGCGCATCTCGGCCCTCGACGAGCGGGCTGAGGCGCTGCACCTGAAGCGCGACATGGGCATCGCCGATGCGCGCGCCATGCATCCGTCGATCGACGTCGTCGAGGCCGATCCGGAAGCCGATCGCCGCCTGCTCGAAGGCCTCGCCGACTGGTGCGACCGCTACACCCCGCTGGTGGCGCTGGACGGGGCAGACGGCCTGTTTCTCGACGTCACCGGCTGCACCCATCTGTTCGGCGGCGAGCGCGCCATGCTGGACGACATCCTGTCGCGCTTCTTCCATCAGGGTTTCGATGTCCGCGCCGGGCTTGCCGCGACGCCGGGCGCTGCCTGGGCGGCGGCACGCTTTTGCGGCGACCGCATCATTGTGTCAGGCGAGGAGGAGGCGCTGCTGGCGCCCCTGCCGCTGGCCGCGCTGCGCATAGAACCTTCGACCCGCACCAGCCTGGAAAGTGTGGGCCTGCGCACGGCGGGCGCCGTCATGGCGGCACCGCGCGCGCCGCTCGCCCGCCGCTTCGGCGCCCTGCTGCTCCTGCGCCTCGACCAGGCGCTTGGCCGGCTCGACGAGGCGGTGTCGCCGCGCCTGCCCGTCGCGCCGCTTTCGGTCGAACGCCACCTCGCCGAACCCGTCACCCTGACCGAGGACATCGAACGGCTGGTGGGCATGCTGGCGGCGACCTTGAAGACCGACCTCGAGCGCCGCGGCGAGGGCGCCCGGACGCTGGCGCTGCTGCTCTTTCGCGTCGACGGCGCCGTCAGCCGCATCGCGCTCGGTACCTCGCGGCCGATGCGCGAACCCATGCTGATCCAGAAACTGTTCCATGAAAGGCTGGCCGCGCTCGAACAGGATATCGATGCCGGCTATGGTTTCGATCTGGTGCGGCTCTCGGTGTTGGCATCAGCCACCTTCGACATGCAGCAGGCCGATCTTGCCGGCGAGGTGACCGACGACGGCGCCGATATCGCGCTGTTCGCCGACCGCATCCGCGCCCGGCTCGGCGATGGCGCGGTTCTCCGGCCGGTCGCGGTCGAAAGCCATCTGCCGGAGCGTGCCGTCGCCACCATCCCCTTCACCGACGCGCCGTGCCGGACCACGCCGCCGAAGAAGCCGGACAGGCTGCAGGCACCAAAAACCATATTTCCGCCGGAACGACCGATCCGGCTGTTCCGCTCGCCCGAACCCATCGATGTGCCGGCCACCGAAATGCCGGAAGGACCGCCGCTGAACTTCCGCTGGCGGCGCGCGCTCTACCGGGTCAAGCGCGCCGAAGGGCCGGAACGCATCGCCGCCGAATGGTGGCGGGAAGCGCCAAGCGACGAGGCGGCATCGACGCGCGACTATTTCCGCATCGAGGATGCCGACGGCCGCCGCTACTGGCTCTACCGGCAAGGCCTCTACGGCGGCGCCTCGCAAGTCCCGCCGCGCTGGTTCCTGCATGGAGTCTTCGCATGAACGCGCTGACCGTCATTCCCTATGCCGAGTTCGGCATCCAGTCGAATTTCTCCTTCCTGCGCGGCGCCTCCAAGCCGGAGGAGCTGGTGGTCGCGGCCAAGCTCCTGGGCTTCTCGGCGATCGGACTTGCCGACCGCAACACGGTGGCCGGCGTGGTGCGCGCCTGGCAGCAGGCCAAGGTCGAAAAACTCTCCTATCACCCCGGCTGCCGGCTGGTTTTTGACGACGGCACGCCGGACATCCTCGCCTATCCCCAGGACCGCAAGGGCTGGGGGCACCTCTGCCGCATGCTGACGCAAGCCAATCTGCGCGACGAGAACGAAAAAGGCGCCACCCTTCTCCAGCGCGGCGACCTGCTCGAATGGGGTGACCTGATGTCGCTGGCGGTCCTGCCCGGTCTGTCGACGGGGGCGCAAGACAGTCTTGCCTTGCTTGGTGAGCTCAAGGGCCGTTTCGGCAGGAACCTGCGGCTTGGCGTTTCGCCCGACTACGCCGGCAATGACCGTTTCCGCATCGAGCAGGCGGCAGCACTTGCCGAGAGCGCCGGCATTCCGCTGATGGCGACCAACGACGTTCTTTATCACACCGCCGAACGACGCCCGTTGCAGGACGTGCTGACCGCGATCCGCCTCAACACGCCCGTTGCCGAGGTCGGGCTGCAACTCTCCGCCAATGCCGAGCGCCATCTGAAGCCGCCGATGGAGATGGGCCGCCTGTTCCGCCGGCATCCGCAGGCGCTGGCCGAGACGCTGCGGTTTGCGCAAGAGCTGACTTTTTCGCTTGGCGACCTCCAGTACAACTACCCCGACGAGCCGACGGAATCGGGTCTTGGTCCACAGGCTGAGCTGGCGCGACTGGCTCGGGAGGGGGCGGCGAACCGCTATCCGGCTGGTGTGCCGGATTCCGTGACCAAGCGCATCGAGGAAGAGCTCGCTTTGATCGAACGCCTCAACTATGCCCGCTATTTCCTGACTGTCTACGACATCGTCAAGTTCGCGCGCAGCAAGGATATTCTCTGCCAGGGACGTGGATCAGCCGCCAATTCGGTCGTCTGCTTCTGCATCGGCATCACCGAAGTGGGGCCGGAAAAAATCGATTCGCTCTTCGAGCGCTTCATTTCCGAGGAGAGAAACGAACCGCCGGATATCGACGTCGATTTCGAGCACGAAAAGCGCGAAACCGTAATCCAGTACATCTACGAGAAATACAGCGGCAAGCGCACGGCACTTGCCGCCGCCGTCATCAGCTATCGCGGCCGGTCGGCGCTGCGCGAAGTGTCGAAGGCGATGGGCCTGTCCGAGGATGTCAGGGCATCGCTTTCCGGCTCGATCTGGGGTTGGTCGACATCGGAGCTTGGCGAGAAGGAAGCCCGCGCCGGCGGCCTCGACCGCACCGACCCGGTGTCGAGGCACGTGATGGAGCGTGCCAATGAGATCATGGGCTTCCCCCGCCATCTCTCCCAGCATGTCGGCGGCTTCGTCATCACCAGGGACCGGCTCGACGAGATTGTGCCCATCGTCAAGACGGCGATGGACGAGCGCAAGATGGTCGAATGGGACAAGGACGATCTCGACGCGGTGAAAATCTTGAAAGTCGACGTGCTGGCGCTCGGCATGCTGACCTGCCTGCAACGCGCCTTCACCTTGCTCACGGATCACTATCCTAATGCGCGGGATGATTATGGGCAGCCCTATGTGTTGGCCACCCTGCCGCCGGAGGACAGGCAGGTCTACAAGATGATCTGCCGCGCCGACACGCTCGGCGTCTTCCAGATCGAATCGCGGGCGCAGATGTCGATGCTGCCGCGTCTCAAGCCAGACAATTTTTACGATCTCGTCATCGAGGTGGCGATCGTTCGGCCGGGCCCGATCCAGGGCGATATGATCCATCCCTATCTGCGCCGCCGGCAAGGCAAGGAACAGGCCGAGTATCAAAAGCCGGAGCTGGAAGCGATCCTCAAGAAAACGCTTGGCGTACCGCTGTTCCAGGAACAGGCGATGAATATCGCCATCGTCGCCGGCGGTTTCAAACCGGGCGAAGCCGATGAACTGCGCCGCGCCATGGCCACCTTCAAGCGCACCGGCACCATCGGCAATTACCGCGACCGTATGATCAATGGCATGGTCGGCAAGGGCTACACGAAGGACTTCGCCGAGCGCTGCTTCAAGCAGATCGAGGGCTTTGGCGAATACGGCTTTCCTGAAAGCCATGCTGCTTCCTTCGCCCTGCTCGTCTATGCCTCCTGCTGGTTCAAGACCTTCTATCCCGACGTGTTCTGCGCCGCGATCCTGAATTCGCAGCCGATGGGGTTTTACCAGCCGGCCCAACTCGTGCGCGACGCAAGCGACCATGGCGTCGGCATCCGCGACGTCGACGTCAATTTTTCGGTGTGGGATTGTACGTTGGAAAAGGCGCCATTCGATCCGGCCCGCATCCTGCCACGCCATGCCGAAATGCGCGGCGTCATCGAGACAAATCATGCGCTGCGGCTCGGCTTCAGGCAGATCAAGGGCCTGTCGAAGGAGCGCATGGAGGCTTTCGTCGAGCGGCGCGGCTCAGGCTATGTATCCGTCAGGGATGTCTGGCTGCGCTCCGGCCTCGATGTCGGCGAGATCGAAAAACTGGCGCAGGCCGATGCCTTTCGCTCGCTCGGTCTTGACCGTCGCGAAGCCCTGTGGGCGGTGCGCGCGCTCGACGGCAAGAGCGCCGCCGAAAGGCTGCCGCTGTTCGACCAGCCGGCGCTTCGCCTGCGCGAGCTGGAACCGGAGACGAGGCTGCCGAAAATGCCGCTCGGCGAGCATGTCATCCACGATTACCGCGCGCTCGGCCTGTCGCTGAAGGCGCATCCGGTCGCCTTCCTGCGCGAGCGGCTCGACCGCGCCGGCGTCATCCCCAATGCGAATCTTCCTTCCGTGCGCGACGGCAGGCGCGTCTCGGTCGCCGGCCTCGTGCTGGTGCGGCAGCGCCCCGGCAAGGGCAATGCGATCTTCCTGACGCTGGAGGACGACAAGGCGGTGGCCAACATCATCTTCTGGCAAAGAACCTTCGACCGCTATCGGCCTATCGTCATGGGGGCCCGGTTCGTCAAGGTAACCGGGAAATTGCAGTCGGAATCGGGTGTGGTCCACATCGTTGCCGAGAAGATCGAGGATCTGACGCCCTGGCTGACCGTGCTTCTGGAGAAGGTCAGCGAGGCTGCACCAGCGGTTCCTCCGAGAGACCTCGCCAAGGACGGTTCGGATCGCTTCAGCCCCGCCAAACAAAGCGCGCCGATCCGGCAGGATCTCGCAACGCTGTCGGAAGAAGCGGAACAGGTCATGCCCAAGGGGCGGAATTTTCAGTAGGCAAGGCCATGCCAAGAACGGAACGAAAGCGGACGTCGGCGATCCTTCGCGCCCCCCTCTGTCCTGCCGGCCTATTGGGTACAAGAAACGTGCCCCTCAGCCCGGCCCACCCAGACGCGGCGGTGGCGGGGCCAGAACATCCTCCACCGAAAGCGTCCGCGCCTCGGAAGGCAGCATGATCGGGATGCCGTCACGCACCGGATAGGCAATCTTGGCGACCCTGGAAATCAGTTCGCCGCGCTCCGGATCCCAGGCCAGCGGCCCCTTGGTCAGTGGGCAGGCCAAGAGTTCCAGCAGCTTGGGGTCGACCTTCTTCCCGTCACGTCCGTCCGCCATCGCGCCCTCTTACTGCAAACTCGACCCAAAATCCTCATTCTCGCGCGCCAGCGCCATTTCGGTGATGGCGATCAGCGTCTCGGCCCGGGTCTTCAAATCCGCCGCTTCGAGCAGCGCCTGTTTCTCGGCTGGCCCGTAGGGCGCCATCATCGACAACGCATTGACCAGCATGGCATTTTCGGCCCGGCTGACGCTTTCCCAGTCGGCCTCGAGGTCGTTGGCCTGCAGATAGGCGCGAAATGCCTTGAGCAGCGATGGCCGGTCGATCTCGTTGCCCGCCTGGTCCTCATCGAGATCGGCAAGGAAAGGCGAGGGCTTGCACTGGCGAAACGGCGTCTTGACCGTCAATTCATGGGCGATGCGGAACCGGCACACGCCCTGCAGCGAAATCAGGTAACGGCCGTCGCCGCTCTCGGAAAAGGCGATGATGCGCCCGGTGCAACCGACATTGCAGAGTTCCGGCTCGCCGTCGTCGCGCAAGGCGCCGTCGAGACTGGGCTGGATGACGCCGATGAGCCGCGAGCCGGCGATCGCCTCGTCCACCATCTGCAGATAGCGCGGCTCGAAGATGTTGAGCGGCATGCGGCCTCCCGGCAGCAAAAGCGCCCCCTCGAGCGGAAAGATAGGGATCGTCGACGGCAAATCCTTGGCGAGCCGGTAATGCGCGTTTCCCGCTTGCACCTCGTTCCTCCGATCGCGCCATCAAGAAGCGCGTGAGTTCTTGGCCCTAATCTGGCGCAATCATCGCCGACGCCAAGCCCGTGCGGCAAAACAACCGGCAGCCGGCTCAGGAAAACAGCAGCGCCGACAATTTGCGGCGCGCGGCCAGCGTCGCCTCGTCGGTCATGCCCCAGGCCTCGAACAGCTGCAGCAATTGCGTCCTCGCACCATCCTCGTTCCAGGCCCGGTCGGCCTTGATGATGGCCAGCAGATTGTCGGCTGCGGCCGTACGGTCGCCGTTGGCGTTCTGGATCATGGCCAGATCGAAACGCGCCTGGTGATCTCCGGGATTTTCCGCAAGGCGCCGCTCGAATTCGGCTGGATTGCCGAGAGCCGCCGCCTGCGCCGCAACCGCCATCCTGGCGCGCAGAGCTGCCAGTGGCGGCGCATCCTTCTTGGCCTCCGGGGCTGTTGCCAAAAGCGCCTCGGCGCCTTCCGTGTCGCCGGCCTCGAACAGCAGCTCTCCCAGTCCGGCGATCGCCTCGATCGTCTCCGGCGCCTGCGCCAGGATGGCGTCATAAATGTCGGCCGCGGTCTGCATGTCGCCGGCGTCGCGCGCCTCGGTCGCCGCAGCCAGAGCTTCGGCCACCGGCGGCGCGCCATTGCCCTTGCCGCCGACCTTGGTGATGAATTCGTTGATCTGGCTCTCCGGGATGGCGCCCATGAAGCCATCGACCGGCTGGCCGTCCTTGAAGGCGATGACCGCCGGGATCGACTGGATGCCGAGCTGGCCGGCGATCGACGGATGGTCGTCGATGTTCATCTTGACCAGCTTGACCCTGCCGCCGGCGGCCTTGACCGCCTTCTCCAACTGCGGCGTCAGTTGCTTGCAAGGTCCGCACCAGGGCGCCCAAAAATCGACCAGCACCGGCTGGCGGCGCGATTCCTGGATGACATCGGCGGCAAAGGCAGCCGTCGTCGTGTCCTTGATCACATCGGCGGGAGCGGCGGGCGTATCGCCAAGCGCGACTTTCGCCGGCGCCGGCGCGGTTCCACCATACTGCACCGAGGTGGTGTACTGGCCGCCATTGCCGCCAAAGGGGCCGCCGAACGGATTGTTGTCGCTCATCTCTTTACCCTTCCGTGGCGCCGCCGGCCGGCAGCCAGGCGCCCTATGCTTCAGACCATCGGTTTTAAGCCATCCATGTGGCGATCACGCGGAGACTTTCAAGATAGCAGCATCGTGCCCGGTTGCCTCGACGAATCTGATCAGGTCGCCCGCTGCGATCGATGTCGTCGCCTCATTGGTCAGCGGATGCCCATTGATCACCGCATGCTCCATCAAATCCTTGTCGAGCACGAGCTTGACCCTGTTTGCCGTGTCGTTGATGATGCCAAAGACCGTGACGGCGCCCGGCGTGACGCCGAGCAGCTCCATCAGCATCTCCGGTTTGCCGAAAGAAACCCGGCTGGCGGCGCCGATCACCTGGTGGATCTGCTTCAGGTCGACGACCGCGTCCTCACCGACGGTGACCAGAAAGAAATTGTCCTTCTTGTCCTTCAGGAACAGGTTTTTCGTGTGCCCGCCGGCGATCTCGCCGCGCAGCGCCTGCGAATCGGCGACGGTATAGAGCGGTGGATGGCGCTTGGTCGAGGCAGCAATGCCCAGCTCGGCAAGAAAGGCAAAAAGTTCGGCTTCGGTCTTCGGCATCGGTTTCGTCTTCGTCCCGTTTGTGAGCCCATGCCGTTTACGGCCAATGGGGCGGCCGACACAAGACCGTCATGCGACATCACGGTGAGCGGCACCCGCCCTTTGCGGTGGCGCCCCCGCCGCGTGCCACTCGCGCGCCCGCCGGCGGCTTGCCGGCCTCGCTTGCCGGGTCGTAAAAAAGCCTGCGATTTCCCTGTTGCAATCGCCGCGCTCTTCAGCCATATAGGCCCGGCTTGCGGCCAAGACGCCGTGCGAGCGGGTGTAGCTCAGGGGTAGAGCACAACCTTGCCAAGGTTGGGGTCGAGCGTTCGAATCGCTTCACCCGCTCCAATTTCCTCTAAGGAAATCAAGCATCGAAAAGCCGCGGTCCGCCGCGGCTTTTTCGTTTTTGGACATTGTCGAACTGGGAGCTTGGGCCGAACTGCGCTTCGTCCATCCGCCTCTCATGTCACATAAAGTTACAGCCAGGAACGCTTCCCGCCTCGCCTCGTTAGCCCTCCACCACCTAACGATGGAGAAAAACCAATGCAGGATATTTCCGGTAAGCGCGTCGCTATCCTTGCGACAAACGGGTTCGAACAATCCGAGCTTGAAGTTCCGCTCAAAAAATTACGCGAGGCGGGCGCCGAGGTCGATGTCGTGTCGCTCGCAAGCGGCAAGATCAAAGGCTGGGACCTCAAGGACTGGGGTCGGGAGATTCCTGTCGACAAGACGTTGGATGAGGCGCGGTCGGACGACTATGACGCGATCGTCCTGCCTGGCGGGGTCATCAATCCGGATCTGCTGCGCGTCGAGCGAAAGGCCCTGGACTTCGTCGAATCGTTCTGGTCGGCCAAGAAGGTCGTCGGCGCGATCTGCCATGCGCCCTGGCTTCTCGCCGAGACCGGCATCGTAAGGGGTCGCCGGGTCACGTCTTACAAATCGATCAAGACCGATGTGATCAACGCCGGCGGTCTGTGGGAGGACATCGAAGTCGTCACCGACCAGGGGCTCGTCAGCAGTCGCAATCCCGGCGATCTCGACGCGTTCTGCGACAAGCTCGCCGAGGAGATCAGGGAAGGGCGGCACGACAGAAGGGTTGCTGCCTAGCCGCCTGTCCGCCCAGACGATCGGTCGCGCAAGCTTTTCACAGTCAGCCCTTCGCCCCATCCGCCTTCCGCAGCGATGCCTGATGCACCAGCGAGGTCCAGCTGTTGGTCGAGGCGAGGTGGCAATAGAGCAGGCCGAGCGCGCCTGATTTGCGCAGGTCGAGAAACGCCTCGTCGCTCAATTTGTTGAAGGCCGGCTCGTCGATCACCTGGAAGTCGGTGAGGTTGAGAATTTCGCCGCCTTCCAGCGTTACTTTGCTCTGGCGCGGCGCAAAAAGGCCGTGCGCATCGATCTTTTCGACCATCTCGCGGGTAGCTCGGAAGTCGATCTGGAACTGGTTGCAGAAGGCAAGCGCCTGTCTGGTCGCTTCGGTCGGCTCGTTGCCGGCGAAGAACGGCAGGATCTTGTCGTCGCGCAACGGCGCCAGCAGCTGGTCGACGATGCGATTGCTGGCCCGTTCGACGCACAGCGTCAGCCGGCCGGCCGATGTCGGGTCTTCGGCCAGGATGAAGGGATAGCGGCGGACATAGGCGGGGATGTAGTGCGGCCCGGTCCATTTGCCGTCGGCATCGACGAACAAATTCTCGTTCTGGCGCACGCCGGTGATGATCACCGGCGACTTGGCCGGGCCGATGAAGACGATCGGGTAGGAGCGCATCGCCGCCGGCATTTCAGACGCGACCACCGGAATGGCATGCGCCGTGCGGGCGAAGCCGAAGTCGCTGCGCGCGGTCAGGCCGAGCGAGCCGTGCCGCGCCGGATTGAGCGCCTCGGGCCTCGAATAGAACAGCGGCAACGCATCGCTCGGCACGTCCGTCTTTGCATCCGCCATCATCCGTCTCCCGCACGCCCATCAGGCTGCCAATGGTCCCGAAGCCGGGATCTATGCTTTGTTTGCGCTGATCTTGGATCGAAAGGAATCCCGCGCAGGACAAAGTACTACAGCGTCTCTTGCGCGCATAAAAGGACAGGCGGTGCTGTATCTTTGGGATTTGCGGCGATCGATTGTCTTGGGGAACACGACCGCCGCCTGCCCGCCTCTGGACAGCTTGCGGCGAAGCGGCGACAGTGCCGCCGCTGGAGCAATTCCGGGAAAAGTGTGCAGCGGTTTTCCCTTGGCAATTGCGGAGAAACAAAAAGCTGGATCGGATCCGAACGCTGAACCGCTCCAGCGCACAGATTGAGGCAAACGGGATGGCGTCGGTGTCGGATTTCGAGCAGGGACAAACCTTCACCATCGAAGTCGGGGGCAAGCAGATCCCGCTCGAACTGAGCGCGGTCAAGCCCATCGCCGCCAGCCCGCGCCTGGGTGGCGGTTTCTCGCTGCTGTTTAGAGGCCCGCGCGACATCGCGCTGCCGCAGGCGACCTACCTTTTCACTGGCACAGGCGGCACCCACGAGATCTTCATCGTACCGGTCGCGGCCGACGCGACGGGGCGGCTCTACGAGGCGGTGTTTAATTGAGCTTAACGCAGCAGACTCATCGAAATCCATGCCGCTGCTGTGCAGAAATTTGCGAAAGGCTGGCGGGACAGCGCCCCCCTCTGTCCTGCCATCGTCTCACGAACCTGCGCACCGCTGCCGAAGTAACCGATAGCGCCGCCTGCGGTAGGCCTCCAGTCGTCACAAACCGACCCTCCCGCGCCCCGGCGCACATTCCATCAAATCATAAACGCCCTTGTCCTCGACAACCACGAAACCCAGCGCGACATAAAGCCGTCTCGCCGGATTGTGCTTCTCGACGTGGATCGAGGCTGATTTGCCGGCTAACCATGCCTCGTCGATAAGGTCGCAGAGCAGTGCGGTGCCGTGGCCCTTGCGGCGATGATGCGGCAGGAAGGCAATGTCGATGATGCGGTGCTGGCTTGGCCAGCGCTCGATGTAGAGCCGGCCGATGTCTTTCCCCGCTCGTTCCACCACCAGCCAGTCGGCCTCGGGATAATGTTTTCGGTAATGCGCGTGCTGCGCCTGGAACTGCATGCCGAGGAAGTCGGCCTTCTGCGCGTCGCTCCACGCCGTCACCGCGAGTTCCTCGAGACGCGTCGAAGCATAGAGCCGCGACAGGAACGGCATGTCCGCGTCCACTGCCGCACGAAAGCGGAGCCCGGCCTTGTCGGACCGCGACCAGACCGGACGGGCCTGCTTGCCTTCCGCCACGCTGCCGGAAATCAACCGTCAGACCGGCGGCGTCAGGTCGCGCACGACGACGATCTGCTTGAGATTGTTGTCGGTCAGCGACGTCCAGTTGTACTCCCATTCGGAACTGTCGATGCCCATCTGGTTGATCGTCCACAGGCCGTTGGTGCCGTCCGGCATGCGCGCCAGGCTGAACAGAGCAAGCCGGCCATCGGCATTGTAGTTGAGCGTCAGGCGCGTCGAGCGAAGGGATGCGCCGAAATCGCGCCATCCCGACCAGTTCTGGGTGTAGGCATCCCATTGCGCGTTGAATTGGAGGAAGTGCTGGTCGGCGGCGACCAGCACGATATCGCCGTCGCCCTGGATGCCGGCGGCAAGCGCCAGGTTGGACGCCCTGGAGTAGCCAGGTGTCGCCCACTGCGTCCACGTATCCGATCCGGCGGGCATCTGGCGCGTATGCAGCACCTGGCCGCTCTGGGTCAGGGCGAACAGATTGGTGGCGCCGAGCGGGCCGATCACCGGCGCCATCTCGATGAAGCCACCTGTCTGGGTCGTGTCGATCTGCACCCAACCCGTCCAGTCGGCGGCCCTCAAGGCCCGCGCCTTCGCCTGCTGGCAGCGATAGAGATGCAGGTTCGAATTGATGCCGAACAGCGCGATGCGGCCGTCACCCTGGCGTATCGCCGAAACCGTCACAAGCCCGCCGGGGATCTGGATCCAGTCGCTCCACGGTTTGGCCGGCGGCGCCGGCACGTCGACGGTGACGACGATCGGCGTCGTCGTACCCGGTGGCGTGATGGTTTTCTGCACCTGCACGATCTGGTCCGGATTCTGGTAGATCCACCAGATGCGGCCCTGATTGTCGGTGACGAAGACTTCGATGCGGCCATCGGCATCGCGCGCCATCGAAAGCTTCTGGTAGCTGGTGGCGCCGGGCGGCGTGCCGATGCTCATCGGCGCGGTCCATTTCTCGACCGGGCCGATCTGGTTGGCGTCCTCGGTGATGAAGGACAGGTTGGTGGTTCCCGATGGCTGCGCGACCACCGCGACGCGGCCGTCCCTGGTCAGCCCCGCCGTCATGATCACCCAGGCGCCGGGCGCGATGAACGACCAGGCCGAAGGCCATGGCCCGTTCGGCGAAAGCTGCGCCTTCTGGATCAACTGCCCCTTGGCGGAATCGATACCCACCACCATCAGCCGAGACAGTTCGAAGAACGAAGCGCCGGCCGGCTTGTGCTGGTAAATGGGTGGGGGGCTGGACGGCGCCGGGCGGGCCCTGGCCCTGGAGGGCGCTTTCCGCGCCGGCGTCTTCGCCGCGGGGGCCTTCGACTTCGGTTCTGCGTTCTTGGCCATGATATCGGTCCTGCCCTGTTGGCTCGGTCAGCCTCTTGGTGGGAAAATGCCTTGCAGCGCAATGCAGAAGGTTAGTGTGAGGTAGGGCATCCGGTTGTTGTGCGGCAGGCCGCCACCCGCCGGAGCCAGCATGTTGGCCGCCATCGGCACCATGTTGACGGTCGTGTTCTTGTAGGCGTTGGCGTTGGTCGACCTGGCGATCGCCCGCGTCGGCGTCGGGATCTGGAGGTCGGCGGGGTCGGTTACGGCGCGGATGCTGTGGTTGTGCATCGGCATTTCCGATTCGAGCAAGGTGACCGTGTCCGAGCCGCCGAACTGCCCGAGATCATAAAAGCTCAATCCTGGACCTTGGCCGGGCTGCATCGGCACACTGCCTTGCATGTCCGGCAAGGCGAAGGTCGACTTGCCGTCGCCGCCATAGGTCGTACCCAGCAGCGAGAACAAGGCCGTGTTTTGCGAAATCGGCAGGATCTGGCCGTCGCAGACCGCCCAGCCCACGGGCGCGAAGTTGAGCGGGAAAATTCGGATTTCTGCTACGAATTGGTCCGACATGGTCCTGTCCTATGTTGGGGTCGGGAAAACGCCGAACAGCGAGATGATGAAATTGACGCAGAGATAAGGCTGCAGGTTGGTGTGGGGCCAGCCACCGCCAGTCATGCCGACCACGGGATTGGCGAGGTTCGCCGTGGGCGTGTCCTCGACATAGAGCTTGCCCGTGGAAGACTGGGCCACGACATTGTTGGCGGGGCTCGTCTGGCTGGAGATGCTGGTCGTTGCCAGCATCGCGTGCGTGTGGCCGGTCATTTGCTGTATGTTCAGCGTCACGTCCTCGACGCCGCCGGTTTGCCCGATGATAAATCCGGTCCCCTGATGGAGCGGCACGCGGCTGGCCAGGTTCGGCAGTTTGAATGTCTCCTCACCGTCGCCGCCATAGGTGGTGCCGATCAACTGGAACAGGGCATCATTTTCGGAAATGGGTATCGTCTGGCCCTGACAGAACATCCAGCCGGCGGGCGCGAAGTTTCCCGCGAACATGCGAATCTCGCCGATGTAAACTGTCATGGCTGCGCGTCCTTCAATTCCGCGACGGGAAGATGCCTACCAGAGCAATGCAAAAATTCAGCACCAGATAGGGCTGCATGTTGTCGTGTGGCTGACTGCCGCCCATCGCGGTGACGCTGCTCGGTGTCAGCGCAGTCAGATTGGACGTTCCCGGCGCGTAAAGCTGCGCGGGCGATGCCGCAAGCACATTGCCGGTGGCGACGAAGAGATCGCCGGAAGCCGATGTCGCGCTGGCGCTGTGAAAATGCTGGGGGATCTCCAAAAGTGTGAGCGTATGCGCCTGCTCGCCGCCCCGTTCGCCGAGAAGATGACCTTGGCCACCGGTGTGCGTCGGAACGCGCCCACGCAGGTCGGGCAATGCAAAATTCGTTTGCCCATTGCCGCCATAGGTCGTGCCCAGCAGAGCAAACAATGCCTGGTTCTGGTTGATCGGCAGGAACTGTCCGTCGCAGAACGCCCAACCTTGGGGAGGGAAGTTGAAAGAAATCAACTTGATTTCCGAGAGATACGGCTCGGCCATATACACCCCCAAACGTTCAATTTGTAGTAAAAAGCCAATCTCTACATGACGTTACGTTAGATCACCCACCGCCACAAAGCAATCTGCTCGGCCAATACATTTTGTAATTTATTCCAGCGCCACCGCGCGCAACGCCCGCTTATGGCAGGGGCGGCTCCGTAACCCCAACAATGGTCCCGAAGCCGGTGTTGTTGTGGTCGGCGGCCACTGTCGCGGCACCGCCACCCGAATGGCTGTTGAGACTGGCGAGATAGGCCTGAACCGCCGTGTCGTCGGTGGCGCTGCCGGCATAGCCTTCGATCTTGTCGATCACATTGAACCGCTGCCGCACGCGGATATCGGTGACGCCAGCTGACGGATCGACGCTCAGCGTATTTCCATGGATATCAAAAGTCAGCGTGCCATTGTCGGGCGTGCCGGAGGCACCAGCCTGGCTCGAGGTTATCCCGCCATTGACGCGGATCGCCTCGAGCGCGGCTGCGGTCGTCGTGCTGACGGTGTTGTTGGTGATGGTGGCATTGACGATCCCATTGCCGTCGCCGTTCGCGACCAGGATGCCATAGTTCGCGACGTGCGTGACAGTGTTGCCGTCGAGCTTGACGGTCACCGTGTTGCTGCCGGTGGCGGTCCCGTTGACGGAGACACTGATACCTGGTCCGGTGCCGGAATCCGCGTTGTTGATGTTGTTGTTGAGGATGTTGCCCGTGAACAGGCCACGCACGACCGGCGATGCGGCACCGCCGCGGTTGACGTTGATCTGCGAGCCCGCGCCGCCGGCACCAAACAGGGTCGCATAGTTCGCCGTGGTGAAGGTCGCGTTCAGCACATTGAAATTATAGGTGCCGGCGCCGTTCTGATCCATGTCCACGCCAACGAAATTGTCGGTGAAGGTGCCGCCGCTGCCGGCGACGCCGGCCTGGCCGACATCGAAATCGATGTTGCCCGAGCCGTTGTTGATGAGCTGGATACCTCTCGCGAAATTGCGCAGGAACGACGAGTTCGTGACAAGGCCGGTGATGTTGGCGGTGCCGTCGGCCTGCAGCAGCAGGCCGACATTGCCTGGCGGTCCCACGGAGGTGTCGCGGAAGGTCGAGCCCGAAACAGTGATGTTCAACGTGCCGCTGTTGTTGAAGACGTTGAAATTGTCCTCAAGGCCGTTCGCGATCACCGAATTGGTGATGGCAACCGTGCCGGTCAGGCCGTTATGGGCGGCATCGGCGGCGCGGAAGCTGATCGAGCCCTCGTCCGCCGCGGCGCTGGTGCCGTTCACGCCGGAGGCTGCGTTCACCGTGCTGTTGGCGAGCGTGAAGCCGTTCACCTCGAACCCGCGGATACCAAAGTTGTCGAAATCGTTCAGCTGCAGACCATTGAGCTGCACATCCTTCGTATTGCTGAGGTAGATGCCGGTGCCTTGCGTGGCGCTGCCATCGGCGCCGGTCTTGTTGGCGATGACGCCCCCGCCGGTCGCGCCGACGTTGGTGCCATTTCCAGTCACATGCAAGCCGCCATTGCCGAGCGCCGTGCCGGTATTGACCAGGATGATGCCGTTGGCGCTACCGCCATTCGATGTGATGCTCTGGAAGACAAGGTTCCCCGAGCCGATATTCGTGTTCTCGACATCGAGCGCGGTGCCGGTCCCCGAATTGATCGTGCTGCCGGGGCCGGTGGCGGTAACCGTGCCGCCGCCGGTGGCGCTGAAGCCGGTGGTGTCGCTGGTTGAGGTATCGATCGCCAGCTTGTTGGTGAAGCTGATCGTCGTGCCGTTGGTGCCGCCATTGGCCACCAGGTTGATGCCGTCGCTAAAGCTATTCGATGTTATGGCGCCGTCGAACGAGATCGTGCTGCCGCCGCCGGCGGTGCCGGTGTGGTTCTGGACGTCGATCGCGGTGGCGTTGGCGGTGTGGGTAATGGTGCCATTGTAATCGATATTGGCCGAACCGCCCGAAACCAGGAACGCCGTACCCGTTGCACCGCTCAGCGCGCCGGAACCGAGGTCGACCGTGCCGCTGACGTTGGTCAGCCTGACATTGTTGGCGCCGCCGACCGAATTGGTCGAATCGAGCGCGATGCTGGCGGCGACGCCAGAGAGATTGATCGCCTGGCCGGTGGTCGCCCTCACCGTTTCTGCGGCAGCGGTAGCTGTGATGCCCATCGTGCCGCCGGTTCCAACAATGCCGGTGCCGCTGGCGGTGTCGATGGTCACGCCGCCGGTGAAGCTGACCGTGCCGCCGGTTTGCGAGACGCCGACGCCGGTGGTCGTGTCAATGTTGGCGAGGCCGGTGATGTTGAGCGTACCGCTCGCCACCTGAATGCCGCCGCCCACCGTGACGGTGCTGTTCAGGGTCACCGTGTTGAAGGTGAAGACGCCGGTGTTACCGGCGTTGATCGTCATAATGCCGGCAGTCGTCGCCGCGGCAACGCTCGTGTTGCCGGTGACGGTGAAGGTACCGGCGACGCCGTCGAAAATGATGCCGCCGCTGCTGCCGCCTGAACTGATGCTGGTCACCACCATATTGACGGTCAGCGGATCGAGATCGAACGCCGCGCCATTCCCCGTGAAGACGCCGCCGCTGCTGCTGTTCAGCGTGAAATTGGTGGTCTTGGTGTTGGCGAGGACGCCGGTGCCGCCATTGTTGAAGACGCTGAACGCGCCGAGATCGAGGGTGCCGCTGGTGTTGGTGAAGCTGAGGCCGTCGCCCTGGACGCGCCCTGGGCCTGGTGAGCCAACACCGATCGTTCCGGCGCTGACAGTGCCGCCGGCGCCGTTGGAGTCGAAGCGGACATTGTTGAAGGCGATGCCGCCGCCAGTGCCGCCGAGCACAGTGTTGTCGGCAAAGGACTGGATCTCGACCGAGTTGTCCGTCGCGCTGATGTTCTGGCCGGCAAAGGACGCGGCCAGCGCCGATCCCGTCGATTTCAGCGTATTGCCGTCGATCGAAAGCAGAAGCGTGTTGGCCGGCGCAGCTGATGTGGAGAAATCGAGCGCCCTGCCGCCGGCCGCGATGTCGTTGTTGCGGAGGAAGAAACTGGAGGCGGACGTCGCGTTGACGGCGACACCAGTGCCGGTGCCTGTGTTGCGGATGATGAGGTTCTGGAGGCCGCCGGTGACGACGCCCGAGCCTGATGTCGCCAGATCGACCACCGAGCCGGCTGTGTTGCTCTGCAGGATCGGCCGTAGCGTGTCGATGCCCGCCGGTGCCGCGATGATCGGCGAGTTTTGCACGGTGGTGAAATGGAACGCAGCCGAAGCGCCGGCGCTGGTATCGACGCCGAGCTGCGAGACATCGACGGCCGCGTCGTCGCTCTTGAAGGCGAGCAGTACCTGCCCGTCATCGAGCTGGAACGACGTACCGCCGAGGTCAATCGTCGCCTGGCCGCCGTCGACGTTCTTGTCGATGAGCACAATGACATTGGCGGTAGATGCCTGGGCGTTGGTATAGGTGCCCGGATTGAGCAGGCTGCCGTCGCCAAGGGCGGTGGCATCGGCGGTGACATAGTAGACCTTGTACGAAGACAGGTTCGACGTGTCGCCGCTGAAGTTGACGTCGTTGAAATTGTAGTCGCCCGATGTCGGCAGCGTGTCGGTGGCGTGGATGACCTGGCCGTTGCCGAAGGTCTCGATCTTCGATTCGGCCGGGCTGCCGCCGTCGCCGAACACCAGCCTGGCGTTGGTGGCGCTGGAGAACTGGACGCCCTGGGCGACCTTGGTGATGGTCGACGTCTGGCCAGCCGGGCCAGGATTGTTGTTGAGGAGGTCACCGAGCTGGATCGTGCCGGTGCCGGTCGTGCCGGCCATGTCGATGCCGATCGACCCTGTGGAGTTGCCTCCATTGACATCAAAATCGTCCGCCGTGATGGTGCTCGTGCCGAGCGCCGCACCGTTGAGGTCGAGGCCGACGGCGTTGGTGGCGCTGGCCGCGATCCCGATGTTCAGGCTGTCGAAGCTCAGCGCCGAACCGAGCGTGCCGGAAATGTCGACGCCGCGCGAGGTGATGTTCTGCAGGTTGACCGCGCCGAGGTCGATGGCGCCGCCGCCGACATTGTTGAGCGACACCCCGGTCGCGGCGCCGTTGCTCGAAATCGAATCGAAGGTGATGCCGCCTGCGCCGACCGCCGTCGCATCGCCAAGCTTCAGCGCGGTTCCCGTGCCGGTGGTGATGGTGTTGCCGGTGCCGCTGACGCTGATCGTGCCGGCGCCGAAGGTGCTGGCGCTGAAGCCGGCGCCGCTGGCGGTGGTGATCTTGAGGTTGCCGCCGGTAAAGGCGAGCGAGCCCGTGCCCTGGGTCGGGCCGATGCTGGGGAGCTTGACGATGGCGCCGTTGGCGCCGCTGCTGGTGTCGAATATCTTCGAGGTGCCGGAGAAGGTGGCCGTTCCCTCGGACGATCCGTCAAACAAGACGCCGACGGCGCTCCCGGTATGATTGATCGTGCTCGAAATATTGTACACGCCCTCGGCGTTGCCGCTGAAGGTGAAGACCGCTGTCCCCGGCAGTGCTACTGCCGAGGTCGAAACGACCGAACCGCTCATGTTGAGCTCGCTCCAGTCGCCGCCGCCGACTTGCAAGACGCTGCCCGCGCTGACGTTGATCGAGCCGGTGTAGTTCAGTGTGGCGTGGACAAGATCATTGCCGCCGGCGAGCGTGATCGCTGAACCAGTGGTGCTTGTCGTCGCGCCGATGCTGGCGCTGCCGCCATTCCCGCCAACGTTGACGGTCCCGCTCGAGGTCGTCAATGCGATACCGATCTCGGCGCCATCGATGTTCAGGGTGGATCCGGCGACATTGGCGATGTTTATGGTGCCGACCAGCGGCCCACCAATATCGAACCCTCTGTAGCTGACGTCGAGATCGGTCTTGCCGGTGAAATTGACCACGCCGGCGCCGCTCAGGCCGATCAATGAAGCGCCGATGTAGCCGGTATCCCTCAGGCCGCCAATGTTGACGTCGCCGCCGAGATTGATACCTCCAAGCAGCACACCAGCGCCGGTACTCGTGGATACGGCCGAGACGCTGTCGAAGGCAACGCCGCCGGCGCCGACATTGGCGCCGAACAAGATAAGACCGTCGGCGCCGGAATTGATCTCGTTGCCCGTGCCGATGACCGTAACGGCGCCGGTGGTAAAATCTCCGAAGGCGATGAAGCCGGTGCCGGTCGTCGTCGTTATGTCGAGACCGCCATTGGTGAAATTGATCGCGGAATTGGTGTTGGGGGCCGGTGTGCCTGCGGGGAAATTGCCAACGAGACCCAGGCTGACGGCGTCCGTCGCGCCCGAGCTGATCACCTTGCTGGTGCCCGAGAAGGTGATCGCGGCCGAGTCGTTGCCGGCAATGACGATATTGCCGCCAGCGGCCGCGTTGGTATCAGTCAGGTTGCCCGACAGCGTCACCGAGCCGCCAGTCATGCTCTGGATCGAAACAGCCGCGGCGGTGCCGTTGCTGTTGATGGTGCCGGCATAGGAGATGATCGCGCTGCCGCCGCTCCCGGCAGTCGTCGAGCCGACATTGAAAGCCGTGTTCGCGCCGGTGTTGGTCAGCGTGCCGTCGCCAATGGTCACCGTGCCGGTCAGGTTCTGCAGGTTGATGCCGCCGCCGGTCAGCGTGCCCGCCGGACCGCTGTTGGGCAAGCTGCCACGCGTGACCGTGATGTCGCCGCTGCCGCCATTGGCGTCGAGCAGCGTGCCGGCGACGTTGATGTTGTTGTTGGTGATCGACAAATTGGTGTCGAGGCCGACGACCTTGAACGCTGTCTGGCCCACGGCGACATTGCTGACCGTGACGCCTTCGATGAAGATGCCGCCGGTATTGACGAAGCCAGCCGCGCTCCCGTCGACGAGGAAGACCGAGCCGCTGCCGCCGCTGAAGTCGAAAGCGGTGTCGCGCACCTGGTTGTTGCCGAGCAGATGCAGGGTATCGCTGCCCGTGCTCTTGACCACGCCCTCATCGCCGGTGACGTTGCCGCCAGTAGCGCCGAGATTGCCCTGGACATTGACCGGCTGGACGGTACCGGAGGTGAGGATGGAGGCGCCGTTGCCGAAGCCGATGATCGACTGGCCGGAATCGAGCGTGAACGGGGTGCCGCTGAGATCGACGGTGCCGACAAAGGCGAAGTTCAGCGTGCCGGTCATGGCATCGGCCTCGGCGACCGTGTAGGTGGTCACGTCGGCGCTGAGCCCGTCCGTGTTGGCGTGGACGATGCCACCGCCCTGGGAAATCATGATGGTCCCACCGACCGCGCTGGCCAGATGGGCGGCGCCGGTGAAGTTGACGTCGTCGAAATCATAATTGCCGAGCGTCGGATCGAGCCCGATCGTGTTGACGGTGTAGCCGCCGGCGGCGGCGCTGATGGAGGACTGCAGCCCATCGGCGGACGTGCCGTCGCCGAAGGTGAAGTTGGCGTTGGCCGAGGTCGCGGTGGCGCCGCTCGACGACAATTCGACGCCGACGCCGACATTGGAAATGCTGGAGCCGCGCAGGAAGGTGATGGTCTTGTTGCCGGTCGTCGACGACAGGTCGATGCCGCGCGAGGTCAGGCTGCCGGTGCCGGTGATCGTGGTCAGGCCGAAATCGGCCCTTGTCGAGGAACCGCTCGAGGAACCGCTGAAGTCGATGCCGGTCTGGTTGGCGCCAACCTCGTCGATCGTGGTCGTGCCGAAGCTGATATGTTCGTTGATGTCGAGGAACTCGATGCCGGCGGTGCTTGCCGCTCCCAGCGTAACCTGGGTTGTGCCGAAGGTGACCGTGCCATTGTCGGCAATGAAGATGCCGGTGCCGCCAGGCGTCGTCACGGTGACCTCGCCAAAGCTCGCCGATGCCGTGCTGGCGACATTGGTGACGGACAGGCCGGTGCCCGTGGCATTGGTGATCGACAGCGGCGCGGTCACGTTCAACGTCGCGGTGCCGCCGAGGCTGCTGACAAGCGCCCCGCCGCCACCCGTCGCCGACAAGGTCGGGCCAGTGAAGCTGATGGCGCCGCCGGCCGGGGTCAGCGTCGAGCCGATCGCGAAAAGATTGCCGGTGCCGGTGGAGGTGATGGTGCCGCTGAAGGTCACCGAGCCGCCGGTGGTGCCGTCGACCTTGACCGCCGCGGCTGGCGCGGTTGCCGAGCTGGAGACGTTGGCCGCTACGCCGACTGTCGCGCTGCCGCCGGAAACGACGACACCGTCGCCAGCGCCCGAATTGGTGATGGTGCCGCCGAGGATCGTGATCGAGCCCGTATTGTTGGTCAGGCTGACATCGGTGCCCGCGACATTGGTCGTCACCAGATTGGTGATGGTGAAGGTCGATGACGAAGCGTTGATTGCAAGGCCGTTGATGCCGGCAGCGGTGCCGCCGACAGTGACATTGCCACCCAGGAACTGGCCGCCCGAGACGGCATTGAAGTTGAGCGCCGTGGCCGTCGCAACGCCTGTCGTGATGCTGTCGAACGCCATGCCGCCGGTGCCGATGGTGATGCCGTCGAGATTGATCGCCCGGCCGGTGCCGGTGGTGATCTGCTCCGTGCCCGCGGCCGCGACTGTGATCGTGCCGCCCCCGGTGGCATCGAAGCCGGTACCGGTCGTCGTGGTCAGGTCCAGCCCGCCGGTGAATTTCACCGTGCCGCCGGTGTTGGCGGACAGGTCGATCGCGTTGGCCGAGCCCGTGCTGGCGGTGATCTTGCCGCCGAAGGTGGCGGTGCCGCCGGTCTGGCCGATGATCCTGACCGCGTTGGCCGCATTGGCCTGGTCGATCGTGCCGTTGTAGGTGACGTTGGGCACCGCACCGTTGATGTTGAAGGCTACATCGCCCGTGTTGGTGATGGAACTCGCGGCCGCGAAAGTCAGCGTGCCGCTCGAGCCGCTCCAGATGGCCACGCCCCTGCCGCCGCCACTGATGTCGAGATCGTCGAAGGTGGCGATGCCGTCGAAATTGTTGGCGAACAGCCCGACGTTGGCGGCACTGGTAATCTTGGTGTTGCCGGTGAAATCGACGGTCGCGCTCGAATCGACAAGCACGATGCCGGTTTGAGATGCGGTCTGGACGGTCAGGTCGTCGACCGAGACCGTGCCGGTCACACCATTGAGGTAGAGGCCGGACCCGACATTGCTGGCCATCACGCCCTGGACGGTCAGGCCGTTGATGCCCAGGCCGTAGATCGCCGAGCCGGAACCCCCGGAAATGTTGAAATCGAGCAGCGTGTTGCCGTTGCCCAGCGTCACGACATTACCGCCGCCGGAACTGGTCAGCGTCGCCGCACCCGCTGAATCCGATATGGATTCGTCATGATGGATGTTGGTGCCGGTGACATTCAACGGCACCCCGCCGAGCGAGAACGCGCGGTCGTTGCCGAACGAGGCCAGTTCCTGTCCGTCGCTCAGCGAGAAGCCGGTGGCGTCGTCGATTGTCCCGCGGTTGACCAGGACAATGATGGCGTCGCTGGCGGTAATGCTGTCGGCATATTCGATCGAGGCGAGGTCGGTGATCGACGTGCCGCCGCCCGAAGCCCCGGCCGCAACGAAGATGTAATTGCGCAGATCGTAAAGTTGCGGGCCGGAAAACGCGGTCGTGCCGAAAGCGTAGTGGCCGCTGCCCTCATTGAGCCCGCGCGCATCGAGCGAGGCGGTGATGCCGGAGATGGAGCTGGAATTGCCGCCGAAGGTAAATTCGGCGTTGGCCGTGGCGCCCGGCGTGCCGGCAATGCCCAGCCGCACGCCGGTATCGACATTGGTGATGACGCCGCCATCGGTGATGATGATCACCGCGCCGCCAACGCTCGGCGACGTCAGATCGATGCCGATCGAGCCGGCAGCACCGGTGCCGGTGATGCTGAGCGACTGCGCGGTGAAATTGGTCTTGGATCCGGAGAAGTCGAGGCCGGTGCCGACACCCAGTCCGGAGATGACGATGTTGCCGGCGACCACCGCCGCATTGACGCCGGCAAACGAGATGCCGTCGGCGCCGGGGTTGGTGATGCTGATGTCGCCGAAGCGGATCGTCGCCGGCGAATCCGAAATGGCGATCGCCGGTCCGGTCGTGTTGGAGATCGTCGTCGCACCGTTGACGGTGAAGCTGCCCGCGACATTCTCCAGCACGACACCCGACGTGCCGCCGCTCTGGCTGATCGAGTCCAGCACCACATGGGCGGTGATCGGATCGATGAAGACGGCGGTGCCGCCATTGCCTGACACGGTGCCGCCGGTGGTGGTGAACGTGCCTCCGGTCGACGTGCCCTGCACGGTGATGCCGCGGTCGGTATTGTCCTGCGCATTGACGGTGGCGAAGGTGTAGGTGCCCGTGCCGGTGATATCGAGACCGTCGTCGAGATTGCCCTTCAGCAGCGTCGTGCCGGTGAAATTGTAGGTGCCGTCGCCGTCGATGTGCAGGCCGTCGAGGCCGTTGCCGGTGGCGGTGAAATTGGCGCCGGTGATGCCGGTCGAACTGCCCGTGAAGTCGGCGCCGTTGCCGCCCGCACCGGTGACCGTCACATTGGTCAGCGTCGCGCCGGTGATGTTGTTGCCGAAGATGCCGTCGCCGCCGCCGGTGATGGTGATACCGCTGAGCGTGTTGCCGTTGCCGAGCGTAAAGACGGGGTTGGCGACGTTGGTGCCCTGGATCGTGCCGTCGCTGCCGCCCAGGTTGAAGGTGCTGGTGCCGCCGCCGAAAAGCCTTGCGGTGACGCTTTCGCCGCCGCCGATGACGGTCTGTCCATTGGCAAGCGTCACCCCGCCAGTCGTCAGATTGCCGTTGCCGCCGAGTGCCACGACAAAACCGTTCGCACCCGACTTGGTCACGGCGTCGTCCAGCGTCGTCGGGTCGGCCAGCGTGCCGGCACCGGCGAGGCCGCCATCGGCGTAGTAGAACTTGCCGAAGGCGGCATTGGTGGCGGCGTTGATGGCGACACGCGTCGTCGAGCCGCCGGTCAGCGTCTGCGACTGGACGCGGACGCCGATATCGCCACGCACGCGCTCGTTGACGCGCTTGCGCAGGCCTTCGCTGACCGGATAGACCGGCTCCGGCCCGCTGTCGGCCCCATTGTCCGAGCCGCTGCCGGGATTGAACGGGATGTTCAGCCGCACACTGCCGGCGAACTGGGTGTCGTCGCGATTGTCGTTGCGGACCTCGCCGGCGAAGACCAGTTCCGTGTTGCTGCCGAAGACATCGCCGATCGTATACTCGAAGCCGGCCTTGGCGCCGGTGACGCTGCCGTCGTCGCCATGCGGATCCTCGAAATGATAGCCGCCAATGTCGAGCCGCAGCGAATGCTTGTCGGGCAGGTTGACCGGCACCTGCGCGCCGATCTCGCCCTCAATGCCCCATGCCGCGTAATCGCGGTGGTCGAGGACCGAGATCTGCTCGATCAGCTGGTTGCTGACCATCGACAGGGTTGAACTGGTCGAGTGATCCGTCGAATCACCCTTGATAGGCAGATAGACGTTCACATGCGCATCGAAATGAGGCGTGATCGCTTCGGCGCCCAGCGTGGCCGCGGTGAACTGGGTGGAGTTGTAGTTCTCGAGATTGAGATAGGCGTAGCCGCCGATCATCAGGTCCGGGTTGACGATGCGGCGAATGCCGAGGCCGACATCCTGGCCGGAACCATCCTTGAAATCGTGCTTGGCCCGGACATCCAGGAACAGCACGGATTCGGCCGTCTGCTTGAGCGGGATGAAACCTTCGAGCGCGCCGTTGCCGCCATTGTTGTCGGCGCCGATGATGGCGCGGATCTGCGGCTGCCATAGCCCGTTGGGATCGCCATAGGCGGCCATGCCTGAAAGGCCGAGCGCCAGCGTCGTCAGTGCCGTCGTCTTCCAGAGATGCCTGGCGATTCGCGAACGGCGATAGCCGGCGTGCACGCGGAAATCCTCCCCACGCGCCGCCATCTCACCAACTTGCCGAGGCGTCTCGGTAGTTCCCATCCCTGGCGAGTCCTTCGGGGACTGCACGCACCCCGTGTAAAATCTTACTCGAATTCTATTGTATAGCGAGTCTCCGGCGCTTCGATTTCTGAGGGCCTCCTGCAATATTGTTCGTTGTATCCGAAAAGCCACAGTAATTTCGCCGGCTTGCTTGCCTCCTGCTCGGCTTTCGGAACAGTCGCGGGTGTTGTATCAAGCCATGCTCGGGAGAATACCGGGCGCGGCGAGGAAACATGCAAGGCATCCGGCAAAACAACATGACATTTACTTTAGCTAGATCTAATTTACTCGGCATGGCCGCGGGACTGGCCGCCCTGTGGCTTGCTCTGGCCACCGGCCCAGCCCTTGCCGAAGATGCCAAGCCGGCCCAGCCAAAGCCGGCTGAAAGCAATGCAAAACCGGCCGATGCCAATCCGTGGGCGGTGAACTGCTCCAGCGGTTCGGCGACCACTGAGCTTCAGTGCCAGCTTTCGCAGAACCTGACCGAGGCCAAGACCGGGCAGCGCGTGCTGACCGTGACCGTGCGCCGCGACAACGGCAATGGCAGCCTCGCCATGCTGCTTGCCCTGCCGCACGGCCTGTTCCTGCCGTCCGGCGCCTCCTTCCAGATCGATCAGGGCCAGAAGACGACGATTGCCATCCAGACCAGCGACCAGAACGGCGCCTATGCCGCCACGCCGCTGTCGGCGGATCTCATCAAGGCCATGAAGTCGGGGACCAATCTGAACATCGGCATGGAATCGGTCACCCGCAAGCCGGTCACCATCCCGGTGTCGCTGGCTGGCTTCACCGCCGCCGTCGCCAAGCTGGAATCGATCAAGTAGCTGTTGTCAGCGGCTTGATTGTACGCACCCGGAATGCTCCGTTGCCGCTTCGGACAGTGGAGAAACCCATGACAGGCTTTGTCGACCGCCAGCGCGCGGCACAACTGATGGACCGCGCCGGCATCGAGGCGCTGGTGCTGTGCGCGCCCGAGGCCTTCCACTATGCGACCGGAGCCTCGATCGGCCCGGCGGGACTGTTCCGGCGCGCCGGCGCCGGCTTTGTCGTCATCCCGGCTGGCCGAGACCTGCCGATCGGCGTCGTGGTGGCGGACTTCAATGCGGGACAATTGCAGCGGGTTCTGCCGGACGCTGTTATCCGCAGCCACCCGATCTGGATCGAAGCCGCCACGCTGGACGCCTCGACGTCAGGGCAAGGGTTGCCGCAACGCATCGAGGCCGGCCTTGCCGGCCGGGCGCCTGGTTTTTCTCGGCCCGCGACATTCGAACTCGCTCGTGCCGTCGACGAGCTGAAGCAGATCCTGACCGGGTTCGGGCTGGGGCGCGCAAGGGTCGGCGTCGACCTCGATTTTGTTCCCGCCGCCGATTTCTCGGTCATGCAGGCGCTGCTGCCAGCCTGCACGATGGTCGACGGCTCGGCCGTGCTCGACAGGTTGCGGGCCATCAAGTCGCCGCGCGAGATCGACCTGCTGCAGCAAGGCATCATCCTGTCGGAAGCCGGGCTGGAGCGGCTGCAGGTCGATGCGATGGCCGGCATGCGCCAGGCCGATCTCATTGCCCTCTACCGGCAAGGTGTCGCCACGGCCGCGGCCGGACTGTCCCATCCGGTCCAAACGGCCGAATATGTGACGCTGGGCGCTCGGGCCAAAGATGCCGATGCGAAAGCGATGCCTGGCGATCCGCTGAAGTGCGACATGGTCTGCACGGTCGGCGGCTACGCCTCCGACATGTCGCGCAACTTCACCTTCGGGCCGCCATCCGCCGAGCAGGCCGAACTGCACGCCATTGCCGAGCGGGCCTTTGACGACGGGCTGGCGTCCCTTGTTGCGGGAACCACGCTCGCCCACGTGCATCGCGGCGCCACCGACAGCCTGGCGCGGCAAGGGCTGCGCACCTACCGCCGCGGCCATTTCGGCCATGGCGTCGGCCAGTCGGTGTTTTCCGAACAATGGCCGTTCATCGCCGCCGACAGCGATGTCGTGATCGAAGCCGGCATGGTGCTGGCCTTCGAGATCCCGCTCTACATAGACGGCCTCGCCAGCTTCAATCTCGAGGACCAGTTCCTGATCACGCCGGACGGGCCCAAGCCGATGAACAGGCTGCCGCGACGGCTGGAGAGGATTGGATAGCGAGGCGGGTCACTGCAGGGACAGCGCTCTACGCCCCCCTTGCCCTACCGGGCATCTCCCCCTCAAGGGGGGAGATTGGCAGCTTCGCCGTCTCGCCCACCTTACCGTGTAGATGATTTGGCGAAGGCTGTTGAGCGCGTAATCTCCCCCCTTGAGGGGGAGATGTCCGGCAGGACAGAGGGGGGCGCCACGGAACTCGGCGGTGGGCTGCCAAGCACCTAACCACTCACCGCCGGCCTTCTCCCCCTCCACGGCATCTCTTGCTCCAGCTGCGCCGACGCGGCCAGCACCGTTGCCTCGTCGCCGTAGCGGCCGACCAGCTGCACGCCGATCGGGACGCCGTCTTTCGACCAGCCGAGCGGCAGCGAGATCGCCGGCTGGCCGGAGATGTTGAAGGGAAAGGCAAACACCGCGTCCGTCCATTTGGCATTGTAGCGGTCGATATCGGTTTCCGACATGTCGTAATAGCCGAGCGGGCGCGGCAGCTGCGTCAGCGTCGGGGTGATGAAGAGATCGTAGGCGCCAAGGTCGCCGACGATGTCGCGGCCGACCTGCCTGAGCTGCTCGACATCGGAGATGTGCCTGGTGCCGCTGGTCGCACGGCCACGCTCGATGATCGCAAAGGTCACCGCCTCGACATCGCCCGGTGTCACCGGCCGCCCCATCACCGTTTCAAGGTAGTCGAAGGTCGCCGCCGTCTGCACGCAGGTCATGTTGGTGTAGGTCTTCCACACAGCATCGGCGTCGAGCGGCATGTCATGCTCCTCGACATGGTGGCCGAGCCGCTCGAGCGTCCCCACGGTCTCCAGCACCGCCGCCTTCACCTCCGGATCGATCGCGGTGCCGTTGGGCGGCGTGACGGAAAAGCCGATGCGCAGCTTCGTTGGCGCCCGCGCCGACAGGCTGAGCCAGCTGCCATCAGGAACCGGCGGCGTGTAGGGGTCGCCCGGCAGCGCGCCGGCGACCGCGTCGAGATAGGCCGCCGTGTCACGCACCGTGCGCGAGCAGCAAAGAAAATAGGCGCCGCCATACCAATAGTCGCCGAACGGCGCGAGGCTGACGCGGCCGCGCGACGGCTTCAGGCCGACGATGCCGCAGCAGGAGGCCGGGATGCGGATCGAGCCGGCGCCATCGCTGGCTTCGGCGATCGGCACCATGCGCGAAGCAATCGCCGCGGCCGCTCCGCCGCTGGAGCCGCCGGGCGTGATGCCTTCCTTCCACGGGTTCTTCGTCGCGCCGTAGAGCTTTGGCTCGGTGGTGATCGACCAACCGTTCTCCGGCGCGTTCGACTTGCCGACCAGCACCAGCCCGGCCGCCTTCATGCGGCGAACCACTTCGGTGTCGAAATCGGCGACGACATCTTTCAGGTAGAATGAGGAGTTGGTGTTCGGCGCCCCGGTCCAGGACGAGGCCAGCTCCTTGAGCAGGAATGGCACGCCGGCGAAGGGCGCTGATGTGTCGACCGTCTGCGCCTGGGCGCGCGCCATGTCGTAGAGGCGATGGATGACCGCATTGAGCGTCGGGTTGAGCCGATCGACCAGCGTGATCGCCGCTTCTACCAGCTCCGCCGGGGTAACGTCGCCGCGCTTCACCAGCGCCGCAAGGTCCAGCGCGTCGGACTCGGCATAGGTTTTCAGCAGACTGTCGGTGACGGCGGCCATATCTCTCTCCTTCGGCGGATAGCTTGTGTTGATGCTGCTCCTGCGGAGAACTGTATTGGGGCATCGGCCCCCTCACCCAGCCTCCGCTTCGCTCGGCTGACCTCTCCCCGAGGGGAGAGGAGACTTGCAGCGCCAGCGCCACCCTCTTCTCCCCAACGGGGAGAAGGTGGCCGCGAAGCGGCCGGATGAGGGGGCTGGCGCGACTTCAGGCCAGGTCGATGGTCCGCCCCAGTGCGATGCTCTGCTCGGCGGCCAGCACGATGCGCAGACTGTTGACCGCCGCATCCATCTGCTCGGTGAGGTCGAGATCCTCGCGGATGGCGCGCAGGAAGAAGGCCTGCTCGCGATCGCACAGTTCCTGGTGGCCGGGTTCGTCCTCCATGCTGACGATCTCGTCGGGTTTGGAGAAATTCTTGTCGCCGTCGACAGCGGCATAATGGATCTTCAGCGCATCGGTCTTGGTGTGGCGGTCGATGTCGGCGGAATTCGAAACCTCTGCCAGCTCGGCAACACTGCTTGCCTGCTGGCCGGCGACGATCGACACCGCGCCCTTGGGGCCGACGACGTCCTTCACGAAATAGGCCGTCTCGCTCATCATCGGGCCCCAGCCCGCCTCGTACCAGCCGACCGAACCGTCATCGAAGGTGACGTGCAGATGGCCGTAATTCTGCTTGTCGGCTTCCGCCCAGAGCTTGGCGCCGATGCCGTGCACGCGCACCGGCTTGGCGCCAGTCAGCTGGCACATGACGTCGACATAGTGGACGCCGCAATCGACGATCGGGATCAGCGAATCGATCAGGTTCTTGTGCCAGTGCCAGGCGCTGCCGCTGCTCTGCTGGTTGAGGTTGAGCCGCATCACCAGCGGCTTGCCGAGCGTCTTGCCGACCTCGATGAACTTGATCCACGACGGATGCACGCGCAGAATATAACCGAGCACCAGCTTGCGGTTCTTGGCCCGCGCCGCCGCGACCACCTTCTCGGCATCCTCGTTGTTGGTGGCGAGCGGCTTTTCCATGAACACATGGCAGTTGGCGGCGATTGCCTTCAGCGCGTATTCGGCGTGGGTGTTCGGCCAGCTGTTGATCGAGACGGCGTCCGGTTTTGTTTCCTTCAGCGCCTGGTCGAAATCCTCGTAGAGGGGGTAGCCGGCTAATTCTTCCGGAATCTTCGTGTTGCTCTTGATCGACCGGCTCATGATGCCGACGATCTCGAAACCGTCGAGCCGGTGATAGGCGCTCGCATGCGACGCACCCATATTGCCGAGACCCACCACCAGCACTTTCACCTTGTCGGACACCGAATATCTCCCAGGTTTTGATTGAATTGTGCGCGGCGATCGGTTGCCGCTCGTATGTCTATTCGAGACAATCACCTCAGGTCAGCGCCGCCGCTCATTGCCCGGCCCTTTCCTCTCCCCCGTCGATCGGGGGAGAGGTGTCGAGCGAAGCTCGACGGAGTGGGGGTCGACCCTCGCCGCGCGCCTGAGGTCTCTTGCTCGTCAGATTGTGCCTGTCTTGCGGCGACTGCGCGTTTGACGAACGCCTTCCCCCACTCCGTCGCCGCTTCGCGGCGCCACCTCTCCCCCCTCCGGAGGGAGAGGAAAGGAGCCAAGGCAGGGTAATGGAGGGCGGCGCCGACATGACCCGTTGCGCAGCCCTACTTCACCGCCGAATCGAACAGATGCGCCTTGATCTTCTCGACATCGAGCGCGGCAAAACCTTCCGACAGCTTGACGCCGTCGGCATCGGCCTTGACCTTGGCCTTGTCGAAATCATTGGCCGGGCCGATCAGATCGTTGGTGCAGACATCCTCGGCCTTCACCGGGGCGGTGATCTGGCCGATCTTGTGGATTTCGTCGAAGAAGCCCTGCCAGCTCGCCATGTCGTGCGAGCCCCAGCCGCCGCGCTTGTCCATGTCGCCGCGGAAAACGTTGATCTGCTGCAGGATCGAGGTGGTGCCGAGCTCCGGCCCGAGATTCTTGGCCAGCGTCGGGAACTGCTCGAACACCGCTTCGACCGCCGCGCGTGGATTCTGGTAGCCGAATTCGAGGCCCATCGCCCAGCCGCGCAGGTACTTTTCCAAAAACGCCTTGCGGTCGGAATCCTCGAGATCGGCGGCACGCACGACGAAGGTGTTGGCCGGCAGCTTCGAATTCTGCACGCCGAGCCAGTATTCGAAGTCGAGCCCCTTGGCGATCCATTCGGCGCGCAGCCCTTCCCACGACAGGGCGGCGTCGCCCTGGCCGCCGGCCAGCGCCGTTCCCCAGGTCGGCCAGCCGGCCTCGACATATTTCACCTTCTTGATGTCGACGCCCTGCGCGGCCAGCAGCGGGTCGGTGATCGACTGCCAGGCGGCAGAGCCGAGCAGGATGGTCTTGCCTTCCAGCTTCTTCAGGTCGTTCGATCCCTCGCCCTTGCGGAAGGCGATGCTGAACGTGTCGCGCGCGCCCATATGGAACACCGACTTCAGCTTCATGCCGTTCTGGATGGCGAAGGAGAACACGCCGGGCGACGGGAAGCCCATATCGGCCTGGCCGACATCGACGAACTTCACCGTCGCGGTGCCGTCCGATGGTCCCGGCTGCATGTCGGTGTCCAGCCCGTCGAAATAGCCGGCCTTCTTGGCCGCCCAGTAGGGATAGTCGTCGAGCACTTCGAGCGTGCCGCGCGGCGAGATCCAGGTGAATTTTCCGTAGGGTTCGGCCCTGGCCTTCAGGCCGGTGGCGCCAAGCGCCGTCGCCGTCACCAGCCCGGCGCCGGTGACCTGCAGGAAGTAGCGGCGGCTGATCCCCGCCGGGTTGATCGAGTTCTCTTTGGTCATGGCATTCCCCTTTTTGTTTGATGTCAGTCTCTTGCCGCCCGCCTCCCGGGCGCCGTCATATCCCTGTGTTCAAGCCTCCCAGCTCGCCCATTTCTTGCCGATCAGGAAAAACAGCACGTAGATCAGGATGCCGAGCGTCGACAGGATCAGCACCACCGCGAAGAACTGCGGCATCTGGATCATCGACGAATAGGTGGTCAGCCGGTTGCCGAGGCCGAAACCGCCGCCGACCATTTCCGCGCCGACCGCGGTCAGCAGGCCGAAGATGGCGCCGATCATCAGCCCGACCAGGATCATCGGCAGCGCCATCGGCGCACGGATCTTCCAGAAGATCTGCAGGGTGCTGGCGCCATAGGAACGCGCCAGCGCAATCTTGGCGCTGTCGACGCGGCGAAAGCCTGTCGCCGCATTGATCATCACCATCGGCCCGGCGGCCAGTGCCACCGCGATGATGCGCGGCGTGTAGCCGAAGCCGAAGCGCAGGATCAGAAGCGGCACCAGCGCCAGCATCGGCGTGGTGACCAGAAGCAGGATGTAAGGCGCGACGATCTTCTCTGCGAACGGGAATTGGGTGATGACGGCGGCCAGCACCAGGCCGATGATGGCGCCGATGGTGAAGCCGGACACCAGCTCGACCAGCGTGTAGCCGAGATGCGGCGCGATCAGCGGAAACTCGTCGAACAGCGCATAGGCGATCGAGCTCGGCGGCGGCATGATATAGAGCGGCACGTGGAACAGCCGCAGCGCCAGTTCGATGCCGCCGATGATGATCACCGCCACGGCAAGAATGGCCGCCACCTCCTTGCCCGACTTGATGCCGGGGCCGCTGGCGAAGGCGGAAAGGTTGGTCAGGCTGACCTCATGGCCGTCGCCCGCCTTGGCGCCCGACTTGGACTTTGAGAATTCCGGAATGGCATCGCCCCCGCTCACGGCCTGATCCTCACGATTTCGGCGCTCGGGCGCTCCGGCGCTTTTGGCCGCGTGCGTTCGCCGACAATGTCCATCTTGATCCGGTTGGTGAGGTCGAAGACCTCCTTCGTCGCCATGATCTCCAGCGAACGCGGCCGTGGGAACGGCACGCGGTATTCCTTGGCGACGCGGCCAGGCCGGGCGCTCAGCACCACCACCCGGTCCGAGAGAAAAATCGCTTCCTCGATGCTGTGGGTGATGAAGACGATGGTTGTCTTGGTGTCGAGCCAGATCTCCTCGACCAGCCGGTTCATCTCCTCGCGGGTGAAACTGTCGAGCGCGCCGAACGGCTCGTCCATCAAAAGCACCGAGGGCTTTAACGCCAGCGCCCGCACGATCGCCGCGCGCTGCTGCATGCCGCCCGACAGCTCGCGCGGAAACTTGCCGCCGAAGCCATCGAGCCCGACCCGGTTGAGCAGATGCGCGATCCACGCCCGGTCCGGCTTCTCGCCCTTGATCTCGAACGGGAAGCGGATGTTGGCGTCGAGGTTGCGCCACGGCAGGAGGTTCGCCTCCTGGAAGACGATGCCGATATCGGGATGCGGACCGGTGATGGCCTTGCCGTCGAGCCGGATCTCGCCACTGGTCAGGCTGTGCAGGCCCGACATCGACCACAAAAGCGTGGTCTTGCCGCAGCCGGAAGGGCCGACGATCGAGACGATTTCATTGACGCTGACATCGAGGCTGCAGCGGTCCAGCGCCAGCAAGTCGCCGGAGGCCGTGTGATAGATCTTGGTCGCTGCCTGCACGCCAAGCTTCGGCTTTTTTGCATCGCCCGTGTTCATCTGCCCCCCGGGAAGATTGCGCGATGATCCATTGGCTCATCCCCAGCGAAAATCAGTCTGTAACTATCCTACTTTCCTGTCAAGCACCGACGATAGCAGCCGTATCACGAAAATCGATTAGTATACCTATCATGTTGTTTTAATGTCTGTTTTACGGCCTTGAAATGCATGTTGCTTTCCTACATACTTCGGAACTGACGCAGACCGGAGAGGAACGGAGGAAGGTGAGCTTTCCCCAACGACACGCTGCGGTTGCGATCCGGTCGGGCACGTGGAGCCAGGGCGTGCAAACATGCTAAGACGACAGCCTCGCAACCCAGGGAAAGACCAGGACCCCATGACCGACGCTGGCAGCCAGGACGAGCCTGTTCCAGGCCCCGATACCGAGGGACGCGATCCTGTCCGGCGCATCCCCGACATCATCTCGCTGGTCAAGGATTCCTACAGCGAATTGCGCCCGGCCGAACGGCGTGTCGCCGATGTCGTTCTCGACGACGTCAAATATGCCGTCGACGCCTCCAACGCCGCCCTTGCCCAGCGCGCCGGGGTCAGCGAACCGACGGTGACCCGGTTCTGCCGCGCCATCGGCTGCGAGGGCGTGCGCGATTTCAAGCTGAAGCTGGCGCAGAGCCTCGTCGTCGGCGCGCTCTACCTGGCCAAGTCGCCTTCCGTCAGCAATGACAATGGCATGCCGTTCTGGAACGCCGTGTTCGGCGAGGCGCGCCGGGCGCTGCAGGAGGCCGAGCGGCAGCTCGACCCGGCCCAGCTGCAGAAAGCCGCCGAGCTGATCGCCAAGGCGCGCCAGGTCACGGTCTTCGGCCTCGGCGGCAGCTCCTCGGCGCTGGCGCAGGAAACCCAATACCGGCTGTTCCGCTACGGCATCACGGTCAGCGCCCAGTGCGATCCCTATCTGATGCGCATGACCGCCTCGACGCTCAAGCCCGGCGATCTGGTGATCGCCATTTCGGCGACGGGACGCACCCGCGAGGTGATCGAGGCCGTCGAGCTCGCCAAGCATTACCGCGCCAATGCGATCGCCGTGACCGCGCCCGACACCGAGCTCGCCCGCACCTGCGACGTCAGGTTGACGGTGGCGGTCCCGGAATATCCCGACACGCTGAAGCCGACGGCCTCGCGCTTCGCCTTCCTGGCGGCGATCGACCTGCTGGCGGTGGCCTCCGCCTACAAGCTCGACGGCTCGGCCCGCGAGACGGTGCGCCGCATCAAATACAACGCCCAGATCCACCGCACCGGCAAGGAGATGGAGCCGCTCGGAGACTAGCTCCCTTCTCCCCGTTGACGGGGAGAAGGTGCCGGCAGGCGGATGAGGGGCAGCGCCGAGTTCGACAGTTGCCATTCCAACACAGATTAGACGCACGCAGGAAGAGGAAAGAAATGCTCGAAATAGCACCATCGAAACAGGCAGCCGCATGGCTCGAATCCCTGGCGCAGGCGCTCGCAGCCGGCGACGCTGCGGCGGCGAGCAACCTGTTCGTCGACGATTGCTACTGGCGCGATCTCCTGACCTTCACCTGGAACATCACGACCATGGAAGGCCGCGCGGCGATCGCCGACATGCTGGCGACGACGCTGGCGACGGCCAAGCCGAGCGCGTGGCGGCTGACCGGCGAGGCGACCTCGGACGACGGCACCATCGAGGCCTGGTTCAGCTTCGAAACCGTGGTGGCCAGGGGGGAGGGCATCATGCGGCTGCGCGACGGCCGCTGCCGGACATTGTTCACGGCCATGGCCGACCTCAAGGGCTTCGAGGAGCGCAAGGGCGCGGCGCGGCCGCTCGGCGTGCGCCACAAGGCCGATCCCCAGCGCGAGACCTGGTCGGAGGCGCGGGCGCGCGAGACACGCGAACTCGGCACTGATGAACAGCCCTACTGCCTGGTCATCGGCGGCGGCCAGGGCGGCATCATGCTGGGGGCGCGACTGCGCCAGCTCGGCGTGCCGGCCATCGTCATCGAGAAGAATGCCAGGCCGGGTGACTCCTGGCGCAACCGCTACCGCACGCTCGTGCTGCACGATCCGGTCTGGTACGACCATCTGCCCTACATTCCCTTCCCCGAAAACTGGCCGGTGTTCACGCCCAAGGACAAGATGGGCGACTGGCTGGAAATGTATACGCGCGTCATGGAGCTCAACTACTGGGTCGCCACCAAATGCCTCAGCGCCAGCTATGACGAGGCCGAAAAAGTCTGGACCGTGGTCGTCGATCGCGTCGGCCGGCAGATCACGCTGAAGCCCAAGCACATCGTCTTCGCCACCGGCGCCTACGGCCCGCCACGGCGGATCGATCTGCCGGGTGCCGGCCGGTTCAAGGGCGAGTTGCTGCACTCCAGCCAGTATGCCAGCGGCGACAAATTCCGCGGCAGGAAAGTCGCCGTCATTGGCGCTGCAAGCTCCGGCCACGATGTCTGCGTCGACCTCTGGGAGAGCGGCGCCGAGGTCACCATGATCCAGCGTTCGCCGACGACAGTGGTCAAGTCGGACACGCTGATGGAAGTCGGCTTCGAGATCTTCTCGGAAGACGCACTGGCGCGCGGCATCACCACCGAGAAGGCCGACATGATCGTCGCCTCGACGCCGTTCGCGCTGGTGCCCAAGGGCCAGCAGGCGCTTTACGAGGTGATCAAGGCGCGCGACGCGGCCTTCTACGACCGCTTGCGCGCCGCCGGCTTCGCCATCGATTTCGGCGACGACGAAACCGGCCTTCTGATGAAGGCCTACCGCACCGGCTCCGGCTACTACATCGATGTCGGCGCCTCCGACCTGATCATCGACGGCAAGATCGGCATCCGCAGCGGCGTCGCCATCAAGTCGCTGACCCCGAGCGGCATCCTGTTCGAGGACGGCAGTGAACTCGCCGCCGACGCCATCATCGCCTGCACCGGCTATCAGTCGATGACCGAGAATGTCGCCGCGATCGTTTCGCGCGAAGTCGCCGACAAGGTCGGCCCGTGCTGGGGCCTTGGCTCCGGCGTCAAGGGCGACCCCGGCCCCTGGCAAGGCGAGCTGCGCAACATGTGGAAGCCGACCGCCCAGGAAGCGCTCTGGTTCCACGGCGGCAATCTGGCGCTGTCGCGCTTCTATTCGAAATATGTGGCGCTGCAGATCAAGGCGCGGATGGAAGGCATTGAGACGCCGGTTTACGGGGCGGTGAGCAACGCCGGGTAAAGTCGACCCCCATTCGCCAAGCGCACAGTCCCAAGACAGGCACAAGCTGGCGAGATCAGCTAGTCGTGCCGATGCCCAAAGTGCCTCGCCGCAACCTCGACATGGGTATGCGCGGCATGCGCCACAAACCGCTCAGTCTCGCTGACATCGTTGACCGCATCGTTCGGCCACCAGGTGCCGCCGATAACGATGCCTTCGCACACCAGCCTCTGGTCAGCGACCAATGACGCGCCGACCGCGTCGACGAAGGTGAAGCGGCCCGGGCGCTGACGGAGCACGGCGACGTCGCCGACCGTGCCGATGGCCAGTGTGCCCAAGTCAGGCCGCGCGATCGCCTGCGCCGGCGCTTGCGTGGCGGCGCGCAGGACCTCGACCAGCGGCATGCCGAGCGCCAGGAGCTTCGACATGCAGACGAGGATGTCGAAGGCGGGACCGTCGACGCAGTAGAGATGCACGTCGCTCGAGATTACGTCGGGCGCCAGCCCTTCTTCGAGCATGGCGCGGGCGACGGCGAAATCGAATGAGCCCATGCCGTGGCCGATGTCGAAGATGACGCCGCGCTCGCGCGCCAGCCGCATGTCGGGCCGCACCGCGCCGGAAGCGAACACCGGCGCATTCGGGAAAGGCCGGAAGCAATGGGTGAGAATGTCGCCCTTGCGCAGGCGCGGCAGCACTTCCGAGCGGCCGGGCGGCGGTTCGTCGATATGCGCCATCAGCGGCAGGCCGGCCTGGTCGGCGGCCTCCAGCGCCAGATCCACCGGCGCGATGCCGCTGGTGCCGCCGGCATGCTTGCCCGAGCGAACCTTTACGCCGACCACGACATCGCGGTGCTCGCGCACCGCAGCCACAACCTCGCGCGGTTCGCAGAGCCTGAGATCGCTGCACTCGCCCACCGACACCGTCTGCGAGAAGCCGAAAATGCCGGCAAAGGAAATGTTGACATAGGCCAGGATGCGAACCTTCGAGCGCTCCATGACATGGTGGCGGAAGCCGAGGAAATTGCCGGCGCCCGCACTGCCGGCATCGATGAAGGTGGTGGTGCCGCTCTTGGCGGCCAGCCGGTCGGCATCGACGCCAAGCGACGTGCCGCCCCAATAGACGTGGCTGTGCAGGTCGACCAGGCCCGGCGTGACGATGCAGCCGGCGGCATCGACGATCTGCGCGGCGCTGTCCGCCGGGATATCGGCGTCGACCGCGGCAACGCGGCCATTGGCGATGGCGACATCGCGCAGCGCGTCGAGGCCAGCGGCCGGATCGATCAGCCGTCCGCCCTTCAGCAGGAGGTCGAATTGCATGGGGTAACCTCCGCTCGTTGCTTTGCTTACAGAGGCCGATAGGCGACCGCCTCGACCTCGATCTTGATATCGATCATCAGCCGCGATTCGACCGTGGTGCGGGCCGGCGGGTTCTTCGGAAAGTGCCTGGCATAGACCGCGTTGAAGGCGCCGAAATCGCGCGCGTCTTCCAGCCACACGGTGGTCTTCACCACATCGTCCATGGTGCAGCCGGCCAGCGCCAGCGCGGCCTTGACGTTGGCGAGCACCTGCTCGGTCTGTTCCGATATGCCGCCCTTGACCACGATGCCGTCGCTGCCGACGGGAACCTGGCCCGAGACATAGACGAGATCGCCTGCCCGCACGGCGGGCGACAGCGGCACATGGGACGTTCCAAAACACTGTTTCGGCAAGGGACAAGCCTCCTCTGAGACAGGACGGGGTGCCATTGCGGCGCCCGCTTCGATCGACATTTACGCCGATCCGGCCGATCCTCATAGGGGCCTTGTTGGAAAGCAACATTCTTGGAAATCTGCGTTGCTTTATTACAAGAGCCCTTGCATCGTACGCGCTGACGGGCGGCTTGGAAGCCGCACCGCACAGACGCATTTGCCAGAGCGGAGACACCAGCAATGACCTACGACAAGAACCCGTTTCCATCAGGCGATGCCGATCGCCACGCGCTCTGGGAAATGCTGGTGCGGCGCGACATCGACGCTTTCATCGGCCAGGACTGGGCCATGGTCGAGGATGATTTCGTCGCCGAGAGCTTCTTCGGCATGCATGCGCATTTCCTGCACAACGCCGACGCCTGGCGGCTGCAGTTTCCAAGGCTCGACGTCTATCGCGACGAATGGCTGCGCCAGGCCAAAGAGACGGCGGCGACCAAATTCGCCGAGCCGCTGCGCGAGGCGCTGTTTCGCGTCACCAACATGCGAGACATCGACGTCGACGGCGACCGCGCCGTGCTGCACAAGAAGTTCGACGGCTCGGTCGCCAAGGCGGACGGCAGCGTCGACCGGCTGAAATGGCAGACGCTGTATTTCTGCAGCAAGGTCGGCGGCAGCTGGAAGATATCAGGCTTCGTCGGCTACATGCCGCATCCGCTCGGCAGCTAGAGCCAGCTGATCAGTAGAGCGTGACGAAGGCCGGAAACAGCATGCCGGTCGCCCGGAAATGCTCGACCAGTTCGATGGCCGGGAAGATGGCGAGGAAATAGAGCCCGTCGAAAAACGTGCGCTTCAAAGCCCGCGTCGAGAACTGCAGTTCGTCATCGTCGCGGTAGAGCAGCGGGTTTGGCCAGAACCGGGGCGTGCTCTTGGTGTAGGCAAGATAGGCTGGGCCGAACTTGCCGAGCAGAAATTCGGCTTCCTTGCGCGCCGTGACGCGAAAGATGAAAAAGCTGGCAAGGCCCAGCGCCACGGCCGTCATCAGCGAGCCGTAGAGCAATCCAATGCCGACCGCGCCGACCGTCGAGAAGAAATAGAGCGGGTTCTGCGTGGTCGAGAACGGTCCCGTCGAGACCAGTTCCTCGTTCTTCTTGCCGCCGACATAGAGAATGCTCCACAGCCGCCCGACGACACAGACGAGCACCAGGCAAAAGCCGAAGAATTCGAGCGTTTCGTGCCCGTCGGAGCCCTCGCTCAGCCCCGGCTTGGTGAGAAACAGCAGCAACACCGCCAGCGCCGCCGCAACCCGCACGAAGATCAGGCGCTTGCGCTGGTCGAAGGCCTGGGAAACCGGCTTGAGGGTAGCGTAGGTCATTTGGTGTTTCCTGGGGCACTGACGAGTGCCCGTGAGCAATGGGCATGACATTGATGGCGGATGAAAGGCGCACGCCCTCTATCGGCGCAGCGCCGGGCGTTCGTAAAGGACTTTGCGCGGCCCACGCCCATTCTTACGAATTTGTATGCCGCCGGACAGGCCGGCGTGAACTCGTTTGCTTACGCTGCGCGGATCGCCACCGCCGCAACCGTCGACCTCAGGACTTCAGCCATGCTCGCGCCCAACAGGCAACAACCCGCCCCACCGAGCCACAACAGGGTTCCCGACGTCACTCTCGATTTCTGGGTGATCAAGTTGATGGCGGTCACCACCGGCGAGACCGCGGCGGACTATCTTGCCGACACGATCGGACTTGGGCTGACCGTCACCTCGCTGATCATGACCGGCATCCTGATCGCTGCCCTCGTCCTGCAGTTTGCGCAGAAGCGTTACGTGCCGTGGGCCTACTGGCTGGCGGTGGTGCTGATCAGCATCGTCGGCACCCTGGTGACGGACAATCTCGTCGACACTTTCGGCGTGCGCCTGCAGACCACGACCATCGCCTTCTCGGTTGCGCTCGCCGCGACATTCGCGGTCTGGTACGCCAGCGAACGGACGCTGTCGATCCACACCATCTTCACCACCAGGCGCGAAATCTTCTACTGGCTGGCGATCCTCTTGACCTTCGCGCTCGGCACCGCCGCCGGCGATCTCGTCGCCGAAAGCTTCGACATGGGCTACCTCACCACAGGCCTGCTGTTCGGCGGCGCCATCGCGCTCATCGTGCTGGCCTACTGGCTGCTCAATCTCGACGGCATCCTGGCCTTCTGGCTCGCCTATATCCTGACGCGGCCGCTCGGCGCCTCCTTCGGTGACCTGCTGTCGCGATCGGCCAGGCATGGCGGCCTGGGCTTCGGCACCATCTTCACCAGCCTGCTCTTCCTCGGCTGTATCATTGCGCTCGTCCTGCACATGACCCTGAAGGGGACAACCGACGAAGCCGATGAACTGTTGCTGGACCTGGACTAGGTGCAGGGCGGATGCGCTAGCATTGACAATTGCCGAAAACCCCACCGCTTCGGCCAATCGTGAACGTTCTAGCGCCACCATCCCTGCGCCTTCGTGACATCCTAGGAACAAGCCCGTGCCGGTGATAGCCTGTCCATCTCGGCAACGGACCGGACCTTTCATGCGACTGCTTCTCGTCGAGGACGACCACAGGACGGCCGACTATATCGTCAGGGGACTGACCGAGGCCGGCCATGTCTGCGACCTCCTGCGCAACGGCCATGACGGGCTGTTCGCGGCGACCCGGGGCAAATACGACGTGATCGTCGCCGATCGGATGATCCCCGGTCTCGACGGCCTGTCGATGGTCAAGGCGGTGCGCGCCGCCGGCGTGCGCACGCCGGCGATCTTCCTCACCTCCGTCGGCGGCATCGACGACCGCGTCGAGGGGCTCGAGGCAGGCGGCGACGACTATCTGGTCAAGCCCTTCGCCTTTTCCGAACTCCTCGCCCGCATCAACGCGCTTGGCCGGCGGCCGGCGGCGCAGGAGCAGAAAACCGTCCTGCGGGTCGCCGACCTCGAAATGGACCTGATCATGCGCCGCGTCACGAGGCGGGGCCAGCCGATCGACCTGCAGCCGCGGGAGTTCAGCCTGCTGGAAGTGCTGATGCGCGGCGAAGGCCGCGTCATCACCCGCACCATGCTTCTGGAGCGTGTCTGGGATTTTCATTTCGATCCCAGGACCAGCGTCGTCGAGACCCATATCAGCCGGCTGCGGGCCAAGGTCGACAAGCCCTTCGAAACCCAGCTCATCCACACCGTCCGCAACACAGGCTACAGCCTGCACGCGCCATGACCGGAACCTGGTCCCGCCTGCTGCGCAGCACGCCATTCCGGCTTGCCCTGACCTTCGCCTTCCTGTTCGTGCTGGCCTTCGTCCTGTCTGGCGCCATCGTCTACCAGATGATGAGCGCCGATCTTGCCGAGCGGCTCGACGACACCATCAAGGAAACCTACGCGGTCGTCGCCGCGACCTATGCCGAGAACGATCTCAAGGAGCTGGTTGAGACCGTCGGCAGCCACTCCCTGCGCAGCCTCAAGAAGGAGCAGCTGTTTTCGCTGACCGACGCAACGGGCAATCGCCTGGCCGGCAACTTCACCGCCGCGGGGCTCCCCGACGGCTTCTCGATGTTCGACACCGAAATGCCCGGCGTGCCGCCCGGCGCCGAGTACCGCGCCTATTCCGGCCCGGTCGGCGGCAACACGCTGACCGTCGCCTTCAGCCTTTCCGAGACGGAGGAGCTGGAGAGAATCGTGCTGATGAGCTTTGGCTGGGGAACCCTGATCATCACCGGGCTGGCGGTCGCCGGCGGCGCCCTGCTCGCCTCGCGCGTCCAGCGCCGTCTCGACGGCATCGCCGCCACCATGGTGGATGTCTCGCATGGACGGCTGGACACCCGCATTCCGCTGACCGGCAAGGGTGACGACATCGACATCGTCTCCAGCCAGGTCAATGCCGCGCTCGACCGCCTGTCGGCGCTGGTCGAAGGCATGAAACAGGTCAGCGCCAACATCGCCCACGATCTGAAGACGCCGCTCAACCGGTTGCAGATGATCCTCGACACCGCGTCGGAAAAGAACCTGTCGGGCCGGAAAATCGCCGCTGAACTGGCGGAGGCGCATGCCGAGAGCCTGCAGATCAACGAGACCTTCGATGCCCTGCTGCGCATCGCGCAGATCGAGGCCGGCGCCCGCCGGGCGCGGTTCACCGATGTCGATCTGGGCGAGGTGCTGCAAACCATCGCCGAGATCTATGCCGATGTTGCCGAGGACGACGGAAAGTCGCTGTCGTTGGCGCAACCACAGGAAACGACGGACCGGATCCATGGCGATCGCGAGCTGCTGACGCAGATGTTCGCCAATCTGGTCGAGAACGCGTTGCGCCATTGTCCATCGGGCACGACGATAAAGCTGTCGGTAGCGCGCCAGGACGAACGCGTCGTTGCGGGCGTCGCCGACAACGGTCCCGGCATTCCGGCGGCAGAGCGCGAGAAAGTGTTCCAGCGGCTCTACCAGCTGGACCACAGCCGCTCGACATCAGGCAGCGGCCTCGGGCTCAGCCTTGTCCGGGCCATAGCCGATCTGCACGGCGCATCGATCACGCTCGAGGATTGCCGACCGGGACTTGCGGTGGTGGTGCGTTTTCCGCTGGCTATGGATTAGCCGGCGAAACGGCTGGTGCTGTTCAAGCCCAGCTTGGGTTGAGAGGTCCCCTCACCTATCTATCCGCGTCGACAGGATGATCGATGACAGCGTCCGCTCGACTCCGTCCATGGCGCCGATCTGGTCGAGCAGCATGTCGAGGTCGCGGATCGATGGCGCGTCGACGATGACGATCATGTCGAAATTGCCGCTGACCGAATGCAGCGTCCGGACCGTCGCCAAACCGCGCAGGCCGCGCACCACCTTGTCGGCAAGCTTGGGCGTCACGGTGAGCAGCACATGCGCCCGCACCAGCCCCTGCTCATAATCCGGCGCCAGCCGCACGCCGTAGCCTGATATGATGCCGCGCTGCTCCAGCCGTTCGATCCGGCTCTGCACGGTTGTCCGCGAGACGCCAAGCCGCCGCGCCAGCTCGGCGGTCGAGGCGCGCGCATTCTCGCGCAGCAGCGAAAGCAGGGTCTGTTCGGCATCGCTGAGCATTTCGACGATTCTTCTCGGCGGACTGACCAATCAATGGGTTCGTTTCGTACAGAACCACGCTTCCTTTCGACGGGCAAGCTGCGAATCTGTGCTCACAACCAGTGAGGGATTTGTCATGAAGAAAATTGTCGTTGTCGGCGCCGGCAAGATCGGCTCGACCATTGCCGAGATGCTCGCCGCCACGGGAGATTATCAGGTCACGCTCGTCGACCGCTCGGCAGCACAGCTCGCTGCTGCCGAAGTCCCGGCCACGGTTGCGACGCTGGAGCTCGACATCGAAGCATCCGGCACGCTTGAAGCCGCACTCGCCGGCAAATTCGCGGTGCTCAGCGCCGCTCCCTTCCATCTGACCACCCGCATCGCCGAGGCGGCGGCCAGTGCCGGCGTGCACTATCTCGACCTGACCGAGGATGTCGTCTCGACCCGCCGCGTCAAGGAACTGGCGCGTTCGGGCAGAAGCGCCTTCATTCCGCAATGCGGCCTGGCGCCGGGCTTCATCTCGATCGTCGCCAACGATCTCGCCAGCCGCTTCGATTCTCTGGAAAGCGTGCGCATGCGCGTCGGCGCTTTGCCGCAATATCCCTCCAATGCGCTGAACTACAATCTGACCTGGAGCACCGACGGCGTCATCAACGAATATTGCGAGCCCTGCGAGGCGATCGTCGAGGGCGAGCTGGTCGAGGTGCCGCCACTGGAGGAGCGCGAGGAGTTCTCGCTCGACGGCGTCACTTACGAGGCATTCAACACCTCCGGCGGGCTCGGCACGCTGGCCGAGACGCTGAAGGGCAAGGTGCGCACGCTCAACTACCGCACCATCCGCTACCCCGGCCACGCCGCGATCATGAAGGCGCTGCTCAACGACCTCGGCCTGCGCCATCGCCGCGACGTGCTGAAGGACATTTTTGAAAGCGCCCTGCCGGCGACATTGCAGGACGTCGTCATCGTCTTCGTCACCGTCTCCGGCCGCAAGAACGGCCGCCTGCTGCAGGAGACCTACGCCAACAAGGTCTATTCCCAGCGTATCGGCCAGGTGGTGCGCAGCGCCATCCAGATCACCACGGCGTCCGGCATCTGCGCCGTGCTCGACATGCTGGCCGACGGCAGCCTGCCGGCGACCGGCTTCATCAAGCAGGAAGACATCGCGCTGGACGCATTTCTAGCCAACCGTTTTGGCCGCGCCTATGCCCAGCACGAAATGGTGAGCCGGCTGGCGGGGTGAAGCGCATAATCTCCCGCTTGAGGGGGAGATTAGCATCGAGCTATTTCCGCAAGACCATCGGCCGCCCAAGCAGAAACCGGACAAAATTGCCGGCGTTGCGCGAGGCCTTGGCCGAAGTCTGCGGCATCTGCTTTTGCGTAGTCTCTTTTCGAGCCGGCGCGCGCGCATTTGTCTCGGCACCGGGCCGGCCCACGGTGAAAGCCGGCTCGGCGACCGGCTTGCCGCGCAAGACATTGGCTGCATTGTTGTCATGAATGACGATGCACCATTGAGCCTCCTTCGAGGCCGCCCCGACAGTGTTGAAACGCGTCGCCATCTTCGTGTGCTCGTCGCAATAGACCCCGTTCATGGACGGTGATCGCTTCTCGACCAGAGTGCCGAAGGCCGACGTTGGATATTCGTGCTGCGTGTAGTGGTTGGTTGCCGCATCGAAATTCTGGCCGTGCGGAAAGGCGATATAGAGCGGTTGCTGGTTCACCTCGCCCTTGGCGATTTCCCGGCGCGCGTAGAAATCGACACGCTCCATGAAGGTCGGCGCCAGCGCGTCATCGCTGTCGAGCCGAGTCAGCAAAACAAATTCGGCATCCGTGTCGCTTTGGACAAACGCATTGAAGGCGACATTGTAGTTCTCGCCGGCCTTGATGAGAACCGGCCTGACATCAATCCCGGCCGCGCAGCCGCAGACGATCCGGATGTAGTTCTCATGTGTTTCGGAATCGAACGCAATCAGGACCGTAAAGTCCTTCTGCGACTGGCCCTCGAGCGACGGCGCGCAATAGGTGTCGAACAGCGCCAGCCGCTCGACCAGCCACACCGGGTCGAGATTGGCTCTGCCGTGTCCATTCCATTGGCTCGGCATGAAGCCGGTGGCGGTGTTGTAGCGAATCGCCACGTATTTCTTCAGGTCGGTGCTCATGGGAGGAGACTAGAGCATGATCCCGAAGGGTGGAATCCGGTTCTCGGAAAACATGGTACGCGGCACTTTCCCGCCAATCGCTTTGGTCGCGCCTAGATGAGCGGCTGGCGAGTTGATCGATGGGCTGGCGAGGGAAGGAAGAGAGCTGGCTCGAACAGGTTCGCCCCTTTCCTCAAATATGCAGCGCGTGTCCCAGCGCCTTCAGCGCTGCTTCCTGGAATCCCTCGCCCTGCGTCGGATGCGCGTGGATGGTGCCGGCGATGTCCTCCAGCCGCGCGCCCATCTCCAGCGCCAGCCCGAACGCCGCCGCCAGTTCCGACACACCCTGCCCGACCGCCTGGATGCCGAGCACCAGATGGTTGTCGGCGCGGGCCAAGACGCGGACAAAGCCGTCCTCGCCCAGCTTCGTCATCGCCCGGCCGTTGGCCGCGAACGGGAACATGCCGATCTTGATCTCGCCGCCGAGCGCCTTGGCTTCTTCCGGCGAAAGACCAGCGGTCACCAGTTCGGGATCGGTGAAGCAAACGGCGGGTATCGAACGCTTGTCCCAGCTGCGCTTGTGGCCGGCAACGATCTCGGCGACCATCTCGCCCTGCGCCATCGCCCGGTGCGCCAGCATCGGCTCGCCGGTGACGTCGCCAATGGCGAAGATGCCGCGCATCGAGGTGCGGCACTGGTCGTCGATGCGGATGAATTTGCCGGCCATGTCGAGGTCGATCTGCTCGAGCCCCCAGCCTTCGGTCACCGGCTTGCGGCCGACCGTCACCAGTATCTTGTCGGCTGGGACCTTGACGCTCTTGCCGTCCGAGGTCTCGACCAGCAACGCGTCACCCTTGGTTGAAAGCCCCTTGGCCTTGGCGCCCAGCATCACCTCGACGCCGAGCGCGGTGAGCCGCTTGACCACCGGCCGGGTCAGCTCCGCATCATACTGCGCCAGCACGCGCGGCAAGGCCTCGATCACGGTCACCTCAGTGCCCATCTTGGCAAATGCCATGCCGAGTTCCAGCCCAATATAGCCGCCACCGACGACCGCGAGATTTTTCGGCACGTCGCTGAGCGCCAGCGCCTCGGTGGACGAAATCGCCCGACCGCCAAACGGCAGGAACGGCAGCTCCACCGGCGCCGAACCGGAGGCGATGACGATCGTTTCGGCCCGGATCACCTGCACGCCCGTCTCGGTCTCGACCGCGACCGTCTTGCCGTCGCGAAAGCTCGCCCAGCCATGCACGGTTTTCACGCCTGCCTTCTTGAGCAGGCCGGCGACGCCACTGTTGAGCCGGCTGACGATGCCATCCTTCCAGGCGACGGTCCGGGCAAGATCGAGCGTCGGCGCGGTGACCGAAATGCCGAGCGGGCTCTTGCCGCCCGCCATGTGCGACACCTTCTCGAACTCCTCCGCCGCATGGATCAGCGCCTTGGACGGGATGCAGCCGACATTGAGGCAGGTGCCGCCCGGCTTGCCGGCCTCGACGATCACCGTATCGACGCCGAGCTGTCCGGCCCGAATAGCGCAGACATAGCCGCCCGGCCCGGCGCCGATGACGAGCAGCTTGCAGGAGATTTCTTTCATGATGGCACGCTCTTTCTGGTGGCGAAGGCCCCCTCATCCGGCCGCTTCGCGGCCACCTTCTCCCCGGTGGGGAGAAGAGGCGAGCACAGACGCCGGCGACCTCCTCTCCCCTCGGGGAGAGGTCGGATTGCCCCGAATTGCCCTTCGCAATTCGGTTTTGGCAATCCGGGTGAGGGGACCCTTGCGACCGTTCTCATCCCCTCAATCCACGAAAATCAGCGCCGGCGTTTCCAGCAGCGTCTTGATCCGCTGGATGAACACCGCCGCATCCCACCCATCGATCACCCGATGGTCGAAGCTCGACGACAGGTTCATCATCTTGCGCGGCATGAACTGGGTGCCGTCCCACACCGGCCGCACCATCATCTTGTTGACGCCGACGATCGCCACTTCCGGATGGTTGATGACCGGCGTCGTCGCCACGCCGCCCATGGCGCCGAGCGAGGTGATGGTGATGGTCGAGCCGGACAGCTCGTCGCGTGTTGCCGTGCCGGACTTGGCCGCCTCGGCCAGCCTGATGACCTCGGCGCCGCAATCCCAGATGTCGCGCGCCTCGGCGTGCCTGACCACCGGAACCACCAGCCCCGACGGCGTCTGTGCGGCGATGCCGATATGGATGCCGCCATGCTGATGGACGATGCCGGCCTCGTCGTCGAACAGGGAGTTGAGATTGGGCTGGTCCGCGATCGCCTTGACCATCGCCCGCATCAGGAACGGCAGCAGCGTCAGTTTCGGCCGCTCCACGCCAGGACGCTTCTCCTTGTTGAGCGCCGCGCGCAATTCCTCCAGTGCGGTGACGTCGATCTCCTCGACATAGGTGATGTGCGGAATGCGCGATTTGGACAGCGACATCTTCTCGGCGATCTTGCGCCGCAAGCCGACCACCTTGATATCCTGCACAGCATCGTTGCGGGCGAGGCCGGATGCCTTTGCGACCTGCGGCCCGCGCGCCAGGAACGCTTCGATGTCCTCATGGCCGATGCGACCGGCCGGACCGGATCCGGCAACCTGCCTGAGATCGATGCCGGCTTCTTTTGCCCGCAGACGAACGGCCGGCGACGCCAGCGGTCTTTCGCCTTCAGGCCGCGGCGCGCCGGGGACGGAAGGCTGCGCCGTGCTTTTCTGTGAGGCTGCCGGTTTCGCCTTGGGCTCGTCGCTCTTTGGCGATGTCTTCACGACCGGCGCAGCAGCCTCGGGCTTCGGCGTCGGAAGTTTTGCCGGAGGCTCAGCGGACACCGCTTCCGCTTCGGCGCCTTGCGGCTTGGCGTTGCCCTCGCCCGCCACCTTCAGCCGCACGATGGGCGAGCCGATGGCCACCGTGTCGCCGATCTCGGCGCCCAGCCACAGGATCTCGCCATCGATCGGCGAGGGGATTTCAACCGTCGCCTTGTCGGTCATGACGGCGGCGAGCACAGTGTCCTCGCGGACGATATCGCCGACCTTGACGTGCCATTCGACCAGCTCGGCCTCGGCGACGCCTTCGCCGACATCGGGCAGCTTGATGATGTGTTCGCCCATCTCAGGCTCCCATGGTTTCAAGCAAGGCACGGCCAACGCGGGCGGGACCGGGAAAATAATCCCACTCCTGCGCATGCGGATAGGGCGTGTCCCAGCCGGCAACGCGAGCAACCGGCGCTTCGAGGTGATAGAAACAGTTTTCCTGCACCAGCGCCGACAGCTCGGCGCCGAAGCCCGAGGTCAGCGTCGCCTCATGCACGATGACGCAGCGCCCGGTCTTTTTCACCGAGGCGACGATCGTATCGAGATCAAGCGGCAGCAGGGTCCTGAGGTCGATGACCTCGGCATCGATGCCGGTTTCTTCGACAGCCGCCTGCGCGACATAGACCATGGTGCCGTAGGCGAGCACGGTGAGGGCCGAGCCTGCCCTGCGGATCGCCGCCTTGCCGAGCGGCACCGTGTAGTGGCCGTCGGCCACCTCGCCCAGCTCATGCTTCGACCAGGGCGTCACCGGCCGGTCGTGATGACCATCGAACGGACCGTTGTAGAGCCGCTTCGGCTCGAGGAAGATCACCGGATCCGGATCCTCGATCGCCGCGATCAAAAGCCCCTTGGCGTCATGCGGGTTGGACGGCACCACCGTCTTCAGCCCCGACACATGGGTGAACAGCGCCTCAGGGCTCTGGCTGTGCGTCTGGCCGCCAAAAATGCCGCCGCCGGTCGGCATGCGCACCACGATCGGGCAGGTGAAATCGCCGTTGGAGCGGTAGCGCAGCCGTGCCGCTTCCTGGGTCAGCTGGTCGTAGGCCGGGTACATGTAGTCGGCAAACTGAATTTCCACGCACGGCTTCAACCCATAGGCGGCCATGCCGATGGCCGAGCCGACAATGCCGGATTCGTTGATCGGCGCATCGAAGCAGCGGCTCTTGCCGTATTTGGCCTGCAAGCCCTGCGTGCAGCGGAAGACGCCACCGAAGAAGCCGACATCCTCGCCGAACACGACGACTTTCTCGTCGCGCCCCATCGACACATCCATGGCATCGCGAATGGCCTCGATCATGGTCCGTCTCGGCATGGCTTCAGACTCCCGCCTGTTGTCGCTGGCGTCTGAGATGCGGCGGCATTTCGGCGTAGAGCCCTTCGAACATGTCGCGCGTCGACGGCTTGCCGCCGGCATGCAGCGTGCCGTGGCCTTCGGCTTCCTTCTGCGCCGCGATAACCGTGTCGAGGATTTCCGCCTCGGCCTGCGCGTGCCGCTCGTCCGACCAGACGCCGAGCGCGATGAGATGGTTCTTCAGCCGCACGATCGGGTCGCCGAGCGGCCAGGCGTCGGATTCGGTCTTCGGCCGGTAGGCGGACGGGTCGTCCGAGCTCGAATGTGCGCCGGCACGGTAGGTGACATATTCGACCAGCGTCGGCCCGAGATTGCTGCGCGCCCGCTCCGCCGCCCATTTGGCCACGGCGTGGACGGCGAGGTAGTCGTTGCCGTCGACGCGCAGTGACGGGATGCCGAAGCCGAGGCCCCTGGCCGCGAACGTGCCCGAACCGCCGCGCGCGATGCCTTGAAAGGTCGAGATCGCCCACTGGTTGTTGACGACATTGAGCACGACCGGCGCCTTGTAGGTGGAGGCGAACACCAGCGCCGAATGGAAATCGGACTCGGCCGTCGAGCCGTCGCCGATCCACGCGGCTGCGATGCGCGAATCGTTCGATATCGCCGAGGCCATCGCCCAGCCGACCGCCTGGATGTACTGCGTCGCCAGATTGCCGGAGATCGAGAAGAAGCCGTGCTCCTTCGACGAATACATGACCGGCAATTGCCGGCCCTTCAGCGGGTCGGCTTCGTTGGAATAGATCTGGTTCATCATCGTGACCATCGGGTAGCCATCGGCAATCAGCAGCCCTGCCTGGCGATAGGTCGGAAAGTTCATGTCGCCCGGCGCCAGTGCCTTGCGGAAGGCGCAAGCCACAGCCTCTTCGCCCAGATGCTGCATGTAGAACGAGGTCTTGCCCTGCCGCTGCGCCATCTGCATGCGCGCATCGAAGGTCCGCAGCGTCATCATGTGGCGCAGGCCGGTGAGAAGCTCGTCGCTGGACAGCAGGCCGGCCCACGGGCCGACGGCCTCGCCAGTGCGGTTCAGCACGCGGATGATCGAGAAGGCATGATCGCGGATGCTGCGCGGATCGACATCGATGTCAGGACGCGGCACCGAGCCGGCCTTGGGGATCGGCACATTGGAAAAGTCAGGCGTGCCACCCGGCCGCACTTCCGGCTCCGGAACGTGGAAACGCAACATCCCAGCATCGGCCATGACCTTTGTCCTCCAATGTTGCCCGGAACAGATATTTGCATATCTGCGCCGCCAGTGCGAATTCGTCGGGTAGCCTGCGGACGTCGGTCCCGGCCACGCCGGCCGATCCAGCCTCCCGCACCCAAGATGAAGATATGTCCGCGAAATTTCTTGTCGATGTTGGGCGGTGGCGCGCAATTAGAGGGAAGGTTGGGCGAGGTTTGCCGGCAGATAAGGTGATTGGGCGACGAACTCGCGCCTTTCCTCTCCCCCGTCGATCGGGCGAGAGGTGTCGAGCGAAGCTCGACGGAGTGGGGGTCGACGGTTCGCCCAAGCTGGATGCCGCCCCCACATCATGCTAACCAACCCGCCATGGCACAGAAGAAAGCATATGAGGTCGATGGCTGGCTCGCGAAGCCGGACCAGCGGATCTCCATCGTCCTGCTTTACGGCCCCGATCGCGGCCTCGTCTCCGAGCGAGCAAAGGCCTTTGCCGGCAAGACCGGCCTGCCGCTCGACGATCCCTTCTCGGTGGTCAGGCTGGAGGGGTCGGAGGTTGACCGCGACGAGGGCCGGCTGCTCGACGAGGCCCGCACCGTGCCGATGTTTTCCGACCGGCGCCTGCTGTGGGTGCGCAATGCCAGCGGCCAGAAGGCATTGGCCGACGACGTCAAGGCGCTGACGGCCGAGCCCGCGCGCGATGCGATCATTCTCATCGAGGCCGGCGACCTCAAGAAAGGTGTCGGCCTGCGCGCCATCGTCGAGGCGGCCGACAACGCCATGGCCCTGCCTTGCTATGCCGATGAAGCCCGCGACATCGACACCGTCATCGACGGCGAACTGGGCAGGGCCGGCATGTCGATGACCATGGAAGCGAGACAGGCGCTGCGCCGCAATCTCGGCGGCGACCGGCTGGCCTCGCGCGGTGAGATCGAGAAGCTTGTGCTCTACGCCCATGGCCAGACCGAGATCGGCCTGGAGGAGGTCAAAGCGATGTCAGGTGATGTCTCCGGCGCGTCTTTCGACGACGCGGTCGACGCGCTTCTCGAAGGCAAGATCGGCGACTTCGACACCGCCTTCACCCGCCATTGCCAGTCCGGCGGCCAGCCCTTCCTGGTGCTGTCCTCGGCAATGCGGCAGTTGCAGCAGATCCAGATCATGCGCGGCCAGATGGAGTCCGGCAACCGCAACGCCGCCACGGTCGTTGCCGCCGCTCGCCCGCCGGTGTTTTTCTCGCGACGCAAGCTGGTGGAGAAAGCGCTGGAGCGCTGGAGCACCGAAGCGCTCGGCCGCGCACTGACCCGGCTGCAGACGGCGGTGCTGCAGACCAGACGGCGGCCGGATCTTTCCGTGGCGCTGGCAAGACAGGCGCTGCTTGGCATTGCGGTGGAGAGCAGCAGGTTGGCGCAGAGGTAGGAGAGCGATCCTCCTCTTCTCGGCACCGAGCGCTGCCTCCATCGGTCAATTCATTGTCATGGCGCCCACCTGCTGGAAGGTTGGCAGCGCCTGTGGAAAGACCAGCACCGCCGCGCCGTAAAGAAGCAGAGCGATACCCGACACCTTTGCGATCCCACCTCCTGACGGGAGGGTCTTTTCCGCAAAGATCAGCAAGGTGACCACGGCCATTGCGGCGACGTTCATGATCCCGAGAGGAAAGAGGGCGAGAAACAAAAGCCAGCAGCAGCCCAGGCAAAAAAGTCCATGCTCCAGGCCCATGCGAACCGCACCCCAATAACCATCGCGCCATGAGGTCAGGATGAAGCCAATCGGCGTGCGGCATTTGGCCAGACACAGATCTTTCAGTGGGGAGAGTTGATAGGCGCCCCCAATCATCAGCAGCGCGCCGCCGATACGCGCGGCCGTCGCAGCGGACAATCCCACATGCCCGGCAAGCATCTCCGCACCCGCCGCACCGGCAAAGGCGATAACGCCCATCACGCCCCAAACCAGCATATACCCGGCCACGAACACCCAGCTCGAGACAAAGGTCTCGCCCCGGCTCTGTTTGCCGGCCTGGACCTTGTGAAACGTCAGGATCATGGACGCGGCCGTCGGAAACATCATGGCAATCATCATGATCATCCAGATGGCAAGAAACAGCGGCGCCTTCATACCCATGGTGAGTGCGTACATTTCCATGCGCATGTCCGCATCCATGCCCATCTGCTGCCAGACAAGCAGGGTCCACGCCGCCGCAGCGATAGCGATCAGCAGCGCGAGAATGATGTATCGCTGCAACGTCGGGGCCATGGACGAGGTCGTTCCGTGCTACGCTGCCAACGGCTACTGCTGCCCAGACCAATTGATCGGGGCGTAATGTCCGTTTCGGCGGGAATTGTCCCAGCTCATGCCATGATCGCTGAATGTACTGCCTTCCGCCCCCATCGCCAGGGCGAGCCAATCGGGATTGACAGGATGGCCGGTGGCCGCCCACATCTGCCCGTCCTCGCGCATTGTCGGCAGCGGCTCGACCGCCATCTGCATGACGCCCGCAATCTCCGCCGACCGCTTCTTGCCGTCTATCCGGTAGCTTATCGGCACCTTCTTGGCGCCAAGATTCGTGCCAATCATGGGTGCCAGCACCGCCATAGGGCCGCCCGCAGCGCCGGTGAAGATGGCACCTAGCGCCTCTGTTTGCCTGTCATCGGCCCGTTCGTCGATATAGGCGGCGGCCGTCCAATTGCCGTTTGCCATAGGACCCGGCGTGTGAGCGACCATCGCGACACTGAGCCCATCCAATCGAACGTCGCCGTAGTTGCCCGTATTGATATGAAAGACCAAACCGACGTCGCAAACACCTTTCGTCGGCTTCGATGTCAGCTGCGCGTTGGTGGACAGCAGACAAGGACATACGACATCGCAGCTACAATTTTCGAAGTAACTTCCGGACAATTGCCAACGGACTGCCATTTGCACCTCCCACTTGCGTCAGGCGCGTCGGCATATCGCATTGGCGGGGCGGTGCCATTTCACGACTGTTGTAGGAACGGCAAATAGCCCCCGCCTCGACTGACCGGCACGCTAGGGCACATAATTTAAGCCATATCTAATATAGGTTACGCCGTTGCCTGGCACTGTCAAGCCGCGAGCGGCAGGGCTGGCGGCAGGCGCTGCTTGGGATCGCGGTTGAGAGCGCGAGGCTGGGGAGCGAGCCTGATCTCCCCCTCGAAGGGGAGATGTCGAAGGCGACAGAGGGGGCCGCCGCGCGTGGGGCGCTGACCTCTTCTTCGTTCCCGCAGGGGCCCGGCGCTTGATGAGGGGCGACCCCCTCTGGCCTGCCGGCCATCTCCCCTCAAGGAGGGAGATTCGCGGCGTCACCGATTTCGCCAATCACCAGCGCCCCAAAAGGAAAAGGCCGGCCAAACGGCCAGCCCCTTTCCACATGCGCAATCTCCGGCCTCAATATATTTCGCCGGCTAACTAACGCTCCTGCTTCAGCCTTCTGCACAGCTCATCAAGCTGCTCCAGCGACCGGTATGAAACCCGCAAAGTGCCGCCCTTGCCCTTGTGATCCACTGACACAATCATGCCGATCGTATCGGTCAACAGCTTTTCCAGCGCCAGCGTATCGGCGTCCTTCTGCTCCGGACTTGGCGCCGGCTTGGCTTCCTTGGTGCTGCTGGTGCCGGCCGGTATCTGGGCCAGCGCTTCGGCCTGGCGCACCGAAAGGCCCTCTTCGACGATACGCTTGGCAAGGCCGGCCGGATCTTCCGCCGTCACCAGCGTGCGGGCATGGCCCGCCGACAGCGCGCCGTCGACCAGCATGTCGCGGATCACGTCCGGCAGCTTCAGGAGCCTGAGCGTGTTGGCGACATGGCTGCGGCTCTTGCCGATCACCTGGCCGAGATCGGCCTGGGTGTAGCCGTGCTCATCGATCAGTTGCTGATAGCCAAGTGCTTCCTCGACCGCATTGAGGTCGGTGCGCTGGACGTTTTCGATGATCGCCAGCTCGAGCGCGGTGCGGTCGTTGACCTCGCGGATGATGACCGGGATCTCGGACAGCCCGGCGCGCTGTGCCGCCCGCCAGCGCCGCTCGCCGGCGATGATCTCGTAACGGCCGGCCTGTGCCGGCGAAGGGCGCGCCACCACCGGCTGGACGACGCCGTGTTCGCGGATCGACTGGGCAAGGTCGGTCAGCTCGGCGTCGCCGAAATGCCGCCGCGGATTCTTCGGATTGGGGGTCAGGAACTCGATCGGCACCTTGCCGTCGGCGCTCATGCCTGGTTTTTCAGGCGCAGCTGGGCGATCGATCTCGCCGATCAGCGCCGCCAGCCCACGCCCCAGTCTCTTTCTCGAAAGGTCTTCGCTCATCTTTATTCCAGGTTCCGGATCGTTTCGGTATCGAATCGGCTCTTTAGATTGCAGGGAGTCTAATCAAGCGGCGCGTAACTTGCGCTCGCGGCGGATCACTTCCGACGCCAGTTGCAGATAGGCCTGGCTGCCCGAGCATTTCAGATCGTAAAGGATCGCCGGCTTGCCGTAGGACGGCGCCTCGGACACCCGCACATTGCGCGGGATGACGGTCTCGTAGACCTTGTCGCCCATATGCGCCCGCACATCCTGCACCACCTGGTTGGCGAGATTGTTGCGGCCGTCATACATGGTCAGCACGATGCCTTGGATGGTGAGATCCGGATTGATCGAGCGGCGCACCTGCTCGACCGTCTCCAGCAACTGGCTGAGGCCTTCGAGCGCGAAGAACTCGCATTGCAGCGGCACTAGAACAGAATCGGCCGCAGCCATTGAATTCAAGGTCAAAAGGTTGAGCGAGGGCGGGCAATCGATCAGCACATAGCCGAAAGGTGCGCCGCGCTCGGTCGCGGCGCTCAGCGCATTGCGCAGCTTGAGCACCCGGTCCGGCGCCGAAGCGATTTCCATTTCGATGCCGAGCAGGTCGAGCGTCGACGGCACGATCGACAGGCCAGGCACCGCCGTCGGAATAGCCGCGGCTTCCAGCTCCAGTTCGCCGGTCAACACGTCATAGGACGACACGGTCCGATCCTTGCGGTCGATGCCGAGGCCGGTGCTGGCATTGCCTTGCGGATCGAGATCGACGATCAGCACCTTTTCGCCGATCGCGGCCAGCGCTGTCGCCAGATTGATGGCGGTGGTGGTCTTGCCGACACCGCCCTTCTGGTTGGCTACGGTGATGATTCGGGGGCCATTCTTCATCATGGGTCTATGCCAGAAGTTCATTTTGGGTCGCCAAAGTGTCTGACAAATCGCGGATCAGACAGGTTGCAGGTTGGACAATTCCAGGATGACGCCGCCAGGGTCGGTCACACTGGGATGTTCTACCAGATCGAATGACCATCGGTTAACGCTTTCTTGCACTTCGGCGCGGTAATCCCGGCCTTTGTGGAACAGGCCGCGCGCGCCTGATGTCAGCCATGGCGCCGACAGGTCCAGCAAGGTCGAAAGCGAGGCCAGCGCCCGCGCTGTCACGATTTGCGGTGTCGAAACAAGTGCATGGCTTTCATCGATACGGCGCGCCACGACCCGCGCCGGCAGGTTGAACTGGCCGACGACGGTCTGCAGGAACGACGCTTTTTTGCGATTGCTTTCAACCAGATCGATGCTAGCGCCGGCGCGCTCGGCCAGCAGGAAAGCCATGACAAGGCCCGGAAATCCGCCGCCAGAGCCGAGATCCACCCAGCGTGTGGCCTGAGGCTCTATGCGCGCGAGCTGCGCACTGTCCAGTATATGACGCTGCCAGACATCGCCCGACGTCGATTGCGCGACGAGATTGATGCTGCGATTCCATTTCTGGAACATCTGCTCGAACGCCACCAGCCGATAGAATGTTTCACGTGAAACCGGGCCTGCCGCGTCCTGCAGGCTCTCTAGGGACATAGAACTCACGCAACATCCCTTTGTGGGCGCCTGGCGCTCTCCGCATGGCGGACATGCGCGACAATGATCGCCAGCGCCGCCGGCGTCATGCCCTCCATGCGCTGGGCATCGGCGATGGAGCGCGGCCGCCGCGCCTGCATCTTCTGCTTCAATTCGTTGGACAGTCCCGGCACGCCGGCGAAGTCGACCGTCTCGGGGATCAGCCGGCTCTCCTCGTGCCGGATCTGGGCCACATCCGTCTTCTGGCGATCGAGATAGACCGAATATTTCGCCTCTGTTTCGAGGCGTTCCGCCGTCTTGCTGTCGATCGCCGCGAATCGCGAATCGATGCGACCCAGCCAGGCGACATCGACATCGGGATAGGACAGCAATTCATAACCGGAGCGGCGCACGCCGTCCCGGTTGATCTCCAGCCCGTGACGCGCCGCCTCGTTGGGCGTCATGGTGAGCGATTTCGCCAGCTCCCGCGCTTCATCGAGACTCTGCATGACTTGCCCGTAGCGCTGCATCCGCTGCGCCGAGGCAATCCCCAGCCTCTCCGCCAGGGGCGTCAGCCGCTCATCCGCATTGTCGGCGCGCAGCGACAGCCGGAACTCGGCCCGCGAGGTGAACATCCGGTAGGGCTCCGCGATGCCGCGGCTGGTCAGATCGTCGACCATCACGCCGATATAGGCCTCGGTGCGGCTGAGCACGATCTGCTCGCTCCCCGCCGCCCGCCGCGCCGCATTGAGGCCGGCCAGCAAGCCTTGCCCGGCCGCTTCCTCATAGCCGGTCGTGCCATTGATCTGCCCGGCGAGAAAGAGGCCACTAATGCGCTTCGTCTCCAACGTCTGATGCAATTCGCGCGGATCGACATGATCATATTCAATGGCATAGCCGGGCTGCAGCATGACGGCCCGCTCCAGCCCCGGAATGGTTTTCAAGATGTCGAGCTGCACGTCTTCGGGCAGCGAGGTCGAGATCCCGTTGGGATAGACCGTATCGTCGCCGAGCCCTTCCGGCTCCAGGAAAATCTGGTGCCCGTCTCGGTCACCGAACTTGACGATCTTGTCCTCGATCGACGGGCAATAGCGCGGCCCGACCCCTTCGATCGAACCGGAATACATGGCCGAGCGGCCGAGATTGGCGCGGATCAGCTCATGAGTCGCGGTCGTCGTCCGCGTAATGCCGCAATCGATCTGCGGCGTCTCGATGCGGTCGGTCATCAGCGAGAACGGCACCGGATCCGCATCCGCCGCCTGGCTTTCCAGCGACGCCCAATCGATGGTCCGGCCATCGAGCCGCGGCGGCGTCCCGGTCTTCAGCCTTCCAAGCTTGAAGCCGGCGCGGTCCATCGTCGCCGACAGGCCGAGGCTCGCCTGCTCGTTCATGCGGCCGGCGACGATCTTCTTCTCGCCGATATGGATAAGCCCGCGCAAAAAAGTCCCGGTCGTCAGAACGACCGCGCCACAAGCCAGGCGCCGGCCGTCGGCCAGGAGAACCGCCGTGATCTGCCCGTCGGCGATCTCGAAGTCCAGAACCTCGCCTTCGACCACGTCGAGATCGTTCTGCTGCCGAATCGCTTCCTGCATGGCAAGGCGATAGAGTTTTCTGTCGGCCTGCGTGCGAGGCCCGCGCACCGCGGGACCCTTGCGGCGGTTGAGCAGGCGGAACTGGATGCCGGCCGCATCCGCCACGCGCCCCATTAAGCCGTCCATGGCATCGATCTCGCGCACCAGATGACCCTTGCCGAGCCCGCCGATCGCCGGGTTGCACGACATGACCCCGATAGTGTCGAAACGCAGCGTCACCAGGGCAGTCCTGGCACCGGCGCGCGCGGCAGCGCTGGCCGCCTCGCAACCAGCATGGCCGCCGCCCACCACAACCACATCATAGTGATTGGTCATCACAAACTTCCCGGATTCGAATGATTGAGGGACACATGTCCCCGCGGAGCGGCGCTGTCAAGAAAACTCCGCGACGAGTTTCACGTGAAACAGAGCGGGGGTGCAACTGCAGCCATGTTTCACGTGAGTCACGCCGCCGGTCTATTATTCTCCGGCTGAGGTTCCTTACCGCCAGGGTTTCATAGTTTTCTCCTGGCTTGGCATTGGCCGAAGCCCTCAACTTCGTCATCCTAGGGCGGAGCAGGAGCGAAGCTCCGTAGCGGAGACCCTAGGATCCATGCCGCGACCTTGACCGTAGGGTGCAGCGGCACAGAATCCTGCACCGTGGCGGCTGCTTTGATGTCGCGGCATGGATCCTCGGGTCTGCGCCGCGTCGCTGCGCTCCTTGCTCCGCCCGTGGATGACGAAGTCATGGGCGTTCCACCAAATTAGCAAGGCACGCTCATCAAAGTGTAGCATCCAAGCCGTCAAGCCATAGGGAACCTGGTTCCTACCGACCGACCCAGTGTTTCACGTGAGTCATTTCCCAATACAAAACTGCGAGAAGATCACGTCCAGCATGTCCTCGACGTCGATGGCGCCGACGATTCGGCCCAGGCGGTCGGCGGCAAGCCGCAACTCCTCCGCGCGCAACTCCTGCCCAACAGAACGGCCATCGGTGGCGCGAAGCAGATGACGGTTGGTCTCGCCAAGCAATTCGACGTGGCGAAGGCGCGACGGCAGGACATCGCCGACGCTGCCGGCTGCCTCCGCCGCCCGCTGGCCGATTTCCGCCAGCAGTTCCTCCACGCCCGTCCCGTTCTTCACTGAAATGACAAGGTCGTAATCCTCCGTCGCGTCGCTCGCCGCGCGGCTTTCCAGCAGATCGAGCTTGGTGCCGACACGTAAGATCGGCGCTTCGGTCGGCAGCAGTCCAATCTCCCTGGGATCGGCGACATCCCTAAGCAACAGCAAGAGATCGGCGCCATGCGCCTTGGCCCTCGCCTTGTCGATGCCGATCGCCTCGACCTTCCCCGGCGCATCGCGCAACCCGGCCGTGTCCGTGAGCCTCACACGCAGCCCCTGAAGATCAAGTGTCACTTCAAGCAGGTCGCGGGTCGTGCCTGGTTCATCCGTTACTATAGCGGCATCGCGCCGCGCCAGGGCGTTGAACAGACTCGACTTACCGGCGTTGGGGGGACCGAGGATGACGACCTCGAATCCATCGCGAATGATCTCGGCGGCGCGAAACCCGGCGATGTGCCGGTCGATCTCGTCGATCATCGTTCTGACATCAGACCAGACCGCATCCGAAACGGAACCAGGGACGTCTTCCTCGTCGGCGAAATCGATCTCGGCCTCGATCATGGCGCGGGCATGGATCAGCCTGCGGCGCCAGCCGAGATAGAGTTCGCTCTGTACGCCGTCGGCATTCTGCACCGCGAAGCGCCGCTGCGCCTCCGTCTCGGCATTGACGAGATCGGCCAGCGCCTCGGTTTCGACCAGGTCTACCTTGCCGTTCAGAAAAGCGCGACGCGTGAATTCGCCCGGTTCCGCGTGCCTGACGCCGCCAAAACCGGTCATCGTCTCCAGCATTTTTGCCACAACGGCACGGCCGCCATGAACGTGGAATTCCGCGACATCCTCGCCGGTGAAACTGGCCGGACCGGGAAAGAACACAACCAGGCCGGTATCGAGCAATGTCCCGTCAGACGCCCTGAATCGGCGCAGAGCCGCCGCGCGGTCCTTAACCATAGTCCCAGCAATCGTTTCGACCACGAATCGAGTCTGCGGGCCGGAAATTCGGATGACGGCGACGCCGGCAGGCAGCCGGCCGCTCGACAGCGCTACAATGGAATCGCCTGAAATCATTTGCCCGCTCTACCGAACCGCCCTAGCTTCACGCCTATCAGCCAATCGCACCCGAGTTTGCCCAGTGACGCTGCCCGCGCAAAACCTGCTTGCCGAAGAAGCCAGCCCCTATCTGCAGCAGCACAGCGGCAATCCCGTCCACTGGCGGGCCTGGTCGCCGGCTTCGCTCGAAGAGGCGAAAGCGCTGGATAGGCCGATCCTGCTCTCGGTCGGCTATGCCGCCTGCCATTGGTGCCATGTCATGGCGCATGAAAGCTTCGAAAACGATGGCGTCGCCGCCGTCATGAACCGTCTGTTCGTCAATATCAAGGTCGACCGAGAGGAGCGCCCGGACATCGACCAGATCTATATGGCGGCGCTGTCCTCGATGGGCGAGCAGGGCGGCTGGCCGCTGACCATGTTCCTGACCCCGGACGGCAAGCCGTTCTGGGGCGGCACCTATTTTCCGCGCGAGCCGCGCTACGGCCGCCCCGGCTTCATCCAGGTGATGGAGGCGGTGGACAAGGCGTGGCGGGAGAAGCGGGCGGGCCTCAACCAGAGCGCCGACGGCCTGACGACGCATGTCGAGGCACGGCTCGCCGGTTCGCATGCCAGAATCGTGCTCGACCGCGCCACGCTGGCGGAATTGGCCAAGGGCATCGACGGCATGATCGACCGTGATCTCGGCGGATTGCGCGGCGCGCCTAAATTTCCCAACGCGCCGTTCATGCAAACGCTGTGGCTGTCCTGGCTTCGCGACCGCAATGCCGCCCATCGCGACGACGTCCTCAACAGCCTCGAGCAGATGCTGCGCGGCGGCATCTACGACCACATCGGCGGCGGGCTCAGCCGTTACTCCACCGACGCCGAATGGCTGGTGCCGCATTTCGAAAAGATGCTCTACGACAATGCCCAGCTCCTCCGCTTCTGCAACTGGGCCTATGCCGCAAGCGGCAATGAATTGTTCCGGCTGCGAATCGAAGAGACGATCGGCTGGCTGCTGCGCGAAATGCGCGTCGACGGCGGCGCTTTTGCCGCCAGTCTCGATGCCGACAGCGACGGCGAGGAAGGTCTGTTCTACACCTGGAGCCGCGACGAGATCGAAGCCGCCCTTGGCGACGATTCCGCATTGTTTTTCAAGCACTTCACGCTCTCCAGCCCGCATGGCTGGGAAGGCAAGCCGGTCGTCCACCAAACGCTGTCCCAGCAATCGCAATATGTGATCCACCGCGAAGAGATCAGCGCGCTCAAGACGAAACTTCGTGCTGTCCGGGAAAAGCGGGTCAGGCCCGGTCTTGACGCAAAGACCCTCATCGACTGGAACGGCCAGATGATCGCAGCGCTTGCCGAGGCCGGCCGGGCGCTGGCGCGGCCTGACTGGATCGATGCGGCGGCAAAGGCCTTTGCCTATATCAGCTCTGGCAGCCGCGACGGCCGTTTGCCGCATTCGATGCTCGGCGCCAGAAAACTGTTCCCGGCTTTGTCCAGCGACTATGCCGCCATGACCAATGCCGCGATCTCTCTGTTCGAGGCCACCGGGGATTGGAGCTATGTCGACCAAGCCGGCCAGTTTGTCGGGCAGCTCGAGCATTGGCACGCCGACGCCGAGAAGACAGGTTACTACCTGACTGCTTCCGACAGCACCGACGTGCCGATCCGCATCCGCGGCGATGTCGACGAAGCCATTCCGTCCGCCACCGGCCAGATCATCGAGGCGCTGGTCAGGCTCGCCTCCGTCACCGGCAATCTCGAGCTGCAGGAGAGAGCCTGGCACGTCGCCGAGCATGCCGCCGGCCGCGCGACGCAGCAGGCCTATGGCCAGGCCGGCATCGTCAATGCCTGCGCGCTGGCGATCGAGCCGCTCAAGCTGGTGTTGGTGGATGAGTTCACAGATCCAAAGCTCGTTCCGGTTGCGAATCGAAACCCGGACCCGTGTCGCGTCGACATCGTCGTGCCGATCGGTACGGCAGCGAATCGACCCTTGCTGCCCGGTGGAATCCTGCCGCCGACCGACAAGGCAGGTGCATGGTTGTGCACGGGGCAGGTTTGTTTGCCGGCGGTGACGGATGCTGAAGAGCTCGAGCGATTGTTGCGACGGCGATAGTTTTGCTAACCGCCGGCGAGAGACGCCCCCTCTGGCCTACCGGCCGATCTCCCCCTCAAGTGGGGAGATCGGCAGCTTCGCTGTTCCGCTCACCTTACGGCGTTGATAATTGCCGAAAGCGACCAAGGGCGTAATCTCCCCCTAGAGGGGGAGATGCCCGGCAGGGCAGAGGGAGGCGCGAAGGATCGCTACCCCATCCCCTTACGTGTTCATCGAATCGAAGAAATCCGCATTGGTCTTGGTCTGCTTCAGCTTGTCGATCAGGAACTCGATCGCGTCGGTGGTTCCCATCGGCGCCAGGATGCGGCGCAGCACGAAGATCTTCTGCAGGTCCTGCTTGGAAACCAGCAGGTCTTCCTTGCGGGTGCCGGACTTCAGGATGTCCATGGCCGGATAGATGCGCTTGTCGGCGACCTTGCGGTCGAGCTGGATTTCGCAGTTGCCGGTGCCCTTGAACTCTTCGAAGATGACTTCGTCCATGCGGCTGCCGGTATCGATCAGCGCGGTGGCGATAATGGTCAGCGAACCGCCTTCCTCGATGTTGCGGGCGGCGCCGAAGAAGCGCTTCGGCCGCTGCAGCGCGTTGGCGTCGACACCACCGGTCAGCACCTTGCCGGATGACGGCACGACGGTGTTGTAGGCGCGGCCGAGACGGGTGATCGAATCGAGCAGGATGACGACGTCGCGGCCATGTTCGACCAGGCGCTTGGCCTTCTCGATGACCATTTCGGCGACCTGCACGTGGCGCACCGCCGGCTCGTCGAAGGTCGAGGAGATCACCTCTCCCTTCACCGAGCGCTGCATGTCGGTCACTTCTTCCGGCCGCTCGTCGATCAGCAGCACGATCAGATAGCATTCCGGGTGGTTGGCGGTGATCGAGTGGGCGATGTTCTGCATCAGAACCGTCTTGCCGGTACGCGGCTGCGCGTTGATCAAGGCGCGCTGTCCCTTGCCGATCGGCGCCACCAGGTCGATCACACGGGCCGAGATGTCCTTGGTGGTGACATTCTCGATCTCCATCTTCAGCCGCTTGGTCGGATAGAGCGGCGTCAGATTGTCGAAGTGGATCTTGTGACGGATCTTCTCGGGATCGTCGAAATTGATGGTGTTGACCTTGAGCAGCGCGAAATAGCGCTCGCCCTCTTTCGGGCTGCGGATCGGCCCTTCGACCGTATCGCCGGTCTTCAGCGAAAAGCGCCGGATCTGCGACGGTGAAATATAGATGTCGTCGGGACCTGGCAGGTAATTGGCGTTGGCGGAGCGCAGGAAGCCGAAACCGTCCTGCAGCACCTCGACCACGCCATCACCGATGATCTCGATCTCCTGGGCGGCCAGCTTCTTCAGGATCGCAAACATCAGCTCCTGCTTGCGCATGACGCTGGCGTTTTCGACCTCGAGCGATTCGGCATAAGCGATCAGCTCTGGCGGTTTCTTGTTCTTGAACTCGGCGAGTTTCATTTCTTGCATAGACGGACCTTGAATAGATGGAGTCTGGGTAGGCTTTGGGAAAATATCGGCGGGATGCGACAAATGCCGAGCGCGGCCGAAAACAACGAGGGGCGGCGCATGACGGGAAGGAAGACCCGTCTTTTATCGTCGGTCGGGTGAAAGAGCAAGCTGCGTTTTGCATGGCCTATGAAGGCCTAAACGCATCAATGCCTGTCGCAGTCTCCTGGCCGTTTTTGGGCGACATGCATCAGAACGGCTTGACCACCACCAGGATGACGATTGCGATCATCAGCAATGTGGGGATCTCGTTGACCATCCGCCAGTGCCTGGCCGGTTTTTCATTACGGTCCTCGGCGAATTTGCGCACCGCACCGGCCAGATAGCCATGCATGGCCGACAGCAAAAGCACCGCTCCGATCTTGGCGTGCAGCCAGCCGCCCTGGAAACCGAAACCCTTCCAGGCGAGCCACAGGCCGAACACCCAGGTGACGATCATCGCCGGGTTGATGATGCCGCGCAGCAGGCGCCGCTCCATCACCTTGAAGGTTTCCGACTGCACCGAGCCCTTCTCGGCATCGGCGTGGTAGACCAGCAGCCGCGGCAGATAGAGCATGCCCGCCATCCACGAGATGACGGCGAGGATATGGATCGCCTTGGCCCAGGGGTAGAAACTGTCGGGTGCCGCGAAATACAAAAGCGCGGTGAAAACGATCAGCACGGCGATACCTGATATCATGCGCATCATCGCCTGGCCGGTGCTGTTCGTGTTGTTCATCTGAGCCATCAGCGTGTCGCGCTCCGCACCTGTTTCACCATCGCCTCGACATGGGCGATCGGCGTCTCCGGCGTGATGCCGTGACCGAGGTTGAAGATCAGCGGACCGTCTCCCAGTGCTCTCAGGATCGCCTCGACGCCATCGGACAGCGCCTTGCCGCCAGCCACGAGCCGCAAGGGATCGAGATTGCCCTGAACCGCACCCGAGCGCTGCAATTCCTTCGCCGCGATCAGGGGCACCGTCCAGTCGATCCCCAGCGCCGTCACGCCGGTCTTCTGTCGATAGGTCCGGTAGCGCGCACCGGCGCCCTTGGGAAAACCGATGATCGGGACATCGGGATAAACCGCCCGCACCCGGCCAACGATCTCGGCCATCGGCTGAACGCAGAACAAATCGAAAGTTTCGTCGTCCAGCACGCCGGACCAGGAATCGAAAATCTGCACCACATCCGCGCCCGCCTCGATCTGGCGGATGAGATAGGCGGCCGAATGTTCGGCAAGCACCTTCAGCAATCGTTGAAAGGCCACCGGCTCGCGATAGGCAAAAAGCCGCGCCGGCGCCTGGTCGGGCGTGCCATGGCCGGCAATCATGTAGGTCGCCACCGTCCACGGCGCGCCGCAGAAGCCGATCAGGGTTGTCTCGTCGGGCAATTTGGCCCGCAACCGGCGAACCGTCTCGTAGACCGGTTCGAGATTCACGTGAAACACCTTGCCCTCCAGAGCCAGAATCTCCGGCGCGGTGATCGGCGTCAGCAGCGGCCCTCTGCCCTCTTCGAAGCGGACGTCACGGCCAAGCGCATGCGGAACGACAAGGATATCGGAAAACAGGATCGAAGCATCGAAGCCGAAGCGCTCGATCGGTTGCAAGGTCACTTCGACGGCAAGGTCGGGATCATAGCAGAGATCGAGGAACGAGCCTGCTCGCCTGCGTGTCTCCCGATACTCCGGCAGATAACGCCCTGCCTGACGCATCATCCAGAGCGGAGGCGGAAAATGAGCCTTGCCCTTCAGGACATCCAGCATGATCCGGTTCTGGGGCATCGAGCGCTCGCTTCTCCCGGCGTCTTCTAAAATCAAAGATTCTTATATCTAAGATTCTTCTGATTCTAAGAGTCTGTTGGTTCTGGTGATTGCCACCTGTCCCGCTTTGCCCCGGAAAACACCAGCCAACATATTGTCGCGTGCTTCTTTTTCCCAGATGTAGGGTTCTGGGGATAGGTCGGAATCGATCAATCGAGTCAAAGCGTTAGGCGGAGCGGTGAAAGGCAGGTCCTGTGGACGGACTGTAGGCGAAAAAAGCCGTCCCCAAACTTGTCCCCAGTCGCCCGACGAAGCTGACAGCGCATCGAATTGTGGACAAACTGCCATCTGATACAGTCGCCTCCGACCGACCCCTCTTTTCATCCCGCTTTATCCACAGAAGCCCACAGCCCCAGGTGACCCCCTGTGAACAAACCCCAGAGCTTCTTCCACCTGCACCTGATTTCCGACGCGACCGGCGAAACGCTGCTCGCCGCCGGCCGGGCGGCTTCGGCACAATACAAGGATGCGCGCGCCATCGAGCATATCTATCCGCTTATCCGCACCGAAAAGCAGGTGGCGAAGGTGTTCGAGGACATAGAGGAAGAGCCGGGCATCATCCTCTATACGGTCGTCGACCAGAAGCTGGCGCGCGGCATCGACGAGCGCTGCGCGGCCATGGGCCTGCCCTGTGTGTCGGTGCTGGAGCCGGTGCTGACCGTGTTCCAGTCCTATCTCGGCACCCCGGCCGGCCGCCGCGTCGGCGCCCAGCATGTTCTCGACGCCGAATATTTCCGCCGCATCGACGCGCTCAATTTCACCATGGACCATGATGACGGCCAGCTGCCGCTCAACATGGACGATGCCGATGTCGTGCTGATCGGCATTTCTCGCACGTCGAAGACGCCGACCAGCATCTATCTCGCCAACCGCGGCATCAAGACCGCCAACATCCCGATCGTGCTCGGTGTGCCGGTGCCGGAAAGCCTGGTTGCCGCCAGCAAGCCGCTGATCGTCGGGCTGATCGCCACCGCCGAGCGCATCTCGCACGTCCGGCAAAACCGCATCCTCGGCAACAGCAGCTCGTATGAGGCATCAGACTATGTCGACCGCGCGGCGATCAGCGAAGAGCTCGCCTACGCCCGCAAGATCTGCACGCGCCATGGCTGGCCGATGATCGACGTCAGCCGCCGCTCGATCGAGGAAACGGCGGCGGCCATCGTTGCCCTGCGGGGGAAGAATAGATAGGGCAGGTAAGATAAGTGAGCACCAGCACCCCTCATCCGACCTCGCTTCGCGAGGCCACCTTCTCCCACAAGGGGAGAAGGAAGAACGTGGCACCGTCGTCTCCGCAAGATACCGCCAGTTGGCGATTTGCAGCGGCGTACGCGCGGGACTTCCCTTCTCCCCTTGTGGGAGAAGGTGGCCGAGCGAAGCTCGGTCGGATGAGGGGTGCGTGACGGAGCGCCAACATGGGTGAATCAGCATGATCGAAAAACTCATCCTTGCTTCCGGCAGTCCGTTCCGCAAGGCGATGCTGGTCAATGCCGGCGTCGATGTCGAGGCGGTGCCGGCCGATGTCGACGAGCGCGCGCTCGAGTCGCCTTTGCAGGATAGCGGTGTCTCGCCCGAGGACGTCGCCCTGGTGCTGGCCGAGGCTAAGGCGACCGAAGTCAGCGAGCGCAGGCCGGGCGCCCTGGTGCTGGGCTGCGACCAGACGCTGTCGCTCGGCGACGAGGTGTTCCACAAGCCGGCTGACATGGAGGGTGCCCGCCGTCATTTGCTGGCGCTGTCGGGCAAGACCCATCAGTTGAACAGCGCCGCCGTGCTGGTTCGCGACGGCAAGGTTCTGTGGCGGCATGTCGGCATCGCCTCGATGACCATGCGCAAGCTCGATCCCGCCTTTATCGGGCGCCATCTCGCCCGTGTCGGTGCCAAGGCGCTGGGAAGCGTCGGCGCCTATCAGATCGAAGGCGAAGGCATTCAATTGTTCGAGAAAATCGAGGGCGATCATTTCACCATTGTCGGCCTGCCGCTGTTGCCGCTGCTGGCCGAACTGCGAGACCTGGGGGCGATCGATGGCTGAGGCGTCGAAAAAAGCCTTCGTGTCGGGCCATCCGGTCAAGCATTCGCGCTCGCCGAAGATCCATGGTCACTGGCTGGCCAAACATGGCATCGACGGAAGCTACCAGGCCATCGATGTCGCGCCGCAAGACTTTGCCGTGTTCGTGGAAACATTGCAGGCAAACAATTACCGCGGCGGCAACATCACCATCCCGCACAAGGAAGCGGCCTTCGCATTGGCGGAACGCCGCGATCAGGCGGCGCAAGAAATCGGCGCCGTCAACACGTTGTGGTTCGAGGACGGCGTCCTGTGGGGCGGCAACACTGACGGTCACGGCTTTGCCGCCAACCTCGACGATCATGCACCGGGCTGGGCAAGCAAGGGTCCGGCGGTGGTGCTCGGCGCCGGCGGCGCGTCGCGCGCCGTCATCCATGCGCTGAAGGAGCGCAGCGTTGCCGACATCCGCATCGTCAACCGTACTCTGGCCCGAGCGCAGGAATTGCGCGATCGTTTCGGCACCGGTGTCTCGGCGCATGGCATGGCGGCGACCAACGAACTGCTCGGCGATGCCGGCCTGCTGGTCAACACCACCGCGCTCGGCATGCATGGCAATGAAGGCCTGTCGGCGGATCCCGCCCGGCTGCCCGACCATGCCATCGTCACCGACATCGTCTATGTGCCGCTGGAGACGCCGCTGCTCGCGGCCGCCCGCGCGCGAAATCTGAAGACGGTCGACGGTCTTGGCATGCTGCTGCATCAGGCCGTGCCTGGCTTCGAGCGCTGGTTCGGCATCAGGCCGCGGGTGACGGCCGAACTCCGGGCCCTGATCGTCGCCGATCTGGTGCCGAAGCCATGATCGTGCTCGGCCTCACCGGCTCGATCGGCATGGGCAAGTCGACCACGGCAAAAATGTTTGCCGAGGCCGGCGTGCCGGTCCATGATTCCGACGAGACGGTGCATCGCCTCTACGCGGGCAAGGCAGCCCCCCTGGTCGAGGCCGCCTTTCCCGGCACCACATCCGCCGGCGTGGTCGATCGTGCCAAACTTGGCGCGCGCGTGCTCGGCGATGCCGCGGCGCTGAAGCGGCTGGAGACCATCATCCACCCGCTGGTGCGCGCCGATGCCGATGCCTTTCTGGCCAGGCATCGTGGATCAGGCGCGCCGATCGCCGTCCTCGATATCCCCCTGCTGTTCGAAACCGGCAGCCGCAACCGCGTCGACAAGGTCGTCGTCGTCACCGCCCCGGCCGAGACCCAGCGCGAACGCGTGCTGGCACGGCCCGGCATGACGGAGGAAAAGCTGGCGTCGATCCTGGCCAAGCAGGTGCCGGATGCGGAAAAGCGCCGTCAGGCCGATTTCATCGTCGACACCGGCCAGGGGATGGACGCCGCGCGGGCGGAGGTCGCTGCAATCATCAGCCAGCTGATAGGGGTTGGCAAGCCAGGTGGTTGAGCCCACCGCTCGACCGCCAGCTGTCGATGTGAGAGCCGCTTATCTGCCTGCCGGCTTCGCTCGACACCTCTCCCCCGATCGACGGGGGAGAGGAAAGGTGCAGGGCGATGAGGGGCGGCGCAAACCTGTGCGATTGCCCTGGCCATCATAGTTTCTCATTGCCATTTTGTTCCGCTCTCACGATTCTGCTCCTTTGGAGCGACTGATTCGATGCGTGAGATCATCTTCGACACGGAAACCACCGGCCTCGATTCGCGCGACGACCGCGTGATCGAGCTGGGCGGCGTCGAACTGGTCAACCGTTTTCCGACCGGCAGGACCTTCCACCACTACATCAACCCGCAAGGCCGCGCGATCCATGTCGAGGCACAGGCGGTGCACGGCATCAGCGCGGCGGACCTCGCGGGCAAGCCGACCTTTGCCGAGATCGTGCAGGAGTGGCTGGACTTTACCGACGGCGCCAAGCTGGTCGCCCACAACGCCACTTTCGATGTCGGCTTCCTCAACGTCGAATTCGGCCGGCTGGGTCACCCTGTCATCGACAACGGCGTCGTCGTCGACACGCTGGCGCTGGCGCGCCGCAAGCACCCGATGGGTCCTAATTCGCTCGATGCACTCTGCCGGCGCTACGGCATCGACAACACCAAGCGCACCAAGCACGGCGCCCTGCTCGATTCCGAATTGCTGGCCGAGGTCTATATCGAGCTGATCGGCGGCAAGCAGGCGGCCCTCATCCTCGACAGCGCCACCGCGCCGGCCCAGGGCGAGAATGTCCGCCAGATCGAAATCGTCGTCGCCCCGCGCCCGGCGCCACTGCCGCCGCGCGTGACAGAAGCCGAACGTGCCGCGCACGCCGGCATGGTCGGGACATTGGGTGAAAAGGCGCTGTGGCTGAAGGTTCTCGGGAATTAAAATCGTCCCGTTGGCGATCCTTGGCGCCCCCCTCTGCCCTGCCGGCGCCTCAATCGTCCCGCCCAAAACAAAAAACCCGGCGCAAGGCCGGGCTTTTCACAATCCGTGGCAGGCAGCCCTCAGCTCACCTGGACCTTCGACGACGCCTGGTCCTCCGCCAGCTTCTGCTGGAACATCTGCGCGAAGTCGATCGGGTCGAGCATCAGCGGCGGGAAGCCGCCATTGCGGGTTGCCTCGGCGATGATCTGGCGGGCGAACGGGAACAAAAGACGCGGGCATTCGATGAACAGGATCGGCAGCATGTGTTCCTGCGGAAAGCCTGCGATGGCGAACACGCCGCCATAGACCAGCTCGACATTGAACAGCACTTCCTGGTCGAAGGACGCCTTGGCGTTGAGCGTCAGATTGACGTCGAACTGCTTGTCGGAGAGCGGGTTGGCGTTGACGTTGACATTGATGGCGATGCCCGGCGCCTTGTCGCGGCCGCGCAGCGAATTCGGCGCGCCGGGGCTTTCGAAGGACAGGTCCTTCACATATTGCGCCAGAACGTTGAGCGACGGCTGCGCCGCATTGCCGTTTCCGTTGGCTGCGCCGACCGGCGCGTCATCTTTGCTGGCCATAAGCCTTGTCCTCTTGCCTGGGCAGCGTCGCTGACCGAATTGAAATCGGGCGTTCGCTACCATGGCGGGGATGACAAGACAAGGTTTGCCGCCTTGCTTCCCGGCTGCGGCATGGAGATGGGACGGCGCGTTAATCGTCCTTCAGGCGGCGCCACGGCGAGTTGTGATCCGGGCCGCGCTTCAGATCGTCCTCGCGCGAATAGTCGCCGTCTTCGAGGTCGATGACTCTGTCGCGCTGGCGGCCACGAAAACCGCCGGTCGAGAAATCGGTGGCGACGACAATGCGGCCCTTGAACCGGCTCCAGGCAAAGTCGCGCAACGGCGGCAGGAACAGCAGCAGGCCGATAATGTCGGTGATGAAGCCGGGGATGATCAGGAGGATTGCCGCAACCACGATCATGGCGCCGTGCGCAAGGTGGCGGCTGGGGTTCTGGCCGGCGGCCATCTCGTTGCGGATGCGGGCCATGACACCAAAACCCTGGTATCGGAGCAAAAGCACGCCGGCGATGCTCGAGGCCAGCACGAGGCCTACCGTCGCCAGCGCGCCGACCTCGCGGCCGACGATGACGAAACCGGCAATTTCCAGCAGCGGCAGTGCAAGGAGAAAGAAGGGAAGCAACGAAACGCGCAAGTCTTGCCAACCTTTTTCGATCGTTATGACCGTTTTGATTGTTTTGGCCGCCAACTGGCAATCGCCGCTGGCACCGAGGCTGTTAGATAGGTATGCCTGCCTTTGATTTGAATGATTGCGCCTTGCGTTCTATATGCTTTGAATGTTGAACGCTATGCGACCGCGGCCGTTAGGCCGGACGGTCCGGCCACAGGGCAGGGATTGATTGGCGGAAGATATGGGATTCTTCGACTTCGGCACGATTTTCTTCCTGATTGCGGCGGTGGTCATCTTTTTCCAGCTGCGCAATGTGCTGGGCCGCCGCACCGGCAGCGAACGGCCGCCCTTCGATCCCTATTCGGCGGCTCGCACCAGCGACAAGGATGCCGCCCAGAAATCCGAAAACGTCGTCTCGCTGCCGCGCAAGCGTCCGCCAGGCGAGCCGGCTCCCGACGCCTATGCCGCGATCGACGCTTTCGCCAAGCCCGATACCGACCTCAACAAGGGCCTGCGCACGATCAAGGACAATGATCCGTCCTTCGAGCCGAAGGGTTTCGTCGACGGCGCCAAGATGGCTTACGAGATGATCGTCATGGCCTATGCCGACGGCGATCGCAAAACGCTGAAGAACCTCTTGTCGCGCGAGGTCTATGACGGTTTTGTCGCCGCCATCGGCGAGCGCGAGGCCAAGGCGGAAAAGATCCAGTCCTCCTTCGTCGGCATCGACAAGGCCGATATCGTCTCGGCCGAGATGAAGGGCGGCGAGGCGCATGTCACGCTGCGCATCATCAGCGAGCTGATTTCGGCGACCCGCGACAAGGCCGGTGCCGTCATCGACGGCGACCCGGAAACCGTGGCCGAGGTCAAGGATGTCTGGACCTTCGCCCGTGACACGCGCTCGCGCGATCCGAACTGGAAGCTCGTCGCCACCGAGGAAGAAGACTAGGGAATACGCGGCGAGGCTCCGGTGTCGCTATCGCCTCTTTTTGTCGAGAAAGCCTTCGGCGATCTGCCCGGCTGGAACGATGACGACCATTCGGCGGCCTTCGCCGCCTTTCGGCGCTCGGCCTTCCATGTCCTGACCAAACCCTATCGCAGCGGCGCGCTCGGCGTCGACTTCGACGCCTTTGCGGATGCCTACGCCGAGGCCCGGACCGTTTCGCCGGCGAATCGGTCGCCGGTTTTGACCCGCGGGGAGGCCCGCGCCTTCTTCGAGCGCCATTTTGTGCCGGCGCTTATCCCTGCCGAAAATGGGCTCGTCACCGGTTTCTATGAACCGCAGGTCGAGGCGTCACCGGTGCGCACGGACCGGTTTTCGGTGCCGCTGCTGTCGCGCCCGGCCGATCTCGTCGATATCGATGACGCAAACCGGCCGCCGGGCCTGGACCCCTATCTCGCTTTCGCGCGCCAGACGCCGAACGGGCCGGTCGAATATCATGACCGTGGCGAGATCGAGCGCGGCGCGCTTGATGGCAAGGGCCTGGAAATCGCCTGGTTGGCCGACAAGGTCGATGCCTTCTTCATTCACGTGCAAGGTGCCGCACGCCTCGCCATGACCGACGGCCGGCTTGCCCGCGTCACCTATGCCGCCAAATCCGGCCAGCGCTTCACCGGACCCGGCAAGGTCCTGAGCGAGATTGGCGAGATCCCGCTGGCGGAAGTGACGATGCAATCGATCCGCGCCTGGTTCAAGGCGCATCCGGACCGCGTCGACGAGATCCTGTGGCAGAACCGCTCCTACATCTTCTTCCGCCACGCCGATGTCGAGGACGTTGCCCTTGGTCCGATCGCCGCCGCCAAGGTGCCGCTGACGCCGGGCCGCTCGATCGCCGTCGACCGCCTGCTGCACACATTCGGCACGCCCTTTTACATCGACGCGCCGACGCTCGCCGCCTTCGACGCAAAACCATTCCGCCGCCTGATGATCGCGCAGGACACTGGCTCCGCCATCACCGGGCCGGCGCGGGGCGACCTGTTCGCCGGTTCGGGCGATGCCGCGGGCGAGATCGCCGGCGTGGTCCGCAATGCCGCGGATTTTTATGCACTGGTGCCGCGCGCGCTCATTGCGGGTGCGGTCCGATGACCCGACGCCCGGACAAGCTCAGCGAGGACGACCGGGTTCTGTGGAACCTGGTGGCGCGCACGGCCAAGCCGCTGAAGGGGAAATTTGCCGTCGATATCCCCGAAATTCCTGCCGAGGCCAAGCCAAGCCAGTCGCAGCCCGCCCAGCCCGTCGCCAATGTCGCAGGGACCGCGAAGCCGAAGGCGCAGCATGTCACGCACCGCCTCGACGAACCGACGCTGGACAAATTGTCGAAGGGCCGGCTGCCGATCGAGGGCCGCGTCGATCTGCACGGCATGACGCAGGACGAGGCCTACTCGCTGCTGTTCTCGTTCCTGCACCGGGCGCATGCCGGCGGCGTCCGCTATGTCCTGGTCATCACCGGCAAGGGCTCGTCCTCCGGCGGCGATGGCGTGTTGCGGCGCGCCGTGCCGGCCTGGCTGTCGACGCCTGCCTTCCGGCCGCTCGTCTCCAGCCACGACCATGCCGCCCGCAATCATGGCGGTTCGGGTGCGCTCTATATCCGCCTGCGGCGGGTCCGTTCATGAGGACGGGGGCATGACTCCGTTCGGCGAGAAGCTGCGGACGCTGAGAAGCGAACGCGGTGTCCGCCAGAAGGACATGGCGGCGGCGATCGGCGTCAGCGCCGCCTATCTGTCGGCGCTCGAACATGGCAGGCGCGGCGCCCCGACCTGGACGCTGATCCAGAAGATCATCGGCTATTTCAACATCATCTGGGACGATGCCGAGGAACTGGCGCGGCTGGCCGAGGCCTCGCACCCGCGTGTAAAACTCGACACGTCGGGTCTTTCCCCCGCCGCCACCGAGCTCGCCAATCTGCTGGCGGAAAACATCGAGAAACTCGACGAAACCGAGCTTCGCCGCATCACCGCATCGATCCGCGCGGCGTTGAACCAGCGGCCGTAGCCTGACGGTCCGCGCCGGTACAAGTTCGCCTGCCTCACGAGGACACTGCCCGCCGGCGGCCCGCCGGCGGGCAAAGTGGTGAGATCATTTCTTGCCGGCGGTGCCGCCATTTCCACCCCGGCCATGGTCGCCGTGGTCGTGGCCATTGTTTCCGCCGCCCAGGCAGTCCGACGCCCCGGCATCACCGCAACAGCGGCCGGCCCAGAGGTCGTTGAGGTTGGTTTTGGCACAGCTGGTGGTCTGATCGGCCATGGCGGATCCGGCCATGCTCGACACCGCGATAGCGGCAAGAAGGGTGTTTCGCAGAAAAGCAGTCATCTGAAGTCTCCATGGTTGGTTTCGGTTCACGGCTGTGTGTCGCTGGCCGGAGCGAAATGGTTCACGGAGAAATGCGAATTCTGGCGGAGGGCCCATCGATTTCGTCATCCACGGGCGGAGCGGACGCGCAGACCCGAGGATCCATGCCGCGAGTTGCGAGCGTCGCGACGGGGCAAAAGATCTGGTGATGACGGTATGACGATTGCAGGCGCCTGTTCCTGCGCCGCAGCGTTCTTCATCGGCATCACGGCATGGATCCCGGGGTCTTCGCGACGGAGCTTCGCTCCTGCTCAGCCCTGTGATGACGAAGCGTTGGATGCCGCCCCTAGGGAAGCCGCCGTTGCCGGTGCCTACTGAACCGCGCCGACCAGAACTTGCTGGCCACCGCGGATCGAGACCCAGCGGCCGGTGTTGTCGATCGCCTGCCGCTTGAGGAAGCGGTAGCCGGTCGCGTCCCATGGCTTGACCTTGTCGGTCAGATTGTCGAGCACATAGTCGCCGTCGTCGGTGCGCACCGTCAGCACGGCGTGGCCCTCGCCGTCGGGCTTGCGCACGACAGTGATCAGAAGATCGGCAAGCGAGATGCTCATGCGCGAAAGCTGGCGCCGCTTTTCCAGCACATAGTCCTCGCAATCGCCGACGCCCTTGTCGGGATAGGCCCAGACCTCGTCCTTGCCGTAGATGTCCATGTCGCTCATCGGCTTGACGGCGGCGTTGACCCTGGCGGTGACATTGAGAAGCTTGCGCATCAGCGCGTCGGTCATCGGAGCCGGCGCCAGATTGGCCGGGCGGATCGAGCACTCGCCCGGATGCAGCTTGCAGAAATCATAGTGGCCGATCGGCTGCGAGGTGAGCCCCCCGGTCGCCATCGCTCCACCCGCCAAGGCCGGTGCCACCCAGCCCGCCGTCATTGCCAGCCCGGCCGCCACATACACGCGCAGCCGTCGCGCCATCGATGAGGAAATCATTGTCCCCGCTCACCCTTTGTTATTAACGAAAGGTTAAGGGGGATTTACAGTCCGTGTCAATTACGACGACGGTCGGATTGTCGGCATGGTTACCCGAGGGGCTGGACAGCGGCACTTGTGCAACAGAACCAGCCAGCCAGCCGGCTTTTACCGGTCAATCGCATGGCTTGTCGCCGTTAAGCTTGGTTTTATGCAAATCATCGTCCCAAAACCCGCAATTTTGGACGACGTGCATTATCTCTTGGCGGCGCGGACCAGCTTCGGCTTCGCCGCGACACGCTCCTGGCGGCCGTAGCTGGTGATAAAGTCGACGATGCGCGGCACGATTTCGGAGCGGAAGCGAGAACCGTTGAACACGCCGTAATGGCCGACCGCCGGCTGCATGTAGTGGGCGTGCCGCTCAGCCGGGATATTGGGGCAAAGATCATGCGCCGCCTTGGTCTGGCCAAGGCCTGATATGTCGTCGTTCTCGCCTTCGACCGTGAACAGCGCGACGTTGCGGATCGCCGACGGATCGATCCTGGTGCCGCGATGCGTCATCTCGCCCTTTGGCAAGGCCTGCCGCACGAAGACGGTGTCGACGGTCTGCAGGTAGAATTCGGCCGTCAGGTCCATGACCGCCAGATACTCGTCGTAGAAATCGCGGTGCTTCTCGGCATTGTCGCCATCATGCTTCACCAGATGCATGAAGAAGTCCTTGTGGGCGATGATGTGGCGATCGAGATTCATGCTCATGAAGCCGGACAGCTGCAGGAAGCCTGGATAGACCTCGCGGCCGAAGCCTGGCACCGGCCACGGCGCATGCATCACGACATTGTCGCGGAACCAGTCGATGCCTTTTTCCTGCGCCAGCAGATTGACCGCGGTCGGGTTGCTGCGCGTGTCGATAGGCCCGCCCATCAAGGTCATCGTCGAGGGCACGAACGGGTCGCCCTTGGATTCCATCAGCGCCACGGCGGCCAGCACCGGCACGGAAGGCTGGCACACCGCCATCACATGCGTGTCCGGCCCCAGCGTGTGCAGCATGTCGATGACATAGTCGATGTAGTCGTCGAGATCGAATTGGCCGTCGGCAAGCGGCACCATGCGGGCATCGACCCAGTCGGTGATGTGCACGTCGGCATAGGGCAGCATCGCTTCCACCGTGCCGCGCAGCAGCGTCGCATAATGGCCAGACATCGGCGCCACGATCAGAAGCTTCGGATCGGGCTTGCGCCCGGCGGGGACAGCGCGCTCGAAGCGCACGAGATTGCAGAACGGCTTCGACCAGACGGTCTTCTCGGCGACCTCGACGCTCTTCCAGTCGACCACGGTCTTGCTCAGGCCGAAGGCCGGCTTGCCGTAGCGGCGCGTGGTGCGCTCGAACAGTTCGGCCGTCGCCGCGATCGAACGGCCCCATTGCGTGTGGGAAAACGGATTGAGCGGATTGGAGTAGAACATCCGCACCGCGTCGGCATAGAGGCGCGCCGGCTGCAGGGCGGCGTGGTTCATCTCATAGAGCTGGTAGAACATCGAGAAACCCCGCTGCTGCCTGCGACCGAAGGGACGACGAGCAGCGCCGAGCCTAAATGTCTCGCGGGGAAGTTAACAACTAATTGCTGCGATGCAATACGTCACGCTGCGTGACCAATGCTTCTTTGGTTCAAGGCCATGGAAATCGGGCCGAACGGCGCCAGCCGGCTCAGTGTGCGGCTGCGAAATGTGTAGGTAGTGTGTCCGGCCCTTGCCGGACACAGGAAGCTCTAGACGCGCGCCATGCACACGGAAGTGTGGCCGGAGCCGATGAAGCCGAGCTGGCCGGCCGCGCCCTTCGACAGGTCGAGCACGCGTCCCTTGATGAACGGACCGCGATCGTTGATGCGCACGACGACGCTGCGGCCATTGTTCTTGTTGGTCACCCTGAGCTTGGTGCCGAAAGGCAAGGTGCGATGCGCGGCGGTCATCGCCGACGGGTTCATGCGCTCGCCCGAGGCGGTTCTGGAGTGCAGGGCGTACCAGGAGGCGCGGCCGCACTGGGCGGCGGCGGTCGCCGAAGAAGCGCCGACCATCAGGCCAGCAGCGATCGTTACCGCGACAATCGCGGTCTGTTTTGGGTTCTTCATATTTGGGGGATGGCTCCGTTTTTGACAGACCCCAGCCGTTAGGTGCCAAATAAGGCGGGAAATGCGGCAGTGATCTGGCGGTTCCGTGGCAATGGCACACGTTTGGAGTCGCTGGGTAACAGTCTGTCAGGGATTTTCCGGCACGCGATGATCAATCAACGATGATCTTTGTGTTGCTATCGGGCATCCGTTTGACAAGATCGAACATTAATATCCAAGTAGAGCTCGGCGCGGCCGGGCCACTTCCTTTGGCTCTTTTATCGCGGTCCCGATGCTGCAACCAATCGACTTCAAAAGGGAGATCCGGCAATGAGGCTGACCAAAAATCTGCTGGCGTTGATTGTGCTTGCCGTCGGCGCGCTGTGGTCGCTGCAAGGCATCGGCGTTGTCGGCGGCAGCTTCATGACCGGCCAGTCGCAATGGCTCTATATCGGCGTCGTCACCATGCTGGTCGGGCTGATCGGGTTGGGGTGGGCGAACCGGTCAAGCGGGTGAGCTTGATGAAAGGTCGACCCCCACTCCGGCCCTTCGGGCCACCTCTCCCCCGATCGACGGGGGAGAGGAAAAGCGCGAGCTCGCCGACCTTGGCTCCTTCCTCTCCCTCCGGGGGAAGAGGTGACGCTGCGAAGCAGCGACGGAGTGGGGGAAGGCGGTCCTCGAGGGCCCTGCCCCCGGCCCTACCCGAATAGCCGATCCAGAATCTTGCCCTCCAGCCGGGCCAGCTCCACCGAACCGCGCCGGCGCGGCCGTTCCACGGGCACATCCAGATCGAGCGCGACCCGGCCTTCGCTGATCACCACGACCCGGTCGGCGAGCGCGACCGCTTCGGCGACATCATGCGTGACCAGCACGGCCGTGAACTTCTGCGCGATCCAGATGCGTTCCAGAAGCTGCTGCATCTCGATGCGGGTCAGGGCGTCGAGTGCGCCGAGCGGCTCGTCGAGAGCCAGGATCTGCGGGTGGCCGACCAGCGCGCGGGCCAGCGCCACGCGCTGCTTCTGACCTCCGGACAGCACCGAAGGCCATTCGTCGGCCCGGTCGGCAAGCCCGACCTCGCCGAGGATGTCGAGCGCGCGGTGCCTCGCTTCGCTACCGGTGGCGATGCCGGTCAGCCCGACCTCGACGTTTTCCACCACGCTGGCCCAGGGCAGGAGCCGTGGCTCCTGGAACATGAAGCGCGTGCGGCTGTGTCCTTCCTCTTCGACGCCGAAGGACAGCGATCCCGATGTCGGCCGGTCGAGCCCGGCCAGAAGCCGCAACAGCGTGCTCTTGCCGCAGCCGCTCTTGCCGATGACGGCAAGGAACTGCCCGGCCGGCACGTCCAGGTCGATGCCGTCGAGCACGGTCTTGTCGCCGAAGCGCTTGCCGGCATGCCTGAAGGCAAAGGCCCGCTGTCCTTCGACGGAGCCGATCGGCCGCACCGGCGTGGCGACGAAGGAACGGGCTGCGGTCAGGCTGGCGGCGGTCATGGGCAATCTCTCATCCGTTCTGGAAGGCCGGATGCCAGCCGAGCGACAGCCGCTCGAGCAGGCGGGCGAGGCTGTCGGCGAGCTTGCCGAGCAGCGCATAGATCAGGATCGACAGCACGACGACATCGATCAGCAGGAATTCGCGCGCCTGCATGGCCATGTAGCCGAGGCCCGAACTGGCCGAGATGGTTTCGGCGACGATCAGCGTCAGCCACATGATGCCCAGGGCATAGCGCAGGCCGACGAAGATCGCCGGCAGCGCGCCGGGCAGGATGACGCGGAAGAACAGGGCGCGCCGGTCCATGCCGTAGACGCGGCCCATCTCGACCAGCTGTGGGTCGACGCTCTGGATGCCGAGCAGCGTGTTGACGTAGATCGGAAAGAACACGCCGAGCGCCACCAGGAACAGCTTGGCTTCCTCGTCGATGCCGAACCACAGGATGACCAGCGGGATCAGCGCCAGATGCGGAATGTTGCGGATCATCTGCAGCGTCGTGTCGGTCAGGCCGCGGCTGAGCGTCGACAGCCCGTTGGCAAGGCCAAGCGCAAAACCGATCGAGCCACCGACGGCAAAGCCGGCAAGGGCGCGCGCGGTCGAGACGCCGATGTTGCGGATCAGTTCGCCCGACAACGTCAGCCGCCAGAAGGCCTCGGCGACCGCGCTGGGCGCCGGCAGCACGTTGGCCGGCATGAAGCCGGCGCGGCTGGCAATCTCCCAGCCGGCAATCACCAGCGCCGGCAGCAGCCAGCCGGTGGCGTTGCTATGCAGGCGCGTGGAAAAGCTCATGACGAAGCCTGCAGGCGGTTGGCGCCATGGAAGCCGACCGAGAATTCGTTGGCGATGTTCTCATGCGCCCGCTGCCGCCTGGTGCCGAGCCCGAGTTTCGGAAACAGAAGCTCGGCGACGCGGTAGGCCTCCTCGAGATGCGGATAGCCCGAGCCGATGATGGTATCGATGCCGATCGCCTGGTATTCGCGGATGCGCCCGGCGATCTGTTCCGGCGTGCCGACCAGCGCCGTGCCGGCGCCGCCGCGCACCAGCCCGACGCCGGCCCACAGATTGGGCGACACCACCAGCCTGTCACGGCGGCCGCCATGTAGCTCCGCCATGCGGCGCTGGCCGACCGAATCCATCTGGTTGAGGAAGCGCGCCTGCGCGTTTTCGATCTGGGCGTCGGTGACATGGCTGATCAGCCGGTCGGCGGCGCGCCAGGCTTCGTCCTCGGTCTCGCGCACGATGAAATGCAGCCGGATGCCGAAGCGCAGTTTTCTGCCGCGCAGCGCCGCCTTTGCGCGCGCCGCGGCCAGCTTCTCGGCGACCTGCGCCGGCGGTTCGCCCCAGGTCAGATACATGTCGACGAGGTCCGCGGCGAGGTCCTGGCCCGCATCCGACGATCCGCCGAAATAGAGCGGCGGCCGTTCCTGGTGCGGCAGAAGGTCGAGGCGGCCATTTTCGACGCGGTAATATTTGCCGTTGAAATTGACCCGCTCGCCGGACACCAGGCCGCGCCAGATGGTCAGGAATTCATGCGCCTGGGCATAGCGCTCGTCATGCGGCAGGAAGACGCCGTCGCCGGCGAGCTCGGTCGGGTTGCCGCCGACCACGACATTGAGCAGCAGGCGGCCATTGCTCAAGCGATCGAGGGCGGCGGTCTGGCGTGCGGCGAAAGTCGGCAGCGTCACGCCCGGCCGCAGCGCGACCAGGAACTTCAGTTTTTCGGTGAGTGTCGCGAGGCCCGTCGCGGTGATCCAGGAATCCTCGCAATTCTGGCCGGTCGGCAACAGCACGCCGGGAAAGCCGAGCCGGTCGACCGCCTGCGCGATCTCCTTGAAGTAGCCGAATTCGGGCGGCCGCTGCTGCTCCTCGGAACCGAGATAGGAGCCGTCGCCATGCGTCGGGATGAACCAGAAGAAATCGAGCGGTGCGGTGCTGGCAGGCGCGGTCATGTCTGGCACAGTCACGGGCGGATCTCCTGGAGATATGGGTGCGAACGCAAATCGCGCCGGGCGTTCTCATCCGGCGCCGTCAGGGGACAAGTCAGTTGCCGGGTGCCGTCCACACCGCGTCGGAGATGCGGACCGCGTTCGGGATCAGCCCGAGCTTGAAGAAGCGGTCTGCGGTCGCCTGCTGGCCGGCGATGATCTCGTCGGTGATCGGGAAGACGCCGAATTTGGTGCGGTTGGCGGCGATGATCTGCGCGTCGAGCGGCACGCCGGTCACCTCATGCAGCGCCGCGGCCACCTTGTCGCGGTTCTGGTCGGCCCATTTCGCCGCCTCGCCCAAGGCTGATATCGTCGTGGTGACGGTTTCGGGATGCGCCTTGGCGAAGTCCTTGTTGGCGAGGAAATAGGTGTTGACCTTCAGCACCTCGCTGGAGCGGGCCAGCACACGCGGCTGGTAGCGGGTTTCGGCGATGGCGAAGAACGGATCCCAGACGGTCCAGGCATCGATCTGGTCGCTGGCAAAGGCTGCGGCCGCATCCGCCGGGCTGAGATAGACCGGCGTGATCTGGTCGAACGGGATGCCGGCCTTCTCCAGCGCGGCGACGAGCAGATTGTGCGCGCTGGTGCCCTTGCCGACACCGACGCGCTTGCCCTTGAGATCGGCGACCGACTGGATCGGCGACGCCGGCTTGACGAAGATCGCCTCGCCCTCGCCATTCGACGGCAGCGCTGCGGCATAGACGAGGTTGGCACCGGCCGACTGGCCGAAGATCGGCGGCGCGTCGCCGGTCCAGCCGACATCGATGGCGCCGACATTGAGCGCCTCGACCAGCGGCGGACCGGCGGTGAACTCGACCCACTTGACCGTCACGCCCTTGTCTTCAAGTGCCTTCTCGATCACCTGCTGCTGCCTGGCGATCACCGGCAGGCCGGTCTTCTGATAGCCGATGCTGAACTGCTTCAGCTCCTGCGCCGTGGCGCCGAACGACACGGCAACCGTCGCTGCCAGCAGGCCGATGCCGAAAACACGTCTCGTTAGATTGAACATTGATCCCTCTCCTTCGCTGCGGATCGGCGCCGGAAATGGCCTCGCCGGTTGGAAGATGGATGAGGCTAGGTAATTCTATAAATTTAGTAGAGGAATGATTTTGCGAGTTAGAGGGGAGAATGGGAATTATCTTCTTTGGCTACCTGGAATTCGCCATCCTGGGGTCTGCGCTGCGTCGCTTCGCTCCTTGCTCCGCCCTAGGATGACGAAGACGCGGGGGCTAGTGCCAATCGCCAATCCCCTCATTGCGACCAGTACTGCCAGGCCCAGTAAAAACTCTCGTCGCGTGGCGGCAGGCGGTCGCGCTCGGCGTCCCAGCGGACCGGCGTTGGCGATTTCGGTTGCTGTTCAAGCGGCTGGCTTTCCCTGGTCCAGGCGAGAAGCCAATTGCCGGCTTGGGCGAACAGCACGGCGGTGGAATGGGTCATCGGCATTCTCTCCTGCTCTTCTGGTTCCCAATCATTCGCGTCCCGCCCACGGGACGAGCACGCGCTCGATCCTGCGGAGGGTGAATTCCAGCACGAAGGCAATGGCCGCGATCACCAATATGCCCATCACCACCACGTCGGTGACGAGGAACTGGGCGGCCGACTGGATCATGAAACCAAGCCCGCGCGTCGCCGCCACCAGTTCGGCGGCGACCAGCGTCGACCAGCCGGCGCCGAGCGCGATGCGCAGGCCGGTCAGGATCGCCGGCAGTGCGCTCGGCAGGATCACATGGCGGACCACTTGGCGCTGAGTAGCACCCAGTGAGCGCGCCGCATTGATGCGTTCCTGCGAAACGCCGCGAACGCCGGACGCGGTCGACAATGCCACCGGCGCCAGCATGGAAATAGTGATCACCAGGATCTTCGACGGTTCGCCGATGCCGAACCAGATGACGACCAGCGGCAGGTAGGCGAGCGGCGGGATCGGCCGCAGGAACTCAAGCAGCGGATCGAAGATGCCGCGCCCGATCGTGCTGATGCCGATGGCGAGCCCAACCGGCACGCCGACGAGGATGGCGGCGACCAGCGCGGCGAAAACCCGGCCCAGGCTGGCGATCGCATGCTGCAGCAGCGTCGCATCGACGAAGCCGTCGCGGGCGACGGTGATGAACTTGTTCCACACCGCAACCGGCGAGGGCAGGAACACTGGCGACACCAGTTGCAGGCGGGCCGACAGCGCCCACAGCGCCAGCACCACCAGCATGGTCATCACGCTGACCGCGCGCGCGGAAACGCCTTTGCGTTTCGGGCTGGACCGCGACCACGGCACCGACAGGCCGTCGGCCTCGTCGACCTTGTGTCCCGGCCGCTCGGTGTAGGAGGTAACGGTCATGCCGCCTCTCCTTCGAAGATCGCGTCGGTTAGTTCGCCGCGCGCCGCGGCGAAGGCCGGGTCGGCCTTGATGGTGCGGATGGCCTCGCCCGATGCGTAGCGCCTGGAGAAGCCGGGTTCGAAAGTTTGCACCACGCGGCCCGGGCCAGGCGCCAGCACGACGATGCGGGTGGCCAGCACCAGCGCCTCCTCGATGCCATGCGTCACCATCAGCACGCCGACATCGCTTGCCGTCCACAGATCGAGCAGCGTCGTCTGCATGCGCTCGCGCGTCAGCGCATCGAGCGCGCCGAGCGGTTCGTCGAGCAGCAGGAATTCGGGTTCGGCGGCGAGCGCCCGAGCCAGGCCGACACGCTGGCGCATACCGCCGGAAAGCTCCCAGATGCACTTGTCGCCGGCGTCGGCGAGCTTCACCAGCGCCAGCAACTCATCGGCGCGCCGCGCCCGCTCGGCCGGAGCGACACCGCGCAGCCTGAGCGCGAAGGCAACGTTTTCGCGCGCCGTCAGCCATGGGAACAAAGCATCGTTCTGGAACACCACCGCCCGGTCCGAGCCAGGGGCTGTGATCGGTTTGCCGTTGATTGAAGCCGTACCGCGCGCCGGCGCGACAAGGCCGGCGGCGACGTTGAGCAGCGAGGTCTTGCCGCAGCCGGAACGGCCGACCAGCACGACGAAATCGCCCTTGGCGACATCGATCGACACCCGCTCGACGGCAGGCGCTGCCTGGCCGTCATAGTGGATCGAGACCTTGTCCAGTACGAGATGCGGGTCGAGCACGAGATGCGGCATGGATGCCTCGCGGTTCGTTGAAATCCGACTGCCCCGGCCCTCGTCAGCGGTTCCGGGGCAGTCAGCACGCGGCGTTAGGGAAAAAGATCCGCGCGCGTTCAGAGCAATTCCAGGAAAAGTGTGAAGCGGTTTTCCGTCCGGAATTGCGTTAAGCGAGTACTAGTTCGAGGCGAGCGCCTCGGTGACGTATTTCGACGATACGTATTTCGAATAGTCGGGAAGCACGGCGTCGATCTTGCCTTGCTCCTTGAGGAAGGTGGATGTCGCTTCGACCGCCTTGACCGTGCCGCCGCCGAGGAATTTGTCGGAGGCCTGCTCTTCCAGCGTCGGGAAGACATAGCCCTTGAGCAGCTGCGGCACTTCTTCCAGCTTGGCGCCGGTGAGTTTGGCGATCGCGGCCGCCTGCGGCGACGATACCGACCAGGCTTCGGGCTTGGCGAGGAACTCGGCATATGCCGCGCCCGTCACCTTGACGAAGTCGCGCACCGCTTCCGGGTTCTTTTCGGCGAAGTCGGTGCGCACGATCCAGGCGTCGAAAGTCGGCGCGCCCCAGGCGGCGACCTGCGAGGAATCCACCACCACCTTGCCCGTCGTCTTGATCTGGCCGAGCGCCGGATCCCAGACATAAGCGGCGTCGATGTCGCCGCGCGAAAAGGCGGCGGCGATTTCCGGAGGCCTGAGATTGAGGATCTCGACCGACTTCGGATCGACGCCCTCATGCTTCAGTGCCGCGAGCAGGCTGTAATGCGTCGTCGAGACGAACGGCACGGCGACCTTCCTGCCGGCGAGGTCGGCTATTTTCTCGATGCCGGCGCCGTTGCGTGCCACCAGCGCCTCGGATTCGCCGATCAGGCCGACGATGAAGATGGTCTGGATCGGCAATTCGCGGCTCGCCGCCGCCGCCAGCGGACTCGAGCCGACATAGCCGATATCGACCGAACCGGAAGCGACCGCGGCGATGACATCGGCGCCGGAATCGAATTTGCGCCAATCAATGGTGGCCTTCATCGCCTTTTCATAGGCGCCGTCGGCCTGCGGCACTTTCGAGGGTTCGACCACCGTCTGGTAGCCGATGGTGATCTTGAGGTCGTCGGCCAGGGCCGGGCCGAGGAAGGCCGCGCCGGCAAGTGCCGCTGATGAGAGGAGAACAATGCGTCGCGAAATGATGGACATGAAGGGCTCCTGAAAAGAGAAAAACCGGAATGCTTCATAATAGTCAGCTAATTCTATGGTTCTTGTAGAGTTAAATCCTTCCAACCAAGGCGGGCTTGTTAGAAAAAAGCTGTCGATGGTGAGGTGGTGAGGCGGATAGGGTGGTTGCGGTGAGGCAGAGTGTCGCCACAGGGCAGGCCTTTCGACGCCGGCGGGCCAGCGCCCCCCTCTGTCCCATCGACCTTTAACCTCCTGAACTGCGGTGATGGCTCCGCCTACGCCCACCGCGAACTAGAATTCCCGCTTCCGGCCTCTTCCAGGCAAATTCATGCCTCAAACAACCGCCGATTTGACAACCCATTCCGCGTGTTCGAGGGTAAGTATAGTAATCTTATCGACATTGAGACTGGAGGCGACGATGAGCAGTCACCATATCGCGATGATCGCGCCCCCAAACTCGTGCGCTTTTGTGTCCCTGTGGGCACAAAGGCTAGTCAAAATGGCCGGCGCGGCTTGAAAACGAAGCAAAATCAGCAGTTCTCGGCTTGTACATCATGTCACTAGAATTTATGTGTCATGCGGGCTTGGACGCGGCGGCAACGCACGCCAGGCGTTTTGCAACCGATGGTTCCATGCCGTCGCATGCCAGAGAAATTTTGATCTCATGCTCACCAAAAAAGGTAAGTACGGCCTCAAGGCGCTTGTCCACCTCGCGCGATTGCCGGCCGGGCAGCTCGCCTTCGTCAACGACGTCGCCACCGGCAACAACATCCCGAAGAAATTTCTCGACGCCATCCTGGGCGAGTTGCGCAATGCCGGCTTCGTCCAGAGCCGCAAGGGCAAGGATGGCGGCTATCGCCTGGCGCGGCCCGCCGACGAGATCAAGGTCGGCCATGTCGTGCGCGTCCTCGACGGTCCGCTGGCGCCGATCCCCTGTGCCAGCCGCACCCAGTACCAGCGCTGTGAAGATTGCAACGAGGCGACATGCCAAGTCCGACATCTGATGCTCGAGGTCCGGCAGGCGATCGCCGAGGTGCTCGATCAGCGCAGCCTCGCCGAAATGCGCGATATCTCTCTCGACGACCTGTCGGTCGGCATCGGCGATCTGCCGGTCGCGGTGAAGGTCCAGGCCTGACACTGGCGCTGCGCAGAGCGAAGGCATGCCTATGACCGGGCGCGCCAACTCCATCATCATTGTCGGTGGCGGCGCCAGCGGCGTCGTGCTGGCCGCGCATCTCCTGAAGTCGTCCAATCCCGACCTGCGCGTCACGCTGATCGAAAGGCGCCCGCATTTCGGCCAGGGCATCGCCTATTCGACGCTGCTGTCGGCGCATGTACTGAATGTCAGCGCCGCCGGCATGAGCGCCTATGCCGACGATCCCGGCAATTTCTGGCGCTGGCTTCAGGAACGCGGCCTGGCAACGGCTGAGGAGGCGCCCTTCTATGCGCCACGCAGCATCTATGCCCGCTATCTCGGCGAGTTGCTGGTCGATCTGGAAGCGCGGGAAAAGCAGAGCGGTCGGCTTCGGCTGATCCGCGAGGAAAGCCTCTCGATCACGCCCACCGCCTCCGGCGTCGAAGTGGCGCTGGCCAACGGCACCAGCGTCGTTGCGCATCTCGCCGTGCTGGCCACCGGCCACGACGAGGAGCCGGCGCAAGGCCATGCCATCAGGATGGGATCGGAAGCCGACACAGCACTTCCGCCCGGCGCCGGCGTCATGGTGCTGGGCACCGGCCTCAGCATGGTCGATGCTTTCCTGGCGCTGGAGCAACGCGGCCATCGCGGCGACATCATAGCTGTGTCCAGGCGCGGCCTGCTGCCCTCGCCGCATCGCAAGGGCAATCCGATCAAGCTCGACGTCGCCGACATTCCGCTCGGCACGCAGCTCTCCTATTTCGTCGGCTGGTTCCGCGACCTGATCAAGGAAAACCAGAAGGCCGGCATCGACTGGCGTGACGTCGTCGACGGGCTGCGGCCGTTCAACCAGAAGATCTGGCAGAACTGGCCGGCTTCCGCCAAACGCCGCTTCGTCGAGCACACCAAGGCCTGGTGGGACATCCACCGCCATCGCATGGCGCCCGAGGTCTACGCCCGTGTCACCGAGGCCGTGCAATCCGGCCGCATCCGCCTGGTCGCCGGCCGCGTCGTCGACATTGCGCGCAACGGCGAATTCACCGTCCAGGTCCACTCGCGTCACACGCAGCGTCTCGAGACCTTCGAGGTTGCCCGCATCTACGATTGCTCTGGCATCGTGAGGGACATCTCGACCTCGTCGAACAGCGTCGTGCGCTCGCTGGTCGACCGCGGCCTGGCAAGGCCGGATCCGCTGCGCATCGGCCTCGACGTATCGACCAAATGCGAGATCATCGCCGGCGACGGAACCGTTTCGGCCAAGATCCTCGCCGTCGGCCCGCTGACGCGCGGCACCTTCTTCGAGATCGACGCCATTCCCGATATCCGCGTGCAGTGTGCGAGGCTGAGCAAGCAGCTGCTGGGCTAGGCTGTGTCGTAGATGATGCCGGCCTGCAAATGGCGGCTTCCTGTGCTTCCGGTGCTCACGTACCCAAAAGTACGCTCCGCTCCGGTTCTCGGAATCTGCCATTTTCGGCTCGGCCTGACCTGAATCTCGACACACCCTCCAAGCCCTTGAGGCACAAACCGGAATTTCATTCCGCATCTGGCCGGTTGATTGGCACGATCTATCTTCTTTCCGACTGCAAAGGGCTGGAAAAGAGGCTACGCTGCCGCCCTGCCCAGAGGCGGTCGCTTGGTCATGGAGCATCGATATGAGCGAGCATGAGATCGCCGCACTGGACAGTGCCCCCTCGGAAGCCGAATTGTCCCGCCTGCGTCCGCCCTACAAGTCGGTGCTCGACCTGATCGGCCAGACGCCGGTGGTCGAGCTGACCAAGTTCGACACCGGCAAATGCCGGCTGTTCATCAAGCTCGAAAGCCAGAATCCCGGCGGCTCGATCAAGGACCGCATCGCGCTGTCGATGATCGCCGCGGCTGAAAAGCAGGGCAAGCTCAAGCGCGGCGGCACCATCGTCGAGGCGACCGCCGGCAACACCGGGCTTGGCCTCGCCCAGGTCGGCATCCCCAAGGGCTACCGCATCGTGCTGGTCGTGCCCGACAAGATGTCGCGCGAAAAGATCCAGCACCTGCGCGCGCTCGGCGCCGAAGTGCGCATGACGCGCTCCGATGTCGGCAAGGGCCATGCCGAATATTACCAGGACATGGCCGAGAAGATCGCGGCGGAAACGCCCGGCGCCTTCTATGCCAACCAGTTCGCCAACCCGGCCAATCCGCTGGCGCATGAATCCACCACCGGCCCCGAGATCTTTTCGCAGCTCGACGGTAACGTGGATGCCGTGGTGGTCGGCGTCGGCTCGGGCGGCACGCTGACCGGGCTTGGCCGCTACTTCGCAAAAGTGTCGCCGAAGACCGAAATGGTGCTGGCCGATCCGGTCGGCTCGGTGCTGGCGCCGCTGATCAAGACTGGCAAGATGGAAGAGGCCGGCAGCTGGACCGTGGAAGGCATCGGCGAGGATTTCGTGCCGCCCAATGCCGATCTGTCGCTGGTCAAGAAGGCCTATTCGATCCCCGACAAGCAGAGCATGCTGGCGGTGCGCGACCTCTTGTCCAAGGAAGGTATTCTTGCCGGCTCATCCTCGGGCACGCTGCTGTCGGCGGCGCTGCGCTATTGCCGCGAGCAGACGGTGCCCAAACGCGTCGTCACCTTCGTCTGCGACAGTGGCAACAAGTACCTGTCGAAGGTGTTCGACGATTTCTGGCTGGCCGAGCAGGGGCTGGCCGAGCACGAGCAGCATGGCGATCTGCGTGACCTGGTGATGCGCTCACACCGCACCGGCGACACCGTCTATGTCGGCCCGGACGAAAGCCTGCTCAATGCCTATGGCCGCATGCGCCGCTCCGATGTCTCGCAGCTGCCGGTGCTCGACAATGGCAAGCTCGTCGGCATCGTTGACGAAAGCGACATCCTGGCCAAGGTCGACGGCCCTTATGACGGCCGCTGGGAGCGCTTCAACGGCCCGGTGCGCACGGCCATGACCTCCAACCTGCACACGCTGCAGGCCAGCCAGACGCTGGACGCGCTGCTGCCGGTGTTCGACCGCAACGAGGTCGCCATCATCTTCGACGGCGACGAATTCGTCGGCCTGATTACCCGCATCGATCTGATCAACCATCTGAGGCGCGCACGATGACCAGCAATACTCCGCCAGCCGGGAAAAACCGTCTGGCTTTCTCGACGCGCACCATCCATGGCGGCCAGAGCCACGACCCGCTGACCGGCGCGGTGATGGTGCCGATCTACGCCACCTCGACCTATGGCCAGCAATCGCCCGGCGTGCACAAGGGCTTTGAATATGCCCGCAGCCAGAACCCGACGCGCTTTGCTTTCGAGCGCGCGGTGGCCGACCTCGAAAGCGGCTCGGCCGCGTTCGCCTTCGCGTCAGGGCTGGCGGCGATCGCCACCGTGCTGGAGCTGCTCGATTCCGGTGCGCATATCGTTGCCACCGACGACATCTATGGCGGTTCCTTCCGGCTGATGGAGCGGGTGCGCAAGCGCTCGGCCGATCTGCGGGTCTCGTTCGTCGACTTCACCGACCTTGCCGCCGTCGAGGCCGCGATCCGGCCCGAGACGAAAATGCTGTGGGTCGAAACCCCCACCAACCCGCTGCTGCGCATCGTCGACCTCGAAGGCGTCGCCGCACTTGCCAGGCGCAAGGGGATTCTCACGGTCGCCGACAACACCTTCTGCAGCCCCTATATCCAGCGGCCGCTGGAGCTTGGCATCGATATCGTCGTGCATTCGACGACCAAATATCTCAACGGCCATTCCGATATGGTCGGCGGCGTCGCCGTGATCGGCGATAACAAGGATCTGGCCGCCCAGCTGAAATTCCTGCAGAACGCCATCGGCGCCATTTCGGGCCCGTTCGACAGTTTTCTGGCGCTGCGCGGCCTCAAGACCTTGGCGCTCAGGATGGAGCGCCATTCCGCCAACGGGCTGAAGATCGCGCAATGGCTGGAAGCGCGCCGCGACGTCCGCCGCGTCATCTATCCCGGCCTCGCCAGCCACCCGCAGCACGCCGTCGCCGTCCAGCAGATGCATGCCTTCGGCGGCATGATCACAGCCGTGCTCGACCGCGACCTAGCCGGCACCAAAAAGTTCCTCGAACGCACGCAATTGTTCACGCTCGCCGAAAGCCTCGGCGGTGTGGAGAGCCTGATCGAACACCCGGCGCTGATGACGCATGGCTCCATACCGGCGGAGAAACGGGCCGAGATCGGCATATCGGATTCGCTGGTAAGGTTGTCGGCGGGGATCGAGGATGGCGATGATCTGATTGCGGATCTGGAGCAGGCGCTGGCGGGCTAGAAGCTCAATCAACTTGCAACTTCAGCGTTGCCCCTCATCGCCCTGCCTTGGCTCCTTTCCTTTCCCTCCGGAGGGGGGGAGAGGTGGCTCGGCGAAGCCGAGACGGAGTGGGGGAAGGCGTTCGCAGGCGCGCAGTCGCCGCAAGACAGGCACAATCTGACGAGCAAGAGACCTCAGGGCGCGCGGCAGGGTCGACCCCCACTCCGTCGAGCTTCGCTCGACACCTCTCCCCGATCGACGGGGGAGAGGAAGGGCAAGGGGCGGCGCGCCGACGTCTCATGATGATGGACCGGCCAATTGACCCCGAACCCCATCTGCCCGAAATGTAGCGCCCCATGGCCACGCGCGAACCACCCAAGCCCACTGAACCCCTCACTTTCGCGGTGCTGGTGTTCCCAGGTTTTCCGATGATGGCGTTCAGCTCGGTCATCGAGCCGCTGCGCGCCGCCAATGTCCTGGCGAAACGGCAATGCTATCGCTGGATCATCGTCGGCGGCACGAAAGGTGCGGTCGAGGCGTCGAACGGCGTCGTCATCCAGCCGGGCTTTTACGCCGAGGATGCCCCGAAGGTCGACCGCATCGTCGTCTGCTCGGGCGGCGATGCCGATCATCTCGTCGCCGAGGACGCGGCACACTGGATCCGCAAGAGTCTGCGCAATGGCGCCCATATCGGTGCGGTGGCGGATGCCGCGTTCTTCCTGGCGCGCGCCGGCCTGCTCGACGGCCATGCCTGCACCTTGCACTGGACCAGCCAGGCCGCCTTCACCGAAGCCTTCCCCAACATCGAGCTCAGGCGCGACCTCTATGTCATCGACCGCAAGCGCTTCACCTCGGCCGGTGGCGTCGGCAGCCTCGACATGATGCTGGAGATCATCACCCGCGACTACGGCGCCGAGCTTGCCGCCGGCGTCGCCGAATGGTTCGTGCACAGCCAGCTGCGCTCCAGCATCGACCGCAAGATGATGCCGCTGCGGCTGCGCACCGGCGTCCAGAACGAGCTGGTGCTGTCGGCCATCGCCATCATGGAGGATGCGGTCGAGGAACGGCTCGGCATGGCCGAGCTGACCGCGAAGCTCGGCGTGTCCTCAGACAAGCTCGAGCGCTCCTTCCGCTCCGAACTCGCCATCTCGCCCAACGGCTATTACCGGCGCCTGAGGCTCAAACGCGCCGCCGACCTGCTGGCGCACTCGACGCTCGCCGTGCGCGACGTGGCGCTGGCATGTGGGTTTGCCTCGATGTCGAGCTTTGCCCGGGCGTTTCGCGAGGAGCATGGCCACCCGCCGAAGCTGGCGCGACGGCATTAGGCTTGGCGCTCGCTGACGCTGTGAGAGGTTAGCGCATCTCTTGTTAGGCCAGCGGCATCCCGCACAACACATGCGGTTCTCCGCACAATCCTCCCGCCCCTCTTGCGCCATGCTCCGACCTCGCAACCCAGCCAAGGCCGAGCCCATGAGCATCGTCGTTTTCGACCCCGACAGCACCGAGGACGTGGACTTCAAGGACCGCATGCGCCACCCCGCGGCGGCCGATCCGGCCGGCGGCATGTGGCTGTCGGACACCGAACCGTCCTTCATCGATGCCGACGCCTTGCGCAAAGGCCGGCTGGCCAAGCTGCGCGGCTGGATGCGCAAGGCCGGCTATGGCGGCGTGGTGCTGTTCGATCCGTACAACCAGCGCTACGCCACCGGCTCGCGCAACATGTTCGGCTATTTCCTGCGCAACTCGACCCGCTATTTCTTTATCCCGACCGACGGGCCGATCGTGCTGTTCGAATACCCGCAGAGCTATCATGTCTCCATGGTACTCGACACGATCGACGAGGCGCGGCCTTCCAAGTTGGTCTGGTCGTCGGTCTCGGGCCGCGACGACGAGACCGCAGGTCCGTTCGCCGACGAGATCGCCGAGCTTTTGAAAAAGCATGGCGGCGGCTCGATGAAGCTCGGCCTCGACCGCTGCAGCCATCTGCAGGCGCTGGCGCTGGAAAAGCGCGGCTGTGAGGTCAGGGATTGCCAGGGCGAGATTTTGGCGGTGCGCGCGGTGAAGACGCCGGAAGAGGTCAAATGCCTGCAGGTGTCGATGGCCGGCGCTGAGGCCGCCGTCTATGCGGTGCGCGAGGCGATCAAGCCCGGCGTTTCCGAAAACGACCTGTTCGCCATCATGTATGGCGAGGTCATCCGCCAGGGCGGCGAGTTCATCGAGACGCGGCTGCTGACATCAGGCCAGCGCACCAACCCGTGGTTCAACGAGGCCAGCGGCCGCAAGATCCGCCCCGGCGAACTCTTGGCGCTCGATACCGACACCATCGGCTGCTACGGCTATTATTCGGATTTCTCGCGCACCTTCCGCTGCGGGCCAGGCAAGCCGACCCCTTACCAGAAGTCGCTCTACCGCATGGCGCACGATCAGGTTCAGCACAACATTTCGATCGTCAAGCCCGGCATGGCCTTCCGCGAGATCGCCGAGCAGGCGTGGAAGATCCCCGACCGTTTCGTCGACCAGCGCTACACCTCGGTCATGCACGGCGTCGGCATGCATGGCGAAACGCCGTTCATCGCGCATGCCATGGATTACGAGACCTATGGCCGCGACGGCCATATCGTGCCAGGCATGGTGGTGAGCGTCGAAAGCTATATCGGCGAAAAGGGCGGCCGCGAGGGCGTCAAGCTGGAGGACGAGATCCTGATCACCGAGACGGGCACGGAGTTGCTGTCGCGCTTTCCTTATGAGGACGAGTTTCTGGAGACGCAGGTTTGATACGGGCAACCAATGAGCGCCTCGTTGCCTGGCGCCCCCCTCTGTCCCGCCGGCATACGGAAGGGTCTTTGACTGCCTCGCCCATGCATCACGCAGGCGACGCATGAAAACGCCCATCTCCATCAAGCGCGGCACCGTGGCCGCGATCTTCATCGACCTGCAGGAAGAGCATCGGCAGGACCCGCGTTATCTGGTTGAAGGCTTCAGCAGCATCCTCGCCAACGTCCTGCGCCTGCAGGCGGCGGCGCGGCAGAACCATGTGCCGCTCTACCACTGGGCCTACATCGTCGATCTCGACAGCCAGGACCGCCCGTTTCATCCGCTCGGCGAGGACGGCAAGTCGGCCTTTTCCGACAAGAGCGATCCGCTGACCGAAATCTGCCATGAGGTGGCGCCGGCCAAGGGCGAGGCGCTGCTGATCAAGGCCGAGGCCAGTGCCTTCCGCACCGGGCCGGCCGCGCGCGACATCAAATCCGCCGGCATCGAGTGGCTGGTCATATCAGGCGTCTGGACCGAGGCCTGCATCGACGCCTCCGTCAAGGATGCGGTGGCAAAAGGCTTTCGCGTGCTGCTGGTCAAGGATGCCTGCGGCAGCGGCAGCGCCGCCATGCACCAGACCGGTATCCTCAACCTCGCCAACCGGCTCTATGGCGGCGCCGTCACCGACACCGACGGCGCCTGCCGGCTGCTGGCCGGCGAAACCGTCACCGTCTGGCAGGTCGAGGGCTCGGTGCCGCTGCGCTTCTCCTTCGACAACGCGGCCGCGCTCTACGCCGATCTATGACGCGCGGCCCCTACAAAACACGGCTCGACCCGGCCCTTTGGGCCTATATCGACGCCGTCAACGCCTGGTATCCGCCCGAAATCATCGGCCTGCCGATCGACAAGCAGCGCGCTGTCTACGACAGGATGAGCCGGGCTTTCCACCAGGGCCGCCCGGCTGGCGTCAAGGCCAGCGACGGGCTGATCGCCGCCGCCGGCCGCGACATCCCGGTCCGGCGATACCGGCTCGAGGGCAACGCCGCCCAGGCGATGGTGATCTACTACCACGGCGGCGGCTTCATCCTCGGCGGGCTCGAAAGCCATGACGACATCTGCGCCGAGCTCTGCGCCGGCACAGGTTTCGACGTGCTGTCGGTCGATTACCGGCTGGCGCCGGAGCATCTTCATCCCGCCGCCTTCGACGATGCGGTGGCCGCCTTCGAATGGGCAGCGGCGAGATCAGGCCTGCCGCTGGTGCTGTGCGGCGAAAGCGCCGGCGGCAATCTCGCCGCGGCGGTGGCGCAGGCGACGCGCCGCCACGCCGGCGCCGCGATCGGCCAGGTGCTGATCTACCCCGAGCTCGGCGGCGACGAGCGCGCCGGCTCCTACATCGAACGCGCCGACGCGCCGCTGCTGTCGGTGGCCGACGTCGCCTTCTACCGCGACGTCCGCTCGGCCAGGCGCCAATCGCTGGACGATCCGACTTTTGCGCCGCTGCGCGACAAGGATTTCACCGGCCTGCCGCCGACGGTGATCGTCACCGCCGAATGCGACCCGCTGTCGTCGGATGGCGAGACCTATCGCGACCGCATTGTGGCCGCCGGCGGCAAGGCGTGGTGGCACGAAGAGCCGAGGCTGGTGCACAGCTTCCTGCGCGCAAGGACGACGGTGCCGGCGGCGGCGGAAGCGTTTGCGCGGATTGTCGGCGCGGTTGGCGCGCTGGGTAAGGGCGAGTGGCCGTATTGAACGTGGCGAAGGCCCCCTCATCCGGCGCGCTTCGCGGCCACCTTCTCCCCGCTGGGGAGAAGAGAGAAGCGCCGGCGCTGCAAGTCTCCTCTCCCCTCGGGGAGAGGTCAGCCGAGCGAAGCGGAGGCTGGGTGAGGGGGCTTCGTAGAGCGGTCCCCTCTCCGTCTCGGCTTCGCCGAGCCACCTCTCCCACTTTCGTGGGGCGAGGAACCCAAGCCTCCCCTGCGGAGCGCCGCACAATCACTGCGGAAAAGCGAACACTCCGCAGCGTCACCCCGCTCTATCATTCCCCCTCAGGCAACGGCGCCCCGGCGGTCGCGTCCGCCCCCGCGCCTGTCGATCGGCCGGGGCGATTTTTCTGTGCATGCCATTGTCCCAAAACCGCTGGGCACCTTTGGGCGGCATGCATCAACAACAGGGGAACGACGATGAAATTCATGCTGACCGACCGCAAACTCCACCCGCAGGCCAAACCCGTCGCCGACGATTTCAAGGCCGGCGGCATCAACCGCCGCGAATATCTGGCGCTGATGGCCGGGCTCGGCGTCAGCGCCGCCGGGGCGCTGGCGCTGGGCGGACTTGGCACCATCCCTGCTCGCGCGGCGGAACCCAAGAAGGGCGGCGTCCTGCGCGTCGCCATGAACGTCAAGGGTTTCAAGGACCCGCGCACCTTCGACGGCGTCGAGATGTCGAATGTCGCCCGCCACTGCAACGAATATCTGGTGCGCTGGAACACCGACTTCTCCTTCGAGCCCTGGCTGCTCGAAAGCTGGGAGGCGAGCGACGACGCCAGGACGCTGACCCTGCATGTGCGCAAGGGCATCTCATGGTCGAACGGCGATGCCTTCAACGCCGACGATGTCATCCACAACCTCACCCGCTGGTGCGATGCCTCGGTGCCCGGCAATTCGGTCGCCGCGCGCATGGGCGCGCTGGTCAATGCCGACACCAAGAAGGTGGTCGATGGCGGCATCGAAAAGGTCGACGACTTCACCATCAAGCTGAACCTGCCCAAGCCCGACATCTCGCTGATCGCCGGCATGGCCGACTATCCCGCACTGATCATGCACCGCTCCTATGAGGGCGACGGCGATCCCCTGAAGGCGCTGGCCATCACCACCGGTCCCTGCGAGCTGGTCAGCTGGGATGCCGAGACCGGTGCCGAGGTGAAGCGCAAGGATAAGCCCTGGTGGAAGGGCGAATTCCATCTCGACGGCATCAAATGGGTCGACTACGGCTCCGACCCCAACGCCATGCTCTCGGCCTTCGAATCCGGCGAGATCGACACCGACCACGAGACCGCTTCCGATGCCGTCTCGCAGACCGAGACGATGGGGCTGATGAATTCCGAGATCGCCACCGGTTCGACCATCGTCGCCCGCTTCAATGTCGCCAACGCGCCCTATGACGACGTCAAGGTGCGCCGCGCCGCCCAGCTCGCCGTCGACAATGCCGCCGTGCTGGCGCTCGGCCTCGGCGGCCGCGGCAAGCCCGCCGACAACCACCATGTCGGCCCCATGCACCCCGAATATGCCGATATCGGCCCGGCGAAGCGTGACGTCGAGCAGTCGAAGAAGCTGTTGGCCGAGGCCGGCAAATCAGACCACGAGTTCGAGCTCATCTCCGTCGACGTCGAATGGCAAAAGAGCACCGGCGACGCCATCGGCGCGCAGATGCGCGAGGCCGGCCTCAAGATCAAGCGCACCGTGCTGCCCGCCGCCACCTTCTGGAACGACTGGAGCAAATACCCCTTCTCCTGCACCGAATGGCTCGGCCGCCCGCTCGGCGTCCAGGTGCTGGCGCTGGCGTATAAATCCGGCGCCGCCTGGAACGAAAGCGCCTATGCCAATCCCGAATTCGACACGCTGCTCGACAAGGCACTGGCGACACCGGACGCCAAGGCGCGCAAGGAGATCATGGCCGGCATCGAGAAGAACCTGCGCGATTCAGGCATCATCATCCAACCCTACTGGCGCTCGGTCTACCGGACGTACCGCAAGGGCGTGGAGGGTTGCGAACAGCACCAGGCGCTGGAGCAGCACTTTGAGAAGGTGTGGATTGAGAGTTGAGAGGCGGTCCGCGCTAGCGGACGTAAAGCCAATTGCTTGGCTTTACGAGCCTCGAACGCTCTGAGCCTGCGAAGGGCCGGGCGACGGTGATGCGCCGGCATTTCTAACCTTCTCCCCTTGTGGGAGAAGGTGGATTGCCGCGCAGCGGCAAGACGGATGAGGGGTGTTCCAGCTTGGCGATACGCCAACAGTAAACGCCCTGAACCAGAGCAGAACCTTCACCGCCTCACTCCGTCACGCACCCCTCATCCGTCTCGGCGCTGCGCGCCGATCCACCTTCTCCCACAAGGGGAGAAGGTCAGAAGCGTCAGCGCCCCTTCAAGTGCAGGGCTAGCCGGTGGATCGCTGCGATCATCTGCGGGTTGAAAATGGCCGGCGCGAATGCCGGTGAGGCAGTTGCCTGAGCCCGCGCCGGCCACTGGCGAACCTGGGTCCGCCGCCCGGATTTTTTACCGCCCCGCCGATGCCCGATCAACCAGGCCGGACGCTTGGTACGCAAGCGAACAAAGCTTCACCGCTCCGCCCTCAGCAGCGTCCAGATCCAGCCGACAAAGGTCAGCACCAGGAACGGATAACCGGCGGCGGGCAGCGGTGCGGAGGTCGGCAGCAAGGGCGCGCCCCACAGGATCATGCAAGCCGAGACGACAAACAGCGCGGCGGCCACCAGCGCGGTGAGCCGCATCCAGAGCGCAAAAGTTTTCGGCACGCTGACCATGACCAGTGCCGCCGCCCAAAGCGAGATGCCGCCGACATAGGACGGCACGCTGGCCTCAAGCCCCGCCGCATTGCCGGCCATCAGCAGCGTCTCGCCGGCCAGGAAGGTCAGGAATCCGGCAGCGATGCAGTCATGGCCCAGCCGCTGGTATTTCATCGTCAACAGCGCCGTCGCCACCACGAGCGCCGCGCCGTCGATCGTCCAGAGCGTTTCACGCTGCGGGGCGCTGGCGACGAAGGTGCCGGCCAGGCCGAAGGCACCACCGATGGCGAGGCCGAGAGCGGCGATGGTGTCTGATGTGGTGCGCATGTGATGTGTCCCCAAGCCGTCGCAACGACACGTCGTGTCGGAGACCTATTGACGTCTAGGCAGGAGCATTATTGCAAGCCTGCGCAGTCAATTTTTTGCTGTGGCGATACGAGAGGCGAAAGAAAAAAGCGAATCCCCATCAATGGGTTACGCGGAATTGTGAGTAACCTTTTGATTCCGTTTGAATTTTTTACCAAATCAGAATAATATCTGTGTCGGCGGGGTACGCCGGAACCCCCTTGGGCGGTATCGTAGATGCTGCAGTCGGACGGACGGTCGCCCACTTTGGATGGTGGCCTACAAGCCCCCGATGGCAACGAGGCCGGGACCCGCCGCTTTCATATCGCGTAGCCGTAAAACCGGAAGACTTTCTTCTGCGCGTCCGTAAGTTTCAGTGTCCAGTTCTTCCACGGAAGAAGCGTGACCCCGCACCCTGCGTAGTGGCCGTCGCCACGAGACGCCATGCGATCTCGCAGAGCTTCCGCGTACTCTGTATTCCACTTTTTGGTTCCGGCGTTTGCTGCTTGGTAAAAGGCGCTGGCAACCACGTCTGCAATCTGACAGCCCGCGTTTTTGTTGTGTTCGATAACTTCAATCAAACGATGGTCGATGACCCTGAAATCGGGGACGTTAGCCGTCTGGTAAATCCGCCCATTTTCTGATTGTTTCGCCAGCAGGTGTATATACGTTTCAACGTGTCGATACGAGTGCCCACCCCGTTTCGAAAACACCAGCTTTACGTGTCTAGGTTCGCCGGTCTCGCTGATCGACCGGCGCGCGCACCACTGGCTGACACGTTCGAGTAAGACGCGGATGCAGTAGTTGTAAAAGTAGTTGTGTTTGTGAAGAGTGACCGCTTCGGCTTGGGGATTGCGATACCCACGCATATTCTTTTTGTTCGACGCTACGACAAAGAAGCGCAGATTTTCGGCGGCTAGAGCTTGGCAGACGGGTAGCTTTTTGTGTTCGACCAGATTGCGAAAATGCAGGTCGGGGCTTTGCGTCGAAAAAACGGATTTCTTGATTGTCTGTATGAGCGGCACCAATTCAGGCTCACTGGTGGCGCGCGCCACGGCGCAGCCGACCGTGAACCATTCACTCGCGCCATTCGGATCTATCGGTGCAACAGTTTTGATACCAGGGTCGCCAGCTTCATCAAAATAGGCAACGAAGTACGGGTCTGGTACACTTCCCTCAGAAGCCATTCGATATGAAGGCGACCGACAAAGAAAAGAGTCAAGTTGAGAAGTTTCGTGACGCCGCCCGTGAGCTGGAAACAGACCAGCAGGGGAAGCCTTTGACCGGGTCTTGAAAGAAGGTGGTTAAATCGCCGCCTCCGAAGGACGGTTAGCGCAAAGACGAAAAGTCGAGCTAGCTCAAACCCAGCAATCGACCGAGCTCAAACGCAGCATCTTCAGACGGAAGCTTCGCGAGTATGCACACGTCTGAATTATGAGAATTTGCTGGTTTCTGGTAAAGAAAGTAACCGATCGATTCTGAGTCGGCAATATTGTGCGCCGCAGCAACATCTGAAGTGATCGGGGCGATAAATAGCTTTTCGCCGGTTCTTGATTCGCCACTAAAGAAATAGTCCGACACCTGAGGCTCCTTCCATGTCCGTCAAGACTCATAGGGAAGTCAAGAACCCACGTCTTTCCGACAATAAACTTGCCGACTACATGAATGCTTCAGAACAAGCCCGACGGAGCATATTACGCAGTTGCAAATATCAGCCGAAAGCGGCTGTTATCCAGCATCACGATGCTAAGAAAATGGTAGCAGAATCAATGGTTAATGGCAAGATTAACCATGATATGTTAACGCAAAAACTTGGTCTCTATGGCGGTAAGATCACAGATACCGACTTTGAAGCGGAAGTTAAGCAGCACAATATCGATTACGTTAATTGTGTGTTAACGATGGGGTGTCAGCCAATTAAGGGTACGGACTTCGACCGGTGCAAAATATCGAAGAAGCTGGACTTCAACGGCACAGAGATATCCTTTTTCCCGGATTTGCTTGTAGCGAGGACAAATCAAAAGAATAACCGCAAGATCGGCGCTATCAATTTCCGATACAGTAAATCGGCCAAGCTACCGGAGAAAACCGCAGGCTATCAGTCGGCATTGATGTTTGGGGTGTTTCGCGACGAGCCGTTTGAACCCGAGGCGATGGCCGAGCGGGATCTTTGCCAGACTCTGGATTGCTTCAACGGTAAGGTCTATGTCGCCCCGACGAACGCCGTCTACCTCTACAATGAGATGAAGGCGGCTTGCGGCGCTATCGCTTATCAATGGCCGAACATCGAGCCGCCAACTGGGGCGATCTTCTAGCGGCTGACCCTTTACCCGATCCCGACGACCGTTCAGCGGGTATCCCGGATAATAATCTCCACCGCGCAGCGTCAGCGCCGCGCTGGCGGGGGGCCCGCTGCCTCCGGCAGCTCCCCCGCTTTCGAAGCCTGCCATCGATCCACCGGATCGATGACTTGGCGCGCTATGCGCGCCAACCGGCTTCTCAATCACCCATCTTCAGCGCCTGGATAAACGCCTCCTGCGGAATATCCACCTTGCCGAACTGGCGCATCCGCTTCTTGCCTTCTTTCTGCTTGTCCAGCAGCTTGCGCTTGCGTGAGACGTCGCCGCCGTAGCATTTGGCGGTGACGTCCTTGCGCAGCGCCGAGATGGTTTCGCGCGCGATGACCTTGCCGCCGATGGCGGCCTGGATCGGGATCTTGAACAAATGGTTCGGGATCAGCTCCTTGAGCTTCTCGCACATCTGCCTTCCGCGCTTTTCCGCCGCCGTGCGGTGCACCAGCATGGAGAGCGCATCCACCGGCTCCTCATTGACCAGGATCGACATTTTTACCAGGTCGCCTTCCCGGTAGTCGGTGAGGTGGTAGTCGAAGGAGGCGTAGCCCTTGGAGATCGACTTCAGCCGGTCGTAGAAATCGAAGACGACTTCGTTGAGCGGCAGGTCGTAGATCAGCATGGCGCGCTTGCCGACATAGGACAGGTCGGCCTGGATGCCGCGCCGGTCCTGGCAGAGCTTCAGGATACCGCCGAGATAGTCGTCGGGGGTCAGGATGGTGGCGCGGATCCACGGCTCCTCGATCGCCGAGATCTTCACCACGTCGGGCATGTCGGCCGGGTTGTGCAGTTCCTTCATCGAGCCGTCGGTCAGAGCCAGCCGATAAACGACGCTGGGTGCCGTGGCGATCAGGTCGAGGTTGAACTCGCGCTCCAGCCGCTCCTGGATGATTTCGAGATGTAAGAGGCCAAGGAAGCCGCAGCGATAGCCGAAGCCGAGCGCGGCGCTGGTCTCCATTTCAAAAGAGAAGCTGGCGTCGTTGAGGCGCAGCTTGCCGACCGCGGCGCGCAGATCCTCGAAATCGGCGGCGTCGACCGGGAACAGGCCGCAGAACACCACCGGCTGCGCCGGCTTGAAGCCGGGCAGCGCCTTGGCGGTGGCGCGCTTGTCCTCGGTGATGGTGTCGCCGACGCGGGTGTCGGCCACTTCCTTGATCGAGCCGGTGAAGAAGCCGAATTCGCCGGGGCCGAGCTCGTCGACATTGATGCGCGCCGGCGTGAACACGCCGGTGCGCTCGACCAGATATTTGGCGCCGGTGCCCATCATGCGGATGGTCTGGCCCTTCTTCAGCACGCCGTCGATGACGCGCACAAGCACGATGACGCCGAGATAGGCGTCGTACCAGGAGTCGACCAGCATCGCCTTCAGGGGCGCCGTGGCGTCGCCTTCGCGCGGCGGCGGCAATTGGTGGACGATGGCCTCCAGGACGTCCGGAATGCCAAGGCCGGTCTTGGCCGAGATCAGCACGGCGTTGGAGGCGTCGATGCCGATCACCTCCTCGACCTGCTCGCGGATGCGCTCGGGCTCGGCGGCCGGCAGGTCGACCTTGTTCAGCACCACGACGATCTCGTGGTTGTTGTCGATCGCTTGGTAGACATTGGCCAGCGTCTGCGCCTCGACGCCCTGGGAGGCATCGACGACCAGCAGCGAGCCCTCGCAGGCGGCCAGCGACCGCGACACTTCATAGGCGAAGTCGACATGGCCGGGCGTATCGATCAGGTTGAGGATATAGTCCTCGCCATTGTTGGCGCGGTACTTCAGCCGCACCGTCTGCGCCTTGATGGTGATGCCGCGCTCGCGCTCGATGTCCATCGAGTCCAGCACCTGCTCCTTCATGTCGCGCAGCTCCAGCCCGCCGGTCAGCTGGATCAGCCTGTCGGCAAGCGTGGATTTGCCATGGTCGATATGGGCGACGATGGAGAAATTGCGGATGTGGTCGAGGGGCGTGCTCATGGCGCGCGTTTAGCAGGGGTGGCTTGCCCGAGCAAGCTGTGCGCCTTTGCCGGAGCAGGCAGCACGGGCACCTGTCGCTTTTTTCGCGCTTTTCGCGAAAAATCTATAAATTTTAACCAAGCCCGTTAGAGCATAATTTGCGAACGGGATGTTAGCGGAGGGAAATATCTGATGTAAGGACGAAGGCATGCGGGGGCTTGCAGGCAGTTTTATCGAGTCGCGGAGCGGCTCGTTCGCACCGATACTCATTCTTGCCATGATACCGTTGATCACCGCGATCGGCTTTTCCGTCGACTACACCTCCGCTGTCCAGACCAGGTCGACCGAGCAGGCGGCACTCGACGCCGCGATCCTGTCGATCACCACGATGGATACGGCCTCGACGAAGCCGCAGCGCCAGGTGGCGATGCAGGCTTCCTACGTGGCCAATGGTGGACAGGGCACCGCGACGCTGAACAGCTTCGACGTCAGCGCCAACGGCACCGCCACCGCGCAGGCCTCGGCAAGTTTCGCCATGCCGACCGTGTTCATGCAGATCGCCAGGATTCCTTCGGTCGCAGTCGGCGTTACGTCGGCGGTGAACAAGGCGCCGGCTTTGGTGGAGGCCACCTTCAAGGTCACCGGCGTTTCGGGCTACTGGAACAAGAAAATGACGCTCTACGGCACGATGTTCGGCGCCGCAGCGGGCAAGCCGCTGATGACGATCGACTATGCCTATGGCAAGACTGGCGATCCGAAAGGCTACGGCACCACGACCGTCAGCGTTCTCACCACCGATTCAGCCGGCAAGACGGTCACCACGGTGGCCCAGAAGCAGGTCTGCAAGCTCGTCGATTCCAGCACGCCCGCTGGCGCGGTGATCCAGACCGACGGGTTCCAGACGAAATATTACTGCGTCGATACGATGTATCCCGCCGATGGCGCCGGCGCGCAGATCAATGTCAGCCAGATGGCCGGCCTCTATCTGCAGATGGATGTGCCATCGGGCAACCCAAGCAAGCTCATGTCGAACGATCCGACCACGTCCAACAGGCTCTACAGCGGCCTCAAATCGGACCAGACGGGCGCTATCGACTACAACGAGATGGCGACCGGCCAGATCGTTGATATCTTCGGCCTCGTGCCTTGCGGCGCGACAGCCTACCAGGCCTGGGAAGACGGCGGCAACAAGGTGCCGGCGCCCGTCAGCAACGCCGACTTCTTCTACAACGTGACCGGCAAATGCGACTTCAACAAGCGGCCCAACAACACGCGGCTGACGCAGTAGATGCTGCTCCTCTTGCCTTCTCCCCTTGCGGGAGAAGGTGGATCGGCGCGTAGCGCCGAGACGGATGAGGGGTGCTGGACGGAGCGCAATAGCCGGCTAATCTAAGCCATGCCGCATCAACCTGTCCCGCCAGCCAAACGAAGCTTCGCCCGTTCGCTCCGGTGTGTAATGACGGAAGCGGAAGACCGGCTGTGGCATGAACTGCGCGACCGCAGGCTCGACCGGATAAAATTTCGGCGCCAGGTTCCCATTGGAAAGTACATTGCTGATTTCGTCTGCTTCGAAGCACGCTTGGTCGTCGAGATCGATGGCAGCCAGCATGCGGAGTTGGAGTCTGACAGCGTCCGCAAAACTCACCTGGAAGAGAAAGGCTTTCGCATTCTGCGCTTTTGGAACGATGACGTTCTGAAAGACATGAACGCCGTTTGCGATACCATCATCGCCTATGTACGGGATACCAGCCTACAGCCTTGGCGGTAGGGGCGCGTTCTTCCCTTCTCCCCCTGTGGGAGAAGGTGGATCGGCGCGTAGCGCCGAGACGGATGAGGGGTGTTCCAGCGGAGTGAGACGTTGGCTTTCCCTGGAACACCCCTCATCCGTCGCCTGCGGCGACACCTTCTCCCACAGGGGGAGAAGGGAAGAACGCCTGCGGCCCGATCACAAACCGGTGAGCGCTGTAACGAAGGCGCCGACAGCGGCGAAGTGGGGATATCTGCGGTGCTTCCAGGCGCCGCCGCCCACGGAGCAAGCCGATGTCAGGGTCCAGCACGTTCATCAAAGTGTCCAGCCTCTCGGCGATTGCGCTGGCAGCGTCGCTCGGTGCGGCCGCCGCCCAGCCGCTCAGCGTGGTCGAGCTGTTCACCAGCCAGGGCTGCTCGTCCTGCCCGCCGGCCAATGCCAATCTGATCAAGGTCAAGGACCAGCCCGGCGTGCTGGCGCTGTCGTTCAACGTCACCTACTGGGACTATCTCGGCTGGAAGGATATCTTCGGAAAACAGGAATTCACCCAGCGCCAGGTCAGCTACGAGCCGGCGCTCGGCCATGACGGGCCGTTCACGCCGCAAGTGGTGGTCAACGGCCATGCCGATGTCGTCGGTGCCGCACCCGGCGAAATCGAAAAGCTGATTGCGGCGAGCGGCCGGACAAGCGGCCCGGCATTGTCGCTCGATGGCGGCAGGATCAGCATCGGCGCCGGCGCCGCACCTGGCGGCCACGCCGATGTCTGGCTGGTGCGCTATGCCAAGGGCGTCGTCGAGGTGCCTGTGGCGCGCGGCGAAAACACCGGCCGCACCTTGCCGCACGCCAATGTCGTGCATGCGCTCGAAAACCTCGGCAGCTGGACCGGCGCGGCCGCGACATATCCTCTGCCCGCCGCGTCCGGCGGCATGAGCACCGCCGTGCTCGTGCAGTCGCCCGGTGGCGGACCGATCCTGGCTGCCGCGACCGACTAGATCGCGCTTCGACAAGAAATTGCGCAATGCCGCATGGAGCGGCGCCGCATAGCACGGCCGTCAAGAGGACGCGCCTTCAACGACCGACCAACCCCAAGGAGACCATCATGACCACTTCCCGCCTGACGCTGCCGGCGCTCGCTCTCGCTCTGTGCTCGACGGCGCTGTTTGCCGGCGGCATCGCCCGTGCCGACGACGCGACCAATGCGATGAAGCCCGCTGCAAATGCCATGAAACCGGCCGCGGATGCGATGAAGCCGGCCGCAGACGCCATGAAACCTGCAACGGAGGCGATGAAGCCTGCCGACCCGATGGCCACCAATTCCATGAAGCCGGCGGCTGACGCCATGAAGCCGGCAACGGATGCGATGGCTCCGGCCAAGTAAAGGCGGTGCTGTTTCCGGCTTCGGTCCCGCGGGTCCGAAGCCGGATGCACGTGAAAGTGAGGCTTCGGCCGCAACTCGCCCGTCGCATGATCGTATCTTATCCAATAGACTCCACATGATGGACGTCACAGGAGCTCAAGCCATGACCGACATTCAAAAACCAGTCATCAGACAATCGTCGAACGTCTTCCGCAGCGCGCTCGCCGCTCTTGCGCTGGCCGCCGCGGGCGCCGCCTTCTGGCTGACGCCGGCGGTTTCGGCCGAGGACGCGGTGAAGATCCCGCCGCCGGCACTCGACGAGAAGGCGGCCACCGGCACTGAAAAGGCAGTCTTCGCCGGCGGTTGTTTCTGGGGCGTGCAGGGCGTGTTCCAGCACGTCAAGGGCGTCACCAGGGCCGTCTCCGGCTACACCGGCGGCGACAAGGACACCGCCGTCTACGAGACGGTCGGCTCAGGCCGCACCGGGCATGCCGAATCCGTCGAGATCACCTACGATCCGTCGAAGGTGACCTACGGCCAGCTGCTGCAGGTCTATTTCTCGGTCGCCCACAACCCGACCCAGCTGAATTTCCAGGGTCCGGACTCCGGCACGCAGTACCGCTCGACGATCTTCGCCGAAAACGATGCCCAAAAGAAGATCGCGCAAAGCTACATCGCCCAGCTCGACCAGGCCAAGGTGTTCCCGGAGCCGATCGTCACCACGCTGGAAACCGGCAAGACCTTCTATCCGGCCGAGAACTATCATCAGGATTTCCTGACGCTGAACCCGACCTATCCCTACATCGTCTACAACGACCTGCCCAAGGTGGCGAACCTGAAGGCGCTGTTCCCGACGCTCTACAGCGAGAAACCGGTGCTGGTGCTGGCGGCAAGCAACTGAGAACGCGCAATCTCCCCCTCGCGGGGGGAGATTGCGCACTCAGCCGCCCCGCCTCTGCCGGCTACATGGCCTTCATCGCGTCACACGACACAGTCGGGTTCATGTCGGCGAAGGTACCGGCCGGGTTCTTCTTCCAGGCCCAGACATGCAGTTCATAGAACGGGCCTAGACCGTAGCGGTTGGGCGCGCTGTCGAAATTGAACAGCTGCCCTTCCAGCGAAGCCGGACCTTTCGAGGTGATGTACTCGACGGCCACCAGCCTCAGCTTGCCGTTTGCCATCGGCTCGTACATCACCGCCTCGGGCTTGGCGAGTTCGACCGCATCGTCCTTCAGATAACCGGCATTGACATAGTGGATGCCCATGGCGCCGCCGGTGATGCCGCTGGCGCAAGGGATCGGCGCATAGCCCTCGGCCGTCGCCATCGCCACGTTCTCGAAGCGGCTGTTGGCTGCCCGCACCTTCTCGTCCAGCGCGCCAGCGTTGTGAGCATTGGCCGCCGTGGCCGCGATCGACAGGATCGACAGGTTGATGAGGTGTTTGGTCCACAGATGGATGTTCATGTTCTCTCCTCCTTGTTGATGGCGCGCGGGAGCAGCCGCTCCCGCTGCGACGTCGGATCTCGGCTGCACGCATCATTGGTACCGGGTGAAGTCCCAGTAGTGCGGCAGCCCCTCGAGCTCCGGCAGGCCGATGTCGCGTCTCAGATAATCGTCCTGCGGAGGCAATCGACGCCGACTCTTGCGCAATGGCGCGAACAGCAGCGAGGCCAGCCGCCAGAAAGCCCGGCCCGGTAACGGGTCTCGTCCGACGGGTCTCGACGCCGCCGACGGCCCGCTGAACGATTCGTCAGGCACGCTGCCGTCGCCGCGAAGGGCAGTTTGATGCTCATCGATCGGGTCAACGGTAAAAGTAAGGGTCAAGAACCCGCACCTCCGTGATCTTGTCGACAGGCAGCGCGTTTTTCTGGGCCGTGCTGCGGATCGCTTCCGGCGAAGGCGCGTCATAGATGCAGAAGCTCTGCTTCTTGTCGGGCGAGACGAAGGACTGCACCCAGGTCACGCCTTTCTCCGCGTTGCGCATGATGACGCCGCCCAGCGCATCGGCGCCGGCCTCGTTCACCGGCACGCTGAGGCCGTTGGGAAATGTACGTTCAACCACATAGCGAGGCATATCAGGTTCCTTTTTTACTGTTTCACGCCCGGTTTTGAGCGCGGAGGACATTGATCACGCTCGCCAGGGGCGCGCATCGGAACCTTTCCCTATGTTTCGTGGGACGATTCCCCATGTTAACGGCGTTCACTGCTGGAGCCACAAAGCCGATACCGGGCCGCGCTATCCTGCCTGACGAAAGCGGGGTGCGGCAGCGACCCGGATCACGAAAAGCGGACGATCATGCTTCTGGAACGGCAGACACAGCTGGAGCAGCTTGACGGACTTCTCGCCGAAGCCGCGCGTGGTCGCGGCAGCGTGGTGGCGTTGTCGGGCGAGGCCGGCGCCGGCAAGACCGCACTGGTCGAGGCCTTCGTCGCCGGCGCGGCCAAGGCTACGCGCATCTTGCGCAGCGCCTGCGAGGACCTGTCGATCCCCGATCCGCTCGGACCGCTCTATGACCTCGCCCGCGAGGCGCAATGGGCGATGCCGCAGGCGATCGACGCCAGGCAGGGTCAGCGGCTGCCACTGTTCTCCGGTGCCCTCGACGTGTTCGAGACAAGGACCCAGCCGACGCTTCTGGTAATCGAGGATCTGCATTGGGCGGACGACGCGACGCTCGATTTCGTCCGCTTTCTTGGCCGGCGCATCGCCAACACCCACATCCTGGTCCTGTTGACGGCGCGCACCGACCGCAGCGAAGGACAGGCGCGTGTGCGCCGGGCGCTGGGTGAAATTCCGTCGGGCAACGTTGCCCGTATCGACGTGCCGCTGTTGAGCGAGGCGGCCGTCCTGTCGCTCGCCAGCGCTGCCGGCCGCGATGGCGACGCCATCTACCGGGTCACCGCCGGCAATGCCTTCTTCGTCACCGAGCTCCTGTGCGCCGACAATGAGATGACGCCGCCGGCCAGCGTGCGGGACGCCGTTGTGGCGCGGGCCGAACGGCTGTCCGCCGGTGCCCGCTCGATGCTCGACGCGGTGTCGGTGTTTCCCAGGCGGGCCGATGCTTGGGCTCTGCAGGGCCTGTGCGGCGTCGCCAGCGCCGGACAGCTGGCGGAATGTGTGTCGAATGGGCTGCTCGACGATCTGGGCGATGGCTATGCCTTCCGCCATGAAATCGCACGCCGCGCCATCGAGATGATGCTGACGACAAGTTACAGGAGACTGTTCAACCAGCGCGCGCTGTCGGCGCTGCTTGAAAACGGCGGCGTCGCCACCGCACGCCTGGTCCATCACGCCGTGGAAGCGCACAATTTCGAGGCGGTGCGCGAATTCGCGCCGATCGCCGCGCGCGAGGCTTCGCGTGTCGGCGCCCATCGCGACGCCGCCGGCTACTATGAGGTCGCCTTGCGGCAGGCCGACACCTTGCCCGTGGAAGAACGCGCCGGACTTTACGAGCAGTATGCCTTCGAGTGTCACTTGATCGCCCGCATTGACGAGGCCATCAAGGCGCAGGAACAAGCCCGCGCGTTGCAAAAGGCGCTTGGCAACACGCTGAAGGAAGGCGACAGCCTCAGGTGGCTATCGCGCTTCGCCTATCTGTTGGGCGACCGCCCGGCAGCCGACCTGTTCGGCGCCCAGGCGGTCGCGTTGCTGGAGGCAGTTCCCGCCAGTGCCGAACTTGCCATGGCCTATTCGAACCTTTCGCAGCTGGCGATGCTGGCCGAAAGGCTCGACGAGACCCTGTCGCTGGGCGGCAGGGCGATCGAGCTTGCCGAGCAGCTGGGCCGGCAGGATGTCGTTTGTCACGCGCTCAACAATGTCGGCGCCGCCGAGCAGTGGCTGGATCTGGCCAGCAGCCGGCTGCATCTCGCCCGCAGCCTCGAAATCGCGCTGGAGCAGAATTTTCAGGAGCACGCCGCGCGTGCCTTCACCAATTGCGCCTGTGGCGAGATCAACCAATTGAGCTACAGCCAGGCTCAATCCTTTCTCGATCGCGGCATCGACTATTGCGTCGACAACGATCTGGCGACTTGGCGTGACTATATGCGTGGGGTTCGGGCACAGTTGTTGTTGCGTCAGGGATACTGGAACGAAGCTGCCGCCGAGGCTCTGGATGTCATAAGCAATGACCAGGCGACGGCGCTGGTCCGCTATCCCGCTTTGGTGGCCCTGGTGAAACTGCGTCTTCGGCGCGGAGATCCTTCGGCCGAGCCGCTGCTGGCGGAAATGAATCGGTTCCTGGAAAGGGGAGCCGAATTGCAGCGGCTGTTGCCGTACGCCGCCATCGTCGCCGAGCAGGCATGGCTCGGCGAGGCGGAAATCGCCGAGGCGCTGCGGCTGATCGACCTTGCCGAGACCCTGTCGCCGACGCGGGCTATGTTTGCCGAACTGGCCAGCTGGCGCCAGATCCTCTCCGCCGGTAGCGACGCGGGGGATACGGCCGGCATGGCCGCGCCGTACCGAATGCTCCTGGCTGGCGACTGGCAAGGGGCGGCCGCGGTCTGGGCGGATCTCAACGCACCTTATGAACGTGCGCTCGCGCTCGCCCAGGGCGATGAGCCGGCGCAGCGTGCGGCACTCGAGATATTCGAGACCCTTGGAGCCAAGCCGGTTGCGAGCCATGTGCGCGAAATCATGCGGCGCAACGGCGTCATTCGCATCGCCCGGGGGCCGCGCCAGACCACGCGCGCCAACAGCGCCGGCCTGACCCAACGCCAGATGGAAGTGCTGCAACTGATCGAGCGCGGCTTCTCCAACAAGCGGATCGCAGAGCATCTGACCATTTCACCAAAAACCGTCGATCACCATGTCTCCGCGGTTCTGGGTAAGCTGGATGCCATCTCGCGTGGCGAGGCCACAGCTGCCGCGCGCGATTCCGGGCTGATCTGAAAGCAGCCCTTCCTGAGAAAGCCCATGGCGCTTTGCGTCAAAGAGATGGAGCGGATCAATCGTAGGTCAGGTCGGTCGCCTTGCCGCCGAACACCCGGTAGGCATAGAAGGAATAGAAGATGATGATCGGCAGCACGACCACTGTGCCGGCCAGGATGATGGCCAGGCTTTCCGGTGCCGAGGCTGCCTGCCAGATGGTCAGGCGATCCGGCACCACGAACGGGTAGAACGACCAGGCGAGGCCGGCAAAGCCAAGCGCGAAGATGGCCGCCAGCGTCAGGAACGGCGTCAGTGAATGGCGGTCGTCGGGCTTCGGCAGATGGAAGGTCTGCCGCCACAGCCACAGGAACAGCAGTGCCGACAGGATCGGCAGCGGCGACAGATAGAGCATCTCCGGCCAGACGAACCATTTGTCGAAGATGCGCGGGCTGGCGAAGGGCGTCGCCAGCGACACTGCCGCCATGCCGAGCGCGGTCAGCACCAGCGTCGTGCGCAGCCAGCGCACCGCCTTCTTCTGCAATTCGCCTTCAGTCTTGTAGATCACCCAGGCGGCGCCCATCGCCGCGTAGGCGGCGGCAAGGCAGAACGCCACCAGCACGCCGAACGCCATGCCGCCGAGGCCGACATCGAGGCCGAGCACATAGACACCCAGCATGTAGCCCTGCGCCAGCGAGGCGATGAGCGAACCCAGGAAGAAAATACGGTTCCAGCGATGCTTCCGGCCAGCTGGCACCTTGGCGCGGAAATCGAAGGCAACGCCGCGCAGGATCAGCCCGAGCAAAAGCACGAAGACCGGAATGTAGAGCGCCGTCAGGATGACGCCATGCGCCAGCGGGAAGGCGACCAGCAGCAGGCCGACGGCCAGCACGAGCCAGGTTTCGTTGGCGTCCCAGAACGGGCCGATCGCGGCGATCATCGTATCCTGTTCGGCGTCTTCGGCGGCGGCGAACAGGATGCCGATGCCGAGATCGAAACCGTCGAGAATGACGTAGATCAGGATGGCGAGGCCCATCAGGCCGGCGAAGATGAGGGGAAGCGCGGTTGGCCAGTCGAAGCTCATCTTCTTCTCCTACTCGCCAGCCGCCGGCTGTGACATGGCGGCGTTCATGACGCCCGGCAGCGGCGATGAATCGCCGTCCTTCGCCGCCTTCAGCGCCAGGTGCACCAGCACGCCGAGATAGGCGATCAGCAAAAGCACATAGAGAACGAGGTAGATCGCCAGCGTCAGCGCGACATGGCTGCCCGCCACCGGGCCGACCGCGTCTGCCGTTTTCAGCACGCCCGTCACCAGCCAGGGCTGGCGGCCGATTTCGGTGGTGTACCAGCCGGCCAGCGTTGCCAGCCAGCCCGACAGCGCCATCGGTACCATCAGCATGGCGAGCGGCTTCGGCAGGCTGTGCCGGCGCTTGAGGAAGAAGGCGGCCGACCACGAGACGAGCAGCATCAATATGCCTGTGCCGACCATCACGCGGAAACCCCAGAACACCGGAAAGACCGGCGGATGGTTGCCGGGATAATCGTTCAGTCCCGGCACGACACCGCTGGTCGAGTGCCGCAGCACCAGGCTGGCGCCGTCGGGAATGGCGATCTCGAATTTGTTTTCCTTCGCGGCCTCGTCGGGAAGCGCAAAAAGCACCAGCGGCACGTTGGGGCCGGTGTTCCAGTTGGCTTCCATGGCGGCGACCTTCTGCGGCTGGTGCTCCAGCGTGTTCAGCCCATGCTGGTCGCCGGCGAAGATCTGGATCGGGATCAGGATCGCGGCCGTGAAGACGCCGGTGCGCAGCGCCTTCCACATCGATTCCGAACGGTCGCCGGTGAGATAGCGCAGCGCCGACAGGCCAGCGATCAGGAACGACACCGTCAGCCCGGACGCCAGCAGCATGTGGGTCAGCCTGTAGGGCATCGACGGGTTGAAGATGATTGCCCACCAGTCGACCGCGTGCGCCACGCCGTCGCGCATCTCGAAGCCGGCCGGCGTCTGCATCCAGGAATTGAGCGCGATGATCCAGAACGCCGAGACGGTGGTGCCGCCGGCGACAAGCACCGTCGCCAGCGTGTGGATGCGGTTGGAAACGCGGCGGAAGCCGAACAGCATGATGCCGAGGAAGGCCGCTTCGAGGAAGAAGGCGGTGAGGATCTCGTAGGCCAGCAGCGGCCCGGCGATGTTGCCGACCTTTTCCATGTAGCCTGGCCAGTTGGTGCCGAACTGGAAGCTCATGGTGACGCCCGAAACCACGCCCATGGCAAAGGACAGCGCGAACACCTTCACCCAGGTGAAATAGGCGCGCATCCAGGCGGAATCGTTGGTCGCGTTGTAGCGCAGCTTGAAGAACAGCAGCACCCAACCCAGCGCAATGGTGATCGTCGGAAATAGAATGTGGAATGAAATATTCGCGCCGAACTGGATACGCGAAAGTATGAGCGGGTCCATGATGGGCTCCGGCTGCTGCAAATACTCGCGAAGAATAGGCCCGAAGCGAGTTCAGGTCAAAGCGGCGTCCTGCCGCGAGGCTGAACGCCACAGGACAATTTTCCCGGTTGCATGCCGCGCAACTCCGGGCCTGTGCGCCGCACCTGCAATGGCCGGCCGGCAACGATTGTCGAGAACTGTCAGCAGGGCATTGACTTGCGGTTGCAAGCACCGACATTCGGCCTATATCAGGGGACCTCTTTCAAGCAGCCGTTTTCATCCATGCCTTCCATCCTGTCCATTTCCGGGGTCTCCAAGACCTACGCCACCGGTTTTACCGCGCTCAAGGAAGTCAATCTCGACATTCAGCGCGGCGAAATCTTCGCGCTGCTTGGGCCCAATGGCGCCGGCAAGACGACGCTGATCTCGATCGTCTGCGGCATCGTCAACCGCTCGTCGGGCACCGTCACCGTCGACGGCCACGACATCAACAAGGATTATCGCGCCGCGCGCGGTCTGATCGGGCTTGTGCCGCAGGAACTGACCATCGATGCCTTCGAGAGCGTCTGGGCGACGGTCAATTACAGCCGTGGCCTGTTCGGCAAGCCGGCCAACCACGGCTTTGTCGAGAAGGTGCTGCGCGATCTCTCACTGTGGGAAAAGAAGGACGCCAAGGCGATCACCCTGTCGGGCGGCATGAAGCGCCGGCTGATGATCGCCAAGGCGCTGTCGCATGAGCCGCGCATCCTGTTCCTCGACGAGCCGACCGCCGGCGTCGATGTCGAGCTGCGCCAGGACATGTGGGCGATGGTGCGCCGGCTGCGCGAGGACGGCGTCACCATCATCCTCACCACGCACTATATCGAGGAAGCCGAAGCGATGGCCGACCGCGTCGGCGTCATCAACCGCGGCGAGATCATCCTGGTCGAGAACAAGGCCGAACTGATGCGCAAGCTCGGCCGCAAGCGGCTGGTACTGGAACTGCGCAATCCGCTGACGGCCATTCCCGAGGCGCTCTCGCGCTATGCGCTGGAATTGTCGCCCGATGGCGGGCAGCTGACCTACACCTATGACAACCAGGCCGAGCGGCCCGGCGTCGCCTCGTTGATGCGCGATCTCGAGGCCGGCGGCATCCAGTTCCGCGATATCGACACGCAAAACTCTTCGCTCGAGGAGATCTTCGTCAATCTGGTGAGGAGGGAGCCATGAACCTTCGCGCAGTATGGGCGATCTACCGGATGGAAATGGCACGTGCTTTCCGCACCGTGCTGCAGAGCATCGTCTCGCCGGTCATCTCGACGTCGCTGTATTTCGTCGTCTTCGGCTCGGCCATCGGCTCGCGCATCACCGAAATCGACGGCATCAGCTATGGCGCCTTCATCGTGCCGGGTCTGATCATGCTGTCGCTGTTGACGCAGTCGATCTCCAACGCCTCCTTTGCCATCTATTTCCCGAAATTCGTCGGCTCGATCTACGAGCTTCTGTCGGCGCCGGTCTCCTATCTGGAGATCGTCATCGCCTATGTCGGCGGTGCCGCGACCAAGTCGATCATCCTCGGCCTGATCATCCTGGCCACCGCCTCGCTGTTCGTGCCGCTCACCATCCTGCATCCGTTCTGGATGCTCGCCTTCCTGGTGCTGACGGCGGTGACCTTCAGCCTGTTCGGCTTCATCATCGGCATCTGGGCGAAGAGTTTCGAGCAGCTGCAACTGGTTCCGCTGCTGATCATCACGCCGCTGACCTTCCTCGGTGGCAGCTTCTATTCGATCAACATGCTGCCCGAGGTCTGGCGCACGATCACGCTGTTCAACCCGGTCGTCTATCTGATCAGCGGTTTCCGCTGGAGCTTCTACGGCAAGTCCGACGTCTCGGTCGGCGTCAGCCTCGGCATGACGGTCGTCTTCCTGCTGATCTGTATAACGATCGTCGCCTGGATCTTCAGGACAGGGTATCGGTTGAGGAATTGACGGCAGAACGCCGCCAGGTCTGTTGAGATTCAGGTCAGGCCGAGTCGAAAATGGCGGATTCCGAGAACCGGAGCGGAGCGTACTTTTCGTACGTGAGCACCGGAAGCGCAGGAAGCCGCCATTTGCAGGCCGGCCTCACCTGAATATCGATAGATCTAGATCGCCTTGACCAGCCGCAGCAACCCCAGCATCTCGACATACGTCCCCTTGCGGAAGGCGATGTAGACCGGCTCCTCGACACCGTGGAAGCGGCGCTTGAAGGCCGCCTGGCCCTGCAGGTTGAACCTGCGGCGATTGACCCAGGGCGAATCGTAGGCGCGCTGGAAGGCATTGCGCCAGAAATCGCTTTCGGCAAAGCCGCTTGGCCCGATATCGAGCATCGGCGACAGGCCGAGCGTGACCACCGAGATGCCCTCTTCGCGAAAACGATCGACGGCGAATTTGGTCAGGCCGACCTCGGCATGCGGCGAAGCGTCGATATGCTTGCGCTTGAAGGCCGTCGTGTAGCCGATGACCTTTCCGTTGCGGCACAGCGGGTCGAAGTCGAGCAGAGCGACCAGTCCGCCGTCGGGACCGTGCAGGACGAAACGGCGCATGTCGGTGCCGAGATGGTCGGCAAAGTTGCGGTTGAGAAAGCCCATCTCCCAGCGCTTGACGATGCGGTCGCCGCGCCAGTTTTCCGAAAGCCGGGCAATTTCATCCAGAAAAATCGTGCGCTTGTCCTCGTCGAACGAAAAGCCTTTCTTCAGCAGCCAGCGCTCGGAGTAGCGCACGGTCTCGTTGCGCTTCCCGGAAAAATCATGCTCGGGCAGGGTGAGGCGGGTGTCGATGCCGAGGCGATTGACCTTGTAGCCAAGGTCGGCCAGCACGCGTGCGGTTTCCTCGCCGACCTGCACGAACCACGGGCTGCCGGCGGTCTCGACGAAGCGCTTGATGTAATCGGCCCGACGCGCCGGAGCCGCCACCGGGTCGCCGAGCGCGAAATGGTGCTTCATCTTGGTACCGAAGGCGATGTAGCCGTCGGCGTCGCCGAAATAGGAGAGCTTGCCTTGCACGGCGGTGGAATAGGCGAGCGAGAAGTCGCCATAGCGGCGCACCAGTGCCAGGCGTTCGACATGGGTCAGCGCCTGCCGCTCGACCTCGGGCGCGGCGGCCTCAAGGATCTTGTCGAAATAGAACCGCAAGGAGGGCATGGTCGAGATTCCGCGTGCCGCCTACAGCGCCGGCCGTCCAGGACGCGCCAAGGTGCTGTAACACTTTGATTCTGCGCATGGCTCGAAAATCGGAGTCGATTTCGGGCATGCGCGTGGGGATAACCGAGACCCGCCAGCCACCCCGAGCCTCGAATCAATCACATTGCCGCGACCTGATTACCGTTGATATCGCGCATATGCCATATAGAGCGCAACCGCGGCCCGGCGTACGGAGCTAATTCGCATCGCTCGAAATTTCGGCCGCGGTTTGCTGCAGGGATCCTGCGCGGGATCAAACGGTTACAGCGTCCTGCCAGCCTAGCGTCGAACGGGATTCGAGTGAATGACTGATACGACAATCAGATCGGTTGTGGATCTGCCGGCCAAGGTCGAGCCGGCAATCGTCGTCGGCGCCGGTGCTGCCGGGCTGGCCGTCGCGCACGCCTTGATGAACGCCGGCGTGCCGACGGCGATCCTGGAAAAGGAAAGCCGGTTGGCTGAGCCATGGCACCGGCGGCACAAGCAATTGCATCTCAACACCCACCGCGATCTTTCTTCGCTGCCTGGTCTCCCCTATCCCCCCGGCACCCCCGCCTTTCCGCACCGGACGGTCGTCATCCGCCACATGAATGATTTCAGGGAGGAAAACCGGCTGCCGGTGCAGTTTGGCGTCGCTGTCGAAGAGATTGCCTTCAAGGGCGATCACTGGGCGGTACGGACCAGCGCTGGCCTGCGGCTGGCCCGCAATGTCGTCGTCGCCACCGGCCGCGACAGGCAGCCGTCCATTCCCGAATGGAAAGGCATGAAGGATTTCGTCGGGCGCATCATCCATTCGGCGGATTTCGGTGACGCACAGGCCTATGCGGGCCAGAAAGTGCTGGTCGTCGGCGCTGGCAATTCGGGTTTCGATGCGCTCAATCATCTGGCCGGCATAGACACGGCCGCCATCTGGCTGTCGGCCCGCAGCGGTCCCGCCCTGCTGCCCAAGCGCATCGGCAAGATCGCCGTGCACCGGCTTTCGCCGTTCATGGCTCGCTTGCCGTTGCGGGTCGCCGACGCGGTGATGTCGGCGACGCAGCGCCTGGCTTTCGGCGACCTGACCAAATTCGGCCTGCCGCCCGCGCCTGCGGGCGGCGCCAGCCGCCTGACCTCGGATTACACCGCGATCGCCGCCGACGACGGCGCCGTCAGCGCCATAAAGGCCGGCAAGATCACCGTCGTACCCGGCATAAGGGAATTCACCCGTGACGGCGTGATCCTGGCCGATGGCAGCCTGATCTATCCTGACATCGTCATTGCCGCGACAGGCTACCGCACCGGGCTGGAGCCGATGGTCGGCAAGCTCGGCGTGCTCGACGCCAAGGGCGTTCCGCTCTTCAACGGCGGGCAAGCCGATCCGAAATTGCCCGGTCTGTGGTTCACCGGCATGCGGCCGAGCATTCGCGGCTGCTTCGCCAATGCCGGCATCCTGGCCAAGGCGATCGCCAAACGGATTGCGGGGTCGGCCTCGCACCAACCCGGCGCATCACGCTGATTTGGGTTCCAGCCGCCGGAAACCGACGGCCTCCATCAGCATGTCCTCTTCCACCATGCCGGCATTGTGCAGGGCGAGCAGGTTAAGCGCGATTTCCCGCGCGTCGGCGGAATCGGGATGTGCCTCGCGCCGCCGGCAGGCCTCGTCGAACACGCGCTGCAGCTTGGCGATATCGGCTGGCTTGAGCAAGCCACGGTCATAGACGGACTTCGACATGGCGATCTCCTGATAAAGACCTAGGGCGCCATGCTTAAATTGCCAATCTTTCCCGAGGCTTGACCGACTTCACCCCATGCCGCGACTTCAAAGGGCGGCAGCGGTGCAAATCTGCTCCGCTGCTGCGCCTCACGCTAGAGGACAATCAGACCGCGATCTTGCCGCCGCCCCGTCTGGTGATGGCGACCACCGACGGCCGCACCGGCATGTCGGGCTTGAAGTCGGGCCAGCGCGTCGACAGATCCTCATAGTAGGACGGGCGGCCGAACGCTTCCCAGTCCTCGCCGCCATCGCCCGGATGCTGGACGGCGACGAAGGCGGTCTGGTCGTCGGGCGCAAACAGCGGACCGCACATTTCGGCGCCGATCGGCACGCGGAAGAACAGTTTCGAGGTCGCCCGCGCCGCCCCCTCCGTGTCCACCGCCCACAGACCATCCGTGCGGCCGGTGGCTTTCGGGCCCTGGCCGTCGGTCGCGACCCAGAGACGCCCGGCCGAATCGACCGCGCAATTGTCGGGCATGCCGAACCAGCCATTGGCCGTCGTTGCCGTTGAGAAGGTGGCGCCGACATCGGCAACCGCCGGATCACCGCATTTCAGCAGCACTTCCCACTTGCCCTTGGCGGCGGTGAAATCACCGCCGTCCTCGGCGATCTCGATGATGTGGCCAAAGGCGTTTTCGGCGCGCGGGTTGGCGGCGTCTACCTGATCGGCCTTGCGCTTCGAATTGTTGGTCAGCATGACATAGACCTTGCCGTTGACGGCATTGGGCTGGATGTCTTCGGGGCGGTCCATCTTGGTGGCACCGAGCAGGTCGGCGGCGCGGCGCGTCTCGATCAGCACGTCGGCCTGGCCAGTGAAACCGTTTTCAGCCGTCAGCGGTCCCTGGCCGAAGACGATCGGCAGCCATTCGACCGTGCCATCTTCGGCGAACCTGGCGACATGCAGCGTGCCATCATCGAGCAGGTCCCTGTTGGCGGCATGATCGTTCGGATCGAACGCGGCCTTGGTCACGAACTTGTAGACATAGTCGAAGCGCTCGTCGTCACCGAGATAGAAGACGACGCGGCCGTCCCTGGCGACAATCGATTCGGCGCCCTCATGCTTGAAGCGGCCCATGGCGGTGCGCTTCCTCGGCGTCGAGGTCGGGTCGTTGACATCGACCTCGACGATCCAGCCGAAGCGGTTGGCCTCATTGGGCTCCTTGGCGAGGTCGAAACGCTCGTAATGCGCCGCCCATTCATAGGCGCCTTCGGGAATGCCGAGACGCTTGTAGTTCGCGGCTTCCTTGTGGCCTTCCGGCAACTCGCCGGAGAAATAGCCATGGATGTTCTCCTCGGCCATCACATAGGTGCCCCAGGGCGTGACGCCGCCGGCGCAATTGTTGAACGTGCCGAACACCTTGGTGCCGGACGGATCGGCATTGGTCTTGACGCGGTCATGGCCGGCAACCGGACCGGACAGCGCCATTTCGGTGTTGGAGGTGATGCGGCGATTGAGCTTGCCGTCGCGCACCACCTGCCATTTGCCTGATGCCTTGCGGATCTCGACGATGGTGCCGCCGTGAGCTGCCATCTCGACATCGACCTGCTCCTTCGAGAGCGGTGCGACTTCGGCCGACTTCTTGCCGTCCTTCTCGACGATCTTCACGATGCCGGGGAACATCAGATGCGGATTGGTGTATTCGTGGTTGACCACCAGCAGGCCATGTTCGGCCGAGCCGTCGACCGGGATGTAGCCGACATAATCGTTGTTGTAGCCGAACTGTTTCGCCTGGGCCTCGGCCGACTGTTTCGTCGGGTCGAAGTCGGGCGAATCGGCAAACAGCGGATCGCCCCAGCGCAGCAAGACATCAGCGTCGTAACCCGGCGCGACATGGTGCTTGTCGTCGATGCCGGCCTCGAGTTCGTCGAACGTGAAGGCCGAGCCTTCAGCGGCCCGGGCCTCGTCGGCGCTGATCAGCGCCAGCGGGCTGACGGTGGCGGCGATGGCCGAGACAGCCAGCGAACCCTTGAGGAAGCCGCGGCGCGAGAACCGCGCGGCGATGATCTCGCCCATGGTGCGGTTGTCGGAAGCGTTGATGGCCGGGCCGTCGTTTTCCTCGAGCAGGCTGGTGCGGAATCGAGTGTCGGGGGAGCGAAGGTCAGTCATGGCTTGCCTCTGGCTGTTGGATTGGCTGGAGCGTGGGTACCTGTTTGACCCCCTTATAATCGCCGGATCACATTTTCGTGACATCGGGAGACCTTTCAGACGCGACAGGCATTGCGCGCAGCGCTGGCTAAGCATTCCCGCAGACCGTGAACTGCTCCAGAATCGCCGGTTCGAGATGAAAGGAGACCTTAGGCGGCATCTTGGCCGCGCATCCTGCGACGGCGGACGACATCAGTCGTTTGCAAAAAACAGATCAACGGGCAACTGCACCCTCGACAAGTCACCTCCGCCGCCCCCGGCGGAGGTGACTTGATGTTCGGCGTCTGCGGTCGTCAGGCATCGGGAAAGCCAGTCTCCCGTTTAGCGATGGCGGTCACGGCGCCGTTCATGCGAAGCTAATGTAGCATACACTTGGGACTTTAGTCCAACCTTGCGCTTGCAATGGTCCTGGTTGACAACCGCAACGGTCGGAGGTCGCTTCCGGGCGCCGCGTCTTTCGGCAATGTTGGTTGCACTGCAACGTTGGGGTGGGGCGCGCCGGGCTCAGTCGTCGGAGATCAGAATGCACAGATCGGTCACGACCCGTTGTTGCCGGCTGGCGCTCAAATCGGCAGCGGCGCTGGTGTTGACGATTGCGCCCTATCAAATTGTCCTGGACGGCTCCGTTTCCGGCATCCACACCGTCAGCGCATACGCCAAGGGTGGCGGTAACAGTGGTGGCGGTGGTGGCGGAGGCAACAGTGGGGGCGGCAACGGCGGCAATTCCGGCGGAAGCAATAGCGGGAACAGCGGCAACGGCAATGGGAATAACGGCAACAGCGGCAATAACGGCAACAGTGGCAACAACGGCAAATCAGGATCCAGTCAGGGTAAGAGCGGGAGCCATGTCAATGCAAAGACCGGTGACAAGGTCGACGTGACCGGCAACAAGATCACAGTCAGGCATCCCGACGGCATAACGGAAAAGCTCGAGAACGGTCGTTTCAGCATGAAGGACGCTCTCGGTCGCACGATCATCGACCGCCAGGCCACGCCGGCCGATGCCAATCGTCTCAAGGCCTTGTGAAGCTGGCCAACAGGCAACGGTCAGCTTTGCACGTCACCTCCGCCGCCCCCCGGCGGAGGTGACCTCGTTTCCGGCCGGCGTCGTCCCGGTTTTCGGCACCGCAATGGCTGCGGTCCCGAGGCGCGACGCGCTTTTGCGCAATCCGGGACGGGAAACCGCTGCGCATTTCTTCGGACCTGCCCAGAGCAATTCTAGAAAAAGTGTGAAGCGGTTTTCCCGGGAAATGCGCGTAGCGCTTTTCCCTTGGGAATTGCGTCAAAACAAAGAGTTAGAGCAGCTCGCCGTTTCCGTGAAACGGTGAAATGCTTTAGGAGGGCCTGTCGCGGTCGCGCCACTCACGCATCATCAAGGCCGCTTCGGTGCGATTTCGCACATTGAGCTTCGACAGCACTCCGGTCATGTGATGTTTGACGGTCTTCTCCTGCAACTCAAGCCGCAAGGCGACTTCCTTGTTGCTCAGCCCCTCCGCCACCAGCCGCAGGATTTCCGTTTGCCGATCGGTGAGCTGCCGCAGCCGTTCCGCCAAGCCGTCGGTCGGCTGCTGGGACTGGAGATCCGAAAGCAGCCGGGCCGATAGTGTCGGCGAGAGATAGCTTTCGCCGGCTGCGACATTGCGCAGGATGTCGGCGAGGCCGCGTGACCCGACGCCTTTGAGGACATAGCCATTCACCCCTGCGTTCAGCGCCTTGGTTACATCGGCATTGACCTCCGAAACGGTCAGCATGACGATCTTCTGGGCGGGATGGTTGGCGAGGATGCTTGCGACCGCGCTCAGCCCGCCGCCCGGCATCGAGATGTCGAGCAGCAAGATGTCGGGCCGCATCGTCGCGGCGAGGCGTTCGGCATCCTGCGCCGTGGCGCCCTCGCCAACCATCTCGAAGCCTCCGATCTCCGACAGGCTGCGCGTCACACCTTCGCGAAAGAGGGGATGATCGTCGACAATGGCAATGCGAATGGTCCCAGTCATGCTTGCTCCTCGACCGACAGACGGATCACCAAACGCGTACCTTGCGGCCCGGTCAAGGTTTCGAACTGTCCGCCAATGCTTTCGACCCGTTCCCTGAGGCCGGCGAGCCCGAGGCCCTCGACCCGTGCCGTCGGATCGAAACCCGGCCCGCGGTCCGACACTTCGACAAAAAGCCTGCCACCTTTCATCCCGGCACTCACCGCCTGATCCTTGCCTAGCCCGTGGTGATAGGCATTGTTCAGCCCTTCCTGGACGAAACGATAGATGCTGATCTTCTCGGAGGCGCCGGGTTCAGGCAACTGTCCGGCCAGCGTCAGCGTCACCGACGTTCCCGTCCTCTGTTCGTGTTCCTTGACGGCCAGCCGCAGAATGTCGGTTGCGGCAGCCGTCTCGATCTGCGGCAGGACAAGGCCGGTGCAGATGCCGCGTATTTCGCGCATCGCATCCTCCAGCGTCTTGCGAATCATCGTGACCTCGGTCGAGCGGCTTGCGCCCGAATGGCCATCGCTGGAAAATATCGGGCTGTCCATGCGCAGCGCCGCCAGGGCAACGAGTTGGGCCGGGCCGTCATGCAGGTCGGCGCCGATGCGGCGCAGATATCTTTCGTTGAGCGCGGTGGCGCGGCGCGAGGCCTGTTGCACGCGCAGTCGCAAGGCACTGTTTTGCGCCACCAGGCCCTGCAGCTCCGACACCTGGCGGCGCAGCGCCCCACGCTGGTCGTCGATGGTGCGGCTGCCGCGCAGGACGATGCCCGACAGGAGCAGGAATGCCGCCAGGGTCGCGCCGGCCACGATCAGCCAGCTCGACCACAGAGCGGAAGCCAGGGTGGCCTGGAAATCGTCGGCGATCTCATAGAACTCGGTAACCGCCACCACCTCGCCCGACCAGGGCTCGCGCACGGGATTGTAGATCTCCAGCAATGGCAAGCCGGTCGCCTTCTCCTCGCTCTCATCCTCATCGAAAGTATTGAATTCAGCGACGACATTGCCTTGGAAAGCGGAACGCAGATTGTCGCTCGGAGCGAAGCGGCGGCCGATCAGGGCCGTCTCCTTGGCATAGAGGACCGTTCCGTCGCGGCGCCAGAGCATGAACGATTCGAGGCGCTTGCCGAGCGCGCCCTGGCCAAGCGTCTCGTCCAGCGCCTGCTTGACGGAATCGCTGAGCTCCTGCTCCTTGCGCAAGTCGGGAAGCAGCGGCGCAATCACGCTGTCGACATAGAGCGCCGTCGTGGCGGCCGAATTGCGGATGACGCCCTCTCTGATCTGCGCCGTCACCCAGGCGCCCACCACCAGCATGACGGCCAGCAGGCCAAAACCGCCGGCAACGACGAATTGCAAGGCAAGAGAGAGTTCGCTCCAGCGTCGCGTCAAGTTCTGCAGAATACGAATCATGAACCCCTGACCGCCCTTCAATCGACTGGCTGGACGATGTCGGTACATTGAGCCTCCGTCTTGCCATTGCCAAGAGCTTCGTTTGGTCGAGCGCTTGACGTCCCGGCGCGCTTCGGAAACAACGTCCGCGACACATGCGGCGGGAGCCGCTTCGAGAGGGGACGGAACGTTGAGTTTTTCGGGACTGCTGCAGCTCGGCTTTTCAACGGTCATTTTCCTGCTGGCGGCGACAGCCGCCAAGCAATGGGGGCTGGCGCCGAGCCTTGGCAAGATCGCGCTGACGCTGGCGCTCTATTCGCTGGGCAATCTGATCATGCTGCGGCTGATCCGCGAATTCGGCATGTCGGTGTCGTTCAGCCTGTCTGCCGTCATCCAGCTGGTCTCGGTGAACGTCGTGGCACTGGTCTTCTTCGGCGAGCGCGTCAACGCGCTGCAGGCGACCGGCATCATGCTGGCGATCGCCGCAGTGGCGCTGATCACGCTCGGACCCTATCTGCAAGGCCGGCTGTAACGGGCGGATTGCCGATGAAGAATGCCGCGAACGCTTTGCTCAACCGGGTCGAATTCCCGGTGCTGCTGGCCGGCCTGGTCATCGCGGCCGGCCTTTGGGGATTCGAGGAGCTGATGGAGATGGCGCGCGCCACCACGCCGCACGCCTTCGACACCGAAATCCTGCTCGCCTTCCGCCAGGCGGGGCGGCCTGACAGCCCGATCGGCCCGCTGTGGCTGCAAGGGGCGATGCGCGACATCACAAGCCTTGGCAGCGGCAGCGTGCTGGTGCTGATCGTGACGGCGGTAATCGTCTATCTCCTGCTTATCCGCAGGCCGGCGACCGCCCTTTTCATCTTCGTGGCGGTGGCCGGCGGTCAGGTGCTGTCGAGCCTGCTGAAAGCCGGAATCGACCGGCCGCGCCCCGAACTCGTCTCGCATCTCGTCAACGAAACGACGCTGTCTTTTCCCAGCGGCCACGCCATGCTGTCGGCGGTGACCTATCTGACGCTCGGCGCGCTGGCGGCACGCTTCCTGCCCGGTCGAACGACGAAGATCTATGTGCTGTCGCTGGCGGTGCTGACGACGCTGCTGGTCGGCATCAGCCGCGTCTATCTCGGCGTCCACTGGCCGTCGGATGTGCTGGCCGGCTGGTGCGCCGGCTTCGTCTGGGCGATGCTGTGCTGGCTCGCTGCCCGGACGTGGCAGCGATGGCGTGGGCAGCACCCGGACGGCGAGACTGGAGACTAGATCAGCCGGTTGATCAGCCCGTGCCCGCAGCCGGCCAACAGGAAAACCGCCGACAGCAAGGCTGCCGATGTCATGAAAGTCTTGAAGATATTCAACCGCGTTACTCCCTGCCCAGATGGAAGACCTTAGCGCGCAATCCCGGGAAAGTATCTAAAAAATGGCCAGTCAGGCGCCGCTACTTACGTCTCAAACATTCATCCTAATGCTTGAAACATCAGAATGATGATATTATACCTTACTCCTGCAGACTCAGACGGGGATTCCGGCCGATGATCACTGCCGCGCAGATGCGCGCCGCAAGGGCGCTGGCCGGCATCGATCAGAAGACGCTCGCCGAGCGCGCCGGCGTTTCGCTTCCGACTATCCAGCGCATGGAGGCGAGCGATGGCGTGGTCAGGGGCGTGGTCGACACGCTGATGAAGGTCATCCAGGCCCTCGACGAGGCCGGGGTGGAGCTGATCGGCGAGAATCAGGCCAGCGAGCGCGGCGGCCGGGGCGTGCGCCTCAAGTCTGCCGTGCCGCCGGATCCCAAGGCTGAGCCGGCATAAAGTCGCGACGGCGACCGCCGACAGCCCTGCCGACGATCCCGCCGCCTTTCAGGGTGCGAAAGGCAGTCCATGGATCAGACGCAGCGGGCAGTGCATGAACCGGCCCCCAGATCGGCCCAAAGGTCGGCCCACCAGTCGGCAAAGCCGACATTTTCCGAATTGTTCACGCCAAAACTCGTGACGGTCTGGCGCGAGGGCTACACGTTCGCCGACTTCAAGGCGGACGCCATTGCCGGGCTGACGGTGGCCATTGTCGCGCTGCCCTTGTCGATGGCCATCGCGATCGCCTCGGGAGTCACGCCCGAGCGCGGCCTCTACACCTCGATCGTCGGCGGCTTCATCATTTCGGCGCTCGGCGGCAGCCGCTTCCAGATCGGCGGCCCGGCCGGCGCCTTCATCGTGCTGGTGGCCGCGACGGTTGCCCGGGTCGGTATCGACGGGCTGCTGCTGGCAACGATGATGGCAGGGGTCTTCCTGCTCGCCATAGGCTATCTCCGTCTCGGCACCTACATCAAGTTCATTCCCTATCCGGTGACGGTCGGCTTCACCGCCGGCATCGCCGTCATCATCTTTTCCGGACAGATCGTCGAACTGTTCGGGCTGAAGCTTGCCGGCAAGGAGCCCGGACCGCTGGTGCCGAAGCTGATCGCGGTCGGCGAGGCGGCCGGCACCATCAACCCGGCGGCGATCTTCGTGGCGGTGTTGACCGTCGCCACCATCGCCGGCCTGAAGCGCTGGCGACCGACATGGCCCGCAATGCTCATCGCCATCGGGCTGGCATCGCTGGTCGTGGCGCTTCTCGCGCTGCCGGCGGAGACGATCGGCACCCGCTTTGGCGGTATACCGCGCAGCCTGCAAATGCCCGCTTTGCCGCCGATCAGCCTGGACAGGATGATTGACGTGCTGCCGGATGCGATTGCCTTCGCCTTGCTGGGCGCCATCGAATCGCTGCTTTCGGCGGTGGTCGCCGACGGGATGACGGGCCGCCGGCATCGTTCCAACTGCGAACTGGTGGCGCAAGGCTTCGCCAACATCGCATCCGCCCTGTTCGGCGGCATTTGCGCCACCGGCACCATCGCCCGCACGGCGACCAATGTGCGGGCCGGCGCCCACGGACCGGTTTCGGGCATCGTCCACGCCGCCATCCTGCTCGCCTTGATGCTGGTGGCGGCGCCGCTCGCCAGCTATATCCCGCTCGCCGCCCTGGCCGGCGTGCTGGCGGTCGTGTGCTGGAATATGTTCGAGAAACAGGCCTTCGCCACCTTGCTGCGTGCCTCGCGCGGCGATGCGCTGGTACTGATGGCGACCTTTCTGCTCGTCATCTTCCGCGATCTCACCGAAGGCATCGTCGTCGGCTTCGTGCTGGGGTCGATCCTGTTCATCGACCGCATGGCCAAGTCGATTGCGGTCGAGGCCGATCAGCCGCTGGTGCAGGAGGATGTCGCCGACAGCACCAACGCCTACGATGCCAGCGAGGCAACCGACGCCGACACCGTCGTCTATCGCATTTCGGGCGCCTTCTTCTTCGGCGCCGCATCGACCGTCGGCACCGTGCTCGACCGCATAGCCGACCAGCGCAGGAACTTCATCCTCGACTGCTCGGCCGTACCGTTCTTCGATTCGACGGCGGCCAACGTCATCGAAGGCGCCGCCCACAAGGCGAAACGCGCCGGTGTCCGCTTCATCATATCGGGTGCCGCGCCGCAGATCCGACGCATGCTGATCACCCACGGCGTCAAGCGCCCGCTGGTGACCTACGCCGCCTCGATCAAGGATGCGCGGGCGCAGCTGAAAGGGAAGATCGAGGCGGGGTAGGGGCCGGGATTTGCCGGCCGGTGGCCATTGTCAGGACAAGGTGTCCACCTGTTGAATGCCAACTTCTTGACGTTGAGCTGACTCACGCACGGCCCGACGTGAACACCGCTTTGCGCCGCTCCTCGCGGTTTGTCCGATACCATCGCCCGCGCCTTCGAAATTGATGCGGTGACGAAATGGGCGTCGGAAAGAATACGAGATACTCTCGCAATCTTCACACCTGTCCTATATAGCCGCTGCACTGACGATCTTGTCCGGAAAGCTCGGTCAAGAAGAGGTGTTCGCACCCGCCATTTTCGAACTAGCCTCAGTGCACTCGCCTCACACGATCTTCTACGCTGCGGCTACTACATGGTATTTTTCGCGGCTTAGCAACTCGGTCCTGCTAGGGAAAAAGGCGGGTGAATGTGCAATCGTCCTCGACAAGGAGAACGACTGGCATCAGCGAATGGTAGCAGCACGCGACACCCTATCTGACGTGATGCTGAAACATTGGTCGACCCAAACCGGTGGTCACGTCGAGGTTTAGTTTCGGTGAAGAACATCCTTTGGGTCGTCGCATGACAGACGACCGCAACGGGCCAGACGTCGTTAATAGCCGCACTGCGAGTTCGAGTTGGTGATCATCGCCGACGAACGAGCTTTCCCCTCACGGCTGCGAACGTCTCGCAGCTCTGCCCTGAGGCGCCCGATCATGGCTCTCAATCGAGCTTCAGCGCTACAACCTCGCCTTCGTTCATCAACGGCACATAAAGGATCGACTTGCCATCGGTGCCGATGTCGGCGCTGCCCGGCTTGAACTGCGCCACCACCTCCGGCGCGCCGCCCGCATGATAGCGGTAGAGCGTGCCGGTCATGTAGGCGGTGGTGTAGATGGTGCCGCCGATGGCTACGACGCCGTCGAGATCGGCGAATTTCTGGGCACCCGGCAAGGGCGAAACCACCTTGCTGGCTAGGTCGACCGACTGCAGGCCGCCAAGCTCCGTCGTGCTGAAGTCGGGCTTGATGCCCTTGCCCCAGGAGGCGACGATCAATCGGCCGCCATCGGCGAAGATGCCGTTGGGCGAAGCCAATGCCCCGTCCTTGACGAACAGCTCCGGCCGGTCGCCATCGATGCGGTAGATGGCGTCGGCCAGCATGTCGGTGACGTAGACCTTGCCGGATTGGTCCGATGTCATGTCGTTGAGGAAGACCGCGTTCGGCACCGCGATGCTGGCGACCAGCTTGCCGCTGGCGAGGTCGACGACGCGGACTTTCGTGATGTCGGCGACATAGAGCTTGCCGCCCGAGATCGCCATACCCTTGGGTGCGTCCATGCCGTCGGTCCAGTGCTGGGTGACCGTCTTGCCGTCCAGCGACAGCACGGAGAGATAACCGTTGCCGTCGGCCTCGCCGGGATTGCCTGATATGTTGGAAACGATGATGCGATTGTCAGCGGCGTCGAACAGGGCCGATTCCGGCTGTTCGAGCCCGGTGGCGCGCCAGAGTTCGCCGGCCTCCGCGGCGGGCACTGCGGCAATGCCGATGACGGCGATAAAGGCTGAGGGGATGAGGGTGTTCATGACTGCTCTCCTGAGATGACGAGGCAGAGCTATGGCTTTCGATACTTTTCGGAAAGGCCTGACACCGCTAGTATCGAATATCGATACGAAACTAGCGGCAAGAGGTGCATCCAATGAACGGTCTGATCTTCCAGGCGCTGAAGCGGACGTTGAAGGCGAAGGGCGTCACCTATCGCGCGCTTGCCGAACGCATGGGCGTTTCCGAACCGACGGTGAAGCGTATCTTCCATGAGCGCAATTGCAAGCTCGACCGGCTGATGGAGATTTGCGCTGCCGCCGGTGTCGAACTGGAAAACGTGCTCGGCTCGATGAACCGGGGGCCTGGGCCGGTCAACCACATCGCGCCGGAGATCGAGCGCAAGCTCGCCGGCCGGCCGGCGCTGCTGTTCATCTTCGTCATACTGTCAGAAAAGTTCACGCCCGAAGGCATCATGCGCTCGCAAGGCCTGAGCGAGGCTTCGATGTTCCTCTATCTGCGCGATCTCGAGGAACTCGGCCTGATCGCGCTCGGACGGGGTCTTTCGGCGAGACTGCTGGTCGAGACGCCGATCCAGTGGAACTTCGAAGGGCCGCTCAGGCCGCTGTTCGAGATGACCAACAAGAATTTCATCGGCTGGGCCATCACCCATATCGACAAAGAAGCGACCTTCGTCAGCTTCTCCAGGCGGATGCGGCCGGAGACGGCTGAAATGGTGCGGCGCGAGGCGGAGGATCTCGCCGACCGCGCCAAGCTGCTCGCCCATCACGACCAGCACACGACGCCGGAGGATGGCCTGATCGGCTACAAATGGACGTTTGCCTTTGGCGCGACGCCATTTCCGGCAATCATGCCGATCGGGCCCCACGCGCGAGATGCCGGGGCGAGGCCTGATACGCCCGCCGCCGCGAAAGGACGGCGGCCGCTGCCGGCCTGACCAGGCACCGCGTCAATCGTCTCAGCACGATTGCATCTGGCGGCTGAGCTTGCCGCGCACGACCCTGGCAGTGCCGACCGCCACCATTTTTGCCGCTGTCTTGCCCCCCGGACCCGCCATGCGACCGGCGACGCCGACCGCGCCATTGACGGCGCCCATCGTCTTCATCTGCCCGACCGTCTCGTTCATCCGCGCCCGGCAGTCCCGCATTTTCCTGGTCGCCTCGACTGCAGCCAGGGCCTCGCCAAGGCCTGCCGGCGAGTCCGGGCCGGCCGCCAACTCCGCCAATTGCGCATGCTGGTCTCGCGTGATCGGCGGGCTGGCGGCCGTCTGGCTGCAGCCGGAGGCCAGCAGGCAGATCAGCATCGCGATCGGGCTGCCTCGCCCGGCACGTGCCGTGGCTGGAAAAATATCGCGATGTTCGGCCTCGAGGCTCCCGCCCGGAGTTGCTTTTCCGGCCACCCGTTTCCTGTTGCCCAACATCCTATTGCCCCACCGCCGGGCCGAGGATGAGGCTGCGGATTTTTGGCGTCAGCGGCCTGACGACATCGGCGAAGGGGTCACCCTCGGCCCGCAAGGCCATCAAGCCTTCGACCTCTTCGTCGATCGCGGCGATGGTCTCCGTCTTCTGTGCCTCGGTCAGCTCCCTCATGCCGGATATGGCATTTCTGAGCTTGGCGAAAATGGCATCGAGTTCTGCGACCGGCATCGTCGCCAGGAACCCGCGCATGGTCTCTCCAAGCGCGACCTTCCAGCTGTCGGCGGTGAAACCGGCGCTGCCGATCAAGCCCTTGTCCGCGGCATCGCGCTCGTACCAGTCGGCGGCGATCTCCTCGTCATAGGCGAACTGACCGAATTCGGGCTGCAGGGCCTCGATCAGGCCGACGACCGCCGACGCATCCCGCGCTGTCAGCGCCAAGGCAGGCGGGCTGTCGAAGATCATGCCGGCAAGTGCGAGCGCGCCGGCCAGCCGGCGCATGGCTGCGAAACGCCGCTCAGCCATAACAATCCTCCGCAATGCCGGCCCGGGCACTGCTCGTTGCCTGGGACTGCAGAACCGAGCCGCCGATCGAGGCGGCCTGGCCGGCAATGACCCCACCATTGCCAGCCAGACCGCCAAGACCCCCCGCCATCGACAGCACACCGCCGAGCAGAGCCGCATTGGTCTGCGCCTTCGCCGCCTTCTTGGCCGCATCGGCGCATGCCGTTTCCGTCGTCGGTTCGTTCCGGGCCTTCTTGCTGCCGGCCGCGCTCGCGATCGATGCCGGCCTGTCGTCGACCTGGCCCGTTTGGCAGCCCGCAAGGGCAATGGTCAGGGCCAGGAAAATGCTCTTTTTCATGGTGCGGCTCATCATCGGGCAGCGCGCGGCGGCAGCTTGGCCTCGCGATGATCGGTCACTGCGTTGCCCAAGGCGATCGACAGCAGATAGATGCGCGGATTGAACCCTGCCGCAGCCAGTGCCGACAGCGTCTTGAACAGTTGCAAATGAAACATCGTGCCCCCTTTGGATTGCCGCCAATGCGGTTCCGGTTTCGGAATCGCGCCGCAAACTAGGGGCATAAAAGGGGGGCAGCTTGGACAGAACGGCACTGAAAGCGGCCAAAACGGCCCGGGATTGACGTTTTGCAGGCTCCGGCGCATATGACCGCGCTCTTGGGCATGGGGGGTGTCGATGACTGCGACGATGGGGACGTCAGCCTCATTCAGGCTGGCGACGGAGATGTTTCCGGAGCGGGATCGCGTCGAGATCACGCGTGAGGTTTACGGCCGCACGGTTCTGAGGGTGGACCTCGATCCGCTGGCGCCGGCGCAGATCGACATGCGGGTGCGCGTGTTGGCAGGCCTCGGCATCGCCACCGGCAGCTCATCGGAATTCCGGGTGCATCGTACGTCGTCGCTGATCGACAATGACGACTTCGTTCTTCTGGCGGCCCTCGACGGGGGCAGTGTGATGAAGCATCGCGGCCGCGAGGAGGCGGTCGGCAACGGCCAGGCGCTGATGATGAGCGGTGAAGAGGTTGGCCTCAACCTGATCGGCGCCGGCGGGTTTCGCTTCGTCAATCTGAGTTTTTCGCGCAAGCAGCTTTCGCCTCTGATCGGCGATCCGGCCGCGGTTCTTATGCGGCCCTTGCCGACCCAAAGCGGGGCGATGCGGCTGTTGCTCGACTATATCAGCTCGATCCAGGAGGTCGGAGACGAGTTGACTGCGGAGGCCTGCCACCTTGCGGCGGCGCATGTCTTCGACCTTGCCGCACTCGCCATGGGCGCGACCAGGGATGCGGCCCAGATCGCACGCGGCCGCGGCGTCAGCGTTGCCCGCTTGCGCGCCATCAAGGCCGATATCGTCGCGCATGGTGGCCATGTCGACCTGTCGGCGCAGGACGTCGCCGCCCGCCACGGACTGTCGGCCCGCTACGTCCGCAAGCTGTTCGAGAGCGATGGCACATCCTTGATTGATTTCATGATGACCCAACGGCTGGCGCGCGCCCATCGCATGCTCGGCGATCCGCGCCATGCCGGACGCAGCATCACCGCGATCGCCTACGAGGCCGGCTTCAACGACCTTTCCTATTTCAACCGGGCGTTCCGTCGCCGTTATGACGCCACACCCTCGGACGTGCGGGCCGCGGCTTGCAAGCACTGACGCCCGGCCGCCGGCCAGCGCTCCTGTGCCGGGCCATGCACGCGGCTGGACTCATTTGATCGCGTTTACTCGGCGGCCTTGGCCCCGGGATCGGCAAGCTTGTCGTCCCAGGTCACCGCCCGGTAGTCGAAACCATATTCCAGCGTCGGCTTGACGATGCGGAAATAGGGCGACAGGTCGAAATCGCGCGGCGTGTAGAGCGAGTGGTGGCGGATGTGCAGGATTTCCTTGCGCGAATAGTTCGACTGCGCCGAGGCGCGGCCGGGCGCACGGGTGATCTCGGGCAGGATCGGATAGCGGATCTGGCCATAGGCCTCGGCAATCAGCGTCGAGCAGATCGCCCGTGTCGGATCGCCGGAACCGAAGGCCAGCATGCGGCGGCGCCAGCGTACCGGCACCGGCGGTGTCGGGAAGAAAAAACGCAGCATGTCGAAAATGTTCTTGAGGTCGTATTTCAGGCCGAGCTTGCCGATCATGAAGGCGACGACCTTGTCGCGATCCTCCGGCGCCAGCCCACTCGCCCGGCAGATGCGGGTGTTGTAGGTGCGGTAGCGCGACAATGGAACGGCGACGCAGCCTTCGCCGATCGTGACCTCGATCAGGCGCGGCCGCTCCGAGCCGTCCGCCGGCGCGGGCAAGGCATCGCCGATATAGAAGGCCGCATGCGACCAGGTCGACTGGGTCAGGTACTTGATCGCCGCCGAGATCTTCTGGTTGCCCTCGATCAGCAGGATGTCGCCGGGCTCAAGCGTGCGACGCAGCGTTTCGGCATCGGATGGGGTGTAGGGCTCGTAGCCGGACGATTCTTCCTGCAGCCGGCCGGCAAGCCAGCGGCCAAGTCGATCCAGAAGCGTGTCGCCGGGCTCGGTCATACTCCATGGCGATTAGCATGGGCGGGTAATGAGGGCTAGCGCACGCCTTTCTTCCCCCCGTCCGGACCGAGAGGAAGAGCGCCAAGTCATCCTACGATGCCGCGGCCTCTTCCGGCGGCGCAGCCAGATCGTCGCGCGCCTTGCGGGCCAGTTTGCGTGTCGAGCGTTTGGGACTGTCGCCGAACAGCTCGGCCGCCTCGGCAATGCAGCTCTTCTTCAGCTGCTTTTCCGACCGCTTCAAAAGCTTGGCCAGAAGTTTCGTGTCCTCGGGCGGCCCGAGCAGCTGGTCGTCGGCCTCGAGCAGGGCGCGCATCACCAGCACATCGTGCAGGTCGCCCAGCCGCTCGCCCAGTTCGTCGACCGCCTTGCGCCTTGCCTTGATCGGTGTCGGCCACAGCCTGCCGAGCAGCGACAGATGCATGCCGTGGGTCTTGGCCGCCTTGCGCAGATCGTGGAAATCATCGGCCGCTCCCCGCGATCCGGCCTTGTCGAGCGCCTTCCTGGCGCGGCGCAGCGTGACGCGGGCGCCTTCGGCAAGCACGTCGGCCGCCTGTTCCGGCTGGTCGGGCAAGGCCAGCGTGCCGATGCGGTGCAGGCCCTCCTCGCAGGCGGCGGTCGCCGCGCCGATCGCCGCTTCGAGCCCTGTACCTTCATGCAATTCATGCTGGCGCGCGATCAGCCTGTCGCGAACCGCGCCCAGCCCATCGTCGGCGCTCTCCTTGGGAAAGCTTGCCGCCAGGCGGTCGATGGTCTCGATCAGCGCTGTCGCCTCGCGCGGGCCGGCAAGCAGGGCCGCCACGTTGCGGTAGCACTGGTTTTCTGTCTCACAGAATGTTTCGTCACCGGAACGAACAAGCCGCAACAACGCGCGAGCGCTCTTCAGCCGCTTGCGGCATTTGTGCAGCGCCTGTTCCGGCCGGCTCCGTGCGGCGTCAAGATGATGCAGCGCCTTGCCGATCTCCTCGGCAAGGATTCTCCTGACCTCGCCGGTCAGCGGCAGGCGCGGATCGATGCGAAAGCTCATGCGGCGATCTCCGGAATCCCACCAAGGGCGAGCGACGCGTTGTAGAATTTCTGCTCGCCGGTGACTTCACGGCCGAGCCAGTCGGGCAGCATTTCGTCCGGCACGTCCTCCGGCGTCTCAAGTTCGGCGACCACAAGTCCCGCAAGCGGTCCGCCAAAGACATCGACTTCGTAGAGATAGCCACGGTGCCTAACATGGTGACGTGTCTTCTCGATGACACGTCCGATGGCGAAGTCCAGCATCTCCACCGCCTCCGACAGCGGGATCGGGTATTCGAATTCGTCGCGCTCGCGCGCTTTGCTGCCGAATTTGAGCGTCAGCTTGGCGGAAGTGCCGTCGCTGATGCGGATGCGCACTGTGCGCCCGGGGCCGGCAGCGAGATAGAACTGGAGAATGCGGATATTGGCCTCGGCCAACTCCCGCCATGCGGTGCTGGTGACCAGGAATTTTCGTTCGACTTCCTTGCCCATGGCCGCGCACTAAAGCGTTTGCCGCCGTCGATGGCAAGACAATGACGAACAGAAGTTGACTTTAATCAATCGATTGATTAAAGTGCGCTCATGATCAAACTACCTGAGCCCAAAGTTCTTCGTCGCGAGCCCGCCGAGATGACGCGCGCGGCGCTTGTCCAGGCGGCACTGAAGCTGTTCGGACGGCAGGGCTTCGACGGCACCTCGACGCGCGAGATCGCCGCCGAGGCGCAAGCCAATATCGGCTCGATCGCTTATCATTTCGGCGGCAAGGAGGGTCTTCGCACGGCCGCCGCCGACTTTATCGTCGAGACCATCCAGACGGTCGCCGGACCGGCGCTCGGCAATGCACAGGCGCCCGCGCCGGTCGGTCCGGAGGCAGCGCAGGCGCAGCTCTTCGCGGCGCTGGAGCGAATGGTCGGCTTTGTCGTGGCCAGTCCGCAGGCCGGTGAGATCGTGCAGTTCATCCTGCGCGAACTTTCCCATCCAACGGCAGCCCTCGATCGTATCTATGACGGTGTCTTCGAGCCGAGCCATCGCCGGCTGTGCCAGCTGTGGGAACAGGCAACTGGCGAGCCCGCCGAAAGCGAGGCCACAAGGCTCACCGTGTTCACGCTGATCGGCCAGGTCATCTATTTCCGCATCGGCCGTGAGGCGGTGATGCGCCGCATGGGCTGGCCCGATATCGGCGCCGCGGAGGCCGCCAAGGTGGTGGCGGTCACATCGGGCAATCTCAAGGCCATATTGGCCGCCAGAAAAGGGGCAAAGACAAAGGGGCAAAGACCATGAGCTTTCTGTGTTCGCTGCCGCTCGCCGCGCAGCTCTTCTCGGCCTGTGCCCCGGCAGCACCGCTGGCCGTCGGCTATGTCGAAGGCGACTACGTGCTGCTGGCGCCGATCGAGGTGGCGCAGGTAGAGACCGTCACGGTCAAGCGCGGCGACCGTGTGGTGCCTGGCACGACCGTGGTGACGCTGGAAAGTGCCGACGCAAAAATCGCTGTCGCGCAGGCGCAGGCCGGCCTTGCCCAGGCGCAGGCGCAATTGGCCGACCTGCAGATCGGCAAGCGGCCGGAAGAGATCGCCGTGCTGAAGGCCGAGGTCGATATGGCCAGCGCCCAGGCCGCCGACGCCAAGCGCAAATACGACCGCGCCGCCGATCTGTTCAAGCGCGGCGCCGGCACGCAAGCGGATTTCGACACCGCGTCGGCCACGCTCGAAACGGCCAATGCGCAGGTCGGCCAGGCCAAATCCAATCTCGCCGTCGGCGGCCTGCCGGCACGCCCCGAGACGATCAAGGCCGCCGACAATCAGGTCAAGCAGGCGCAGGCCGCGTTGGAGCAGGCGCAGTGGCGGCTGTCGAAACGGGTGCTGGCCGCCCCTTCGCCCGGCCGCGTCAACGACGTCATCCGCAATCCGGGCGATACATCAGGTCCGACCGCGCCTGTGATTTCGATCCTGCCCGACGGCGCGGTCAAGCTCAGCGTCTATATCCCGGAGAGCGCCTTCTCCTCGGTCAAGGTCGGCACCTTGCTCGGCGTCCATTGCGACGGCTGCGGCCCGGATGTTAAGGCGCGCGTCAGCTACGTCTCGCCAGATCCCGAGTTCACCCCGCCGGTGATCTATTCGCTTGAGAACCGGCAGAAGCTGGTCTACTTGGTCGAGGCGCGGCCGGAGGGCGATGCCGGCCCGCTGCAGCCCGGCCAGATCGTCGATGTCGATCTGGCGGACAGCGCAAGATGAACGCCATCGACGTCCACGGCCTGGTCAAGCGCTTTGGCGACAAGACCGTCGTCGACCATGTGACGATGTCGGTTGCCGAGGGCGAGATCGTCGGCTTTCTCGGCCCCAACGGATCGGGCAAGACGACCACCATCCGCATCATGTGCGGCCTGCTGACCCCGGACGAGGGCGAAGGCACGGTGCTCGGCTTCAACATCCGCACCGACAGCCTGCGCATCAAGCGCGAAGTCGGCTACATGACGCAGAAATTCTCGTTCTACGAGGATCTGACGATCGGCGAGAATCTCGAATTCGTGGCGCGGCTCTACCGGCTGAAGCCGGTCGAGGAGCATGTCGCGAGCACGTTGGAGGACCTCGGCCTGACGTCGCGCCGCAACCAGCTGGCTGGCACCTTGTCGGGCGGCTGGAAGCAGCGGCTGGCGCTGGCCGCCTGCATCATGCACAAGCCGAAATTGCTGCTGCTCGACGAGCCTACGGCCGGTGTCGACCCGAAGGCGAGGCGCGAGTTCTGGGACGAGATCCATCGCCTCGCCAGCGGCGGGCTGACCGTGCTGGTCTCCACCCACTATATGGACGAAGCCGAGCGCTGCCACCGCATCAGCTACATCTCCTATGGCAAGATGCTGGCCACCGGCACTGTCGCCGAAGTGGTGAAAAATGCCGGGCTGACCACCTTCGTCCTGCAGGGTCCGCGCCTCGATCAGGTCGCCGAAGCGCTTCAGGGCCGCCCCGGCGTCGATCAGGTGGCGCCGTTCGGCGCGACGCTGCATGTCGTCGGCTCCGACAAGAAGAAGCTCGAAGCCGCGCTTGCCGATGTCGAGAGAGAGCACAAGGGCGTGAAAGTTTCGCCCGGCGAAACCAGCCTCGAGGACGTCTTCATCCAGTTCATGTCCGGCTCGAAGGACAACATGGCATGAACAGCGTCTTTTCCTTCGCCCGGCTTGGCGCCTTGCTGATCAAGGAATTCATCCAGATGCGGCGCGACCGCATCACCTTCGCCATGATGCTCGGCGTGCCGCTGATACAATTGGTGCTTTTCGGCTACGCCATCAACAACGACCCGAAAAGCCTGCCGGCAGCACTCGTGGCGACGAGCAACGATCCCTATACGCGCGCCATTGTCGCGGCGCTGCAGACCACCGGTTACTATCGTTTCGACCATGTCGCGCAAAGTGCCGCCGAGACCGAGTTCCTGATATCGCGCGGCGACGTTGCCTTCGTCGTCACCATCCCGGCCGATTTCGCCAGGAGGGTGGAGAGCGGCAACAGCCCGCAGATACTCATCGAGGCCGACGCCACCGACCCGGCGGTGGCCAGCGGCGCCATCTCGACGCTCGGCACAGTCGCCAGCCAGGCGCTGCTGAGGGCGCAAGGCACGCAGGAAGCCGCCGCCGAGGCCGCCAAGGGTCGGCTCGATGTCGTCGTACACCGGCGCTACAATCCCGAAGGCATCTCGCAATACAACATCGTGCCCGGCCTGCTGGGCGTCATCCTGCAGATGACCATGGTGATGATGACCTCGATCGCGCTGACACGCGAGACCGAGCGCGGAACGATGGAGAACCTGCTGGCGATGCCGTCCAGCCCGCTCGAGATCATGATGGGCAAGGTGCTGCCCTATCTGGCGGTCGGCGGCGTGCAGGTGGTGGTGGTGCTGGCGGCGGCGAAACTTCTGTTCGCCATCCCCTTCACCGGATCGATGTCGCTGCTCCTGACCGCCGTGCTGATCTTCGTGCTGGCGCTGGTGCTGCTCGGCTACACGATTTCGACCATCGCCCGCACGCAGATGCAGGCGCTCCAACTCACCTTCTTCTTCTTCCTGCCGTCGATCATGCTGTCCGGCTTCATGTTCCCGTATCGCGGCATGCCGGACTGGGCACAAATCTTCGGCGAGATCTTCCCGCTGACGCATTTCCTGCGCATCACCCGCGCGGTGATGCTGAAGGGCGCCGAACTGCCGGCGGTGGCCGGCGAGATCGGTTGGCTGGTGGTGTTCGTGGCTTTGTTTGCCGGCGTAGCATTGGTGCGATTCCGGCGGACGCTGGATTAGACGCCGCGCTCGTGGAGGGCGATTATATATGTGAACTGGCGCGCAAGATTGAGACCACCGATTCCGAAGAGCCCTTGAACGCAGCAACTAAGAAGGCGGTCAAGGCGCCTCCCGTGCCTGAAAAGAGGTCCAAGCCCATCAAAATAATTGCACCGGAACGGTGACGAAACGATTGCAAAAGCGGTCGAATACGGCCAAGATTCGATTGTTAAAAAAAGACCCCGCCGAAGCGGGGCTTGGAGTTGAAGTCTCTTACTAATTACACCGTCGGGTAGGACCGACAATGCTCTCGGACGAATTCCAATCGTCCGAACCGTACACGCCAGTAAAATACGACGTGTACAGCCTTCGGCCATGAACATGCTACCATGTTCTTGTCCTCCGCCGGGATAACCCCCGGTTGACCAGGTACGCAGGATCGCGCCCCGCCGGTTATCAGGGCGGGTCCTGTGGCCGGTCTGGAGTAGGCCAAACCAAACATTAGGTGATTCGTAGGTGCCCGACGACCCTAAGGCGTCGCCGTACCCGGTTTTCACAGGCAAACACGGCACAAACGGGGCTAAGGAAACACATGCGCGTGCTTTAGCGGGCCAATCCCCCTACGGCTGGCTGGGTAGCGCCTAGGACTTCGATTCCTTTTTTATGATGTCGAGCATCCCGTGCCGCCAATAAAGCAGCGCTCCGGAGGCTATCCAAAGAGCGATACCGATATAGAGGCAAATGGGCTGCACTACGCCGACCATAGCTTGGGCTGCCGCTGGGATTTGCGCCGCCATCTCCGTGTCTTTGTAGACATCGAGACCAAAGGCGAAAAACGCCGATCCAATCCCAAACGTTCCGGAGATAGCCAGGTTCGCAAGCCCTAGCTGCTTCAGTTCGCTATCGGTGACGGTGTAGCACCTCATTTCGCGAGACCCCATGACAAGCCGGATCGGCTCTGCGGGTCTTTCTGTGTAAGTTGTCGTCTGAGTAATTTGCACCTCATTTTCCATCGGACGGGTCCTTTGGTATGACACCGGACGCGATGGCACTGAAGGTGAGCATGTGACTGCAATTGTTGCAGACGACCATGAATTGCGGATAATTCGGACCGCCCATGATGATGCTCCCGCCATAGTGAATCTGAGGGGTCAAAATATGCTCGACAATGGCAAACGAAGAATGCTTGCATGCCGGGCACACCATGTTCGGAGCTTTTCTGTTTAGCCAGTCTATCGCCTTCTTTTGCTCTTCTGGCGACATCTTTCCTTCGGTATCCGGCATATGCTTCCTTACACAATGAAATCTGTGCGCGACTCACATCACCGGCCTCCTGCCTAGCCTAGGGTCTGTCAACTATCTAATCCCCTCGTGGCGTCGTCGTCCCAAGGCGAAGCGGGTGTCCGCTGGCTTCCCTCGAGCCTCACCCGAGGCTGCCGGCGAAGCGCTCGGCAAAGTGTTCGCGTCGGAAAGCGTCGACGACGAAATCGATGAAGACGCGGGTTTTCCCGGGCAGCAGCCTGCGGCTGGCGAAGTAGATCGAGAGCGCGCCGGCATCGGCATACCAGCGGGGCAGCACCCGGACGAGGTTACCATTTTCAAGATGCTGCAGTGCGTCCGGCACCGCGATCATGGTGACACCAAGCCCCAGCAGGGCGGCTTGCCGCATGGCGGCCGGATCGTTGACGACAATGGTCTCGCGCGGTGAGCCCGCCATCTCATTGCCTGCGGCATCCCGCATCGTCCAGTGACGGATGCGGCCGGTACTGAGCGAGCGCATGAGAATGCCATCGAAGGCGGCAAGGCCGGAAGGATCGGTCGGAGGCGTCTGCGCTGCCATATAGGCGGGCGAGGCGACGGCGATGACGTGGACCGGCGCCAGCGACCGCGATACGACGCCCGGCGAGAGGTCGAAGCCACCGCCGATTGCCGCATCATAGCCCTCGGCCACGAGGTCCACCGGTCGGTTCTCGAAATGCCATTCCGGGCGGATGAGCGGATAGCGCATGAGAAATGCCGGCAGCAGAGGCAGGCAATAGGCGATGCCAAACGTCGGCGACAGGCTGAGCTTGAGCACGCCGGCTGGTTCGCTGCCGCCACTGGACGTTGCCGCAATGGCGTCCTGCAGCGCTTCGAGATTGCCGCCAATGTCGTGCAGAAAACGCTCGCCGGCTTCGGTCAGCGCGAGTTTGCGCGTCGAGCGATGGAACAGGCGCAGGCCGAGATTGCGCTCCAGCATGGCAACGTTGCGGCTGACGGCGGCAGGTGTCAGCCCGAGCAGCCGCGCGGCGGCGGAAAAGCCGCCGGCTTCCGCACTGCGAACGAAGGATTCGAGGTTGGCGAGCGTCTCCATCGTTCTCCGTAACGAACAATCTTCAACTGATGTTTGAGAATAAGACAAGCAAATACCGGCTAATCCTAGGCCAATAAAAGGGCGATATCCACTCCACACGAACCAACGGAGTGAAGATCATGAACAGCATCGGCATCATCGGCGCCGGCAATATCGGCCAGGCATTCGCCCGAACGCTGGCCAGGAACGGCATCGAGGCCACCATCGCCAACAGCCGCGGCCCGGAGACACTGGCGGAACTCGTTACGTCAATCGGCCCCTCGATCAAGGCCGGCACGCTGCAAGAGGCGGCGGCCAAGGACATTGTGCTTGTCGCGGTCAACTGGTCGAAGCTTCCGGGAGCACTTGCCGGCCTGCCCGACTGGAACGGGCGCATCGTCATCGACGCCAACAACTCGATCGAGGCGCCGCTGTTCAGGCCGGTCGATCTCGGCGGCCGTTTCTCAAGTGAGGTGTTTACCGATCTCGTGCCTGGCGCCAGGGTGGTGAAGGCGTTCAACCATTTGCTGGCACAGCTGTTGGCCGACGACCCGGCGGCGGAAGGCGGCAAGCGCGTGCTGTTCTATTCGGGTGACGACGCGCAGGCCAAGGCTGAAATCGGCGCGCTGATCGGCAGGCTTGGCTTCCATGGCATAGATCTCGGACCCCTGGCGCTCGGCGCTCGCCTCGTCCAATTTCCGGGCGGTCCGTTGCCGGTCCTCAATCTCGTTCGCTTCGAATAATGCACCCAGGCTGGCGTCCTCTTGCTGGCGACCAGCCCGTCGTCTAGCCGTTCAGCGAAGCTGGGCCGCTGACGAACGGGCTCTTTCTGACATGGAATCGCAGCAGGCGGTCCGCATCTTTCGAAATACCGATCCTGACGCTTTCCCCTATTTCGTCGGGTTCATGATCATCGCGTGCCAGCCATAGCGGGCCTTTGCGGCAAAGATCGAGCCCGTCGAGCGAACGATCGATCCGCAACGCCTGGGCCAGCCTTCCCGGTCCTCGCGCAAGGTCGCGCAAGCGCTCGATGCCGCGATTGAGCCGCATGAGCGCAATGCCTTCGAGCGGTTCGAGCGCCCTGATGAGCACGCCGGTTCCGACCCCTGCCATCTCGCTCGAGACGTTGAGCATGTAGGAGATGCCGTAGGCGAGATAGACATAGGCGTGCCCAGCGTCGAGAAACAGCGAACGGTTGCGCGGGGTCATCCCCCGATAGCCGTGCCCGGCGGCATCGCCGGTCACATAGGCCTCGGTCTCGACGATGCGACCGCTGGCGATGCCTTCGGGCAGTTCGCGCACCACGATCTTGCCGATGAGAGTGCGAGCAAGGGATGCTGTATCGTCGGGCAGCTCAGAACGCGTGAGCGGGCGGTAGATGACCATGTTCAGCCCGCCGACGATTTGGAGGCGGGCGAGGAGTGATCCAAGGCGAAACCTGCCTCAGATCCATGTCGGACCCTTTGGACATCCCGTCTCAAGCCGCCGCCATGATCCCGGCATAAGTGCCGAAATCGACATTGCCGCCGGACAGCACCACGGCAACGCATTTGCCGGACAGTTCGATCTCGCCCGACGACAGCGCCGCCAACGCCACGCAGCCGCCGGGCTCGACCACCAGCTTGAGATAGGCCATGGCGTCGCGCATCGCCTGTGCCGTCGCCTTGTCGGAGACGGCGATGCCGCCTGCCAGGTTCCTGCGGTTGATCTCGAAGGTGATCAGGCCGGGCTCCGCGGTCAGGATCGCGTCGCAGATCGACGCGTGGCCGGGTTCGTTCGACACCCTGGCGCCGGCGGCCAGCGACCGGCGGGTGTCGTCGAAATGCTCGGGCTCCACCGCCCAGACCGCAGTGTTGGGCGAGGCGCCCTTGACGGCAACCGAAATGCCGCTGGTCAGGCCGCCGCCGCCGCAGGGAATGACGACCGCGTCGAGGTCGACGCCAAGCGCTTTTGCCTGGCGCATCAATTCGAGGCCGATCGTGCCTTGGCCCGCAATGATGGCCGGGTCGTCGAAGGGTGGCACCAGCACCATGCCTCTTTCCACGTAAGGGCGAACCACGCTCATGCGGTCGTCGCGAAAGCGGTCGAACGGCACCACCTCCGCCCCCATCTTGCGGACGTTAGCGATCTTCATCGCCGGCGCGTCTGAAGGCATGGCGATGACCGCCTTGACGCCGAACATCGCGGCCGAAGCGGCGACACCCTGCGCATGATTGCCCGACGAGAAGGCGACGACGCCCTGGCTGCGTTCTTCGTCGCTCAGCGACGACAGCTTGTTGTAGGCACCACGGAACTTGAACGAGCCGGTACGCTGCAGCGTCTCCGGCTTGAACAGGATGCGGCCGCCGAAGCGCTTGTTCAGCTCCTGCGATTCGATCAACGGGGTTTCGACGATCAGGCCGGCGAGACGCGCGGCGGCGGCGTGGATGTCGGCGATGCCGGGAGGGGTGGTGGCGGTCATGTGAGGTCCAGTGGACAGGGGTCTTTCCATGATGCCCGCAAAGGGAGGTGGCGCACCATGGGAAAAATGTGACCGTTACAAGGTTTAGCGAGGCGGTCGCCAACGCCTCGGCTGCACGCCTCCCTCTGGCCTGCCGGACATCTCCCCATGGGTGAGGAGATCGGCTGGGTATCCGCTTTCGCCAATTTCCAACGTTGGAGAAGGGGCACACCTAATGAAGCTGCCAATCTCCCCCTCGTGGGGGAGATGTCCGGTAGGACAGAGGGGGGGCGCCGTTCCGCCGCCGTCCCACGAGTTCACCCCAACAGCGTCCTCTGCCTCTTGCTCCCACCCAGCTTGCGCCAGTTGTTGAAGCGGTGGCTGGCGGCGGCAAAGGATATCTTCATCTGCTGGGCGACCGAATAGCGCGACTTGCCCTCGTCGAACATGCGGTAGCAGCACTCGACGCCTTCCTCGGTCAGTTTGCCGTCCGGCGCCTTGTTGTGCGGATTGGCGGGGTCGAATTTCTCGACCTGCTGCTCGACCAGGCCTTTCAGGCGCTGCAGATCGGCCTCGATGCTGGCGATGAGATCGAGAACGGGCTTTGGGTCATAGGGATGCGGAGGCTGTTTTGCCGTCATCTGCGGGTTCCTTGTTCTGGCTGGGTTGAATTATATAGGTGAACATTCACTGATAATGAAGGGGTCGGCCCGGTATGCGAGCTTCAACAATTCTTGACCGCGACCCAAGCGCGCAATTGACCGGAGGCACCTTGAGCCCTAGTTTAGAACTATTCTAAACTAGGGTGAATTCCTCATGCTTTCCCGTGTTTTCGGCTTCGGCCGCCGCCCCTTCGAATCGCTTTCCGAACAGGAGATCCTGGCGCTGGCCATTTCGTCCGAGGAGGATGACGGTCGCATCTATCGGGCCTATGCCGACGGCCTGACGGAAAACTTCCCGCAATCGGCAAAAGTGTTCGAGGAGATGGCCGAGGAAGAGGATGGCCATCGCGATTCGCTGATCGAGCTTTTCCGCAAGCGTTTCGGCGAGCGCATTCCGCTGATCCGGCGCGAACATGTGAAGGGCTATTACGAGCGCAAGCCCGACTGGCTGGTCCGGCCGCTCGGCATCGAGCACGTGCGCAGCCAGGCCGAGGCGATGGAGCGGCAAGCCTACCTTTTCTATGTCGAGGCTGCCAAGCGCACGGCGGATGCCTCGACGCGAAAACTGCTCGACGATCTGGCGGTGGCCGAACTGGGCCATGAGACACTGGCGCAGCGGCTGGAGCAGAAACATGTGCCGGGCGAAGTGAAGGACGAAGAGACCGCCGCCGAGCAGCGCCAGTTCATCCTCACCTATGTGCAACCAGGGCTGGCCGGGCTGATGGACGGATCGGTGTCCACACTGGCGCCGATCTTTGCTGCCGCCTTTGCCACGCATGACACCTGGCAGACGCTGCTGGTCGGGCTTGCCGCCTCGATCGGCGCCGGCATTTCGATGGGCTTCACCGAAGTCGCTTCAGACGACGGCAAGCTGTCGGGCCGCGGCTCGCCGCTCAAGCGCGGTCTGACCGTCGGCATCATGACGACGCTGGGCGGTCTCGGGCATGCACTCCCCTATCTCATTCCGCATTTCTGGACGGCGACCGGGGTTGCCGCGGTGGTGGTGTTCTTCGAATTGTGGGCGATCGCTTTTGTCCAGAACCGCTACATGCAGACGCCCTTCCTGCGCGCCGCCTTCCAGGTGGTGCTGGGCGGCGCCCTGGTGTTCGCGGCCGGCGTGCTGATCGGGAATGCGTGAGTAGCCTCACTCACCCATTCACCGCCCGACTGTCGGCCGGCGCCTCGTCCCTCTCCGTCAGCCCATAGTCCCTCACGACGTGGGCGATGCGCAATCGGTAGCCGGCAAAGATGCCGCCGCGACCGGCCTTCTGCGCCTGCCGGTGTTCCTCGGTGTTGCGCCAGTCCTTCACGGCTTCCTCATCTCGCCAGAACGACAGCGACAGGATGCGGTTCGGATCGGCCAGACTCTGAAAACGCTCGATGGAGAGAAAGCCGTCAATGCCGTCGAGCAGCGGACGCAGGTCCGCGGCGATGCTCAGATAGGCATCGCGCCGACCCTCCGCCGGCTCGACCTCGAAGATGACGGCAATCACGGCAGCACCAGTTTCGCGTGCGGGCCTGAGGCCAGTTTCAGGAACATGCGATCCTCCTTCAGGATGAATCTCTCGCGTTTGGCGAACTCGTAGTTTGCCTTGCCGGCGGGATCGGCGGCAAGCCGGGCGCGATAGGCTTCGTAGGCGGCCAGGCTTTCGATGTTATAGGCCGCATAGGCGGTCGTCGCCGAGCCCTCATGCGGCGCGTAATAGCCGATCAGATCGGCGCCGCAGCGCGGAATGGCCTGACCCCAGTTGCGCGCATACTCCTCGAAGGCCGCCTTGCCGAACGGGTCGATCTCGTAGCGGATGAAGCAGGTGATGGTCATTGTGGTCTCCTCGGCTTGCGTCGATAGTTTGAACGGCATCGAAACGTCGTGCCGACTGGTCTGCTAGGGCTGCCAGAAGGACTTCGCGCATTCGCGGCGCACGTCTTGCCGCGTCAGGCCAAGGTCGCGCAGCTGATGGTCGTCGATCTCGGCAAGATCGAGACGCTGCAGATGGCGGTCATACCAGCGGGCCAGCAGCCGCGAACGCAACCAGCTGACGAACGGGAAGAACCGACGGCTGTGGAGCGGGGCTGAGGGGAAAGCGGTTCGTGCGGCCATCGTCGTCTCCTTGATCTCACCGGAGAATAGTGATTATCTGACAAGAACGCTTCGATGAGGAACGAACTATGCGCGAAGGACCCGACATCGCCGGCATCGCCAGCCTGGTCGGCGACCCGGCACGGGCAAACATGCTAAATGCCCTGATGGGCGGCACGGCGCTGACAGCAAGCGAGCTGGCGCTCGAGGCCGGCGTCTCGCTGCCGACCGCCAGCTCGCACCTGGGCAAACTGATGGAAGGTGGGCTGCTCACGGTGGCGAGCCAGGGCCGGCATCGCTATTACGGCCTCGCCGGACCGCAGGTGGCGGGCATGATCGAAGCCATCACAGGCGTCGCGGAAGCCGTCGGTCCAAAGCGTGTGCGGCCGGGTCCGCGCGATGCAGCGATGCGCGTGGCGCGCGTCTGCTACGATCACCTCGCCGGCGAGCAGGCAGTGGCGATGCTCGACCGGCTCGTCGCCAAGAACGTACTGGTCCGCGACGAACAAGAGATCAGGCTCGGGCCATCGGCGGCTTCGCATTTCGCCGCGATCGGCATCGACGTCTACACCAAGCCGCGCCGGCCGGTATGCCGCGCCTGCCTCGACTGGAGCGTGCGCCGTTCGCACCTCGCCGGCACGCTGGGCGCCGCCATCCTCGACAAGATCCTTGCCGAGAAATGGGCGCGCCGCGAGAAGGACAGCCGCGCGGTGATTTTCTCGCTGCCGGGCAAGCAGGCTTTCGAGAAGGTGTTTCTGAGCTGAGGAGCCGACGCTGATTTCGTCACGCTGGCAGGCCAGAGGGCGCGCGAAGGATCGCTGCGCTGGCAAATTGCGCGAACTACCCCCGCTTCAACGCCTTCCCCTGCTTGAAAAATTCCCTCCACGGATCGGCTTTCGCCAGCTGCTTCAGCGTCGTCTTGTCGCCGATCGGGAAAGCGTTCGGCGGCAAGCCGGCCTCGATCTCTGGCCAGGTCACCGGCATCGACACGGTGGCGCCCTTCTTGGCGCGCGAGGAATAGGGCGCGACCGTCGTCGAGCCCCTGCCGTTGCGCAGATAGTCGACGAAGATCTTTCCCGTGCGCGCTTTTTTCGACAGCGTCGCCGTGTAGCGATCGGGGGCACCCTGCTCCAACGCGCGGGCAAAGTCATGGGCGAAGCCCTTCACCGCATCCCAATCCGCCGCCGGTTTCAGCGGCACCAGCACGTGATAGCCCTTGCCGCCCGAGGTCTTGACGAAATTCGGCAGCGACAGCTCGTCGAGCTTGCCCCGGATATCGAGCGCCGCCTCGCGGACCGCCTTCACATCGACACCTTCATCGGGATCGAGATCGAAGATGATCTGGTCGGGCTTCTCGATCTCATCGATCGTGCACCCCCAGATGTGGATCTCGACCACGCCATACTGGACCAGTGCGGCAACACCATCGAAATCCCGGATGAACAGGATTTCCTCGCCGTCGGTCGGGTCCTTCATGCGCGCGATCTTGTCGCTCATGCCAGCCGAGGCATGCTTCTGGAAGAAACGCTGGCCGCCGACACCGTCCGGCGCCCGCACCAGGCTGAGCGGCCGGTTGACCACGAACTGTTCCATGCGCGGCCAAACCTGTGCGTAATGGTCGAGCAGGCCCTGCTTGGATATGTTTTCGTCCGGCCACAGCAGCTTGTCGGGATGCGAGAGTTTGACCGTGGTCGTCATCGACCCGGCGGCTTTGCCGCCTGATGCCGGCTTGGCCGTGCTCTTGCCTGTCGATGGCATGCCTGTCGCCGCTTTGGGCTTTTCCTGCACGACTTCCTCCGCCGGCTTGTCCTCGCGCAACCCCTGGAACGAGGCGTGGCGTATTATACGGTCCGAGGTCCAGCTGCGAAACTCCACTTCGCCGACAAGTTCAGGCTTGACCCAGACCAGGCCCTTGCCCTTCGGCACGGCGGTGGAGAAGGGCGATGATTTTGCCGTCAATGCATCGAGTTTTGCCTTCAGCTCATTGGCGCCCTTGCCGGAAAAACCAGTCCCAACCCGGCCGGCATAATGCAGCTTGCCGCCCTCGTGGAAGCCGACCAGGATCGAGCGCAGTCCGCGCCCGGTCTTGTCCGACGGCAGGTAGCCGCCAATGACGAATTCCTGCCGCGCCGTGCATTTCGATTTGACCCAGGTCGGGCCGCGGCCGCTGCGGTAGGGTGCATCGGCACGCTTGGAGACGACGCCTTCCAGGCCCATGCGGCAGGCATGCTCCAGCATGATCTTGCCGGGTTCGGCGAAATGGTCGCTGAAGCGGACCGCCGCATTGTCGGGCTGTTCGCCGAGCAGTTCCTGCAAGGCCTGCTTGCGCTCGACCAGCGGCTCGCGCCGCAAATCCCTTCCATCGAGGCGCATCAGGTCGAACACGTAATAGATGAAACGATTGGTCCGCTTCGCCGACAGGTCTTGCTGCAGCAGCGCGAAGGACGAAACACCACTGTCGGCCAACACCACCACCTCGCCATCGAGGATGGCGTCGCTGCACTTCAGCCCGGCCAACTCCGCGACGATCTCGCCGCCGAATTTCTTCGTCCAGTCGAGGCCGGTGCGGGTCAGCAGCCGCACATCGGTGCCGGCGATCTGCGCCTGCATGCGATAGCCGTCGAACTTCACCTCATGCAGCCAGTCCTTGCCCGGCGGCGCATCACGCTCGAGCGTGGCCAGCTGCGGCTCGATAAAGTCGAGGCGTTTGCCGGCTTTTGTCTTGACGGCGGCCGGCTTGTTGGAATGCCAGACTTTCGGCTTCTCGCCCTTCGCGGTCTTGCCCTCGCCGACCTCCTCGATGGTCAGGCCCGATTTCACCGATTCAGGCGCTTCCTTGAGGATGTCCTCGCCGGGACGCGCTGCGGCATCGTCCGACTTGATCAGCAGCCAGTTGTCGCGCTTTTCACCCGCACGCGGCTTCAGCCGCACCAGATGCCATGCCCCATGCAGCTTGTGTCCCCTGAGCTCGAAGCTGATATGGCCCTTTTTGATCGCCTTGGCCGGGTCGATCTCGGGAATCCAGGTGCCCTCGTCCCAAACGATAACCGAACCGCCGCCATATTCGCCCTTGGGAATGGTGCCTTCGAACGGCGCATAGTCGATCGGGTGATCCTCGACATGGACAGCCAGTCGCTTCTCATGCGGGTCGAGGCTCGGGCCGCGCGTCACCGCCCAACTCCACAGCACGCCGTCATGCTCGAGCCGCAAGTCGTAATGCAACCGCGTCGCGGCATGCTTGTGGATGACGAAGATGCCGCCCGCGCCGCCCTGCTTGGTCCGGGCGACCTTGCCGGCCGGTTCGGCGGTTTTCTTGAAATCGCGCTTGGAGTGATATTGTTCGAGGCTGGCCATCCGTTGGGTTCCTCAGGCCGATTTGCGTTTGGGCGCGCTGGCTTTCGACTTGGCGCGTTTGGCCGCTGGCCTGGCCTTCGCCGACGAAGATGTTTTCGATGACCCGGAGTCCGACAGGCTCTTCTTCAGCGCGTCGAACAGATTGACGACATTGGAAGGTTTGGGCGCCGCCTTGGCCTTCGGCGCCTTGTGGCCGGCCTTCTTGGCGCGGATCAGCTCCAGCAGCGCGTCCTCGTATTTGTCGTCGAATTTCGAGGGATCGAACTTCGTCTTCTTCTTGTCGATGATCAACTCGGCCAGATCGGTCATCTCCTGATCGGTCTTCACGGGCTCGATGTCGCCGAAGATGGTGTCCGGTTGACGTACCGTGTTGTCGTAGCGCAGCGTCGTCAGCACCATGCCCTTGCCGAGCGGTTCGATCACCACCGGCCGTTCGCGTCGGTAGAGCACGATACGCGCCAGCCCGGCCATCTTCTTGCCCGCCATCGCATCGCGGATGACGGCGAACGCCTCTTCCGACACCTTGTCGGCTGGCGCCACATAGTAGGGCGTGTCGAGATAGATCTGCTGGATCGAAGCTTTGTCGACGAAGCCGTCGAGCGCCATCGTGTGCGAGGATTCGATCTGCACCGCCTCGATCTCGTCTTCCTCGATATGGATGAAATTGCCATCGTCGAGTTCATAACCCTTGATCTCGTCATCCTCCTCCAACGGCTTGCCGGTTTCGGCATCGACATAGAGGCGCTTCACCGTGTTGCCGGTCTTGCGGTTGAGAATGCGAAACGAGACCCGCTCCGTATGGGTGACGACATTGGTCAGTTCGACGGCACAGGTGACCAGCGAAAGCTTCAGATAGCCTCTCCAGGCCGGACGCGGCGCCATGATATCTTCCCTTCAGAACCAGATGAAGGTGAGAACGGACAGATCGCGCTCCAGTTCCGCGCTCCCGCGCCGATCTGGACGCCAAGGGGCCGCCTGGTTGGTTCTGGCCGCCAGCACGGAAATTTCGCGGGCTCGGCAAAAGTTGAAACAGAACCGCGCGCAGGCGACATTCAAACGAAACATATGTGATGCAAAAGTCACATTGGCCGGAATGCCAACCAACTGCACGGAAAGACCCCGAATCAGCCGCATTCCAGCCACGAAGCAAGGCATTTTCGACCAGATATTAACATCACGTTCACCGACTATTCACGCCTCGACGCTATGATGACCGCAATTCGGAAGGGACATCCGAAAATCGGGACAGGGACAAGGTAATGAACTTCCTCGCGCACCTCATCGGCTATGCCGCCGCCATCCGCGAATTCGTCGCGCCGACCTACCGGCCCGAACGCTATTACATGCGCGGCCCCGGCCCGGCCTGCGCCCGTCGCGGCAACTCGCTGGGCGCGCACTGATCATGGCTTTCGAAAATCGCCACAACAGCCGGATCTGCAGGCCGGCCGCCTCCACCCGCGCCACCACCTATCGCGCCGAGCGTCCCGCTCTCGCCGACAGGCGCCGTGCGACATCGCCACGGCTTTGATACCATCGCTGGCCGGCTTAGTGTCATAGGACACGAGCAGCCGAGGCCAGCGTGACGGACCATCCTCAACCAGTTCGACCCCAGTCAACTCGTCCCTTCGAAACAGTTCTCGACTCACGCCATCCATTGATCGTTTTCGATGGCGTCTGCGTGCTCTGCTCCGGTTTCGTGCGCATGGTGGTCAGGCTCGACCGCCAAGGCCGTTTCCGCTTCGCCACCGCGCAGTCGCCCTTCGGTGAAGCGCTGTTCCGGAAGCATGGACTGCGCACCGACTCTTACGAAACCAATCTCGTCCTGATCGACGGCGTCGCCTTCACGCGGCTGGACAGTTTTGTCGCCGTCATGGCGGAACTCGGCTGGCCTTGGCGGGCGGCCAAGGCACTGTTGCTGTTGCCGCGCCCGCTGCGTGGTTGGCTCTATGATCGCATCGCCAGGAACCGCTACGCCCTGTTCGGCAGGAAGGATGCTTGCGACATTCCTTCTCCGGAGCTGCGCAAGCGGTTCCTTGGCTGAGGGTGGCTATGCGCTACCGCGGCTGGCTCGTGCCATCCGGCCGGCACGGCTCGAGCACGATCGGTCCGCCTGCCGTCCTCCCCAATTCCCGGCAGCCCTGAACCGTGCACAGTGTCCAGCCGTCGCTGGTTGCACCTGAAGCGGCGAGCACGACGCGCCGCTGCGGGCCGACATCAGGCGCATAGCTCCACCAACCCTCCTTCAGCACCGCGCCTTCCGGTGGCTCCATGCCGGCGCCCGAGCCCTCGATCCGGGCTTCGACCACCTGCAGGCCGGAGGACGTGACCTTCCAGTCTTCTTGCCAGCGCGTCCGTTCCACCGAATGCGTCCAGGACAGCGTGAAGGCGGCGACGGAGAGCGTTACCGTCTTGCCCGCGGCCAGGAGGCACAGGCTCATGTTCTGACTGAAGCCTGCCGCGCGCGAAAACAGTGCCAGCCGATCCAGGCCAGCGCCAGCACCCAGCCGGCCTCGTCGGTGAGCGGCACCGCGGCGACCAGCAGCACGCCGGCCGCGAAGGCGACGAGCCGCTCCCACCACGCCATGCGGGTGACCAGAAAACCGACGGCGGCGGCACCCCACAGCACGATGCCCATGCACGCCTTGGCGACGATGTAGCCGACCTCGACGGGATAGCCGAACTGGGCGGCGATCGGACCTGCGTCCTGCAGCATCAGCGCCGGCGTGTAGACCGCCATGAACGGCACGACGAAGCCGGCAATGGCCAGCTTGGTCGCCTGGATGCCGATTTTCAGGCCGCTTTCCCTGGCCATCGGTGCGGCGGCGAACGCCGCCAGCGCCACCGGGGGCGTCAAATCGGCCATGATGCCGAAATAGAACACGAACATGTGGCTGACCAGCAGCGGCACGCCAAGCTCGAGCAGCGCCGGCCCGGCCAGCGACGAGGTGATGATGTAGTTGGGAATGGTCGGAATGCCCATACCCAGCACCAGGCAGGTGACCATGGTCAGCACCAGCGACAGGAACAGATTGTCCTCGCCGATCGAGATGATCCAGCCGATGAAGGTCGAGGCGATGCCGGTCAGCGTCAGCGTGCCGATGACGATGCCGACAATGGCGCAGGCAATGCCGACCGGCAGCGCGTTCTTGGCGCCTTCGGCGAGCGAGTCGACACAGATTTGCAACGTCTCGCGGCCGCCCTTGAACGTGAAGCAGGCGACGACCAGTGCGGCGATCACCAGGCCGAGGAGGTTGACGCCGAACTTCATGAACGAAGCGGCGGCAAGCCCGAGCGCGATCCAGAAGACGATGCGGAAGGCCAGCGGCCCGATCGCTGCCGCCAACGGCGTGCCGAGGATGAGCACGATGGTCAACGCCAGGCCCATCGTGCCGGCGAAGATCGGCGTATAGCCGGCAAACAGCAGGTAGATGAGCGCTGCCAGCGGCAGCACCAGCGGCCAGTGTTGCCGCACCGCGTCCCACGGATTGGGCAGCTCGGCCTTGGCCATGCCGTGCAGGCCCGCCTTGCCGGCTTCCAGATGCACCTGCCAGAAGCAGGCGCCGAAATAGAGCAGCGCCGGGATGATCGCCGCCTTGACCACTTCGGCATAAGGCACGTTCAGCGTCTCGGCCATGATGAAGGCGACCGCACCCATTACCGGCGGCATGATCTGGCCGCCCATCGAGGAGGTCGCCTCGACGGCGCCGGCAAAAGCCGAGCGGAAGCCGAAGCGCTTCATCAGCGGGATGGTGAACTGGCCGCTGGCCACCACATTGGCGACGCCCGAGCCGGAAATGGTGCCCATCAGCGCCGAGGACAGCACGCAGACCTGCGCCGGGCCGCCGCGCCACGAGCCGACCAGGCCAAGCGCGAAATCGTTGAACAGCGCGATCATGCCAGCGCGTTCGAGAAAGGCGGCAAAGACGACGAAGATGAAGATGTAGGCAGCCGAGACATAGATCGGTGTGCCGTAGATGCCTTCGGTGCCGTAGGCGAAGGTGTCGACGAGCTGGGCGAAATCATAGCCGCGATGGATGAGCGGCGGCGGCAAATGGTTGCCGAAAAAGCAGTAGGCGAGGAAGATGAAAGCGATGACCGCCAGCGGCAGGCCCATCAGCCGCCGCGCTGCCTCGAAGACCAGCACCACCAGCACCGCGCCGACGATGAGGTCCGGTGTGGTCAGGAAGCCGGAGCGGCGGATCAGATCGGTGTAGAACACCCAATTGTAGAGGCCGGTGCCGAAGCCGAGCGCCCCGAGCGTCCAGAACGCGGCTTTCGCCGGCATGCTCTTGGCGCGCAGATTGGCGATCAGGCCAAAGCCGAGCAGCAGCAGGAAGCCGACATGCATGGCCCGCACCACTTGGCTCGGAATGCTGCCATAGGCGGCGACATAGATCTGGAACACGGAAAAGGCGACGGCGATGAGAAAGGCGGCCTTGCCCGCAACGCCGTCGCCGAAGCCCGGCGGCAGCCCTTCGACCTGTTCTTCGACGGCAGGCAGATGGAAGGTGGCGGATTTGCCGTCGGTTGATGTTCCAGACGTTGCTTCGGTCATCCGACGGACCCGCCCTACTTCAACAAGCCCTTCTCCTTGTAGTATCGCTCGGCACCGGGGTGCAGCGGCACCGGCATGCCGTCGAGCGCCTTGGCCGGGTCGATCGCCTTGGCGGCGGCATGTGCCGCAGCCAGTTGGTCGAGATGGTCGAACATCAGCTTGGTCATCTGGTAGGCGGTCTCGTCGGAGACATCGGCGCGGGTGATGAGGAAATTGCCGACGGCGGCGGTGGCGACATCCTCGCTTTGGCCTTCATAAGTGCCCTTGGGAATGACCACCGACAGATAGGGCGCGCCGACCTTGGCGACGTCCTCGGCCGGCACCGCCACGACATTGATCGGCACGGAGGTGGCGAGGTCGCGGATCGAGGCGACGCCGAGCCCGGCCGATTGCAGCGTGGCGTCGAGCTGCCGGTTCTTGATCAGCTCGACCGATTCGGCGAAGGGCAGATACTCGACCCGGCCGAGATCCTCATACTTCAACCCGGCGGCGGCGAAGATGGCGCGGGCGTTGAGCTCGGTGCCGGAGGCCGGCGCGCCGACCGACAGGCTTTTGCCCTTGAGGTCGGCCAGCGTCTTGATGCCGGACTCCCGGCTGGCGACGATCTGGATGTAGTTGGGATAGATGGCTGCGATGCCGCGCAACTTATCGAGCTTGCCGGGGAAACCGGCCTCGGCATTGCCTTCGGCGGCCAGCTTGACGGAATCGCCCAGCGCAAACGCGATCTCGCCCTTGCCCTGCTGCAACAGATTGAGGTTTTCGACCGAAGCCTTTGTTGCCTGCACCTGGGTGCGGGCGCCTTCGATGCCCTTGCCGTAGATTTCCGACAGTGCCACGCCGAGCGGATAATAGACGCCAGATGTGCCGCCGGTGAGCACATTGATGAATTCCTGCGCCTTGGCTGAAACAGCGCTCAGGCCAAGCGACAGCGCCACGGCGCCGGCCGCAACAAGTTTCGTCCTGAAATGGAACATCTGATTTCCTCCCTGAAATAGCAGCCGCATCACCTCCCTGACGCGAACAGAAGCGAGTTTAGACAGCGAGATGGAAATGCCAACCCGCAATCCCATGCGTTAGACGAATGGTTGAGTGCGGGATGCACAGATGGCCGCTTGCGTGAAATGTCTTCGGAGCCGAAAGATTTTTCCAATGCCTGTCGAAATCGGCCAGGGCCGCGCGACATACGTCCGGCTCGCAAACGAAGCAGCCTTCGAAACAACGGGAGAAGACCATGCGATACATGCTTTTGATCTACGTCAATGAAGCCGCGATGGCGGCCGCGCCGACCGATAAGACCTACGAGATCAGCGCTGCCTATGGCGCGTATACCGATGCGTTGAAGAAGTCCGGCGCCTGGGTGGCCGGCGACCGGCTGAAGCCGACCCAGGCCGCCACTTCGGTGCGGATGGTCAATGGCAAGACCAACGTGCTCGATGGCCCCTATGCCGACACCAAGGAGCAGCTTGCGGGCTTCTACATGATCGAGGCCGAGGATGCCGATGCCGCTATCGCCTGGGCGGCGCGCTGCCCCGCGGCCAGCGCCGGCACGGTCGAGCTGCGGCCGATCTGGGAACAGACCATGTGATGGAAAGTGGCCTGGAGATCGCGCGGGCGGCAGCGGAAACCGCCGCCCGGCAAAGCTACGGCAAGCTTGTCGCCTGGCTCGCGGCCCGCACGCGCGACGTGGCCGCAGCCGAGGACGCGCTGGCCGATGCCTTTGCCGCCGCCCTCGAACGCTGGCCAAGAACCGGCGTACCCAAGAAACCGGAAGCCTGGCTGCTGGCGGTGGCAAGGCGGCGCCGCGTCGATGCGGTGCGGCGCCGGCTGACCAGCGAGGCCGGCCGCGAGCATCTCAAGCTGATTGCCGAGGAAGCGGAGGCGCGCATGACCGACGAAGACCTGCCCGACGAGCGGCTGCGGCTGATGTTCGCCTGCGCCCATCCGGCGATCGAATCGAGCGTGCGTTCGCCGCTCATCCTGCAGACGGTGCTGGGGTTCGACGCCGCGACGATCGCTTCCGCCTTCCTGGTCTCGCCGGCAACGATGGGCCAGCGCCTGGTGCGAGCCAAGTCCCGAATCCGTGAAACCGGTATTCCGTTCCGCGTGCCGGAGCAGGCAGAACTCGGCGAACGGCTGGATGCGGTGCTGGAAGCGATCTACGCCGCCTTCGCCGAAGGCTGGTCCGACCCGGCGGGCACCGAGACGCGAAGGCGCAATCTGGCGACCGAAGGCATTTGGCTCGGCCGGCTGGTGGCTTCGCTGTTGCCGGAGGAGCCGGAGGCGCTGGGCCTCCTGTCGCTGATGCTGTTTGCTGAGTCGCGCCGCGCCGCACGGCGCAGCGCCGCCGGCGACTTCGTGCCGCTGGCGGAACAGGATTGCCTTCTATGGGACCGCGCCCTGATCGATGAGGCGGAGGCGCTGCTTTCCAACGCCGCGGCCAAGGGCATCATCGGCCGCTACCAGCTTGAGGCGGCCGTGCAGTCCGCGCATGCGGCACGACGGCTGACCGGCCGCACCGACTGGGCGGCGATCCGCGAGCTCTACGATGCGTTGCTTTCGATCGCAGGATCGCCGGTGGTGGCGATAAACCGCGCGGTGGCGATCGCCGAGGCCGAGGGCGCAGTGGCGGGATTGGCGGCCCTCTACGTGCTGGGCGACGACAAACGGCTTGATGACTATCAGCCCTATTGGGCCGCACGCGCCGGTCTCCTGGCCAGGCTTGGTCAGGTACCGCAAGCCTGCGAAGCCTATGACCGGGCGATCGGCCTCGAGCGCGACCCGGCGGTGCGCCGCTTCCTGCAGGAAAGGCGGGCAGTGCTCAGAAATTGAGCTTCAGCCCGGCCACATCTCGTGCGAGGTGTTGAGCGTCTTCATCAGCGGATGGTCGCGCAGCCGCGCCCACAGGCGTTCAATGTTCGGCCATGCCGTCCGCGCGCTGTCGATGTCGGGATGCCAGGCCACCAGCATGACCAGATAGATGTCGGCCAGCGACATCCGGTCGCCGACCAGCCAGTCACGGCCTTCGAGCGCGGCATCCAGAACGGCAAAGCCACGGTCCATCTCGGCCACGGCTGCCTGCTTGACCGCCTTGGTGCCTTCGGGATCGGCAGTGTAGCGGTATGCGTAGTAGAAACGCAGCACCGCCGGATAGAGCACCGACGACATGAAGGCCATCCAGCGCAGGAAATCGGCGCGGGCAGGCGCGTCTGCTGCCGGCGCCAGATTGGCATCGGGATGACGCTCGGCAAGCAGGATGCAGATCGCCGCCGATTCCGTCATCGAGCTTCCGTCCGGCAAGGTCAGCACCGGCACCTGGTTCAACGGACTGATGTCGAGGAAGGCGGGGTCGGGCCGGTCGGTCTTCGGCACGTCGATCTGCTCGAACTGTGCATTCGCCAACGCCAGCGCTGCCTCGACGACGAAGCCGCCGCTGCCAGGACGGGTATAAAGCTTGTACATGAAATTCTCCCCCGGCCGCGCAAAGCAGGCCGGGGCGATATGAACCGGAAGCGGTGCCGCGCTCAAGCCGCCGATGGCGGCCACGCGCGTTTTTTCAGCGGGCCAGCTTGGACGCGAAGGAGCGTCGGACTACGATCCCAGCCCCTCGAACAGGATTGTCGACAGATAGCGCTCGGCGAAGGACGGGATGACCACCACAAGATTTTTGCCCTTGTTCTCCGGCCGCGAGCCGACGACGATGGCCGCCTGCAGGGCGGCACCCGAAGAGATGCCGACCGGCACGCCTTCGAGGCGGGCGACGAGGCGGGCATTGGCCACCGAATCCTCGTTCGACACCTTGACGATCTCGTCATAGATCGTCGTGTCGAGGATCTTGGGCGCAAAACCGGCGCCGATGCCCTGGATCTTGTGCGGGCCGGGCTGGCCGCCCGACAGAACCGGCGAGGAGTCGGGCTCGACGGCGACGACATGCACGGAGGGCTTGCGCTTCTTCAGCACTTGGCCGACGCCGGTGATGGTGCCGCCGGTGCCGATGCCGGCGACGAAGATATCGACCTCGCCATGCGTATCGTTCCAGATTTCCTCGGCCGTCGTCGTGCGGTGGATTTCCGGATTGGCCGGGTTCTCGAACTGCTGCGGGATGATCGCATTGGGGATCGTCGCTGCCAGTTCGTCGGCCTTGGCGATGGCCCCCTTCATACCTTTCGGACCCTCGGTCAGCACCAGCTCGGCGCCGAGCAGCGCCAGCATTTTCCGGCGCTCGACCGACATTGTTTCGGGCATCGTCAGGATCAGCTTGTAGCCCTTGGCCGCGGCGGCGAAGGCAAGCGCGATGCCGGTGTTGCCCGACGTCGGTTCGATCAGCGTTGTCTTGCCGGGAGAAATCTTGCCTGATGCCTCAAGCGCCTCGATCATCGCCACGCCGATGCGGTCCTTGACCGAGGCGATCGGATTGAAGAATTCGAGCTTGGCGATGAGATTGGCGACGATGCCCTTTTCCCTGGCGAACTTGTCGAGCCGCACCAGGGGCGTGTCGCCGATCGTATCGGTGATGGAATTGTAGACGCGGCCGCGACCGGGCACACGGGCTGTGGCGGACTTGTTCATTTGTTTCGCTCCCAGAACTTCAGGCGAGTAAGGATTTCAGGCAGTGGAATTGCAGCCGGCAAGATAGGGCCTTCGGTCGCGCAAGATAGACTGTCGGCTGAAAATATCCGAGTGGGACCTGTGTCTAAAACCGTGCCGTCCCGGAAAAGCATTTCTCGCAAAGGCCCGTTTGCGAAATGCTTTGGCCGAAAGCTCTCTATTGCCGAGCGGCAATCGCTGCAGCAGCACCGACCATGAAGCCGGCCGCCGTGCGGTTCAGCGCCTTGAGCGCGCGGGGTGATTTCAGAAACCAGCGCGCCTTGGCCGCCAGCGCCAGATACGGCACCAGCACCACCAACAGCACGACAACGGTCAGCGCGACGAGGATGCCGTAATCCGCCAGCGTGATGGTTTTCAGGTCGACGATGGTCGGCGTGATCGCGAGATAGAAGATCATCGTCTTCGGATTGCCGAGGGTAACGGTCAGGCCGGCGGCAAAGCTCGACAGCAAGCCGCCCTTGCCTTTTCCGGCCTCGACGGTCTCGGGCGTGATGCCGCTGTTCCAGAAGCGCCAGCCGAGAAAGGCGAGATAGGCGACGCCGAGCCATTTGATGGCCAGGAAAACCATGCCGAAGGATTGTGCGACGAAGGCGAGGCCAAGCACCACGGCGGTCAGATAGGTGATGTCGCCAACCATCAGGCCAAACGACATCGCCAGCGACGATCGGAAGCCTGAGCCGAGCGCACGGGCGACCAGCGCGGTGATGCCGGGACCAGGAATCGCGGCGGCGATGCCGAGGGCCGCACTATAGGCGAGGAATCCGGTAAGGGTCATGGCACTGGTCTCGGATCAGAGCGTTTTATTGCATGGGACAGGCCAAGATTGAATTCCCTGGGGCCGGATTCTATTGCACCAGATATCGAGGGCTCGCCTTACGAAGCCCCCTCATCCGGCCGCTTCGCGGCCACCTTCTCCCCGAGGGGAGAAGAGACGGGCGCCAGCGTCTGCTGACTCCTCCTCGGGGAGAGGTCGGATTGTCCCGAATTGCTCTTCGCAATTCGGTTGGCAATCCGGGTGAGGGGGCCTGCGTTACCTGAGCAGATCAGGACGGACCGTCGCCATGGGTGACACGCCAGATGGTGCCGTTGCCGTCCTCGCTGACGATCAGCGCACCGTCGCTCGCAATCGCCACGCCGACCGGCCGGCCCCAGACCTCACCGTTGGAAACCACGAAGCCGGTGATGAAATCCTCATACGCGCCGGTCGGCTTGCCGTCCTTGAACAGCAACCGCACCACCTTGTAGCCGGTCCTGTTGCCGCGGTTCCATGACCCGTGCAGAGCGACGAACGCATCGCCCTTGTATTCAGCTGGAAAGCTCTTCCCCTCGTAGAAGGCGATGGTGAGCGGCGCCGAATGCGCCTGCATCAGCACATCGGGAACGGTCGTTTTGCCGGCAAGATCGGGGCGCTCACCCTTGTGGCGCGGATCCTCATTGTTGCCGATATAGTACCAGGGCCAGCCATAGAAAGCACCCTCCTTGACCACGGTCGCGTATTCGGGCGGCACATTGTCGCCAAGCGCATCGCGTTCGTTGACGACGCACCACAGCGCGCCGGTCGCCGGCTGCACAGTCATACCCGAGCAGTTGCGCAAGCCGGCGGCAAAGATGCGGCCGTTCTTGCCATCGGGATCGAAGGCCAGCACGTCGGCGCGGCCGTCTTCAGAACCCCAGGCTGCACCCAGCGGCTGCGATTTCGCCCAGGCATCGAGTCCGCCTTTCGGCTCCCGGCCCATGTCCTCGGCGACATTCGATCCCGAGCCGACCGAAAGGTAAAGCGTCTTGCCGTCCGGCGAGAAGGCGATATCGCGGGTCCAGTGATGACTGGCGGGGATGTTGCCGACGATGGTTTCCGGGTCGCCGGAGGCCTTCAGGTCGCCATTGCGGTAGGCAAAGCGCACGATGCTGTCGCTGTTGGCGACATAGACCCATTGCGGGTCAGCGCCCGGCGGATAGAAGGCAATGCCATAGGGCCGGTTGAGATTGCCGGCAAAGATGCCGTCCTGCGCCGGCTTCGCACTGCCTTCGGCGAGGCGATAGATGCGGACCTGGTTGGCTTTGCTGTCGGCGACGAACAGGTCGCCATTCGGTGCGACGCGTACGACGCGTGGATTGTCGATGCCCGATGCAACCAGCTCGGCCGAGAAACCCGGCGGCAGTTGCAGCTTCGCGTCTGCCGGCATGTCCGCGATGCCGGCGCTGTTCGAGGTCGACCGGGTGGCATTGGGCTTGGGCAGATCATCCGGTCTGATCAGGCGGCGTGTGCCCGGCTTGTCCGCTCGCCAGTCGCCGAAGGCGGCCGCGCCTTTCAGCACCGGCTCGTCCGCCTGCTGGGCGAATGAAGCGGTCGAGACAAACAGTGCGGCGGAAAGTGCCGGGCCGGCAAAACGCATCATTCGGTCCTCCAATGTTCGGGCGTGAAAACAGGAACGACCGGTTTCGTCGATCGTTCCACGGCACACGATGAGGTGAAGGAAGCTTGCGGTTTTCCGGTTCAGGTCCCGGCGGCGTAGAAATCGTCGTCGAGGCGTTTTTCCAACTCGACGAGGTCAGCCGGCAGCGGCAGGCCCATGGCGCGCATTTCCCGTAGCTTTTCGCGCAGCTGCTCCTGGATCTCGTGCTGGTCTTCCGGCTGGTTGACCATCTCCTCCAGCAGCAGGCTGATCCGGGCCTTGAATTCTTCGAGCGCCATCGTCGTCTCCTCGGTTGGATCAGCTCAGCGCAGCATGCGTGAAATCAGCTGCGCCGTATAGTCGACCATTGGGACGATGCGCGCGTAATTCAGCCGGGTCGGGCCGATGACGCCGAGCGCGCCGACGACGCGGGCATCCTTGTCGCGATAGGGGGCGACGACCAGCGACGAGCCCGACAGCGAAAACAGCTTGTTTTCCGAGCCGATGAAGATGCGCACACCCGAGCCCTGCTCGGCGAGGTCAAGCAGCTGGATAAGCCCGTCCTGCGTCTCCATGTCCTCGAACAGATGGCGCAGCAGCTCGATGTCGGCCTGGGCGGTGACGTTTTCAAGCAGATTGGCACGCCCGCGCACGATGAGCCGTGCCGGAAGGCCGCTGTCGGCACCGGCCCACACCGCCAGCCCCTTCTCCACCAGGTCCTGCGACAGCGTGTCGAGCGCGGCCCTGGTTTCTTCCTTGATGCGAGCGATCTCGATCCGCGCCTCGGCAAGCGTGCGGCCGCGTATATGGGCGTTGAGGAAATTCGAGGCCTCGTGCAGTTGCGAGACGGTGATGCCGGCGGGCAGGTCGACGACGCGGTTCTCGACGTCGCCATTCTGCGACACCAGCACCGCCAGCGCCTTGGTCGGCTCAAGCTGGATGAATTCGATGTGCTTCAGCGCCACCTCGTTCTTGGCGGCCAGCACCAGGCCGGCGCCGCGCGACATGCCCGACAGCATCTGGCTGGCCTCGGTCAGCATGTGCTCCAGCGTCGCACCGGAACCGGACGCCCGCACCTGTGCCTCGATGGCGCGGCGCTCCTCGTCGGAAAGGTCGCCAAGCTCCATGAAGGCATCGACGAAGAAACGCAGGCCGGCCTGCGTCGGCAGCCGGCCGGCCGAAATGTGCGGCGCGTAGATCAGGCCGAGATGCTCGAGGTCGCTCATCACGTTGCGGATGGTCGCCGGCGACAGTGAAGACGGCAGGATACGCGACAGGCTGCGCGATCCCACCGGTTCACCGTCCCTGAGATAGGAATCGACGATGCGCCGGAAGATGTCGCGGGAACGCATGTCGAGCGCCTGGAATACTGGCGACTGAAGCGCGGGCGACTGCGAACTCGGATCGACTGCCTTGGTCATACGGCCAAAAACCTCCGGCCCAAGGATACAGACTTACACCGCACCCGCGCAACCCGGTGTCTGTGTCCGATCGTCAGGCCATTTTCCTTTGCGCCACGCGTCCCATGCGGTTACAAGCCGGCCAAGATTCCGAAAAAATGACAAGAAAGCAGCCCTGAATGCGCCCTTCCAAACGCCAATTCGACGAAATGCGTGCCATCTCCTTCGAGCGTGGCGTCTCCAAGCATGCCGAAGGCTCATGCCTGGTGAAGTTCGGCGACACGCATGTCCTGTGCACGGCCAGCCTCGAGGAAAAAGTGCCGGGTTGGATGCGCAACTCCGGCAAGGGCTGGGTGACGGCGGAATACGGCATGCTGCCGCGCTCGACCGGCGAGCGCATGCGCCGTGAGGCTTCGGCCGGCAAGCAGGGCGGCCGCACGCTGGAAATCCAGCGGCTGATCGGCCGCTCCTTGCGCGCCGTGGTCGATTTGCAGGCGCTGGGCGAACAGCAGATCACCGTCGACTGCGACGTCATCCAGGCCGATGGCGGCACCCGCACCGCCTCGATCACCGGCGGCTGGGTGGCGCTGTATGACTGCCTGCGCTGGATGGAAGCGCGCCAGATGGCCAGCGTCGCCAAGGTGCTGAAGGATCATGTCGCTGCGATCTCCTGCGGCATCCATGACGGCCAGCCGGTCATCGACCTCGACTATATCGAGGATTCCGCGGCCGGCACCGACGCCAATTTCGTCATGACAGGCAAGGGTGGCATCGTCGAGATCCAGGGCACCGCCGAGGGCGAGCCTTTCTCCGAGGAGCAGTTCGCGGACCTGATGGGCCTGGCCAAGAAAGGCATCCAGCGCCTGGTGAGTTTGCAGCAGATGGCGGTGGCTTAGTTTTTAGATGTCGAGCCTGAGCGCCCCCCTCTGGCCTGCCGGCCATCTCCCCCTCAAGTGGGGAGATCGGATGTCGTCTAGGGCTTCGCCAATCTCCGGCGTTGTAGGGTGCGCGACAATGCAGAAGCTGCCAATCTCCCCAGCTGAGGGGGAGATGGCCGGCAGGCCAGAGGGGGGTGCCTCGTGACACCATCCGCCATCCTGGAATCGGCCCTCTACGTCACAGACCTGCCCGCCGCCGAAACCTTCTACACCGACATCCTCGGCCTCAATCTCCTCGGCAAGGTCGACGGCCGCCACCTGTTCTTCCGCTGCGGCCCCGGCGTGCTGCTCGTCTTCAACGCCGAGGCAACCAAAATCCCGCCGGCGCCTGACGCGAGGCTGCCGGTGCCACCGCACGGCGCGGTCGGCGAAGGCCATCTCTGCTTTGCGGCGACCGCCGATGAAATCGCCGGCTGGAAAGCCCATCTGGAGGCAAAGAAGATCGCCATCGAGAGCGAATTCGAGTGGCCGCAGGGCGGCCGTTCGATCTATATACGCGACCCCTCGGGCAATTCGATCGAATTTGCCGAGCCAAGAATCTGGGGCCTTTGATGCATTCTCTCGATGGCAAGAAGATCGTCGTCGCCAGCCATAATGAGGGCAAGCTGCGCGAATTCGCCGACCTGATGGGACCGTTCGGCTTCGAAGCGAAGTCGGCCAGGGAGTATGGCCTGCCGGAGCCGGACGAGACCGGCACCACCTTCGAGGAGAACGCCTACATCAAGGCGCTCGCCGCCGCCAAGGCGACCGGCCTGCCGGCGTTGTCGGACGATTCCGGCCTGTGCGTCGACGCGCTTGACGGCGCGCCCGGCGTCTACACCGCCAACTGGGCCGAAACCCCGGACGGTTCGCGTGACTTCGGCATGGCCATGCAACGCACCGAAGTGGCGCTGCAGGAGGTCGGCGCCGCCTTGCCGGAGCAGCGCAAGGGACGCTTTGTCGCCGTCATCTGCCTGGCGTTTCCCGACGGCGAGGCGGAATATTATCGCGGCGAGGCCGAGGGCACGCTGGTCTGGCCACCGCGCGGCGAGCTCGGCTTCGGCTACGATCCTGTGTTCCTGCCCGATGGCTTCGAAAAAACCTTCGGCGAAATGAGCGCCGAGGAAAAGCATGGCTGGAAGCCCGGCCAGGCCACGGCGCTGTCGCACCGCGCCCGTGCCTTCCAGAAATTCGCCAAAGCGAGATTGGGCTCGGCATGAGCATGCTGCTCGACCGGGCGCCCGGCTTCGGCGTCTATGTCCACTGGCCGTTCTGCGCGGCCAAATGCCCCTATTGCGACTTCAACAGCCATGTTCGCCACCAGCCGGTCGACCAGGAGCGCTTTGCCGCCGCCTTCGAGGCCGAACTGGCGACGATGCGCGAGCGCACCGGGCCGCGCGAGGTGACCAGCGTTTTTCTCGGCGGCGGCACGCCCTCGCTGATGAAGCCGGAAACCGTGGCCAGGGTTCTGGACGCCGTGGCGAAGAACTGGACGGTGCCCGATGGCATCGAGGTGACGCTGGAGGCCAATCCCTCCTCGGTCGAGGCCGAACGCTTTCGCGGCTACCGGGCAGCCGGCGTCAATCGCGTGTCGCTCGGCGTGCAGGCGCTGAACGACAAGGATTTGCGCTTCCTCGGCCGTTTGCACAATGTCGAACAGGCCCTGCACGCCATCGGCTTCGCGCGGGAAATATTCCCAAGGCTGTCCTTCGACTTGATCTACGCCCGCCCCGGCCAGACGCCGGAGGCTTGGGCATCGGAGCTGGAACAGGCGATCGGCCATGCCGCCGACCATCTGTCGCTCTACCAGCTGACCATCGAGGAAGGCACGCCCTTCCACGCGCTGCATGCGGCAAAGAAATTCGTCATCCCCGACAATGACCATGCCGCCGACCTCTATGCGCTGACGCAGGAGATCACCACGGCGCACGGCCTGCCGGCCTACGAGATTTCCAACCACGCCAGGCCGGGCGCCGAGAGCCGGCACAACCTGACCTATTGGCGCTATGGCGAATATGTCGGCGTCGGGCCGGGCGCGCATGGCCGCTTCGTCGAGAACGGCCGGCGCACGGTGACAATCGCCGAGCGGATGCCGGAAACCTGGGCCAATCTGGTCGAGGCCAAGGGCCATGGCGTCACCGGCGGCGAGATCCTGACGCGCTCGGAAGAGGCCGACGAATTCCTGCTGATGGGCCTGCGGCTGGCCGAAGGCATCGACCTCTCCCGCTACGAGGCGTTCTCCGGGCGCGGCCTGTCGAGCGCGCGGTTGTCGATGCTGCAGGGCGAAGGGCTGGTGGCGCCGATCGGCAATGCGCGCCTGCGCGCCACGGCCGCCGGCATGATCGTGCTCGACGCCGTGGTCGCCGATCTGGCGCGCTAACCCTTGAAGAACGTCCTTTTCGTCTGCAGCCAGAACCGCTTGCGCAGCCCGACCGCCGAACAGGTGTTTTCAACGCGCCGCGATATCGAGGTGGCCTCGGCAGGAACCAACCACGATGCCGACACGCCGCTGACGCATGAGCTGGTCGCTTGGGCCGACATTATCTTCGTCATGGAAAAGGCGCACCGCACCAAGCTGCAGAAGAAATTCAGGGCCAGCCTGAAGAAGGCGCGTGTGATCTGCCTCGACATACCTGACAATTATGAATTCATGGATCTGGAGTTGATTGGCCTTCTGAAGGCACGCGTTTCACGGTATCTCGGTTAAGACGCAATCCGCGAAGGCCACCCGCATGAACCTGACCGTATCCTCCTGGCAATTCTGGGCGCTGCTCTCGGCTGCATTCGCTGCCCTGACGGCGATCTTCGCCAAGGTCGGCATCGAGAACATCAATTCCGATTTCGCCACCTTCATCCGCACGATCATCATCCTGATCGTGCTCGGTGCCATCCTGCTCGCCAGCGGCCAGTTCCAGTCGCCGGCTACGATCTCGGGAAAGACCTGGGCTTTCCTCGCCCTGTCCGGTCTGGCGACCGGCGCTTCATGGCTCTGCTATTTTCGCGCCCTGAAGATCGGCAATGCGGCGCAGGTGGCGCCGATCGACAAGCTAAGCGTCGTGCTTGTGGCGGTGTTTGGCGCGGCCTTTCTCGGCGAGCGGTTGTCCGGAGCGAACTGGCTTGGCGTCACCCTTATCGCGGCGGGTGCTGTGCTGGTCGCCTATCGAGGGTAGTTGCGCGCCATGGCGTGCGTTCTTCGTTTCAAGACGGGTGATGAAGATATCGAAGCGATTGGGCATCGTCCGGTCAGTGCTCCGTCGTGCTGTCGGGTTTGTTGTCGGAAAGGCTGACGTTCGTCGGCAAGGTGCTGGCGACGCGCTCTTCGGTCAGGCTGTGCTCGGTCTTGGCAGACGGGCGCTTGTCCCTGGGGGTGGCAACGCGGTTGCGGCCGGCATAGTAGGGTTCGAAAGCGTCTTGTATCTTGAGGCTATCCATCCTGTCCTCCTCCGGAATCAGGGGGCTAATCTGCCAACGCCGGTTTGGTTCCCCACTGTGGCAAAGGAAAGGCGAATTCCCTACATCGGCATCAGCTTTTGCAAGCCCGCGTCAGCCGTGCCAAACAGGGCTGAATGGAGAAGTCGTCAGTGACCGCAGAGACGGGCAAGCGCAGCTATGTGGTCGGGCAGACCGAGATCGCGGCCCGGCCGCTGGAGCCGGCGCTCTATCTGGTGGCGACGCCGATCGGCAATCTCGCCGACATCACGCTGCGCGCGCTGGAGACGCTGGCCGCCGCCGACATCGTCGCTTGCGAAGACACACGGGTGTCGCGCGTGCTGCTCGACCGTTATGGCATCCGCCGCCGCACCACAGCCTATCATGAGCATAATGCCGGCGAGGCCGGGCCGAAGCTGATCGCGGCGCTGCAGGCCGGACAGAGCGTGGCGCTGATCTCTGATGCCGGCACGCCGCTGGTGTCCGATCCCGGCTACCGGCTGGTCGGCGAGGCGCTCGACCACGGCATTCGCGTCGTGCCTATCCCCGGCCCATCGGCGCCGCTCGCGGCGTTGACCGCATCCGGCCTGCCCTCCGATGCCTTCATGTTCGCCGGATTTTTACCGGTGAAGACCGGGCAGCGGCTGACGCGGCTGGAGGCACTGAAAGCCGTGCCGGCGACATTGATTTTCTTCGAATCGCCGCGCCGGCTGGCCGAATCCCTCGGTGCCATGGTCGAAGCGCTGGGCGGCGAGCGCAAGGCCGCGATCGGCAGGGAATTGACCAAGACCTTCGAGGAGATGCGAACCGGCACGCTGCAGGCGCTGGCCGACCACTATGCCGCGGCCGATACGCCGAAGGGCGAGATCGTCGTCTGCGTCGCTCCGGCCGAGGCCAGGGTCGACGAACCCGCCGACATCGACCGTCTGCTTCTGTCGCTTGCCGCCGAAATGCCGGCCTCCAAGGCGGCGGCGGAAGCCGCGAAGATGACCGGCGGCCAGAAACAGGCGCTCTATCGGCGATTGCTGGAGCTCAAGGATGCTTCGGGAGAAAGCGGCGGTGGCTGAACGCCCGAGCGCCAGCCGCCAGAAAGCCTATCGGCGCGGCCATCGCGGCGAATGGCTGGCGTCGGTAGCGCTGATGCTGAAAGGCTATCGCATTCTCGCCCGCCGCCACCGCACGCGCTTCGGCGAGATCGACCTGATCGCGCGGCGCGGCGATCTGGTGCTGTTCGTCGAGGTCAAGGCGCGCCGGTCGCTGATGGAAGCCATGGAGGCGATCGGCCACGAATCGGAACGTCGAATAGAAGGCGCGGCCGACATCTGGCTGTCGCGCCAAGCGGACTACGGCAGGCTGTCGATGCGCTTCGACATGGTCGCCGTGCTGCCCTGGCGCTGGCCGGTGCATGTCGAGAACGCGTTTTATGGGAAGAGTTAGAGGGGGCAGCCCTCCTTCATTCGTCATCCACGGGCGGAGCCCGTGGGACGAAGCGTGAGGGCCGCTACGCGGAACACTCCTCACCCCCAGATCATCAACGCCACCAACCCGACACCGCCCACCACCAGCCGCCACCAGCCGAATAGCGAGTAACCTTTGCGCGAGACGTAATCGAGCAGGAAGCGCACGACGATGAGCGCCGTGACAAAGGCGGCGACGAAGCCGACGGCGATGATCGGCAGGTCGGCGCTGCTCAGCACGTTGCGGTTCTTGAACAGGTCGAAGGCGAAGGCGCCGACCATGGTCGGGATTGCAAGGAAGAAGGAAAATTCAGCGGCCGCGCGCTTGTCGACGCCCAAAAGCAGGGCGCCGACGATGGTCGAGCCCGAACGCGATGTGCCGGGAATGAGCGACAGGCACTGGAAAAGCCCGATCTGCAGGTAAAGCCGGGTCGGGAAGCGCTCGACGTCGCGATAAACAGGCTTGAGGTTCATGCGGTCGACCACCAGCAGCACGACGCCGCCGATGATCAGCATGATGCAGATCAGCCTTGGCGATTCGAACAGCACCGTCTTGATGAAATCATGCGCCAGCGCGCCGATGAATGCCGCCGGCAGGAAGGCGATGAGGATGCCGATGACGAAATGCCTGGTCAGTCGGTCGTGCGGCAGTTCGAGCAGCATTTTCCAGAGGCGGCGGAAATAAACGCTGAGGATCGCCAGGATGGCGCCGAGCTGGATCAGGATCTCGAAGGCCTTGCCGGTCGAGTGGAAGCCGAGGAAATGGCCAGCGAGCAGGATATGGCCGGTCGAGGACACCGGGATGAACTCGGTCAGCCCCTCCAGCAGGCCGAGCAGCAGGGCTTCGACGATGGTCTGGCTTTCCATGGCTACCTCGGCATTGGCGTGACGGCTGACAGAAGGGCTTGCTTGTCATGGCGTTGAAGTCCCCCTATAGGTCGCAACACCCTGACGGCCCGCTAACCGGGCGGCCAAGACTTACCGGTGCGCCCTGCGATTCGCCAGTGCGCTTTATCATCGCGGAATCATGCTGACGCTTTTCCACCATCCCATGTTCGCCACCTGTCGCTTCGTCCGCCTCGCTTTCGGCGAGTATGGCGAGGAGCTGGCCCTGATCGAGGAAAAGCCGTGGACCCGGCGCAAGGAGTTCCTGGCGCTGAACCCGGCCGGCACGCTGCCGATCCTGCTGGCCGAAGGCGACGTGCCGATCGTCGGCGCGACGGTCATATCGGAATATCTCGATGAAACGCGCGGCGTGCTGAAGCGCGACAAGCGGCTGTTCGCCGAGGACCCGATGCAGCGCGCCGAAATCCGCCGGCTCATCGACTGGTATCTCAACAAGGCTGAAAGCGAAGTCACCCGTCATCTGGTGCGTGAGCGCGTGCTGAAGCCGGTCATGCCGGAAACGGCGGGCGGCGGCTCGCCCGACTCGGGCGCGATCCGTGCGGCGCGCGCCAACATCCGCCAGCACATGAAATACACCAACTGGCTGGCCGGCACCCGCCATTGGCTGGCCGGCTCGAGGGTCACCTATGCCGATCTCGCGGCCGCGGCGACGCTGTCGGTGCTCGATTATCTCGGCGAGATAGACTGGCGCGAGCACAGCGCTGCTCGCGAATGGTACACGCGGGTCAAGTCGCGGCCTTCCTTCCGGCCGCTTTTGACCGACCGGGTGCGCGGCCTGTCACCGGTGTCGCATTATGCGGACCTCGACTTCTGACGCCGCAAAACTGCGCGCGCTGATCGACGCTGAGGCGCAGCGCGCCGGCTTCGATGCCGTCGCCGTCACCTCCCCCGATGCGATCCCGCTGGCGCCGGCGCGCCTGGCCGAATTCGTCGCCGACGGCTTTCACGGCTCGATGGACTGGATCGCCGAGACGCTGCAACGCCGCAGTGAACCAACGGCCCTCTGGCCGCAGGTACGCTCGATCGTCGTGCTGGCGATGAACTACGGCCCCGACCATGATCTTCGCGAAGTGCTGGCCAAGCGCGACCGCGGCGCGATCTCGGTCTATGCGCAAAACCGCGACTATCACGATGTGATGAAAGGCCGGCTGAAGGAGATCGCCGGCAAGCTCGTTGCCCGCGCCGGCGGTGACGTGAAGGTGTTCGTCGACACCGCACCTGTCATGGAAAAGCCACTGGCCGAAGCCGCCGGGCTTGGCTGGCAAGGCAAACACACCAATCTGGTCAGCCGCGAGCACGGCTCCTGGCTGTTCCTCGGCACCATCTTCACCACCGCCGAACTCGTGCCCGACCGCGCCGAAATCGACCATTGCGGCTCCTGCCGCGCCTGCCTCGACGCGTGCCCGACCGATGCTTTTCCGGCGCCCTACCGGCTCGATGCGCGGCGCTGCATTTCCTATCTCACCATCGAGAACAAGGGGCCGATCCCGCACGAATTCCGCGAAAAGATCGGCAACCGCATCTATGGCTGCGATGACTGTTTAGCCGCCTGCCCGTGGAACAAATTCGCCCGGGCGGCTTCGGAAGCAAAACTCGCCGCGCGCGATGATCTGCGCGAACCACCGCTCGCCGACCTTTTGGGTCTCGATGACGCGGCCTTCCGCGCTTTCTTCTCCGGTTCGCCGATAAAACGCATCGGCCGCGATCGGTTCATCCGCAACGTGCTGATCGCCGCCGGCAATTCCGGCGAAGCGTCGCTGTCCGGCGCGGTGCTTGCGCTGCTCGGCGATCCGTCCCCGCTGGTGCGGGGCGCGGCAATTTGGGCGCTGGCGCGGCTGGTGCCCAACGCCGAATATTCAGAAAGGGCAGCCATCGGCCTGAAAACCGAGAGCGACGAAGCCGTGCGCGACGAATGGCGTCTGGGGCGGCCAACCAGGGCGAATGCATGAGCGAAAAGCAGATATTCATCTTCGGCGCCGGCTATTCCGGCAGGGCTTTTGCTCGGGCCAACAAAGGCGCCGCGACGATCTTCGGCACGACACGCTCGCCGGAAAAATTCGAGACGCTACGGCAGGCCGGCATCGCGCCGCTGCTGTTCGACGGCGCGATGACGGATGAGATTGGCGATGCATTGCGGAAAACAACGCATCTGCTGATTTCGGTCGCCCCGGAGGAGGCCGGCGATCCCGTGCTGGGTGCCGCCCGAGAGGCAATCGCTCAAATGCCTTTGCTGGAATGGATCGGCTATCTCTCTACGGTCGGGGTTTACGGCAATTATGACGGCGCCTGGGTCGATGAAACGGCTGAATGCCGGCCGGTGTCGAAGCGTTCGATGATGCGGGTGGCGGCAGAGCAGGACTGGCTGGAGCTGGGCCGCGAGATTCGCCGGCCGGTGGCGATCCTGCGACTCTCCGGCATTTACGGGCCGGGCCGCAATGCCCTGCTCAATCTGGAAAACGGCAGCGCAAGGCGGCTGGTCAAGCCGGACCAAGTGTTCAACCGCATCCATTGCGACGACATTACAGGCTCCCTGTGGCAGCTCATCCAAGGCAATAAAGGCGGCATCTTCAACGTCACCGACGATCTGCCGGCGCCGCCGCAGGATGTCGTCGCCTATGCCGCATCATTGATGGGTATAGAGCCGCCGCCCGAGATTCCTTTCGACGCCGCCCAACTTTCGCCCATGGCGCGGTCCTTCTATGGCGAGAACAAGCGCGTCGGCAACGCGGCGATCAAGGCGGCGGGCTATTCCCTGCGCTTTCCAGACTACCGCGCCGCCTTCGACCATATGTGGGCGAGCGACGACTGGCGCGACGGCGAGGCGCGCAGCCCGATGAAGCGCTAAAAGCAATTCCAGGAAAAGTGTGACACGGTTCTCCGTCCGGGATTGCGTCAAAACAGAGACAGAGCGGTTCACCGTTTCGGTGAACCGCTCTGTCGATCGAAGCGTTCCGCGTTGCATGCTATGATTCGGCCTGGTGGGGATCCGGTTTCATGAAAACACCGATACAGCCATCTCTCGGCAAAAAATTCAGGCTGGCGGCCGCTCTCGGCCTGTTCGTCCTTGCCGGTCTAGCCGTACGGCCGGCCGCGGCCGAGGAACGGGCAAAAGACCTGTTCGGCGCCAAGAAACTGCCAGCCGCGAGCGCGGCGCAATCGATCGGCTTCTATTCCAAGGGCTGTTTTGCCGGCGGCGTCGCCATTCCCATGGACGGTCCGACCTGGGAGGTGATGCGGCCGTCCCGCAACCGTCGCTGGGGCCATCCGGCTATGATCGCGGTGATCGAGAAATTGTCGCGCGATGCGGCAGCCGATGGTTGGCCGGGCCTGCTGATCGGCGACATTTCGCAGCCGCGCGGCGGCCCGATGCTGACCGGGCATGCCTCGCACCAGATCGGGCTCGACGCCGACATCTGGCTGACGCCGATGCCCAGCCGCCCGCTGTCGATGGCGCAGCGCGAATCGATGAGCGCCACCTTGATGGTCGATGAGAAGACCCATCTGGTGAAGGACGCGCTGTGGACGCCGGCGCACACAAGGCTTCTGAAGCGGGCGGCGAGCTACAGCCAGGTCGAGCGCATCCTGGTCAATCCGGGCATCAAGAAGAAACTCTGCGACACCGTCAGGGGCGACCGCGGCTGGCTGCGCAAAATCCGGCCGTTTTGGGGCCACGACTATCATTTTCACATGCGCATCGGCTGTCAGCCGGGATCCCCCGGCTGCAAGGCGCAGGAAGCGACGCCGGACGATGACGGTTGCGGCAAGCCATTGGCCTGGTGGTTCACGCAGGAGCCGTGGCGGCCCAACAAGAACCCGGATGCCCCCAAGGCACGCGACCTGATGACGATGGCGAACCTGCCGAGCGAATGCCGCGCCGTGCTCGACGCGCCGGGGCCGGTTTCCGCCGAGGCGGCGACCTATCACGGCGGCGGCGTGCCGGTCGCGGCTGCCGCACCCGAACCCGAATCCGAAGCGCCGTCATTGCCCGCCACCCCGGCCGCCGCCGGCTTGCCAAGCACGGTGAACGCTTTCACGGCGACCCCCGAGATCGGCGTGCCGCTGCCGCGGCCGCGGCCGCCAGGAAACTGACGGTCACGGCTCAATCGGTTCGGGGCCTCATTTTTGCGAAACCGTGTCGGTTTGGCCGCACAGCCGGCCTCAGCGCGCCGCCGGGGTCGAAAACCGTTTCCCTTTTCAAACCCATGCGCTAGTCAACGGAAGAACGGCTAGATGCCGTCGGTGGCGCCGGAGACGGACGAGAGCATGCCAGGCACAGGCGACGACGATACTTTGTTGCGGTTTCCGATCCTTATCGGCGACATCGGCGGCACCAATGCGCGCTTTTCGATCGTGCTCGACGCCAATTCCGAGGCAGGCGAGCCGACCATCGTCCAGACGGCGAACTACAACACCATCGACGAGGCGATCCAGGCGGCCGTGCTCGATCGCTCGTCGGTGCGTCCCAATTCGGCGGTGCTGGCGGTGGCCGGTCCGGTCGACGGCGACGAGATCGAACTGACCAACTGCCCCTGGATCGTCAAGCCGAGAAAAATGTTCGCCAGCCTCGGCCTGAGCGACATCGTCGTGCTCAACGATTTCGAGGCGCAGGCGCTGGCCGTCGTCGCGCTCGGCGAGGAGCACATGGAAAAGATCGGCGGCGGCACGCCGGAGCCCAATGCCGGCCGCGTCGTGCTCGGCCCCGGAACCGGGCTCGGCGTCGCCGGGCTGGTCCATGCGCTGCACCACTGGATACCGGTGCCCGGCGAGGGCGGCCATATGGACATCGGTCCGCGCTCGGCCCGCGATTTCGAGGTTTTTCCGCATATCGAGAAGCTGGAGGGCCGCATTTCGGGCGAGCAGATCCTGTGCGGACGCGGTCTGGTCAATGTCTATCGGGCGGTTGCCAAGGCGGACGGCAAGCCGTCGCCCTTCACCACGCCGGCCGAGATCACTGCCGCGGCACTTGCGAAAACCGATCCGGTTGCCGAGGAAGCGCTGGAGACCTTCGTCACCTGCCTTGGGCGCACGGCAGGCGACCTTGCTCTGGTGTTCATGAGCCGCGGCGGCGTGTTTCTCACCGGTGGCATCGCGCAGAAGATCGTGCCGGCGCTGAAAGCCGGCAATTTCCGCGCCGCTTTCGAGGACAAGGCGCCGCACAGCGCGATGATGCGCACCATGCCGGTCTATGTCATTACCCATCCGCTGGCCGCACTTCTGGGCCTTGCCGCCTATGCCAGGAACCCCTCGCTGTTCGGTGTCCAGACCGAGGGCCGGCGCTGGCGCGACGAAGTTAGTCACCCCGAGGCATAGGCAAGCTGGCTGCTTGGCGTTAAGAGGGGTGCCAAATTGCCCGGCCGCGGGAAGCGGAAATCTACGAAGCGCTCCAATTTGACATTTCAGCCCCCCAATTTGTCGAAACCCCGTGCGGGAGAGATCGTGGCGGTCATCCGCCGTATCCTCCAGGAAAATGGCCGCGACTATCGGGGCGCGTATATTTTCACCATCCTCTGCCTGCTGACCGTGTCGGCGACGACGGCGCTTGCCGCCTGGATCATGAGCCCGGTCGTCAACCAGATCTTCTACGAACGACGCGGCGACCTGATCCCATGGATCTGCGCCGCACTGCTCGGTGCCTTCATCCTGCGCGGCCTTGCCGGCTACGGCCAGGCGGTGACGATGGCCAGGATCGGCAACAATCTGGTGGCGCGCTATCAGCAGCGCATCTTCAACCATCTGATGAAGCTTGGCGTCTCCTTCTTCAACGACACAAGGTCCGGGCGGCTGGCCGCGCAGGTCAACGAGAACGTCAACGGCATTCGCGACCTGTTGTCGATGACGGTGACCTCGACCGCGCGTGATGCCGTCTCGCTGGTCGGCCTGGTCGGCGTGATGATCTACCAGGATCCGATACTCTCCTTGAGTTCGCTGCTGATCGGGCCGCCGCTGATCTGGACCGTCACCTATCTGATGCGCCGGGTGCGCCGCATCACGCGCGAATCGGTGCAGATCAACTCTCGGCTGATCGGCGCCATGCAGGAAGCCACGCAAGGCATCGCCATCGTCAAGGCCTTCACCATGGAGGACGAGCTGTCGCGCCGGATCAGCCAGCTCGCCGAGGATGCCGAGCAGCGGTCGAACAAGATCGCTCGCGTCTCCGAGCGGCTGACGCCGGTTTCCGAACTGCTGGCCGGCATCGCCTTCGCCAGCGTCATCGCCTATTCCGGCTACCGGGCCACCGTTCTCGGCCAGCCGCCGGGCGCGGTGTTTTCCTTCATCACGGCGCTGACGCTCGCCTATGATCCGGCCCGCCGTCTGGCGCGCATGCAGGTCGGCATGGAACGCGCGCTTGTGAATGCGCGCATGATCTACGAGCTTCTCGACATCGAGCCGCAGCAGAGCGACGCCCAAGGCGCCGCCGAGGCGAAATTCACCTCCGGCGAAGTGCGTTTCAACAACGTCTCCTTCCGCTATGTCGAGGAGGCCCCGGTGCTGCAGGATCTGAGTTTCGTCGCCGCGGCCGGCAAGGTGACGGCAATCGTCGGCGCTTCGGGCGCCGGCAAGACGACATTGGTGGCGCTGCTGCAGCGCTTCTACGATGTCGAGGCGGGGTCGATCGAGATCGACGGCCAGGACATCTCGAAGGTCACCAAACAGTCGCTGCGCGGTTCCATCGCCTATGTCTCGCAGCAGCCCTATCTGTTCGAAGGCACCATCCGCGACAATATCCGCTACGGCCGGCTGAGCGCCACCGATGCCGAGATCGAACAGGCCGCGGGCCAAGCCGCGGCCGACGACTTCATCCGCCAGCAGCCGCAGGGCTACGACACGCCAGTCGGCGAGAACGGCGTGACGCTGTCCGGCGGCCAGCGCCAGCGCGTCTCGATCGCGCGGGCCATCGTGCGGCAGGCACCGATCCTTTTGCTCGACGAAGCGACATCGGCGCTCGACAACGAGGCCGAGGCTCGCGTCCAGCAGGCGCTGACAAAGGTCATGGAAGGCCGCACCACCATCGTCATCGCGCACCGGCTGTCGACGGTGGTCAATGCCGACCACATCATCGTCATGGAACAGGGCCGGCTGGTCGAGGAAGGCACGCACGCCTCGCTGATGGCCGATCCGCACAGCGTCTATGCCCGCTTCCACCGCATCCAGGGCGTCAAGGGTCTGGGGCTTGTCGACGACAGCGCGCCGATCCGGACTTCGGCGCAACGCCTGTCACAAGGCATCGACACGCAGAGCATCGCCGGGAGCACGACATGAGCGCCACGCCCGCAACCGACGGACCGGCAAATGATATGGGCCTGGTGGTGGTGGGCGCCGCCGGCCGCATGGGCCAGACGCTGATCCGCGCCATCCACTCTATATCAGGCGCGCGGGTCATCGGCGCGGTCGAGCGGGCGGATTCGCCGCATCTGGGCAAGGATGCCGGTGAGCTGGCCGGCATCGGCATCATCAACGTGCCGATCAGCGACGATCCGCTGCCGGTGTTCGCCAAGGCCGACGGTGTGCTCGATTTCACCACGCCTGCTTCGACGGTCGAATTCGCCGGCTACGCGGCGCAGGCGCGCATCGTCCATGTCATAGGCACGACCGGCTGTTCGGCCGATGACAATGCCAGGATCGCGGCGGCGGCGCGCCATGCGACGATCGTCAAGTCGGGCAATATGAGCCTCGGCGTCAATCTGCTGGCGGTGCTGGTCGAGCAGGCGGCGCGCGCGCTCGATGCCGACGATTTCGACATCGAGATCCTCGAAATGCACCACAAGCACAAGGTCGACGCGCCTTCGGGCACGGCGCTGCTGCTGGGTGAAGCCGCCGCCGCCGGGCGTGGTATCGAGCTCTCAGGCAACGACGTGCGCGTCCGCGACGGCCACACCGGGGTGCGCAAGACGGGCTCGATCGGCTTTGCCACGTTGCGCGGCGGCTCTGTCGTCGGCGACCACAGCGTGATGCTGGCCGGAACCGGCGAGCGCATCACCCTGTCGCACCACGCCGAGGACCGCGCCATCTTCGCCCGCGGCGCCGTCAAGGCGGCGCTTTGGGCGCGTGGCAAGAAGCCGGGACTGTATTCGATGCGGGACGTGCTCGGCCTCAGCTGAGCCGGCCTGATCCATAAACCTGAAGGAGCAAACATGTCGCGAACCCTCGTGCTCGTGCGCCACGGCCAGAGCGAATGGAATTTGAAGAACCTGTTCACCGGCTGGCGCGACGTCGACCTGACCGAACAGGGCCACGCCGAGGCCAAGGCCGCCGGGCAAAAGCTCAAGGCGCGCGGCCTGAAATTCGACATCGCCTTCACCTCCGCGCTGATCCGGGCGCAAAAGACATGCCAGCACATCCTCGACGCGGTTGGCCAGGGCGACCTGAAGACCATCCGCGACCAGGCGCTCAACGAGCGCGACTATGGCGACCTCTCCGGCCTCAACAAGGACGACGCCCGCAAGAAATGGGGCGAGGAGCAGGTGCATGTCTGGCGCCGCTCCTACGACGTGCCGCCGCCTGCCGGCGAAAGCCTGAAGGACACCGGCGCCCGCGTCTGGCCCTATTACCTGCACGATTTGCAGCCGCATGTGCTGCGCGGCGGCACCGTGCTGGTCGCCGCGCACGGCAACTCCCTGCGCGCGCTGATCATGGCGCTCGACGGCAAGTCGGGCGAGGAGATCGTCAAGCTGGAACTCGGCACCGGCGTGCCGGTCATCTACCAGCTCAACGCCGATTCCACCGTCGCTTCCAAGGAAGTGCTGGACGACTGAGCCGGCGAACGGAGCACCTGCGAAAAAAGCGCGTTGACACACATGGCTTGCCCGCTTACATGAGCCCGCACCAGCCCAGATGGCGGAATTGGTAGACGCGCACGGTTCAGGTCCGTGTTCCGCAAGGAGTGGAGGTTCGAGTCCTCTTCTGGGCACCAAATTCCCGTTTCGAACCACTCGACGGTTCAGAAACTTAGAGAAAAAGCCCGGTTCGCCCGGGCTTTTTCTTTTCAGCCAACCTCCCCTTCCGGCCAGTCCCCTCACAAACCGCTTCAAACTCCGCGGCCGCTTCGCTACGCTCAAAACCATGGCTCAATCCACCAACCCGATCTTCGGTGCCCGCCGCGACCAGGCGTTCCCCACGCTGGCCGAGGTGGACATCGACCGCATGCGCCGGTTCGGCGAGGCCAGCACCTATGCGGCCGGCGAGAACATCGTCACGGCAGGCGATGTGGCGCCCGGTCTGATCGTCGTGCTGTCGGGCAGCGTGGACATCACCCAGGATGGCGGGATCGGCCGGCGCGAGACGATCGTCACGCACGGCCCGGGCAGCTTTGTCGGCGAGCTGGCGCAGCTTTCGGCCCGTCCCTCGCTGGTGAATGCGCAGGCCGCCGAGCCGGTGGAGGCGTTCGTCATCGCCTCGCAGCGGCTGCGCGACCTGATGGTGCAGGAGGCCAATCTCGGCGAGCGCATCATGCGGGCGCTGATCCTGCGCCGCGTCGGGCTTTTGGAGAGCGCCACCAGCGGGCCGATCATCATCGGACCCCAGGACAATGCCGACGTGTTGCGGCTGCAGGGTTTTCTGGCGCGCAGCGGCCAGCCGCACCGCGTGCTCGATTCCGACAGCGATCCCTGCGCCAAAACGCTGGTCGAACGCTTCGAGGTCGATCCGCACCACCTGCCGATCGTGCTCTGTCCAAACGGCAGGCTGCTGATGAACCCCGGCGAAAAGGACCTCGCCCGCTGCGTCGGCCTGTTGCGCCCGATCGATGCCGATACGGTGTATGACGTGGCCATCGTCGGCGCCGGCCCGGCAGGGCTGGCGGCGGCGGTCTATGCGGCATCCGAAGGGCTGTCGACGATCGTGCTCGATTGCCGTGCCTTCGGCGGACAGGCCGGCGCCTCCTCGCGCATCGAGAACTATCTCGGTTTCCCGACCGGCATCACCGGCATGGCGCTGATGGCGCGCGCCTACAACCAGGCGCAGAAATTCGGCGTTGAAATGGTCATCCCGGACGAGGCGAAGCTTTTGAGCGCGGCCACCGACACGTCAGGCGCCCGCTATCTGCTCGATGTCGGTGACGGCGAGACCGTGCGCACGCGCAGCGTGGTGATCGCCAGCGGCGCGCGCTATCGCCGCCTCGACATCGCCAATCTTGCGCGGTTCGAGGGGACGTCCGTGCACTATTGGGCGTCGCCCATAGAAGGGCGGCTTTGCGCCGGCCAGGAAGTGGCGCTGGTCGGCGCCGGCAATTCGGCGGGCCAAGCGGCGGTTTACCTCGCCAGCCATGCGCGGAAAGTGGCGCTGCTGGCGCGTGGTGGCAGCCTCGAAGCCTCGATGTCGCGCTATCTGGTCGAGCGCATCAGGGCGCAGCCGAATATCGAAGTGCTGACCGGGACCGAAATCGAGGCGCTGGAGGGCGAAGAGGGCAATCTTGCCATGGTGCGCTGGCGCAACCGCGCCAGCGGCGCGGAAACGACGCGCCCGATCCGCCATCTCTTTCTCTTCATCGGCGCCGATCCGAACACCGATTGGCTGGCCAACTGCGATGTCGCGCTGGACGCCAGGGGTTTCGTGCGCACCGGATCGGACATAGGATCGGCGCAGATGGAGACGAGCCGCAGCGGCGTGTTCGCCATAGGCGATGTCCGCGCCGGTTCGGTCAAACGGGTCGCGGCGGCTGTCGGCGAAGGCGCCCAGGTGGTCGCGGCTCTGCATGCCTACCTCGCGCGCGGCAACGCCGACACATTTCGAATGGCCGGGAGACCATGATGGATGAATGCAGACATACGCGCGACATCAGGAAGGTCACGCCGAGCGCGCTCGGCTGCGAGGAATGCCTGAAGAGCGGGTCGAAATGGGTGCATCTGCGGCTGTGCCGTACCTGCGGCCATGTCGGCTGCTGCGACGACTCGCCCAACCGCCACGCCACCAAGCATTTCCACGCCACCAAGCATCCGATCATCGAGGGCTACGATCCACCCGAAGGCTGGGCATGGTGCTATGTCGACGAGGTGTTTGTCGATCTCGGCGACGATGTGACCCCGCAGAACGGTCCGATCCCGCGCTTTGTTTGAGCGCCCTGGAGACGCCGAAGAAGAGCCCGGTTCGCCCGGGCTTTTCTTTGTCCAGCATTACGCGCTCGATGCCCGACTGTCCGCAAACTGACAGCTTACCCGTTCCAGTGTCCTGCCAGCTCACGATCATCCGAGCCCGACAAAGCTTTGACATGATCGCGGCTAGTTTAGAAGTATTCAAAACTGGAAGGCTCGCATGCACCCCACCTATACAAGCGCACAAAAAGCCATTCACTGGGCGGTGTTTCTGCTGGTCATCGGCCTTTATGGCTTGACCTATGTGGAAGAACTTTTTCCGCGCGGCGATCCCGGCCGCGCGCTCGTCTGGTGGTTCCATATTTCGTTCGGGCTGCTGTTGGTTGCGCTGGTCGTCATCCGCGTCGGCCTGCGCCTGATACTGGGAACGCCAGGGCTGCAGACGGAAATGTCGGAGCTTGAACGATGGGCGGCCAAGATCGCGCATCTGCTGCTCTATGCGCTGCTGGTGACCATTCCGGCTCTCGGCATCCTGCTGACTTGGTATAGGGGCGACGCCTTGAGCTTCTTCGGCCTCTTCACCATCCCGGCCCCGGTATCGCCCGACCGCGACACGGCCCGGTTCATCAGGGAACTGCACAGCCTGTGCGCCAATTCGATCCTCATCCTCGCCGGAGTGCACGCGGCCGCGGCGCTATGGCATCATTTCATCCGCAAGGACGACGTGCTCAAGCGAATGCTGCCGGAAAGCACGCTCTCCTGGAGCAAGTCCGGGAAAGTGTGAAGTGGTTTCCCAGGAAAAGCGCATAGCGCCTTCCCTCGTTGATCGGGAGGGCCTTTCCTTCGACCTTCTTTTTCTTCAGAAGGCGCTCTCCCCGAGAGGGCTAACGCCGACCGATAGCGCCTACCGCACGGAGCCGGTGACGGTCGGGTCGATCATGCTGGGAACCGACTTGCGTTCGTTTCCGGCAAGCGCCGCTATGATCAGCAGGCTGGCAACCACCGGGACAAACAGGATGGCAACGCGAGCCTGCACGTAAAATATGGCGCGCCATTCATTGCGCTTGTCGGGGCTGTTGCTCATCATACTCACTTTGTCGGCCCCCCGGGCCGTGACATAGAAGCTAACGGTTAAACAACTCCTTCCGACTTCGTTAACCCGGCGGATTTGAGGCGAAATTCCCATGCGATCCCCAAGATGGCGATCCAGGCTTCAGTTGAGTCCGATGCGGCTGGCGCCCTGCCGGAACAGCGCTACGGCATCCGGTTCGAAGCGGAAGGTGCCGATGAAATCGTCGGCGCAATAGTCCGGCCTTGTCTTGCGGATGGCGGCGGCGAAGCCGCGCGCCTCGTCGAGCCGTCCGGCCAGCGCCAGGCAGTGCGCGGCGATCGCCAGTATGATGGCGTGGGCGTTGGGCCGCGCCGCCGCCTTTAGCGCCCATTCGGCCGCCTCCTCGAACTGGCCGAGCCGGACATGCGCCATGGCGCGTGCGCCCAGCATGCCGAACAGCAGCGGGTCGAACGGGCTGAGATGGCGCGAATGATCGGAAGAGCCTATCGCCGCTCGCGGGTCGCCCGACTGCGAATGCACGAAGGACAAAGCGTAGTGGCCGAGCGCGAAGTTGGGGCTGAGATCGACCGCCCGCTCGAGTTCGAGCAGCGAGCCGTCCTGCTCGCCGCGCAGCCACAGCGCCCGGCCCATCGCCCAATGGGCGGCCGGATTGTGGTCGTCGACCAGCAGGCTGTGGCCGGCGCTCTCGAACGCCAGCGCGCTTTCGCGGTCGCGATCGCCCCAGCGCTGGAAGGCGTTCTGCCAGTGGGTGAAGGACAGGCCGGCATAGGCACGGGCGAAGGTCGGGTCGAGCTGCAAGGCCTGCGCAAAAAAATGCCGCGCCTGCTCGTTTTCGGCCTGGGTGAAGCGGTACATGTGCCAGAGGCCGCGATGGTAGGCCTCCCAGGCGTTGAGCGAGCTGGGCGCCTTCAGCATGGCGCGGTTGCGCTCGACCGTTTCGATCTCGGCCGAGATCGAGGAGACGATGCTGTTGCCGATGTCGTCGAGCACGGAAAAGATGTCATCGGGCCTGCGCTCGAAGGTCTCGGCCCAGACGATCCTGGCGCTGCGCACCTCGATCAGCTCGACGCTGACGATGAGGCGGCCGGACGGGCTACGCACCGTGCCGGTGGCGACATAGTCGACATTCAGCCGGCGGCCGGCATCCTCGGGCGCGATGTTCTGCTCTGCCAGCGCAAACACCGATCCGCGCGCGATGACGAAGAAATCCCTGAGCTTGGCCAGACGGGTGATGATGTCGTGGGTGAAACCGTCGGCCAATCCGCCGCGCGTGCCGCCGCTCTCCTCGACAAACGGCATCACCGCCAGCGAAGCGTGGCTGGGCTCGACCGGGCCGGGTGCGGTGGGCATGGTGGCCACCAGTGGCGATAGCGTGGACAGGCAGGCCGTTCGAAGCGAGGTGCCCGACTGTCGGTCACGGATCGCCCGCCAGGCCGCGCGAAGCGGTGCGAAATCGAGCTCCTCCGACCGAAACAATCGTTCCGCCGCGGCCAGATGCTCTTCGGCCGCGCCGACCTCGCCGCGCCCGGCCAGATTGGACAGCAACGCCAGATGTCCGCACGTGTCGAACGGCGCCAGTTCCACCCATGTGTCGAGATGGGCGATCGCCTCGTCACTATAAGCCGGCAGGCTCGCGACAAGGCGTTCCAGCACGGCGGCATGGCAAGCGCTGAAGCGGCGGCGCTGCGAGATCAGCCAGCTGTTGAAATGCGGGCTGCGCTCGAGCTCCAGCCCGTCGAGGAAATCGCCGGCAAACAGTCCGGCCAGCACGCGCAAGCGCTCGACGTCAAGCGTGCCGATCCCTTGCGCGGCGGCGCGGCTGACCTCCAGCACATCGACCAGGCAATCGTCGAGATCGAGTGCGACCGTATCGCCTTGGGTGGAGACCCGGCGCCGGGCCGGCATGTCAAGCGCGCCGCGCAGCTTGCTCAGGCACCAGCGCAGTTCGCCCCTTGGGTCGTTCGGCACATCCCACAACAACTCGCACAGGCGACTGCGGCTGACCGGATGCGGCGCCAGCGCCAGATAGGCGAGCAGCGCGCGCAGCTTGCGTGACGCGGGCAGGGCAACCGGAGCGCCGTCGCGGGAGATCATCAGCGGTCCGAGCAGGCGCACGGAAAGGACCGGCATGTCGCCGTCCGGCCTCGATCGAGTGGATTCCACGTGCGTTTCCACGCCTGCTCCCACGCTGGTCTGTCGGCCTCTCCTGTATCACCAAACACGACACGGCGCATCCGGCAGCGGATCTCAGCGCCGGATACGGGCATTGCCGCTGTGCGGCATGTCAGTCCTAGCGCGGCAAGGTCACCAAACCTCGCCGCCCAGCCCGCCGGTTTGTAACCGGCCCGTGAAGACAAAACGCGATGACAATCAAGGAGACCAAGATGTTGCAGCAGCAGAAGATCAGAACCACGGCCGGGCGCGGCCGCCTGTTCGACAGCATTCTCGACACCGTCGGCGACACGCCGGTGGTTCGCATCAACAATCTCGGACCATCCCACGCGACGATCTACGTCAAGGCCGAGTATTTCAATCCCGGCGCCTCGGTGAAGGACCGGCTGGCGCTCAACATCATCGAGGAGGGCGAGCGCAGCGGGGCGCTGAAGCCGGGCCAGACGGTGGTCGAGGCGACCAGCGGCAACACCGGCATTGGCCTCGCCATGGTCTGCGCGCAAAAGGGCTATCCGCTGGTCGTCACCATGGCCGACAGTTTTTCGGTCGAGCGCCGCAAACTGATGCGCATGCTGGGCGCCAAGGTGGTGCTGACGCCGCGCGCCGAAAAAGGTTTCGGCATGTACAAGAAGGCGGTGGAACTGGCCGAGGCCAATGGCTGGTTCCTTGCCCGCCAGTTCGAGACGACCGCCAACGCCGCCATCCACGAGGCAACGACGGCGCGCGAGATCGTCAATGATTTCGCCGGCTCGCGGCTTGATTGCTTCGTCACCGGCTATGGCACCGGCGGCACGGTGGTGGGCGTGGCGCGCGTGCTGCGCAGCGAGCGGCCGGAAACCCGCATCGTGCTCTCCGAGCCGGCCAACGCGCAGCTCATCGGCAGCGGCAAGGTCCAGCAGCGCGGCGTCGATGGTGCTCCCGCCGCCAGCCATCCAGCCTTCGAGCCGCACCCGATCCAGGGCTGGACGCCAGATTTCATCCCCAACGTGCTGCAGGAGGCGATCGACACCAGCCTCTATGACGAGGTGATGCCGATCGCCGGGCCCGAGGGCATCAAATGGGCGAGGGAATTGGCGCGCAAAGAGGGCATCTTCACCGGCATTTCCGGCGGCGCGACCTTCGCCGTGGCACGGCAGGTCGCGGAGGAGGCGCCGGCCGGTGCGGTGATCCTGTGCATGCTGCCCGACACCGGCGAACGCTATATGTCGACGCCGCTGTTCGACGGCATCGAGGCCGAGATGGATGCCGACGAGACCGCCCTGTCGCGCTCGACGCCCGGCTGCCAGTTCCCGGCGGCTTGACGGGAGATCTGGTATGGACGCCGTGCAAGAAAACCTTGGCCTTTTGGCCGAGGAAACGCTCGACCCCCTGGATTGGGCCGATGTGCAGGCCCTGTCGCACCGGGTCATCGACGATGCGGTCGATTACCTCCGCGATGTGCGCGACCGCCCGGTCTGGCGGGAGATGCCGGCCGATGTGAGAGGGGCCTTCTCGGCGCCGCTGCCGCGCTCGCCGGCGCCGCTGGATGCGGTCTATTCTGAGGTGTCCCGCACGGTGATGTCCTATCCAATGGGCAACATCCATCCGCGCTTCTGGTCCTGGTATATGGGGTCGAGCAATTTCACCGGTGCGCTCGGCGATTTCCTGGCGGCAATCCAGGGCTCGAACCTCGGCGGTGGCAACCACGCCGCCGGGCTGATGGACAGCCAGGTGGTGAACTGGTGCAAGGAGATGCTGGGCTTTCCCGCTTCTGCCGGCGGCACGCTGGTCAGCGGCGGCTCGATGGCCAACATCATCGGGCTGACCGTGGCGCGCAACGTCAAGGCCGGCATCGACGTGCGCGAGCATGGTGTCGCCGCCATCGAAAAGCCGCTGCGCTTCTACGGCTCGGAGCAGATCCACTCGTGCCACCGCAAGGCGATGGAGGCACTTGGCCTCGGCAACCGGGCACTGCGCCGCATCCCGACCGATGCCGGGCTGCGCATCGATATCGCCGCCTTGCGGGCGGCGATCACAGAGGATCGCGCGGCAGGGTTCAAGCCGGCCTGCGTCATCGGTACGGCGGGCACCGTCAACACCGGGGCGATCGACGATTTGCAGGCGCTTGCGAAGCTGTCACATGAGGAAGGCCTCTGGTTCCATGTCGACGGCTGCATCGGCGCGCTGATCGCCATTGCGCCTGAGAATGCCCATCGCGTCGCCGGCATCGAACGGGCGGATTCGGTCGCGCTCGATCCCCACAAATGGCTGCACGCGCCGTTCGAAGTCGGCTGCGCCCTGGTCAGGGATGCCGCCGCGCATCGCGGGACCTTCGCGGTGACGCCGGAATATCTGGAATCGACGCCGCGCGGCCTCGCTTCCGGCGAATGGCTGCACGACTACGGCCTGCAGACGTCGCGCGGTTTTCGCGCGCTGAAGGTGTGGATAGCGCTGAAGGAGCACGGTGTCGAGAAATTCGGCCGCCTGATCGACCAGAACATTGCCCAGGCCGTCTATCTTGCCGGCTTGATCGAGGCCGCGCCGCGGCTGCAGCTGGCGGCATCGCCGACCGTCAACATCGTCTGCTTCCGCTATCAGCCCGGTCTGACAGGCGAGGCTCTGAAGGCGCTCAACACGGAGATCATGCTGCGGCTGCAGGAACAGGGCATTGCGGCCCTTTCGGACACCACGGTGCATGGCGAGCACTGGTTGCGCGTGGCGATCACCAATCATCGCACACGGCGCGAGGATCTCGACCTGCTGGTGCGTGAAACGGTGCGGCTGGGGCATGAGATCGCGACGCAGGGTTCCACACCTTCCTAGTTGCGGGCAGGCATGCGATTCTGCCGCGGTGATTCGGGAGATCCAGGCCGTGACGCTGTTTCGTATGGTTGCACTGGCGGCGCTGGTCTTCACCGCCTCGGCGCAGGCCGCCGACATGGCCTTCTTCGTCAAGAACCTGCGCAAGGAAGCAGTCGCGGTCGAGCTGTTCAGCCGCGACCGCGAGACGGTCTGGCCGGGCAACGACAAGGTGTTCCTGATCGCCCCAGGGTCGCAGAAATCCGTGCCGTTCTCCTGCAATCAGGGCGAACATATCTGCTATGGCGCCTGGGCCGACGGCAATGACAGCCTCTCGGCCGGCGTCGGGCCGGACAATGACCAGCCTTGCGACACCTGCTGCTTCATCTGCGTCGAACACTCGACAGAGACGATCGATCTGGTGCCGTAGAGCGCGGAAGTTTTCGTTGGACCCAAATTAAGTCAGGGATCGGCTCGTCCGGTCCACTTCCGCGATTCAGCGCTGCGTGCGATGGTCGCCACGCGGCCGGGTGGGCCGCTTATTCAGGGGGTCACTCATGTTTCATATCTATGCGCGCCGCGTGCTGGCCGCGCTGTCTCTCCTCATGCTGCTCGTGCCGGCGGCGCGTGCCGACGATGTCACCTTTGCCATCAAGAACGGCCACCCCAACGCCATGCGCGTCGAACTCTACAGCCAGGATCGCGACTATGTCTGGCCGGGCGATGACAAGGACTTCTACCTCGACGACGGCGAGACCAAGCAGCTGCCGATATCCTGCAACGCCGGGGAATCGATCTGTTACGGCGCCTGGGTCGATGGTGACGAGGGCACCTATTGGGGCGTCGGCCCCGGCAACAAGGAAAAATGCGAGGATTGCTGCTATACCTGCAGCGGCGGCGAGACCGAGGAGATCGAACTGGTCCCCTGACCGGTTTGCCAGCTTGACGGTCTTCGGGCTGGAGCCATAGCCTGTGCAAATACCCAGCGCGCGCCGCCTCGAACTGTTCAGACGCGACGTGCTTCAGGCAAAAGGAGCTCAGCTATGGCCGGCATGGTCGAAAGCGACAAGATCGACGTCGGGTTTTCCGGCAAGCGCTGCATCCATTCGCGCAACTGCGTGCTCGGCGATCCGCACGTCTTCGTGCCCAACGCGCCGGGTCAATGGATCCATCCCGAGGCGGCCAGCGTCGAGAAGATCGTCGCCATCGCCGAAAGCTGCCCGTCGGGCGCCATCACCTATGTCAGGAAGGATGGCGGGCCGCAGGAGCAAGCACCGGTGGTCAACACGGTGCGGCTGCGGGAAAACGGCCCGCTGGCGGTACACGCCGAGATCGTTCTCGACGGCGAGACTTCTTATCGTGCCACGCTCTGCCGCTGCGGCGCTTCGGAAAACAAGCCGTTCTGCGACGGCAGCCACAACAAATCCGGTTTTGCCGCCACCGGCGAGCCGCAGCTGAAGGACACGCCGGCGCTCGAAGCGAGAAATGGTCCGCTGAAAGTGACGCCGACCACCAATGGCCCGCTCAAGCTTGAGGGCAATCTCGAGATCGTCACCGGAACCGGCCATACGGTCGACCGTACACAACGCGCCTTCCTCTGCCGCTGCGGCCATTCCGCCAACAAGCCGTTCTGCGATGGCACGCACAAGAAAGTGGGGTTTGTCGGGTAGGTTGGCGCTTCGGCCAACGCTGCCAATCTCCGCCTTGGCCCAGCGCTCGCAGCTTTATCGACCGGCCCGCATCGGCTAAAGGCAGGGGCAGACAGACTCCCCAGCCGGACCGCCGCCAAAAATGACAGCCAAGACCAAGCCAAAACCGTTGTTCCTCGGGATCGACACCGGCGGCACCTATACCGATGCCGTGTTGTGGTCTGAAACGGAAGGCCCGCAAGAAGGGCCGAACAAGGGCAAGGTGCTGGCCAAGGCCAAGGCGCTGACCACCAGGCATGATCTTGCCGTCGGCATTTCCGGCGCCGTCGACGCGGTGCTGCAGAAAGCCGGAACCGATCCGGCTGATATCAAGCTGGTGTCGATGTCGACGACGCTTGCCACCAACGCGCTCGTCGAGGGCCAGGGCGGCCGCGTCGCGCTGGTGATGATCGGCTTTTCCGAGGGCGACCTCGCCCGCGACGGGCTGAAGGCCGCGCTCGGCACCGATCCGGTGGTTTTTTGTCCGGGCGGCCACGACGTGCATGGCAATGCCGCCAAGCTCGATCTGTCCGGACTGGAAGCGGCGCTGCCGGAACTCGGCGCCTCGGTGTCCGGCTTTGCCGTCTGCGCCTACTTCGCCACCCGCAATCCGGCGCATGAGATCGCCGCCCGCGAGTTGATCCGCGACAAGTCCGGCCTGCCGGTCACATCGAGCCACGAGCTGTCGGCCAAGCTCGGCGGCCCGCGCCGGGCGCTGACCACTTTGCTCAACGCCAGGCTGATCTCGATGATCGACCGGCTGGTGGCAGCGACCGAAGGCTTCCTCGAGGCGCGCAACATCGCAGCACCGCTGATGGTGGTGCGCGGCGATGGCGCGCTGGTTTCAGCCGCTTTTGCCCGCCAGCGACCGATCGAGACCATCCTGTCCGGCCCGGCCGCCAGCCTGGTCGGCGCCCGCCACATGACCGGGCTCGACAATGCTGTGGTGTCCGACATCGGCGGCACCACCACCGACGTCGCCGTGCTCGACGGCGGCCGTCCCAGGCTAGATCCGGAAGGCGCCACCGTCGGCGGCTTCCGCACCATGGTCGAGGCCGTCGCCATGCGCACCTTCGGCCTCGGCGGCGATTCCGAAGTGGCGCTGGAGGATGGCGCGCTCAACCCGAAGATCCTGCTCGGGCCGCGCCGCCTGGTGCCGCTGGCGCTGGCCGGCATGGCGCATGGCGTAGCGGTGATTTCAGAGCTGGAGCGCCAGCTGCGGGCACCCAATCCCGGCCGCATGGACGGCCGCTTCGCGGTGCGCACCGGCGTGCCGGACCGGCTCGCCGCCGGCCTGACCGGCGCCGAAGCCAGGCTCTACGAGGCCATCGGTGCCGTGCCGCTCGCCGTCGACAGGCTTTTGACCTCGAATGCGCAGAACGCGACGCTGAACCGGCTGGTGTCGCGCGGGCTGGTGCATGTCGCCGGCTTCACCCCGTCGGACGCCGCCCACGTGCTGGGCAAGCAGGCGAACTGGGACCCTATCGCGGCGCGCCTCGGCGCCGAACTGTTCGCCCGCAAGCGTGACGGCCGTGGCCAGAACATTGCCGCTTCGCCGGAAGCGATCTCGGAACGGGTGCTGGTGACGCTGACGCGCTGGTCGGCCGAATATATCCTCGAGACCGCCTTTGCCGAGGATGGGCTCGACGGCGCCGCGACGGTGGCGCACGCCCTGGTGCAGCGCGCGGTCGACGCGCATCCCGGCATCGCCCGCCTGAGCGTTGCGCTCGACCGCCCGGTCATCGGCCTCGGCGCCTCGGCGCCGCTGCACTATGCCGGCTTGGCCGAGCTGATCGGCAATGACTGCGTGGTGCCCAGGGATACCGATGTCGCCAACGCGCTCGGCGCCGTCGTCGGCCAGGTCAGGGTTTCGGCCGAGGCGCGGGTCAGCCAGCCCATAGAAGGGCTGTTTCGTCTCGCCTCGGGCGAGACCGTACGCGATTTCCTCGACGAGGCAGCGGCGATCGCGGCGGCCGAGGCCGATGTCCGCGCCATCGTCGCGGAGCGCGCCAGGGATGCCGGCACCGACAGCGCCGAGATCGACGTCGCCACCGAATTCCGGGTCTCGACCGTCGAGGCCCAGCGCATGTTCATCGAGGCGCATGTCGTGGCCGTGGCCTCAGGTAGGCCAAGGATTGCGGTTTGAGCGACGCGGCGAAATACGCCACCTTCACCCTAAGCTGAATTGACCCGGCAAACCTGACATGCCAAAGGCCCGCAAAGCCTTTCATCTGGAGTAGCCTGATGACCGACCGCATCGAGATCGCCGGATTGCGGATTGCCCGCGAGCTGCATGAGTTCGTGGCCACGGAAGCGCTGCCGGGCACGGGGATCGAAGCGGACGCCTTCTGGAACGGTTTTTCGGCCATCGTCCATGATCTGGCGCCGAAGAACCGGGCGCTGCTGGCAAAGCGTGACGCCATCCAGGAACAGATAGACGGCTGGTATCGCGATTACGGCGCGCCGGTCGACATGGAGGCCTACAAGGGCTTCCTGAAAGGGATCGGCTACCTCGTTCCCGAAGGCCCGGCCTTCAGCGTGTCGACCGACAATGTCGACCCGGAAATTGCTGATGTTGCCGGACCGCAGCTGGTCGTGCCGGTGATGAATGCGCGCTATGCGCTCAACGCTGCCAATGCGCGCTGGGGTTCGCTCTACGATGCGCTCTACGGCACCGATGCCATCCCCGAAACGGATGGCGCCGAAAAGGGCAAAGCCTTCAATCCGGCACGCGGCGCCAAGGTCGTCGCCTGGACGAAGACCTTTCTCGACGAGGCTGCCCCGCTCACGTCCGGCAAATGGGCCGGCGTCAATGGCCTGTCGCTGGCGCAGGGTGCCTTGCGGCTGAGCGCCGGCGCCGGCTCGACGACGCTGGCCGACCCCAGGCAATTCGTCGGCTATCGCGGCGATGCCGCCAATCCCGATGCCGTGCTGCTTGTGCGCAACGGCCTGCACATCGAGATCGTGATCGACCGCAACAACCAGATCGGCCGCACCGATCCGGCGGGCATCGCCGATGTGATCCTGGAATCGGCGCTGACCACCATCCAGGACTGCGAGGATTCGGTCGCGGCGGTGGATGCGCCAGACAAGGTCGTCGTCTACCGCAACTGGCTCGGCCTGATGAAGGGTGACCTGGCGGAAGAGATCACCAAGGGCGGCAAGAGTTTTGTCCGCAAGCTCAATCCCGACCGCGCCTACACCGCGCCCGCCGGCGGCAGGCTGACCGTGCCCGGCCGCTCGCTGATGCTGGTCAGGAATGTCGGCCACCTGATGACCAGCCCGGCGATCCTCGACCGCGACGGCAACGAGGTTCCGGAAGGCATACTGGACGCGGCGATGACGGCGCTGATCGCGCTGCACGATGTCGGGCCGAACGGCCGCCGCGCCAATTCCCGCGCGGGCTCGATGTATGTCGTGAAACCCAAGATGCATGGGCCCGACGAAGTCGCCTTCGCCGTCGAGATCTTCGACCGCGTCGAAGCGCTGCTCGGCATGGCGAAAAATACCATCAAGATGGGCATCATGGACGAGGAGCGGCGCACCACCGTCAACCTCAAGGAGGCGATCCGCGCCGCAAAAGAGCGCGTGGTGTTCATCAACACCGGCTTCCTCGACCGCACCGGCGACGAGATCCATACCTCGATGGAAGCCGGCCCGATGATCCGCAAGGGCGACATGAAGCAGGCCGCCTGGATTTCCGCCTACGAGGCGTGGAATGTCGACATCGGGCTGGAATGCGGCTTGGCCGGCCACGCCCAGATCGGCAAGGGCATGTGGGCGATGCCGGATCTGATGGCTGCGATGCTGGTCGAGAAGATCGCCCACCCCAAGGCCGGCGCCAACACTGCCTGGGTGCCGTCGCCGACGGCGGCGACGCTGCATGCCACGCACTATCACAAGGTCGATGTTCACGCCGTGCAGGCGGCGCTGAAGAACCGGCCCAAGGCGAAGCTTGACGACATCCTGTCGGTGCCCGTTGCCGTGCGGCCGAACTGGTCGCCCGAGGATATCCAGAAGGAACTCGACAACAACGCGCAGGGCATTCTTGGCTATGTCGTGCGCTGGATCGACCAGGGCGTCGGTTGCTCGAAAGTGCCTGACATCAACGATATCGGCCTGATGGAAGACCGCGCCACGCTGCGTATTTCCTCACAGCACATCGCCAACTGGCTGCACCACGGCGTGTGCAGCGAGGACCAGGTAATGGCGACGATGAAGCGCATGGCTGACATCGTCGACCGCCAGAACGCGGGCGACCCGCTCTACCAGCCCATGGCGGCCGATTTCGACGGATCGATCGCCTTTCAGGCCGCCTGTGATCTGGTCTTCAAGGGCCGCGCCCAGCCCAACGGCTACACCGAGCCGGTGTTGCACGCGCGGCGGCTGGAACTGAAGGCGCAGCAGGGCTGAAGAGGCCAGTCCCTGCCGTGAATGGGGCGGCAGGTCTTCGGCCTGACTTCCTCCGGAGGTGAGGCGTCAGGAAGCTGTATGGTCCAGGAGCCGGATGGTGGGATCGCGACGGTGTTCGGAGTTGACCCGATCGACGCCTTCCACCGTAATCGCGATCGTCCCGTTTTCCACTCTTGCTATCCAGCCCTTCGCTTTCAGATACCAGAGATGAAACTCGAGATGCTCTCGCGGACAGTCTGACAGGCGTTCGAGCTCCACATCCCCGATCCCGGGATTGCTGACGTCGTGCCGACGCTTCGCGTAAAGCAGCGACAGCAGCCTGGCCTGGATCACGACATCCCGCTCGATGCCTTTGCTGTTGCTGGCTTCCTCGGTCAATTCGCGGCGAAGGCCGGCATGGTCCCTATACGCGATGTCGTATTGAGCGCGTTTGACCGGATCCTTGAGCGTGTTGTGGGCTTCCACGATTTCACTGAAGCGGGCTTCATCGCCGGTTTCGCGATTGTCGGGATGATAGCGCATCGCAAAATAGCGAAATATGCGTTCCAGCGTTTCCGAGTTGGCGTTCGGGCTGACTTCCAAAACTTCGTAGTAGTCAACGAACATAGCGGGCTCCCCGACCGCAATCATATTCACATTATCTAAATAAGGAATTCCCAATGCGGAGACCAAGACTTTGGTCCGATGCGATGACGTCCACGCCCCCGAAGACGGAGAAACGGCCGGCGCCCGGTCGGTGGGGGCCGTTGGGTGGTGAGGACGTCGACCAAGCGGACAATCAGGTCCGCCGCAGTGCGGAGATGGCCGATTCGTCGGATGACGGTTATGGCGTGATTGCGGAAGGTGGCGTGGCAAGGTCGGCTTGTCGGGCGGCGAGTGACCTACGCCGCCTGCGCCACCCGCTCCGAGCTCATGCGGTAGGAAATCGCTTCGGCCAGATGGATGCGGCCGACGGTTTCGCTGGCGTCGAGATCGGCGAGTGTCCGCGCCACCTTCAGCACCCGGTGATAGGCTCGCGCCGAAAAGGCGAGCTTTTCGCTGGCGTCCTTGAGCAGCGACAGGCCGGCGGCGTCCGGCATGGCGATCTCCTCGATGACCGAGGGCGCGCAATGCGCGTTGGTGGTGGCGCGGGTGGCGCCGAGCCGCTCGAAGCGCTCGCGCTGGATGGTGCGGGCGCGTGCCACGCGCATCGCCACATCGGCACTTTTCTCCGCCCGGTCGGGCCGGATCAGGTCGCTGGCCGAGACCGCCGGCACTTCGATCCTGAGATCGATGCGGTCGAGCAGCGGGCCCGAAATGCGCGCCTGATAGTCGGTGCGGCAGCGCTCGCCGCGCAGGCAGCGATAACCAGGCTCGCCGGCCATGCCGCAGCGGCACGGGTTCATCGCCGCCACCAGCTGGATACGCGCCGGATAGGTGACGCGATGGTTGGCTCGCGCGATCATGCAGTCGCCGGTCTCCAGCGGCTGGCGCAGCGCATCGAGCGTCTGCGGCGTGAACTCGGGAAACTCGTCGAGGAACAGCACGCCGTGATGGGCCAGCGACACCTCGCCCGGCCGCGCGCGGATGCCGCCGCCGACCATCGCCGCCATCGAGGCCGAGTGGTGCGGCGCGCGGAACGGCCGCCGGTCAGTCAATTTGCCTTCGCCGAGCTCTCCCGCCACCGACGCGATCATCGAGACTTCGAGCAATTCCTTCGGCGCTAGCGGCGGCAGGATCGACGGCAGCCGCTGCGCCAGCATCGATTTGCCCGAGCCCGGCGGGCCGATCATGAGAAGATTATGCCCGCCGGCGGCCGCCACTTCCAGCGCCCGCTTGGCGGTCTCCTGGCCCTTGATGTCGGCGAGGTCGGGCAAATCCGGCGCGGCGGCGTGGATGCCGGCCTCGGGGCGCGACAGCACCTGCGTGCCGCGAAAATGATTGGCGATGGCAATCAGGCTGCGCGGTGCCAGAATGTCGAAATCCTTTCCAGCCCAGGCCGCCTCAGGTCCGCAGGCGAACGGGCAGATCAGGCCTTTGCCCTCGGCATTGGCGGCGATCGCCGCCGGCAAGGCGCCGGCGACCGCGGCAATCGTGCCGTCGAGCGACAATTCTCCAAGTACGACATAGCCGGCCAGCATGTCGCCCGGAATGGCGCCAAGGGCAGCCATCAGGCCAAGCGCGATCGGCAGGTCGTAGTGACTGCCTTCCTTCGGCAGGTCGGCCGGCGCCAGATTGACCGTGACCTTCTTCGACGGCATCGACAGGCCTGAAGCATGCAGTGCGGCCTGCACCCGCTCGCGGCTTTCGGCCACCGCCTTGTCGCCCAGGCCGACGATGTGCATGTTGACCTTGCCGGGCGCGATCATCACCTGCACATCGACCGGCACGGCCTCGATGCCTTGGAAAGCGACCGTGCGAACCCGCGCCACCATTTCTTTGCCCCCAGGCCACAACCCACGCGATGGCCAAGAAATGGCCCCACGGGCAGACAATCACAAATCCTCGGTCAAATCAAGAACATTACGGGAACATGTGAGCGCGTGGGTTGCAGCCGAATTGAGCGCGGTTGCAAAAACGGAACATGGTTAAGACAAAATGAAAACGGCTTACCCGCGCTTGTCCTCGACCGCGTCCCAGAACAGGCTGGCGATGTCGGCGCCGCCGAAGCGTTTGACCTCGCGCACGCCGGTCGGCGAGGTGACATTGATCTCGGTCATGTAGTCACCGATGACGTCGATGCCGACCAGGATGAACCCACGCTCCTTCAGCGACGGCCCGATGCGGGCGCAGATCTCGCGTTCGCGCGCCGTCAGCTCGGTCTTTTCGGCGCGGCCGCCGACATGCATATTGGAGCGGGAATCATGTTCGGCGGGCACCCGGTTGATGGCGCCGACCGGCTCGCCGTCGATCAGGATGATGCGCTTGTCGCCCTTGCGCACGTCCTTGAGATAGCGCTGCACGATATAGGGTTCGCGAAACATCTGGCCGAACATTTCCAGCAGCGAGGCCAGGTTGCGGTCGCCCTCCAGCAGATGGAAGATGCCGGCGCCGCCATTGCCGTAGAGCGGCTTGACGATGATGTCGCCGAACTCCTTGCGGAAGGCGGCAACTTCGAGTGGATCCTTGGTGATCAGCGTGTCCGGCATCAGGTCGGCAAATTCGGTGACGAAGATCTTTTCCGGGCTGTTGCGCACCCAGGCCGGGTCGTTGACCACGAGCGTCTTCGGGTGGATGCGCTCCAGGATGTGCGTGGTGGTGATGTAGTTCATGTCGAAGGGCGGATCCTGGCGCAGCAGGACGACGTCCATCTCCGACAGATCGGTGCGCACCTTCTCGCCCAGCGAATAGTGGCTGCCTTTCTCGTCGCGCACCTGCATCTCCTCAATGCGGGCAAACACCTTGCCGTCGCGCAACGACAGCCGATCCGGCGTGTAGTGGAACAGCTCATGGCCACGCCGCTGCGCTTCCAGCGACAGCGCGAACGAGGTGTCGCCGGCGATCGACACGGTGGAGATGTGGTCCATCTGGACGGCGATTTTCAGCTTCATGGCGGGTCTCCGGCGGCTCTGATGGGCGACTGTCCTGCCTGTACAGGCTCACTGCCCGTCTGCCAATCGCGACCTTTTGAAGATTGGCATCAGCAAGTCGCAAGCTCGGCCCTGCCGGTCATTCCGTGACAGGAGCCAGGCTGCGCGTCCTCGTTGTTCCTTGAGCCCGAATGCACACCTCACATCGATCCTTCGAAACAGGTCGCGGTTGCCCATGGAAAATCGATTTCGCGATACGTTTCCTAAAGGGTTTGCTGCCAGTCTGAAAATAAATTCCGAAGTCACAAAACAGGGACACCGATGCAAACTTCGTTTGGCACCGGTCAGGCAAACAGGGAGAGCACGGATCTGGCATTCACCGATCCGTTGACCGGGCTTGGCAACCATCGCCGCTTCTTCGACAAGGTCGATCGGCTGATCGCCGACCGAGCCGACGATCCCGCGCCCTTTACCGTCGGGATTCTCGACCTCGACGGCTTCAAGCCGATCAACGATCTGTTCGGCCACAAGGCCGGCGACGACATCCTGATCCAGGTCGCGATGCGGCTGCGCGCCTCTATGGACGGCTATTCCACGGTCTGCCGCATCGGCGCCGACGAATTTGCTTTTCTCTATCCGATGGTATTCAGCGAGGACGCTGCGGCCGAAAAGTCGCGCATGCTGATCGAGATCCTGTCGGCGCCCTACGATGTCGGCGAACGCACCGCCAGGCTTTCGGCCTCGGTCGGCTGCTCGTTGTTCTATTCGGGCGACGAGACCACGGAAATCCTCATCAACAAGGCAGAGACGGCACTCTACCACGCCAAGCGTTCCGGCCGTGGCCGCGTCGTCGTCTACACCCGTGAGATGGAAGAAGCGGCCAAGCGCGTCACCCGCATCGAACAGGCGCTGCGCCGGGCTGTCTCGGCCGGCGAAGTGGAGCCGCATTTCCAACCCATCGTCGATCTCGCCACGCGCCGCACCATCGGCTTCGAGACGCTGGCGCGCTGGACCGACCGCGACCTGGGTTCCGTGCCGCCGACCGTCTTCATTCCCATCGCCGAGGAGCGCGGCATCATCGGCCCGTTGTCGCAGCTGGTGCTGCGCAAGGCGACGGAGGCCGCCAGAAGCTGGCCGAAGGACCTGTTCCTGTCGTTCAACCTGTCACCCTCGCAGCTCGTCGACCAGAACACCGGCCTGCACATACTGGCGATCCTCGACCGCACCGGCTTCGATCCGCGCCGGCTGGAGATCGAGATCACCGAGACCGGCCTGATGAACGACCCGGCCTCGGCCGCGCAGATCGTCGAGGATCTGCGCCGCGTCGGCATCCGCGTCTCGCTAGACGATTTCGGCACCGGCCAGTCCTCGCTCGGCCGCTTGCGCGAATTCCATTTCGACAAGCTCAAGATCGATCGCGCCTTCGTCTCCTCCATTCTCGACGACAGGCCGTCGGAACACATCATCCGCGCTATCCTCGCAATGTGCGAAGGGCTCGGCATGGACGTCGTCGCCGAAGGAATCGAGCAGGAAGCGCAGGCCGATCGCCTGGTCCAGTTTGGCTGCGCCGGCGGACAGGGCTATCTGTTCGGCAAGCCGGTCGATGCCGACGCCACGCTCGGCTATCTCCGCGATTCCTTCCGCGGCGCCCTGCGCGCCAAGGCGATCTGACCGGCGGTCCTCCGAGATCCCCAACCCCGACGGTGCTGCCGTGCGCATCCGGTGCGGCGCATTGTCGTTTTGTCTGACATAAGCCCTGAAATTCGGCGGTTCGCCCTTGCCCGCGCGCCTTGCGTGGCTAGGATGCGCGCCGATCACGCTACGGCGCCGCGCGTCTTTCAAGACGCGCAAAGGACGCTGTAGCATTTAACATTTGCGCATGATCCCTTTCCGAAAATCGATCCGATTTTCGGGGTCATGCGCTGGGAGACAACAACGATGATGCCATCGGCGCATTTTGCCGACCTCGAAGGAGCCTCGGTGCTGATCACCGGCGGCGGCTCCGGAATTGGCGCGGCACTGACCGAGGGTTTTGTGCGCCAGGGCGCCAATGTCGCCTTCATCGACATCGCCGACGGCCCAAGCACAGCTCTTGCCGACCGCATCGAGAAAGAATTCGGCCGCCGGCCGCTCTACCTCAAGACCGATTTGCGCGATGTCGAGGCCCTGCGGGCGTCCGCCGCGAAGGCTGCCGAGGCGCACGGCGATGTCACCGTGCTGGTCAACAATGCGGCCTGGGACGAACGCCACGCCGTCGAAGACGTGACGGTCGAGTTCTGGGACAACAACCAAGCCATTAATCTGAGGCCGCATTTCTTCACCGCGCAAGCGGTGGCGCCGGGCATGAAGCGGGCCGGCGGCGGCTCGATCATCAACTTCACCTCGACGTCCTATCTGATCAACCACCCCGACATGCCCTCCTACACGGCCGCCAAGGCCGGTATCCTCGGTCTGACCAAGGGGCTGGCCGGCAAGCTCGGTGTGGACGGCATCCGCGTCAACGCCATCGCACCCGGCTGGGTGATCACCGAGCGGCAGAAGGAGCTCTGGGTGACCGAACAGGGGCTTGCCGCCCATGTCGCCAAGCAGTGCATAAAACAGGTGATGCAGCCCGACGACATCGTCGGCACGGTGCTGTTCCTGGCCTCGGACGCTTCGCGCATGCTGACGGCGCAGATGCTGATCGTCGATGGAGGTTTCCTGTGAGCCAAGCCGGCAACGCACCGGCGGTCGCCGCCGTCGACTGGGGCACGACCCGCATGCGGGTCTGGCTGATCGACGGGCAAGGCAAGATGCTTGCCGAACGCCGCGGCGATGACGGCCTGATCACCGCGCAGCAAAAGGGCTTTTCGACCATCCTCGAAGGGCATCTGGCGGCGATGGGAGCACCAGCGGCGCTGCCCGTCATCATCTGCGGCATGGCCGGGTCCCGCCAGGGCTGGCTCGAAGCGCCCTATGTCACCGTGCCGGCGCCGCTTACCGCCATCCTTGCGGGCGCCGCCAGCGTGCCCGGACAGAGCCGTGACATCCGCATCGTTCCGGGTCTGGCCCAGCGGCTGACTGACGCGCCCGACGTCATGCGCGGCGAGGAAACCCAGCTTGCCGGCGCCGGCCTGCCGGCCAGGGGGCGCCAGTTGGTCTGCATGCCCGGCACCCATTCGAAATGGGTGCTGGTCGAGGATGGCGCCGTTACCGGCTTCGGCACCTGGCCGACCGGCGAGCTGTTTTCCGTGCTTGCCGCGCACTCGATCCTGCGCCATTCGCTCGGCGAACATCCGAAGCCCGTCACATCGGACAATCCGTTCTTCCGCCGCTGGTGCGAAACCGCATTGGGCGAAGGCGGCGATATCACCTCGCGACTGTTTTCGATCCGGGCCGCCGGCCTGCTGCAGGATCTGAAAGCCGACGATGCCGCCGCCTGCCTGTCCGGCCTTTTGATCGGCGGCGAGATCGCCTCCGCCAGCCGCCGGCATGGCGCCGGCGCCGAACCCGTGGTGCTGATTGCCTCCGGCGCGCTGGCCGCACTCTACCAGGCCGCACTTGGGCTTGCTGGGCTTGAGCTCCGGGCCGTCGACGCCGACGAGGCAGTGCGTGCCGGTCTCGTCGAGGCGGCGCGCGAGAACGGCATGATCGCCAGAATTGGAGTTGCCCGATGAGCCAGACCGCACCGTTTCCAAAACTCAAGCGCGGCCTGGTTGCCATCCTTCGCGGGCTCAAGCCCACCGAGGCGATGGCCATGGGCCAGGCGCTGTTCGACGCCGGCATCGAGGCGATCGAAGTGCCGCTGAACTCACCGCAACCGTTCTCGTCGATCGCTCGCATCGTCCAAGTGCTGCCGAAAACGGCGCTGGTCGGCGCCGGCACGGTGCTGACGCCGGCCGATGTCGATGGCTTGCACCAGGCCGGAGGGCGGCTGCTGGTCAGCCCCAACATCGATGCCGAGGTGATGGCGCGCGCCATGCATTACGGCATGGTGACGATGCCCGGCGTGTTCACGCCGACCGAAGCCTTCCAGGCGATCAAGCTCGGCGCCTCGGCCCTGAAATTCTTCCCGGCGAGCGTGCTGGGTGCCGGCGGCATTTCCGCGATGCGCGCGGTGTTGCCGGCGCAAACATTGGTCGGCGCCGTCGGCGGTGTCTCCGAAAAAGATTTTGCCGGCTACAAGGCTGCCGGCGTGACCGCCTTTGGTCTGGGCTCCAGCCTGTTCAAGCCGGGCATGAGCGTCGACGAGGTGGCCGCGCGTGCGCAAGCTGCCGTCGCGGCTTGGGATGCGGTGTTCGGAGAAGCAGGATGAGCGAAGCGATCGTTTCGGTTTTTTCCGATCACGTCTGCCAGCTCGGCGAGGGGCCGAGCTACGATCCCGCCACCGATACGCTCTACTGGTTTGACATCGTCAACAGCCAGCTTCTGGAAAAGCGGCTGTCCGGCGGCGCGACCACCGTCCATGAGCTTGGCGAAATGGCGAGCGCCATCGCCGTCATCGACGACAAGTGCCAGCTGATCGCCGCCGAGACCGGCCTTTATGTCCGCGATGTCGCGACCGGCAAGCTGACGCTGCACACGCCTGTCGAGGCCGACAATCCGGTCACGCGCTCCAACGATTCCCGCGTCCATCCCTGCGGCGCCCTGTGGATGGGCACCATGGGCAAGGGCGAGGAAAAAGGCGCGGGTTCGATCTACTGGTTTTTCAAGGGCGAACTGCGCCAGCTGTTTTCGGACATCACCGTCTCCAATTCGATCTGTTTTACCGAGGATGGCGCGATCGCTTACTACACCGACACCTCGACCGGGCTGCTGATGCGCGTCGCCTGCGACCCGGCGACCGGTCTGCCTGCCGGTGAGCCCAAGCTGTTCGTCGACCACCGCTCGGCCAAGGGCTATGTCGACGGGTCGGTGCTCGACCGCGACGGCATCCTGTGGAACGCCGTCTGGGGCGGCAGCGTCATCGAAGCCTACGGACCCGACGGCAAGCTCGTCCGCACGGTCGCCATGCCGGTGACGCAGCCATCCTGCCCAGCCTTCGTCGGCGCCAAGGCCGACCGGCTGGCGGTCACCTCCGCCTGGTCGGGCAAGGATGAGAAGCAGCGTCTGCTGGATCTGCAGGGCGGCATGACCTTTCTGCTCGATATTCCCGTCAACGGCCGCTTCGAGCCGCGCGTGCTGATCGCCTGATCGAACTGGATTCTACGGTCGGACGGTGCGTTGTCACGCCACCGCCCGCACCGTGTCGGTTTCGCGAGAGCCTGACGTCTCGACCATGCGATGGTAGGTGATCGTACCGCCGGGGATCGTTCATCTCATGCCAAGCCGTAAGCCGAAACTGATACTCGTCCATGAGCCGGAAAAGGCTTGTTTCGACCGTCTGGTCGCCGACGGCCATGCGCCGCAGCGCGCAACCGAAATCGCGTCCTATCTGGCGCAGTCGACCGATCTCGCTCCTGAATTCGACGTGCTTGGCCGTGCCTGCCAGGCACGCGGCCTGTCGTTCGCGCCGGTGGCGCTCGACGACGCTGCCAGCGTGCTCGCCGGCGAGCATCCCAGCACAACGCTGGTCTGGACGCTGACCGACGGCATCGCCTATTTCCGCGGCGGCGCGGCGCCCGCTTTGGCGCGACTGGGCGGTTTCAAGACAATCGGCGCCGACGATGCGCTGTTCGCGCTCTGCCAGGACAAGTTCCGCTCCGGCGCCGTGCTCGGCGCGCTCGGCCTGCCGGTGCCACAGGCTGGGCTCGCGCGTGACGGCCAATGGCTGGTCGAGCCGCCGGCCTCGCCCGCCGGCTGGTTCGTCAAGCCCAACCGGCTCGGCGCCAAGATCGGCATCTGGCCGGAATCGCGCTGCAGCGATCTCGCCCACGCTTTGGAGCTCAGCCGGCGCGTCTTTTCGGCCTATCGCGACGATGTCGTCGTCCAGCCCTACGTCGCCGGCCGCAACGTGCGCGCCAGTTTCCTTAGCCTGATGCCGGGCGCGGGAGTCGAAGTGCTTGGCGTGGCCTTTGTCGATTCAGGCGCCGATTTCCAGACCATGGCCGACAGCCTGGCGCTCTACGGCGACACTGGCGAGGCAGCGAAAGCGGCGGGACATTACGCCGAGCCGGAGCTCGTCGCGGTCGCCGACAGCCAGCCGGCCGCCGACGCCAGGATTCGTGCGATCGCCGGGCGGCTGATGAGCGGGCTCGGCCTGCGCGACGTGTTTTCCATCGATCTCAGGGTCGAGGCCGACAACACCGTCCACCTCATCGAGTTCGAGGTCTGCCCCGGCCTGCCCTGCTTCGATTTCCGCGCCTATTGCCGCCAGCAATGGAGCCTCGAGCTTGCCGATGCCATAGCCGAGACAGCGGCGAGCCGGCTGATCGGCCAAGAGCATCGCGCCTGAAGGCGCCACGGCAGATCGCGGGCCGACCGGCGGACGCGTTTCACTACGGCATTCGCTCGACCGCCTGCAAGGCGGGATCCATCTTGTCCCAGGCATGGCCGTGGCTCGTGTAAGTCACCATCTCTGGGCTGAACTGTTCCGGATCGTCGAGGCTGGCCGCATGGACCGCTATGAATTCCGGCATGGCGACGGATATCAGAAAGACCGGCGTTCCGCAGGTTGGACAGAAGGTGTGGATTTTTTCATTGCCGCTGGCGCCCGCCACGCGCCAGGTGCTCACCTCCCCGGTAATGGCCATATCGGCACGCTGGCCGAAGGTCAGGTAGGATCCGTGGCCGGTGCCTGAGCGCTTCTGGCAATCGCTGCATTGGCAGTGGTTCTGGAAGATAGGCTCGTCATTGGTCTCGTAACGGATCGCGCCGCATGCGCAGCCGCCGGTATAGCGCTTGGTCATTGTCATTCTCCACGGGTCTGATTCTGCTCGAGGCCGCAACATCAGGCCGATTTCGGCTTGGCGAAAATATCGATGCCGCTGCCGGTTTCGAGGAAGGATTTCAGGCTGGACAGCACCGCCGGCCAACCCTGGCTGACGCCCTTCGCCATGCCGCTGCCGGCCTCGAGCTCGTCATGGCTGACGGTCAGCCGCACCATGGTGTCGTATTCCTCGATGGCGAACGTCACCCGGCTGGTTTTTGACGGATCGTCCGCCTGCGAAGCGTTCGCCCAGGTGATGACGAGGCGGGTCGGCGGCGAAATCTCGACGACCTTGCCGACGAGTTCGACGGTCCGTTCGTCATTGGCGCGGATGTGTTCCCATTTCGAGCCCGGCGTCCATTCGGAGACGTTCTCGTGGCCCCAGTAGCGTTTTGCGATCTCGGGCTTGATTATCGCCTCGAACACCTTCTGCGGCGTCGAGCGGATATAGGTCACGTAGACAAAGCTCGTGGTCTCTCTGGTGGTCATTGGTCTTCTCCTTCGAGTTCCTGCTTCAGGTCGTGCAGCAGGCTGAGCCGCTGCCGTTCGAATTTCCGTACCCAGCGCTCGTAGACTTCGTGCAGCGGCACGGGATTGATGAAATGTAGTTTTTCGCGGCCGCGCTTGACCGTGCTCACCAGGTTGGCCGCCTCCAGCAGGTCGAGGTGCTGGGTGGCGGATTGCCTGGCCATGTCCAGATGATCGCAAAGCTGACCGAGCGTCTGCCCGTTCTGCTCGCACAGAAGGTCGAGCAGCCTTCTGCGCGTCGGGTCGCCCAGCGCTTTGAAAACCTTGTCGGCGTCCATCTGCCTCACTCTGTTGTAAGGCATAATATGCAGGTAAATACCTGCATGTCAACCGGCAATCCGACCGGCGTTGAATGACCGCTCGTCGGCACGGCTCCGCACCTGGCAACTGCGCCAGGCAGATCACCGTGAAATCGCGGAGCAAAGATATGTAAAATGAGCCTGCGAGGCTTCAAACGCCGCCAGGCTCTATCCGATTTTGAGCACGTCTCCGGCTAAAACCGGAACTATGCTTGCAGGGGACCTCAGGCGCCCTCGACCAAGACGATCTCGCCATCGGCGACCTTCTGCCGGATGGCGGCGGCGCGCTGGTATTCCGGCGAGTGGTAGCAATCGTGTGCGGCAGCCAGCGATTCGAACTCGATGATGACATTGCGTGCGCGGCCGGGGCCTTCGGCCTTTTCATGCTCGCCGCCGCGCGCCAGGAACTTCGCCCCGAAGCGCTCGAAGGCAGGTTTGGCGGCGGCGACATAGTCCTTGTAGCCTTCCGCGTCGCGCACATCGACACGAGCGATCCAATATCCTTTGGGCATTTTCTTGGTCTCCGAACTTGTTCCTGGAAATCTCAGGCCGAGCGCATCTCGTCGAGGATGGCTTCGGCCGCTTCCCGTTTGTTGGCCGCAGCAATGATCGGACGGCCGACGACGAGGTGGCTGGCGCCGTTGCGAATCGCCTGGCCCGGCGTCACCACGCGCTTCTGGTCGCCATGGTCGCTGCCCGCCGGCCGGATGCCGGGCGTCACCACCGCCATGTCGGGTCCCACGATCCGGCGCACCGCCTCGGCCTCCGCGGCCGAGCAGACGATGCCGCCCATGCCGGCATGCAGCGCCTGTTCCGAGCGCCTAAGCACCAGCGTATGCGGATCGTACTCATAGCCGACGTCGATCATGTCCTGCTCGTCCATCGAGGTCAGAACGCTGACGGCAAGCAGGCAAAGGTCGCTGCCTCTGGCCGCCTCTACGGCGGCCTGCATAGCCTTGGGATAGGCGTGGATGGTCAGCATGGTCACGCCCATCTTGACGATGTTCTCGACACCCTTGGCCACCGTGTGGTCGATGTCGAGCAGCTTCATGTCCAGGAAGACGTTGGTGCCGCCGCTGGCCAGCTCCCTGGCGAAGTCGAGCCCGCCGGCGAAGGCAAGCTGGTAGCCGATCTTGTAGAAGGAGACGATGCCGTCGAGTTCGCGCACTGCCTGCTCGGCTTGCTTCACTGTCGGCACGTCGAGGCCGACGATGAGCCGGTCGCGCATGCTATTGGCGATCATGCCTCGATCCGGGTGGACAGCAGGCGCGAGGTCTCGATCAGCGTGCGGCATAGGTGCTCCATCGATTTGTGCAGTCTTTCGTCACGGAAATTTCCATCCTCGTCGAAGGCGTCACCGCCGTCGGGCACCGAGCATTCCGGCGTCACCACCTCCATCTGGCAACGCACCAGCACCGCGCGCAGATGGTTGATGCAGCGGATGCCGGCAAAGTGCCCGTTGGAGGACGAGCAGAGGCCAACGACCTTGCCGGCCAGCGGCCTGACTGGCCGGCCACCATCCCTGCGCACCCGGCTCACCCAGTCGATCGTGTTCTTGAGCAGCGGCGGAATGGAGCCGTTATATTCGGGTGTAGCGATCAGCAGCCCGTCATGGGCGACAATCAGACGGCCGAGTTTCTGGGCGTTTTCGGGAACGCCTTTTTCCTTTTCCAGGTCCTCGTCCATGATCGGCAGGGGGTATTCGGCGAGCGAGATGCGGGTCACCTCGGCACCTTGCATGGCGAGTTCCTTTTGCGCCACGTCGGCGGCCCTGCCGCTATAGGCGCCGCTGCGCACCGAGCCGGCGAAGACGAGGATTTTCGGGATCACTGCCATTGGCCACCCTTGTTCCCGGACAGGTACAGCCAAGGACGGCTCAAATCAACGGCTGGATAGGGGAATAGGGCAGTAGGGGAATATGGGAGTAGAAAATAGCCTGGAAATGGAACCCTTCATCCCTACTCCCCTACTCCCCTACTCCCCTACTCCCCTACTCCCTTCTCACTTAGTGCGCTTCGCGACGATAGATCCACAGCTGCGTCGGCGGAATGTTGCGGAGGATGAAATCGAAATGTTTGACCGTATAATTGCCGCGGCCGGGTGGGATCGGCGACATCGGGCCATAGGTCAACTGCACGATCGGCCGTCCGGCCGGGATGCGGTCGAGCAGGCTCTCGATATAGGCGATGCGCTGGGCGACCGGAAAGTTGAGCAGCGGCACGCCCGAAACGACGGAATCGAAGATCATCCCGCTCTTGTCGCCAAGCGTGGCGTTGAGGTTGAAGGCGTCGCCCTCGATGACGTTGACGCCGGGATAGAGCCGCCGCAGGTGACGAACGAAATCCGTGGAATATTCGACAGCGTAGAGGTTTTCGGGGCGTACGCCCTGGGCGAGAATGGCGCGGGTGATGACGCCGGTACCGGGACCGACCTCGAGCACTGGCAGGCCGGATTTAGGATTGACGATCGAGGCCATTTTGCGCGCGGTGATCGAACTGGTCGGCACGATCGAGCCAACCGTCTTCGGCTTGTCGATCCAGCCCTTGAAGAATTTGAGTTCGTCGTCGAACTTTTCGACAAGCGCCTTCCGCAGTCCAGGGCCACGTGTCATGCAAGCTCTCCTCAGCGCTCCCCGCAAAGTTACTTAGCACCTGAGCGGTGCTAGGCAAGGCGCGGCCGGACGCATGTCGTGGATAAGATAATTTTCGTCGCGTCTCAAGGGGCGACGCGATTCAAGGATTTACGCGTGGCAAATCGGCTTACGCGGGCCAAAGCGCATCAACGCTCGCCGAAAGACTCGAAGAAATCCTTCATACGGGCGAAAAAGCCGCTCGATTGAGGCGAATTGTCCTGCGAGGAGAGCTGTTCGAACTCCTCCAGAAGTTCGCGCTGGCGCCGGGTCAGGTTCTGCGGCGTCTCCACCGCGGTCTGGATGTAGAGGTCGCCGACATTGGGCTGGCGCAGCACAGGCATGCCCTTGCCCTTGAGGCGGAACTGGCGCCCGTTCTGTGTGCCTTCGGTCACCTTGACCTTGGTCTGCGTGCCGTCCAGCGTCGTCACCTCGAAGGAGCCGCCAAGGGCTGCCGTCGTCATCGAGATCGGCACCTTGCAATACAAGTCGGCGCCGTCGCGCTGGAAGAACTCGTGCGGTTTGACCGCCAGGAAAATATAGAGGTCGCCCGAGGGCCCGCCGCGCAGGCCGGCTTCGCCCTCATTGGCAAGGCGGATGCGGGTGCCGTCCTCGATGCCGGCCGGGATATTGACCGACAGCGAACGCTCCTCGGTGACGCGGCCCTGGCCGGCGCATTTCGGGCACGGATCCTTGATCGTCTGGCCGCGCCCCTGGCATTGCGGGCAGGTCCGCTCGATCGAGAAGAAACCTTGCGTGGCGCGCACCTTGCCGTGGCCGTTGCACATCGAGCAGGTGACGGGCTGGGTGCCGGGCTTGGCGCCGCTGCCCGAACATTCAGAGCACGAGATCGACGCCGGCACCCGGATCTGAGCGGTCTTGCCGGCAAAAGCCTCTTCCAGAGTGATTTCCATGTTGTAGCGCAGGTCGGCGCCGCGCTCGCGGCCGCCTGACGAGCGGCGCTGGCGCCCGCCCATCATGTCGCCGAAAATGTCCTCGAAAATGTCGGCGAAGCCGCCGGCGCCAAAGCCCTGGGCCCCGCCATTCATGCCGCCCTGTTCGAAGGCGGCGTGACCGAAGCGGTCATAGGCCGCGCGCTTCTGCGGGTCTTTCAGCGTCTCGTAAGCTTCGTTGATTTCCTTGAACTTGTGCTCGCAGGAATGGTCGCCGGGGTTGCGATCGGGATGGAACTGCATGGCGAGCTTGCGGAAAGCGCTCTTGAGCTCCTTCTCATCGGCGCCTTTTTGCACGCCCAGCGTCTCGTAGAAATCAGCTTTCATTTTTTCCCGCTGTCCGGATGCTCAACGTCTTGAAGCATTGTTGCGTCTCTTGCCGGCACTGACGCTTCGATTTAGGTGCGATGGAAGGGGGATGCCAGTGTCGACGCGGCTTTGCCTGCATTTTTTCAGCAAGGCCCGCTGTTTTTCTGCAAGAGGTTGCAAAAAAGCCCGGCCTTCGCCGGGCTTTTCGCTTTATCTTGCCGTCAAACGGTTCAGGCCGACTTCTTCTTGTCGTCGTCCTCGTCGATTTCCTCGAAATCGGCGTCGACAACGTCACTGTCCTTGGCGGCGTCCGCCTTGGCGTCGGCTTCCGCCGCTTCCTTCTGCGAAGCCTCGTACATGGCCTGGCCAAGCTTCATAGAAGCCTCGGCCAGCGCTTGGCTCTTGGCTTCGATGTCGGCCGCGTCGTCGCCTTCGGTCGCGGTCTTCAGCGCCGCGATAGCGTCGGAGATCGCCGTGCGCTCGCCTTCCGAAACCTTGTCGCCATATTCCTTCAGCGACTTCTCCGAGGAATGCAGCAGCGCTTCGGCCTGGTTGCGGGCCTCGACCAGCGCACGCCGCTTCTTGTCGGTCTCGGCATTGGCCTCGGCGTCCTTGACCATCTTCTCGATGTCGGCGTCCGAAAGACCACCCGATGCCTGGATGCGGATCTGGTGCTCCTTGCCGGTCCCCTTGTCCTTGGCCGAAACGTTGACGATGCCGTTGGCGTCGATGTCGAAGGTGACCTCGATCTGCGGTACGCCGCGCGGCGCCGGCGGAATGCCGACCAGGTCGAACTGGCCGAGCGCCTTGTTGTCGGCGGCCATTTCGCGCTCACCCTGGAAGACCCGGATGGTCACTGCCGACTGTGAGTCCTCGGCCGTCGAGAACACCTGGCTCTTCTTGGTCGGGATCGTCGTGTTGCGTTCGATCAGGCGGGTGAACACGCCACCCAGCGTCTCGATGCCGAGCGACAGCGGCGTCACGTCGAGCAACAGCACGTCCTTGACGTCGCCCTGCAGCACGCCGGCCTGGATGGCGGCGCCGAGAGCGACGACCTCATCCGGATTGACGCCCTTGTGCGGCTCCTTGCCGAAGAACTGCTTCACGATTTCCTGGATCTTGGGCATGCGGGTCATGCCGCCGACCAGGACGACTTCGTCGATCTCGCCCGCCTTCAGGCCGGCATCCTTCAACGCCGCCTTGCAAGGGGCAATCGTGCGCTGGACGAGGTCGTCGACCAGCTGCTCGAACTTGGCGCGCGTCAGCTTCAGCGTCAGGTGCTTCGGCCCGGTCGCGTCGGCGGTGATGAAGGGCAGGTTGATTTCGGTCTGGGTGGTCGACGACAGCTCGATCTTGGCCTTTTCAGCCGCCTCCTTGAGGCGCTGCAGGGCAAGCTTGTCGTTCTTCAGGTCGATACCCTGTTCCTTCTTGAACTCGGCCGCCAGGTATTCGACCAGGCGCATGTCGAAATCCTCGCCGCCGAGGAAGGTGTCGCCATTGGTCGACTTGACCTCGAACACGCCATCGCCGATTTCGAGCACCGAAATGTCGAACGTGCCGCCGCCAAGGTCATAGACGGCAATGGTCTTGCCTTCCTTCTTGTCGAGGCCATAGGCAAGCGCTGCCGCGGTCGGCTCGTTGATGATGCGCAGCACTTCAAGGCCGGCGATCTTGCCGGCATCCTTGGTCGCCTGGCGCTGGGCGTCGTTGAAATAGGCCGGAACGGTGATGACCGCCTTCTCGACCTTTTCGCCGAGATAGGCTTCCGCCGTCTCTTTCATCTTCTGCAGGATCATGGCCGAAATCTGCGAGGGCGACTGCTTCCTGCCGCCGGCTTCGACCCAGGCATCGCCATTGTCGCCCTTGACGATCTTGTAGGGGACAAGCTTCTTGTCCTTCTCCGTCACCGGATCGTCATAGCGGCGGCCGATCAGGCGCTTGACCGCGAAGATGGTGTTTTCAGGATTGGTGACCGCCTGGCGCTTGGCCGGCTGGCCGACCAGACGTTCGTCGTCGCCCGAGATGGCGACGATGGAAGGCGTCGTGCGCGCGCCTTCCGCATTCTCGATTACCTTGGGCTCCTTGCCATCCATGATGGCGATGCAGGAGTTGGTGGTGCCGAGATCGATACCGATTACTTTTGCCATTTCTCTAGTCTCTCCGCTAAGCAGGCTCTCAGGACCCGTACAGGCGTTCCGACGAAAGCCCCTGTTCACAAGAAATCCCGTTCCGGCAACCGGCATTCCGGCGCCGAACGGCTTGGCGCGTATATAAGAACAGGCGGCATCGCGCGCAAGCATTCTGCGCAGGCCTTCCATGAACCTTTCCATCTCCGCCCGCGACTGATCTCCAGGTGCCGCATGGTGCGGCCCGGAAAGGAAGCCCCCATGACCAATAACCCAGAGGCTCTGCGGTCTCCGGGAACAACAGGAGCTCGGCGCGACCACCGCCTTCGGGACGGGGTCGATGCGCTGGGCTTTCCGCTGATTCCGTTGACCCTGCGTAAGACCAGGCGTATCGTCGTCTTGAGGAAAGCAGACAATTCGATCAGGGAAGAACGAGCCGGACCGCCGCGCCTTGCCCTGATTTGCGCGGCCAGCCCCGACGTTCTCCCGTCGACTACGGGGGGTAGTGTCATGTCTCGCATCCGCGGCTCGTTCGTGTCGTCTCTTGATGGCGGCTTGCGCCGTGCTGTGCATCCAGGCGGGTTGCTGGCGCTGGCGCTCGGCCTGTGGCTGGGCGCCGCGCAGGCGCAGGAAACCCGGATCATCTATCCCGGCTCGATGGCGGTGACCGGATTCTCCGGCACCATCATTCCCAATTTCGACCCCCCTGATTCCGAAAAAGAGGGCCTGCCGCCCGGCGTCGATCCGGTCGACGAAACCTTCATCGACCCCACGCGCGCCACCTTGCGCGTGTTCGACGTTTCGCATCTGGGCGGCCCAGCCTCCGGCCAGCTGGTCAACACGCCGCCGCCCTTCGAGGTGACGGCGGAGCAGATCGGCCAGGTGTTCGGCGTCACCTATGATGACGGCGTGCGCGACGGCGTTCCATCGGGCATTCCCAATCTCTATGCCGGCGCCACCTCGCTGCACGGCATCCGTATCGTCACCCCGGATGCCGACGATGACGGCCGCCCCGAGAGGCAGCGCCGCGGCGCTGCCGGTGCCACCTTCATGGATGGCCAGTTCGGCACCGAAAACGGTGGTGGGCCGGGCACCGTCTGGAAGATCGACGGCATCACCGGCCAGGTCTCCAAATTCGCCGACATCGACACCAACAGCGGTCCCGGCATCGGCAATCTCACTTTCGACGCCACTCACCGCGAGTTCTTTGCGTCCGATCTCGACACCGGCCTGATCCATCGCATCGACGCCGAAGGCAGACTGATCGACAGCTTCGATCACGGCGTTGCCGGCCGGCCCACGCATGGGCTCGCTCCCGTCGCCGACGATGGTTCGGTGATGGACATACAAGGTGCCGCCTTCGATAGCGAAGACCCCGACAGCTGGGGCTACACGCAGGACGAGCGCCGCGTCTGGGGTGTCTCCTACCATGGCGGCCGGCTCTACTATTCGGTCGGCGAAAAGTCGGAAATCTGGTCGGTGGGCATCGCCCGCGACGGCAGTTTTGCCGGTGACCCGCGCTGGGAACTGACGGTCAGGGCCGACAAGGACTACGCCGTCACCGACATCGCCTTCGACAATAGCGGCTTCATGTACCTGGCCCAGCGCGGTCCGGTCGAGAACCGTTACGATTACAGCCAGTTCGCCGATTCCGGTAAAGGCGAGGTCATCCGCTATTTCCGGGAGAACCCGGACGATCCGGAAACGGAATCGGTCTGGGTCGAAGTGCCGCAGGAATATGCGGTCGGCTTCCCCCAAGGCAACCGGCAGTCGGCCGGCGGCCTCGACCTGCAATATGGCTATGACGCCGACGGCAATCTCGACAGCTCCGTCTGCACGCAGACGCTGGTCAACACGGGCGACAAGCTGCGCGACAATCCTTCACTCGCCGAACAGCTCGCAGCCGGCGGGCCGCTGGCCGTACACGGTGTGCAGATCACGCCGAAAGAGCTGGTCAAGCCGGCCAATGTGCCGCCCTTCGGCTCATGGTTCGTCGACTTCGACGGTTATTTCGAAGACCCGGAGGTCGAGGGCCATGTCGGCGATGTTGCCGTCTGGCACCCTTGCGAGGGCCGCGCCGGCTATTACGAGGAAATCCCGGGCGGCTACCTGCCCCCCTTCTACCCGCCGGATTTCCCACCACCCGGCAACCTGCCTCCATGTCTCGACGTCGACGACGTCCAGTATTACTGCACGCCTTCCGGCCTCGAGGCCGATCTCTATCTCCATGACCATGCCGGCTTCGGCGGCGATTCGATCAAGGTCCAGTCCAGGACGCCAGGCGTCGGGGTGACATCATCCCAGTCGCATGCGCCCGGCAAGCCCTACACGATCGACATCACCGGCCACTATCCGGGCGACACAGTCGATGTCGGGCTCTGCTTCTACAGGAAGTCCGACAAGGACAAGGGTGGCTATTACCCTTGCTGCAAGATGACTTTGCCGCTCAGAACCCCAGCCGCCAGCTGCGAACGTTGAGGAGGGGAAGATGAAAAATCTCGCACTCTCCCCGCTCGCAACGAACGCCCAAACAACCGTCATGGAGACGATCATGAAACCCCTGTCATACGCCAGGCGCGGCGCGCGCTGGCTGATGGCGGCCGGTATCGCGGTCGCCATGTTCACCCCGGTGCAAGGCTTTGCAGAAGACGCTGCCTCGATCACCCCGGAGCTGAAGCTCGATCTCGACAGTTCGCGCGTCGTCACTCCGAGGCCTGACCAGGTGGTGCCTTTCTTCACCAAGACAGGCACTCAAAGAGGCTGCGATTACGTCGTCTACTCGCTGAGCTTCGGCTTGCGCGGCGATCCGCAGGGCCTTGCCGACCCGAGCCTCGAGGCCAGGCTGAAAAAGGTCAGGATCGACTTCAAGGACCAGCTTCCGCACGGCCTTGCGATCATCAACGTCAACGTGTCCGGCGACGGCACGGATTCGTCCGGCGGATCACTGCCGGGTGCAACGATCAGCACTTCGGCAAATCCGAATGATACTGCCACGGTTTCCGATTTCCGCATCTCCACGTCCGATGTCGACGGCGTCGGCGCTGCCAACGAGCGTGTGATCAACTTCGCGATCACGGCCAAGATCGATCGTGCGGCATTTCCCGCGCCGACGATCGTCGACAACCAGGGCATGATCAAGGTGACGGCCGGACCGGGCACCGGGACCATCATCCCATCGCAGGATCCGAGCAAGCCCGACGACGGTGACTTCAAGACCGGCGTGAAGACCTCGATCAAGATCGACGTCACCAAGTGCAATCCGCCACCGCCACCTCCCGGCAAGGAATGCTTCAAGGTGGAACGCGGTACGGTCGACTGCGTGCCCGGCGGCGGCGCCTTCATCTATCACATGCCGGTCGGCCCGGAGATGGGCGGCAAGTGGGTGCAGGTGTCGACGAGCACGCCCGGCATCAACATCATCCCCGATACCCAATTGGTGCCGGCGGGCGGCGGTGTGCTCAACTGGAAGATCGTCGGTGCCTCGCCCGGCGACGTCATCCACCTCATCGTCACCGGCATCGAAACCTATGCCGGTCCGAAGGAAGGCTGGGGCCTGTGCTGCACGCAGACGATCGACATCGTCATCCCGCGTGACCAGAGGTGCCCGCCCAGGGACAAGGAGCCGGACCTCAAGGTCGAGAAACGCGCCGACGTGACGCGTTGCACGATGGGCGGCGGCTGCGACTTCACCATCAGGGTCACCAATGTCGGCACCGGAGCCTACCACGGCAAGATCGTGCTCGACGAGGTGACGCTGCCGGCCGGCTCGACGCTCGATTCAGGGCCAAATCCACCTTGGGTCTGCGTACCCGGAACCACCCCGATGACCTGCACCTATCCGGTGACCACGCTCAATCCGGGGGCCTCCGTCAACCTCAAGCTCGGCTTCAAGCCGGCCGGAGGCTGGCAAGGCGGTGCTTTACGCAACTGCGCCACCTACAATTATGGCGCCAGCGGCAAGCCGCTGTTCGGCAGCCAGTCGAACGATCGCGGCTGTGCCTCGATCCCGATCTGCCGGCGCGGCGACCGTGACCGCGACTGCCGGCCGCCGGTGGAGAAGAAGGTCGACCTGATCCTGAAGAAGCGTGCCCGCGTCCCGGTCTGCTCGGCCGACGGCATCTGCACCTTCGTGATCGACATCATCAACAACGGCACATCGACCTATAACGGACCGCTGACGGTGATCGACAGCTATCCGGGCGGCGCGCCGTCCTCCTCGACCTTCGGGCCGAGCCCGCCCTGGACATGCGGACCGAACGGCCCCGGCCAGTTCCGCTGCGACAATGCCGGCATCTCGCTGCCTGCGGGCGCCTCGACGCCGATCTTCGTGAAGGCGGTCATGCCGGCCGGCTACCAGTCGGACACTGTCGAGAATTGCGCTGAGGTGAAGCCCATCGCGGGTGAAAACGACCTCACCAACAACAAGGCCTGCGCCAAGGAACGCTTCCGTCATCCCAATGGCGGCAAGCCGACCCTGCGCATCACCAAGGTGTGCAACGGCTCGCTCGCCGGTGCCGCGGTCGTCTCTTGCCGCATCACCGTCATCAGCCTTGGCACCGCTGCCCCCAACGGTCCGGTGCGGGTCAACGATGTCGCCACGCTGGTGGCCGGCGGCGCGCCCGTCCAGATCCAGACCGTCACCCCCGACGGCGCGGAATGGGCGTGCGGACCGGTTCCGGCCAATGCGCTGTCGTGCCAGATTCCCGGTGCCGTCATGACACCTGGAACCAGCCGCCACTTCGACGTGACGGTCTCGGCGAATGGCGCGTTCGAAAACTGCGCGCGCGGCTCCTATGGGCCTGCGCCGGGCGACGACGTCGTCTATCCCTTTGGCCAGGCCTGCGCCAAGGGCGGCGGTTCTTCGACCATCCGTGTCGAAAAGACCGGCGACCGCGAATGCAGGCTCGGCCAACCCTGCTCGTTCGAGATCACCATCATCAATGACGGAGCGACCGCCTTCTCCGGGCCGGTCCGCATCGGCGATGCGATCGGCGTGGAGGGGCTCGGCAGGCTGGAAGGCGTTGAGATCACCTCGATCGATCCGCCCTTCGGCTGCTCGCCGGAACCGGCAACCTTGCCTGCGTCCTGCATTGCCAACCTGACGCTCGGCGCCGGCGAAAGCCGGGTACACCATGTCACCGTGGTCATTCCCGACGACCGCCGCCTGGCCAATCTGCAGGGCAATGTCAGCGGCCAGAATTGCGTCGGCGTGCTGTCTCCCGACACACGGGTGCAGGGCGGTGGCGACGTGCTTGGCGGCGATCAGACCAATGTGCAGGGCGATCGCGGCAAGGCCTATGCCTGCCATCCCTTCACCATTAGCCAGGAGACGAGGAAGGAATGCTCGCAAGGCTTCGTCATGAACGATGCCGGCCGCTGCGTCTGCCCCGAAGGCACCACCTACCGCAACGGCCAGTGCTCGCCGGGCGGTGGTATCGTGCCGAAGCCGGAACAGCCGAAACGCTGTGTGCTGCTCGAGGGCCAGATCCGCACCGAGGACGGACGCTGCGTCTGCCCACGCGGAACCGGGCTCGAGAACGGCAGGTGCGTCAGGACCGACAAGCCCGAGCAGTGCACTATCCGTGGCCAGGTCCACAATGCGGATGGCGATTGTGTTTGCCCCAGGGGAACCGAGATCAGGGGCAATGCCTGCCGCCCGATCCAGCCAAAGCCGGAGCAGTGCACGATCCGTGGCCAGGTCCACGATGCCGATGGAGACTGTGTCTGCCCGCGAGGGACCGAGGTGCGCAATGGCGCCTGCCGTCCGATCCGGCCGAAGCCTGAGCAGTGCATCATCCGTGGCCAGGTCCACGACGCGGACGGAGACTGCGTCTGCCCGCAAGGCAACGAGGTCAGAAACGGCGCCTGCCGCCCGATCCGGCCAAGGCCTGACCAGTGCACCATCCGTGGCCAGGTCCACGACGCCGACGGCAATTGTGTCTGCCCGAGGGGTACCGAGGTGCGGGGCAATGCCTGCCGGCGCAAGCAGCCGACGCAGGAGCAATGCGACATACGCGGCCAGGTCCACAACAAGCGCGGCGAGTGTGTCTGCCCGCGCGGCACCGAGGTGATCAACGGCGCATGCCGCAGGCAGGAGGTGGAATGCGCACCGGGCTCGCAGATGATCGATGGCCAGTGCCAGCCGATCATCAGGAGGCGCTGCCCGGAAGGCACGATCGGGCGCTACCCGAACTGCCGGGCGGTCCGCGGACAACCGTCGCTGGAGCTGAACCCCGGCCTGCTGCTGCAGCAGGTGCTGCCACGGCGCAGGCCGCAAGTCGAACAGCGGCAGGACCAGGTTCCAGACAGAATCCTGAAGCTCCAGCAGCAATAACCACCTGCTCGACACGAGACCAGAAACCCCGCCGGAGCAATCCGGCGGGGTTTTCTTCGCAGCTGTGGGGACAAGCGGGAATTGGCCGCACCATGATCGCGGATAACGGCACGCGTCCCAGCCTGCGCGTCGACCGCGCCTGCACCCTCGACAAGTCGGCTGCGGCGCATTAGGCAGTCGATAGGGTGGCCAACGAGAAGGACACTCGGAAAGGCCGCATCCATGAGCAGAAAGACCCTGATTGCACCATCGGTGCTGGCATCGGATTTTTCCAAACTCGGCGATGAGGTCGAAGCGGTAGCGGCAGCCGGCGCCGACTGGATACATCTCGATGTTATGGACGGGCATTTCGTGCCCAACATCACCTTTGGCCCGCCAGTGATCAAGGCGATCCGCAACCGCACCAAGGCCTTCTTCGACTGCCATCTGATGATTGCCCCGGCCGACCCCTATCTGGCCGCTTTCGCCGAGGCCGGCTGCGACGGTTTGACCGTCCATGCCGAGGCCGGCCCGCATCTTGACCGCTCGCTGCAGACCATCAGGAACCTTGGCAAGAAGGCCGGTGTGTCGCTCAATCCGGCGACGCCGGAAAGCGTGGTCGAATACGTGCTCGACCGGCTCGACCTGATCCTGATCATGACCGTCAATCCGGGCTTCGGCGGCCAGGCCTTCATCCCAGCGATCGTCGACAAGGTGACGCGGGTCAAGGCCCTCGTCGGAGGCCGGCCGATCCGCATCGAGATCGACGGCGGTGTTTCAGCCGAAACCGCGCCGCTGGTCACCGCTGCCGGCGCCGACGTGCTGGTGGCGGGCGCCGCCATCTTCAAAGGCGGCAGCGTCGAGGCTTATCGGCAGAACATCCAGGCGATCAGGACGGCAGCCGATAAGGCAGCCGGTTGACCAGCAGTGTTCCCGCGTCAGTCCTGCATGCCGGCTAAGGTTCTGGTGCCGGGCGGGTTTGTGAAGCTTTTGGGGCAACGGCATCGGATGTGAGCGATTGCCTGATTCGGTTTTCAGCTCCGTCGTCTATGCCCAAAGCAGACAGTTGATCTCGCGCGAATACAAAAGAACAAAAAGAACAGATTCTCCTGCGTGCATACAAAACATGTTAAGTGCCCGCAGGTTGTGAAAAAGCGCGGAATTACAGCACTGAACTCCGAAATGCCGCATATTCCTTTGTGCTAAAGTACAATAACGTGATCTTCTGCTTGAGCAGGCGAATCTTCGCGCTGTATGGTACAAGCACGAGAAGGCGAATGCTTTCGGACTCGAATCGCCCGGGACAAGTCCTGGGGACAAGGAGTCGCTTTGACATACGGAGCTGCCAATCTGAACGACGACGCTGCCGGACCGAAGAGCACGCTTGCCACTACGGTCTATCAGCAATTGCGGGACGATCTTCTCGGCGGTGTCCTTGAAGCCGAGAGCAAGCTGCGGGTCGAGTGGGTGGTCTCCAAATATGGGGCCGGCGCCTCGCCTGTCCGCGAAGCCCTCAATCGCCTCGCCTCGGAAGGGCTTCTCGGCCGGCACGACCAGCGCGGCTTCTTCATCATGCCGGTCAGCGCCTCGGAACTCGAGGAGCTGACGCGCACCCGCTGCTGGCTCGAGGAGCGAGCGCTTCGCGAATCCATCACCCACCGCACCGCCGAATGGGAAGAACAGCTCGTGCTGGCGCTGCATCGCCTGGGACGCGCGTCACGTCTGGCACCGCAGAATCTCTTCTCGCTCAATCCCGATTGGGAGAGGCTGCATCGCATCTTCCACAGGGTGCTGATTTCGGCCTGCCGGTCGCAATGGCTGGTGGGCTTTTGCGACCAGCTCTCCGATCACGCCTATCGCTACCGGCAAATGGCCAATGATGGCGAAGGCGTCCAGCGCGACGATTTCGGCGAGCATCGTCTGATCGCCGAATGTGCCCTGGACGGCAATGCCGACGGTGCCGTCGAGGCCCTGCTCAACCACTACCGGTTGACTGCGGCCATGTGCATGAAGCGCTTCGAGCAGGACGAGGAAACGAAAGAAATCGCCGGCAAACGCGCTCGGCGATAGAAGTCGTTTCCTGGCGGGTCTCTTGTGCTCGTTTCTTGCATTCAACCTGCGTCGGCGCGGCCGGCGTGAACCGCTGTCGGCGGGCTTGACGGCGCGGCCAAGAACCGCGAACTCTCGCCGCCGAGGCATGCCGCGACAGGCGCATGCTCAGCGCCGCAGCACCCCAGGGAAGTCTTCATGAGCAATCATCTGTTCGATGCGTTCCGGTCCCGGATGCCTGCGCCAGCGCGCTTGCTGATGGAAACCGATGATGGCCGCTCGATCACCTATGGCGATATGCTGGCCCGCTCGGCGCAGCTTGCGCATGCGCTCCTGCAACTGGATGTCGAACCCGGTGACCGCGTTGCCGTGCAGGTCGAGAAGAGCCCGGAAGCGGTCATGCTCTATCTCGCCTGCCTGCGCGCCGGCGCCGTCTTCCTGCCGCTCAACACCGCCTACACGCTGGCTGAGCTGGAGTATTTCTTCGGCGACGCAGAACCACGCCTGGTCGTCTGCGATCCGGCAAGAGCGGCCGACATCGGCGCGCTGGCGGAAAAGACGGGCGCCGTCACCGTCACGCTCGGCCGCGATGGCCGGGGATCGCTGACCGACCAGGCCTCGCGGCTGCCGACGGATTTTCATGACGTGGCGCGCGGGCCGGATGACCTCGCGGCAATCCTCTACACGTCGGGGACCACCGGCCGTTCGAAAGGCGCCATGCTCAGCCACGAGAACCTTGCTTCGAACGCGCGCGTGCTGGTCGAGCACTGGCGTTTCACCGGAGACGACGTGCTGATCCACGCATTGCCGATCTTCCACACGCACGGCCTGTTCGTCGCCACCAACGTCGTCCTGATGGCCGGCGCCTCGATGCTGTTCGAGCAGAAGTTCGATCCGGCCCGCATCGTCTCGCTGCTGCCGCGTGCCACGGCCTTGATGGGGGTGCCGACCTTCTACGTGCGCCTGCTGCAGCATGAGGGGCTGGACCATGAGGCGGCGAAAAACATCCGTGTGTTCATTTCCGGGTCGGCGCCGCTGCTGGCCGAGACGCACAAGGCCTGGCGCGAGCGCACCGGCCACGCGATCCTCGAACGCTACGGCATGACCGAGACCAACATGAACACCTCGAACCCCTATGAGGGCGAGCGGCGCGCCGGCACCGTCGGTTTCCCCTTGCCCGGCGTCACGCTTCGCATCACCGATCCAGACAGCGGCGCAGCGCTTGCGCAGGGCGAGGTCGGCATGATCGAGGTGAAGGGCCCAAATGTTTTCGGCGGCTATTGGCGCATGCCGGAGAAGACCAAGGCGGAATTCCGCGCCGGCGGTTTTTTCATCACCGGCGATCTCGGTACGATCGACGCCGACGGTTATGTCCACATCGTCGGCCGCGGCAAGGACCTGATCATATCGGGCGGCTACAACATCTACCCGAAGGAGCTCGAAAGCGAGATCGATGCGCTCGACGGGGTTAGCGAAAGCGCCGTCATCGGCGTTGCCCATCCAGATTTCGGCGAAGGCGTCACCGCCGTCGTCGTGCGGGCGCCGTCATCGCGGATCACCGGTGCCGAAATTCTCGGCGCCATCGCCGGACGGGTGGCGAAATACAAGCATCCGAAGCGGGTGATCTTCGTCGATGAACTGCCGCGCAACACCATGGGCAAGGTACAGAAGAACCTGCTGCGCGACACCTACAAGGACATATACGCATCATAGTTGCGCGGTGCCCGGGGCAGCGGCGCCTTACTCCTTGCGCGCCCTTTCGACCCGACTGCCGGAGCCCCACAAGGCGCGCTTCAGCAGGTTGCGCTTGCGCGGCACGAGGTTGATGTCGCTGACAAGCTTGGCGCCGCCCTCGCGCCGTTCGAGGGTGATCTTGCGGCTGTGGAAGGCTTCCAGCTCGGCACGGTGCGCCACGCTGATGATGGTGACATCGGGCAATTCGCGGATCACCGTCGCCATCATGGCGTCCTGGCTCTTCTCGTCGAGCGCCGAGGTTGCTTCATCCAGCACGACGATATCGGGGCGGTGCAGCAGCAGGCGCGCGAAAGCGAGACGCTGCTTTTCGCCGCCCGACAGCGTCTGGTCCCATGGCGCTTCTTCCTTGATCCTTTCGGCAAGATAGGCCAAGCCGACCTTGTCGAGGGCGGCCTTGATCTGTTTGATCGTCCACTTGTCCGCGGCCGCGGGATAGGCGACCGCGCGGCGAAGCGTGCCCGAGGGGATGTAGGGGCGTTGCGGCAGCATGAAGAGTCGCCTGTCGGCATGAAAATTGACGCTGCCGCCGCCCCACGGCCACAGGCCGGCAACGGCCCGCACCAGCGTCGACTTGCCCGAGCCGGATTCGCCAGCCACCAGCACACGCTCGCCCGGTTCGATCGCAACCTCGGTTTCCTTGACCACAGAGGTGCCGTCGTCGAGCGTGACGGAGAGATCGTCGAGGCTGAGCATCGCACCGTCTTCGGTTTCGCCGTGCTGGATGCGTCCGAGCGCGTCGCTCTGCTCCGCACGCTCGAGCCCGTCGAGCGACATCATCAGCGAGGCGATGCGCCGCGCCGAGGCGTTCCAGTCGGCAAGACGCGGGTAGTTGTCGACCAGCCATCCGAACGCGCCCTGCACGATGGCGAAGGCGGAGGCAGCCTGCATCACCTGTCCGAGCGACATCGAGCCTTCGAGGAATTTCGGCGCGCAAAGCAGGACCGGCACGACCGGTGCAAACAGGCTCGACCCCTGCGACACCAGCGCCGTGCGCATGTGCTGGCCCGTCAGCAGCGCCCATTGCCTGAGCACATGACCGAAATTCCTGTCGATGCCGCTGCGCTCCTCCTCCTCGCCGCCGAGCAATGCGATGCTCTCGCCGTTTTCGCGTACCCGCGTCAGCGTGTAGCGGAATTCGGCTTCCGCCTGGTTCTTCTGCTCGGAGAGGCGGACGAAATGCCGGCCGATGACCACCATCGACGTGGAGGTGATGGCGGCATAGATGACTGCGGTGATGACGAGGAAGCCGGGAATGGTCAGGTTTTCGCCACCGATCGGCAAAGTGAGCGCGCCGCCGATCGTCCACAGCACCACGATGAAGGTCGAGGCCGACAGGAACGCATTGAGGACGCCGGAGATGAAATCGACCGGTGACTCGGTGGCGATCCGCAGATCCTCCGTGAGGCGGGCTTCGGGGTTCGAGTGGTCGCCGGCGACGAGGTTCAATTGGTAGTAGCGCCCATTGGCGAGCCAGCGTGCGATGACGGCGGTGGTCAGCCAGGAACGCCAGCGACGCTGGATCGTCATGCGCAGATAGACCTGCGCGACCACAAGGCCCGCGCTTCCAGCCACGAGCGGCAGGAATATGGCGCTAAGCACATAGACGGTGTGGACGTTGCGTTGCTCGATGGCGTCGAAGAAGGAGCGGTTCCAGACGTTGATCCCGTACTGAAAGCCGACATTGACGCAGATCAGGATCAACAGCCCGATCGTGAGCGGCCAGGCAAGCCCATCGCCCCGCCTGGCCCAGTAGCCGCGCCCGCTGATCCAGAAACGCCGCAGCAGGTATTTCCGGCGCGCCTGCTCGGCTTCTTCGGGCGTCAGTTGCGGATCCGGCTCGACAGGCTGCGGTGGCGGTCCCGGCTGGCCGTCGACCTCGGGGGCAGCTTCGGCAGTCGGCGGTTTTTTTTCGCGCAGATCCTCGTGGCGCGGCCTGTGGTCACGCGGCGCTTGCTGTCGCGGCTTCAAGGCACCGCGCGGTTTGATGCCGTCGGCCTGTTTCAATTTGGGTTTCGCCTCGGACATACGCTCCGACAACGACCTCAAAATCAAAAGGTTTCACGACGACAGCCGATATCAATGCGCAGTGCCGGAGCCGGCTCCAAAAACCTTTTCGCCGCCGATCCAGACGCCCTTCGGGTCGAGATCGTCCGACAGCGCGACAATATCCGCAGCCGTGCCGTTGGCGAATCGGCCAAGCCGGTGCGACTGGCCGATTGCTTGCGCCGGATAGAGCGAAGCCATGCGCAAGGCCTCGGAAAGCTCGACCCCGATGACGCGGTGGGTGAAACGAATGGCCGAGATCATGTCGAGATCGGCGCCCGCCAGCGTTCCGTCGCCGAGCCGCAGGCTGCCATGCCTGCGATAGATGGTACGGCCGTTGAGCGTGAACGACGTCATGTCGGTGCCGATTGTCGCCATGGCGTCGGTGACCAGAACGATCCTGGCCGGCCCCTGCTTGGCGCGCAGTGCGATCTTGATGGTGGCCGGATCGACATGGATGCCGTCGGCGATGAGACCGGCCGACAAGGCGCCGATGTCGATGGCGGCGCCCGCCAGGCCAGGCTCGCGATTGCCGATCTGGCTCATCGCATTGAACAGGTGGGTAACCATCGAGGCGCCCGCCGCGGCAAAGGCGCTGGCGGTGGCGTAGCCGGTGTCGGAATGGCCAAGGCTGACGATGACGCCGGCCTTAGTCAGCGCCGCGACGCGAGCCGGCTCGACGGATTCGGGCGCGATGGTGGTCAGCAGCACCGGCAGCTTTTGCCGCGCCGCGATCAGCATCGCCTGGTCGGCATCGGTCATCGGCCGGATCAGCGCCGGATCATGCGCGCCCTTGCGGGCGACCGACAAATGCGGGCCTTCGAGATGCAGCCCGAGAAACCCAGGCACCTTCTGGCGCGCCGCCGCCTCGCCGGCGGCGACAGCGGCGGCCGTGATTGCAGGCGTGTCGGTGATCAGCGTCGGCAGCAGCGCCGTCGTGCCGAAGGGCGCGTGCGCGCGGCAGATGGTCTCGATGGAAGCGACATCGGGATGGTCGTTGAGCATGACGCCGCCGCCGCCATTGACCTGCAGGTCCACGAAGCCCGGCACCAGCAGGCCGTCACCGGCGTCGACGAGGGCGATGTCCGAGGGGACGGCGCCCTTGGGCAAAATGGCCTCGACGAGACCGTCGCGCACGACCAGCGCGTGGCCTTCATGCCAATCGTCGCCGTCGAAAATCCGGGCGCCAGTCAGGGCAAAGCGATTGCTCATACGGTCTCCGTCACCTTGCGAAGATTGCGCGGCGTGTCCGGGTCGAGACCGCGATGGCGGGCAAACGCCTCGACGAACATGTAGAAGGAGACGATCAGCGTCAGCGGATCGGTCAGTGGATGGCCTGTGGCGACATGCGGCAGGCGCACGGCGCGTTGGGCAAGTGCCGAGGTGACGAACACCGGCGCGCCCTTGGCCGCCAGGCTGTCGGCGGCCTCGGCAATCGACGGTTCGGACGCGTCGCGCGCGGCCAGCGCCAGCACCGGAAAATCGGGGCCGACCAGCGCCAGCGGGCCGTGCATGACCTCGGCGGCGCTGTAGGCTTCCGCATGCATGCCGCAGGTCTCCTTGAATTTCAGCGCAGCCTCATTGGCCATCGCCGCCGACGGTCCGCGGCCGAGGATGAACAACGACTTCTGCTTCTCGATCGTCTCAGAGAGCACGCTCATCCAGTCGCAGGCGATCGCCTTGCCGAAATGCTCCGGCAGGCGGGCAAGCGCCGCCAGCAGCGCATCGTCGCCGGTGGCATGCGCCATCAGAGCGAGGCCAGCGACGGCCGAATTGATGAAGGTTTTGGTGGCAGCCACGCTGCGCTCGGGGCCGGCCAGGATATCGATCGCATAGTCCGAGGCACGCGCCAGCGGCGAATCGGCGGTGTTGGTGATGGCGACGGTCAGCGCGCCTCCCGCCCGCGCGGTTTCGGCCATGGCGACGATGTCGGGGCTCTTGCCCGACTGCGAGATCGCCAGGCAGGCCGAGCCGGCGAGCCTGAGCTTGCGGCCATAGATCGAGGCGATCGACGGCCCAACCGATGCGACGGCCAGGCCCGCGGTCAGCTCGACGGCGTATTTCATGAAGGTGGCGGCATGGTCGGACGAGCCGCGCGCCACGGTGACGACGAACTGCGGGTCGCGTTCACGGATGCCGCGCCCGGCTTCGGTCAGCACGGCGCCGGAGCCGTCGAGCAGGCGGGCGACGGCCTGCGGGACCTCCTCGATCTCGCGCCGCATATGGGTCATCTCTGTCGACATGGTCGGCTCTGTCGTGCTCATGGTCGGCCCTCTTCGCTCGGCCCTGTCAGCCGCAGTTCGGCGACGAAATCATAGGCGTCGCCCCGGTAGATAGAGCGGGTGAATTCGATCACCTTGCCGCTCGCCAGATAGGAAATACGTTCGATGTGCAGGCCGGCAATGCCTGGCGGCACTTCGAGCAGGCGCGCGTCGCTGTCGCCGAGATTGGCGGCGGAAATGCGCTGCACCGCCCGCACCGGCCGATTGCCGGTCAATTCCAGCGCGGCATAGAGCGAGGAGCCTATATCGGCCGGGTCGGGCAACACGCTGGCCGACAGCGAGGCCCGCTCGATCGCCAGCGGCGTGTCGTTGGCAATGCGCAGGCGCGCCACGCGCGCCACCAGTTCGTTCGACGACAGGCCGAGCACCATCATTTCGTCGGGCGAAGGTGCGTAAAGGCCGCGGTCGAGCCATGCCGAACGCACCACCATGCCGCGCCGCGCCATGTCCTCGGTAAACGAGGTCAGCCGCGACAGCGACTGTTCGACACGCTCCATGCGCGGCGCCACGAAGGTGCCGGAGCCGTGGCGCTGCACCAGGATGCCGCCCTTGACCAGGTCCTGCACCGCCTTGCGCACGGTGACCCGCGAAATATCGGCCTTGGTGGCGATGTCGCGCTCGGAGGGCAGCGCGTCGCCCGGCCCGATCAGGCCGCGATTGACCGCGTCCTCGATGCTCTTGCGCAGCTGCAGATAAAGCGGCGCGCCGCTTTGCGCCTGATGTTTCAGCGTGGCGAAGATCTGGTCGGCGGCCTCGCTCATCGAGTTGCCTCCGCGTGTCCGACGAAAAGGCGAACCGCCATCTGCACCGCGCCGCCCAGCGCGTCGTCGAGCGGCGGCTTCAGCAGCGCCCGGTAGCGGGCAGACAGGCGCGGCGCGTAGAGCGGCGCCAGCCCGCCGAGCAGGCACAGCGGCGCGTCGTCGGCGAGATCGAGCGCGCCGAGCGAGGCTTCGACATCGGCAACCACCCTGTCGAGGATCCAGTTGGCGACGCTGTCGCCCTTCTCGGCGTGTTCGAACACCTTGGGTGCGAAGCCGCCGAAATCGCCGGGCTTGGCATTGGTGGTGAATTCGACGACATCCTCCGGGTTGTTGCGGAAGACGGCCAGCATGCTCTGCGTCAGCGGCGAGCCCGGGCGGACGCCGTCATAGGCAAGCAGTGTCTGTTCGAGCAGGTCGCGGCCGATACGGGCGCCGCTGCCCTGGTCGCCAACCTGGAAGCCCCAGCCGCCGATGGCGCGCGATTTGCCTTGTCTGCGCGCCATATAGGCGGTGCCGGTGCCGAGGATCGCCATGGCGCCGTCACCGGCGCCGACAGCGCCTTCCAGCGCGATTTCGGCGTCGGTCTCGACGCGGCTGATGCTGAATGGCAGGATCGCCTCGAGCTGCTGCCGGTAGGTGCCGACATTAGCGCCGGCAAGGCCGAGAATTGCGGGCGTTCGCGGGATCAGTTCCGGATCCTGCCCGGCGACGAGGAACGCCTGCCTGGCGGCCTCGACGATGTTCGAGCGAGCGCCGGTCAGGTCGGTGCGGATGTTGGCGGCGCCGCTTTTGGCGCGGCCGATCACCGTGCCGTCCGCCGTTGCCAGGGCGGCCCTGCAGCTGGTGCCGCCGCCATCGATTCCGAGCACGAAATTCACGTTGATTTCTCCTCCGGGCGGATAATACCAATAAAATACCAATAGCCAAGGGTTAATTTCCGTTTCAAAAAGTTTAAGCCGTATTTTATTGAAAAATCTGCGTATTTCGGCGGCTCAGCGATTTCCGGCCCGCGAATTCGTTAATGCGTGTGGACAAGTGGTATTTTTTTGGTATTGTTCTGGTATTGGAGGAACCGGGATGGCCGAAACGCGCACCGAAGCGCTTCACAAAAATGCCGAGGGGCTGGATATCCAGCCTCCGGACGCCATCCTTTCCTATTTGGCCGATGCGCAGATCGAAGCCGCCAAGGTGGTGCGCCATGCCATTCCATCCATCGCCAGGGCCGCCGAGATCATCGCCGGCAGGCTGAAGAGCGGCGGCAAGCTTGCCTACGCCGCGGCCGGCAGCTCAGGCCTGATGGCACTGGCCGATGCGCTGGAGCTGCCGGGCACCTTCGGCATTCACCGCGACCGCATCGCCATCCTCATCGCCGGCGGCGACGACGCTTTCCGCACGCTGGCCGGCGGGCCGGAAGACGATACCGAGGAAGCCGCGGCAGCGGTCGCCGAGGCCGGCCTCGGCAAGGGCGACTGCCTGATCGCCATTTCCGCCAGCGGCACGACGCCCTATGCCGTGCGGGCCATCCAGGAGGCTGCCCGCCGCGGCGCTGCCACCATCGGCATCGCCAACAACAGGGACTCTGCGCTGCTGCGCCAGGCACAAACCGCCATCCTGCTCGAAACGCCGCCGGAACTGATCGCCGGCTCCACGCGCATGGGCGCCGGCACTGCCCAGAAGATCGCGCTCAACATGCTGTCGACGCTGACCGCCATCCATCTCGGCCATGTGCATGACGGCTACATGGTCAATCTCATGGCCGACAACATCAAGCTGCGCGACCGCGCGGCGCGCATCGTCGCCGCCGTCAGCGGGCGCGGCACGGACGAAGCGGCCCGCCTGCTCGAAAAGAGCGGCGGCGCGGTCAAGACCGCCATTCTGCTCGCCGCCGGCGCCGACAGCACTGACGCGGCGCAGAAGATACTGGAAGAGGCCGGCCAGAAGTTGCGGCCGGCCCTTTCCGCTATAGAGGGGAGCAAGGGCTCAAAAGCCTCTGTTCTCATCAAAACCGAACCTGAAAAAGGTCAACAGGGAGACTGAGCATGACAACGAAACTACTGACGGCACTGCTTTTGGGCACCAGCATTCTCGGCTCGGCCGGGTTGGCTCACGCCGACGACGTAACGCTCAACATCGAAAGCTGGCGCGGCGACGACCTTGCCATCTGGAAGGACAAGCTGATCCCGGCTTTCGAAGCCAAGAACCCGGGCATCAAGGTCGTGTTCGCACCCTCGGCTCCGACCGAATATGACGCCGCGCTCGGCGCCAAGCTCGCCGCCGGCTCGGCGGGCGACCTGATCACCTGCCGCCCGTTCGACAAGTCGCTTGAGCTGTTCAAGAAGGGCAACCTTGCCGATCTCTCGGCGCTGCCTGGCATGGAGAACTTTTCGCCGGTGGCCAAGTCCGCCTGGCAGACCGACGACGGCAAGGCGAGCTTCTGCGTGCCGATGGCCTCGGTCATCCACGGCTTCATCTACAACAAGGACGCCTTCGACAAGCTCGGCATCAAGGTGCCGGAGACCCGCGACGAGTTCTTCGCCGCGCTCGACAAGATCAAGGCCGACGGCACCTACATCCCGATGGCGATGGGCACCAAGGATCTCTGGGAAGCCGCGACCATGGGCTACCAGAACATCGGCCCCAACTACTGGAAGGGCGAGGACGGCCGCGCGGCGCTGATCAAGGGCGATCAGAAGCTGACCGACAAGGACTGGGTCGCGCCGTATGAGGAACTGGCCAAGTGGAAGCCCTATCTCGGCGATGGCTTCGAGGCGCAGACCTATCCGGACAGCCAGAACCTGTTCACGCTCGGCCGCGCCGCCATCTACCCGGCCGGCTCGTGGGAGATCGGCCTGTTCAACACCCAGGCGCAGTTCAAGATGGGCGCCTTCCCGCCGCCGGTCGAGAAGGCCGGTGACACCTGCTACATCTCCGACCATACGGATATCGGCATGGGCCTGAATGCGGCTTCGAAGAACGCCGATGCGGCCAAGACCTTCCTGTCCTGGGTCGCCTCGCCGGATTTCGCCACCATCTACGCCAACGCACTGCCGGGCTTCTTCAGCCTGAACTCCTCGCCGGTGAAGATGGAAGACCCGCTGGCGCAGGAATTCGTCTCCTGGCGCGGCAAGTGCAAGTCGACGATCCGCTCGACCTACCAGATCCTGTCGCGCGGCACGCCGAACCTCGAGAACGAGACCTGGGTTGAATCGGCCAACGTCATCAACGGCACCGATACGCCGGAAGCGGCGGCCAAGAAGCTGCAGACCGGCCTCGACAGCTGGTACCATCCGGCCAAGTAAGAGCTCAGGCAACGGAACCGGCCGGCGCACGCCTGGCCGGTTCCGGACTACCTCATTCAAAGTGCGCCTATTCAGATTGCGATTGTCGGCACCGCCTCCCGGCCTTACCCTCTCTTCGGGGAAGGCTAGCTGATCAGTCGCAGGCCTTTGTTCCTGCCGCATCGGCAGGAATGGTCGGGCCGTGCATCGAGGCATCATCTAGATCGATACCCTTTGGAACCGAGAGACGGCGGGGACCGAACTCATGGCCGCAGATATCAGACCGAAAAGACCGTTCCGCTGGCATATAGGCGTCTTCCTGGCGCCGGCGGTGCTTGTCTACACGGCAATCATGATCCTGCCGCTCGCCGGCACGCTGCAGCTCTCGCTGTTCCGCAACATCGAGCAGCACCAGGTCTTCGTCGGGCTGGAAAACTTCCGCATGCTGTTCGGCGATCCCAACTGGTCGGTGGGTTTCTGGAACGCGCTGAGGAACAACACCTGGTTCTTCATCATCCACATGCTGGTGCAGAACCCGATCGGCGTCATGCTGGCGGCTTTGCTGTCCAGCCCGAGGCTGAGGTTCGCGGCCTTCTACCGCACGGCGATCTTCGTGCCGACCATCCTGTCCTTCGTCATCGTCGGTTTCGCCTGGAAGCTGATCCTGTCCCCGTTGTGGGGCGTGGCGCCGCATCTGATGGATCTCGTCGGCCTGAAAAGCCTGTTCACGCCATGGCTCGGCAAGGAGCAATATGCGCTCACCGCACTCAGCCTGATTTCGGTGTGGCAGTTCGTCGGCATCCCGATGATGCTGATCTACGCCGCCCTGCTGTCGATCCCCGAAGAGGTGATCGAGGCCGCCGAATGCGATGGCATCACCGGCCTGGCGCAGTTCTGGAAGATCAAGCTGCCGCTGATCCTGCCGTCGATCGGCATCATCTCGATCCTCACCTTCGTCGGCAATTTCAACGCCTTCGACCTGATCTACACCGCGCAAGGCGCGCTCGCCGGGCCGAACTATTCGACCGATATTCTCGGCACTTTCCTCTACCGCGCCTTCTTCGGCTTCCAGCTGCAGGTCGGCGACCCCAATATGGGCGCGGCGATCGCCACGATGATGTTCCTGATCATCCTCGGCGGCGTCTGCGTCTACCTCTTCCTCGTCCAGACGCGCCTGCGTCGCTACCAGTTCTGAGGGGCCGAGAGATGAGCACCGCCACCCGTTCCGTGCCCCGCACCATCGGCGCCCATGCGATCCTGTTGACCTACACGGTGATCGCGCTGTTTCCGGTGATCCTGGTGATCATGAACTCGTTCAAGTCCCGCGCCGGCATCTTCGGCGCGCCGCTGACGCCGCCGACGCCAAAGACCTTCGACCTGATCGGCTACACCACCGTCATCGGCCAGGGCGACTTCTTCCACTATTTCCAGAACAGCCTCGTCGTCACTGTCGCCTCGCTGTTCTTCGTGCTCCTGTTCGGCGCCATGGCAGCGTTTGCGCTGTCGGAATACCGCTTCCGCGGCAATTCGCTGATGGGGCTCTATCTGGCGCTCGGCATCATGATCCCGATCCGGCTGGGCACCGTCGCCATCCTGCAATTGATGGTGGCGAGCGGGCTGGTCAACACGCTGACGGCGCTGATCCTGGTCTACACCGCGCAAGGCCTGCCGCTTGCCGTGTTCATCCTGTCGGAGTTCATGAAGCAGGTGTCCGACGATCTGAAGAATGCCGGCCGCATCGACGGCCTGTCGGAATACACCATCTTCTTCCGCCTGGTGCTGCCGCTGGTCAGGCCGTCGATGGCAACCGTCGCCGTCTTCACCATGATCCCGATCTGGAACGACCTGTGGTTCCCGCTGATCCTGGCGCCGTCGGAAGAAACCAAGACGGTGACGCTCGGCGCCCAGCTGTTCCTCGGCCAGTTCGTCACCAACTGGAACGCTATCCTGGCGGCGCTGTCGCTGGCGATCATGCCGGTGCTGATCCTCTACGTCATCTTCTCGCGGCAGTTGATCCGCGGCATTACTTCCGGAGCGGTGAAGTGAGCGGCGGGGAAGAAGCTATCGTACAGGCCCTCGTCGAGACAGCGAGCCACTATGGATTCCGGGGCGTTCGCGCCAAAAATTTCTACCGAGAGTGGCCGGAGACGATCTGTGTGCTGAACCTTCAGAAGTCTTCCTGGGGTCCGCAATTCTATATCAACGCTGCTGTCTGGTTTGCACGGCTTGGGCCGGAGCGCCGGCCGAAGGAATACAATTGTCACATTCGTTGGCGCGTCAATTCCCAGATGGAAGACGAGCAGTCGAAAGCGTTCGAGCAGGCGCTCAACCTTGAGCATCCCTTGCCTGATGATCAGAGGCTTTCACTGATCAAGGACGGAGTTGATGCCTATGGCTTTCGACTTTTGTCCCGGTGTGACAGCGAAGAAGCAGCCCTGCGGGTCGCAGATGAATGTGAGCCACAGGTGATGGTGGCTCTCGCAGCCCGCAGTCAAGAAAAGGCGAATTGAAATGGCCCAACCCCTGCGTGTCGTCGTCGCCGGCCTCGGCAATATGGGCCGCAGCCATGCGCTGGCCTACCATACCAATCCAGGTTTCCAGATCGCGGCGCTGATCAACCGCTCCGACGTGCCGCTGCCGGACGGGCTGTCGGGTTACGGCATCAAGCGCTCCTTCGACGAGGCATTGCGTGACGAAAAGCCCGATGTCGCCTGCATCGCCACCTATTCCGACAGCCATGCCGACTATGCGGTGAAGGCGTTCGAGGCCGGTTGCCACGTCTTCGTCGAGAAGCCGTTGGCAACGACGGTGGCCGACGCCAGGCGCGTCGTCGCGGCGGCCAAGGCCAACGGCAGGAAGCTGGTGATCGGCTACATCCTGCGCCATCACCCGTCCTGGATCCGGTTGATCGCCGAAGCGCGCAAGCTCGGCGGCCCCTACGTCTTCCGCATGAACCTCAACCAGCAATCCTCGGGCCATACCTGGGAGACGCACAAGCAGTTGATGCAGACGACCTCGCCGATCGTCGATTGCGGCGTGCACTATCTCGACGTCATGCTGCAGATCACTGATGCGAAGCCCGTGGAAGTGCGCGGCATGGGCGTGCGGCTGACCGACGAGGTCGCGCCCTCGATGTACAATTACGGCCACTTGCAGGTGCTGTTCGATGACGGTTCGGTCGGCTGGTATGAGGCCGGCTGGGGGCCGATGATTTCGGAAACCGCCTTCTTCGTGAAGGACGTCATCTCGCCCAATGGCTGCGTGTCGATCGTCATGGAGGAAGGTGTGAAGTCCGATGACATCGACACGCACACTAAGACCTCGACCATCCGCCTGCACAATGCGGCGACCGGCGCGGACGGCAAGTTCGCCAAGCCAGACGAGATGTTGTCGATGGAGGGCGAACCCGGCCATCAGGACCTCTGCGACCTCGAACAGGCCTTCGTGCTGAAGGCAATCCGCGAGGATCTCGACCTCACCAAACACATGGACGACGCGGTCAAATCGCTCGCCGTCTGCCTTGCCGCCGACGAGAGCGTGCGCAGTGGCGCCGCCGTCAAACTCTAGAACAGGGACGAAGCCGTGGGCTCGCTGAACATCGAGAACGTGAAGAAGGCCTTTGGGCCGGTCGAGGTGCTGAAGGGCATCAACCTCGAAGTGAACGACGGCGAGTTCGTCGTTTTCGTCGGGCCGTCCGGCTGCGGCAAGTCGACCCTGCTCAGGGTCATCGCCGGACTGGAGGACTCGACTTCGGGCCGCGTCGTCATCGACGGCGCGGACGTTTCGGCCACGCCGCCGGCCAAGCGCGGCATCGCCATGGTGTTCCAGACCTATGCGCTCTATCCGCATCTGACGGTGAAGAACAATATGGGCCTTGGCCTCAAGCAGGCCGGCACGCCGGCGGCCGAGATCGAGCGCCGCATCGGCATCGCCTCGTCGATGCTGTCGCTGGAGCCCTATCTCGAAAGGCGGCCGGCCGAACTCTCCGGCGGCCAGCGTCAGCGCGTCGCCATCGGCCGCGCCGTGGTGCGCGAGCCGAAGCTGTTTCTGTTCGACGAGCCGCTGTCGAACCTCGATGCCGCGCTGCGTGTCAACACGCGGCTCGAGATCGCGCAATTGCACCGCCGGCTGAAGGCGACGATGATCTACGTCACCCACGACCAGGTCGAGGCGATGACCCTGGCCGACAAGATCGTGGTGCTCAACGCAGGGAAAATCGAGCAGATCGGTGGCCCGATGGAGCTCTACAATTCGCCGGCAAATGAGTTCGTCGCCGGCTTCATCGGCTCACCGAAGATGAATTTCGTCGACGGCGCCCGTCTCGGCGAAACCGCCAGGACCATCGGCGTGCGGCCGGAACATCTGACGGTCGATCCGAAATCCGGCGCCTGGAAGGGAACGGTGGTGCACGCCGAGCATCTCGGCGCCGACACCAATCTCTATCTCGACTGCGAGAAGGCCGGGCTGATCACCGTGCGGATTTTTGGTGTTTACGATGCCGAGCCGGGTGCCACGCTGTATGCGACGCCGGATCCGGCGAAGACGTATCGGTTTGGTGCGGATGGGAAGGTGCTGAAGTAGATACGCCGGCGCAGCCCCCTCACCCAGCCTCCGCTTCGCTCGGCTGACCTCTCCCCGAGGGGAGAGGAGA
>NZ_CP015065.1:0-553641 GCF_001618845.1 Mesorhizobium ciceri biovar biserrulae
TTGCTCCAGTAGAGCCTGTTGCTCCAGTCGATCCGGTAGAGCCTGTTGCTCCAGTCGATCCGGTCGAACCTGTTGCCCCAGTAGAGCCGGTCGAACCTGTCGATCCGGTCGAGCCAGTTGCTCCGGTATCACCGGTTGCTCCTGTGGCGCCGGTCGAGCCGGTTGCTCCGGTCGATCCGGTCGCACCAGTAGAGCCTGTTGCTCCAGTCGAGCCAGTCGAGCCGGTTGCTCCAGTAGAGCCGGTGGCACCGGTCGCGCCCGTGGCACCTGTCGAGCCCGCACCCGTGGCGCCGGTCGCGCCGGTCGCTCCGGCGGGTCCGGTCGCGCCTACTTGACCTGTGGTGGCGATAAAAGAAGCGGTATCAAAGAAATTGCCATTATCGCCATTATTAGCAAGCACGGGTGTAAAACTATAACCTCCTACAACCGGGGAAAGCGTGCCGTATAATTTGAAATTGCTGTCATAAACGAAATAAATATCAGTAGTGTTGGGGATCGTTATGGTCGCAGAGAAGTCATTTATTAAACCGCCCTGGTTTGCAGATGGTAGCTGAAAGCTACCAACGACTGTATCATCCGCACGATTAAGCGCCGGATTAGTCGGCGGAGCCACGTGAGTATCCACTACATAATACGTGTTAACAGCCGAAGAGCTGCCGCCGGCAGTTATGTCCCCACTGAGTGTGAGATCAGCCGCAAGCACCCCCGAGTAGCTGGCCACGCCAGCCGAAGTCATTGGAGGCAAGGGCGTGGACGAGCCTACGCGTGAGGATATCTCCCAGGAGCCGCCCAGGGCGGCCGCGCCAATCAGCGACCCGGACGCGAGAACGTCCGCGCCTACTGCCTCTTCCAGCGCCTCTATGAAGGCTTCGCCCGTATCCCCCGATGCCGTTTCGCAGCTCCACAGCCGCAGCTCGCCGTCCTTGGCAAGCGCACGGCCGATTGCGGCAAGATCCTCGGCCTCTTCCTGCAATGTAGTTGATGACCACTCCCCTGCTGTGAAGCCGACACGCCCAGACCCACCATGTGCGATAACGTGCACCGCATCGAGCCCTGCGTGCCCTGCGAGCGCGGCAGCGATCTGCCGCGCCGCCGGTCGGCGGCCGTTGAGCACAATCGCTTGAACCTCGGGTCGCACGCTGCCGAGAATCGCCTGGAGGTCGGAAACTGAAGGATCGACAAAAAGAACTTCAGAGGCACGGGCCATGACTGGCTCCTGTTGGCTTCGAACTCAATTCACCGGCAGCCACTCACTGGCCTAGCCGGCAAGTGCTGCGACCAAAGAGATTTACCTCCCGGACGGCCCGACGGCGCCGTGGGGACGTTCCACGACTGGCGTCTCCACGCGGAGGAAGTTGGCGACCTGGAAGTTCCCGCCTTCATCAAACGTCCCAATGGCAAGCGAGCCGGCGGTGCTTGGGACTTTGACGGTGAGGGCGACAGCGAGGCTTCGCTTGGCGGCTCTGGGAAGAACGACCTGACCGACAATAGCGCTCTTGGCCGTGTCCAGAATGAAATAATTTACATTTTCAATCGTGTCGCCGATCGGCAAAATGCCTCGAACGGTGACTTCCATAGCCGCAAATCCTGCCGTGAAGCTCATCATCTTCTCCTTGGTCGCCGGCGGCCGGGCCGCAGCTTCTCTTGGTCGTACCTTAGATTTCAATCGCTGGTTCAATGGCTGCAGAGCGCGGGCGCCCGGTGAGGCCGGTCGCGCGCATTGCCGCATTGCGGGCAGGTCTAAGAGACGGGTGCGCAAGGCTTGGCAGCCTCTGCGTGCCGCTCGATCGGATGGCGCCCCAGTTGTCTTCGCCCAGGTGAGTGAGGCGTCCAAAGGACACCGAGGAATACCCATCAATCGCTGGGTAATCCGTGCTGTTGGCCAACTGCGGGTAATTCAGGCGTTGTTCTACGCCTAAGCCTGCGTCACGGCCCCATCGACTCGTACACGGTATCACCCCAACCATGGTCACTCCCGTCACGCGTGTCGCCGATTTCTCGACGACGACTAACGAGGGAACCAACTGCTTGCGGGGGGAACATCAGATTTGGGAAAACGCCGGCCTTGAGTTCAAGGCCGTACAACGTCTTCTCTTGCACGTCACCACACACTTGCCACGCCCTCACGCACGAAGTGACTTGCTCCAGACACTCTCCTGGCTTCGCAGACGCAGCCCAACAGGCCCTCTGCCCGGTTCGCGGGAACCCTCTCAACACAAGACATTAGTAAAATCTAAAATTAGCAACTTGTAAATAACCAAGTTAACAATTTATTAATTGTGGACCATGAGTAACTACTTTCGGTCGACATCAAATGGCGCGCATGGGCCAAACGCATCGAAAAATCCGAGGCTTAAGGGTGCCCTCTGGTCCGCGTCGAACCCTCGATGTCGCGGCGGAATTTGCGCCTCAGCGATTGGGTCGACGGGAAATTCTGTTCTTAACCCTCTGGTCCCGAGCGACCGCAAGACCCTTGCTGCGACGGAAAGCGCTGGCTAAACAATGGACGGGTTGAGGCAGCACTTGGCTGTGAAGGAGCAATCGTTCTTTGCAACAAAGGTCATGCAAATGGCCAAGGCGGCGGGGTGATGCATGAGATATAAAGCCGGACAAAGGCGCAGGAATTCCCTTCAACAATTTCCAGCAGCGTGTAACGAACGCCGCTCCGCCAAGGGATTAGCATGAGCACCATCGGCCTGTGCATGATCGTCAAGAACGAGGCAAAGGTCATCTTGCAATGCCTCGCCAGCGCCCTTCCTCTCGTTGACTACGTGCTCGTCATCGACACGGGTTCCGAGGACGGCACGCAGGACGTCATCCGTACCTTCCTGACCCTTCACAATGTCAAAGGCACAGTCATCGACGAGCCTTGGCGGGACTTTGCGTACAACCGTACCTTTGCCCTTGACCGCCTGCGTGAAGTCGAGACGGTCGACTACGCCATGATCATCGACGCCGACGACGTCGTGGTCCAAGACGCTGACTTCGATCCGATCGCGTTCAAGTCGAACATGGAACACGATCTCTACGACGTCGAGGTGTCCCATGGGGGCATTTCGTTTTATCGCCCGCAGATTTGCCGCAACCGGCTTCCCTTCTCCTTCAAGGGCGTGCTGCACGAATATCTCGAGGCCCCTCCCGGCCATCTCACACGCGAGACCGCCAAGGGTTTTCGCGTGGCGACGGGGCGTGGCGGAGCACGCAGTCAAAACCCGCGAAAGTACCAGGACGACGCGGCGGTTCTTGAAAACGCGCTTGCTACGGAGACCGACCCGTTCCTTATTTCGCGATACACCTTCTATTTGGCGCAGAGCTATAGGGATTCCGGAGAACGTGAAAAATCGCTGGCAACCTATCTGAAGCGCGCCGAGCTGGGCTTCTGGGACGAGGAAGTCTATGTCAGCCTGCTCGAAGCGGGCAATCTCATGACAGCGCTGGGACGGCCATTCGACGAGGTCGTTGCAATCTTTGAGCGTGCGACCCAAGCCGTTCCCGCCCGCGCTGAAGCTCTTCACGCCGCGAGCCTCTATTGCCGCACCCAGGGCCGGAACGCGGAGGGAGCGGAATTTGCGCGTCGAGGGCTCGACCTTGCGCAACCCCCCGGACTTTTCATACAGCCTTGGGTCTACGATTACGGATTGCTCGACGAGTTTGCCGTCAATGCCTACTGGACAGGCGCTTACCGGGAATCACTCGACGCCTGTCTGAAATTGCTCGCCAGCGAAAAATTGCCGGCGGAAATGGCGAAGCGCGTGGTGGCCAACGCGCGTTTCGCCACGGACAAGCTTCCGGTGCATGAACCGCCGAATCTCGGGGCGTTCGGGACAGAGAGCTTGATCGATCAGCACAAGCTTATCCGGCAGCGTTCGCTGCGGTCGCGCCTGAAGGGTTCGCCGCGCATCCTGATTGCAATCCTGGCAAAGCAGAAGGAGCCGGCACTGCCGCTTTACCTCGAGTGCATCGAGGCGCTCGACTACCCGAAGGCATCGATCGTCCTATACATCAGGACAAACAACAATACCGACAGGACCGAGCATATACTGCGCGAATGGGTAGAGCGCGTGGGTCACCTCTATGCGGCGGTCGAAATCGACGCCTCGGACGTCGTCGATCGTGTTGAGCAGTTTGGCGAGCACGAATGGAATGAGACGCGCTTCAGGGTGCTTGGCCGAATCCGCAACGTAAGTCTGCGGAAAACGCTCGAGCACGGCTGCGATTTCTATTTCGTGGCCGACGTCGACAATTTCGTGCGATCGGCCACGCTGCGAGAACTTGTCGCGCTTGATTTGCCAATCGTCGCGCCTCTGCTTCGCTCTATCTCGCCGGGCCAATATTATTCGAACTATCATGCCGAGATCGATGCCAACGGGTATTATCTGCAGTGCGATCAGTATGGTTGGGTGCTCAACCGCCACGTGCGCGGCGCCATCGAGGTGCCGCTCGTGCATTGCACATATCTTGTCCGGGCTGACGTGCTGACCGAACTGACATACGAGGACGGCACATCGCGGTACGAGTACGTTGTCTTTGCTGCCAGCGCCAGGAAGGCCGGAATCGTCCAGTATATGGATAACCGACAAGTCTATGGCTACATCACCTTTGGCGATGGCCAATACCATGTGAGTGATGGCATCGAGCGGGCTCGAGCGCTGTTGCATGGTGCGGGCGATACCTCCGCATTCACTGCCGCCACGCCCTCTGTCTCCGGGACGATGCCAGCCCGGCCTGTCGAGCCGACGGGTTCCCCGAAAATTCACCTGATAAACCTAGACCGCAGCGTCGAGCGCTGGAGCAGGTACCAAAGTAACAACTGGCATTTATTGCACAATACCGTTCGCGTATCAGCCGTTGACGGCACTTCTCTCGACAGGGAGGCGCTCATCAAGGAAGGTCTGATTACCAGTGATTGTCCGTATCCCCCGGGCACGTTGGGGTGCGCTCTATCCCATATCAGCTTGTGGCAGCTGTCGGCTTCAGAAAACAAGACAATAACGATTTTCGAAGACGACGTTCGGTCATCATTTCGGTTCTTGGAGGAATCAGATCGTATATCTCAAGAATTAACAGAATGGGACATTATACAGTGGGGGTATATATATAGTCCATTGTTTCTTTGGTTAAATTTCGGCTTCTCCAAAGCCAAGCTTGAATTTTACGACCATCGATACATCAATAAAACTGCTTTGTTCCAGGCCGAGAAATTCTCACACTCCCTCATAAAAGTGGAGCACTCTTTTGGGATTCAAGCCTACACAGTAACACCAAGAGGTGCACGAATGCTTCTTGAAAAATGTCTGCCGCTACGAAGTAGACAAATCCCCTTTCCTGGAACTGCCGTCGTCCTCGACGATACGGGTATCGATTGCGCGATGTGTGCGGCATATGGATCAATGCAAGCGTTCGTTTGCATGCCGCCGCTGGTCATCCATGATGACGAACTGCCGTCAGACCGGGCAGAGGCAGATCACCGAGAGCCGAGCTAGTTTGTCATTGGAAGCACAACAGACCACCAATGGTGTGGCGCGCATGGCGCGAGGGAAGATACTGACAAAGACCGCCTGGGCGGCACTGGGGTCTTGATGCTGTCGCACGCCGACGCGTCATAGTCCATCAGTTGCTAAGGGGCCTACTCGCCTGGGGCCACAGAAATTCTAAGGGTCATGTAAGAGACCAGCCCTCGGGAGAACGGCGTGAAAATTGCAAATCACATCACACTTCTCGTTCACCCAGGGATGGTGAAGGTGCTCGCAAGCTTGATTCAGATGCTCGCCGATGGGCTGCATGAGATTTCCATCGAAACTGACATTGTCCATGAACTGCCTCAAGGATTTACCGGGCAGGCAATCGTACTAGGTGCCAACCTGTATGGAGAGGCCGGCTTAGCCCATCTGCCAATTAATTCTGTCATATTTAATGTCGAGAATCATACGTCTAACTGGATGTCGAACGAATACAAAAACATTCTTCGCCGATTTCCCGTTTGGGATTATAGTGAGTCAAACTCACTTTTATTATCGAATTCGATATCTCGGCAAGTACATTATCTTAGATTGTTCTACGTGAGAAGTCTTTCCAGAATTCTTGACGAAAACGAGGATATTGACGTTCTGTTCTATGGCTCTTTTAATGACCGGCGGTCCAAAGTGCTTGATGAAATGCGCGCACGAGGGCTGCGCGTTGAAGCCGTGTATAGCGTATTCGGCGACCAGCTTGACCGACTTATCGCGCGCTCGAAAGTGATACTGAATTTGCACTTCTATGACAGCGGACAGTTTGAGATTATTAGAGTTTTCGATCTTTTGGCGAACAAGCGTACTGTAGTAAGCGAAGTAAATTCAGGCGAACTGGTGGACGCCGATTTGGCCAGCGCCTTTGTTGCAGCGAACTACGAGAACCTTGTCGATGTGACCGAGGCGCTAGTTAAGGACCCAGATCGACGTCTTAAAGTAGCAGCAGCAGGCTTCGAGGCATTTAGCCAACGCAGCGCCAAAAAAATACTTCCTGAAGCGCTAGCCTGGAGTGATTCGCCACGCCTCCCGGGCGATATGGTGATTGGCAGTGGCAAGATGTACGATCCGCACCTGCTCAATATAGACATTAGAAGCCAATGGAACCCCGACATTGTCGCCGATATATCAGATCCGCAGCTATTGACCCGTGAATTTACATCAACGCGCTTTGGTGCCGTCCGCCTCCGACGCGGACTATTTACAAGTATAACTTCTGCGAACACACTTGAGAAAGCTTCCAATCTGGTTGTCGCTATGACCAACTGCCTGAACTTACTGGCAGACGGCGGACTTCTAAAGATATCTGTTCCGCACGATCTGTCCTACGGCGCCTGGCAAGACCCTACCAACGCGCATGGCTTCAATGAACGGAGTTGGCTCTACTATTGTGAATGGTACTGGTATCTCGGCTGGACCGACGCTCGATTCGATTTGATTGAGCAGAGCTTTCAGTATAGTTCCTTGGGGCACGAGTTGGCAGCACGGGGCGTTTCACATGACGAGATTTTGCGTAGCCCGCGGGCGGTAGACGAGATACATGTGGTGCTGCGCAAGCGGCAACTAACTGAGGCTGAGCGTACCCATGGGGGCCAACTGCGAGGCGACATCCGTGCGTGAAATTCGATGCAAGCTGTCGATGAGGTGCATTCGATGACGCAAAGCACGCCGGATGGTTCCCGCGAAGCCTTCGCGCGCATCTACCAAGGCAACGAGTGGGGTTCCACGGAATCGCGCTCCGGACTCGGTTCAGCGTACGCGACGACCCATCGCGTGCGAACCGTATTGCCGATGCTTTTGCGCGCACTGGATGTGACATCCATGCTTGATGCGCCCTGCGGCGACTTCAACTGGATGCGTTTCGTCGACTTGGGCAAGACGCACTACATCGGCTGCGATATCGTGCCGGAAGTCATCGACATGAATCGCTTGCGATACGCGGATCGCGAATTCCACGTGCTCGATCTGGCTGCCGAACCGCTTCCGAATGTCGACCTTGTTTTTTCGCGCGACTGCCTGCAGCATCTGACCGAGCCCGACATCTGGCGCGCGCTGCGCAACTTCAAGAAATGCGGCGCACGCTGGCTGCTCACCTCAAGCCATTCGACCTCAGCTCAGGACATTGCGTCGGAACCGGGCGGATTCGGATTTCTCAACTTACAGCAACCGCCATTCTCGTTTCCCGTACCACTCCTAGTCATGCCGGAGGAACACTACCCATCGAAGGCGATGTGTCTGTGGGACATGACGCAAATCGGTGCATGAGAACGATTATGGAGCATCGTCTGACGAATAGGCTATAGCTTGGCATACCAGCTGCCGTCTCATTGGCTACGAGTTTGGCTACGCGGGGATCATTCGCGGAAAGGCTACGCGGTCATGTCTCGAAATCTCCCTTGGCCGCCCATCGCCAACCCTCTTTACCGTCCCGTCGAGCTTGTACAGAGGCCGCATGCCTGAGAGCGCGGCTAATCAGGTCATCGAGCTCATGGGGAGCATGCATGCCTTGATGGGTCCGCCAAGAGCCCGCAACTAGACGCAGCAGTGCGGAGCGTTCCTTCACAAAGGAAGCGACAGCAAAGCCGTGTCGCTAAATCAAAGTAGTGATTGTTTGGGCTTTCGGTTCTTGTTCGCTGGAAGCTGAACTCCGCGCCGGTATTGATTACGGCGCCGGTTTCGTCTGATGAACGACCTTGTCAATCGTGAGTTGCAGCCTCGGAAGCCCTCCACCACACCGCACAGCCGTCGATTGGAATTAATGGCGAGGTAATACCTTCTCTAGTCCGAAATTCGTTTACAGCTTGAGCGCACGGGGCGAGAAAGTAGTCGTCAACGATTACGAATCCACCATACGAAAGCTTGCGATAAAGCGAGTCAAGAGCTTGAATTGTTGATTCATACATGTCGCCGTCGAGCCTGAGAAGCGCCAATTTTTGTATCGGAGCATTAGGGAGTGTGTCCTTGAACCAGCCTTCAAGGAAGACGACTTGCTCATCAAGCAAGTCATATCTGCGAAAGTTTTCTTCTACGTCCTTCCGTGAGATCGCCAGTTGCGAATGTGTGTGGTGGGTGTCCCCAGCGTCCGCCGCATAGATTTCCGGACTTGGGGAAGGAAGGCCAGCGAAACTGTCAGCGACGAAGACGCGACGTTGAGTATCGGCGTAGGAGGCAAGAATACCTCTCATAAAAATACACGCCCCGCCGCGCCAAACTCCGGTCTCGATGAAGTCGCCTGGAACATCATCTAAGATTACAGTTTCGCATAAATGCCGTAGATTGCGCATCCTCGCTGAGCCAATCATGGTTTGCGCTAGTCCCGGCCAGTCCCGCCCAAGAGCACGCTTGTTCGGATCGTATTTTCCACCCGTCCACGGATCAATGGGCGCGTCGCCATATAAGGTTCCGGTCAGCGATGCTTCCAGGAGATTTAGGTATCTATTCCGCATCTTCATTGCGGCGATCATGAAGTCATGACTGTCATTCAACGCTCGTCTCCTTTTGGGAGCTTGACACGAACCAACGCTTCCGCGCCGAATTCGGATGACGCGAGTGCGGCTCGTTGAACGGCTACGCTGTCACCGTAGCAGATAGCTTTGGCCATCGTTTGCGAAAAGACAGCTTCACCAGCTAATGCCATAACAGCTTCCCGGATCTTCGCCACGGTGGATTTTCGTGGTAGTTAGACTCCGGCGGTCGGACACGGGAATCAAAGTGCGACGACGGGATTTCGTTACGCTCTTGGGGCGCGCAGCGGCTGGGAGCTTTTTTCCTCCCGCATTGACCGGTCGCGACGCCCTCGCGGAGAGCTATGCAGCCATGGCGCCACCGACCACCTTGCCTTCGTCCCTCCTCACCGTGCCCATCGAGCTTGCCGGCGACTGGGGCCACATGCTTGAGGGAGCCGCTGATCAGGTCGTCGAACGCATGCGGCATGCATGCCTCGACGGTGTCCGCCTGCTGTCCGACCGCCAGCCAACGCGCCTTCGTGTCGACGAGCACACTTCCGGCGCGCCGGCAATCTGGTTACATCCAGACGGCAGCAGTATGGCCTGGATCATCGTCGATATCGGCGAACGTGACTGGTCGAAGCTCGCCTACCAGTTCGGGCACGAACTCGGACATGTGCTGTGCAACAGCTGGCAGCCGGACGCCAAGCCGGCGCCGCCTTGCCAATGGATCGAGGAAACCATGGTGGAGGCTCACTCGCTGCGTGGGCTCGCACGTCTGGCGAAAAACTGGAAGGAGGCGCCACCCTTCGCAGGCGACAATGCCTTCGGCGATGCCATCGCCCGGTACCGCCAGGACATCATCGATCGTTATGCAGCGCTGGCTGAAAGCCAGGGGCTCACGCGCGACGCCGCTGCGTGGTTCGCCGACCACCGCGGCGAGATCGAAATGCCCGCTCTTAATCCGTTCGCCCAGGCAATGTCGCTGACCATCCTCGCCGAATACGGCCGCGCGCCGGACTGCGTAGAGGCTTTGGGGGCACTCAATCGCTGGCCCGGCCGCACCAGCATGCCGATCGCCGAGTACCTCGGACACTGGGAGGCGAGTTGTGTCGAATTGCGCGCTTCGCCCAGATTGCCGATCCGCCTGCGTGATCTGCTGCATGTTCAACAGCGGGCCAAGTGAAGAGCGCTTAGGGCGGTAGGCAACGGACTGGCTTAGCCAGCGCGATGAACGTGCGTCCGGTCAAGGACATGTGGTCGTTTCCTTGCTCGCGGGCTCACACGCACATTGGCGCTATGATATGGCATCTCGGCTCGCGGCGCTTTTCGGCGCCGAGTCCGCCATCGTGAGCTTTGGCAGGACTGGTCAGGCCGCGCGACATGCAACATGGGCCGGAATCGCGACCTGAGCGCGATACCCATCGAACTTGTCGAACTCGAATTCATGGCTCGATTCAATCGTGTGCGTGGAATTCGGTTCCAAGCGGTAGTCGACAGATTGAACCGGAAGAGTCTGGCGGCGTTATTGGGTCTGGAATGGCAATCCTTTGGAGGACGAAATGGCCAGTACTGGAACAACCCGTGGACGCAATCAGGACCGCGCGAAGGTTGCTGGCGGGCAGGATAATGAAGTGAAATACGAGGCAGGCAAGACCGGCGCGAGGAAGGCTGACGTGAAATCGGTCGGCAACAGCCGCAAGAAGATTGAGGACAAGCTGAAAGAATAGGCCACCGTTCGCGTGCGCAAATGATCCGCTTAGCCACCTTCAATGTGAACGGCGTTAATGGCCGGCTGCCCGTGCTCCTTAGGTGGCTGACGACTACGAATTACGACATCGTCTGCCTGCAGGAACTGAAAACGTCCGACGAGAAGTTTCCAATTGGGGCGATCCGCGAGACGGGATACCGCGCGATCTGGCATGGCCAGAAATCCTACAACGGCGTCGCTATCCTGGCTCGCGGAGTAGACCCGATCGAGCGCCGACGCGGGCTTCCCGGCGACCCTGACGACAGCCATAGCCGCTATATCGAGGCGGAGATCGGCGGGCTGGTTGTCGGCTGTCTTTACCTGCCAAACGGAAATCCCGCGCCTGGTCACAAGTTTGACTACAAGCTGCGCTGGTTCGACCGTCTGATGCGCTACGGCCGAGCTCTTCTCCAAGAGGGCGCGCCGACCGTGCTGTGCGGCGACTATAATGTCGTCCCAACTCCGATTGATGCGGTGGTGCCGCGACGATGGATTGGCGATGCGGTTTACTTTCCCGAGAGTCGCCAATCCTATGCCGATATGCTTGAGGACGGCTGGACCGATGCGCTCAGGTGCATCCATCCGGACAAGGGTGTCTACACCTATTGGAATCACTCCTATGGGGGCGGTTACGACAGGAGTTCTGGCCTGCGAATGGACCATCTGCTGGTCAGTCCCTCGTTGTCGTCCCGGCTTCGCGATGCGGGGGTGGATGCAGAGACGCGAGGATGGGAGAAGCCGAGCGATCATGCGCCTGCATGGATAGAACTTGCTAGCCCGAGTTGAGACTTGAAATGCCGTCCGATTCTGGCTGCTCCAGACTTCGCCCCCTTTGTCTGAAATTTGTAGTCATTCTTCGGACCACGTGGCGTCGCGCATTACTTTTGCCACCGAGCGGGAATATTGTGTTTGGATCTCCATACAATCTGCACGAGCAGGTACCGGAAACGACAGGATCGAAGGCGTGGGAACTAGCCACGTTGCGTCACGCGGGCAAACGCGTCAGTCTGTAGATTCGAGGCTTGTCTCGGCTATGTACGCAATGGACGACAGGAGCCCGGCGCCCTCAAGCCAGTCATGCCTCCGGTGTCGGACAGCGCACCCCACGTTTTCTTCCGTATCATGATCCAACAGGTGACGGGCCGTGAAGCAAGTGAATAGCTTTCTTCACTGTGGCGACCAGCGCTGGACCGATTCAGGTGGAGCGGCTCTAGGTAGTTTCCCGTAGGGACATAACCGGATTTCACGACCCGCGGATTCGCGCGATTGCTGTGTCACGGATAAACCGGGAAAACAGCCATGCACGCCTACACCTCCTCCAGAATTTCGCTGCCGTCACGGTCTGCCCAGCCCAACTTGCCGGAGGCTTTTGAGCCCGCACTGCTGCAACCACTCAGCTTCTATCCCGCAGGCGCGGAAATCTACGCCCAGGGCGGGAAGGCCTCTCTATCTGCCGTCGGCGGTGTCGGCTGCTGCGTGTTGCTGGCTAATCGCGATTGTGTCCCGGTCGATCGCCGTACTTTCCAGATCAACGGGAAGACGTGGTTTTCCGGATTAGACGTGATGGGAGATGTCAGCCTGCCAGCTGGCGGCAGTTCGAGCGCCGTAGGCCCACCGATCCGTCCTGACTGCTTGCGAAAACTCGCTCCATAATTTATATGACCACTTTAGTCACGGGAGCAATCATGATGAAAGAGATTCAGCTCAAAGACGTCAAGGCTACGTTCTCACATGTGGTCGACGAAGCGGTTGCGGGCGCACCGACGGTCGTCACCCGTCACGGCAGAAGAGAGGCTGTCGTAATCAGCTATTCGGACTACGAACGCCTTTCCCGTGTGCCGTCGCTGGGTTGGCTGCTCACAAACTCGCCCCTGGAGGAAGCTGACCTGCCAGCGCGAAGGCGAAAGCCCGCACGGGCTCTGCGCGATCCGGCGTTCTGACATTGTACCTTTTGGACACGAATGTCGTCAGCTTGCTCGCCCCTTCGAAACGCAGGACGCCCTCCGATGAGAAACTAGCGGCCTGGATAGTCGAGCGATCGTCCGACCTTTGGCTCTCCGTAATCACCTCGGCCGAGATCGAGGACGGCATTGCGAACGCCAAGCGAACCGGTGCCACCAAGAAGGCGGGCGCGCTCGCTGAATGGTGGGGAGAAATCCGTCACTACTACAGTAGCCGAATCCTCCCTCTTGACCTCGAAACGGCAACAATAACTGGGCAACTCATAACAGTCGCTCGGGGTGCTGGCATCTCACCTGGTTTCGAGGACATCGCTATTGCTGCAACAGGCATGCAACACGATCTGATCGTGCTCACGGACAACGAGAAGGATTTCAGACCGCTCGGCATTCGGTATCAGAATCCGTTCATCGGGCTTCCAGAATAGGCGGACGGCGACCAATGGGCGCCTCCAGCATGACCATGCGATGACGTAGGCGGGGTTATGCGACGCTGGGCGAATCTGACGGCGGTGCACCGGACTTTCTGATCGACCAGCGGCCAGCGTATATTTGTGCCCCTTCAGGTTGAGGGGCCTTGTTGCCTATGGGCTGTCCAGGTTGTTTGCTTGAAAGGCCCAACGCTGACAGGGCCTTGGACGTGAGGTGAGAGCTTCATCGTCATTGAATACCTTTCTCGACGTCCAACGAGACGGTAACAATCAGTCATCCAGCCACCTTGACGCGGGCGTGCCGCCTAGCGGATGTCGGGCTGATGTGCGCCGACGGAAGGACGTGTCCTCGACCGTCACTTCTGGCGAGCGGCATCGCCATCATTAGTGATGGAACGGAAAAGAAACCATTCAGCGTCAGACTACCGCTTTTCGACGCACCTTTTTCGAACACGTCGGAACGAGCGCTTGTCGCGCAGCCCACGATGCCCCCATTGGTGAATCGGATCCATGAAGAGTCTGACAATACGCCACCGCATCCTCGTCAGTTTCGCTGCCGTTCTGGTGGTCATGTCCGTGATCGCCGTCATCGCGTACGCCTGGTTTCTTCAGGCGGGGCAGGAGGCGACTGAGGTCGAGAAGGGCATCCTTCCAGACCTCTATCACAGCACCGCGATCATGATGGGCCAGATGACGGCCCATAGTCTGCTTCAGGAATATGCCCTTCAGGACAACCCATCGGATAGAAGCACGCTTGAAAGCGCGATCACGACCAATCGCGACCAAGTGCAGCGGTCGATGGGCGACTATGAAGCAACAATCGTCTCCGACATCGACAAGCAGAATTATGCAGTCGTCAAAGAACTCGCCAACCAATTTCTTCTGGCTGAAACTGCTGTGCTGGACACAAGCCGGGCTGCCTTGTCGAAAGGTGAAACTCCCAATGAAAGCCTGGCCATCAAGAACACCGTAGAGCCGATCTTTGTAAAGTTGCAGTCCGCTCTGCAGGCCATGGTTGAGGATCACAGAGGCGAGGCAAACAGCGCGACGCAGCGGATCAGCTCGATCGTTAGAACGGCCGAAGTCGGTTTGAGCGTTGGCTTGTTGATAGCCCTCGGACTAGCCCTTCTTTTGGGTTACCAGCTGTTTCGCGCCATTACAGGTCCGCTCACTCGTTTGGTCAACGCGGTTCAATTGATGCGGCAAGGCGACTTCAGCGAACGCCTCGATCTGAGGCGCCGAGACGAATTCAGCGTGCTTGCCGACGGCTTCAACGCAATGGCGGACGATCTCACAACCCTCATTGGTCAGGTTCAAAGGTCCAGCATACAGGTCGGCACATCGATAACTGAGATCGCCGCCACCTCCAAGCAACAGCAGGCAACTGCGACTGAAATCGCAGCGACCACAACAGAAATCCGCGCGACAGCCAAGGAGATCTCCGCCACTTCAAACGAGCTCGTCCGCACGATGAACGAGGTCTCGACAGTTGCCGAGCAAACTGCTGCCGTCGCCGGCGGAGGGCAAGCGGGGCTAACCCGTATGGAAGAAACCATGCAGCAGGTCATGGAAGCGGCCGGCGCGATCAATTCCAAACTCGCGATCCTGAGCGAGAAAGCCGGCAGCATCAATCAGGTGGTGACGACCATCACCAAAGTGGCCGATCAGACGAACCTTTTGTCGCTCAACGCTTCCATAGAGGCTGAGAAGGCCGGCCAATATGGCCGGGGCTTTGCAGTGGTGGCGACGGAAATCCGAAGGCTCGCGGACCAGACGGCTGTCTCCACATACGATATCGAGCAGATGGTCAAGGACATCCAGTCGGCAGTCGCGGCCGGGGTGATGGGCATGGACAAGTTTTCCGAACAGGTCCGCCGGGGTATGCAGGAAATCCAGCAGGTCGGCGGGCAACTCTTCGAGATCATTCAACAGGTTCAGGGGCTGGTGCCACGTTTCGAAGTCGCCAATGAAGGCATGCAAGCGCAGGCGACCGGCGCGGGGCAGATCAGCGACACGCTAACGCAGCTGAGTGAGGCAGCTCAGCAAACAGTCGAATCCCTTCAGCAATCGACGCTCGCGATCGACGAGCTCAATCAAGTCTCAGGCGGCATGCGAAGTAGCATTTCGAGGTTCAAGCTGAGAGCGTAGCGAGCCGGCAGTAGGGGGTGACAATGCTATTTCTCGCCTTCAGCATGGGTCCGGATCGCTACTTGATCGATGTCCACCAAATTGAAGAGGTGCTGCCTCGTCTCGATGTGAAGGTCCTGCCGGGTGCGCCAACCGGTGTGGTGGGTCTGGTCAGCTACAACGGAATACCCATCCCGCTGATCGATGTTACTCTTCTTGCGCTTGGCCGGCCGTCGGAGCGCCTATTGAGCACCCGGATCGTTGTGACGCGCTATCACGCGCATGATGGCGAGCAGCGCCTGCTGGGACTGATCGCGGAACGGGTGACGGATACGCTTGAGCGAGACCCTGCCGACTTCGCGCCGTTCGGACTTGAACCAGGAACCCCGCCCTATCTTGGGCCGGTGGCTTCCGATGGTTCGGAGATCATTCAGTGGGTCAAAGTGGCATCGCTGCTTTCGGAAGAGATACGTACCGCATTGCTCCGCCAGGCCGCGACGGGTGATCAATGACCGGCGCAATTGAAAAGCTCCTGACGGAAACCATCGGACTGGACAGTGCCAGCGTTGGTCCGACAGTGGTCCGTCAGGCGGTCAGAGATCGGATGGCAGCATGCCGGATAACCAACCCTCAGACCTATAAGGAACACTTGACCGGTTCCTCGCAGGAGTTGCAGGAGTTGATCAATGCGGTGGTGATCCCGGAGACCTGGTTCTTTCGCGACCGAGAAGCGTTCACCATGCTGGCGCGGCATGCGCGCGTGCACAAGCGTGCTCAGCCGATTAAAGTCCTGAGCCTGCCATGTTCAACCGGCGAAGAGGCCTATTCGGTCGCCATGGCCATGTTCGATGCCAGCTTTGAGGCGCACGAGTTCAAGATCGATGGTGTGGACGTCAGCAGCCGCAATATCGCGACGGCTGAACGCGCGATCTATGGGCGCAATTCGTTTCGCGGCAGCCATCTCGAATTCAAGGATCGCTATTTCGAAGCGGCCGAGAGCGGGTTGCGTCCTACAGCTGCGGTGCTGAAACAGGTTCGGTTCAGGGTAGGAAACCTGTTCGGCTCTCGCGCGTCTTTCGGGCAACAAGTCTATGACATCGTGCTTTTCCGCAATTTGCTGATCTATTTCAATCGAGAGCTGCAGGATCGCGCGTTGATCTGCCTGAAGGACCTACTGGCCAAAGACGGACTCCTCCTGGTCGGTCCGGCGGAAGCAGCTCTTCCAAGGTTGCATGGCTTTATTTCCGCTGAATGGCCATTGGCCTTTGCCTTCCTGAAATCGGAGCCCGTCAAGACCACGGCGCCGACAGTTTCGGCCGCCATCCCGGTGCCGACGCCAACCCCGAAGGTCAACAAGAGCAAGCCTCTTCTTCGGCCCCGACCGACAATTGGCAATGAAGCCCGTGGACAGGCGCCGGCCAAGCCGCTTGCACAGGCCTCGGAAAGCCTCATCGCGGTTGAACGGATCGCCAATGCAGGACGGGTAAAGGAGGCACAGGAGGTCGCCCTGGCGCATCTCAAGGAATTCGGTCCTTCCGCGCAAATCTTCTACTTGCTGGGCCTCGTCCAGGATGCGGATGGCGCAGCACCCCAAGCCGCGCAAAGCTATCGCAAGGCGCTCTATCTCGCGCCAAATCATCGAGAAGCTCTCATCCATCTGGCTTTGCTGCTTCGCAAGCAAGGCGACCATAACGGCGCCGAGGCCCTGGCTGGCCGGCTAGGCCGGGTCCAGAAAAGGAGCGGCAGCTGATGGCGGCTTCGACAGGGATCGCTCAGCCGTTGCAGCCGATTGAAATCGACGACTGCTGGCGGCAAATAGGCGTACGGGGTGACAAGTCATGTCCGCTGCTGGAGCAGCATCTCCACTGCCGGAATTGCCCGACCTATAAGAAGATTGCACGACACCTCCTCGACCGTGCGGCTCCCTCGGCATATCGCGACGAATGGCCTGGTAACGCTGGTCGAGCAGGGATCGATCCGGCCGACGGCGAGGCGCTGCAGACGGCTGTTCTCTTCCGTTTGGGGGAAGAATGGCTGGCACTTCCGGTCGGTATTTTTCATGAAGTGGCTGAATCTCGCCGCGTTCATTCACTTCCACATCGCAGAAACCGTGCACTGCTCGGTATTGCGAATGTCCGTGGTGAATTGCTCGTTTGCCTGTCCCTGGCTGAATTGCTCGGGATAGACGAGCGCAAGGAGGGGGAGCAAAGCACGCGAACCAAGGTATTTCGCCGCCTGGTTGTTGTGGGCGAGCGCGACAAGCGGGTTGCCTTTACGGTTGATGAGATCCACGGCTTACATCGCTATCGGGCGCGCGACACTCTCGCTGTGCCAGCCACGATCGACAAGGCGCTGTCTGCGGCTACTAATGCCGTTCTGCCCTGGCAGGGACGGGCCGTTGGTTGTCTCGACCCAGAACAACTGCTCACGATGCTGGATCGGAGCATGGCATGACAGATGAGGACTTCAGCCAGGTTTCGATGCTCAGCCTCTTCCAGGCCGAACTGGAGACGCAGTCACAGGCACTAACGTCTGGGCTTCTGGCACTGGAACGCAATCCTGTCGCCGCCGATGCCCTGGAAGCATGCATGCGTGCCGCACATTCCCTGAAGGGAGCTGCCCGCATCATCGACCTGATGCCCGCGGTCAAAGTTGCAAATGCGATGGAAGATTGCCTGGTCGCCGCGCAACGTGGGCATCTGAGAGTGGGACGGGAGCATATAGATGCGCTCCTGCAAGGCTGTGACCTTTTGAAATTGATCGCATCAGGATCATCGAGCGAGCGCGCCAACTCAGAAATCGAAAGCTTTCTCGCGAAGTTTGAGGAATTGTCCCCCCCCGAGGCGAAGCCCGGGGCCCAAGATTTTGCAGTTGATTTCGCCACTCCTGATCATGCCCAGGAGCAACTGGCGTCGACCTCTTCAGCGAATCTCCTCGTTGGGGCGGTACCGCAAACCCACGGCAGCATTGGCTCTGATAGAATGGTTCGGGTGACGGCAGACAGCCTGAACCGATTGCTCGGGTTGGCTGGCGAGTCGCTGATGGAAGCTCGGCGGCTCAGGCCATTCGCTGACGGGCTACTGCGACTGAAGCGACTTCAATCGGACCTCGCAAGTGCGTTCGACAACCTTCACGCAGTGCTGCCGCCGGGTTCAAATGATGCGGCCGCAGTGGAGGCGCTGGCTGAAGCCCAGCGAAAGCTTCGGTTGAGCCAAGCGTTCCTGGCGGAGCGTCTCGATGAATTGGATTCAGTGGATCGCAAAGCGACCGATCTTGCCAACAGATTGTACGACGAAACGTTGGCGAGCCGGATGCGGCCTTTCGAGGACGGCGTGAGACACTACGCAAGAACGGTCCGCGACCTCGGTCGTACCCTTGGCAAGCGGGCGCGACTGGAGATCGTAGGCGGCTCGACCGGCATCGACCGCGATATCCTCGAGCAGCTCGATGCCCCCTTGGGGCATCTTTTGCGCAACGCTGTGGACCATGGGCTTGAACCGCCTGAGGAGCGCCTCGCGATGGGGAAACCCGAAGAGGGGCTGATCAGGCTCGAAGCGAGGCACAATGCCGGGCTGCTGCAGATAGCCGTGGTGGACGACGGCAGGGGGATCGAGATCTCGAAGCTGCGCGAGGCTGTCATCGCCCGACAGCTTGCGACCAGGGAAAGTGCTGACACACTCAGCGAAACCGAATTGCTCGCATTCCTGTTTCTGCCAGGCTTTTCGATGAAAGCGGGCCTTACCGACGTGTCCGGCCGTGGTGTGGGCCTCGATGCGGTGCAGGCGATGACGAAGGAGGTCCGCGGAATCACGAGCGTTTCCTCGGAATTTGGTCGTGGAACCCGGTTTCAACTGCAGCTGCCGCTGACGTTGTCAGTCCTGCGCACACTACTCGTCGAAGTCGATGGGGAGCCCTATGCGTTTCCACTCGCCGCCATCTCCAAGACAATGAGATTGCAGCGGATGCAGATCAACCTGCTGCAGGGCCGACCGCATTTTCGCTTGAACGATCGACAGATCGGGCTGGTGACCGCGCGCGAAGTGCTGGATCGAGGAGAGTCCGGATCGGAACCGGACGAACTCTCGGTTGTCGTCGTGAATGCAGGTCGGGGCGATGCATACGGCCTGATCGTTGACCGTTTTCTCGGGGAACGCGAGCTGGTGATCAGACCTCTCGATCCACGGTTTGCCAAGATCAAGGACATCAGCGCGGCGGCCCTGATGGAAGACGGTTCGCCAGTTCTGATCTTCGACGTCGATGATCTGATCCGATCGGTGGAAAAACTTGCATCGTCTAGCGGATTTAGGGCTGTTCGGCGCGCTGCGGGCGGTCCCGAACCGAGCAGACGCAAGCGCGTGCTCGTGATTGACGATTCACTCACGGTCCGCGAACTCCAGCGCAAGATGTTGGGCAATCACGGTTATGATGTCGAAGTGGCGGTCGACGGTATGGACGGATGGAATGCCGTCCGGTCTGGTCCTTTCGATCTTGTCGTCACTGACATAGATATGCCGCGCATGGATGGCATCGAGTTGGTGAGCTTGATCAGAAAGGACGCCCATCTCAAGAACACACCCATAATGATCGTTTCATACAAGGATCGGGAAGAAGATCGCTCGCGCGGGCTTGACGCCGGTGCGGACTATTATCTGACCAAGAGTACCTTTCAGGACGAGGCGCTGATCCATGCGGTCGTGGACATGATTGGCGAGGCGACTGAATGAGATCGAAATTGGAAGCCAACGAATGAGAATCGGCGTAGTCAACGACATGCCGATGGCGGTTGAGCTTCTGCGCCGGCTGGTCTTGTCGACCGGCGAACATCAGGTCGCATGGGTCGCGACCAATGGGCGTGAGGCGGTCGAGGTCTGCAGACGTGATCTGCCGGATCTGATACTCATGGATCTAGCGATGCCAGAGATGGACGGCGTGGAAGCGACGCGCAGAATCATGGCGGAAACCCCTTGCTCAATCTTGCTGGTGACCGCCAGTATCGAAGCCAACCTCGCCGGTGTCTACGAAGCAATGGGTCATGGCGCGCTTGACGCGGTCGATATTCCGTCAGTAGGCAACGAAGGTAACGCGTCCTCGCAATCCGCACGGCTTCTAACGAACAAGATTGCGACGATCGGCAAGCTGATCGGTGATGCGCCGGCCAAGACAAAAAGGCGGATGTCACGTGACGCTGAGCCGACACCTCGACGCTTAATTGCAATCGGCGCCTCCGCGGGCGGGCCGGCCGCCGTTGCCGCAGTCCTGAGTGCGTTTCCCGTTGATTTTGACGGCGCGATCGTGCTCGTCCAGCATCTCGATGCTCAGTTCGTGCCGGGGCTTACTGATTGGCTGGGACAGCATACGCCTCTCCCGATCCGTCCGGCGCGGGAAAAGGATAGTCCTCAAGCGGGCACTGTTCTCGTAGCCAGTTCTGCGGATCATCTGGTTTTCAAATCAGCTCAGCAACTTGGCTATACGCCCAGCCCCAAGGACAATGTTTATCGGCCGTCCGTGGATGTGTTCTTCGAAAGTGCGGCGCAATGGTGGCCTGGCTCGGTGATTGGTGTCCTGCTCACAGGCATGGGCAGAGATGGTGCGCGCGGGCTAAGACAGCTCCGCGACAAGGGGCATCTCACAATCGCGCAGGATAGAGCAACGAGTGCCGTCTATGGCATGCCGAAGGCCGCTGCCGACATCGGCGCGGCTGTTGATATTCTTCCTTTGAGTGCGATCGGCTCACGTATAATCGAAGCCTGCGAACGCTCCACGTGAAAGGGCTCGTCAGATGACGCAAGAACCAGAGCTGGTCCCGCCACTCGCAGATAACTATTCATCCATGGTTCTGCTCATCGATGATCAGATCATGGTTTGCGAGGCGGTCAGGCGTGCTTTAGCCAACGAGCCCGATATTTCCTTACACTTCTGCACCGACCCGTTGAGAGCAATGACAGTCGCGGATGAGGTAAAGCCAACCGTTATCCTGCAGGATCTCGTCATGCCCGGCGTCGATGGGCTGCATCTGGTGCGAGAATACAGGAAGCATGCGTCGACGCGCGCGGTCCCAGTCATTGTGCTGTCGAGCAAGGAAGATCCAGCCACCAAGGGTGAAGCCTTCGCTGCGGGAGCGAACGACTATCTCGTCAAACTGCCGGATCGTATCGAGCTGATTGCACGTATTCGATATCACACGCGGGCTTATCTGGATCACGTCCAGCGAGACGCGGCATACCGAGCGCTGAGGGAAAGCCAGCGACAGCTGATCGGTGCAAATCTCGAGCTTGAACGTCTGACGCGGATCGATGGCCTGACGGGCCTCGGCAACAGGCGCTATTTTGATGAATATCTGGCGGCCGAATGGAAGCGCGCTTTTCGCGCACAGTCCCCATTGTCGCTGTTGATGATTGATGCCGACAACTTCAAACGATACAACGATACCTATGGCCATATGGCCGGCGATGAGGTGCTCAAGCAAATCGCCCGCGTAATCCAGAGCGGTTCCGGCCGCTCCACCGACCTAGCTGCGCGGTACGGAGGCGAAGAGTTCGTGGTCGTGCTGGTCGACACTTTACTGGAACAATCCAGTGCGATCGCAGAGCGGCTCGTCCAGGGCGTGCGGGAGTTGAACATACCCCACGGCCCGGATCGTGTGACCATCAGCGTCGGGGTTGCAACAGCGGTGCCCACCGCGGACGAGACGCCAAATGATTTCGTCAATGCTGCCGATTTGGCCCTATTTCGTGCCAAATCGGAAGGACGAAATCGTGTCGCGGTTCATATGTCCCGCAGCTAGACAAGCTGAACGTACTTCTCAGGCCAAGATGGAACTTTCTGAGCGTACGTTGAACGCGCCTGGGCTCGCCCGGGCCTTCAAGAAGCTCTATGCCGACCAGCTCGCTTACTTTGCGGCTGGAGCTCGAACCCATCGTTAATGACCGCTGGGCGTCCGGTTCTGGGTGGGAACGTGCCGGTTCGCCTGATCGCTCGAATTTCTGCTTTTGGGATTCCGCTGGGGCCAGCTCAACGGCTGACTTGAGGCGCAAAGCGGAATATCGGCATCGCGCCGCGATGGTTGAGATTCAATCGCGGCTCAATGCTCGCCGGAGAGCACCGAAGCGAATGCGATATTGCGCCGGCGTCACCCCGACCTTGCGGCGGAAGAGACGCCCGAAAAAACTCGCATCCTCATAGCCGACTTCACTCGCCACCGCTTCGACCGGGAGATCGCCGGTCTCCAGCATCTGCTTGGCTTGCTCGAGCCTGAGCGCGTGGATGTAGTCGATTGCCTTCATTTCCGTGGCCTTGGCGAAGCGGCGCACGAAGGAGCGCTCGGACAGGCCTGACAACTTGGTCATGGCGGCGACGGGCGAGGGCGTCCGGTAGTTGCCTTCGGCCCATTTCTGGCAGCGGTTGATCACCGCGTCGTCGGTCTGGCGAAAGCGCATCAGCGCGGCGAAGGGCTGTTGGCCCATGTCGTGCCACTGCAGCATGTAGACCTTGGCGACCTGCATCGCCTCCTTGAGGCTGACGAAGCGCGCGATCAGATAGAGGGCGAGATCCTCCCAGCTCGAGCCGCCCCCGGCCATGACGATGCGGTGGGCCTCGCCGGTCAGCACGAGTGACTGGCCCGGCTTCACCTTAACGCCGGGATAGTTGTTCGTGAGCGTCTCGACATAGCCCCAGTGAATGGTGGCATCGCGATTGTCGAGTAGCCCGGCCTCGCCGAGCAGCACCGCGCCCGAACAAGCGCTGGCCAGCATGGCGCCGTCGTCATGCGCTCGCTTCAGCCATGCGGCTTCGGCGTCATACTGCCCGGCGACGCTTTCTCCCGGATTGACGAAGAAATCTGGAATACAGACGATGTCGGGTGGCGGGCAATCGGCAAGGCTGTGATCTGGGCGCATCCAGATGCCGTTTGCAGCGCGAAACGGGCTGCCGTCCCCAGCAACCACATAGGGCCGCATGCGCGGCGTGCCCGCCGCACCGCTGGTTATGAACAGGAAATCCCTGCCGGGCGAGGAAAACAGGTCGAACATGCCGTAGATCGTGGAGGCGGTAGCCTCCGGAACGGCAAGGATCGCCACATTCAATGGGCCGATCTGTTCAACCATGGCAGAAATGACCGCCTTTCAGCATTTTCGACTTTAGCGGCCCTGCCCGCGCCGCGCTAGCGTGTGTGAAACGAGAAGACCGCCACATGGCCGCCACCGCTACCCTTGCAGCATCGAGCATCGAAAGCTTCCGTTCCATCATGCGCGGCGAGGTGCTGGAGCCGTCGAGCCCATCCTATGACACGACGCGGATCGTCTGGAACGGCATGATCGACCGACGTCCCGCTCTCATCGCGCGCTGCCGGAGTTTTGCCGATGTCGAGGCGTCGGTGAATTTCGCGCGCGAAGAGCGGCTGGCGATCGCGATCCGCTCCGGAGGCCACAATGTTGCAGGCTACGCCGTCTGCGACGGCGGCCTGATGATCGACATGTCGCTGATGAATGGCGTGCGGGTCGCGCCCGGCCTCGATCGTGTCTTCGTCGAGGGCGGCGCTATTTGGGCCGATGTCGATGCGGCCACCACCCCGCTTGGTCGCGCCACGCCGGGCGGCCTGATTTCGGCGACGGGCGTTGCCGGCCTGACTCTTTCCGGCGGCATCGGCTGGCTGCGCGGCAGCCACGGCCTCAGCGTCGACAATCTGCTGGCGGCCGATCTGGTGACCGCCGATGGCCGCCTCATCCATGCCGACGCGACCCAGAACCCGGATCTCTTCTGGGCGCTGCGCGGCGGCGGCGGCAATTTCGGCGTGGTGACGAGCTTCGAGTTCAAGCTGCATCCGATCGAGCCGGAGCTGATGTTATGCGGTCCGGCCTATCCCGAAGAGCGCGCCAACGAGATCATTCCACTCTGGCGCGACTTCATGCAGACCGCACCCGATCGCCTGAGCGGCCTAGCGGAATTCTCCACGCTGCCGAACGATCCCTCGATTCCCGAGCGTGCAAGGGGCCGGCGCGTCCTGGCGCTTGCGCATGTCTATGACGGACTGGCCGACGAGGGCGAGCGGGTCGTGGCGCCGTTGCGCAGTTTTGGGGAACCGCTCGTCGATTTCAGCGGCCGCATGCCATATCGCACCATCCAGTCGCTCTATGACGGGCTGTTCCCGAAAGGCCGCGACCGCTGCTACTGGAAATCCACCTACCTCTCGCGCCTCGACGACGAGGCCATCGGGGAGATCACGGTACGGATGGCGAAGCGGCCCTCCGAAATGACCTTCGCCTCGATCTGGAAGTTCGGCGGTTTCGTCCAGCGCGTTGCAGCCGATGAGACTGCCTTCGGCGACCGCTCCATGCCCTTCATGCTCAGCCTCGATGCCATTTGGCCAGGCGCTGACGAGGACGATGCGAACATCGGCTGGGTTCGCAGCTTCTGGCAGGACGTGCAGCGCTACTCGACCGGGCGCCTCTATCTGAACTTCCCCGGCCATGGCGAAGGAGCGGACCTCGTACGCGACGCCTTGGGAGCCGAAGCCTATGGGAGGCTCGCCAAGATCAAGCACAGATACGATCCGGACAATCTGTTCCGCCTCAACCAGAACATCCTGCCAATGCACTAACGCACAATTCAAGTCGGCGTACGGTAGCGACTCTCGCTGGGCATTTGCCAAGTCACGAACGGCTTACGATCATTCGCCGAAATCCGAGCTCCCCGCACGCGCTGGATGATGATCAGTCTTCGCAGCGCGAAACCGTGCTAGGTTGGACTGCGGCTTCGTGCTTGAGGGGAACCGGCTTGAATAGCTCGCCGCCTACAACGTTCGTACTCAACGGCGTGACCGCCGACGTGAGTAGGGAGACCTTGCGCGACCAATGCAACAGGAAAATCGCAGTTCGCCACCAGACCTTCGCGGTACTTCGCCACCTTCTGGAGAACGCTGATCGCGTCATCACCAAGGACGAGTTGATGAAGGCGGTCTGGAACGGGCTAGCCGTCACCGATAACAGCCTGGTCCAATGCATTCACGAGATCCGTGCGGCGCTCACGACAGTCGCCAGGCCGTCGTGCAGACAGTGCCGATGCGCGGTTACAGGTTGGTCCTTCCCTCAAATGCCGGACCAAGAATGATTACAATTCTGGCGGCAGAATTGGCCGCCGAGGTCCGGCCGGCAGGCCAGGATGAGCGGAGCATTGCTGCACCTACCACGGCCTACAGGCAGGTCCTTGATCGGCTACTGATAGAACATGCCGGTCGTGTCTTTGCGGCGTCGATGAGACAGTACTTGCGGAGTTTGCTGGCCCTGTGCAGACAATCGTTCACAGCTATGGATGCAAATCACGCCTTCCAGAACGGCTTTTGAAGTTCCGCCTCGACGGCAGCCAGGGTGAGACCGACGTCGTCGATCCGCTGAGGCCCATCTTCCGCCAGTCGCTTCAGTTCCTCGCGATAGTACTTGCGCTCGCGCCAGACCGCGACCAGGCCGCGCAGGGCGAAGAGTCTCGCCCAGACCGATACCGGTTCAGTCGTCCACGTCGGCTGTTCGCTCCAGAGAGACTGGTAGAGTCTTGAGGTAAGAGAAAGCTGCGTGCTCATTTGGCTCGTCCTTTCTTGGTGCTGCTAAAATCGATAACGCTACTTTGGCGGATGAGCGGACCTGCGTACTAAAGCGCGGCCGAAACTGTTCCGAAAAATTCCGAAACGTTTAATATGGCGGGATGCAACGGGTTCACCTCACCTTTGGTCCGTTCGTGCTCGACCCTGAGAAGGGGACGCTCCTGCGACATGAAATACCGATCTCCATCGGGCATCGCGGCATCACGCTGCTCGCCACGCTTGCGGCCCGGCCCGGCGACATCCTGACCAAGGCCGAGCTGATGGAAGCTGCCTGGCCGGGCCTAGCGGTCGAGGAAAGCAATCTCACCGTCCAGATTGCGACGCTGAGGAAGGCGCTCGGCCCCACCGACCAAGGTGGCGACTGGATCGCCACCGTGCCTCGCGTCGGCTACCGCTTCACCGCGCCTGTCGAGCGCGTGGAAGGTTCAGTGCAGCGACCAATCGCGCCGTCCGGCAAACCCACCATTGCCGTGCTGCCCTTCGCCAATTTGAGCGGCGATCAGGACCAGCATTATCTGAGCGACGGCATCACCGAAGATATCATCACTGAACTGGCGCGTTACCGGTCGCTCGTGGTGATCGCGCGTAATTCATCTTTTCAGTTTCGTGGGCCAGCGCCGGAGGGCGCGGAAGTCCACCGGCAACTCGGCGCGCGCTACCTCGTCGAGGGCAGCGTGCGACGGCTCGGGAGCCGTATCCGGATCACGGCGCAGCTGATCGACGGCGCCAGCGGCTTCCATTTGTGGGCTCAACGCTACGACAGGGCGCTTGAGGACATCTTTTCGGTTCAGGAGGAGGTGGCGGCCCTCGTGGCTTCAACCGTCCAAGGCGCCGCCGAGGCAGATGCGACTAGCCGCTCGCGGCGAACGCCGCCGGCCGATTGGGCCGCCTACGACTACTACTTGCAGGGTCGCGCGCACTACCATCAGTATGAAATGGACAAGGGCGAATCCATGTTTACCCGGAGCGCCGAACTCGATCCGACTTTTGCTCAAGGGCATGCCTATCTAGCGCAGTGCCTGGTTGCGCGATTCTGGTACGACCGCGATCCTCGTACGCTGCAAAGTGCCTTGCGGTCTGCGCGCACAGCGCTCCTGCTCGACCGGAATGACGGCATCTGCAACCAGAGCATGGGTCTCGTGCTTGTACATATGCGCCAGCATGGGGATGCCGGACTGCATTTCCAGCAGGCCCGTACGCTCAATCCGCACGACGTCAACATTGCCGGAGACTATGCAAGCTGGCTCAACTACGGCGGCCAGCCTCAGCAGTCCTTGGCGGTCCTCGAAAGGGCCATACTGCTCGACCCGTTGCCCCCGGTCTGGTTCTGGGAGGTGAAGGGAAGCGCGCTCTTCCTGCTCGGCCGATATGCCGACGCCATCGACGCTTATCGGAAGGCCGGCGACCAGTTCTTCATCCATGCCTTTCTCGCGGCGGCCTACGCCCATCTAGGCGAGATGGAAAACGCGCATGTCGCAGTCGAAGCCACACTGAGGCTGCAACCGGACCTCTCGCTTGGCTACCTTGCCCACCTTCCCTTCGCAGACCCATCTTCCTTCGAACACTTCCTCTCCGGCTTCAGAAAGGCCGGCTTTTTATAGGATCCAGCCGGTCCGACAACTCATCGCCGCAGTTGCGTGCATGTGAGCAGTAAGAAGGACGACGGCAATGATAATCGACAGGACAACCTCCCATACTGTTGGAACCTGACATACGGGGTCATTGCTGGATCAGGCCCGTCGTCCAGCAACGCAGTCATGTTACCTTTGGCAGACCGTCCGCTTTCGGGCGAAGGTAAAGTTTGCCGAACGTCCGAGATCAGGCGCATTGCTGCCGCCAGCCGGCAACCGCTGCGAGGGTGAGGAAGGACAATGGGATTGTGCCTGGCGCCAGGTCGCTCGCGTCGAGAAGAAAGACCCGCCATGTGGAAGCTGCCGGACCCGATCACCACGGTCGGGCGTCACGGCATCCTGTTCGGGACCGCCATACTCCCATGAGTGCCAGCGACGGCTGGTTTCAACCTTCGGCAACAATATCTGGTTCGTCCTCGTGCATGTAAAACTGGAAAGAAACGCGCAGTCGCGACGTTCTCTACATTGCGGTACTTGACATGGACTTCGTGTCCACGGTGCCCGGAATGTCAGGCGCACGCGTGAGTTCACCAAGTGGGTTCTCTCGCTACCCGGCAGTGAGGCTGCCTCGCCTGGTCCGCTCGGATTGCTACCAATACCAGCTGTGTTTTGGGCATGCGTTTGAGGGCAAGTCTTCAGAGCCTCGCCGGACAGGTGGAAATGAGTCGGTGCGATCAGGATGGACAATTGTGCTCGAACTTGTCATAGCCGACGTCTTCGCGGCCCGCCATGCACTCGACGGCGATGGTCATCCCGGCTCCAACCTTGAAGCTGTTCTCTGGCACTAACCATGGTCCGCCCCAGCCCAGTCCGAAGGAATGGCCATGGATTGGGTAGCCGCAAAAAATTCCGCGGCCGTCAAGAACATCGAGTACTGCCTTGTACAGATCGCTTGCCGTTACGCAAGGCGGCATGCGGCCACGCCTGCCTCAATTCCGGCAATGGCACCGTCGTAGATTCATTCTGCCGCGCGGACCACTTTCCCCGACAACGACAGACCTTGAGAAGTCCCAGACGTAGCCCTCGACATCATCCGAACACGACGCCAAAGGCGCCATTGCCCTCATCTCGCGGCAGATCCAATGCTCACGCAAGGAATCAGCCGTCGGCGGCCGCTCAAAATTTACCATTCTCATGAATAGTCCTAAATATTTAACACCTACCGATATCTTGGCGGCTATAGTCCGAGCCGCGCTGGTGGACTTGGAAATATCTCGGCATGTGCGGTTTTAGCGGCTATTTCGGCACTGTCCGGGATGGGAGGGCGCTCCTTGAAAGGATGACGGCTGCCATTGCGCATCGCGGCCCCGATGAGCAGGGGTTCTTCACCACAAAGGCGGCCGGCCTCGGCCATGCGCGGCTGTCCATCGTCGGTCTCGGGGACGGCCAGCAGCCGATGTCCGATGCGACGGGCGATCTGACGATCGCCTTCAACGGCGAGATCTTCAACTATGTGGAACTGCGCGAGCAGCTTCGCGCGAAAGGCCGCCATTTCCGGACAGCCAGCGACACCGAAGTGATCCTGCATCTCTATGACGAGATGGGGGAGGATTGCGTCTCCGCGCTCAATGGCGATTTCGCCTTTGCGCTCTGGGACGGCCGCCGCCGCCGCATGCTTCTGACCCGCGACCGCATGGGGGTCCGGCCGCTCTTCTATACAAGGCAGGGCGAACGGCTTTTCTTCGCCTCGGAGGTCAAGGCGCTCCTCCAGGCCCCGGACGTCGCGGCCGAGATTGATCCGGTCGCACTCGACCAGATCTTCACGCTCTGGGCCCCGATCGCGCCGCGCACGCCCTTCCGCAATATCTACGAGCTCGAACCCGCAAGCCTGATGATCGTGCAAGAGGGCAGCGTCTCAACGCGGCCCTACTGGAGTCTGGAGTATCCCGACCGGGACGCGCCGCCCCGGCACCGGGACGAGCGTGCCGCGGCCGAGGAACTGCGCGCTCTACTGACGGAGGCGACCCGCATGCGCATGCGCGCCGATGTGCCAGTCGGCGCATATCTGTCTGGCGGCCTCGATTCCTCCATCACATCGGCGCTGGCGGCGGGCATGGCGCCGGGTGGCCTCAGGACCTTCTCGGTCACCTTCGATAGCGCCGAACATGACGAGAGCCCCTTCCAGATCGAGATGGCCCGTGCGCTCGGCACGCATCACAGCGCCGTCGCCTGCGGGGAAGGCGATATCGCCGCCGTCTTCCCTGACGTTATCGGCTTCACAGAGCGGCCGATCCTGCGAACTGCCCCTGCCCCGCTCTACAAGCTCTCGAGGCTCGTGCGCGAGGCCGGCTTGAAAGTGGTGCTGACGGGCGAAGGCGCCGACGAAGTCTTTGCCGGCTACGATATTTTCAAGGAGGCCAGGGTTCGGCGCTTTTGCGGGAGACAGTCCGGCTCCCGCATCCGGCCGCATCTGTTCCGCAAGCTCTACCCCTATCTTCCGGGCCTGAGGCAGCAATCGGCCGAGTACCTGTTCTCCTTCTTCGGGGCTAGCGGCGCGACGCTTGACGATCCGCTGTTCTCCCATCGGCCGAGGTTCGACGGCACGGCGGCGACGAAGCTGTTCTACTCGGGCGATCTGCGTGCCACATTGTCCGGATATGACGCCGCCGAGGAGCTCGCCGCGCGGCTGCCCGAGGCGTTCGCCCGCTGGCATCCCTTGCATCAGGCGCAATATCTGGAAGCCCGCTTCCTTCTCCCTGGCTATATCCTGTCCAGCCAGGGCGACCGCATGGCGATGGCCCACGGCATCGAGGGCCGCTTTCCCTTCCTCGACCATCATCTGGTCGAGTTTGCCGCCGGCCTTCCTCCCGAGATGAAGCTGAAGGGGCTCGTGGAGAAGCATATTCTGCGGGAGGCGACCAAAGACCTGCTGCCGGCCGCCATCGGCCGGCGGACCAAGCAGCCCTATCGCGCACCGGATAGCCAGTCCTTCGTTGGGCCGGGCACGAGGGACTATGTCCAGTCGGCCCTGGGCGACGCCGCAGTCAGCGCCGGCGGGCTCTTCAATCCGAAGGCAGTGGCAAAACTACATGAGAAATGCAGCCGCCAGCCGGCCTCCGGCTTTCGCGACAACGCGGCCTTTGTCGGCATCCTGTCGACGCAGCTGTGGCTGACGACTTTCACCGGCACAGGCATTTGCAACGCAAAGGCCGCCTGGCACCACCAAGGAAAGCGAACGACATGACCGATACGATCCAAGACGCAGTGAAGGCCTTTGTCATCGAGAACTTCCTGTTCGGCGACACCACCCACGCCCTCGCCGATACGGACTCGCTGATCGAGAACGGCATCATCGATTCGACCGGCGTTCTGGAACTGGTGGCCTTTATCGAGGACCATTGCGGAATCACAGTTGCGGACGCCGATATCGTGCCGGCCAACCTCGATTCACTGGCGCGCATTACGGCCTTCATCACAGCGAAGACCGCATCGCTCGTCGCGGCGTGACGGCTGGCAACGGAAGGCCCGAGCTCATGCGGGTCGAGCAATTCCTCATCACGAACGCGGCCGCGCATGGCGCGAAGACGGCGCTTGTCACCGACCGGAAGCGGTTGCGCTATGACGAGCTCGACGATCTGTCGAACCGGCTTGCGACCGCTCTCGCCGAGAATGGCGTGCAGCGCGGCGACCGCGTTCTCGTCTTCATGGACAATTGCTGGGAAGCCGCCGTCTCGATCTTCGCGGTTCTCAAGGCGGGCGCGACCTTCAGCCCGATCAACGCCTCCACCAAGGCCGACAAACTCGCTTATGTCATCGACGATTGCGAGGCTGCGGCGATCCTGATCCAGGCCAAGCTGATGCCTGTCGTGATCCAGGCGCGTGCGCTGTCGGACCGGCCGCTCTTCGTCGCGTCGACGCAAGCGCCATCCAGCCATACGCCGGATGGCGCTGCCTCCTTCGAGGATTGTCTCAAGGTTGCGCCCGTGCCCATTCGCCATGGCGGGATCGACATCGACCTCGCCATGCTGATCTACACCTCGGGTTCCACCGGCCGCCCCAAGGGCGTGATGATGACGCATCGCAATATCGATGCCGCGGTCGAATCCATCACGACCTATCTGCGCAACACCCGTGACGACATCATCCTCAATGTCCTGCCCCTGGCTTTCGACTACGGCCTCTATCAGCTGCTGATGGCGACGAAGCTCGGCGCGACCCTCGTCCTCGAAAAATCATTCGCCTTTCCGCAGGCCATTTTCGAGCGCATCCGCGCCGAGAAGGTCACCGGTTTCCCGCTGGTGCCGACGATGGCGGCGCTGATCCTGCAGATGCGCGATTTGGCGCCGGGTTTCCTGCCGAGCCTTCGCTATATCTCGAACACCGCCGCTGCCCTGCCGCCGGTGCATATCGCCCGGCTGCGCGAGCTGTTCCCCGGCGTACGGCTCTTTTCCATGTACGGTCTGACGGAATGCAAGCGCTGCACCTACCTGCCCCCGGAGGAGCTGGACCGCCGGCCGGGTTCCGTCGGCATCGCTATTCCCAACACGGAAGCGATCGTCGTCGACGATGAGGGCAACCGCGTGCCACCGGGCGTGGCGGGCGAGTTGGTCATCCGCGGCCCGCATGTCATGCAGGGCTATTGGCGCAACGACGTGGCCACGGAGCAGATGCTGCGTCCCGGGCCGCATCCCTGGGAAAAGCGGCTCCACACCGGTGACCTGTTCCGGACGGACGAGGACGGCTTCCTTTATTTCGTTGGCCGCAAGGACGACATCATCAAGACGCGCGGCGAAAAGGTCGCCCCCAAGGAAGTCGAAACTGTGCTGCACGCCCATCCAGGCATCGTGGAAGCCGTGGTGACCGGCGTGCCGGATCCGGTGCTCGGCCACGCCATTGCCGCCCTCGTCGTTCTCTCGGACGAGACCCTGAGCGAGCGGGACATCATTCGCTACTGCGCCGTTCATCTCGAGGATTTCATGGTGCCGAAGCTCATCGAGTTCCGCCGCGAGTTGCCGAAGACCGATACCGGAAAGGTCAGCCGAAGGCTGGCGGCCGAAACGTTGGGGACTGCACAATGAACCTCTCCCTCGCCCCGAGCCATCCCGCCTTCTCGACCGACGCGCTGGCGCTCGACAGCGCTGCGGAAACCGACCGCATCGTCGCCGGGTTGCGCGAGCAGCTACGCGGCATGCGCAAGCGCGGGCTCGTGCTCGGCCTCTCTGGCGGCATCGATTCCAGCGTCTCGGTCGCGCTCGCCGCCCGCGCCGTCGGCGCTAAGAACGTCTTCTGCCTGTTCATGCCGGAAAGCGACTCCGATCCCGACAGCCTCCGCCTCGGCCGGCTGGCCGCCGAAACCTTTGGCGTCGAAGCGATCGTGGAGGATATCGGCCCGACGCTGCACGCGATGGGTTGTTATCAGCGGCGGGATACCTTCATCCGCGAGCTGGTGCCGGAATACGGGCCGGGCTGGGCCTCAAAGATCGTCATCGCCAATTCACTCGCCGGGGAGGGCTACAACATCTCCTCGCTGGTGGTGCAGGACCCCGAAGGCCGGCAGACGAAGCTGCGCATGTCGGCGGCGGTCTATCTCGGCATCGTCGCCGCCACCAACATGAAGCAGCGCACGCGCAAACAGATCGAGTACTATCACGCCGACCGGCTGAATTTCGCCGTGCTCGGCACGCCGAACCGGCTCGAATACGACCAAGGCTTCTTCGTGAAGAATGGCGACGGCGCGGCTGACGTCAAACCGATCGCCCATCTCTACAAGAGCCAAGTCTATGCGCTTGCCGCCCATCTCGGCATTCCCGAGGAAATCTGCCGCAGGGCGCCGACGACCGACACCTATTCCCTCGAGCAGACGCAGGAAGAGTTCTACTTCTCCCTGCCCTATGACCGCATGGATATTTGCCTCTTCGGCCTGAATAACGGCCTTTCAGCCGCGGACGTCGGCGCCGCCGCGAAGCTGACTGCGGTCGAGGTCGAACGCGTCTGGGCCGATATCGCCGCCAAGCGCCGGGCGACGCGCCATCTGCACCTTGGCCCGCAGCTCGTCCGCCCCGTCGAGGAAATCGCCAGCTGAGATCGGCGCGACCATCGGGATTACGTCGCCGCGCGGGCAAATGACGGCCTATTCGAACTGCTCCCCGGCCAAGCGATTCCAGCGCTCGCCGGCCAGCCCGTTGAAGAAGCCTTGCGAGCTCAGAAACGCGTTCACCAGCTCCTCGTCGCGCGAATGCACCACGGTCGAGGCCGGTTGAGTGAAGGCGACCCGCCGGCCCAGCATCGCTGCGAGCAGAGCGGGTTGCGTCCGGCCGCGCAGCCCGGCGGCGCCGCGCCGCGCCGCATCGCCAATCAAGCAGTCGACGACGGAACCAGCTTGCCCCGGCAGGGCCAGAACCTGCAGCACGCGCGCCATCCTGCCCGGGCGGGTGTGATAGAGGAAGGCGCCGACCAGCGCCCCGCTGGGGGAGGAGACGGACGCGAACACGGCATCACCATAGTCCGGCTTCTGGGAAGCCTCCGCGAGGATATGCGCAAGCTGCTCGGCGCTCCAGTCGGGGCGGAGCGGGAACTGCCGCGTCAACGGGTCCAAAAGAGCCGCAAAACCGGCTTGATCGATTTCGGCTACCTTGAGGCCGCCCTTGCCATTCCAGAGTTCCGGGACCCCGGACCAGCGCATCTCGTTCTCCTGCATCCGTCCGCGAAGATAGCGATCGAGTCCGCGCGCGAGCGGGTCAAGCAAGCGCACGGCGCCGGCTCGCCGCGAGGCTAGATCGAGCAGGAAGGCCGAAGGCCGGATGACCCGGATCCAGTCCAGGCTGTATTGCGGCAGGGCGACCCCGCGCAGTTTCGTCCACATCTGCGTCGAGAGGGCATTTGCGGTTTCGCTGAAGGAGATGTCCTGCGGCCCGGCCAGGAATGTCCTGAGCAGCCTTGCGCCGGCCATCGGGTCGTTCGCCCGCGGTTCGACCATGAGCGAACCACAGATGGCGGCGCGCAGCTTGCACTGGCCATGCCTCATCGGCAGCACATTTACGCCGACAAAGCCTGAAATGTCGCCTTCGCTCGCAATATGGACGAGAGACGCGATCTCCGGATCGCAGACCGGGCCTTCGAGATAGTGCCAGCGCAGATAAGTCTCGAGCGCCGGAGGCGGCGGCTTGCCACCGTCCCGGAAGGTTCTTTGAAAGAGCCCGGCGACGGCCGGAATATCCGCAGCCTGCAGGGGACGAATCTGGCTCATGCCAAACTCGCGGAGGATGAGATCGCGGGCGAACCGTTCCCAAGCTTGCGGAGGAGTGCGACACGCGGCATTCCGACCTCATCCTTGGCGAATGTCACGGGTTCATAGGCCTTGGCTCTGGCTATCAGGGCAGCCACCTGGCGGTCCTGCCCCTGCCCGAACTCGAACAGCAGCCAGCCATCAGGCTTGAGGAAATCGGTTGCGTCCCGGATCAGCCGCTGTTGGATCGAGATGCCGTAAGGCCCCCCGTCGAAGGCCTCGCGCGGCTCGCCCTCAAGCAGATGCGCGCTCTCGCCTTCGAGGCGCGCGGTCGAGATATAGGGCGGATTGCAGACAATCATGTCCGCTGCGCCGATAAGCCCATCGCCCTCCAGCGCACCGAACAGATCCCCTTTCCGGATGGTGACCCGGTCCTGAAGGGCCAAGCGTTCGGCATTGCTCCGGGCGAGCGCGACCGTGCTGTCAGTCACGTCCACCCCCCAGACGCGGGCCGACGGAACTTCCGCGGCGATCGCCAGAGCAAGGTTGCCGGAGCCGCAGCACATGTCGATCACCATCGGGCCGGGCGCGCGATCGCCAAGAATCGCAAGCGCCCTCTGTCCGAGCAACTCCGTTTCCTGACGCGGCACGAGAACGCCCGGAGCCAGTTCGAGCATCACGCTCATGAAACGATGCAGGCGGGGCGTAGAACGGCCGGCTAGGGCTGCTGCTCTGTGCGGCACGGCGGTTCCTTACGTCATCCGACAGTATTGCATACACAGGACCTATCGCGCTCCGGTAAACGGCTGCTAAAGATATCGCCGCCGATACTGCGCAGCGCACCAACTCGGCCATATAGATGCGGCGTTGGTGCGCGGATATGAAATCGAACGCATTTCGGTCTTTGAAGTTGCCGATTGTAGCTGCCGGACTTGATGTCGGACAGACTCCGGGCGTGCGCACGCCAGCATGCGGTTGAGTACCGCTGCAACCGACGGCAACCTCGGTCTGCTGAGCGGCGAACGAATGAGCCAGCAAGCTCCACATACTTCAATTGCATCTGCACGGGGAGGCAGTCTGTGGATTCGAGGCGTGGTCTCGGCTAAGCATACCCGATGGACGACAGATCCTCGTTTATGAAATCCAGCATCGACCATCTCCCGCCGCCAAAGCAGCGCGAGCTGACAAGAACGGTGGAGGTGCTGCTTGAGGAGTTCGACGACGCGCTGAAGGCTGGTGATGGTGAACAATCGCAAGCTGACCGATTTCGCCGGCTATTGGCAGTCTGCGGCCGACCGCCTGATGCGTGAATGAAGACACCCGTCAGCGTCACCGTCCACTCCCGCCGGGAGGTGAACACTGCACTCAGGGAAGGTCAGTACTTCTTTGTCGACATCCGCCGTGAGGGAATCGTCTCTACGAGCTCGACGGGGAGCCGGTCACTATTCCAGTTCCTACAGGCCCCGTGGAGGCCTTTCGGATGGGAGGGGACTATTTTGCGGGCCGCCTGCCCCAAGCAAGAACGTTCGCTGAGAGTGCGGAGTTCTTCGCCGGCAAGGGCAGACAAGAGAGAGCCTTCGTTTCACTCCACCGAATTCTATGCTTGAATGTCTCTGAAACCTGGTCGCAGAGCGCCTCCCACTTTGAACGATCCCTTCGCCCCCCTACGGCAACGTTTCCTGGCCAGGTGCGCCGCTCAACTGGCGGAGTTGAAGGCGGCGCGGCACACAGTCCTTTTGAAGGGTTCCAACGCCTCACTGATTGCGACCGCGCACTCGCTCGCCGGAGCCGCGGGAACGTTCGGGTTTGCGGAGATCAGCGTACAGGCATCGGCGCTGGAAACACTGCTGATCGAGCAGCCGGATGACGGGGCCGTGCATGCCGCACTCGACGGGCTTATCGAACAGCTCGAGCATACGTTGAAGTGACTTAACCGAAAGGGCTCACTTCTTAGGTCCAGTCAGGCCGGTCCTGGTCATCTCGCCCCAGCTCTGGTCGGCGCGTAGATACTGCCACCAGCCCTTCACGCGCCATAAATTGTTGAGCTGGCGGTAGCCGAAGTTCTCGATCACTGCCACGGCCGTGAGCACGGCGAGGTCCCGCGCGCGCGGAAAACGCTGAAGCTCGGCTTCTTCGAGGACCAGCGAACACACGCTCACGCAAACGCCGTAGGTGAAAACCAGCGATGTGAACGCCAAGAGATACTCGGTCGAAAGGATGCCGAGCAGCCAAAAGGTCGGAATGAGCACATAGCCCAGGACTTCCGAAATCGGCCCCAGCACATCAACAACCAGTATGTGACCAAAGCCGAGGAAGCCAACACGCCCATAACGGGGGTTGAAGAGCATGGAGCGGTAACGGAAGAAGCATTCGAGCGCACCGCGCTGCCAGCGCGTGCGTTGTCTGGCAAGAACGCGGAGTGACTCGGGCGCTTCGGTCCAGCACACCGGCTCAGGAATGAACTGGATGCGGTATTTGCGTTTGGTGTCCATCATGTGACGATGCAGCTTGATCACAAGATCGAGGTCCTCACCCATCGACCCACCGGTGAAGCCGCCAACCGCTACCACTTCGGCGCGGCGGAACATGCCGAAGGCGCCGGACACCAGCATCAGCGTGTTGATGCGGCTCCAGGCAAGCCGCGCCATGAGAAAGGCCCGCAGATATTCGACCACCTGAAACAGGGGCAGCAGCCGGTTCGGCAGCCGGACCTCACGCACCCTGCCACCTTCGATCCTGGACCCGTTGGCGATCCGGATCGTGCCGCCCACAGCGATGGTGCGCTCTGGATCGTCGATGAAGGGCTGCGCGGCACGCATTAGCGCATCGGGCTCGAGGATGGAATCGCCGTCGATCACGCAAAACAGCGGCGCGCGGCAGACGTTGACGCCGGCATTCTGGGCATCGGCCTTGCCGCCATTTTCCTTATCAACCACAAACAGCCGTTCGGTCATCGGCGAGGAATAGAGACCGCGGATCGGCTTGTGCGTCAGGGCCTCCTCATAGGGCCGATGGAATTTCACAAGCTTGAAGCCTTCGATAAGGCGCTGCAGAGTCTGGTCCTTCGAGCCGTCGTTTATGACGATCACCTCGAAATTCGGATATTCAAGCGCCAGCATCGAGTGCACGCTCTCGACTACGTTCACTTCCTCATTGTAGGCGGGTACCAGGAGCGCGATTGGCGGCGCGACGTCCCCATAACGGCGCCACAGCAGCGCCGAACGCGCGACTGGCGGGCGCTTGGACAGCGCGTAGGCGGCAATAATAAGCTGCAGCAGGTATACCGCCGTCTGCGCCAGCCCTGCCCCAATGATGAACCAGGACAGGATGGAGGCACCCAGGACGATCTCTTGGCTCCAGTCGAACATCAGGCGGCCGGCCCCTCGGCAAGGATCAGCGAGGCGGTGCGCTGGCGGCGCGAGACCTCGCTGGTGGCGATCTCGCGCAGCACCTGCTCTCCCTTCTGGCCGAACGAGCGGAGCGCGTTGGCGGCGGCATAGCGCACAGTCCATGCCTCGTCGTCCATAAGCTGCGCGAGGGGCGCGGCGAGTTCAGACAAGCCGAGGCGGCCCGCCGCATTGGCAGCGTCTGCACGCACATTCCAGCCGCCAATTTCCATCGCCTTGGTCAGGATGGCCGTCGCATTGGGATGTCCGGTCAGCCCGAGTGCCCGCAATGCGGCTGCGGCAACCTCCGATGACGGATCGCCGGCCGCGCGGGCAAAGAAGTCGCCAAACCGGAACCCGCCGTTGCGGGCAAGTGCATCGATTGCGGCCGCTCTAATGAAAGGCACCGCGCCCTGAAGTCTGGCGTAATCCTCAAGTTCGCCGAGCCGCTTCGGCGGAAAGCGCCTGAAAAGCTCGATCAGGCGTCGCGAGCGCTGTCCCGCCACGCCGATCTTGCGCAGCGTTATGACGAGCGGCGGCAAGGCGCCGAGATCGCAGAGCGCGATCGCGACGGCGATCCTGACCTCGCGTGATCCGTCGCGGTCGAGTGCCGAAAGCAGGCTTGCCACTGCGTTTTCCGAACGCAGCGCCGCCAGCATCTCGGTCGCGTGGATGCGTTCGGCGGCGTTGCCTTTTTCCAGTTGGGTACTGACAAGCGCCGGCAGGCCACATTCGTTGAAGGCTGAGAGGAGCTCGTCGTGCTCCTCGCCGCGCAACAGCGAAATAAACTCGAAACCGGCATCGACCGCCACCCTCGCCGGCACCGCAAGCAGCGCCGTCTTCAATGCCTCGCGATCGCGATTTTCGGTGAAGGCGATCAGCGCCGTCAGAAGAAGGCGCCGCTGATCGGCGCCCGTCGTCCCCCGGCGCTCCTGCAATACCCGACGCACGATCAGTAGAAGCATGATCGCCAGGGAAAGGGCACTGAGCAGGATGGATAAGTGCCAGATGTACAACATGATCAGAACCGCGTGGTTAGGCCGAGCCCGAATATGGTTCGGTCGAATGTCGGGCGCTGCTCATGGGCGAGGCTGCCGCGCAGCGTCAGCGGATCGGTGGCGTCCCAGGAGATGCCGCCAAAGACGGTACGCGTCGGCACCAGCGTGCCGTCGGAGATCTCGGGGGCATCTGCATAACCACCAAAAACGTTGACGGCCGGGGTGACTGCAAGATCGGCCCGCAGCACATAGCCATCGGCGCGTGTGCCGATATCGTCGGCTGGGTGAACCCAACGGGCCGAAAGCCCCAGCCGGCCGTCCAGGACATAGGCCTGCACCCAGGGCGAGATTGTGGTGACCTCGGCGGTGACGAAATTGTCATAGCGAGCATCGATGTTGAGCGAGAACGGACCGAGCGCTTTCGCGGGCGCCATGATCTGCCACGAAGCGCCGGCGCCGATCGAATATCGGGCCAGGAAATCGGCATCCGGCGTCGCCGCTGCCAGCACATAGGCCGAAACCGTCGGCGAAAAGGCCTGGTCGATGCGGCCGTCGATCTGAACATCGGTGCGACCGTAGCGGGTCGCCATCCGGGTGTGGCTTGAAATGGTTGTCTGCGGGGTGAGTTGATAGGCAAGGCCAACCGAACTGTCGGTCCAGTCGCCAAGCCCCTCGGTGAGATCGCTGACTTCGCTGCCCAGATCGAGTCGCCATTTGCGCGGCGGCGGCGCAGCCAGCCTTTGCACGATATCGGCAGAGCCCGGCTCGATGGCGAGCGCTTGGCGGTAGGCTTCCCGCGCGGCGAAGTCGTCGCCACGCGCCCGGCGCAGGTCGCCGATCCCCACCAGCGCCTCGGCATTGTGCGAATCTACCGCCAGCACCCGCTGAAAATACTGCTCGGCCCGCGTGTAATCCTGCTCGAGCAGGGAAATTCGCGCGTCGAGAGCCATCGCCTCGACATTGTCAGGCGCGGTGCCAAGCACATCATCGATCATCGCGCGAGCGCGCGGCACGTCGCCCTGCCAGATCGCCAGGCGCACCTTGCCGAGGCGGGCACCGAGAAGGCGGGGCCTAATGGCCAGCGCCTGGTCGAAGAACTGCCCGGCATGGTCGAATTTCTGCTGGGAGCCAGCCACCAAACCGATGGCGACCAGGATATCAGTGTTTTTCGGCGCCAGCCGGAGGGCGCGGCGATACGCATTCTCCGCCTCCGGCAATTGTCCCGCAGCCCGCGATCGTCGGCCCTCCTCCATCAGGCCGGCGACGGGATCCGGCCGCGGCGGGCGCGGTATCTTCCTCGCGGTCGCAGGCTTCGCCTTGCTGCTGCCGGCCCGCTGGGCTTTGCGGATGTTGGCAACAAGGGTACTTGCATCGGCATTGCCGGGCTCGGCACGCGACACCTCTTCGGCGAGCGGCAGGGCGGCGTCCGGATTGCCCGAGCGGAACTCGACCTCGGCCATGCCGAAGCTGGCGTCCCGATAGGTCGGGGCAAGGGACAGTGCCTTGGAAAAGGATTCGCGCGCCGCCGGCAGATTGTTGCGTCCAAGCTCGGCGAAACCGAGTTGCACCAGGGCGTCGGCATTGTCGGGCCTGAGCGCCAGGGCTCGCCGGAAAAGATCCGCCGCCTCCTCGAAGTGCTGCGCTTGCCTGGCCTTGACGCCGAACTCGTAAAGTTCATCCACCGTCTGCGCCAACGCCGCGCCCTGGGGCGCAGCGATCGCCAGGACCAGCCATGCGGCAAGGGCTGCGCGCCGGCCGCGACGCATCAGCGCTTCCCGCTCTTTCGCGCGAGCAGACGCGCAAGCCGGGCCAGCAGCTCCTCGGGAATGAATGGTTTCACAAGATAGTCGTCCGCTCCCTTCTCCAGGGCCGAGACGATATCCCTTTCGCCCTTGCGGGCGGTCAGCATGACGACCGGAGTATCGGACAAAGCCGGATCGTTTTTGATGCGGGCAAGCACCTCCAGGCCGTCGGCCTTGGGCATCATCGCGTCGAGCACGATGATGTCCGGCGCCTCATGCTCCGCCTTCAAGAGCGCTTCCGCGCCGTCTACTGCCTTGATGACCTCATATCCCTTTGCCCTGAGCCTGAATTCCATCAGCTCGATCAACAAGGGATCGTCGTCGCAAATCAGAACTCTTGCCTTCGATCCGTTCACCAGCCTTGCTCCGGTTCCGTCGCCCCCCGGAGTGATCAACCCATGAACCGACATCCGCCAATGCGGTTCATGCAGACAGAAATATTCTTCTCAGCTCTCTCATCGACGTCCGCCGATGCCACCGCGATTATAGACAACCTGATTCGCTGCGCCTGCACCCTCGGCACAATCAGTAGATGAATAAGGCGACATGGTATAGGAGCCCTGAACGGCATCGCACAGTCTGCAGCCAGACCGCGCTCGGCGGCCAGTCAATCGTCGACTCAGGCGCGCGACAGAAGCAATCTTTTGACTTCACCGGCAAGCGCAAGCGGGTCGAACGGTTTGGCGATCACCCCTACCGCGCCCATTGCCAGATAGCGTTCGACCTCATGCGTCTGGGTGCGCGCGGTGATGAACACCACGGGTATCGAGGCCGTCGCGCCAGCCTCGGCCAGACGCCTCAGCGTCTCCGGCCCATCCATGTCCGGCATCATCACGTCGAGCAGAATGAGGTCGGGTTGCCATTCGGCGGCATCGGCCAGTGCCTGCATGCCCGAAGAACAGGACCGCACCTCGAATTCCGGCTCGAGCTCCAGCGACATCTGGGCGATTTCGCGGATATCGTCCTCGTCATCCACATAGAGGATCCTTGCGCGCATCAGCATCACTCCTTGGCGTTCGCGGCAAGCCGGGTTCGGGACGTAACCAACATGCTCCTGACCAGCTTTGCCACATCGATCTCCGACGCCTTGGTCTTGGTCATGATCGCCTGCACGCGATCGCCGAGTTTCTGGTCGAGCTCCGCCGCCGAAAACACGATGACCCCGGTCTCCAGCGGCAGATCGACGAGGAGATCCAGGCCAGATCCGTCGGGGAGTGCAATGTCCAGGATGATCAGATCGAAGCGATGCTTCGCGACCGCCTGCCGAGCTTCCTGCAGCGTCTTTGCGGATGTGATCGAGACGCCCGAGCCCAGCCCCTCCGACATAACCGCAAGCACGCCCTCGTCGTCTTCGACATGCAGGACCTGTGGCCTCGGCTCGACCCTGCGGCCGACGATCTTGGCGAGAGCAGCGTGAAGCCGTTTCGAGTCCACCGGCTTCTCCAGCCAATCGATGATGCCGACGGCGCTGCCGTTCAGCGAGCGCCTGGCCTCGTCGGCGACGGCGGAGATGACGATGACCGCAATGTCGGAATTCACCGGTGATGCCCTTAAGTCGTGAAAGAGCTTGATGCCGGATTCCCCCGCCAGCTTGATGTCGAGCGTCAGCGCTACGTAGTCGCGGGAGCTCAGGAGCGCCTTGGCGGTGTCGATATCGGGCGCGACGTCGCTGGAAAAGCCTTCCGCATCGAGAAGTGCCGCGATCACCGCAGCGATGTCGGGCTCGTCCTCGCAGATGAGGACACGCAGGCGGCCATCGCGCTTGCGCGCCCGGCGCTCGACCAAAACCGGCTTGTCGGCCTGCCTGTGCGCCTCGGGAAGGTCGACGTGAAACGAGGTTCCCTGGCCTTCCTCGGTTTCGAAGGAAACGGCGCCCCCGAGCTTTTCGGTGATGGACTTGACGATGCTCAAGCCCAGGCCGGTGCCGCCAATTTTACGGGTGCTGGAGGCGTCCGCCTGCTCGAACTTTCCAAATATACGGCTGCGGAAAGCCTCCGGGATGCCGGCGCCCTGGTCCACCACGGAAATGCGCAGCATGTCGCGGTCACGACGCTGGAATTTCACAGTGACGGTCCCATCGGTGTGCGAGAACTTGATCGCATTCGACAGGAGGTTCGCCATCACCTGATGCAGGCGATCCGGATCGATGTTGGCCTCGGCGCGCGCGGCATCATCGACCAGAACGATCCTGATCCGACTGTCGGCCATGTAGTTGGAGCTGGCGGCAATGGCCTGCTCCAGGACCTGGCGGACAGGCATCTGCTTGATCTTGAAGGTGATCACGCCCGATTCGATCTTCTCCATGTCCAGAATGTCGTTGATGAGAAGAACCAGCCTTTCGCTATTGGTGTGGGCGATGTTGACGAGATTGGCGGCCTTGGGCGGCAGTTCGCCGGCCACGCCGGCCGCGATCAGGCCGAGCGAACCCCGGATAGAGGTCAACGGTGTGCGCAACTCATGGCTGACCGTGGAAATGAAATCGTTCTTGAGCTGGGCGGTGCGTTTCTGCTCGGTGATGTCGCGATTGTAGGTGATGACACCGACGATCTTGCCGGACTCGTCGCGGAACGGTGCCTTGAGGGTGTAGAGCCAGCCTTGCCGGCCATCCGGCAAAAGCGCCGGCTGATCGATCCGCAACGTCTGCCCGGCCTCCAGCGCGCCCATCTCATCCTGCCGGAACCGTTCCGCGACTTCTTTCGGATAGAAATCGAAATCCGTCTTGCCGATCAGATCGTCGACTGAAGCGGCGCCAACCATTTCGGCGGTGGCCGGATTGGCGGCGATGAAGCGGCCGTCGACATCCTTTATGTTCAGGCAATCGGGCAGTTCGCGAACCATGGCCCGGTAGGTCATGTTGGACATCAAGAGCTCCCGCCGGCGCTGCTGCCGATCGAGCAGGACGCCGATGATGATTGTGCTGAGGAAGCGGAACACGAGCGACGGGAACGTGCTCTGCTGCACCAGGCCGGCGACGGCTTGCGCGGGGATGACCAGAAGCGTGATCAGCCCGGCGAGAGCGACCGTTACGCCCAGACCGAATATGTCGTACATGGTGCGCGAACGGGCCGCGACGATGTGATGCCACGCGATACCGACGATTGCGGTGATGAGGATACCCATGACCCCGGCGCTGGCGCCCTGCCCGCCGAGATGGACGCGATAGGCAATGGAGCCGACCGTGGCGATCAGCATTGCCGGCCATCCGCCGAAGAACGCGGCCGCAGCAATGAAGGCGGCGCGCAGATCGACGACGAAGCCGGAGACGGACAACGCCGTCGCCATCGAAATGATCGCGCCCACGCACATGACCACGCCAAGAAGCAGCGACTGCATCCGCTTCGAAAGGCGCCCGGTGAAGTCCGCCACAAGGTCCCAGGCGACCACTAGGATGGAGACCAGTGCAAGATTGGCGAGGAGTGACTGCCAGATCTCGATCATGACTTCGGCTCCTTTTTTCCGATAGATAGCGCCAAAACCTATCCGAGGTCTAAAGAAGCTACAGCCCGGTCGGCGGTGCGGCCGACCCGGCGATCAGGGCAGTTCGGTAGGGCCACCTTGATTGCTGCTGCATCTATGGCCGACATGAGGCGCAAAGCCGATGGTCCGGTTAGGGCAGTGAAGTCCGCGTTCCGCCAATTTTGGCAGACAGTCGCCATCCATCGTTTTCACGTGAACAGCCTTGTTCGCCAAAACCCGTCCCCTGCCCCACCAGCCCTTGACGAAAATCGGCACGCCTGTGAGACACAGGGGTGGGGACATTTGCCCCGTGGGTACATCTATAGTCGAAACACGGGATCGCGCGGCAATTTTGGTGGCAAAGCCATACTTCTTATCGGCCGCGTAAAGATCGGCGGACTTCTAGCTCACCAACTCGCGCAGTCCGGGGCAGTTACAGCAGGTGGTCCCCTAGTCCTTGCCGACACTGACGATTTGCGCACGGCAAATCTGGGAAGGCATCTGCTGGGTGTGCCCCACCTCCAGTACAATAAGGCGGAAGCCACCGCCGATCGAGCCGTTATTGGTTATGACGACCGTTGCGAGCATCGTCCCGCCGTTGCCGCCATTGGGCGAGCCGCCAATGCCGCCCTGGCTTGCCGAGTCATTGCCACCCGAAGCATGCCTGCGCCGCCGGACCCGCCGCCAAACGAAAGATGGATGTTGCTGGCCACGCCGCCCTTGGCCTCGTTGCCGGAAAGGTCGACATTGCTGATGGTAACGGTTGCGCCTCCATTGATGAACAGCGCTCCGCCTGCATCCACGTTCCTACGGCTTGACCGCTTTGGTTCCCTTCTTCGCTTGCACGGCGATTGAGGGCCCATCCGGCGGCGGGCCTGTAACGGCCCTCTTCGGCGGCTCGGCGGCGGGTGTGTCGGGCGCCTGCGGCCCACCGGACGTGAGGTTGACCGACACACCGTAGACTTTCCACTGCCGGTTCACCGGTTCGAACAGCAGCTCGAAATTGACCTGCAGCGGTACCGATGGGAAAAACCCCGCTATGTGCAGCATACCGTTCGGTTCGATCTGTGGCAGCAGCGTCAGCTGCGGTTCGAGTACCGCGACGGCGCTGAAATCGAGCGCCTGCTTGCGCTGACTGGCAAAGATGTCACCGAGCGCTGCTGCACTGTTGGCCTGAAAATTCGGTGAGCCGAGATCGCGCAGCACGGTGTAGTTGCCGGTCTTGTTGGCCTGGTCGAGCGCCAGCAGCGTTGTCCTGGTGAGGATCAGCACGCCGTTGCGGTCGATGCTGGCGGGATGGGCTGCCTTTTGCATCACCCGCTTGTCTCTGCTTTGCGCATGCGCGGGCTGCACAGGCACCGAGACGACCATCAGCGCGACGGCCAACGCAGCGAAAAAACCGCGGGCGCCCGAGGTCCGCCAACCGGGCGCCCGCCACTGAAAAGACACGATCTGCTGAAGCCCCAAAACCCCGTTCATGCCGGCCGCGTCAGTTCAGTGTCCATGAGGCTCCGACGCTGACGCCGACATCGCCACGGCTGGTTGTCGCCGACACGGCGGCGTTGAGGCGAAAATCCTCACTGGTGTTGTAGCCAAGTCCCAGCGCCAGGCCCGATTGCCCCTTGAAATGACCAAAGCCGCCAGCGATCGACAGTTTCTCAGGCCTGTCATCGTAACCAGTCCCGCCGTCGCCAGGGCTAGCGCCGTACCGCCACGGGCTTCCGTGCGGTTTGCGCTGATCTGCTTGCCAATATCCTGGAAGCCGGATTCAAGCGCGCCAACGCGGCCGTCGAGCGCAGCAATATTGGTGGCATTGGTCGTTACCCTGGTGTCGAGATCCGCGATCTGCGTGGTGTGCGTGGTGAGCGTGTTGGTGTTGCTGGTGATGCGCGTCTCGTGATCGGCGAGTTCGGTGGTGTTGGCCGCGATCTGCGTCGTGTTGTTGGTGATGCGCGTCTCATGATCGAGGTGTTAGCGGTGATCTGCGTTGTATGACTGTTTACCGTGGTGCTCAGATTGGTGATGTCGGTGCTGTTCTGGGCGACCTGTGCCGGCAGGCCCTCGAGGGTCGCGACATCGAATGTTGAAGCCGCCAGATTGCCGTCGCCGTCCGTTGTCATCAGATAGGTCGTGGCGCCTTGCGCGTCCTTGCTCGCCTGCGAATTGACGCCGGCCAGCGTGTAGGTGTTTCCGCCCGTGCCGATGGCGACCTGGTTGTCGCGCGTTGTCGATGCGCCTTGGCCGATCGCGGTGGAAGCCAGGAAATTGGCAGTTGCCCCCGCGCCCAGCGCGGTGGCGTTCAAGGCATTGGCGGTTGAGTTGTGACCCAATGCAGTGGCTTCGTTCTGCCCATCAGCCGCTACGCCCGCCTCGGCGCCCATGCCGATGGCCGTGCCACCGCTGCTCAGAAAGCCGATATCAAGTCCCGCTTTTGAATAGGCGCCCAGGGCAGTGCCCTGCGCCCCTGCCTCCGCATTATAACCCACGGCCGAGCCTTCGAGTTCTCCCACATACGCGTGCGGACCGACGGCTGTGGCGAAGGCAGCAGATGTCTGTGCCTGTCCTATAGGGATACTGGTATCATTGCCGCAGGCGAGGCTGTTGGAATGGCCAGTGTCGTGGCCGCCAGCGCACTCACCTGCCAACGCATGCCCTGGAAATACCGAGATGGCCAAAACCATCGCGCCGGCCAAAGCGGTGACGAGGACCGGACCGCCGCGCGAGCTGTCTTGCTCAGTCGCTTTCGCGTCTCTCGATGCGAGCCGGAACCGCCTCCCATCCGACGGTGCGGCTGTCTCTAGTTGGCGCGGCGCGCCCGCCTGCTTGATCATTCTTGCCACCACGCCCAAAAACCCCCGATCAAATTGCCGATGTGGCGGGAGAGTGCAGACAAGGCGATGAAGCGAACAGTCGTCATATGCCGACTGTTCCTCGCTTTGTGAGGCCGCTACCTCCTTGTTGGGTCGGGTTGTTGCCGCATGGTCACATATTCATTTTTGCTAATTATCGATGAGGGGAACCCGGTGGCGACATCATCGCCTTCAGCGACAATGCAACTTGCGCGAGAGCTTCCGTGTGTTAGGCTTCTTCACGAAACCTGATCGTCCCAAGGATCGGAAAGTTCCCATGGCTGACGTCACCATCGAAGCGGTCTCCGCCGCGGTCGGCCAGATTTATGAGGCGGCCTACGACCAGGAACGCTGGCTCAGTGCGGTAACCGGCCTGCGCGACCTGTTCAAGGCATCGCGAAGCTGTATCGCGCGGCTTGATCAGCGGGCGTTCAACGCGGTGGGGACTGTCGATGATCCGGGACTGTGTACTCCCGAGGCGGCGGCAGCACACATGCGGGATCCCATCAGCACCGTCGTGGCTGCGCTGCCGGTTGGCAACATCTATGACCGTGCACGGATAGCGGAAGACGGCGCCGACTTCCGCCGCCGTGAGCTTTGGCAGGACTGGATGAGGCCGCGCGACATGCATCATGGGCTCGCCTCGAATCTTCTCGCATCCAACGGCTCCTATTGGTTTTTCGATATTCACCGCGGCTCCAGGCAGGACGCGTTCGGTGCCGACGACATCGACCTGTTGCAGAAGATCGTGCCGCATATGTTGCGCGCCGGGCAGATCGGCCGGCGGCTGGAGAACACCTCGGCGTTGGCATCGGCTTTCTCCCACCTGCCCTTCGGCGTGTTCCTGGTCAACGGCCACCAGCGGATCGTTCAGATGAACGAGGCCGCCGAGGCAATGCTGGCGCGGCCTGACAGCCCGCTGAGGCTGAATGGCGGCACGATCGTCGCCTCCAATCCCCGGGATGCGCAGGAGCTTCAACAATTGGTCGCGGATGCCTGCTCGCTGCCGGACGGAGCCATGCCCGGACCCGGCGGAACGCTGATGGTGCCGTCGGATCACAAGCGCTCCGACCTGACGCCGCTGGTGCTGTCGGTTGCGCCCTTCGTCGACGCCCGCGCCTACGGTTTGGCCTCGGAACGGTGCGCGGTGATCATGGTCACCGAGGTCGCCCGGCGCATCCCCGATGGCTTCGAGACGCATGTCCGCAGCCTGTTCGACCTGACGCCGGCCGAAGCCCGGCTCGCAGCGACATTGGCATCCGGGCGGACGCTGAAGGAAGCCGCGGCAAGCTCGAGCATCACCGTGAAGACCTGCCGCACCTATCTCGAACGTATCTTCTCCAAGACCCGCACCCGGCAGCAGAGCGAACTGGTTGCGCTGCTCAAGAGCACCGAACCGCTTAGCGGGCGCGGCGGGTAGCCGGCTCATGCACAGCGAGCGTGCTAAGGATTTCGAGGCCAATGGCTGACGCAAACCTGGAAGCGGTGTCCGCCGTGGTCGGCCAGATCTACGAGGCTGCCTACGATCAGGAACGCTGGCTCGAAGCAGTGACTGGTCTGCGCGATCTCCTTGGCGGCTCGCGCTCCTGCATTGTGCGGCTCGATCCAACGACGAGCAACGCAGTTTCAACAGTTTATGATCCCGAGTTCGTTTCGTCCGAAGTAACCGCTGCGCACATGCGCGATCCCATCAGCGTAGTCGCGGCCGCCCTGCCTGTGGGCAAAGTCTATGACCGCACGCTGGTAACGGAAGGGGGCGCCGGCTTCCGCCGCCGTGAACTCTGGCAAGACTGGTACAGGCCGCGTGACATGTATCACGGGCTTGCCTGTAATCTTCTGGCCGCCAACGGCTCCTATTGGTTTTTTGATATTCATCGCGGTTTGAGGCAGGAAGCGTTCGGTGGCGACGACGTCCAGCTGTTGCAAAAGATCGTGCCGCACATGCTGCGCGCCGGGCAGATCGGCCGGCGGCTGGAGAATACGTCAGCGCTGGCATCGGCTTTTTCGCATCTGCCCTTCGGCGTGTTTCTGATCAACGGCCATCAGCGGATCGTGCAGATGAACGAGGCCGCCGAGGCGATGCTGGCGCGGCCCGACAGTCCGCTGGCGCTGAAGCACGGTGTGGTAGTCGCCTCCAATGCCGGAGATGCGCAGGAGCTTCAACGGCTGGTTGCCGATGCCTGCTCGTTGCGGAACGGCGCCATGCCAGGCACCGGAGGAACGCTGATCGTGCCATCGGATCACAAGCGATCTGATCTGACGCGGCTGGTGTTGTCAGTCGCACCGTTCGTCGATGCCCGCGCCTATGGCCTGGCGTCGGAGCGCTGCGCGGTGATCATGGTGACGGAGGTCGCCCGGCGCACTCCCGATGGCTTCGAGCTACATGTTCGCAGCCTGTTTGACCTGACACCCGCCGAAGCGAGGCTTGCAACGGCATTGGCATCGGGGCGGTCTCTAAAGGAAGCCGCGGCCCTTTCCCACATTACGGTGAAGACCTGCCGCACCTATCTCGAACGGATTTTCTCCAAGACCCGGACCCGGCAGCAGAGCGAACTGGTCGCGCTGCTCAAAAGTACCGAGCCGCTCAGCGGCCGTGGCCGGTAATTCCCGAACAAAAAATCTAACAGTCGGCATTTGCCGATTGTTCGGGGCCGCGTCTTTCGGCCAGATTTTGGGTAGGTTTGCAGTGGCCAGCCATGAAGTAGGGCAGGTCGTTGATGATGCGGGGCCAATCAATGATGGAAACCGGATACGTTGTCGCGGCCGGATTATTTCCGTTTGCCGTTTCCTATACGCTCGTGGCAATGCTGCCGGGTGCCAATTTTGCCGTCGTTGCGCAGGCCGGGCTGACCGCGTCGCGTGCTACGGCGCTTTCCGCTGCCGCCGGTATCGCCCTTGGCGCAAGTTCGCTGGCGGCCGTCGTCGCGACGGGGGTCGGTTCATTGCCGCACGAGGGCATCGCGCATCAGATAGCCGCCAGCCTCTACGGCGCACTGCTGGTCCTCATTGGATGGAACTCGATGCGGCGAGCTTGGTCGATCAAGACGGGACCGGATGAGCCGAAACCGGTCGCAAACGTTCGGCACTTCCGGCTGGGTTTTGTCACTGCGGTGGCAAATCCCGCAACTGCAATATTTTTCGCCTCTTCAACGCTGAACTTAAATCTCCGCGGGGCGACTTACCTAACCGTGGTCGCATTGGTGTTTGCCATTGCGATCGCCTGGTTTGGTCTTCTTGGCCTTTGCATTTCCCAACCTGTAACACAGCGGTTCTACAGACGTTTCCGAAAGCATGCGGATATCGTCCTGGGAGGTGCCCTGGTGGCGCTCGGCTTCGCCGCGCTTGGGTCTTTGAAGGGCTAAAACATGTAGCGGTCTAGACTAGACTAGGACGTGACAGTCCAATCGTCGGCATTCGCGATTTCAGCTCTCGGGCGTTCACCGTTGGGGCGGTACGTCTGACGATCGGTGCTGCAGGTGGACCGGACAGGGTCGCGCTCACTGCAATTTGCTAGGACGGCAAGCGACGACCGGGCCGCACTCGCGCCATCGGCGATTAGCGACGCACTCCCGACGATCTCCAGTCCCCGAAGATCGGCTCGCCTGCGCGGTTTAATAGAACGGCGAATATGGCTCCCGGTCCGCTCGTGTGAAGACGGAGATGGGCTGGTCAATCCGCGCGACAACGCCCGCTCCGAAATTAATCCCAGTTCCGTCGCAGACACCAAATATGTTCGACCGCGTTCCGATCAGCACATTGACCGGTTTCCCGGCTTGGACGGGGTATGTGCTGTTGTGAATGAAAAGGACGCCGGTTGCCTGCAGCGTGTCATGCGCATTGCCGTTGCTGCTCGCTATCTCGACATAGTCGCGCCCTGCGAATGAATTTTGTGTCCAGATGCCGACAACCCCTTCCACCGAGAGCCAACCATTCGCCCAACCGTCCGCGTCGCGCGGAGAGTATTGTGTGAACAGGCGATAGGTAAGTGGGTCCGATAGCCAGAAAAGCGTTACGTAGCCGTCGATATCAGGCACATAGGTGAACCAGACGCCGGTTTCGCTCGCAGCCCACAGGCCATCCGCATCGTATGGGTCCAAATTGTTGGCGCTGACGAAATCCATTGACAGGGGTACCGGATCAGTCACGGCGTGATCGAAGAGTTGGGTGAGCGTCCAGCGCCCATTGTAGTTGAACCACTTGTCGAAGTAGGTTCCTCGAGCCACCGAGCTCAGGTCGATGATCTGTCGCTCCCCCCGTTCGACCGGACCAAAAGGAACGGGGTCGAAGTCCGGCAATTTGAGGCGCGGTATCATGACTGTGCTGGTCGCCAGTCGTGGCGACAACTTGCCCAGATCAAGCATGGATCCTGCTTTGCCAACCGCCGAACGCACGTTCCGCGCGATCAGATCCGTTCGATATTCTCGCCAATAGTGCCCGGACAGGATCTTGTCGAACGCGACTATCTGTTCGATCAGATGGTCGACGTCTTTGGCGGACCGTTTGGGCTTGGAAAGGAAAGCGTTCTGATGGCCAAGCAATTGCTTTCGCGCCTTGGCCTCACCTTCCAGAATGTCCGCGTCGAACGGCAGTTTACACCCCTCTGTTGGCGTAAAGCCGCTTTCATGCTTCGTGTGGAAATCGCCCATCAACTTGACCATGCTGCCTCCATCAGTCTCTGGCTAATCTTGCAACCAAGGTGACGGCGCTTCCTGATGATCGCCACCTCTCGCCGTCAGAATTTCACCGCGAGATCGAGCTTAGCGCCATTGTCGACAGCGCCACCGCCGAACTGTCCGGAATAGGACAGGGCGAGCGTCGCATTGGCCGACATTTTGAGGTCGATTCCGGCCTCGATCACGGCGCTGTCCGTGGCGATCGGCACGCCGGCGATGGTGAAGGCACCGCTGCCGGCAAAGGCGACCGTCGACAGCGGCGTGGTATCGCCGAAAGCGTGCCGCCAGCCGAGCATGCCGCGCGCTGTCGCATTGATGTTGCCGAGCGCAAAACCGGTCGAGCCGCGCAGGCCGAGCGTGGTGAAGGTGGCGTCGGTGGTGGAACCCGCGCTGGTCAACGCTGCCGCGCCGCCCTTTTCGGTAAAGCCGTCGGTGTGCACGCTGACATAGGCGAGATTGACGAAGGGCTCGAACTTGAAGCCCTCGGCATCGGGCCCGCTGCTACCGACCTTGTAGGCAAGTTCGCCGAAGATCTGCGCGGTGCCGGCGTCATAGTCGGCCGAAAGTTGATCGGCAAATCCGTTGAAGGCGACCGAGCGTTTTGTCGACAGGCTGCTCCAGCTGTAGGCCGCACCGGTTCGGAAAGCGATGGCGCCCCAGTTGGTGCCGCCATAGAGACCGAGATGGTAGTTGTCGGCGTCGCCCCTGGAGCTGCGATCATCGGCATCGAAGTTCGCATGGCTGTAACCGCCAAGCAGACCGACACGCCAGCCGCCCACCAGCGTGTCGGCGCCCGCCAGCAGGCCCCCCGTCGAACGATCGAAAGCGGCGGCGTTGCCGTCGCTGTCGGTGTTGCCCCAGGACCCGAAAGCCTGACCCCAGACGGCAAAGCGATCGGTGTCGGCGGCGACCATTTCCGGTCCGCCTTCGCCATAGGCCATCACCGGCAGGGCAGCAGTGCTGCCATCGCCGAAAGCGGCACGAATGCGCGACGTCGCCGCATCACGGACGAAGCGGCTGTCCTCGACCAGCATGCCCTTAGCCGAGGCGTGGATCTCGCCTGACAGCTGGTCGAAGGCAGCGCGTGCCTCGGCATCGGTGGCCAACCCGGCGACGGCGCCGAACACAGCCCCGCTAGTCAGGCTGTCCAGCCCTTCGCCCGTGGCGATCTGGTTCGGCGTCAGCCCGGCATCGGCGAAGTCACGCACCTTGGCCACGTCGAGATAGGCGTTGTTGGCGTCGTAGGTGTCGGTCACCGACAGGAATGCGGTATTGGTGACGCCGGTCACCGAACCGAATTCGCCGGTCAAGCCGCCGTCGGCGGTGAGCACCTTGTATTGCGCGCCGACTTGCAGGTTGCCCACCATATGGACTTCAAGAGTGGAACCGGCAGCCAGCGTCGTCGTGCCAGTCGAGACAAACTTGTCCGATTGATTGAGGCCCCCGATATCGACCGCATAGATCGAGCTTCCATCGAACTGCGCATTGCCGCTCGTGTTGAGCACATCGCCGGCGAAGCCGTTGACCACCGTCGTGCGGCCTTGATTCACGAACATCGCCAGGTTGGTGAAGTTGGTTGTCGCGATACCGCCCACTCCGGCAGCATCGACGATGCTCCCGGGACCATTGGTCATCGTGTCGCCGCCGCCGCCGAAATCGCTGGTGCCGCCTGCCGCGCGCCAAGTGCCGTTGTTGTTGAATGTGTCAGCAGCAGCGCCAAAGGTCACCGTACCGGTGATGAAACCTGCGTTGGCAAGGACGAACGGCCCGCCGGTGGCCACGAGCGCTGAGTCGGTCAGCAGCCCGGAGCTGTTGCGGATCGTACCAACCGACGTATTGGTGATGGTGCCGCTGGAACCCGTCACCGTCACACCGCGCGCTACGCCGCTGGCCGTGCCGGCAACATTGACGTTCACCACGCCGGCGCCGGTTGCCTTGATGCCTTCGGCGGCAGTGCCGGTGACCGCGCTGTTGGCAGTCACCGTGACCGTGCCGGTGCCGCTATTGGTCGCTTCGATGCCGGTCAGGCCCGACACCGCGCCGGTGGTCGTCACACCAACTGTGCCGGCGCCCGCCGCGTTGGTCTGACGCGCGATGATCGCCGTATTGCCCGTTGAGGACACCGCGCCGGCGTTCACCAACACACTGCCGCCGGTGGTGCGCGCGTAGACACCATTGCCCGACGTCGCGGTTACCGGACCGACCGTCTTCACCGTCGTCGAGCCGGAGCCTAAGTTCTCCGCGTCGACGCCGAATCGTGCGCCGATGGCACCATTGGCCGTCACGTTGATGTTGCCAGTTGCGGCAGCTGGGAAGATCGCGGTGACGATGCCGGCATTGCCCGACTTAATGTCGCCGTTCGCCAGCGCCGTGACATTGCCGGTCGTCGACTGCGCCTGGATATCGATGGCGTCCTTGCTGCCGGCCAGCGCCGTTACCGCGCCGGTGGTGACAGTGATGGCGCCGCCTGCGGCGGTATCGCGCACCACAATGCCTTTGCCTGCCATCGAGCTGCTGGCGCCTGAGATGTTGACGCTGACCGTGCCGGAACCATTGTTGAGGATGTTGGCTGCATCGCCGCTGCCGCCGGCGAAACCGCCGGCGCCGGTGACCAAGATATCGCCAGCGCCGCCGGTGCCGGCGATCAGCTCCAGGCCATCGGTCGCGCCGGTCACCGTGTTGGCGGCATTCACTGTCACTGCGCCGCCGCCGGCCGCCAGAATGCCCTCGGAGAGGGTGCCGGTGATCATGCCGGCCGTGGTGACGGTGATCGCGCCCGTGCCGCCAGTGGTCGCGGCGATGCCCCTCGTGCCAGAGACATTGCCTGTGGTCACATCGACCGTGGCCGCAGTCGCTGCGAAGACCATTTGGGCGGTGATGCCTGCAAACCCGGTGGCGGTGACGTCGCCCGCAGTCACCTTGATATTGCCGCCACTGCCCTGCGCAAAGATGCCGCCACTGCCGCCGCCAGTCGCGGTGACCGGACCAGCCGCCGTCACCGTGAGCGTGCCCCCGCCCAAGTTTACGGCGGAAATCCCGCTGCGGCCATCGATTGCGCCGTTGGCCGTCACGTCGAGATTGCTGGTCTCCGACCGGGTCTGCACGTCGATTGCGGTTCCGGCCAGCGCGCTCACGGCACCTGTGGTGACGCCAATGTCGCCGCCAAGGGCTGTATCGCGAACGTAGATGCCATGGCCGCCGGTGGAGTTGCTCGCGCCCGCAATGTCGACCGTGAGGGTGCCGGCGCCGTTGTTGAGGATGTTCGCCGCGTCGCCGGTCCCGCCGACGAAGCCGCCGACGCCGGTCACCGAGATGTCGCCGCCGCCGCCGGTCCCGCCGATCAGGGTCAGGCCGTTGGTCGCCCCGGTCACTGCCTCGAGGACGCTTACGCTCACTGCATTGTTACCGGTCGCCACAATACCCTCGGCGAGGGTGCCGGTGATCGTGCCGGTGGCAGTGACGCCAACCGTGCCCGTGCCATTGTTGGTGGCCACGATGCCCGTCGTGCCGGAGACATTGTTCGCGCTCATGTCAACCGCGCCCGCGCCAGCTCCGGCGTGCCAGGCTACGATCGCCGTGTTGCCGGTGGCGGTGACATCGCGCGCTGCCACTATTACATGGCTGCCGACCGATGCGGCAAAGATGCCGTTGCCGGTGGTCGCGGCAATTGGACCCCCTGCGACCACCGTCGTCCTGCCCGTGCCGAGATTCTCGGCGTCGATGCCGAACCGGGCGTCAATCGACCCGTTGGTGGTCACCTCGATATTGCCGGTTGCCGCACCTGGAACGATCACCGCCACCAAACCGGCGTTACCCGCCTGAAGGTCGCCATTGGCGGTCACCGCGATGTTGCCGGTCAGCGACTGGCTCTGCGCATCGATCGCATCTTTGCCGAGCGCCAGTGCGGTCACAGCACCCGTGGTGACGCCAATGTCGCCGCCAAGCGCTGTATCGCGAACGTAAATGCCATGGCCACCGGCGGAGTTGCTCGCGCCCGCAATGTCGACCGTGAGGGTGCCGGCGCCGTTGTTGAGGATGTTCGCCGCGTCGCCGGTCCCGCCAACGAAGCCGCCGACGCCGGTCACCGAGATGTCGCCGCCGCCGCCGGTCCCGCCGATCAGGGTCAGGCCGTTGGTCGCCCCGGTCACTGCCTCGAGGACGCTTACGCTCACTGCATTGTTACCGGTCGCCACAATACCCTCGGCGAGGGTGCCGGTGATCGTGCCGGTGGCAGTGACGCCAACCGTGCCCGTGCCATTGTTGGTGGCCACGATGCCCGTCGTGCCGGAGACATTGTTCGCGCTCATGTCAACCGCGCCCGCGCCAGCTCCGGCGTGCCAGGCTACGATCGCCGTGTTGCCGGTGGCGGTGACATCGCGCGCTGCCACTATTACATGGCTGCCGACCGATGCGGCAAAGATGCCGTTGCCGGTGGTCGCGGCAATTGGACCCCCTGCGACCACCGTCGTCCTGCCCGTGCCGAGATTCTCGGCGTCGATGCCGAACCGGGCGTCAATCGACCCATTGGTGGTCACCTCGATATTGCCGGTTGCCGCACCTGGAACGATCACCGCCACCAAACCGGCGTTACCCGCCTGAAGGTCGCCATGGGCGGTCACCGCGATGTTGCCGGTCAGCGACTGGCTCTGCGCATCGATCGCGTCCTTGCCAAACGCCAGCGCGCTGACATTGTTGGTCTTGACCGAAACGCCGGTGCTGGTCGCTACGTCGCGGACGGTGATGCCTTCGCCTGTTGCCGCAGAGACACCTGCGGCGATGTTGATGTCGACCGAACCGGCACCTCCCGTCTGCGCCGCATCGAAGGCATTGCCGGTGCCGTTGTTGATGATGCTCCCACCCGTGTAGGTGATCACGCCGCCGGCTGCCGAGAGCGAGAGCGCCGCGGTGCCGCCAGCTGTTGGAATGTTGCCGGCATCAATGCTGATCGTACCATTGTTGGTGACGTTGAGACCACCGGCGCCAGTGTTGGAAACTGCGAGGCCATTGCCGCTTACCGTCGTTCCTGCATCGATGTTGAGGATGATCGGTGTTGCGATGGCACCAGAGTAAGCTCGGTCATTGGGCGGGTTATCAGGATACGTCGTGTCGATGGTGGTGGTATTGTCGCATTGGATCGTGGCGCCAACAACGAAGCAAGCCGACCAGGCCTGTCCCGGTGCCAGCAGGGTCGCGCCCGCAGCTGCGGCAACGCCAACAGCGGATCGCAGTGCAAGCCGGCTCACTTGAGAACGCAGCTTCCACCGCAAAGCCGAATTCGTGGAAGCCTTTCCCGGAATCGAAGGCGAAAGAACAGCCTGCCTGTGCCCGATCATTCTTGCCATCACGCTCAGTTCCCGTCGAATTCTCGAATGCGGCGGAGACTGCGGCCAAGGCCGTGGACCGAACAGTCGTCATATGACGACTGTTCGTCGGTTTGTGGGTAAGCAATAGATTGCTGGCCGGCTTGTTGCCGGCTGGCCACATATTCTGTTGTGCTAATTATCGACCAAGGTGAAAATAGTGGCAGGCAGAGCTGACGCCACCCGTCAGAGCTCTGTCCGCACAATGCCTACGCACCTTTCAACAACGCCACGAGCTGGCTCTGCCGGCGGCTTCCGGTTTGGCGAATATTCGCTCCAGAGAGACCGGGTGATCTGCGCCTCGACTTCGCGTGCGGCTCCGGCTCGCTGCTGCTGAACGTGCGCAAGCGCATGGGGCCGCACGGCATCGGCAGAATCTACGGGCAGGAAAAGAACATCACCACCTACAACCTCGCGCGCATGAGCATGCTGTTGCATGGCGTGAAGGACACTGAATTCGAGATCTACCACGGCGATACGCTTTCCAATGACTGGGACATCCTGCGCGAATTGAATCCTGCAAAGGAGCCTTCCTTCGATGCCATTTGTGGCCAACCCGCCCTTCAGTTTGCGCTGGGATCCGACTGAGGCGATGGGCGACGATGTGCGGTTCAAGAACTATGGGCTGGCGCCCAAGTCGGCCGCGGACTTTGCCTTCCTGTTGCACGGTTTCCACTACCTGAAGGATGAAGGCGTAATGGCCATCATCCTCCCCCACGGGGTGCTGTTCAGAGGTGGGGCGGAAGAGCGCATTCGAACCAAGCTGCTGAAGGACGGTCACATCGACGCCGTCATCGGACTGCCCGCCAACCTGTTCTATTCGACGGGTATCCCGGTCTGCATCCTTGTTCTGAAGAAGTGTAAGAAGCCCGACGATGTTCTCTTCATCAACGCAGCCGAGCACTTTTTGAAGGACAAGCGTCAGAACAAATTAGGGGATGGCAAGAACGGGACAACGGACCATATCGGCAAGATCATCGAAACCTACAAGTTCCGTAAGGAGGAGGACCGCTATTCCAAGCGCGTCAGCATCGATCGTATCGCCGACGAGGGTCACAACCTCAATATTTCCCGCTACATCAGAACGGCTGAGGATGAGCTCGAAATCGATCTAATAGCCGCCAATGAAGACTTGGTCGACATCGAGAAGCAGTTTCGCGCAGCGACAGCGAAGCACAACACATTCTTGCGCGAGCTTGGGCTTCCAACCTTGCCGCTTTCAAAAGGATGACGCCGGGCTTGAATCGACCATCAAGCAGCGCGCCGGTGCGCCTTGAGAGCTGCTGATTTCCCACGTCCGCTTTCGGTCTATATCGATGTTGGCTTGTACGGCGGTAATGAGGCGCATTGCTGCCGCTAGCTCACAGCTAGCTATCATCCGCTACGAGGATGGGGAAGCACAAGCAGTGCGCTGGAAATGGCGTCGGGCTCTGTTCACTTGCTATGCCTAGGAATGTGCATATATTGTGCGTAAGAGAGAGGTCGGAGATTTGTCATGACCCACGCACAGCTCGCACAATCGAAAGTGGTCTCAGGTTTTGTCGACAGCCTGCAGGAGCCGCGCACGCCTTATATCTCGCCGAAGCGCCTGTCGCAGGCGCTGGGCGTGAAGGTGGCCAACTTGGCGCAGTTGACCGGCGTCCACCGCAACACGCTCCGTAACCCGTCGTCGGAGCGACTGCAGGGTCGGATGCGCGAGATGGTGAAGGTGATTTCGGCCGCAACGGAACTCACCGGCGACGTCGACAAGGCGATCTACTGGTATCGCAATGAGCCGATCGCCGACTATGGCCATCGCACGGCGGCCGAACTCGTCGCGGGCGGCCAGGTCGAAGCAGTGCTGGCCTTCATCCGGGATCTCGAGAACGGGGCGCGCGGGTGAAGGTCACCCGCGTCGGGCCGGACGAGATCTTCCATCGCTATCTGACACCCAAATGGGCCTTCCTGCCCACCAGTGGTGGGGGCGCGGCGATCGATGGCGGGCGCTTCAATCGGCCCGGCGTCGAAGCCGTTTACCTGGGGTCGGAACAAGAGCAGTGCGAAATCGTACGCTAAGGTCGAACGGAGCAGGAACGTTATGCGGCACGGCGTAGCCCTGCCGGGAGGCGAAGCGACCTGAAGCCTTCCGGGAGATGTTGCTCGCTGTCCCAAGTGTAGATACCTGTCAGGTTGATGTGCTCCCAACTCAGCGGCGAGATATGCTTCAATAGCGTATCTGAGATGTTCCTTCCCGCTCGTTTGAGCTCTGTGACCGCGCGGTCGAGATAGACCGTGTTCCAGTGGACGATCGCGCTGACGACAAGATTGAGGCCCGATGCGCGGAATGCCTGACTTTCGAACGACCGGTCGCGGAGCTCGCCACGCTCATGAAAGAAGACTGCGCGTTTGAGTTTGTGCGCTGCCTCCCCCTTGTTGAGGCCGGCTTGGCAGCGCCGGCGCAGTGTCGAGCTCGAGTACCATTCAATCATGAAAAGCGACCGCTCGATGCGGCCGAGTTCCCGAAGAGCCTTGGCCAGTTGGCTTTCCTTCGGTGATGCCGAGAGCTTCTTCAAGATCGTCGAGGGCACGACGGCACGGGTGGTTAGCGATGCCGCCAGATGAAGCAGATCGTCCCAGTGATCGAGGATCAGGGTGGTGTTGATTGGCGCTCCGATGTGGTTCGACAGCGCCGGGTATGCATCGCCTTTCTCGAACGTGTGGAACTTCCGATCTTTGAGATTGCGCAGTCGCGGTGCGAACCGCTTTCCGATCAGAGCGAATAGCCCAAAGACGTGATCGCTCGCGCCGCCTGTATCGGTAAAGTGTTCCTGGATGTCGAGGATCGTGTCCTGATCGAATAGTCCGTCGAGCACAAAGGCAGCCTCGCTTTCGGTCGGGCTGATGGGCAAGATGCTGAAGTAGCCGTACTGGTCTGACAGATGGCTGTAGAACTTCGATCCGGGCTCACTGCCGTAATGCAGATTGATATCTCCGCGCTTTGCGGCTCGGTCGCTTGCTCGGAAGAATTGGCCATCAGATGATGACGTCGTGCCATTGCCCCAAAGACGAGAATGCGGATGGCGGGTGTGTGCGTCCGTCACGCAGGCCTGGGCCGCACGGTAGGTTTCTGACCGCGCATGGAAGGTGCGCATCCAACTGATCTGGTGAGCGCTGATGCCTTTGGACGCGCTGGCCATCCGTTTCGGACCAAGGTTGGTTGCATCGGCCAGTACGCCAGCCAGCATGGCCGAGACATTCCTCGGAGTGTCACCCGTGCGAACATGGGTGAAGCAATCCGCAAAGCCGGTCCATTCATGCACCTCCCTCAAGAGATCTGGCACCTCGACCAACGGATAGAGCTCGCTGATCTCGGCATTCAGGTCCTCGGCTGCTGCGGGAACTTCGCCAGCTGCCGGCGTGACGATAAGCGTTCCACCTTCGAGACGAACACCGTCGAGCTTCCCGGATCGTGCCCTGTGCGCCAGGCGCTTCAGGTTGAAGTCGAGCATCTGCCGCGCTTCGGTAAGCCACGCCGCACCGTCCTCTTGGACACCAAGTCCGAGGCGACCTTCATCTTTCAGGATTGTGAACGTTGGCAGCGGCATCAGGTGCTCGTCGATCGGTCGGAAAGATCGGCTGCCGTCGACCCAAATGTCCGCGGATCTAAGGCGGTCTCGCAAAGCGGCGAGCGTAGCAATCTCATAGAGACGGCGATCGGGCTTCTCCTGCCCGAGGATTAGCCGTCGATCAGCTTGGCTGAGGTGGGTGACCGGGACGCGATCCGGAAGGCTCCGCCGCTTCTCGGCATAGAGCCGTTTCAGCAGCGAAATCGCCGCAAGAAGGGGGTCATGGCGGCGCGCTGAGCGGAATGTGAACGCCTGCAGGAACGCACCGGCGTACTTGTTGACGGTCGCATATTGCTCGGCCGCCAAGGTCAAAGGCGACGCCTCGTTGTCCTCGACCATCGACTCAAGCTCAGGCTTCATCCGAAGCAACCGGTGCCATCCAACTTCTTGATCGAGAACCTCCAATGCGTTGCGGCCATAATCGTTCGCGGACTGCAGGGCTGTGATCGTGTCCAGGAACATGCGTAGCGCTTTGGCCGTATCCGGCCTGCAGTCCATGTGCCGCTGCTTCTTGCGGTTATTGGCTTGCGAGAACAGCCGGCCTATCAACTTGATGAACATCGACACTGCATCGTCAGTGAGCTTCTGGCCGAGCTTGATAATCTGCGCCACGATCAGCGCGTGTCGACGGCTGGCATTGAAGTCGTTGGCCAGCCATGCCGGTGTGGCGTTGCCCTCACGGATCATCTGATCCCACCGTCCAGATGATATACGCATCTGCAATTTCGGATCGATTTCTAGCTTGCGCAGGAAGGCGATCCGTTCGGTCAGCCCGACCAAGTTTGAAGCACCTGGCGCATCCGGCGCTGATCGCAGCCAATGAAAGCGCGTTTGGCCAATGGCCGGCTCAACCTCCAACAGCCTATCCAATGATTGAAGTGTATCGACCGAAATTTCTTCGATCAGCGCTCTCTCCGCCCGCCGACGGGCAATGGCGCGGGCGGCAAGACCGATCCGTTCGATCGTGTCGATCGCTGGCAAAAGAGATCCGCGTTCACGAAACATGGCGACAGTGGCACTCGCTATCGCGCCACCGTCGTCGGACGTCGTGGCCGCTTGAATTGCAGCCAGCAGCGCAGCTCTACGGTCTTGCCCCGTCGCGCTCCGCGCGGCCAGATAAACCATCAAGCGAGCAATGTGATCGCGACGCGTTTCTTCACGGCGTGCATAGAGCGCAAACTTTCCAGCGTCGGCGCCAATCTGCTCAGCAACGTACTTTAGCATTGCGCGAGGCGGAGTTTAGTCGGTCGATAACACCCGGCCTGGATATCGCATCAGGCAGAGCTGAACGGCAAATCCGAGCTGATTGTGTTCCCGTCTGCGAAGTCCAATCTCAAGCCTGTCAGCCGACGACAACGAATAGTGTCGGATGAGGCCGTCCTCATCGGTTGGTATATCGAAAAGTCTCTGTCGATCCTGAACCTTGAGAAGCCTCCGTTTACCCATCGCCCAACTCCATCCACGACCAATGTGCCGGGAGCGTCGTCGAGTCGGTCAGGCGAAGAAATCAAAACTGGTGCCCTGCGAGGGCAATCCACAGGGATCGGATGCTGCATAGCAGCACTACAGAAGAGTTCATGATCCGTTCGCCCTTAGCGTACGATTTCGCACTGCTCTTGTTCCGACCCCTTCTTCGTGTATTCGCGGCTCGGCCTCAACAACACGCTGACCGGCCTGGTGCTGGCGCACACGACGCTCGCCATCCCGTTCGTGATCATTGCCGTCAGCAACGGCTTGGCGAGCTTCGACATCAATCTGGAGCGCGCGGCGCGCAGCCTGGGCGCGTCGCCGGTGCGCGCCTTCCTGACCGTGACCTTGCCGCAGATTCGCATTTCCGTGATTTCGGGTATGCTGTTTGCCTTCATCACTTCCTTCGACGAAGTGGTCGTTTCGCTCTTCATCTCCAGTGGCGCGACCTCGACGCTGACCAAGCGCATGTTCGCCAACATACGCGACCAGGTCGACCCCACGGTGGCGGCGATCTCCTCGATGCTGGTGATCCTGTCGATTATCGTTCTGATCGCCGCCCAGTTCGTCCGTCGTCGTGACGGCAGCATCGCCGAGGATCATTAGCTCCCATGCTTGCCATCTTCGACGAGCGGCAACACTTGCATCGGCCGCTCACCCGCATTGCCGGCGGCGTGCTGAAACCGAACCCCGAGCAACCCGAAAGGATCACGGCGCTGCTTGCCGGCCTGCAAACGGCAGGCGTCGCCGTCCAGCCTCCCCGTGAACACGCGCTGGACGGCATCGCGGCAATCCATGATCGCGACTATCTCGCCTTCCTGCAGACCGGTTTCGAGACGTGGCGGGCAGTGCCAGGGAACGGTTCAGAACTGCGATCGAGCGTCCATCCCAGCCGGCATATGGGCCGCCTGCCAGAAGATTTGCTTGGCCGGGCGGGCTTCTACCAAGCCGACGCCAGCTGCGTGTTGGTCGAAGGCACTTGGGAAGCAGCGCGCGCCAGCGCCAACACGGCACTCGATGCCATGGTGCGGGTGCTGGCGGGAGAAAAGGCAATGTATGCGCTTTGCCGGCCGCCTGGCCACCACGCCTACCGCGATCAGGCAGCCGGCTTCTGCTACCTGAACAACACCGCGATCGCGGCCAACTGGGCCGCGTCAAAAGGCGCGCGTGTGGCAATCATCGACGTGGACGTGCACCACGGCAATGGCACTCAGGCCATTTTCTACCACAGATGCGATGTACTCACGGTATCGATGCACGGCGATCCGGCCTGGCTCTACCCTTACTACGCCGGATATGCCGATGAGGTCGGCGCCGGAGTTGGTGAAGGATACAATCTAAACCTGCCAGTGCCACTGATGAGTGGCAGCGAGGTCTATTTGGCTGCCGCGGCAAAAAGTTGCGACGCGGCGCGGCAATTCTCGCCGGATATCCTGGTTGTCGCTCTTGGTTTGGACGCCTCCCAAGCGGACCCCTTTGCCTGTATGGCTGTGGACGAAAGTGGGTTTCACCGAATGGGGAAAATGCTGGGGGCGCTGTCGCGACCGACCCTGATAGTTCAGGAGGGTGGTTATCCCTCTCCGACTCTTGAGCGTTCGCTCGCGGCATTCCTTAAGGGATTTATAGAGGGTCGTAGCTCCTGAGGGTCACCATTGGATGGCCGTTTCCGGCGTACAGCATCAGCTGGACAGTTTATGTGAGCGCTTGGTGTAGAGAGGTCATTCTCATCTACGCATAACCTTTTACTCGGTTCTTGTGCTTGTTCGACCATCACACCACGAAAAAATCCTCAATGCGCTCTTTGCCTCCAGCAGTGCCGGCAGGAGTTCCCGCTCCATCTCCGCGACCGAGAAACGGGCCGACTGGGTCGAGACGTTGATGGCCACGACCGTGCGTTCTGCCGGTCGACGATCGGCACGGCGACCGAGCGCAGGCCGAGTTCTAGTTCCTCATCGACGATGGCAAAGCCATCCGCTTTCGCCTCGCCGATGTCGCCGCCCAGCCGAACTCATCGGAACGGGTCGCGCCCGGCCGCGCGACGAGCCGACAATACCACGTGGCTGAAAGGCGAAACGGTCCGTCCGCATCAAACCCGCCGCTTGCCGGCGGCGGTCGCGCCATCGCCGACACCAGCCGCAAAATCGAAATCCCCATAGCCATCGACTGTGGCCCACGGGTTCCTTCCTCGGGGACTTTCGTACGCCTGCCGGCGCCCGAAACTCTTCACGCAAGCGGACGGGCGCTTCGGGCTGCGACCCTAAAGAGCGGACATTCCGGTTTGGCGTGGGCATCGTCGTGATTTTACCAAAGCGGGAAGTGTGCCGGCAGACTCGAACGATATGGCAGCGGCAATATTACTTCTACTCCGAACGATGGCGGTGACTGAACTGCACAACGATAGTCGCAAGATATCCACCGACACCGAAGAAGGCAAGAAGGCCGTCGCCGATCTCAAGGAAGGTCTGAAGACAAGACGCTGGGTGCATCCCTCTCGACCAGCCAGTTGACCTTCATTCAGCAGAATTTCGGCGATGTCGCGAGGTCAAGACCTGCAATTCCTCCGAACAGGTTCAGCTCGATCTCGAGAGCGGGCGACTAGACGGCCAGTTCGACAACATCGTGTTCGCGCGCGACCGCGCGTCGAAGAGCAATGGCGCGCTTGTGACCAGCGGACCGCTGCTGGTTGGCGGCATCATGGCAACCAATGTCTGCCTCGGCATCCGCAAGAACGAGCCGGAACTGCAGGCCCTTCTCAACAAGGCGCTCGCCGAGATGGTAGCCGACGGCACGTTGGCGGCCACGTCTCAAGAATGGTTCGGCGTCGACCTCAGCCCGAAAGGCTGAGAAGGCCCGCGCAAGCTCGAAAGCTGATCAAAGTCCAAGCACCGCCATGCGGAGTGGCGGTGCTGTGTTATGGCGTCATCGACCTGTCGCGCGAGCGCTTCACCAAGAACCTTTGGACGGAACGTGAATCCGCTGAGCAGCGGTTCCGATCGAATGGCAATCTGGCTTGCCTATAAAGCAACATTTCCTATCTGCGATGATGCCAACTCCCTGATATGACCGAAAAGACAATGTCCGTGCATGGTCTCATTGAGCCAGCATCTGGACCGTCATTACGCAGAGAAGCTCAAACAGGAGGGTGGCACCGGTCAGCGCGGTGACGCCTGAAGGATCGAGCGGAGGCGAAACTTCGACCAGATCGGCGCCGATGATGTCGACGCCGGCCAGCGCGCGGACCATCTTCTGGGCCTCGCGCGTCGTGATGCCGCCGATCTCGGGGGTGCCGGTGCCGGGGGCAAAAGACGGATCGAGCGCGTCGATGTCGAACGAGACGTAGGCCGGCGCCTCACCGACGATCGAGCGTGCCTCGGCCATCACCGCGTCCACGCCGCGCTCCATGAATTCCTCGATGACGATGATGCGGATGCCGGCCTCGCGGGCGAAATCGTAGTTCTCTGCATCGGAGATTGCACCTCTGATGCCGATCTGGACCATGCGCTTCGGATCCAGTAGGCCCTCCTCGACGGCACGACGGAAGGGGGTGCCGTGGTTGTAGCGGTTGCCGAAGAACTCGTCATAGGTGTCGGAATGGGCATCGAAGTGGATGAGGCCGGCTGGCTCCTTGGCGATGCCGCGCAGGATGGGCAGCGTGATTAGATGATCGCCGCCGACAACCAGCGGCCGGGCACCTGCGCGGTGGACGTTTTTGAAGAAGGCGCTGATCGTGTCCAGCGAGCCGGGCAGGTCGAGCGGGTTTACGATCACGTCGCCGCAGTCGCCGGTACGCACCTGTTCGAACGGCGAGAGGCCCGTGACATGGTGGACGCGCCGCACTAGGCTGGATTGGTTGCGGATTTCGCGCGGCCCATGACGCGCGCCCGGCCGGTTGGTGGTGCCGCCGTCGAAGGGAACGCCAATCAGGGCGATGTCGACCTGCTCCGGACGCGCCATAGGCAGGCGCATGAAGGTCGAAGGGCCGGCAAAACGTGGAACGCTGCCTGAATCTAGTGGCTGGAAATCTGCAATGCTCATGGTCTTGTGTCCTGTTGGTGCATCGGGTCACTCGACCGCGAGGCTTTCCGAAGGGTGATGCTATTTCTGTTGCGCGTCGGTCTTGTGGGCGTCGCGCCAGGCGTCCTGCCGGCCGGCGCGCTTGGCCGCGAGGCAGAACAGGGCCTCCGCCAGAAGCCGGCCAGCCAGGATGCTGGTGGTGCCGCTGCTGGCATCGAAGTCCGGCGATACCTCCACCAGGTCGAATCCAGCAAAGCCGTCGCGGGCCGCGATCCTCACGCCGCGAATGATTTCGCGCGAGGTGAGGCCACCCGGTTCCGGGCTGTTGGTCGCCGGTGCGAAGGCGGGGTCGACGCCGTCGATGTCGAGGCTGATATAGAGGTGCGCGCCGTCGGCGCTGGCGATGGTGCGCGCGCGTTCAGCAACTGTTTCGATGCCGAGGCGCTCCACCTCCTCCATGGAAAACACGGTGATGCCCAACTTGCGGTAGAGCGGTGTCCATTCGGGCAGGTTGCGGGGGCCTCGCGCGCCGATGACGACGATGCGGCGGGGGTCCACCTTGTCGAGTTCGGCAATGCGCAGCAGGGGCGAGGCGCGAGTGAGGCGGTCGCCGCCGAAGGATTCGCTGAGATCTAGGTGGGTGTCGAAGACGATGAGTCCGACGGGGGTGTCGCCGGCATCGGCGACGGCGCGCACCGCCGGGTAGCTGATGCCATGGTCGCCACCGATGGTCAGCGGCACCGCCCCGTTGGCCAGCACCGCACCAAGCCGCGCTTTGAGGCGGGCGTAGCTGGCGGCATTATCGCCCGGCACGACATCGATGTCGCCGGCGTCGGCTACAGTGATATGCGCCAGCATGTCGAGGTCCCAGTCGAAGCTGTAGCTGCCGTAGAGGAGCGAGTATTTGCGGATTTCCTGCGGCGCGCGGCGTGTCGCGCCGCCGCGAAATGTGGCGATGCCGTCATAGGGCATCCCCACCACCACGGCGTCGGCCGAAAGGCCGGCCAGGTCGCGAACATGGGGAAACGCCATGAATGGCGGCACGTCACCATACATGCGGGGAACGCCCGCTGGGCTCAGGGCTTCGTTCATGGATGCGGTCCTCCGTCTTATCTTGTCGATGGTGTCGCTGGCCTAGCGGCCGGCGACGGACTCGTTCTGGAAGAGCATGTTGCGCTGTCTCCAGGTGTCGAGGAATTCCCGCAGGCGCGGGCTTTGCGGATCGTTGAAGAGTTTGGCAGGAGGGCCCTGCTCGACCACCTTGCCGCAGTCCATGAAGACGACGCGGTCGGCGACTTGGGCAGCAAAGCCCATCTCATGCGTCACCACCACCATGGTGATGCCCTCGACAGCCAGTTGCTTCATGGTGTCGAGCACCTCGCCCACGAGTTGGGGATCGAGCGCCGAAGTCGGCTCGTCGAATAGGATCACATGTGGTTCCATGGCGAGCGCGCGGGCGATGCCGACGCGCTGTTGCTGGCCGCCTGAAAGCTGCGAGGGATAGCGCTCGGCGAAATCCGCGAGGCCGACCTTGGCCAGCGCCCGGCGTCCGCTGTCCTTCGCCTTGGCGACGGGGGTGCGCTTGGAAAGGCGTAGGCCCAGCGTCACGTTGTCCAGCACGGTCATGTGCGGCCACAGGTTGAAGTGCTGGAACACCATGCCGACATTGCGGCGCACGGCATCGATGTTCTGTTCGCTCTCGCGCACCAGTCCCCCGGCGCCGCGCTTGTAGCCGAGCAGCCGGCCCTCGATCTCGATCTCGCCGCTCGTATAGTCCTCAAGGAAGCTAGCGCAGCGCAACAGGGTGCTCTTGCCTGATCCCGAGGGGCCGATGATGCAGACGACCTCGGAGAGATTGATGTCGAGCGATATCCCAGACAAGGCCGCGAACGTGCCGAAATCCTTGGTCAGGTTCCGTATCTTGATGACGGGCTCCGTGGTTTCAGTGGCCATCGTTTGTTCCCAATTGGTGGTTGAGCGGCCTAGAACCGCACCCGGCGCTCAACGTATTTGCCGAGCTGCGCGACTACCTCGACCAGCAGCCAGTAGAGCAGGGCAGCGGCGAGATAGGGTTCGATGACCGCATAGGTCTCGTTGACGAACTGCGTCGTGTTTTTGGTCAGCTCGGCGACGGTGATGATGGACAGCACCGCGGATTCCTTGATGAGGATGATGATCTGGTTGACCGTCGGCGGGGTGATCATGACCAGCATCTGCGGCAACTTGATATGGCGGATGATCTGCGTGCCGGTCAGCCCCGCCATGCGCGCGGCCTCGATCTGGCCCTTGGGGATCGACTGGAAACCGGAGCGGAAGATTTCCGCGAAATAGGCGGCCCCGTAGAAGCCGAGGCCGAAAACGCCGACTGCTTCGGCACTCAGCCTGAGGCCGATACGCGGGCCGCCATAATAGAGCACGAACAGCAGGATCAGGATCGGCAGGCCGCGCATGATCTCGATATAGGCGCGAACGGCCCAGCGCAACGGCGTGAACTGCGTGCTTTCGAGGCAGGCGAGCAACAGGCCGACAGCCAGTCCGAGGGCAGCAGCCAGCGCGCAGATCCAGGCCGTCGTCGCCAGTCCGGCCAGCATCAGCGGCCCATATTGCAGCCACAGGTCGAAGAACTGCGTCATGGCTCAGGCCCTCCGCGCTAGTCGCTGCTCGGCCATGCGACCGAGCAGCGACAGGAGGAAATTGATGACGATGTAGATGATGGCGGCGGCGATGTAGATTTCGAACGGGCGGTAGGTGGTCGCGACGATCTGCTGGCTCACCCGCATCAGTTCCGTCACCGCGATAACGGAAACCAGCGAGGAATTTTTCAGAATGCTGATGGTCTCGTTGACCAGCGAGGGAATGACGAGACGCAGTATCTGGGGGACGAGAATGTGCTGGCGCGCCGCCCATTTGCGTATGCCCACCATGCGTGCCGCTTCCAATTGCCCCCGCGGAATGGCCAAAAGCCCGCCGCGAAATATCTCGGCCTGGAACGCGATCGTGTTGAGGGTCAGCGCGATGATAGCGGCAAGGATAGGAGCCACGTTGATGCCGATGAGCGGCAGCAGATAGTATATGATCAGCAACTGCACTAGGATGGGTGTGCCGCGCCACACGCTTTGATAGATGCGCGAAAAGCGGCGCAGCCATATCTTCTTCGAGGTGACCCCGAAGCAAAGAACGAGGCCGAGCGGCATGCCGAGAATGATGGCGACGCCCGACACCAGAATCGTCATGCCCGCCCCCCAGAGCATGATGGGCAGATTGTCCCGGATGAGGGCGAGCATTGCCACGTGGTCAGACCTTATGGACTTGAGGCCAGGCGTGCAGCCTGGACGTTTTTCGCAGGCGAGGCTGGGAAGCCTCGCCGTTTATCCGGGTGCTGTGAGCCCATGCCGGCTTGTCAGCTCTTAGGTTCGGGCAGGGCATCCGTCGGCAGTTTCATGGTGAAGCCGAACCACTTCTCCTGAAGCTTGGCCATGGTTCCATCGGCGGCGAGCTTGCGGAACTGGTTGTCGATGAAGTCGGCAAGCGCCTTGCTGTCGTCATCCTTGCGGAAGGCCCAGCTGAAATAGGTCGGCTCCCCGAACGTCGTGCGGATGGTTTCGAAGGCGTCGCCGCGCTGCGTCTGCAGGTAAAGCAGATTGGGCAGGGAATTCACCACGGCATCGGTACGGCCGGCAGCCAGGTCGGCATAGGCCTCATTGAAGTCGACATAGGTCTGGATGTTGGCGATCGGCGCCATGCCTTTTGCCTTGAGTGCCTCGGAAAAGGCCTCGGTGCCCTTGAGCTGTGCCGAGCCGGCCTGCGTGCCAACATTCTTGCCGCTCAGGTCTTCGGGCGTGTTTAGCGACGTATCGCCCTCGCGCTTGACGTAGGAGAACGACGCGTCGGCGATCGGCAGAGACAGCCTGTAGGTATCGTAACGCTGTTTGTTGACGGTGACGGACGTTATGATGGCGTCGAATTTTTCGGTCTGGAGGCCCGGCAGCAAGCCCTGAAACGGCAGGTCGAGCCGGTTCACCTTCACGTCCGGTAGCGCCTTCATGACTTCTTCGAAGAGGTCGACGCCATAGCCGACGACCTTGCCGTTATCGACATATTCGAATGGTGGGTAGCGCGCCTCGGACGCGATGGTGATCTCGCCCTTCTCCTTGATCCGATCCAGAAGATCGGCGGCTGTGGCGATGCTCGCCACAGCGAGCGAGAGTGACGCGGCCAGCAGTATCGAAGTGCACAGTTTCAGAGCGGATCGCATGACTTCCTCCAGCTTCGTATGTTCTCGTTTATTATGGATTATTTGGAGTCCGAGGCTTCTGTAAGCGCTCAGGAATCTCACATGCGTGACGAGCCTCAAACCTCCAAGTCGCCGGCCGACTGCGTTGCCGGCCCGGTTGTTGAACTTCCCAGCGGCAGGACGGCACGCCGCCATCTGGTAGGGCAGCATGGCAGGATTGAATCTTTGATAAACATGGAATGAATAGACTATACATCGAAATTGGCGATGTAAGGCTGATGCCGGACACCGCCTGCACAGGTTCGGGGAGGAGTGTCAGAATTGCGTCTGTCGGTAGCCGATATCCGTGCGCTCAGGGTTTTCCGTTCCGTGGTCGAACATGGCGGATTCACTGGAGCGCAGCTTGCCTTGGCGATGAGCCAGTCGACGATCAGTTTCCAGATCAATGCGCTGGAGGAGCGGTTGGGGTTTTCGCTGTGCCAGCGCGGCAGACGGGGCTTCGAACTGACCGACAGGGGCAGCGCTGTTTATGAATATTCCCATTCGCTGACATCCGCGCTGTCGGCGTTCGAGATGCAATTGGGGGAATTGCGCTCCAAGGCGACGGGCGTGCTGCGCGTCGGGATCGTCGATGCGACCGTTACCGATTCAAACCTTGGCCTCGATGACGTCATTCACCAGTTCATCAAGAAGGCCAGCGAAGTCGATCTGCGCATCACCATAGGCTCGCCCGAGCAGCTGATCGCGGACACCGCCAAGGGCGGGATCGATTTCGCGATCTCCCCGCGCATCAAATTGCTGCCCGGCTATTCGCAAACTGAGTTCCATCATGAAAGGAACTCGCTCTATTGCAGCGAGCGTCACCCGCTGTTTTCCCGCAAGCTGGTGACAAAGGCCGATGTGGAGGCATCGCAGATGGTGGTGCGGCCCTATGCCAACAAGTCGGAACTGCAGCATTTTCCCAACGCGCATGTCGGCGCCTATGCCTCGAATATCGAGGCGCAGGCGATGTATATCCTGAGCGGCCACTTCGTCGGCTATCTGCCGGATCACATGACCGTCACGTTTAGACAGAACGACCGGCTGAAGGCGCTGCTGGTACCCGAGGCACAGATACGCTCGCCCTTCGTCATCATCGCGCCAAAGCACAAGAAGGCGTCGCTGTCGGAGCGGATTTTTGTCCAGGAACTGCGCAAAAGGGTGGGGAATGCCGAAAAAACTGCCGGTAAAGGGCAACCGACCGAAGCGAAAAAGCCGCTTCCCAAGATACGCGGCGTGTAAAAACTTCTTTACGCATCAATCCCGAAAGGGGGGGGCGCTTTTCGGGATCAATGGTCTGAGCGCGGTGCTTAAAGGCGCGGCGCCTTGGCGTCGATTCGGTAGTGCGCTTCGGTTGGAACGCAGTCTTCCCCGTTCACCGGAATGAGGTCCTGCGGGCAGGCCGAGAACGCGATGATCAAATCCATTTCCGCGCGCATCGACACATAGGAGCCCGGTCCCGACACCGGTGCCTCGAACGAGACCGAACCGTCTTTGCGGACGGGAATGTTCATGAACAGGTTGAGGGGCGAAGGGGTTTCGGATGACGTCAGCCCGAGCGCGCCGAGAGCGGCCGCCAGGTTGTCAGTGCAGTTGTCATGGTGGCCGACATGGCCCAACTGCTGGTAGCGATAGCGGTCGCAGGCGGCGATCAGCGTATCGTGCACGCCGCCCGACGTATCCTGGATCAGGGTCAGCATCGGACGCCGCTTGTTACTGCGCAGCGTGTCGCCGTTCTGGGGATTCACCTTGAGCATGCCGCCACGACTGTGCTCCATCGACATGAATTCCGCGATGTCGTCGGCGCAGAAGGCCCAGGTGTCCACCACCTGGGTGCCATGGGTGTTGATGACGGTGATCACCTGGCCTTGGGCAACGGGCGCCGCCACGCCCTTGCGGGCGGGAATGAGTTGAACCTGACCGTCACTGGCGTTCGTTGGCATCGTTGTGTTCCTTCCGTTCAGCGTCCGCGCGCTTCGCGTTCGACGAAGATGTAGCCGAGAAAATTTAGGAGCACCTGTGCTGCGAGAAAGCCGGTGATGCCCGAAGGGTCGTAGGCCGGGGCGACCTCGACGAGGTCGATGCCGACCACGTCGCCGCGCTTCACTAGGCCCTGGAGCATTTCCATTACTTCATAATACAGGAAGCCGCCATGGCTGGGCGTGCCGGTGCCCGGCGCAATCGATGGATCGAAGCCGTCGATGTCGATCGTCACATAGTAGCGCGCGCGCTCCGGGATGGTTGCCAGCACGCCTTCGACGCCGAGCTTGCGCGCCTGGCGGACGGAAAGGATGGTCGAGCCGCGCTGGCGTGCGTCTTCGTAGCCGTCGCGGGCCGTAGAGGAGACGTTGCGGATGCCGAGCTGGCTGAGGCCGCTGACATGCGACTGTTCGGCCGCTCGGCGCATCGGGTTGCCGTGGCCTTCGCGTACGCCGTGACGCACGTCGACAAAGTCGAGATGGGCGTCGATCTGCACGATATGGATAGGGCCATGTTCGCTGAACGCCCGGACGCAGGGGATGTTGATGGCATGGTCGCCGCCCAGAACGACGGGCAACGCGCCTCGTTCGAGAATCTTGCGGACCGCCTTTGCCGTATTGGCGTGGCTGGTGACGGTATCGGTGTGCACAATATCCGCATCGCCGATGTCGACGATCCGCACCTTGTCAAGCGGCAGATAGGTCTGGTCGTCCTCATGGTCGTAGGCGCCGCCATGGCCGAAGGAAAACAGCGTCGACGCCTCGCGGATGGCGCGCGGCCCGAAGCGCGCGCCGGAGCGGTACTGCGTGCCCATGTCGAAGGGAACACCCAGCACCGCCACATCGGCATCGATCTTGTCCCAATCCAGGCAGATCGGCCGTTTACCGAAGGTGCTAAGTCCTACGAAGGGGAGATCGAGCCGTCCGCCCTCATACCCGTGTCCAGACATCGAAACTCTCCCTGCTTGGATAAGCTTCAGGCCATCCGGTGACGACCTTCGACATGAGCCGAAGCGCCAGGGTGGGGTGAAGCACGACAGGCCTGCGGTCTGTCTGTCTCGTGGCTAGCAGGTGCAGCCACTCCTATCTATCACGAGTATCGGGCGTTCATATCGATTTAATCGGATCATGCCGCCTGCCTCAGCGAGACCGCGTCAGCCATTCGCGCCATCATCATCTCAGCTTGTGGCGCAACTGCTGACAACCGATTTGGGGTGTGGGCATCGGAGATCACTCGCCGACGTCAACTGTCCTCGAACTGTGGCGTGAGCGTGTCGTTCAGCCCGTCGCCCAAGAGGTTGAAGCCGAGCACGACGGCGATGATCGCAGTCCCGGCCAGACCGTCATCCACGGGGCCTCACTCAGGAACTGTCTGCGCCGGCTGGCGCCGGCGGAGCCCGAGAAAGGCAAGGCTGCCCTCGGCGAGGACGGCGACCGCCATGGTGATGGTGATTTGGACGACGATTGGAGCCAGCACCTTGGGCAGAACATGTGCGAGGATGATGTTGCGGTCGCGCGAGCCGAGCGCGCGCGCCGCGGTGATGTAGTCCTCGTTCTTGATCGACAGCACTTGGCCTCGCGTCAGCCTAATGAAAACCGGCGTGGCCGAGACGCCGATGGCGATCATTGCGTTCTGAAGGCTTGCCCGAGAAACGCCGCCAGCGCGAGGAGCGGCGTTATGTCTGGCGTCCGCAATTGGTCAAGCTCTACGACGAAGCCAAAACATACATCGATGGAAAATGGCTGACGATTGCCATTTCATCGGCAGATGAACTGCATGATGTGACGGAGCTTCTCACTATGAAGCGCCGGCCAAAGTTGCGCGGTTGAAGGCAACAAAAATCCTGGATCCGCGGCGCGCGATGGCTCCGAGGACTCCAGGCAGCGGCCTAGTCTACATCACACAGCAATTCGACATCGAGGTCGTCGTGGAAGGCTCTCGTATGGTTTGGCGAACCTAAGGACGATGAACGCGACTAATTACAGGCTGGTAGGCCGCTGAAATCGTAGCCGACGACGGCGCCGCCATCGCCGCTATCATTACCTTCGCCGAGACCGCCGATCACGGCAGCTAGGCGGTTATAGAGTAACCGCTCATACTCCTGTTCCGGCTCGCTGTAGGTGCCGTCCGCGATCTAGAGCAGACCCATACGGTCCCGGATCACTATCTCACCCCGTTATTCGGATTTTCTACGCAGAGCAGCGATCACGTCGTGCCAGGACTCTGGCAGCTCAGGCAGTAGAAGAAATTTCCTTGTTCCAGCATAGCGTCCGTCCGAAATGGTCTCGCCGCCACCGGTTTGCGGCTCAAACTGAGACGAGAAATATAGGAATGGCGCCCATTTCAGCTTCCTCGACCGGCGGCAACCAGGGTCAGCTCGGCCAAGGTGAGCCAAGGATGATCGAGCAGAAATTCTGGCGGACATAGTTCATGTCCTTCAGCGCTAGGACGTCAGCCTTCACATTTCCGAACGTCGTCAACGGCTTCTTGATGATGCCGTTGGCGAAGTGGTCTATGATGTTCTCCTTGAAGTTCGTCTCGCGCGGATGATGGACGCACACACTGTCGCGCTGCTCATGCGTGAAGTCGTGATAGGCGACGCCGAGCACGTCCATCTCCACACCGGCGGTCACCAGCCCGATTGTGGGACGCATATGCTCTGGGATGCCGGGGGTTGTGTGGAGCGCAATGGCAGTCCAGACGTCCTCGACATCACGCTCCGGCACCCCGTAGCCCTTCATGAAGTCGCGCGCGGCATTGGCGCCGTCGACCTCGAAGCGCAGGTCAGGGCTGGCATATTTCTCGGTGAGGCCCATGTCGTGGAACATGGCGCCAAGGTAAAGCAGTTCCGGATCAAATTTTAGGCCGCGGCGCTCGCCGGTCAGCGCGCCCCAGAAGAAGACGCGGCGACTGTGGTTAAAAAGCAGGTCGTCTTCGGTATCGCGCACAAGCTGTGTGGCGGCCCGCGCGATAGCGCTGTCAGGCACGCGAATTTCGGCGATGATCTCAGACATGGAAAAATCTCCTTCGTTGGGCAGCCGCCGGCGGGGCTTGTCGGCATTACGCAACAAGGCCCTGCTTCGGGCAACGAACGGGATCGTGCGGATCAGGACAGCCGTGCGTCGTTTCCTGACAAATGCCCGTCTGAGCCTTCACGTCTCAACCCGCCGTGACTTCGCGATCTATTCCGATTCCGCCCGCCGGAAGCTGGCGCGATATTGGCCGGGGGTCACGCCAATACGGCTGGTGAAAACAATCCTCATCCGGTCTGCGGATCCGAACCCGCAATTGAAGGCGACGGCTTTCAGCGGTCTGTCGCTTCCTTCCAGCATACTGCGCGCCGCATCGACGCGGGCGCGCTCGATGAACTCATGCGGTGTAATCCCCGTCGCCTGCACGAAATGCCGGGCTAGATTTCGCGGGCTCATGCCGACGACAGCAGCAAGCGACTCCAGCGTGTGGCGATCCCCGATGTTGCCCATCACGTGGTCCTGAATGCGTGCGATGGGCGATTCCAGATCGGCAGGTGCCGTAAGGTAGGGACTGAACTGCGACTGCCCGCCCTGGCGTTGGGCCACCACGACCAGCCGCTTGGCGACCTTGAGCGCCGTTTCCGCGCCGTGCTGCTGCCCGACGAGCGCCAAGCCCAAATCTATTCCCGCAGTCACACCGGCCGCGGTGATCAGCCGCCCATCGCGCACATAGATCAAGTCCGGTTCGACCCTTGCCTTGGGGAACCTGGCCGCCAGAGCCTGCGCATCCTGCCAATGGGTTGTGACGCGTCGATCATCCAGGAGGCCGGCATAGCCAAGGACAAAGGCTCCGGTGCAGATTGATCCATAAACGCTCGAGCGCCACGGCAACTCTTTGACCCACTGGACCAAGTACGGTTCCGGCTCCGTCGCCGGAGGCGTCGGCGCGCCGGCCACCAGAATGATGTCGAAGCCCCCCGCTGCCTCCTCAAAGGTCAGGTCCGCTACCAGTCGCATCCCGTTCGACGCGCGTAGTGGATTGCGGTGAGCGGCAACCAATACTGTCTCATAACGGTCGGCACTGTCCAGAAACGTGTTTGCCTCGCTGAACACGTCCATCGGCCCTGCCGCGTCCAGGGCCTGAACACCCTCATAGACAACGATCGCGACAACGTGTTTCGGCACCTCTTACGGCCTCTCCAGTCAGATGCCGTACTATGCATGTAGTTAGCACACTGCAAAAGGCCCAGTCCGGTCTGTTAATCAACCAACCGAAATGTCCGTGCGTCAGGAACTGGACTTAATTGGTCGATTTTCCAGCCGATACCGGACGATCTATACCGGCCAAAAAAGTCGTCGCGGCGACAGGCGAGTTTGTCGCGCTACTATTGTGATCCTGCCGCCTTGTCAGGCGTCGTCAAGGGCTTGTCCTTAGAGTCCAAAACGAAGAGCGCCAATAGGCTGGCTGGCTCGGTCTCACTCGCGTTCTCGCTGATGCGGTGATGTGAGCCCGGCATTTCGTAGAAGCCTTCACCTGCATGATAGATCTTCGCCGGCTCATCGCCGACTTGGCTGCGGATAGCCCCGGAGAGCACGTAGGCGTAAATAAATGCCGAGGCTGCGTGGTGATGAGCGAGCGATTTGCCTCCCGGAGGATAAGTCACGGTCACAGCAACTATTCTCGTTCCTTCGACATTCGGCAGTGAGTGCTCGAAGGCCATTCTCACCTGCTCCCGGTCCTGTGCCATCACGGGCGAAGCTCCCAGAGCGATCGCCGTTGCTATCAGTGGGACGGAGGCCGTTCGCATTGCTCTTGACAGCGCACTAATCCGATTGGCAGATCCATTGATCAACATCATCGCACTTTTTCTTTAATGTCTCACGCTTGGTTCAAACAAGACCAGGGCCGAACTGATTGTCACCGCTACGGTTCACGTCCGAAGCCATCGTCACGATATCACGGTCGCTTTAACCTGCTTCTTTCCTTGAGCAGCATAGAGAGCAGCGCCGCCAGACTGATCCCGCAGCCCCCAGCCGATCCGCTCCGTCGCGCCGCCGGCAATGACCTGAGCACCCGCAGCGGCATCCAATACGCTCAGGGCGCCCATTCTGGCGCCAGCGCCACCAGCGGCTTGCTGCCCGGTTATCAGCCCCCAGCGGGCCAGTCGCCAAAAGCCGGACCGGCATTGCCCGGGCGGTCGGAGCGCCGCGCTGACCGAGAGGCAAGATAGGCAAGCAGCTCAATTTCCCACCAACGATTGGGGTCCGGCGCGCGGCAAATGCGCCGAGAGTTAACCACCTGGGAGAGATCAGCGATTCATCGTCGGCAGCCCGCCCGCAATCGCGATCAAGCTCCTGGAGCACGGGATACGTCCTCGTCATCATGTTGAGTTCTGCGGTGCGGAATCCGGGAACGGAGACGCGGCGATCAAGTCGCATGCGTTGGGAGTCTTAAATCCCGGCATGAAACGTTCGCAGACGGCCGCGTTAACGGTGCCATACGTCGTCGCGGGCTTATGCGCAAAGCCAGCGAAATACTCCTGGATAAAGCCCTCTTTGAAATTTGCCCGCGGGTACTTGACCACGATTTCCTCACGCAGCTCCACGGGAAACTGATCGAAGCCCACTCCGATGACATCGAGAAGAACACCTGAGTTGAGTAGCGCTACTTCGGCGCCCATATATCGGGGAATGCCGGGGGTGGTGTGCAGCGCGATTGCTTCCCACACGGTCTGCACCTGGTCTTCAGCAATGTTGTGGACGTTTAGAAACTGTCGGGCGGCATTTGCGCCATCGACCTCAAAGCGTTCGTCTGGGCTCGAAAACTTCTTGATAAGGCCGAGATCATGAAATGCGGCCGCCACGTAGAGGAGTTCAGAGTCGAAGCGCAGTTTCCTCTGACGACCCTGCTCAGCTGCGAAAAGGTAGACGCGGATCGAGTGATTGAAGAGCAGATCGCTGGCGTGCTCGCGTAGGATATCTGTCGCCTCTTTCGCGAGCAAAGAATCGGGAATGACGAGGGCATTGGAGAGATTTAGCTTAGTCATTTGCTTGGTCCTTCAAGACTAGCTTTGGAAGTGGGCAAATCGGGGCTCGCGAGTGCAACGACGAGGCTTGATCGATCATCTCGCTCCGACATCGAGCACGATCTTTCCCTTCGGTGGAGTCCGCACGCGCTCCAACATCAAATGCGCCTCGCGCGCGTCCGCGAGCGGCAAGACCGCCCCCACCCTGGTTCTCAGTTTTCCACCGTCGACGAGACAGGCGATCTCCGCCAGGTCCTGCCTCGTGACGTTGACCAGGAAGAAGGAGGCTTCAACGCCATGGCGTTCTGCGAGTTTCTGATCCGGATTTGACACAGCCGAAATCAGCTTTCCGCCTCGACGAAGGACCTGGAACGAGCGGTTCTGCGTCTCGCCGCCGACCAGATCGATGACAGCGTCCGCGTCCCTAACCTTTTCCTCAAAGCGTTGGGTCTGGTGGTCGATGACCGTGTTTGCTCCGAGATCGCGTACGAAAGTAATGTCGTCCGTCGCTGCAGTCGCAATCGCTTGCAGGTGCGCCTCACGCGCCAATTGAACCGCATACGAGCCGACATTTCCCGCCGCCCCGTGGATCACAACCGTTTGACCGGCTTTGAGCTGCGCGTGGTAAAACAACGCCTGCCATGCCGTCACGGCAACGACAGGAACAGAGGCGGCTTCAGCATAGGTTAGCGACGTCGGCTTGTTCGACACCATCTCAGCGGAAGCCACTGCGTATTCGGCGTAGGCCCCTATAAACCGCGGATTCGTAACGCCATAAACCTGATCTCCCACACGCAGTTCTGAAACTCCGGACCCCTTGGCGACGATTTCGCCGGAGAGATCCGAGCCTAGCGTGAGAGGGAGCGGTTGCGGTAAGGCGCTCTTGCCCGCCCGGATCCAACCATCCCACGGTCCGACGCCGGCGGCTTCAACTTTGACGAGGACCTCGCCGGGGCCAGGATCAGGCCGCGGAACGCGCTCGTACTTCATGATCTCTGGTGGCCCGAACTCGTGCACGCGCCAAGCCATCATTGTTGAATGAGTTCGCTCTCCGTTATCTTGACGAACGATGCTGCTGGAAGTCATGTCATTCTCCTTGCGCTCGGCTCGTCATGACTGCCACCGCCGATGGGTGGACCTTGTTGTCGAGGACGGCCCTGTTGCACTCTCGGCCGACCTGGGGCGAAGCCTCGAATGTCACGCTCTGCGTCGGCGACTTGGCGCTCGCCGGTGACGCATCACGCCTGTTCGATGCGACTGCCGTGAAGCGGACTTTCTCGCTCGTGCCTCGGTGAGAGGTGCCACGGCAGTCGCATGGTCGCTCTCCAAGGCGATTTATCGGACGGCTTGTCCATATATCGCGCTGGACCCTGCTTTGGACAACGAACCCGATCCTGTGGATCAGGACAGTGGAACGTCGTTTCCTGACAAGGTCCATCCGAGCCTTCGGGGCAGCAGCGGTCGTTTATTTCCAACGTACGAGTTGGGCCGCGTTCGCGCATTCGACCGGCGCGGCATGCGGTGGCATAGCCTTTTGGTCGGCGCCGAGCTGCAAACTTCAAAGGCCGCTAAGTTTCCGCCACCGAGAGCTCACCAAGGCTGCAAGGACGTTCGGACGTCGACCTCGAACGACCAAGCCTTGTGGTGCTGCCGATAGAGGAAGGCGGAGCATTCCACGACGCCCTCGATATCGAGCAACCGGTCACGGCGCGAGTCGTCGTCTGGAAAGCGTCGGCGGATTTTGTGGCCGTCGACGGCACCATCGACGATGACGTGGCCGACGTGGATCCCCTCCAAACCGTATTCCTTGCCTGCGCGACCCGCCTCGGTCAGCATACCTCCGCGTGCAACGCTGCCGATCGATATGCAGGGAAGTCCGTGTAACCCACCTCGCCCCGTCGGGTGTAATAGGTTGATCGGTCCGCTTCTGCGAACGGCCAGCCATGCTCGAGATGCTCAGCAAGATCCGGCTCGATCGCATTGCATGCTGTTTCCGTCAAACATGAACTCCAGGATTTCGAGACGGTGCGGATGGCAGTAGGGGACACGGGCTTGGGCAGGTTCCACTATGGATAGTTCAAGATGACATTCGCGATGGAAAGCTGCTGACCGAACTGGATGGGATGTCCGGCGGCGAGGTGACGGTCAACGTCCTTGGGCTGCGTACAAAGGCTCTGCCGGCTAAGATAAGAGTTATCGTAGACGGTCTGGTTCAAGAGGTGCGCGAACTATGACTGCTATCGCTTAGGCGATGTCGCATTTCACATTCTATGTGTCCGATACTACTCACGCACTACCCTGCAAACACGGTCGACGGTCCGAATGGTTCGCTGCTCGGGAAATATCAGAGCCGGCGTGAATGCGTCGAAAGTCATCGCCAAGCCTGAAAAGCTTTAGCTGGCTGCCACGCCTGGCCGGGCTTTCTTCCTTTTCATGGACAATGAGCGATGCTGGTCGGGCGGCGCGACGGGTTGATAGAAGCAAAATTAGCCAATTGTCCGGTGTGATCGTTTATTTGGAGCGATAGAAATGCGACATCCCTGCCCCACAATGCCGTTTTTGGCAGCCCTTCAAAGCGACATAATCACCGACTTGGTCTCCGTGTAAAGGTTCAGCCCTTCTTGTCCCCGTTCTCTGCCCCAGCCGGATTGCTTGAAGCCGCCGGTGGGTATCGCCGCATTAACCGAACCGTGTACGTTGACCCCAATCCGGCCGGCGCGAATTCGCCGTACCATCTTGTGGGCGACGCTCAGGTCCCGCGTCCAGACACTGCCGGCAAGCCCGAAGATACTGTCATTCGCCTGCCGGGCGATCTGTTCCAGGTCGTCGTCATCGAAACTCATGGCGCACAGGACGGGACCAAAAATCTCTTCCTGCACCACCGCCATGTCGGGTCGGGTATCGGTCAGCACCGTGGGGGCAATGAAGTTGCCTTCGTTGCCGATCCGCGTGCCGCCAAACGCCACCGTTGCGCCGGCGCTCCTGCCCTGCTCGATATAGTCCATTACGCGGTTGCACTGGACCGGGGAAATGACGGGGCCCATCTGGACGCCTTCGCTGAGGCCATGGCCGACCCGGATATTCCCGGCCCGCTGGCCGATCCCATCCACGATCTGGTCAAACACTTTCTTATGGGCGAACAGTCGCGATCCCGCAGTGCAGACCTGGCCGCTATTGGCAAAAATGCCCTGCGTGACACCGGGAATGGCAACCGACATGTCAGCATCGGGAAAGACGATAACGGGCGACTTCCCTCCCAGTTCGAGCGACACTTTCTTCAAATTGCCAGCGGCGGCCCTGACGATTATACGACCGATTTCGCTGGAACCCGTAAAGGCAACCTTGTCGATCTGCGGGTGTGAGGCGATCGCCGCGCCCGCCGTCGGCCCAAAACCGGTCACGATGTTGATCACGCCAGCGGGAATGCCGGCCTCCTGGGCCAGTTCGCCGAAGCGCAGCGCTGTCAGCGGGGTCTGCTCTGCCGGCTTGAGCACGATCGTGCAGCCGGTGGCCAGCGCCGGAGCGACCTTCCAGGCCAGCATGAGCAGTGGCGCATTCCACGGAATGATCTGCCCGACGACCCCGACCGGCTCACGCACGGTGAAGGCATGGTACTTGTCCGGCGCCGAGATCGAAATGGTTTCCCCCGTGATCTTGGTCGCCCAGCCCGCCATGTAGCGGAACATATCTACGCTGAGCGCAACGTCTGAATTCCTAGCATTGGCAAGCGGCTTGCCATTGTTGAGAACCTCCAGTTCGGCCAGTTCATCGGCGTTCTGTTCCAGCAGATCCGCGAGTTTCCAGATGAGACGTCCACGCTCGCTGGGCGTGATGCGGCTCCATGGGCCTTCTTCAAAGGCCCGCCGGGCAGCTTTGACGGCCATGTCGATATCCTTGGTGTCGCCCTCCGGAACCTGCGCAATTACGCGTCCCGTGCCCGGATCATATGTGTCGAAAACCTTCCCGGACCGAGCCGGCACCCATTTTCCATCGATAAGGAGTTTTTTTTCCTGTCGTAAAAAGGACGCCGCCTTCACTCCAATTTGGAACTGCTCAGCATATGTGTTCATCGAATTCTCCATCGGTATAGGGAAGCGCCTTGCTCGGATTCGTCCAAAGGCGTCCATCTGAAGCGCCCTTTAGAGCCTGTCACTCGATCACGAAGTGGTCGGGTCCAACCACGCGAGGCTGCCGCTTCGGCGGAATGAAATCGAGCGACCGCATGGGCGACGGCAATTCGGTCACCGGCTTGCCGATCAAGCGGTGCCTGTCGGCGGTCGGCTCTGGGACCGGCACCGCCGACATCAGCTTTTGGGTATAAGGATGTTTCGGATTCCCTATCACCTCGCGGCTGGGCCCGATCTCCACGATCTCGCCAAGATACATGACAGCCACGCGGTGGCTGACACGTTCGACAATAGCCATGTCGTGACTGATGAAGAGGTATGACAGCCGTAGTTCCTCCTGCAGCTCAAGCAGCAGGTCGATCACCTGGGCCTTGACCGAAACGTCGAGCGCCGAGACGGCCTCGTCGGCTATGATGACCTTCGGGTCGAGCATCAGGGTCCGGGCGATACAAATTCTCTGGCGCTGACCGCCGGAAAACTCGTGCGGAAGACGGGTTATCATCGACGGTTCGAGGCCGACACGCTCCAGAAGATGTTTCGCCTTCTCCAAAGCCTTGGCCTTGGTCGCCAACCCATGGCATAGCAGGGGCTCTGCCAGGATTGCACCGACGTTTTGCTTCGGGTCCAGGGAACTGAAAGGATCCTGGAAGATCATCTGCACGTTGCGTCGGAGGTCCGAAAGATCGGACCTGTTGTCGCGCCGCACCGTGCGTCCGTCGAAGACCACTTCGCCGGAATCCGGCGGATTGAGAAACAGGATGCTGCGGCCGGTGGTCGACTTACCGCAGCCGGACTCGCCAACAAGCGACAGCGTTTCTCCAGGCATGATATCGAAGCTTAGACCCTCGACGGCATGGAGACGCCCAACCTTGCGGCGCATTGCTCCGCCACGCACATCGAACCGGGTCACCAGGTTGCGCACGCTCAAAACCGGCTTGGGCACAGCATCCTTGGCAGGCGCGCGGTAGGTGCGGGCCACGCCTTGCCCCAAGCGCGGGACCGCGTCGATCAGCATCCTCGTATAGTCCTCGCGCGGACGTTCGAAAACGTCCTTTACTGCTCCCATCTCCACCACACGTCCCTTGTGCATGACCATGACGCGGTCGGCGATGTTGGCCACTACGCCCATGTCATGCGTGATGAACAGGATCGCGGTGCCGGTATCGCGCTGGACCTCGTCCAGGAGGTCGAGGATCTGTGCCTGTATCGTCACATCGAGCGCTGTTGTCGGCTCATCGGCGATAAGCAGCTTCGGCGAGCACGCCAAGGCGATGGCGATCATGATCCTTTGCCGCATTCCCCCGGAGAACATGTGAGGATAGTCGTTGAACCGCCGCCGCGCGTCCGGAATGCGAACGCGGTCGAAAAGCCGGATGCCCTCCTCCCGCGCCTCGGCATCGCTCAAGGGTCGATGCTGGCGCAGCATTTCCTTGATCTGGGTGCTGACCTGCAGCACCGGATTCAGGCTCATCATCGGTTCTTGGAAGATCATGCTGGCAATGCCGCCACGCACCTGCCGCAATGTCGATGTCGACGCGCCCACCACTTGCTGGCCATCGACAATGACCGAACCGCTCACATGGGTATTGCCGGCAAGCAGTCCCATTATCGTCATGGAAGTGACGCTCTTGCCGGATCCCGACTCGCCGACAAGCGCCAGCGTCTCGCCGGCATGGATGGCCAGATCGACGTCATGCACCACCTGATGCTTGCCGAAAGCGACGCTGAGGCCGTTCACCTCAACCACCGGATTGGATATCGGTTCATTCATGAGCTTGGTGCCGGTGCAACAGTGAAGCCCGCCTGCGAGCGGGAGCGCTCCGACGTTGGAGCCCAGGTGAGCATTTCGAGCCCGTACAGCGCATCCAGTGTCTCGCGCGATACGGGAATACCCTTGTTGTGTGCCAAGGCGATCTTCGCCCCAGGCCGAACGGCAGCGCATCCGGACGCCTTCAGTTCAGGTCTGCGGGCGCTGACCATGAGAAGCGCGCACCCCGGCGCAGGCCTGGCGGCGTCGATCGATTTCAAGGCTGCCGTTTCGCCGCCGAGGAGCGCCGCTAGGGTATCTTCCCCTTGGCCCGAATACAGCACACCCCTTGGATCCGGTTCAGCCAACAGCCAGTCGAAGGTTCCGTCGCGGGCGACGATACCGATAGAAGAGAGATTGTAGTTCATCGCGCCGATCAGCGTGGCCGGAACAAGCGACAACTCGGTCGCCGAAGATATCCGACATAGCTCCCATTTGGCGTCGCTTACATGGGCGGCGAGAGCATCGACTGCGGCTGGTCCGGTTTCCAGAAATGAAATGCCAGCGGCATCCAGCATCGTGAGGCCGTTCGACTTGTGATAGCTGAAGCCATGAGAGGGCCGCGGGCCTGCCTGACGGATATCGTCCAGAACAGCCGGATCGAGTGCTGCACCCGCTGCCACGATATGAGCCCCCCGATCAGCGGTGCCGAACGCATACCCCAGAGCTCTAAGCGACCATGGTAGGATGCGGGTCAGTTCGGAATATGCAACGGTGGTCATGCTCACAGGGCAACCTCATTGTCATGCTTGCGAAGCTGGGGACTCGGCCTGTCAGGCGTCAGGATTTCCGAAGGCAGCGGCTGATCTTGGAAGAAAGTGCCCCGCACATAGCGGATGCTGAGCGGCGTCGAGCCACGAATGCCCAGCGACGCAAGGAAAAAACGTATGAGCTCGGCGGGGACGAAATCGCGATGCGCGAGCGGATCCCGTATTTCGGCGTAGGGTAGGCCATCCAGATACTGCACGCGCGACATGGCGTAGTGCAGATCCGGATGGTCGAGGACGACATCGCCGACGTGCTCGTTATCATCACGGCTGACCAGCACTGCCGCCAGCCTCTGGATCAGTCCGATATGATCGATGAAGGATTCGAAACGCTCGTGCGGATCGACGATTCTCTCGCCGCGTCTCTGTTCGCCATTGTCGATCGAATGGTACCAGAAATGCTGGTGCGTTTCGGCGAGCGTACGGTCGGCAGTTAAGGCCCAGACGTAATTTCTGCGCAGGATCTCGCGCAGTTCACCGATCCTCATTGCTGGCTGAAGTTGCCGCTTGCGGCCTGCGCCGATCTGGAAATAGGGCGCGATGGCGTCACAGAAGTCCGGCACTACGTCGAGAAGCAAGCTGTGAAACTGCTCACTGGTCTCGCCATCCATGACCTCCGCGACGTGCGCAGCAACGTCGCCCCAGCAATGCCACTGACCTTCGCGCAGGCTTGCCGAAATGCGTTTCAAGTTCTCGATGATGGTTTCGTTAGCCGCCACATAGTCCTGCGTCTGTGGGTCAGTCTGCGCATAGATACGTATGGTGCTCTCTATCGAGCTGCGGACAAGTGCAATGCTTCCCGCTTCGACCGGCAGGCTTTTTGCGTAGCCAAGCGCCGCCTCGCGCACGGTCACCCAGGTGGCGACCCAATGCGGCCAGCGTTGGAGGGCTACACACATCCCCTGACCTGAGGAGTTGCCTATTCCAAGCCCGCGCGCGATCGCGATGTCGAGCTGCGCCGCGTCCGAATTGCGCCGCCGCGCCACGGCATTGACGAGATCGATGGAGACAAGCCGAACCAGGTAGATCGCGAAGATGTCCGCAAAGAACGGGTGCGCCAGCGGGTGCTCCTCGGGAATGCCGGGATAGGAAACCGTGCCGTTCCTGCCACTGCTTTGAAAGCCACCGTTCCGCATGAGGTAGGCGATGCCAAGCTCTGGGGCAGGCTGTTCGCCGCGGGACAATGCTTCGACGACGGCGTCGAAATGCCGGCTGCTGCGATTGGCGGGGGTCCAGCCGACCACATCCGAATCCGTGCGCATCTGGCCTTCAGCCTTGATGTCGAAGGTTTCAAATTCCCGCTGGATACGCTGTTGGCTGGCAAGATTGACGAAGAGCGCGCCGAACATGTCGCGATCCGCGCCGTCGGAGCGGCGTCCGACTTTTTCGATTCCGTCCCATGGATATGCTCGGGCGATATAGGAGAAGGAATGGCCTTCCGCGTCGATCCGGTAGACAAATCTCGCCGCGCCGTCATCGTCGCACTCCGCCGAGATCATTCTTATCTGCCAGCGTTCGCGAACGATCCTGCGCAGCAGCATATCGGCAAAACTGACGCGCGAAGCCTTGAAGCAGCGAAGGTTCTCGACGCGCATCAACACATCGGCCGGCCGCATCCATCGCCGCGCCTTCAACGCACCTTCCGGACCCGCGAACTCCTGCAGGCGTTGTTCTATGAATGCCGGCAGCGGCGGCTCGACCTGGCTAGACGTCATTTCCCTGCTCCAATCAGCGATCATTGCGGGACGCGGCCTCGTTCATGCTCGACCCGACTAGATAAAATGTGAAAACGGTAAGGGCGACCGCAGCACCCGGCCCCAAGCTGAGCAGCGGCAGGATCGGCAGGAACATCGAACCGTCGCGCACCATGCCGCCCCAATCCGGAGCCGGCGGAGGCACGCCCAGCCCCAGGAAGCTGAGGCTTGCGGAGGTGAAGATCGCGAAGGCCACATTGATTGCGAACTGCGCCCACACCACGCGCATCGTGTTTGGCATGATATGATGGCGGATGATCCAGAAAGAGCTTGCGCCCGTGGCACGCGCAGCTTCCACGAAGACCATTTCCCGGACAACGAAAACCTGGCCACGAACCAGGCGGGCGACCGTCGGCGCAGTGACGACACCCAGCGTGACCGCCAGGTTGACCACCGATGGCCCGAGCATGGCGGTGATGATCAATGCGAGAACGAGCCCCGGCAAGGCGATGAAAATGTCGATTATCTGGACCAGGACAAAATCGACCCAGCCACGGAAAAACCCGGCGATCAGGCCAATGGGCGCGCCGATCAGCACAGCCACGATCGCCGCCGAAGCACCCACCTGCAACGAAACCCTTGTCCCGTAGATGACGCGCGACAGCACGTCCCGGCCCAGTTGGTCCGTGCCAAGAATATTCTCAGCCGAAGGCGGCCCGAGGACATTGATCGTCGTAGCGGTCGGGTGCAGTGGCGCGATCAAGGGCGCGAACACCGCGATCAATGTGATGATCACCAGAAGCGTCAGGCCAAGGACCAATCGGAACGGAAGTTTTCTCATTGGATTCTAAGCCGATGTTCGCACGAGCGGATTGACGAGGCTGTAGGTGATGTCCGCCACAAGGTTGAGGATCATCACGCCGACGATGATCACCATTCCCACCGACAGCATCACCGGAAAATCCCGGGACGAAATCGCTTCGACCAGCAGCCGGCCCATGCCTGGCATGGAAAAGACGGTTTCGGTCACGACCGCCCCGCCTACCAGTTGTCCAAGCGAAAGTCCGGCATAGGTGATCAAGGGCAATATGCTGTTGGGCAGAATGTGCCGGTAGGAAATGCGCGCCTCCGACAGCCCCTTGGACCGCGCGGCCTGGATGTAAAGGTTGCCTTTCACCGACTGATATTCGGCCTTGTAGACGAGCGTGAAGGAGCTGAAATAGAAGGTCGTAAGCGTGATAATGGGCAGGATCATGTGGATGAGATGTTGCCCAGCGCCCCGTGACCACGGCGACCATCCGGTCGTCGGCAGCCAGCGTAGCTGAACCGAAAACAGGTAGATCAGCAGCAGTCCGAGAAAGAAATTCGGTACAGTGATGCCAACGATGCTTATGGCGGCGGTGAGCCGGTCCACCAGCTTTTTCATGAACGTAGCCGAATTGATTAGCGTGGCCCCCAGGAATGCGATGAGGATCGCCCAGGATGCCAGCTCGAGCGTTAGAGGAAGAGCATCCGCGATCATTTGCGCGACAGGCTGCTGGGTGGAGTAGGATCGACCCAGGTCGCCCGACAATGCCGCGCTGATCCAGTTCCAGTAACGCGACAGGATGGGCTGGTCGAAGCCCAGCTTCGCGTTGAGATCGGCAATCGATTGAGGGGACGCGTTCTCTCCCAGCATGATCGCCGCCGGTGTCCCCAGAAAGGACGTAACCGACGTGAACAGCAGAAAGGTCAGAACGATAACGTTCGGAACCATGATCGCTATGCGGGAAAGTACAAGCGCAAGCATTTCTGACCTCAGTGCATCGCGAGGGGATTGAACGAACGGCTCCGGGCGCGCGTCTCGCAAAGCGGGCGGTTGGTGCGCATCTGATGGGCGGCGGTCATATGGCGATCAAATCCTTTCCACCGGTTGCAGGCGGGATAAGGTTCCACCCGCGCCAGAAGCCGCGGCGCACCACGCCGCGGCAAAGCATGACGATCAGGCCTGCGTTTTCCAAACATAACGGAACCGCGGGATTTCATCCGGCATCGGAGCAAACCCCTTGACGGTGTTGCGCATGGCGTTGAATTCGACGCTGAAGCCGACGGGCATGTAAGGCAGATCGGCAGAAATCTGACGCTGGATCTTCTCGTACAGTTCCTTGCGGCGAGCCTGGTCGGAAATTACCCGCGCCTCATCGATCCATTTGTCCACGTCGGGATTCTTGTAGCCCGTGGAATTTGCGGTGCCTTTGCTGGAGAAGAGGTAGTGGATAAGGCCATCGGGATCCGCCCGTTGCGTCCAGCGCATAGGCGTGAAGCGTATCTCGCCGGAAACCGCCTTGGCGTAGTAGTCGCTTTGCGGAACCGGATCGAGCTCAATGTTGAGGCCGATCGCGTCAAGGTCTTCCTTGGCAAGCTCGGCGAAGCGTCGAAGCGTATCGCCGCTTGGCGCCGCAAGCTTGATGGTGGTGCCCTTCAGGCCAGAATCAGCCACGATCTTGCGCGCCTTTTCCGGATCGTATTCGTAGTGCACCAGATCGGTCGGCGTCCACCAGAGGCCATCTGGCGTGAAGCTATCGGATATCTTGCCTTGTCCAGCCCATATGATCTGGTTGAGGCGGTCGCGGTTGAGGCCGTGCGCTATGGCCTGGCGTAGTTCCGGCTTGTTGTATGGCTCGGCGTCCCACCGCCACTGGTAGGAATACCAGACGCCACCCTTCGATGGCACAAGCTCGATATCCGGGCTGGCCTTGGAAAGGCGCGTATCCAGCGGATCAAGCTGGCTGATGAAATCCAGTTCGCCGATGGCCATGCGCTGAATGCCGACGACGTTCGTGGGAATGTCATGGAAAATAATACCGTCGAGATAGGGCATTCCCTTCTGCCAATAGCTGGCGTTCTTGGTGAGCGCGATGCGCGACCCGCGGACCCATTCGCCGAAAACGAACGGACCGGTCCCGACAGGGTTGGAACCGACGTCGCTGCCGTTCTTCTTGGCCGCCGCCGGTGACGCCATGAGCCCAGCGCGGTCGGCAAACAGCGCCAGCAGGGGCGGATAGGGTTCCTTCATGTCGATGGCGACAGTGAATTCGTCCAGCACTTCGACATTCTTGACGCCTTCCAGCAACTTGAGCTGCGATGAGTTGCCTTTCGGATCGAGACGCGAGTCTAGGTTCCATTTCACCGCCTCGGCGTTAAATGGCGTGCCGTCATGGAACTGCACGCCTTCCTGCAGCTTCAGGATCACGCGCTTGCCGTCGTCCGAAAACTCCCAGCTTTTCGCCAAGGCGGGCTTCAGGGAGAAGTCGGCCTCGGTTTCGAGAAGCGTATCGAATATCAGGAAAAGGATCTGGCGCTCGGTCCATTGCGACGACTGAAGGGGGTCAAGCGTGCGAACGTCGCTGATGAAGCCGACGTTGAGCGTGCCGCCGGTGACCGGCTGGGCATCTTGAGCCAGCGCTACCGTCGGCAAAGAGGCCACGATTGCGAAGCCGCTGACGGCGGCCATAAATTGCCTTCTATCCATGACAAGTCCTCCGTAGGTTCAGTTCCCAATATTATCGGCATTGCCGTTATTAGCCTCGGGACGAGAACCCGAGGCTTGCACGTTATCTGCTCTCGGCTGGCAGCGGCCGGCCGGCCTGATCGACTCCCATGATCCGCATGTCGTTGAACCGATCACCAATGCGATGGTGCGGTCGCCCACCGTTCGCGGCGCCTAACGCGATGACGATCTCGTCATGGGCAGGCGCGTCTGGAATCGTAAATTCCACGGTTAGAAAATGAGCGCGGCTACCCTTCCTCTCGGCATCCTTGTGGGTCAAAGGAACGGTGAGTGAGGTGCCGGCGCCGGCACGTTTGTTGGTGAAGGGGAGAAAGGAATCTCCACCGGCGGCGATGCGGAAGACATTGCCGAAATGCAGCGTGTGGATCAGGCCGGCGGCATGTTCGACTTCACCGTCCGTTCCGGTCACCGCGCACTTTCCAAACGCTTCTATCCGGTCTGGACCGCCCATGATCGCCACTAGGCGAGGCACGAGGGCGTCCGTGAGAGCCGTGGCGTGCTCCATAATGTGCGGCTGAAGATCCTCGACGAATGCCGATCCCGCCCAGGGATTACGGATTACCGCCGCGCAGGCGGCCATGCGAAGCGGAACAGGCGCGGCGCGACCCCCTTCGACAAGCGTGTCCTCGACGAAATCGACGATCTTGCGGATCAAGACGCCAGTCATTTTTCCGCTCCGCCGGCTGCGCGCTCGGCAAGGACGCGGTTGGCGATGCGATGGCATTCGACGCCGACAGGAACGCCACAATAGATCGTGAGATGGGTTATCAGCGCGTCCAGCTCATCACGGGTGACACCGTTGCGAAGGGCGCCGCGAAAATGGAGTTCCCACTCATCCATGCGGTTGAGCGCGGCAATCATCACGATGTTCAGCATGCTGCGGGTCTTGGCATTCAGCCTGTCGTCGCCCCATGCAGCTCCCCAGCAATATTCTGTAACAAGCGCCTGAAAGCCCTTGGAAAATTCGGTCGCTTTGCTCAGTGAATTTTCAACGTATTCGCTGCCCAGCGTCGCCTTGCGGCGCTCCAGTCCACGCTCAAATAACGTCTCGTTCATTCGTCTTCCCTTCATTTTCAGCGTGGGCGCAAGAGAAACTCGCGGACGTGGTCGGACACCAGTTTGGATGCCTCGACCAGGACGCTGTGCTTCAGGCCGGTCAAAATGCGCAATTCCGAATCAGGGATCAGCCGGTGCATCGTCTCGGCCATTCGGATATTCGACCCCTGATCAAATTCGCCCGTCATCACCAGCGTCGGCTGCCTGATTTCGGCAAGCCGATCCACGAGTTCGGTAAGGCCGAACACCCGATACGCCTCCAGATAGGAAGGCACATGGACAGCCTTGAGCTCGGCAATTCTCTGCTCGATTACATCCGGGTGGCGATCGGCAAACTCCTTGGTGAACCAGCGGTCGTGCGCGGCCCCGACGATTGCATCCATGCCACCGTCGCGGATCATCCGCAGGCGCGCCACAACCTTTTCCCGTTCGGCCGGTGTGCGGCCAGCAACGGCGGAAAGAAGAACGACACGCTCGAAGCGAGCTGGATAGGAGTAGGCCAGCTCCTGCGCGATCAGACCACCTAGCGAAAAGCCGACCAGATGGGCTTTGCGCACGCCCGCTTCGTCCATCACCTTAACGATGTCGGCGGCGAACTTCTCGACGGAATATTCCGAGTCGATGCGCGCGGACTGGCCATGCCCGCGCAGGTCGGAACGAACAACGTCAAAACTGCCTTCCAGTTCGCGGCTAACGCCGTCCCAGCTTTCTAGATTGGCGCCGACACCGTGCACCAGCACGAGAGGATGACCCTCACCGCTTCTCTTATAGGCGATCAGACCATCTTTGGTGCGCATCAGCGCCATTCTAGGCACTCCCGTTCAAGCTCATCTTTTTGGTATACCAACAGGCAAACATATGGTCAACCGTATTTAAATGGGCTACTTGTGGTGAATGAATCGAACGCGTAGCTGTGATGACAGGAACGACGGGAGAGCCGCGATGCATGAATGGACTGGGTGGTCGATTGCTGGTTCGCCGACGTTGCGCGAGCAGACCGTTGTCACGTTGCGCGAGGCGCTGCTCAACGAGGTGTTCAAGCCGGGTGACAAGCTGGTGGAACGGAAGCTGGCCGAGCAGACCGGCGTAAGCCGCACAAGCATCCGGGAAGCGCTTAGCCAGCTTGAATCCGAAGGGCTCGTCACTCGGATAGCCGGCAAGGGCATGTTCGTGACGCGTCTGTCGGAACAGGAAATCCGGCAAATCTACGAGGCCCGCGCAATCCTCGAATCGGCGATGACGCGCATGTTTGTCGAACGGGCCAGCCTGGGACAAATGGACGAATTGGCGGCGCGTATTTCAGAAGCGGGCAAAACCGACACCGCCGAGCTCGCCCGGCAGCATGCCGAGAAGCTCGATGCGGTGTGGGAGATCATCATGCAAGGCGCAGGCAACGACATCACCAGGCAAATGACCTTTCTGCTACGTGCCCGCGTCACTTATCTGCGCACCATCACCACCCGCGTCGCATCGGCTGAACGACGTAGGAACACGATGGCTTTGCTCAACGGCATTTTCGACGCGTTGCGCGCGCGCGATGCCGACCTCGCCGAAAAGCTCACGCGCGAGTATGTTGAAAGGTCCGCGGCTTTCGCGCTGTCGCTGCTGCGCGACTCTGGGCAGAAACCCAAATCCTCACCACGCAAGCAAAAGATCGACAAATGAACTACGTCAGGCTCGGCAAGAGCAATTTGAAAGTATCCCGGTTATGCCTCGGCGCGATGGGATTCGGATCCGCGCGATGGCGGGCCTGGGTGCTCGATGCGAAGGCGTCGGCTCCGATCCTTGCGCGCTCCCTCGACCACGGCATCAATTTCTTCGATACGTGCGACTTCTATTCTGCTGGCGAGAGCGAGCGCATTCTGGGCCAGATACTCGTTTCCCAGCAGCCGCGCGACAGCTTCGTCATCGCCACCAAGGCGGGCAACCCGATGGCTTCGCACTGCAATGGCCGCGGCTACTCCAGGAAGCATCTGTTCAAGGCAATCGATGATTCATTGGTCCGCCTTGGAACCGATCACGTGGATCTCTTCCAGACACATATCTGGGACAAGGATACAGATCTCGACGAACTGGTCGAAGCCATGGCGGACATCGTGCGCGCCGGAAAGGCGCTCTATGTCGGGGTCACGACGATGCCCGGCTGGACACTCGCAAAATGCCGTGCGGCTGCCAGCGCACGTGACCTTCCGGCGTTCATCTCGATGCAATGCGAATACAACCCCGCTCACCGGGAGTGCGAGCGGGAACTGCTTCCCTATTGCAGTCACGATGAGGTTGCCCTGATACCGTTCAGCCCCATCGCACGCGGCTTCCTTGCCGCGGACCGTCGCGATCCCGGCCAGCAGACGGCGCGCACGAAAAGCGACGACTATACGCAGAAATATTACTACCGCGAGGGCGACCACGCCGTACGCGAAGCCGTCGCTGCCGTTGCCGCTGATATCGGAAAGACACCGGCCCAGGTGGCTCTCGCTTGGACATTGGCGCGCCCCGGCATAGCCGCGCCCATCTTTGGAGCAACCTCGATAGAGCATGTCGACGAGGCCGTCGCGGCATTGGACATAGCGCTTGCCGCCGAACAGATTGACTGCATCGACCGGGCCTACGAGCCACGGCCGCTGAACGCCTCAGGCCACTGAGTGAGCACAATGCCTTGCGGTAAGGTGATATGCTTGTGAAATTGCACTCGTCCACGCACCTTTCAAAGGATCAAAGTCGCCGTGTATGACCTGCGAGTCCATGTTGCGCCGCGGCTGTATACGCAGGTGGCCGATATCATCCGCAACGCCATCGTCGTCGGAGAACTGGCGCCGGGAGAGCGGCTGGTGGAGCGCACACTTTGCGAGCGCATGGGCGTTTCGCGGACGTCGCTCAGGGAAGCGATGCGCGAGCTCGAGAACGAGGGCCTAGTCACGAACCTGCCCAACCGGGGGCTGATCGTCTCTGTCGTCGATCCTAAGGTCGCGAAGGACATTTTTGATCTTCGCGAAGTGCTGGAGGCGCTTATATGCAGGTTGTTTTGCGAGAATGCGGCTGACGATCATATCACGCGTTGCGGGGACATGTATGACGAGCTGATGGAAGCTTATCGCGTCGGTGTACCGCGCGAAATGATTGCCGCAAAAACCCGGTTTTACGACGTTTTGATAGCAGGCGCGAACAATTCCGAGGCGGAACGGATGCTTCGCAGCATACATATGCGGGCCTCACAGTTGCGCATGATTTCTCTTTCCAATGCAGAGCGGCGAAAGGCATCTCAAGAAGAGCTGGCAGCCCTGCTCGACGCCCTGGTGAACCGCAAGGCATCGGATGCCGAGCGGCTTGCAAAAAAACATGTACGCAAAGCCGCACAATTCGCACTCGGGATGATCGAACAGCTTGAAAACCAATCCGTCAGCTAATCGGCGCTTGCAAGCGCCTGACGCCGCCCGTCCGCCGCTACCCTCTTCGAGAGCTGAGGAAAATTATGTCTCGGCGGGCGGAATCCGTACGCGCTATTTCGAAGCTGGGAGCGGACCGACCGTGATCCTTCTGCACGGCTCGTCACTGGCGATCGACGCCTGGTCTACCTGGCACAACACCATCCCGGCACTCGCGGATGAGTTCCGGGTGCTGGCGCCCGATCTGGTCGGTTTCGGTCTCTCAGATGCGTCGGCAGATGGGAAACACGTTCCCCGCCTCGACCGGCGCCATCACGTGTCAGCCTTCATCGAAGCGCTCGGGATCACCCGATGCGCGCTGGTCGGCCATTCCGAAGGCGGTTTCATCGCGGCAATGCTCGCCGTTGAAAATCCGGGTCTGGTCGACAAGGTGGTCGTCGTGAGCAGCGGCGCCACCGCGCCGCGTCTCGGCGGGAATGAGGACCACGCTTGGCAGGCAGCAGCGGCGGCAGCGTATAATGTGCTCGAGGGCTGCGATACAGAGGATGACTTTCTGCGCACCAACGCAAGGCTAAGCATGAAGAATCCGCCGGAGTTCGTGGACCTGCTAAGAAAGAACTACCGCCTAGCCTGCGAGACCGGTCAACTGGAACGCTTCAGGCAGGCTGCCCGGATAAAGGACGACACCGAATATACCCAGATTCAGGAGGACCATCTCCTTCCGCATTTGCCCACCATGCGGGCCAAACTATTCCTAGCTTGGTCGGCCTGTGACGAAACCGTGCCGGTGGCGCGTGGCATCAAGCTGCTGGAACGCGCCCCGCAAGCCGATATGTACATTTTCGCCAATGCCGGTCACATGGTAATGATCGATCGCCCGCGCGAATTTAATGGAGTCATTCGGGACTGGCTTGGCAGCTAGCGCCGGCGTTGCAGAATGGGCCGGGCTGAGGAGTGAAGAAAGCGAGCCTTTCGACGAAACCGCGATCAAGGATGCGATGACAGCCGTGCGCACCGCCACAATAAGCCTTCAGGCGACGATGCTGGACTATTCTCCTGACGGGCACTGAAAATGTCAACGCAAAGCCCACGCAGGGAGGCTGAGCGCGACAGCCCTGCTGGCGGCACAATCGTCGCCGACCTATGTCGGTATCCAACCGGTTGCGAGGCCCGATCGCGATGATGGAACAGTGTGGCACGATGGCTGACCCTGCTCCGGCCTGAGCTGTCGGTCGGCGCTCGTTGCGACGCCGCGACCTTGCCTAGATCGTGCTTGGCGGCGGCGCCTTGGTATGCCATCGCCGACATCGTGCTCGCCTGCTGGCGGGTCTCGGCCTGGTCGCCAGCGTCGGAATCGGGGGCGCGCTTATCTATGCCCTTCAGACCCGCGATGCGGGTCGGCCGAACGAAGAACTGTCAATGGCCACGGAATCGGGACCCTGTTTTTTCCCGCAAAAGGGACCCCGGCTTTCGGTGTTGAGAGGCACGCCGGTAAGCGCCCGATCAGGCGAAGCTGGTCGGGGTTGCACAGCCTGATCGGGCGCGACTGATTGGCTTTCGAACTTCAGCTTTGAGAGCGGCTCTTGAAGCGCCAGGATTCGTTGCCAGTCTCGGCGATCTCGCAGTGATGGGTGAGGCGGTCGAGCAGCGCGGTTGTCATCTTGGCGTCGCCGAAGACGCTCGGCCATTCCCCGAAGGCGAGATTGGTGGTGATGATGACGCTGGTGCGCTCGTAAAGCTTCGAGACCAGATGGAAGAGCAACTGCCCGCCGGCCTGGGCGAAGGGAAGATAGCCGAGTTCATCGAAGACGACGAAGTCGAGCCGGGTAAGATGATCGGCAATGCGGCCCTGCCGGCCGGCACGGGTCTCGGTCTCGAGCCTGTTGACGAGGTCGACAACGTTGAAGAAGCGCCCGCGTGCGCCGTTGCGGATGAGAGAACGGGCAATGGCGATCGCCAGATGCGACTTGCCGGTGCCTGTCCCGCCGACCAGGACGACATTGCGCTGATCGGCGACGAACGCGCCGGCGGCGAGGTCGCGGATCAGGCTCTCGTTGACCGGCGTGCCGGCAAAATCGAAGTCCTCGATATCCCTGGCCAGCGGAAGCTTGGCGACGGTGAGCTGGTACTTGATGGAACGGGCCTGCTTCTCCGATATCTCGGCCTGCAACAGATCGCCGACGATCTTCGGCGGTTCGTGCTGCCGCTTAATGGCGACGCCCATGATCTCGTCATAGGCCGCGCGCATCCCGAAGAGTTTCAGCGCCCCCATCAGTTCCAGTACTTCGGTGCGTTCCATGGCTGTTCGTCCTCCTGAGGCTGTCATAGCGGGCGCAGTCGGCGACCGGCTCGTGATCCAGCTTCAGCGCCTGGGGAATGGAAAGGATCGTGCCCGGCGCCGGATCGCGGCTGCGGGCCAGGATGTTGAGGATCACCGCGGCCGACGAGACGCCGTGCTCGATGGCTTCCTGGCAGGCGGCCTCGACCGCGCTCAATCCGTCGGTCAGCACGCAGGTGAGGATCGACACCATCTGCCGGTCGCCGTCATCAACCGCCTTGAGCTTGCGGCGCACCTTCTCCATTGCCGACGGCAGGACCCAGCCAAGGAACGGCGCGCCGTTGCGCAATCCGCCCGGCTTGCGGGCCAGGACCGGCACGTAGTGCCAGGGATCGTAGATGACCTCGTTGCGGCCGAAGCAGCGGGCATGCTCGCCCACGACCACGCCGTCCTGGCGGATAATGATCCGGTCGGCATAAGCATGGATCTCGACGGGCCGGCCGACGGCACTCGACAGCACCGAGTATTTGTTGTTGTCGAAGCGCACCGTGCAGGTCTTCGACACCGACGCGGGAATGCAATGGAAGCCGTCAAAGCGCCCGGCATAGGGAATGAAGCTGGCGCGCTCTTCTTCGAATACGTCCCAGATCGTGCGCTCGCCCTGTTCGGGATGCCGATGCGCCTTGGCATAGGCAACGCATTTGTCGGCCAGCCAGCCGTTGAGATCCTCCAACGTCTTGAAGCGCAGCCTCGGTGTGAAGAAGCGCTCGCGCACCAGCCCGACCTGGTTCTCGACTTGCCCCTTCTCCCTGCCGGCCGCCGGCGTGCAGGCCTCCGGCTCGACAAGGTAATGCCCGCACATCTGCGCAAAGCGGCGGTTGTAGCGGCGATCGCTGCCGATGAAGATCGCGTCCACCGCCGTCTTCATGTTGTCGTAGATGCCACGCGTGCAGGCGCCGCGGAAGAAGCTGAACGCCCGGTCATGGGCGTCGAACACCATCTCCTGCGTTTCGCGCGGATAGGCCCGCACGAAGAACATACGGCTGTGGCAAAGCCGCATGTGCGCCACCTTCACCGTTACCGTCACGCCGTCGAGCAGAACGATCTCGTGGCTCCAGTCGAACTGGTAGGCCTCGCCCGGCGCAAAGCTCAACGGAATGTAGGCTTCGGCCGCGGCGCTGCCGCGATCCGCCGCCCAGCTCTGAGCATGCCGCCACACCGAACTGTAGCTGCCGTCATAGCCGAGGCCGCGAAGCTCCTCAAAGATGCGGATCAGTGTCAGCCGCTCCCGCTGAGACTTGGCCGCATTCGCCGATGGCAGCCGATCCAGCTCGTCACGCCAGGCGCCCATCCGGGGATAAGGCTGATGCTTGCGCTCGTAGCGGAACTCTGTCTCCTCGGAACGCAAAACCTTGCGCACCACCTTCCGGGAGATCTTCAGCTCCCGGCAGATCGCCTTGATCGACTTCCCCTGCACCAGCGACAGCCGGCGTATCTTCGCAATCGTGTCCACAACCAACATCCAAAACACAAATGCCTCCGATCAAACCGGAGGCATCTTGATGACCCATCGTTAAGGGGTCCCGTTTGGACGAAAATCACCCCTCAAACAGGGTCCTCATTCCATGAAAAATCACACGATGTAGCCGAGGAGCGAGCCGGGGCCACTTGCCGTTGCGCTTGAAGAGCGTGTCGTGATCCTGGAGAACGCCTTTCGCAGCATAGTCTTCTCGCAGGTGAGGATCGGGCATGGCATCGCACGAAAGCTTTGTCTGTCGAACTGAGCGGACGGCCGTGGTTGTAGGAATGGGGTTTGCTTGATCTCCGTGCTCGCCCTTTACCTGGCGATGACCCACGGGATTGAGCAAATAGTTCGCGGGCCCCCTGGGACTGCCATATCCCTAAGGAGTGAAGACTGGTGGGCGTTCAGCCCACCAATGACAGCCGCGGCTTGTGCTTTGGCCGCTCGTGCACTGCGTGTCGCGTCAAAGACGGAGCGAAAACCACCAGAGATTGCCAATTTGCGGGTTGAGAATTGCCTTTAGTCCGCAGTCCATCCGCCGTCGATGACCATGGACGACCCCGTCATCAGAGAGGATGCATCGGACGCAAGAAAAACAACTGCTCCGGTTATGTCGTCGACATGACCGATGCGGCCGAGCTTTATTTTGCACATGACCTCCGCCTTAAATGTTTCGTTCTTCAGGAAATTTTGAGCGAGCGGGGTTTCTACAAACGTCGGGGAAATGGTGTTCACACGGATCTTGTATGGCGCAAGATCGATTGCCACCGCCTTGGTCATGCCCTCCATTGCCCATTTCGAGGCGCAGTAGACGCTGCGCGTCGCGGCGCCGACATGGCCCATCTGCGACGACATGTTTATGATGCTGCCACTGACGCCTTGCTCGACCATGCGTCGCGCGACGATCTGCGCGACAAAAAAGGAAGCACGGAGATTGAGGGCCATAATATCATCGAAATCGGCCTGCGTTACATCAAGGAATGGGTTGGTGCGGTTCATCCCGGCATTGTTGACCAGCACGTGAAAAGCCGGCCTGTGTGAAACAGCTTCACTCACTGCCGAAACGTCCCGGATATCGAGAGCGATTGCTTCGGCTCGTCCGCCCGCGCGAGTGATATTGGCAGCGGCAGCCTCGATCTCGCTCAATGTGCGGGCGATCAGAACGACCTCGGCACCAAAGTGGGCGAGCGCATGGGCGGCGGCCAGTCCCAAACCCCGCCCGGCTCCGGTAACAAGCGCCCGTTTTCCGTCCAGCCTGAAATTTGGCGCGACTTGATTTTCCTTCATAAATCACTCTCCATTTCCTTAACTTGAGAATACGTATGCATATGAATTTGCTAAATTAGTATCTGGCGTTGATCAGTTCAGACGGTTGCAGGACCAATGTTGGTAGAGCCGCGAATGATCAGTTCGCCGGGTATGCGAATAGCCGCTGGTGGAAAGTCTGCCGGATCAAACAGCAGGGACAGGGACCGCCCCACCATCGCCTCGATCGGCTGGCGGAAGGTGGTGAGGTCGTATGCCGGCCAGGCGGCCGAGGGAATGTCATCGAAGCCCACGATGGAAACATCGCGCGGAACTTTCAGCCCAAGCCCGAAGCGCGCTGCATCCAGCGCGCCAAGCGCCATGACATCGGCGATACAGAAGATGGCGTCCGGGGGAGTCGGGCCGGACAGCAGATTGATCGCTGCCCTGTAACCCCCGCCATAGGTGTTTTCGCCGAATTGCTCGCTAATGATTTGGACTCCATGGCGGCGCAATTCATCCTGAAAACCGGCGCTACGTTCGCGGTGGGTCGACGTATCAGGGCGGCCCCCTATAAGGGCTATACGCCTATGCCCTGCGGCAACAAGAAGGGCGGCAACTTCCATAGAAGCCGACCTGTTCTCGCAGCACACTGAATTGATCGAAAAGTCGTCGACGGAGCGGTTGAACAAAACCACCCGAGTGTTCCTGTTGTGCAGGATGTCGCGCATTCGCGACGACAACACAGCTGACGTGACGATCAAACCGTCGATCTCGTACTGAAGCATCGATGGCAGCACGTCATCGACTTCGAAACCCTTGGGCACGGAAAGCAACAGGAGCTGCTTGCCCATGGCGTTGAGCTTCTGGGTGTAGATTTCCAGGACGGCCGGGTAGAACGGATTGAGGATATCGGCCATGATCAGGCCAACCATATTCGTCTTCTTCGTCTGCAGGCTTCGCGCGATCCCATTTGGCGTATAGCCCAAGCGCTCCGCCGTCTTGCGAATCTTTTTCTTTGTCTCCTCTGAAATCCTCCCGTCGCCGGCGAGCGCGCGAGACACCGTCGATTGCGATACGCCAGCCTCCCGCGCGACATCCACCGAAGTTGACCGTCTCATGCATTGGATCCTTGCGCAAATCAGCTTTTGCGCCTGTTATGCTGCCTTGCGCGCAGCAATAGCAAGACGATGCGCGAGATCAAACGCTGCTGTCAGGCCGGCGGGGTCGGCGCGATTTTGGCCAACAATGTCGTAGGCTGTTCCTTGCGAGGCGGTAACGATTGGCAGCGGCAATCCGCCAAGAACGGTCGAGGTGTTGGCGAAACCGAGTGTCTTCAGCGCGATCTGGCCCTGATCGTGGAACATGGTGATGATCAAGTCGAGCTTCTCCGGCCCCACACGCAGAAAGACGGTATCGGCCGGATAGAGGCCGGCGACATCGTATCCAAGTTCCTTTAGCCTTTCGATGGCGGGGAGGATAATCTCGATCTCCTCAGTGCCCATTGCGCCGCCTTCTCCCAAATGCGGGTTAAGGCCGGCAACGGCTATTCTCGCACGTTTGCCGCTTGATGATTCGACCGCCTTGGCGCCGGCCACCGTGGCCGCAATGATGGACTCCACGGAGATGTTGTCGGCCACGGCGCGAAGCGGGATATGCGAGGTTACGCGGGCCGTCCAGAGAGCCCCCTGGTTATTCATTTCGCAGCAGAAGCCAGTAACACCGAGGCGACTTGAGAAAAAATGCAGTTCGTCGATCGCCTTGTGACCGGCCAGCCACATCGCCTGTTTGTTGAGCGGACCATAGACAATCGCATCGAGCTGCCCTGCCCCGGCCGCGTCTGCTGCACTCTCCAGCGCCGCGAGCGTGGCAGTTCCGCCCTCCGCACTCGCCACACCGGGTTTGTAGCCGCCTCGATCCAGACCTGAAATCAGCGCCACGCCGCCACGCTCCGGAATCGATGAGACGCTATCGACGACCGGGATTTCACCATCGAGACCAGCGATTCGTATTCCGTCGCGAAAGCTCCCTTTCCCACAAAAGACGGCAACGCGGAGGTCACTCTGGCGCCCCTTTGCATTGACCAATTTGGCACAAAGTTCCGGACCGACACCGGATGGGTCTCCAGCGACGAGGCCGATTGTTGTCACAGACATTTCTCACTCCCGTTTGACAAACTCATTTCAAATGTCTAACAGAGTGCATACGTATGCTCAATCAAAAACAACAGAAGCCATCTCGTATGAACGCCTTTGCAACAGACTCCCTTGAAGCGCGCATCGGCGCGCAAACCACGGAAGCGAGACGACTTTCGGGCCAGATCGTCTGCGGCGGCGGCTTGAGAAAAGCGCTCACAACAGCGCAATTCGATATCGAGAACCCCGCCACCGAAGAGATCATCGGCTCTGCGCCACGCTGCGGCATAGAGGATGTCAATTCTGCGGTGGATGCGGCTTCCCTTGCGTTCCGGTCTTGGTCGGCAACGCCGGCGAGAGAGCGCGGCGCCCTGCTCATGCGGGCAGCCGATCATCTCGACGGCTTCCGTGAAGACATTGCCCGGCTCTCGTCGCTGGAGACTGGCAACGCACTTCCAACCCAATCGCGCAATGAAGCCGGCACCATGGTCGACATCCTGCGTTATTTCGGTGGCCTGGCTGGCGAGATCAACGGCCGGACCTATCCGCCCGATCCTGGCCGGCTGCTCTATACGCGACGCGAGGCGCTTGGTGTCGTTGGCGCGATCATTCCGTGGAATGCACCGCTGATGCAGCTTGCCAGCAAGATCGCCCCGGCACTCGCCGCGGGCAACACCGTCGTGCTAAAGCCGGCCGAGCAAGCACCCTTGGCAGTGCTTCGGGTGTTCGAACTGCTACAGGCGGTTCTGCCACCCGGCGTCGCGAACGCAATCACCGGGCTCGGCGAGGAAGCAGGTCGCCTGCTTTGCCATCATCCGGCTGTACGCAAGATCAGCTTCACCGGATCGAGCGCCGTCGGCGCCTTGATCATGCACTACGCCGCCGACAAGATCATACCAGTCACAGCCGAACTCGGTGGCAAGAATCCGAACATCGTCCTGGCTGATGCCAATGTCGATCGCGCGGCGCGTGGCATTCTGCAGGGGCTTCGGCTTCAGCGTCAGGGCCAGTCGTGTTCCGCCGGTACGCGGATCTATATCCACGACGCCATCTATGATGCGGTGATCGAGCGCGTCCTGGCCGGCATTCCGTCTTTCCGGGTTGGAAACCCGCTGGATGAAGCGACACAGGTGGGCTGTATCGTATCGCGCAAGCAGTTCGATCGGGTCGAACGCTATATTGAAATGGCGCGGCAGACGCCGGGCGCCCGTATCCTTTGCGGCGGCCAGCGTCCCGAAGGTCTGGACAAGGGTTACTACTACTCGACGACGCTGATCGAGGGCGTTCCCGCAAGCTCACCCGTTTGCCGTGACGAGATCTTCGGGCCGGTCGCGACTGTCTCACGCTTTACCGATTTCGAGACCGTGCTGCAGGAGGCCAACGATACGCCTTACGGCCTCGCGGCAACGATTTTCACGGAAAACCTCCCGGCGGCGTTCGACTTCGTGTCGCGCATCGACGCCGGCTTCGTGCAGGTCAACCAGTTTGCCGTCGCGGAAGCCAACATCGAATATGGGGGGACGAAAATGAGCGGCATGGGGCGTGAACTCTCGCTGGCGAGCATGATCCAGCATTTCACCTGGTCGAAGACCGTCATCGTCAACACGTCGGCTGCCTGACCGGGAGAATGCTCAAGTGAAAACCGTCGCTTTCCTTGGCCTTGGCAATATGGGTCAACCAATGACCCGCAATCTGGTCCAAGCCGGCTTTCCAGTCATTGGCTTCGACCCGTCTTCGGCCGCACAGGACGCGGCTGAGAAGCAGGGCGTGAAACGTGCCACCTCCGCCGCCGAGGCGGCTTCATCGGCCGATGTGGTTATCACCATGCTTCCGACCGGAGACAATGTCCGCGACGCCTATCTTGGAGCGTCGGGTGTCATCGCGGCATCCCGCAAGGGTGCGCTCTTGATGGATAGCAGCACGATTTCATCGACCGTCACCTTGGAAATCGCCGCTGCCGCCCGCGCCGCCGGCCGGCGCATGATCGATGCACCGGTTTCAGGCGGGACGCCGCGCGCCCATTCCGGCACTTTGACTTTCATGGTCGGCGGCGAGGCCACGGATGTCGAGCATGCCCGCCCTCTGCTGGAAGCAATGGGACAGCGCATCTATCATGTCGGGGCTTCGGGAGCGGGCCACACGGCGAAGCTCTGCAACAACATTCTGTCCGGAATATGCATGGCGGGAACTGTCGAGGCGCTGGCACTCGGTGTCGCCAATGGTCTCGACCCAGCAATCCTAAGCGATGTGATGCGCAACTCCTCGGGCAACAACTACGCGCTCGAGCGCTATCACCCATTCCCGGGCCTGATGGAGAATGTGCCCTCTGCCAACGGTTTTGCCGGCGGTTTCCGCTCGGATTTCCAGTTGAAGGACATGCGGCTCGCCAAGGAACTGGCGAACAGCTCGAAAGTCCTGGCAGCGATGGGAAATCTGGCAACAGAGCTCTTCGCCATCCATTGCCAGAATGGACATGCCGGCGAGGACTATTCGAGCATCATCAAACTGGCGCTCGATCTCGACAGCTACTTCGAAGGCAGGACGACGGAAGGGGCGACCAAGTGATCCGCAAACTCAAAGAGGGGCGCGATCCGAGCGCCGTGGCAGCCGATCAGGCCACCGTCAGAGCCACTGTAGAGGGCATCATCGCCGATGTCCGTGCGCGTGGCGATGTTGCGGTGCGCGAGCTTTCGATCCGCTTCGACAAATGGGACCGCAAGGATTTTCGCCTGACCGATGCGGCAATACGCGCCTGCCTTGCGGAACTGTCCGAACAGAACCTGAGCGACATCCGCTTCGCGCAGGAACAGGTTCGCAACTTCGCGCAGCATCAGCGCGAAGCGTTGCGCGATATCGAGATCGAAACCCTGCCGGGCGTTGTTCTTGGGCACAAGAACATCCCCGTTCAGTCCGTCGGATGCTATGTGCCAGGCGGAAAATATCCATTGCTGGCTTCGGCCCATATGTCGGTCATTACGGCCAAGGTTGCCGGCGTGCCGCGCATCTTCACGGCTGCGCCGCCCTACGAGGGGCGCCCTGCCGCGGCGATCGTTGCGGCCCAGCACCTGGCAGGCGCGGATGAAATCTACTGCCTCGGCGGTGTTCAGGCGGTAGCCGCCATGGCACTGGGCACACAAAGCATCCAGTCCGTTGCCATGCTGGTCGGTCCAGGCAACGCCTTTGTGGCGGAAGCCAAGCGCCAGCTCTATGGACAAGTCGGCATCGATCTCTTCGCCGGTCCGACGGAAACCCTGGTCATTGCCGATGACAGCGTCGACGCCGAGCTATGCGCGACCGATCTTCTCGGCCAAGCCGAGCATGGTCCCAACTCACCGGCAGTCTTGCTAACCAATTCAGAGGCTCTCGCCAAAGCCACGATCGCAGAGGTCGAAAGGCTGCTGAACATCCTGCCGACTGCCGTCATCGCCCGTCGCGCATGGGAGGATTACGGCCAGGTAATCCTGTGTTCGACAGAGGACGAAATGGTCGGTGAAGCAAACCGCATGGCATCGGAACATGTGCAGGTGATGACTCGCGATCCGGATATCTTCCTCGAGCGGATGACGAACTACGGGGCGCTGTTTCTCGGGCCGCGAACCAACGTCGCCTATGGCGACAAGGTGATTGGAACCAACCACACGCTGCCGACGGCGGGAGCCGCCCGTTACACCGGCGGCCTTTGGGTCGGCAAGTTCCTGAAGACCGTTACCTATCAACGCGTCCTGACCGATGAGGCCTCGGCAATGATCGGAGAATACTGTTCGCGCCTTTGCATACTTGAAGGATTCGCCGGCCATGCCGAGCAGGCAAACGTTCGTGTCCGTCGCTATGGCGGGCGCAACGTCCCCTATGCGGCCGCCGCTGAATAAATCGCGATAAATCGCGGCGACGACTGCGGATGCCGGAAGAGGAGCTGGCATCCAATCTGACACGGGTCGTCCCGAGACGGAGAGGAGACAGACGTGACTGATATGCCGATGGTGGATGCTCACGTCCACTTCTGGAATCCCGAGCAGAACTATTATCCGTGGCTCAACGATCGGCCGCTGATCCCATTCCGCTATGGCGACTACTCCTCGATATGCCGGCCGTATCTGCCGGCCGATTACATGCGGGACGCTGCCGGTCACCACGTTGTCAAGACGGTCTATATCGAAGCCGAGTGGGATCCGAGTGATCCAATCGGCGAGATGGATTATATCGCCTCCCTTCGTCGTGAGACGGGGTGGCCTAACGTCGCTGTCGGCCAGGCATGGCTCGACCGGGACGACCGCGCCCGGGTGCTGGAGCGGCTGGCCGGTTTCGACTTCGTACGCGGCCTGCGTCACAAGCCGAAATCCAATCCCAAGCCCGGCTCAGCCGCTCCAGGCAGCATGGTCGACCCGCATTGGGTCGAAGGTTTCGCCATGCTGTCCAGCTATGGTTTGCGGTTCGATCTGCAGACACCATGGTGGCATCTGCACGAGGCGAGCACGCTCGCCGACCGCTTCCCGCAGACGCAGATCATCCTGCTGCATTCAGGGCTGCCGGCCGATCGCAGTGCCGAGGGGATTGCCGGCTGGAAGGCGGCAATGACCGAATTCGCCAAGCGGCCGAACGTGGCGGTGAAGATCTCCGGCATCGGCCTGCCTGGCCAGCCATGGACGGTCGCCAACAACCGCGACATCGTGAGGTCGATCATCGAGATTTACGGCGTCGAGCGCTGCATGTTCGGGAGCAATTTCCCGGTCGACAGTGTGTGCGGCACGCTCGATAAGATCTTTGGTGGCTACAAGGAGATCACGGCGGATCTCGGACCCGAAGCGCAAAAGCGCCTGTTCCACGACAATGCGGTCCAATTCTATGACATCCGGTAAGCCGCGCCTTGCCTATATCGGCGTCGGCCTGATGGGCGGACCCATGGCCGCGCGCCTTGCAGGGCTTGGCTACAAGCTACGAGTCTTCGACGCCGATGCCGGCCGGCAAGCTGCGGCTATGGCTTCGGGTGCAGTCGGCGCTGCGTCGCCAAAAGACTGTGTCGAGGACGCGGATCTCGTGCTCCTCAACCTGCCGTCGCAGGCGGCAGTCGAAACCGTGGTGTTTGGCCAAGCGGGCCTGTCGGATGCTCTGCTGTCACCGCAGATCGTGGTGGATTTCTCAACCGTGTCGCCGGATTTCTGCCGGTCCATCGGTTGGCGCGTCCAAGCGGCCACGGGATGCGAATGGATCGACGCTCCGGTTTCAGGTGGTCCCTCGGCGGCAGGCGAAGGCACACTGACGATCATGGCCGGCGGCTCGGATTGGGCGATCGCACGCATCCGTTCCTTGATCCAGGACATCGGCCGCCAGTTCACCCATGTCGGACAGACAGGCATGGGTTCGGTTGCCAAGATGATCGCGCAACTCGTGGTCGGCACGAATTATGCTGTTCTGGCCGAAGCCGTGCGCCTCGCTGAAGCGGCAGGAATGGATGCTGCGCTGCTGCCTGAATGCGTGAAATACGGCCATGCCGACGGCGTTCTGATGCAACAGCTCTATCCACGTATCGCCGCACATGATTTCGCGCCGCGGGCCTATGCGCGTCAGCTGCTGAAAGACCTCGACATGGTGCAGGAGCTCGCCCGTAGTTCGGGCACGGCGACCCCAATGTCCGGCCAAGCCGCCCAGCTCTTTCATCTGCTTATCGCCGCCGGCCACGGCGACATCGACGGCACCGGCATCTACCGCCTCTACGAAGGCGCGCCGTCACATCTTACAGCGATCGGGGAGAGCGCGCGTGCCTAGTAATTCTTACGGATTCATCGGTCTCGGTGCGATGGGCATGCCCATGGTCACCAAGGCTCTGGCAGCCCAGCTCGACGTGCACATTTTCGATACCAACGCTGCGGCCGTCGATGTCCTTGTCGCGCAGGGAGCAAAGCGGCAAGACAGCGCCGCCGCGGTCGCCAATGCGGTCGAGACGGTCTTCGTCAGCCTGCCAAACGCGCCGATCGTCGAGGCCGTCGCGCTGGGTGAGGCCGGCCTTATCCATGGCAAACGCATCAAGCACTATATCGATCTCTCGACCACCGGCCCGACAATGGCGCGCAAGGTCGGTGATGCGATGGCGGAACGCGGCGTATCTGTGCTGGATGCGCCCGTCAGCGGCGGACCAATCGGCGTCCGCAACGAGACGCTGGCGGTCATGGCGTCGGGGTCGGAGCAGACACTGGAACGGGCACGACCGTTCCTGGCGACATTTGCAAAGACTTTTGTCCATCTCGGCCCGGACGTCGGCAAGGCACAGATCCTCAAGCTCGCCAATAATCTTCTCACCGCAACCAACATGGTGATTGTCGGCGAAGCGCTAGCATTCGCCGAAAAGGGCGGTATCGAGCCCGAGGATCTGTTCCGGATCATCAATGCCGGCTCAGGCCGGTCCTGGGTGTCCGAGATCGCCTATCCAAAGCATGTGGTGACACGCCGCTACGACCAGAATTTTCGCACCGAGCTCATGCACAAGGACGTGACGCTTTGCATGCAGGAAGCCGAGCGTATGGGCGTGCCAATGTGGCTCGGGGCCAACGTCCGCCAGTTCTGGCAGTTCGCCATGACGCAAGGCATGGCCGACGCCGATTGCTCGCGCATCGCGGCCCTCATCGAGGGTTGGGCAGGCCTGAATATCGAAGACGCGGCCGAGGCCGCCGAATGAATTCATATGGGGAGGAGTACACCGTGATGCTGAACGACAAGACCGCCATTATCACAGGCGCCGCCTCGCCGCGCGGCATAGGCAAGGCCACGGCCCGGCGGTTTGCCGCGCAGGGCTGCCGCGTGGCGATCTTCGACCTCGACGAAGAGGCCGCCATGAATGCGGCCCGCGACATCGGCTCCGAACACATCGGCGTGGCTTGCGATGTCCGGGATCCTGTTTTTTGTCGCAAGGCAGTTGGTGACGTCATGGCCCGCTTCGGACATGTCGACATCCTGGTCAACAATGCCGGCATCAGCCAACCAGACCGGCTGATGGATATCACCCAGGAGAATTTCGACCTGGTCATCGATTCCAGCCTGCGTGGCAGCCTGAACATGACCCAGGCTACCGTGCCTTCGATGATCGAACGGCGCTCCGGCGCGATCGTTTCGATCGGCTCGATCGCGGCCCAGATCGGCGGCGGCATTTTCGGCGGACCGCATTATTCCGCCGCCAAGGGCGGCATCCACAGCCTCACCAAGTCGATGGCGCGTGAACTGGCGCAGCACAATATCCGCGTCAACGCGATAGCCCCCGGCACGATCGACACGGACATCTTTGGCGACAAGCTGACCGAAGACAAGCGGCGCGACATCGTCGAGAACATCCCGCTGGGCCGGCTCGGGACGGCTGACGATATCGCAAAAGCCTGCCTGTTCCTGGTCTCGGACCTGTCCGACTACGTGACGGGACTCATTCTCGACGTGAACGGCGGCCGATTCATGCACTGAAAAGACAGTCCGCACGGGCCTGCGGATCGATGCAACGACGAACATTGGAGGCGACGCATGCTTACGATCAATTCCGGACAAGACGAGGCTCCGCTTGCGGGTGGGGCGGTGCTTCTAACGTTTCGTCGCGAATTTCCAGCGCCTTCTTCAGGGATCGAAGGCGTGCATCGTCCCACCTGCTCGATATGGGACACCCCCCGCGAGTACCAGCCCGATGCGTTGTTGAAGTCAGGGATCAAGGATGAAGCGGTTGCCTCCTACCTGTCAGACACCCGTCCGCTCTATGACGCCGCCAAGCGTTGCGTTGGCCAGCTTTCGGGAATCCTGCTTCTGCTCCAGACCGACAGCCTCGACCGCAACCGCAACGATCTCTTGCTGGCGTCGGTGACAAGGCAGTTGCGCGAGGCAACCGACCGGCTTGGTGCGGTGAAGGCGCCGCCGACAGCGGCCCGCCACCAAGCCGCGCTCGCCGATCTGCTAGTGCTTCTCGGCCGGATACTCTCGCGGCTTGATCGTCTTGCCGATCTCATTGATCCGGCAAGTCCCGATCTCGATGCCGTCGTTGACGCGCTTTTTTCCGCGCAGCGGTCGCTGCGGATGGTTTCGGAACCTTCCGCCGGACTGACCCCCGTGGATTTCACGGCGGCCTGCTGCAACTGCCGACCCGCGAAAAATTAATCGTCTGGATCAAGGGAGGAAACCGGTGTCACTCTATTCGATCTACGTCCTCGAATACGGCTACGTACCCGAATACCACAAGAGCGGCGTCATCTACGGCGCTCACAATGAAGGCTATGTCAAGCTGCCCTACTGCTACGCCGTCATCAAGGGAGACGGTTGGGCCGCGATGGTCGACGTCGGTTACAACGACCGCGACTACGGGAACTATCTTGGCACGCTGTTCAATGTCCAGAACTGGCGCGGACCGCGCGAGGTTCTTGCCGAAATCGGATTGACGCCGGAAGACATCAACGCGGTCTTTATCACGCACGCGCATTTCGATCATTTCGGCAATGTCGATGCATTTCCCAATGCCACCTTCTACGTCCAGAAGAAGGAGCTGCAGGAATGGATCTGGGCGATGTCGCTGCCGGATCGCATGCGCTGGATCCTGTCCGGCATCGATACGGCGGATATCCTGCGCGGTGTGCAGCTGGCGCGCGACAAGCGCCTCATTGCGGTCGATGGCGCCATGGAAAACGTATTCCCCGGCATCGATCTTCACGTCGCTTATGACAGCCACACCTTCGCATGCATGTGGGTGACGGTGCGCAATGATGGCAAGACGGATTCCCAGGACACCTGGGTGCTTGCCGGTGATCTTGTTTACCAGTTCGAGAACCTGAACGGCGCCTCCGAACAGCTCAAGATCGATGACATGTATCTCCCTGTCGGCCTGGCCACCGGCAGCCAGATCAATCTGATCATGGCCACCGAAGCCATGATGAAACAGGTCGGCCATGAGTCTCGACGGGTCATACCCGTTCACGAGTCGCGGCTCGAACAGACATTCCCGTCCCGGCTCTCCAGCCAGAAGCTGCGGATCAGCGAAATCTGTCTGGCCAGCGGAGCAAGATCCGCACTGCTTTAACCGACAAGTTCGATGCCGCGAATCCGCAGAAGGACAAGACACGTGGAAAATCCTTCAGAGAAGCCAAAGCCGGTCACGGCCTTAGGAGAAGGTGCATCCGGACCGAGCAGTTGGTTTGCCTCAGCTGGTGGGCCGACCGCGGGTATCGCGGCGGCAACGCTGGTCCTGTTCGTCTTCGGCGGCCTGATCGCCCCGCAGAGTCTTGGCACCGGAGCGATGAGCGGAATGCTTCCCTTTGCCGCGATCCTGGCCCTGGTCAGCCTGGGTCAGACACTCGTCATCCAGCAGGGCGGCATCGATCTGTCCGTGCCGGGGATGGTTTCGCTCAGCGCTGTCATCGTCTGTTACTTCTCGGAGAGCCAACCGAATGCCGAGGGCAGTGTCGTCCTGGCACTCTTTTACGCTTTCGCCGCGGCAGCTGTAGCGGGGCTGATCAGCGGCCTGCTCGTCAGCAAGGTTCGTGTTGCGCCGATCGTGGCCACAATCGGCATGAACGCGCTGCTCTATGGCATGAACGTCAAGATTTCGGGCGGCACACCGGTGTCGGTACCCGGGTCGATAGCGGCATTCGCCAACGGCAAGATATTTGGCATCACGCAGCTCGCCTATTTGGCAGTAGCGATGGCTATTGTCGTCATTTTCGTCGTCAAGGCGACGACCTTCGGGCGCAATTTCGAGGCTGTCGGCGCAAACAGCCGGGCGGCCCGCGCGGCGGGTATCGTCGCTGACCGCTACCAGATCGCCGCGTATGTGGGCGCGAGCCTGCTCTATTCGGCCGGCGGCATTCTGCTCGGCGGCCTTATGCAACTGCCAAGTCCGCAGCAGGGCGACAACTACCTGATGCCGTCGATCGCCGCGACGGTTCTGGGTGGAACCTCGCTGTTTGGCGGCAAGGGCAATCTGGCGGCAACCGTGATCGCCGCTCTCTTTCTCACACAGCTCCAGCAATTGGTGCTGACGACGGGCGCCAGCATCGGCGTTCAATACCTTTTTCAAGGTGCCGCGATCCTGGTCGGGGTCGGCATCTATGGTCTTAATTTTCGCAATCTCAAGCGTGCAATCAGCTTGAGGAACAGGTCGACCGCATGATGTCGGCGGCCAAGGGAATAAACAGTTTCAACGCTGTCCATCACGGCAGGTTGGAGAACAGCAACCAAACTTCGTTGGGAGGAAATGATGAAGTCTTATCTTGGATTAAACGTGATATCGGGCGCCGCGCTCGCCCTGTCGGCCTTTGCAACTGTCTCACCGCTGTCGGTCACACAAGCCGGCGCCGCGGATTGGTGCAAGGGCATCGCCGGCGGTGTCTTCTGCGCCGAACCGGCGGCGACACCACCGAGCTTTTGCGGAACGAAGGAGATTTCTGTCGCGCTGGCAGATGGCTTCGCCCAGAACCCCTGGCGGCAGATGACGACGGCCGCAGCGATCAACGAGGCCAGCCAGTGCCCGAACGTCACCGGCTGGGATCACACAGACGGGCAAGGTAACACCCAGAAGGCGATTTCCGACCTCAGCGGTCTCGCAGCGCGCGGCGTCAACGCCATTGTCGTGTTCCCCGATGCCGGCCCGGCCATGCTGCCGGCGATCCGCGACGCCTTCAAGCAGGGCAGCACCGTCGTGCCGTACCGAGCCCGTGTCGGTGGTGAGGAAGGCAAGGATTACAGCGTTTTCGTCGGCACGAACTTCCACCAGGACGGCGTCGACTGGGGAAAATGGATGGCGAAGGCCCTCCACGGCAAGGGAAATGTCGCCTATCTCGGCGGACCTGCCGGAACCAGCCAGAGCCGTGAGCGCGCCGATGGCATCCTCGAAGCGTTCAAGGACTATCCGGGCATCGTCCAGATCGGGCAGAAGCCGTTCGAAGTGACGAATTGGGATTCCAGCATGGTCGCCAAATCACTGGGCGCGCTGATTGCCCAGTATCCGCAGATCGACGGTGTCATCGCCGACCTCAGCATGGGCGTTGTCGCCTCGGGCGTCTTCGAACGCGCCGGTCGGCCGCTTCCGCTTATTGCCGGTGAAGACGCCAATGTGTTCGGCTGCACCTGGAAGAAGCTGCATGACGCCGACGCGAAGTCCACCTTCCAGTACACGACAAACAGCGCCGAGCAGTGGAACGTACGTCTGGCCGTACGCTGGGCGATCGCCGAGGCAGCCGGCGGCAAGATGGATCAGCCGCTCGTCATAACCGACCCCAACGGCACCAAGCATACGGTGGCCGAGGCCGGTGTGAAGGAAGTGACGAACTTCCAGCTCGAGGATTCGCTTGCCGGAACGGTTTTCTGCAATCCGAAGCTTCCTGAATCCGCTTCAAACGGCACCAGCCTGCCTGACGAACAGGTCCTGGCAGCCCTCAAGGGCGGTCTCTGATCTCGAGCCAAAAGGGGCGGGCTTCTGTCCGCCCCTTCATCTCCTCAAGCAGGATGATGGAAGTCACTTAGGAGGATCGACCCATGGCCACCGTCGAGCAGCTTCAGGCTGACAGGGCAACGCCGACCAGTACTGCGTTGGACAGCCCGTTGGGTTTGCGCATGCAAGGCGTGTGGAAGCGTTTCGGCAATGTCGTCGCCGTGAAGGACATCTCGTTTGACGCGCGATGTGGCGAGGTTCATGCGCTTCTGGGAGAAAATGGCGCAGGCAAGTCGACATTGATGGGCATTGCCTCCGGAAATTTGAGCTTCGATCAGGGTTCGATCGAAATATGCGGACAAACTGTAGATCGCTTGAGCGCGGCACAGGCGCAACGGCTCGGGCTCGCCATCGTGCATCAGCACCCGGCAGTGCTTCCTGATCTGACGGTGGCTGAAAACCTGCTGCTTGCAGTTCCAGCAGCGCTTCGAACGGATTATGCGAATGCCAATGACTGGGTAGTCGCCCAACTCCATCGTGTTGGCTCTGCCGTTCATCCCAAGACCCGGCTGTGTGATGTCGACATAGCACAAAGCCAACTGATAGAACTTGCCAAGGCGCTTGCGATCGACCCGAAGATCCTCATTCTTGACGAACCCACCGCGGCTTTGACAGCCGACCTTGTCGATATCCTGTTTCGCAACGTGCGCCAAGCCGCGGCTCGCGGCGCGGCGGTCATCTACATTTCGCATCGGCTGCAGGAAATCAGACAGATCGCAGACACTGTCACCGTCATGCGTGACGGAGAAGTGAAGGGATCGGCACCTGTGCGCGATGTCAGCGATGACCAGATCCTCAACCTCATTGTCGGACGCACCGTTACCAAGCAATTTCCGCCCAAATCATCCGGTGTCATGAGTGGCGCAAGTGTTCTTGAGGTCAAAGGGCTTTCGGGCGCTGATTTCGTAGACATCAACATGTCGGCGCGTGGCGGCGAGATCGTTGGTATCGCCGGCATTACCGGAAACGGCCAGAGCGACTTCCTGCGTTCGCTGGCAGGTCTTGGAAATGCCCGTGGAGCCGTCACTCTGGACGGGAAGACCGTGCCGCTCGGCAACCCGGGTGCCGCTCGTAGTGCCGGCATTATCTATCTGTCTCCCGACCGCCAGCATGAAGGCCTTTTTCCCAGTCTTTCCGTGCGCGAAAACGGTACCATCTCGGCCCTGTCACGTTTCGCGAACTTTGGCGTCGTGAACCGTTCGCTCGAACGGCGGCAAATGGAAGCCCAGCGAGTGGACCTGAACATTCGCGCGGCATCGATCGAGCAGAATGTCGCCACGCTGTCTGGCGGGAACCAGCAAAAGACGATCCTGTCACGAGCTCTCCTGGCAGAGGCTTCACTCGTGCTGGCAGAGGAGCCGACAGCCGGGGTTGACGTGGGTGCCCGCGCCGAAATCTATCGCATCCTGCGTGACGTCGCTTCGCGCGGGACATTGGTGGTTATCGTCTCATCCGATATCGTCGAGCTTGAGGGCCTATGCGACCGCGTGCTGGTCTTCTCCCGTGGGCACGTCGTGGGCGAACTCTCAGGCCAAGACGTCAATGAGGCCAATATCGGCCGGACCATGATAACGGCCACCACCCATCGCAAGACCGACCAGCAAGGACGAGACAGATCCGGCACTACGCGCTCTTGGCTGCGAATGGTTGCCGCCGGCGACTATGTTCCAAGCTTCGTGCTTGCCGGGCTAATCGTGTTGCTGGGCCTGGTAGCGTCTGGCCACAACATTCGTTTCGTCTCAGGCTTCAACATCGAGAAGATCCTGTTCCTTTCCGCAGCACTGGCGTTCGTCTCCTTTGGCCAGATGTGCGCAGTGTTCACCGGCAGGATCGATCTGTCGGTCGGACCGTTGATCGGCTTGAGCCTCGTCATCGCGTCATTCTTTTTGAATGAAGGTGCCGGCATGGGAACGATAATCGTTGGCGTGTTGGCCGTGTTTGGCGCCGCAGCCCTCGTCGGCCTGACCAGCGGGACCTTGGTTCGGTTCGGGAACTTCACCTCCGTCGCCGCGACGCTAGGGGTTTACATCATCATTCAGGGCATCTCGGTGTTGCTGCGGCCCTATCCCGATGGAGCCATCAGCGCCACCGTCATGGATACCATCAAAGCCACAATCGGTAGCATTCCGGTCGTGTTCATCGTCGCGTTGGTCCTGGCAATCATCCTCGAAGTCGGTTTGCGCTACAGCCGTTGGGGAATGAGCTTGCGCGCCGTTGGCTCTAACGAGAAGGCAGCGGCGCATATTGGTGTGCGCACAGGCTGGACCGTCGTCGGCGCGTTCATCGCCTGCAGCTTGCTCACAGCGCTTGGGGGCATGATGGTGGTGGCGCAGCTCGGCATCGGCGATCCCAATCAGGGCATCGAATACACGCTGGGCAGCATTGCCGCAGTGGTCCTCGGCGGAGCCAGTCTCTTTGGCGGACGCGGCAGTTTCATCGGCGTGCTGCTTGGCGCCGTCCTGATCCAGGAAGTCAATTCATCGATGGTTTTCCTGGGCCTGTCGCAAGCCTGGCAATATTGGTTCATCGGCCTGCTGACCCTGATCGCAGTGGCAGTCTATTCACAGGCCCGGTCAGCGTCCATCGAGAGGCCGTGAAACGAACTGCCGCAGACTGGATATACAACGTCGAGTGCGCGAAGATCCGCTAAGAAGGCGCAAGATCTCCCCCAACCGCATGTCGACGCTTCCGCTCACTTGATGATGCCGATCTTCTTGCGATCAATGGTCACGAATACGGCGCAGACCAAAACCGTACCCTTGACGATATTCTGAAGGTACGGATCGACACCGGCCATGTTCATGCCGTTGGAAAGCAGAGTGATGATCAAAACGCCCAGCATGGTACCGACAACACTGCCTACGCCTCCAGTCAATGGTGTTCCGCCGACGACCACCGCGGCTATGACGTCCAGTTCAAGCCCCTCCCCGAGTTGGGCGGTGGCGGCCATGGCGCGCGCGGCTTGTAGCAAGCCGGCAATGCCGCACAAGGCACCGAGAAGCACATACATATAGATTTTCACGCGCGCGACCTGAATGCCCGTTAGAATGGCGACACGTTCCCCACCGCCTATGGCGCGAACCTCGCGCCCGAACACCGTCCTGTTGATGATGCCATACGCGACAACCATTAGCACCAGGCCAATGATCACGGAGTGCGGAATGCCCAAAGTCCGATTGGTATAGACATCAAGGAATTGCTCATCCTCGATCGAGACAGGAGCGCCACGTGTAAAAAGCAGCACGATGCCGCGATAGACCACCATCGCTCCCATGGTTGCGATGAAGGACGGCACCTTGCCTTTGGCCAGGAGAACACCGTTGATCAATCCGGCAACAGCACCGACGGCAATGGCGGGAATGATCGCCGCGGCGCCAAGGCTGTCAGCTGTCAATGCGGCTGCCAATGCCGCGAGTGCAACAATTGAACCGACCGAAAGATCGATTGAACCGGCCATGATGACGAAGGTCATGCCGAGCGCAGCAACCAGCAGCACCGTGCCCTGTTGAAGCACGATGAGAAGGTTGCTGAAGGTCAGGAAGCGTGGCGAGGCCATCGAGAAGATCACAATGAGCAGGACGAGCATGGCAAGCGGAAAGCCGCGTTTGACGACTTCGAACTTGGCATTGACGCCGGGTTCCCTGGTTGCGTTCGGTGTCTTGGTGGCGATCGAGGTCACGTTCGTTTCCATGGTCAGGCCATATGTCCAATAATGTCATGCTCGGTGGCATCGGCTGCCGTCTCGATGCGATGCGTAATTTGTCCTTGCCGGAGCACCAGCAAGCGGTCCGACATACCGATCAGTTCGGGCATGTCTTCTGATGACAGGATCACGGCGAGGCCCTGCGCCGCCTTCTGCCTGACGAGGCGATAGATTTCCGTTCGGGCGCCGATATCGACCCCGCGTGTAGGATTGTTGAGCAGGAGCAAGCGCGGCTGGACAGCCAGGCATTTGCCGATCACCACCTTTTGCAAATTACCGCCCGAGAGCGAACGGCAGGACGAATCGACGCTTTGTGTCTTGATGCCGATCTGGGCGATCAGGTCACCCGCGATAGCAGTGGCAGCGGCGCGATCAAAGAACGGCCCATGATGCGGCGGGCGGGCCATCACCAGATTGTCGAGGATACTGAAGTCGGCGATCAGGCCCTCATTGTGACGGTCACCCGGCAGGTAGGCGACGCCCTGTCCCCAGGCGAAAGTCGGACTCGACGGCGCATAAGAACCACCCGCAAGCTTCATCGAGCCACCACGCAAGGGCAAGTCGCCGCAAATGGCTGCGAACAGCGCCTCGGCGCCAGCGCCCTTCAATCCGGCAAGGCCGAGGATTTCGCCGGCATGCACATCCAGGCTGACGCCGCCGAGTTCTCGCCCAACGGCGACCTCGGAGGCTTCGAAGACAACAGGCTTGCCTGGATCTCCCGGCGGCCGCGGCGGATAGATGCTTCTGGCGAGCTCGCGCCCCACCATGCGGCGATGAATTTCATTCGGCTCGATCTCGGTCGTGCGATAGGTTCCGACATATTGCCCGTCTTTCAGGATCGTCAATTCATCCGCGACCGCAAGCACCTCGTCGAGATGATGAGACACGAAGGCGACGGTCATCCCCTGCCCCTTGAGTTCGCTGATGACGCGAAGGACAGCCTGAACCTCTCGATGATCGAGATAGGCGGTGGATTCGTCCAGAAGCAGGATTTTCGGATTTGTAGACAGCGCTCGAGCGATCTCGATGCATTTCAGCTCGCCGAGATTGAGGCGGCCTGTATCGGCAGAGACTGATATTTGCGCGCCGATCCGTTCCAGGATCGCTTGCGACGCGGCTTCCATACGTCTGCGATCGATAAAGCCGAGGGGGCCGGCGAACTGCCGCAGGCGATCGATGAAGATGTTTTCGGCAACAGTCAGCGAACGGTTGATCGTGATTTCCTGGTATACAAGCGATACGCCAAGGGCCGCCGCACCGATGACGCTTGGTGGTGCATAGCTTGCGTCATCCAACGTCATGACGCCGCTGTCAGGCCGCTCTGCGCCCGCAAGCATACGCAAGGTCGTCGATTTGCCGGCCCCGTTTTCGCCGACGATGGCGTGAACCATGCCGGGCCGAAGCACTACGGATACGCCGACCACGGCACGTGTCTGGCCGTAGCTTTTGCGCAGGTCGCTCGCAGCAAGTGTCATCATTGACTACGCCCAAATGCCAGGCAGGGCCTGCCTGCAACCGTGGGATTGCGGGCAGGTCCAATCGGACGTTCAGTTGCTATACTGCATCTCGAACACGGCCGGCTTGGCGTCCTTGTTGTAGAAGCGCGAGTGCTGCCGGAAATCATATGTCGGCACGCCGCCGGGAAAGTCCTTCTCGAACTGCGCAACGCGATCCTTGGTCAGCGGCAGCAGCTTCAGCTTGACATTGTCGGCGCCGGCGGGAACCGGAATACCCTTGATCTGATCGAAAAGGGCGACAAGGGCGAAGCCGCCCTGAAGCCAATGACCGCCAATATCGAAAAGCAGGTCGCCGGACTTTACCGCATCGACATTCTCGGGGTTGAGATCCATTCCGACGACCATAACGTCCTTGCCGGGCGCTTTCCCATGGTTCTTGAGCGCAGCCATCACGCCGGTCGCGGTGCCGCCATTCGCGGCCCAGACGCCGGTGATGTCCGGGTTGCCCTGGAAGAGGGATTCAAATGCGGTCTGTGACGTATCACGGACGAAATTGCCATCGACTTCGCCGGCGACGCGCACATCGGGCGCTTCCTTGAGAGCGTCTTCCAGCCCCTTGCGGCGATCAATGGCGACCGAGGTGCCGGCGGTGCCGTTCACCACGCCGATCACTTTCTTGCCATCAGGCCCCGGCTTGATGGCGGCGAACAGCGCCTTGGCCATTTGGTATCCGGCGTCCTCATCGCTCGGCCCGATAAAGGCAATGTAATTCGGGAAACGCTCGGTTTGAGGCGAAAAATCCGGATAACTGTCGGTGAGGATGACCGGTATCTCGGCTTCCTTGGCCAAGGTAAGCCCGCGAGCGGCAGTGGCCCAATAGGGCGTGAAAACAATGCCGTCGACCTTCTGGGCCACCAGGTCCTCAAGCGACTTGACCATCTGGTCAGGCTTGTTGTCGGCATTGAGGACAACGAGCTTCACACCAAGCTCATCCGCTCCCTTCTTCATGAAAGCGACATAGCTATTCCAGAATTGCGCATCCAGGGTCGGCACGACAACGCCGACCGTGGGTTCATCGGCAGCTAGGGCCGCCGTTGACAAGAAGGCCGCGGCAGCGGCGCCGACAAGGGCCGATTTCAGCTTCGACAAGAAAGACATGGTTCCTCCAACCCGGTTCGCGACAGAGCCCAAGCGCTCTGAATCGCTGACTTTAATTCCCATTTTTTTGACAAGAACTGCGCACTTGTCAGTGCCAATTGACGAGGATTGACGGTCATCGCTTATCACATATGGTCAAAATCAGTCAAAATAATTCTAACAAGGCCAAAAGCGATAGGAATTCGCTCATCGCCATGACAAACCAGTGGGCTCGCCGAATGAATTCGTGATATTCGCGATGCTGGGCTCGCCATGATTCCGGCGAGCGTGTTGCTGCACTGTGCGGAGATACGAACGTGGCAAGGAATGTTCGAAAATCAACGGTGGAAGATACCGGGCCCTCAGCGTCCGCCGGGTCATGGGAAGACGATGGCGGGCGTGGACGGGTCGATCTAATTCCGGCCAAGCGCCATGCTTTCATTCTCGAATGCCTCAAACGGGAAGGAACCGTCGGCGTTCAGGAACTCATCGATCTCATCGGCGCGTCACCTTCGACCATACGGCGCGACCTCGAGACGCTTGAACGGCAGGGAGCATTGGAGCGAACGCATGGCGGAGCGATGCTTCAACGCACGGAACTCGCCACCTTCGAGCCAGATCTCGCCACTGCCGCACACTTCGCCAGGGCTGAGAAGGAGGCCATAGGCGCAGCCATGATGTCGGAACTTCGCCCCGGGCAGAGTGTCATTTTCGACGCAAGCACGACTGTTCTGGAAGTCGCCCGCGCCATCGCCGCCGCGCCCATTTCGCTTACGGCCGTCACCAACAGTCTCGCGATCGCGCAGATACTTGCAACCGTGCCGGGAGTACGCCTCGTCATGCTTGGAGGCACCTGCAAGCCGGGTTCTCTAACTCTGGTTGGCCAGCCTGGCGAGAATTTCCTGCGTACCATCCACGCCGATGTGGCAATTCTGGGCACTCACGCCATCACCGGGGACATGCTCACGGAGACCTCGCTCGAGGTCGCGGCGATGAAGCAGGCGATGATCGCCGCGGCGCGACGGGTGGTCGTGCTTGCCGACAATTCCAAATTCACCACTCCGAATTTCTGCACCATCTGCCGCCTGGCCGACATCCACCAGATCATTACCGATGACGGCATCGATCAGGCCAACCTCAGCAATCTTCGGACGCTCGATGTGAACGTCCGCGTCGTGCGCGTCAGCCGTTCGGGTTCTTCAATTGAGCGCTCTTGAGACTGTCGATATCCGGATCATCGCGGACGACCTGACCGGCGCTCTGGACAGCGCGGTTTGCTTCGCCTCGCCAGGCCAAGGTGTCGGCGTGAGCTGGCAACTGGATCGTAGGCTCTCGGGCCGTTCGGCAGTCGATATCGCCACACGTGAGGGCGCCGAGACAACGGCCGTCGCCAGACACTTGAAGTTCGCGCCATGGCTGGCCGCCGGACAGCTGAGCTTCAAGAAGATCGACAGCCTTTTGCGCGGTCACGTCATTGCCGAAATAGAAGCCTGCATCGTCGAAGGTGCGTACCAGCGGGTTGTACTGGCGCCCGCGTTCCCCTTTCAGGGCCGTGTTACACGCCTTGGGCGTCAATGGCGGCTCGATCGGCCCGAAATGGTCGGTCCCGACATCCTCGCCGGCCTCGGTCGGCGCTTTTCCTCTGGCCGGTCGGTACCGGGCACGCGGCCGGTTCATTTCCTCACACTCTACGACGCCGAAACGGACAAGGACCTGGACGAAATCGTTGCAACGGCGAGCGCGCCGCAGACACTCTGGGTTGGTACGGGCGGCCTGGCTGCCGCGCTGGCGCGACACCTGAGCATACCACACAAGCCTGTTCCGGCACTGCCCGCCCCGTTCCTGGGCCTTATCGGCACAAATCACGAAGTCACGGCGGGACAGGTGGCCTCGTTTGCCACCAAGCATGCTGATGGGCATATCGTTGTGGAACGCGACATCGACAAAGCGAAAAGGGATCTGGCAAAACGGATCATGCGAGGTGCGCCGTCGGTTGTCACTGTGGTTGCATCGGGTGATCGCCACGCGATTGCAGATCATATCGGCAAGGTGTTTGCGTCGCTTCTTGACGGTTTGCCAAAGCCCGGAACGCTGCTCGTCACTGGCGGCGAAACATTGCGATCGGTGTGCTCCAGCCTCGGCGTCGTCGAACTCACGGTCGAGAGCGAGATTGAGCCGGGGCTTCCGATCTCCAGAATCAAAGGCGGCGTTTTCGAGGCGCTAGCCACAATTTCCAAATCTGGCGCGTTCGGCGACAGTGCCCTCTTCTGCAGGCTCGCGACTCTCGCGCGTCGCTAATCAAGACGATCGTCCGCAAGAGCATCGGTCGGGTCCATTCCTGCCGGTCAAATGACGTCAAGCGATCTTTCAGCAGCCGGCTACACGGGGACTGCTCCCACAGAGAGGTGGGAAAACAGGCGGATTTCACCGTGCGGCTGATTACGAATGACTGCAAAAGAAAACTATTGCGCATCTCTGGTTACAAGGATTAGAAGATGATCACAATTGACCGATTAGAGGCGTTCATGTCTGGTCCAAGACTCGGCATCACAATGGGTGATCCTGCGGGGATCGGCCCCGAGATCATCGCAAAGGCATGCGCACGGCTGAAACCGCGTCTTGCCGACGGATCGTTGTCCCTTCTCATCATCGGCAGCGTCGCCGCCATGCGTGCAATGGAGTCGATTTCCGGGCGCATTGAGGAGGAACAACCGTCAGCTTCGGCCGCGGGGGTTTTTCCGCCGCTAGCCATTCTCGAAGCCGGCCCCGAACGCACACCTATCGAGACAGGCGTCTTGTCGGCGGAAGGCGGGCGCCTCGCCTATCTGGCGATCGAAAAGGCCGTTCGCCTGGCGCAGGCCGGTTCAATTGCGGGCATCGTTACGGCTCCCCTCAACAAGGAGGCGCTCAATCTGGCCGGCTATCATTATGCCGGTCACACCGACATGCTGGCAGAACTCACAGGCGCCCGCGATTCCGTGATGATGCTCGCCCATGGCGATTTTCGCGTCAGCCATGTCTCGACCCATGTAGCGCTGGCCCAGGTTCCGTCGAAACTGACCGAACCTCGGTTGCGGCGGGTTATCCAGCTGACGGTCGAGGCGTTGCGCGGCCTCGGCATTGCCCATCCCCGCATTGCGATCGCCGCGCTCAACCCGCACGCCGGCGAAGGCGGCATTTTCGGCCGTGAGGATATCGACATCACGACCCCGGTCGTCGCCTCCTACACGTCCGCCGATTTTGCGGTGTTTGGGCCTGTTCCGGGCGATACGGTTTTCGTCAAGTTGCGCGCCCGCCAGTATGACGCGGTGGTCGCGATGTATCACGATCAGGGCCATGTCCCGGTGAAACTGCTCGGCTTCAACATCGATCCCGCGACCGGTGAGTGGAAAGCGCTCTCTGGTGTCAATGTCACGCTCGGCCTTCCGATCATCCGCACCTCTGTCGACCACGGCACGGCCTTCGACATCGCCGGCAAGGGCATCGCCAATGAGGACAGTTTGGTCGAAGCGATCGAGTTCGCGGTCCAGATGGCCGCGGCGAAATCCAACCCTTAGGCGTCGGCACGCCTGCAACGCACGCGGAAGCGGATTGAACCATGGCAGCAGAAGACAAGAAATCCTATCTCATGTTGATCGACGGGAAGTTTGTCACCGGCGAAGCCGGCACGCGTTCGGTGATCAATCCGGCCAATGGCAAGGCCTTTGTCGACGTGCCCGAGGCAAGCCCGGATCAGGCTCGCCAGGCGATAGAGGCCGCCCGTAAGGCGCAGAAGGCTTGGGGGCTCAAAGCGCCTCTTGCCCGTGCGGCGATCATGAAGCGGATCGCGGTCTTGATCCGGCAGAACGCCCGACATCTGGCCGAGGTGGTGGTCAGGGAACAAGGCAAACCGATCAATGAAGCAATAGGTGAAGTCGGCGGCGCGGCCGAGTTCTTCGATTACTACGCCGAGTTTGCCCGTCGCATTCAAGGTGAAATCCTGCCATCCGACTACGCGGGAGAGCAGGTCTGGATACAGCGTGTGCCGGTAGGCGTCGTCGCCGCCATCATTCCGTGGAATTACCCGAGCGCCCTGGTCAGCCGAAAGGTGGCGCCCGCCATGATCGCCGGCGACACCATCGTCCTGAAACCGCATGAAGACACGCCACTTTCGGCGCTCGAAATGGCTCGCATCTTTGTCGAAGCGGGCGTGCCAGCCGGCGTCGTGAACATCATAACGGGACGAGGTGAAACCATAGGCGAAGTGCTCTGCACGGAACCCGGCGTCGACCTCATCACCATGACCGGAAGCGTACCGACCGGCAAGCGCATCATGGCGAATGCTTCGCGCAATCTGACACCTGTTTCGCTGGAGCTTGGCGGCAAAGCGCCATTCATCGTCTTGGCTGATGCCGATCTCGACCTGGCGGTTCGTTCCGCAGCCACGTCGCGCTACATGAATTGCGGACAGGTCTGCATATGCAACGAACGCACGCTCGTTCACCGTTCGATTTACGATCAATTCGTCACACGCTTTGTGGAGTTCTCCAAGTCGCTCGTCGTCGGTGATCCGATGCAGGCAAATACCGATATCGGCCCGAAAGTCAGTCTTGAAGAGTTGGAAAAGGTCGAGGCGGTCCTTGCGGAAGCCGTAGCGGGCGGCGCGAGGCTTGCTCTCGCCGGCGGACGCCCGACCAAGGCGCCCATCGATGGCGGCTACTGGCTCAATCCGACCGTACTGACAGATGTGACGCCCGACATGCCGATCATGACGCGCGAAATCTTCGGCCCGGTCGTGCCGATCATGCCCTTCGACTCCTTCGAGGAGGCTGTCAGCATCACCAATACCAGCAACTATGGCCTGTCGGCCTATCTTTTCACCAATGATCTGGGCCGCGTCATGAACGCCGTCAACGAGGTTTCGTTCGGTGAGATCTACGTGAACCGGATCGGACCGGAAATGCTGCAGGGTTTCCATGTCGGCTTCCGTGAAAGCGGACTGGGCGGTGACGACGGCGTGCATGGGCTCGAGAGCTACATGCGCAAAAAGACTGTCTACGTGAACTATTCGGGTGCCGCCACAGCGGCATTGATGCCTTACGGGCGCTGAACAGCGCCCAACCAGTACGACCAGCCAGGTCGCCACCCGGCCGCTACGGCCGTTTCATATGATCGGGAGGAAATGAAATGCACTATCGTGGATTTATGGCGGCCGCTTTGGCCTTGACGCTATCGGGATTGGCCGCATCATCGGCGCGCGCCGATGACACCATTCCACCGGAAGCAAAAGCTCTGCTCGAGCCGCTTCCCCTGTCGCCGCGGGGCCAACCCGTCCCAGGCTTCCCGGACGGTCCGCCGGCGGTTTCACCAGACGTACTGAAATTCTCCGATGAGGACCTTGCCAAGCTCAAGGCGGGAAAGTTTACCGCTGGACTGGTGATGCACACCATGGATGCCGGCTGGCCTCAGTTGCAGGTCGCCGGAATCAGCAACACCCTCAAGGACCTCGGTATCGAAGTCGTCGGAACCACCGACGCCAAGTTCCAACCGGGCCAGCAAATCAGCGATCTGGAGCAGATGACCGCCCGCAAGCCGGACGTGATCTTCTCGATTCCGATCGATCCGAAATCTGAGTCCGAGGCCTACAAGAAGGCGGCGGCAGCCGGCATCAAGCTGGTTTTCATGGACAACGTCCCGGTCGATATGGCGCCGGGCAAGGACTATGTGACCGTTGTCGCCTCCGACAACGAGAAGAACGCCTATTTCGCCGCGCAGGAACTTGTCGGGGCGATTGGTGGCAAGGGTGAGGTCGGCATCATCACGCTGGTTTATGACTATTACTACTCCGTCGCGGCCCGCAAGGTCGGTGCCTTGAAGGCGTTCGGCGAACATCCCGATATCAAGGTCGCGGATGTCGGTACCTTCACGGCGCCAGAGAAGGCCTACGAGGTTGCCACCGCAATGTTGACGGCGCATCCTGACATGAAGGGTATTTTCGTTGCCTGGGACACGCCCGCCCAGCAAGTCGTGGCCGCGGCAAAGACACTCGGCCGCGATATCGTCGTTACCACGAATGACATTGCCGCGGACAGTGCTCTGAACGTTGCACGTGGCGAATTCCTGGCCGTAGGCGCGCAGCGTCCCTACGACCAAGGCGTCGCCGAGGCCAAGGCAGCCGCGCTTGCATTGCTTGGACATAACGTCCCGCCATACATCTCGGTGCCGACGTTGCGCGTCAAGAAACTCGACCTTCTCAGTGCCCTCAAGGAGGTCACCAAGGAAGATGCTCCCGCCTCGGTGGTGAAAATCTGCAACGGCGAATGCTTCTAGCCACTTTTCGTCGGTGGGCCCCAGCGGTCCGCCGACGCTCCCCAAGCGATCGAGAAAATCGTCATGGCCGAAGCGAAAACTTCAACGTCTCAGAACGCGATCGTAGCGATGCAACGCATCAGCAAGTCGTTTGGCGCGAACCGCGTGCTGTCTGATATTTCGTTCGAGGTCATGGCCGGTGAAACGCACGCGCTGCTCGGCGAGAACGGTGCGGGCAAATCGACGCTCATGAAGATTCTCATGGGAGCCTATCGAACGGATGAAGGCCACATTCTGTTCGCCGGAGAGGACGTCACCAGCTTGTCGCTTCGCGAGAGGATCGATCGCGGTATTGCAATGATCTTCCAGGAACTGAGCGTCTTGCCTAACCGATCGGTTGCCGAAAACCTCTTCGTCCTTCGCGAGCCCCTCTCCTTTGGCCGGCGTATCAACAGCAGAAAAATGGTTCGTGATGCCCAGGCTCTGATCGAGCGGTACGCCTTCTCGCTTGATGCTTTCGCGCGCGTGGGCGATCTGGCCTTCGCCCAACGGCAGATGGTCGAGATCCTCAAGGCGATCTCGCGGGGCGCCAAGCTGCTCGTCATGGATGAGCCGACTTCATCTCTGACCATCCACGAGGAAGAAACGCTTTTTCGCACCATAGGTCAGCTGAAGCAAAACGGGATCGGTATCGTCTACATCAGCCATCGCATGGCCGATGTGCTGCGGCTTTCGGATCGCATCTCGATCATCAAGGATGGCCGACTGGTTGGCCCACTTGATCCGAGCAAGACATCCATCGAGGATATCGCTGCGATGATGTCGCGGCCGAGGGGCGACGCGCCTTTGCCGACCGCAGCGGCGCGCACAAAACGCCGCCCGGCAACGTCGGTCGGGGCGCCGGCGCTTGAGGTCCGCGATCTAGCCACGTCGCGCAAGCTGTCCGACATATCGTTCTCGATCGATCCAGGCGAGATCGTCGGACTTGCCGGGCTCGTCGGCAGCGGCCGCTCGACCTTGGGCAAGGCCTTGTTCGGTATCGTTCCGGATGTATCCGGCCACATCACCGTCGCAGGCGAATCCGTTCGGCTGGGCAGCGTCAGCGGGGCCATCACTGCTGGGGTCGCGCTTGTTCCAGAAGACCGCCGGCTCGAAGGGCTTGTTGGCGGGCGCTCAATCGAGGAGAATCTTGCGCTTCCCCGTCTTTCCGATTTCTCGCTCGCGGGTCCCTTTGGACCGATGGCGAAGGCGCGAATAGCGGCTCTGTTCAGACAATACCGCGACGACCTAAATATCCTGTGCCGCGGTCCCTTACAAAGAGCCCAGGAGCTTTCAGGCGGCAATCAGCAGAAGATCGTCTTCGCAAAATGGCTGGCAATGAAACCGAAGCTGTTGATCCTCGATGAGCCAACTTCCGGCGTCGATGTCAACGCCAAGCGCGATATGCGCGAGCTTGTGCGCCGCACGGCAGGCGATGGCGTCGCCGTGCTGCTCATTTCTTCGGAACTCGAAGAACTTTTGGATTTGTCCGATCGCATTCTGGTGATGGCGCAGGGCCGGATAACGCGCAGCATGGGCAGCGCGCACGACGAGACCGGGCTTCGCGCGTTGCTGCAGGCCGAGGCCGCCAGACAGACCAGCGTACGCGCTCAGGGAGTTGCAGCATGAAACCGTCCTCGATGCCGATGCGCGCAAGTGCGATGAATTTTTTCCGCGATCACATCACCTATGTGATCTTCCTGGCTATCACCCTCTATTTCGTCTTGTTCGCCCCCCACCTTGCGTCGGTCTCAACCGCAAGCGCCGTTCTGCGCATCACAGCCATCGTCTCCGTGATGGCGATCGGCATGACGTTCGTCATCATCTGCGGCGAAATCGACCTGTCGGTCGGGTCGGTTGCCAGCTTTTCAGGTATGATCGGAGCATTGCTGCTCGATCAAAGTGTCCCGGCCTATGTCGCCGCCCTTCTGGTGTTGGGCGCCGGGGCCTCGATCGGCGCGGTGTCGGGCGTGCTTGTTACAAAACTGCGCATTCCATCGTTTCTCGTAACGCTTGGGATGTTGTCCATCTTTTCCGGCTTGGCACTGACCATCACCGGCACCCGGCCCGTGTCGATCGTCGATGATGATTTTTCGAATCTGTTCTGGAACGGTAGTTTTCTGGGCATGCAGGCTCCTATCTGGTGGACGATCGTTCTTACGGCCGTCGGCTACTACCTGCTGCATCAAATGCCCTACGGCAGGCGTGTTTATGCGACCGGTGGAAATGCTGTTGCCGCGCGCTTTTCCGGTGTGCGCACGGACGGCGTCAAAATCTTCGCCTTTGCGATATCCGGCATGACCGCGTCCCTTGCGGGCCTGATGCTCGCGGCCCGCTCCACAGCTGGCAATCCCAGCCTGGGAGCGGGCCTTGAACTGGACGTGATCGCGGCCGTGATCATAGGCGGGACAAGTCTCTTTGGCGGTTATGGATCAATCGTCGGTTCCGTCGTCGGGGCAATCTTCATAGGCATTCTCGGATTTGGTCTTCTCGTGCTCGGTCTATCGACCAGCATCCAGGAGGTCATCAAGGGAGCCATCATCATCATTGCGGTCTCATTGAACCGCCGTTGAAAGCAGCAGCCCGGCATGAAATCGGAAGATATGCGGCTCCGCAATTAAAGGGTCGATGATCTGTTGATCACAGCGCATTTCGATGAAATAGTAGAAAGAGAACGTTCTCACTGCGTGTTTTGGGATGGAAGAGGGCGTTTTGGAGGAAATCTGTTGAGTGTGTCGCCGCCACGATTGCAGGCCGTTGCCGTTACCAAATCCTACGGCGCGACCACAGCATTGGAAAATGTGTCGCTGGATCTGGCGGCGGGCGAAGTCCATGCGGTGCTCGGCGAAAACGGCGCCGGCAAATCCACGCTGGTCAAGATCCTCAGCGGTGTGATTGCGCCAAACAGCGGTCAGATGCGTCTCGACGGTGCGGTCTATGCGCCGCATTCGATCCTGCATGCGCGACAAGCAGGCGTCGCCACGGCTTTCCAGGAATTGAGTCTCGCGCCCAACTTGACCGTTGCCGAAGCGCTGCTGCTGCCCGCCATGAAGCGCGGGGCGTTCGGCCTGGTCTCTCCCTACCAGACAGCGCGAGCCGCAGCTGAAATCCTGCATCGCTATCGTTTGGATGACGTCTCGCCGATCGCCGGCATCGCCAGCCTGTCGCTCGCCCACAGGCAGCGGCTCGAGATCGCCCGAGCCATGCACTATGCCGAAAAGGTTCTTATCCTTGACGAGCCTACGGCAGCATTGACCGATGTCGAATGGCTGTTCGATCTGGTTCGCAGCACGACTGCGGCCGGGACCGCCGTCCTCTATATTTCACACCGCCTGGCCGAGGTGCGCACCTTGTGCAAGCAGGCAACGGTGCTGCGAAACGGCCGTTCCGTGGCAAGCGTCGGACTATCGGACGCCAGCGATGCCGATATTTTCGAGCTGATGGTCGGCCGCACGGAGAAGGCGCACGGGCGCCGCGCCCACTCGTTCGCTCGCGAGACGCGTTCCGTGCTCGAACTGAACAATGTCACCGGCGCAAAGCTCAAGGGCGTCACACTCGACGTGAAAGAGGGCGAGATCGTCGGCATCGCCGCTTTGGAAGGCCAAGGCCAGCGCGAACTTTTCCGCACCCTTGTCGGCCTGGATAAAGCGACGTCGGGACAAATCCTGGTCGAAGGAAAGCCCGTACAACCAAAGAGCCCGCGTCATGCCATCGCGGCCGGACTGAGCTTCCTTCCCGAGGAACGCAAGGTGGAAGGGATATTCTCGACACTGTCGACGGCAGCAAACATCGTGCTGCCCGTCATCCAGAACATCAGCCGGACCGGTTTTGTCTGGCCCGCGCTGGAACGGCACAGTGCCGCACGGGCATCCGAAGGGGTCGAACTCAATCCTCGCTATCTCGATTTTCGTATCGCCGACCTCTCCGGAGGCAATCAGCAGAAGGCATTGCTTGCGCGTGCGATGTTTACGGGCGCGCGTACATTGCTTCTCTACGATCCGACCCGAGGCGTCGATGTCGGTACCAAGCAGGCTATCTACGCGGCCATTCGGGCCTTCGCCGACAGGGGTGGATCGGTGCTTCTCTATTCATCGGAACTTACAGAACTGACGCGTCTGGCCGACCGCTGTCTGGTGCTCTACGGCGCACGAATTTTCGAGCAGTTCACGGGCGAAGCCATCGAAGAGCGTGCGCTCGTCGCAGCCCTTACCGGTCATTCCCGAGACCCCGCAAAATCAAAGCGCGAGGCCGCGGCATGAGCATTCTTGCAACCAAGGCGGCAGCCACCTCTCACCGCCTCGCCCCGTCAATGCCGGCAAGGGCAAAAGCCTTACTGGCCAGCGGCACCGGCATCATCATCGTTCTCTACATCATCCTGTATGGCCTGTATTCCATATGGGATCCTACCGCGCTGACCGCCGACACAGTGCTCAACCTGACGAACAATGCCGTTCCCCTTGCGATCGCGGCGGCGGGTCAGACGTTGATCGTGCTGTCCAGAGGCTTCGACCTTTCCGTCGCCGGCGTCATCTCGCTAACCAATGTCATCATGGCGGCTTATCCGCTGGACGGCCCGTTGGGGGCAGTCGAAAGCCTTGCCATCTGCCTGGCGATCGGGGGCGTGGTCGGCCTGGTAAACGGTTTCCTGGTCGCTGTGCTGCGTCTCCAGTCGATCGCCGCCACGCTGGCGACGATGATCATCTGCCAGGGCCTTTCATTGGTGATCCTCGACGCGCCGGGAGGCACGGTCGCGGATTTCATCTCCTATGATCTCACCGACGTGCTTTTCGGCGTGATCCCGATCTCGGGGCTCTTCGTCGCGGCCGTTGTCGTTCTCTGGATGATTTGCCGACGCACGGCGTTCGGCACAGGCCTTTATGTCGTGGGGGCTGATGAAACAGCTGCGCATCTGTCAGGCATCAATGTCAAACGCGTCCGAATTCTAAGCTTTGTTATCGGTGGCATGCTCTACGGCCTCGCGGGTTTCATGCTCAGCGCTCAAACTGCGACAGGAAATCCCAACGCAGGCGCCTCTTTCCTGATGCTGACCTTCGCTGCCGTGGCGCTCGGCGGCACGTCGCTGAGCGGTGGGCGCGGCAGTGTCATCGCCAGCATCATCGGCGCCGCCACGCTCATGTTGCTGCAGAAGGTGCTGTTCGCCGGCGGCGTGTCGTCCTTCTACACCGGCATTTTCCAGGGCGTGGTGCTCGTGCAGGCGGTGGTGTTTGGAAATGTCGTGACGCATTTTGTTGAACGAAGAGGTGCAACGTGACCGAAGCGCACCCTCCCGGGGCGACTGTAGCTCCTGCCCCGCGGGCCCAACGGCACACGGAACGTGTCGCCGACAATAGGCGTACCGCACGCTTGCGGCCAGAGACAATCACGGCGGTCTGCGTGTTCGGTATCAGTATCCTGCTGGTGCTGGGTTCACGCTTCGTCAGCCCGGCACTCGGTTCATGGGATCACGTCAACACCATAATCCTTCTGGCGTCGTTCCTGATCGTCGTGGCCTTCGGCCAGGGGATCGTCATCATGATCGGAGGTCTCGACCTTTCAGTCCCGGCGCTCATAACGCTTGGCGGCGTGCTGACGACCAGTTGGATCGATGCCTCCAGCGGCATGAGCTTGCCGCTGATACCAGCGATCTTGCTGATCTGCGCGTGCATTGGCGGGATCAGCGGCCTTGGGGTGACCTTGCTGCGTATCCCGCCCTTCATCATGACCATGGCGACGGGGATCATCACCGCTTCCGCAGCACTTGGGCTTACGAGCGGCACACCGCGCGGCGCGGCTCCCCCAATCCTGACCGCTCTGATGAAAGCGAGTTGGATCGGCATCCCGGTCATCCTCCTATTCTTCCTGGCTTTCGCCATCCTCGGCTCAGTGCTGCAGGGTCGAACATCCTACGGTCGCCGCCTGACAGCTATCGGCGCGAATCCGGTCGCGGCTCATGTCGCGGGCATTGCAGTGCGCAGTTCGGTTCTGATCGCCTATATGCTGAGCGCAGCCGCATCCGGGTTTGCCGGCATGATGCTGGCGGGCTACGCAAACGGCGCAACGCTGCGCATGGGCGACGACTATCTGCTTCCCTCGATTGCGGCCGTCGTCATCGGCGGCTCGTCCATTCTTGGTGGCAGCGGCTCTTTCGTCGCCACGATAGGCGGTGCCATCCTGCTCACCGCGTTGAGTACGGTGATCTCGGCGCTTGGCATTCCACAGGGCTGGCGCACGGTCATCGAGGGCTCGATCATCCTCATTGCCCTGCTCCTGCTGAGGGAAAACACCTTCGCGTTCCTAAGACGCCGACTGGCGCGGTAAAGACCGCCCGCGCCCGGCGATCCGGGACGTTCAGTGAGAACGTTCCCATCAACAAGCGGTCAACGATCTGGGAGACCTTCGATGCCAAACTGGAAGAGAAAACTAAGTCTATGCGCAGCCGCTCTTTGTACTGCCGCGGTCAGCCTTTCGTTCACCGCCCCGTCGGCGTCAGCGCAGGACAAGAAGTTCAAAATCTACCTGAGCATGAGCTACAGCGGCAACTCTTGGCAGTCGGAGGCAGCCAACATCGTCAAGGCGCTTGCCGCCACCCCACCCTACGACAAGACCGTGGAACTGACCCAAGTGATCTCGGGCACGGATCCCCAGGCTCAGATCGCTGCGTATGAGAGCATGATTGCCGCCAAAGCCGACGGCATTATCAGCTTTCCGATTTCTTCCACCGCCCTCAATCGCGTCATCCACAAAGGCTGCGAGAAGGGCGTGAAGTTCTTCATGTACGACGCGACGGTCACCGAGCCCTGCGCCTACAACGTCAGTTACATTACCGCTGGCTTTGGCGAGAACAGCGCTCAGGCCCTGGTCAATGCGCTCGGCGGCAAAGGCAAGATCTTCCTCAGCCGCGGCGTTCCCGGCAACTCGGTCGACAAGCGCCACACCGATGGAGCCATGTCGGTCTTCAAGAAGTACCCCGGCATACAGGTCGTGGACGAATACTATTCCTTCTGGGACGACCGTACGACCCAGCAGGAAACAGCCAAGGCGCTCGCAGCGCATCCCGACGTCGACGGCATCTGGGCTCAGGCCGGTGAATACGGTGCGATCCAGGCCCTCATGGACAAGGGAAGCAAACTGGTGCCGATGACGGGCGAAAACTCGAATGGCTTCCGCCTTGCGCTGGCCAATCCAGATTTCCAGAAGCGTGGCCTGAAAGGCGTTTCCGCCGGCTCGCCGCCGGCCAGTGCTGGCTATGCTTTCAAGCTGATGATGGAAGCCCTGACTGGAAAGCGCGATCTCAAGCCGGGCAACATCGAATATCCTCTGCCATGGGTGCCCGCCGACCAGGTCAAGCTGTGCAAAGGCCAGACGTTCGAAGATGGTTGCAACGCCTTCCCGGAAGGCGTCGTGCCCAGTTCCTTCGTGACGGAGGTGTTCAGCCCGACGCTGCTGCCGGAGCTTTCCATTCAGTCGGCGCTTGAAGGCAAGCCAACCCCAGGCGCGACCATCCAGCCTTTGCCGGCCGATGTTCCGAAAGCCGCCGACGAGCCCGGCATCAACTGCCAGAAATGCGAGCCGCCGGCAGACCAGTACAAGCTCACCAAGGTTCAGCCAACCGTCAATCCGTAATGGCCAAGGCGGGCGGCGTCACGCCGCCCGCTCCACCTTTTTCAAGAACGAGGACGAACATGCCCAGTTATCTCAAGCGCGGCCAGGACGCGAGCACAGTGGCGGCGGTCGACGCCAGAACGCGATTGACCGTTGAAAATATTCTCGCCGACGTCGAGGCGAGAGGTGACGCGGCCGTGCGCGAGCTCTCTGAAAAATTCGACAACTGGTCGCCAGAAAGCTTTCGCCTTTCCGAGCAGGACATTGAAAAAGCCCTGTCCGCGGTTGCTCCACGCGATCTCGAAGACATCCGCTTCGCCCAGGCGCAAGTGCGCAATTTTGCCCAGCATCAGCGCGATTCCATCAGGGATATCGAAGTCGAGACCCTGCCCGGCGTCGTACTCGGCCACCGCAACATTCCAGTCAATGCCGTTGGCTGTTATGTGCCCGGCGGCAAATATCCGATGGTTGCTTCGGCTCATATGAGCGTGGTCACGGCGCGCGTAGCCGGCGTGAAGCGCGTGATTGCCTGCGCACCGCCTTTCCACGGCGGCCCGCATCCGGCGATCGTCGCCGCCATGCATCTGGGCGGTGCCGACGAAATCTACGTGCTTGGCGGTGTGCAGGCAGTAGCCGCCATGGCGCTCGGCACCGGTACTATCGCCCCGGTCGACATGCTGGTCGGTCCCGGCAATGCATTTGTCGCCGAAGCCAAGCGCCAGCTCTTCGGCCGCGTCGGTATCGACCTCTTCGCCGGCCCGACCGAAACACTGATCATCGCCGACGAAAGCGTCGACGGCGAGATCTGCGCAACCGATCTCCTCGGCCAGGCCGAGCATGGGCCCACCTCGCCCGCCGTCTTGCTTACCACCTCCGAGAAGCTCGCCCGGGCAACCATGGCCGAAGTCGAACGGCAGCTTCTGCGGTTGCCGACAGCGGAACTCGCCGGCAAGGCCTGGGCAGACTACGGCGAAGTGATCGTGTGTGAGTCCGATGAGGAGATGGTGCGCGAGGCGGACCGCATCGCTTCCGAGCATGTGCAGGTCATGACGAGCGACCCCGATTACTTCTTGAACAACATGACCAACTACGGCGCCTTGTTCCTTGGGCCTCGCACCAATGTGGCATTTGGCGACAAGGTCATCGGCACGAACCACACGCTGCCGACCAAGAAAGCAGCCCGCTATACTGGCGGACTGTGGGTCGGCAAATTTCTCAAGACCTGCACATACCAGCGGATCCTCACCGACGAGGCCAGTGGACTGGTCGGCGAATATTGCTCGAGGTTGTGCATGCTGGAAGGTTTTGCCGGACACGCTGAGCAGGCCAATATCCGCGTGCGGCGCTACGGCGGCCGAAACGCCGCTTGACGACCTTGAACAAAGCACGTCGAAACATGGTTCGCCGCTAAAACTGGAGCCTAGCAGCCATGACCGAAGTCGCCCTGAAGCAGCCTCACACGCCCCGCATAACGGTGAAAGATTTGGCAAGACAATTGGGCATGTCGGTATCCACGGTTTCGCGAGCCTTTTACGAGGACGCCGTGATCGCGCCAAAGACGCGCGCGAGAATCCTCGCGCGCGCGGCGGAACTCGGTTACCAGCCCAATCCGCTCGCACGCGGCCTCATCACCAAGAGCAGCCGCATCGTCGGCATCGTCGTGTCCGACATCACCAATCCATTCTATCCCGAAGTGCTGACGCGGCTGACGGGAAAGCTGCAAGCTCTGGACCTGAATGTGATGCTGGTGGTGACCGATCCAAAGCGCAGCGAGGATGAGACGCTTCGCGTCCTGCTCTCTTATCACCCCGACGTGGTGATCATCCTGGCCACGACGCTTTCTTCGGCATCGTCCGATGCCTGCCGCAAGGTCGGTACACCCGTCGTGTTCTTCAACCGCTACGATGCCAGCCAGCGCTCCTATGCGGTGACCTGCGACAATGAACTCGGCGGCAGGACGGTCGCCGACCACCTGATCGATCTCGGACACAGGCGCCTGGCCTATGTCGCCGGCTTGCCGAATGCCTCGACCAACGTCGATCGCTGGAAGGGTTTTCATGCCCGCTGCCTGGAAAGAGGCGTGCAGGCTCCTCTCAGCAGCGTAGGGCAGGAATTCAGCTACGCGGCCGGCTATGCCGCCGCGCATGGGTTTCTCTCGTCCGACGAACCACCGACTGCGCTTTTCTGTGCGAACGACATCCTAGCGATCGGCGCCATGGACGCGGCAAGACGCGATTTCGGCCTTTCGATACCGGACCGTCTGTCCGTCGTTGGTTTCGATGACATCGCGATGGCCTCCTGGCCGTCGCACGATCTCACAACTGTTGGTCAGCCAATGGAACTGATGGTGGAGCGCACCGTGGACCTGACGCTGTCCCTGTCGCGCAACGATGCCAGTCAGCCCGCCCTGCAGCGCATTCCGGGAAAACTCGTCGAACGCAGCACCACGAGGGCCATCGATGGCAGGCAATAAGTCTTCTCTGTCGATGCTGGACTGGGCGGCGCAAATTCATGGCCCGGACTGTGCTGGCTTTGGCCCCGCTCGCGAAGTCGCGGCCTTGTCTCTGCCTGAAGGTGTGGCGGATGAGGTGGTCGCCTATGGTCTCGAGGCCCGCCAGGTCTACAACGGTCTTAAGCGTTTAATCGGGCAGGTCGCTGGCCTGATGATCCTGCTGCAGGCAAGCGGCCGCCGCGAAGTGCTCGATCTTCCGTCTATCGCCAGTGCCGCGGAATTGTTCGACGAACTCCGCGAACGCCTTTCAAAGTTGCGGACAACGTCTCGCCTTAATGTGCATCTGCAGCAGTTGATCAGCGCACACAGGCTCGTGGGCACCTGCCTCACTGTTTTGCGCGAGCAGCAAGCTGCCAAGAACACCCCAGACCTCGCCGAGCCGCTCGGCAATTTGTCGGCGGCTTACAGGCATCTGCAATCGGCATCCGAGGATCGCTTCGGAATGACCATGGTCGACTTCAGGCATTCCTGCTGCAACTGCGGGGCCGAAGGCCGCTTATCATCAGTCTAGGGAGGAAATAATGTCACAGTATTCGATCTGGATTCTCGAATATTCCTACGTCACCAAATACCACAAAAGTGGTGTTCTTTATGGTGCGCACAACCAGGGCTACGTCAAACTTCCGTACTGCTACGCCCTGATCAAAGGCAACGGACACGTTGCCATGGTGGATGTCGGTTACAACGACAAAGACTATGGAAAGCACCTTGGAGACAAGTTCGGTGTCGAGAACTGGCGCTCCCCAAAGGAGGTTCTCGCCGGGGTCGGCCTGACACCCGAGGAGGTCGATACGGTCTTCATCACCCACGCCCATTTCGACCATTTCGGCAATGTCGAGGATTTTCCGAAGGCGAAATTCTACATTCAGGAACGCGAGATCGCGAAGTGGACCTGGGCGATGTCGCTGCCTGACAGGCTCCGCTGGATGATGGTGGCTGTCGATCCCGGTGACATCATCCGTGGCGTCGATCTTGCGCGCCAGAAACGGCTCATTTGCGTCGATGGCATCGTAGAGAACGCTCTTCCGGGGATCGACCTTCATGTCGCCTACGACAGCCACACCTTTGCGTCCATGTGGGTCAATGTCCGCAACGACGGCAAGGCGCGGTCTTCCGATGCCTGGGTGCTCGCCGGCGACCTGGTCTATGTCTTCGAGAATGTCGAAGGCCCAGGGGCCGTCGTCGATGTCGATACGCCGATGTATGTGCCGGTCGGTCTTGCTCTTGGCAGCCAACAGAACCTGTTGATGGCCACCGAAGCGATGATGAAACAGGTCGGCTATGAAGCGCAACGTGTCATTCCAGTACATGAGGAAAGGCTCAAGGACCGCTTTCCGTCGCGGATCACCAAGGACGGACTGCGCATTTCGGAGATCTGCCTGGCTGACGGCGAGACATCCAAGGTACGATGATGTCAACAAACTTGAAGCAAGTCGCAGTTATCGGCGGCGGACTGGTCGGAAGCGGCTGGGCGGTCGTCTTTGCGCGTGCTGGCATCCCGGTTCGGCTATTCGACGCAAGTGAAGACATCCGGCAAGGCGCGTCCTCTCGTATCCGTGGCAGTCTTTCGGACATGCAAGAGTTCGGCCTGGTCAGCGATGTCGATGCAATCGCGCAACGCATCGAAGTGGTCGACAGCTTGGTCGATGCAGTGTCGGGGGCCGATTACGTGCAGGAATCCGTCTTCGAACGCGTCGACGTAAAAAAGGCAGTGTCCGCCGAGATCGGCGCTGCCATACGTGACGATGCGGTGGTAGGCAGTTCGAGTTCCGGCATACCGGCTTCGATGTTCACTGAACAGGCCCCAAGGCGATCGCGCTTTCTAATCGCCCACCCGGTCAATCCACCGCATCTGGTGCCGCTTGTCGAACTGGTAGCTGCCCCATGGACGGATCCGGAAATCGTTCCATGGCTGCGCGAGACGATGGAGCAAGTCGGACAGGTGCCGATCGTCGTCAACCGTGAGATCGAAGGCTTTATTCTCAACCGCCTCCAAGGTGCGCTGCTGAACGAAGCCTGGGCGCTGTTGGATGCGGGCTTGGCAAGTGTGGCCGACATTGATCGAACAGTTGCTCATGGTCTCGGCCTGCGCTGGTCGTTCATGGGACCGTTCGAGACGATCGATCTGAATGCACCCGGTGGCATAGACGATTACGCACAACGTTTGGGAACGCTGTACCACTCGATCGCACAGGATCGCCGCGATCCGAAACCCTGGTCCCCTGATCTGATTAAACTCGCCACGGCCGAGCGCCGGGAAATACTGGCAAAGCCAGAGCTCGAGGCCCGTTCGGCATGGCGCAACCGTCGGCTTATGGCTCTGGTTTCTCATAAACGGGGTCAGCCAGAACGCTAGATTCTCTCCTTCCGCAAGAAGCGATCGAGGTCACATGACGTGTACGGGAAAATGGGGGTTGGCTGTCGAAATAGCGCCGTTGCCGCCCTTCGTCGCGCTCCAGCTGAGCCGTCTTTTCACGGCGCTTACGTACTCCCTTAAGCGCCCACAAGGCTTCGCGCCGCGCCAAGCCTAGGTCTGGCCGGAACGCATCGGCCTCGGCCAGTTGCACGAGTGAGGCCGCCGGCACGCCGGCGCGCTGCCAAAGATCGTCGATCGAGGCGAAGGGATCGTCGGTCCTGGCCGTTATGATCGCGGCCGCGTCGGCATTGGCCAGTCCCTTGACCAGCCGCAGACCAAGGCGAACGGCGAAGCGTCCCTCCTCGTCGATCGCCTCCAGCGTGCAGTCCCAGCGGCTCGCATTGACGCAGACAGGGCGGACGTCGACCCCATGCGCCTGCGCATCGCGCACGATCTGGGCGGGAAGGTAAAAGCCCATCGGTTGCGAATTGAGCAGCGCGGCGCAGAAGACGTCGGGGTGGTGGCATTTCATCCAACTCGAGGCATAGGCGATGAGCGCGAAGCTGGCGGCATGGCTCTCGGGGAAACCATAGCTGCCAAAGCCCTCGGGCTGCTTGAAGGTGGTGGCGGCAAATTCGGGCGTATAGCCATTCCCGCCGCGCCGACCATTGACCTTCCGCACTTCGAGCGAATTTTTTCGCCAGCGACGCCGACGAAGAGCGCGGTGAGCGACTTGCCGCCCAATGCCGACCAGCGCAGAAAACTCAACTGTGGTCAGCCACTCACTCATAGCTAGCAACCTGGCGTCGACGCGGGGCAATTCCTGAGAATCTTGTGGGCAAATGCTACATCGCGAACGTGTAGGCTATTTGACGATCGTCCCAGACCACCTCGCGGAGACAATATCAATGTCACCCCCGGCGAGTGCGGGCGCCACTCGCTCAATGAGGGTTACCAAACCTGTCGCTGGAGGTTACCAATGCGCGTGTTGGTTGGCCTTAGGTTCCCAATCGTGGCTGCAATAGCTCAATCAAAACATCCGCTTAAGGTCAGTCGGGAATTGATGTCGTTGGGGCACATTGGTAACCTGTTGTCCAAAGGGCATTGGTAACCTCTTTGGGCGAAAGCGGCGGGATATCATCCACTTAGAAGTCCGGCCGACGACAGATAATTCTGGACTCTTGCCCCTCACGACGACAAATAATTCCGGACATCACACCGGTGTGCAGTCCGGAATTATCTGTCGCTGTCCGGAATTAAGCCGATCTTCGGAGGTCGTCGCCGCGCTCGTGCAAAAGCTTGAGCGCATGGCTGCCGCACGACACGACACGAAGCGTGGTCTCGATCCGAGAAAGACGAATGCTGCCAACGCCATTGGTAACGGCAGCGCAGTTCTGAAGGAGGTGGCAAAGCGCGCGAAGCGAGGTGTTCTCACCGTAGATAACAATCGCTTCGTAGGCGTCGGCTCCCTCAACGTTGTTTTCGGCGCCGATCCTTATGCAGTCCTCCCGCGTCGGCTGCCCGATCTCGAAACGCATGCCGATGCGGCTTTCGATCTGATCCATAGCGTGGATATCACGCCTCGTGCCCGCCAACCGATGGGTGTTGCCGGCGAGCAGTAAAGCGAAGCCGCAGCGCTCCTGAAGATGCAGCAGCTCCCGCAAAACAGGGGGCGTGAAGTTCTGATATTCGTCCACGAGCAACGGACGCGTCGGGCCGCATCGGGCGCCCAAAAAGTTCATGCAATCCTTGGCAAGATCATATGTGTGCTTGCTGTCCCTTTGGACGCCGTACGCGTCATGCAGCATCAGGAACATCGGCCTAATAGCCTTGGTATGCTGCGCAACCTCACAATAGGCAGCTCCGCTTTGGGCGGCTATCCAGTTGAGCGCTACGGTCTTTCCGAGTCCGGCTTTGCCGACCGCAAGCACCGGATATCGCATCTTGACCGCCGTATCGAAGGCAGCCCGCACGGTGAGCGCAGCCCGGGTTTCAACGAATATCGTCATCCGACGATCCTCTTCACCAAGTCCATCTGAGCGGCCATGCGCTCGTCCTGTTCGCGTCGGCGCTCTTCAGGGATCAACGGCTTCTTCGGCATCAGAATCCGCGCCGGCCGCTGAGACGGGTCGAATGATACTTTGCCCGCCGGCTCGTTGGGGATGACTTCAGATTGATCCTGACCAAGCGCCATCAGCCGAGCTGCAACGTCGATTTTCGGGACCGAGCTGCCCATCTGCACAATCGCATCGCGGTGCGCCTTTGCTCGTGCTGCCGTGCTTTGGGCGCCACGATGATCAAGTGGATGAAGTGGGACATCGGGGGTTGCGATCCCGAGCCTTTTACCCTTCATGTCCAGCACAAGCAGCTCTGCCGGCGCATGATAGACCGGGTCGCAGACCAGCACCTTGTCGTGCGTGTACTGCCACAACTCTTCGCAGGACAACCGACGCCCACGGAGTTGGATCGCGCCTTGAATGACGGTGCGCTCGACCCGGCGCGCGACTGCAGCGCGGACCTCGTCCTGGCTCATGGTGATTGCTGACCAGCCCGCAACCACGTGCTGTTGAAAAGTGGTGTTGGGCGAATGCCCCTTGAGGCCGCTCTGCTTTCCCGTAGGCATGCTGTGATAGGCCTTCAGGAGACCGAAGAACGCCGGAACGAAATCTTCGAAGGTGCCATAGGGCGCAACCGTCCGGCCGATCGCCTCCTGGCGCTTGTTCATACGGTTGCCGGAAATCCAGCCCGGTAGCGTGCTCAGATAGCGTGGCTCGAAGTCGCCGAACCAGCGTTCAATGGGCTTTGCCGAGGCGTTGTAGGGCAAGGCATTGACAACTCGCATCGAGCGACCCGGCCCATGGAACCCGGGCACCATCAGTGTCATGGCGTCGTCGAGGTACGTCGCGAACCCGTATTCATTGCCGTTGTCGATATAGAGAGCTTCAGGCAGGCCGAAGGCTGGATGATCCACCATGGCCGCAAATACTTCGATCACATCACGGTTGTTGACGCCGCCGCGCGTGTCGAATGCGATCAAATCACACCAAACGCGGCCAGTCGCCCAGTCGAGGAACCCGATCAGGCCGACGATATTTTGGTCGAGATCGGCGGATCTGCTGACGATCGAGTCTAGCGACTCCGCCGTGTCGCTGGTCGGTTCGGGCAGCTTGAGCGGCAGCAGGACAGCCAGCCAGTTCTCCAGCAGAGCAGTTGTCGCTCCCTGTTCGGTCACACCGACGGGAAGCACACGGCAAACCTTGGTCATCGCATCAAGCGTGGCGGCGGAGGGTTTGGGCCCGACAAGGATCGTGGTCAGGGGACGTTTGGAGCGGGTGACGTCGAGCGCGCGCGCCACCCCTTCCACCTTGCGGAGGATCTTCTGTTCGGTGTCGAACGCCGTGTCAGCGACAAGGATGAGATCGGGCGACGGGCTTTCGCCGACGAGGGCGGCTGGAAGGTCGAACGAAAGGCCGGCGATCGACAGCGGGACTGACAGAGGGCGGTAACCCCTGCGGCCCCGTCCCGGAACATCGTCATCGTGCGCGAGGCGTGGTCGACGAATTTGCGGACGAACTGCAGCCGATCGCCATTGTCGAGGGTCGCCAGATGGTCCCGCAGTGCCACCACTCCCTGTTGCAGAGCCGCGCGCGCGGCGGGGTCGAGGTTACCCTGGACCGTGTCGACCATGACCTGCATCTTGTCGGCGATGACCGAGAGGACGAGCGCGAGCAAAAGCGGGTTGGCGTATGCTCTGACGAGCGACTGCTCGTTGATCTGGTCGCGGGTCGCCGCCGTATAGGTCTCCGGATAGACGTTCTTGAGTAGCCCCTCCTGGTCGGCGCCGACCTGTTCTCCCGAGAAGACGAAGCTGGGCTTGTTTCCGGGCCAGGGCCAGCGCATCACCGATTCCGCCTTGGCGAAGAAGGCCTGGATATTGGAGTCCTGGGCCGACAGGCCCATCATGATGGTCGGCTTCGAAACGGCAATATCGAGCAGACGGTTGATCACGGCTTGATTTTCGGGTGCGGCGGCCCTGCGAGTAGCGACCGACAAGAAACGGCCTGTAGGTTTCCTCGTCGGCGACGGCCAACACCGCGCAGCCATGAAATTTGATGATTTGACCGGTAAGCTCCGGCTGACGAAGATCCTCGGCGCGAACGCAGACCACGAGCTTGGGAACGCCTCCCGTCAGTTCGGCAACAGCCTTCTCGACCAGTCCGTCCCAGTTCGCCGTGGCGATGCTGGACGCACTGCCCTCGAGAACTAGAATGCCCATACATAGATGCTCGACATCGGGTTCGATGGCGGGGTTCGCGAAGGTGGCGGGGACGCCCACGCCGTCCCACAGCAAATAGTCATCGGCCTTGCCGGCAACGGTGACGTCGAGCAGCCGAGCATAATTGTTGGTCAGCCGCGCGACAATGGCGGCCTGGTCCGGCCAAGCGGCGAAGCCAAGGGTGAAATCGACCCTTGCCCATTCGTCGGCCGACAGCGGGGCGAGGCCGAGGGCACGCTTGAGGGCTATGTTATAGGGGCAGTTGGGGTTGGCCGGATCGCTCTGCTGGCGCAGAAACTCCATCACACGCACGATGATGTGCTTCAGGCCATCTACCCGTCCGAATGAGATGCCCGAACCAAGCCAAAAGGCATACTGGTCCTCGGCGATGCCCGTCGCGACGCTGCGAAAGGGACCATCGAGGATGTCGAGGGTTTGACGAACGGAAATCGTTGAAGCGCTTGGCGCAGCTGACATACTTTGGCTTTCGACGCGCGGATAGATAGTGACCGTAGAAGAGCATGGCGCGCGCGGCTAGATAGCGACACCGCCAAGTGGAACGCCATGCTCCGACAGCAGGCGCTATTTCGGCGTGTCAGCGGCCGGCACATCTGTGTTGAGCGTCGCTTGCAGCGTTTCGATGCGCGCGAGGATCTCGTCGAACGAATAAGATGTCTCGTCGAACATCATCGCCTGCATGGCCGAGTAGTCGGCGCGCAAATCTTTCAGGCGGTGCTGGGCGGGCATGAGGCGCAACGTGCCGGGGTGGGCGGTATCGTAGCTCGCCCAGCTCGATCGAAAGTACACGGCCTTGTGCCTGGCGACCTGCGCCAGCATGTCGAAGTCAACCGCCGCCTCCTGCCCCTCGGCCGTGTCGAGAAGCATCGCCACATCATAGTAATGGCGTGAAAAATACTGAGTGGTCGGAGAGTCGTCGGGACGGTGCGCTTCGGAGTGAAGCGCAGTGACCTTCTCCCAGAACGTTCTGCGCGCCGCCAGCACTGTGACGGTGCAATCCGGATTCTCGAAGAACGCGGGGAAATCGTCAGCTGAATAGGGCCGGATGGTCTTCTGCTCGGTCGGCCAAGGATCGCCGCGCGCACCGAACTCTAGTTTGACGCGCGGGGTGATGTAGGTGACGCCTTGATAGTCCTGACCGGTCAGGGCGGCCGGATAGTGAAAGTTCAGGGTCTGGGGATCGTTGGCGTCGATCTCGAGCGACCAGTTGCCCTTGACCGGCTCGACAAGTTGGACGGCGATCGACTCTCGAAGGGCAGGAAGCATCTTGTTGGCGATGTGCTTTTCGACATCGGCCATGAGCGCGTCGATGAGCTTGGCGGACTGCTTCTTGCTGATCCCTTCCCGCTCTGGATTACGATCGCCATCATAGCCCAGATCGGCGCGGTCGAAGGAGAGGTCAATGTCTTCCGAAAAGCGTCGAATTGCACCATAGGCCTTGGAGAGAGAGGTGCCGCCTTTGAATACCAGAGTGGGCGCATCGCCCTTCTGAAGTTCAAAGAGTCGCTTTAAGGTCCAGCAAACCCAGAAGTCCTTCTCAATGATGATGCTGGCGACGCCACGCAAGGCGCCGGACTCGCCGAAGACAGCCGCCCTTTCGGACGCGTTCTGGCGAGCGAAGCTATCCATTGACCGCGTCCGATGTGGTGTCCGCAATGGCGCGCAGCGTCGAGCGCATCCAGGCCGGAGCCTGAACGGCCGTCGAGGCGAGCCTCTTCTTGTCGCTCGGCGACAGCTGGCGCGACGCGACATGAACGATATCGGCCGCCCGTGACGGCCCCAGATGGCGCAGCGCCTGAACAACAGTCCCCGCCGCACTGCCCGGCGCGATGAGATGCTTGGGCGAAGCGTGGCGGAGATCAACGATGCGCTTTCCGAGCACCACCCGACGGGATGGACCATCAGTCAGGTATGAACTGCGGGCCGGAACCTGAGTCGATAGACCGAGGACATTTGCCGCGCGCGAGCCCGCAACCTGCACCTGAGAGCCTGTCTCTCTGGCCAGAGCCTGGGCAATGTCATCGGGGGCCGGAGAAAGCGGGCCAAGCTTTGGATGCACCTTAGGGAAATCGTAGAGGCCGCGTGCGAGGCGTCGCAGCCTGCCGGCCTTGGCGAGGCGCGAGAGCGCCTGATCGATCGAGTCCCTCCCCCCGAGGTCAAGGAAATCGTTAGGCGTGAAAACGCTACCGCGCCCGGAGCTGCGGGCTCGCATTACGATTCGAGATGGGACAGATGAAACAGCGGTCTTCATATGTCAGAAAATAGCCTATATTTTTCTGACATGCAAGACTGTGAAAGTCACTCATGAGAAGACGGCGAGGCGCTAGGCCACGTTCATTGAAGGGCCCGTTGGGACACGGAGCGGTCACTTCACTCGGACGTTACTCCGACCCCGTCGGCGGGTCCCGTTCGCGATGTCCGAAATCTGTAGCATTTTTCGGAACACGTTTGGTTCCGTCACCATATCAACGGGGCACGATTGTGTGCGGCCCGGGCGGATGCTAAGCGTCGAGGACCCTCTGGCATGGCCTTGCCAGACAAAGCAGACCCAACGGCCGCGCTTAGTCGCCAGTGCCAGAGCGTTGTCGCTCCCTGCTGGCGGCAGTCTTTCTTGCCACGCGCAACTCCTCGATCGTGGGCTGCCTCCAGATCCCGTAATCAATCTTGGATCCGGGACGCGAGGGCCAAGTTTTCACGAGTTCGGCGAGCGTAGCCGGGCGCCATTGCCCCCAAACGCTGTCGGCCGAGGTTGGGATATCGGCGTAGGAGGTGCGAATGACCTCTGGATCGACCGGCTCGCCATCGCAACCGACGAAAACGACTACCCCATAGGTAGACGTCATCACCGGCCGACCAAGGGGCGGCAGATTCTCCGGATCGAGCGGATAGCGGCGGCGGCGGCGTTCGGTGGCGCGCGCACGTGCGGCCCGTTCTTTTTCCGACCAGCGATTGGCTTCTCGGCGCTTTTGCGCTCGTCCGGCTCGTTTCGCTTGGCAGCCTCCTCGATGCGACTCCAGTGCAGGCGCAGGGCCTCATATGACCGGTAGGGGACCGTCCACACACGGCGATCGGCATCCCAGGAGGCAAACGGCACCTGCCGCATCTCATCAACGACAGTGCGGGAATAGGGCGTCACCACTTCCAAATGACTATCAAGGCGCCGAAGATATTTCGAGGAAATGGGATCAAAGACAAAGGCGTCGCGGCCTTTGATGTCGGCATGCGTTTCCGTCTGAGAACGCTCCAGTTCGAGCCATCGATCGAAACGCCGCGCCGCGGTTTTGCCCGGGACGAACCACGCCTTCAGATCATCGTTCCAACGGGCGCGCGGAAATGTCTTTCGAAAACGCTCGACCGTCATGCGGTCATACGGAAATGCCGCCGCCGCGCCGGGGCGATCGTTTCCGTTCGAAGTTGGCATGCTATCGCTCATGTTTGACCACGCGTCGCAATCGACAATGGCTTGCTCGACAACGTTTGAACCAGGTGCTCGGTTCTGGGAAACGTCGATGGGCCTTCTCGTCGACACTAATTTGTTCATGGCGCCTCCGTTGGCGCTTGTATCGGGTACGGCCTCCATCCGGAGCTTGGCTTTGGCATCGATGGCATTCGCGCTCGGTGCACGCTTGCCAAGATTGGTCATCAAGATGGGAACGCCATAGTGGCCCGCGCCCGTCGCATGAAGATCGATCCGTCGAGCACGCGGCTCAGACAGGCTGACATCGCCTCACTCCTCGATACCAGCGTCAAGACAATCAGTAGGCTGCTTACTCGCGTGCGCATCCGGCTGACTGAGAGCCTTGGGGCATCAGCCAACGTCAACCTCGTCGGACCGGTTCAGGTTGATCGTTGAGGGATACTATGCAGCTCCCAAGAGCCCGGCATGCGGTCACGGTCATGCCGGGCTCTTCGTATTCCGACTGCTAGGCCTGGACGGATCGCGAACGACACGCCAATTTTCCGGCGGTTGGTCAGCCCAAGCGGGCTATCACTTGTGCCCGAGGGAACGGCTTCGGACCAGTCGCGTCAATGCGTGTCCGGCGATGGCGCGATCGCGCGTCTACCTTCTCTCAGATACCGAACTCAACACCTTCATTGTCCACACTTGCATCTTCCCCGTCTCCCTTCAGCCCAGTCAGAATATCGCCGGCCAGCAGCTTTTCCTTCGACAGCAGCCCTGCGTCCTCGAGCGCCTCGAAATCCGGCAGCTGGCGCAGCGTGTCGAGCCCGAATTGCGACAGAAAATTTTTGGTCGTCACATAGGTATAGGGCGCGCCCGGCTGCGGACTGCGCGGCCCCGAGGCGATGAGGTCCTGCCCCCGCAGCACACCGATCAGGTCGCGCGACACATCCTTGCCAAAGAAGGAAGACAGCTCGCCGCGCGTGATCGGCTGGAAATAGGCAATGCACATCAAAACCAGTGCCTCCGCCTGCGACAGTTCTTTTGCCCCCTCGCCCGCTGCCGTGCCGAAGGCGGCGCGGATGGCGTCGCCAAAAATTTTCTTGGTCCGGTGCTGCCAGCCGCCGGCGACTGCGACCAGTTCATAGGGCCGGCCGGCGAGCTCGGCGCGGATGTCGTCGATGACCAGCTCGATATTGCAATTCCTTCCCACCACCCGCGCGAGGACACTACGTGTCACCGGTTCGCTGGCCGCAAAGATCACCGCTTCGACGCGGCCCATCCATTCGCGCCAGCGCAGTTCTGGCGGCAAGTGATCCAATTCCGTGTCGAGCAACACAGGCTGTTCGGTCGGCTTGCGGCGGGCAGAGGCTTCGGTCATCCCTACAACCCAAAAAGCCGAAAGGTGGTACGGCCGGAGAGCTCGCGCACGGCATCCAATTGTTGCAGCCGCTCGAACAGCCGCCGCGATGCAAAGCGAGACAGGTTTTTCGTCGTCAGCGTGCCAGGGACGGCATCTTCATTCAGGAGCAAAAAAATCACGTCGCTGGCGCCTTTCGCGCGCAGTTTTGGCACCGCCGCCAGGAGTTTTTCGGCCCGACGCGACAGCTCGGCGGCCAGCCGGCAGGCGTCCGCCGCCGCCGCAACCAGCGCCAGGCAAATCGCCCGATCAAAATTCTCGTCCCCGGGTCGGATGCGCCTGCCGCCGGCCTCGGCGCGGAAGGACGGGCCAAAGGCTTGCGCCATCAGCAGCGGCAGCGGTCGCGGCCAGCGCAGGCCTTGCGCCAGCACCAGGTCGGCGAGCCACCAGGCCAAAAGCTCCGCATCGGGACGGATGGCGACGACGTGCGCGGCGATCGCTGCGGCCGCGAACGGCGCCGGCCGCCCCGAGCGCGCCATGTCGTCGATGTGTTCACAAATCGCCTCGACATCCCAATGGAGGCCAAGCTGGTCGAGTATCTTTTCGAGCCGGTCAGGGGTAGCGACGGGCGGCTGTCCGGCCAACTGCCGCCAGGCGCCAAAGATGGTGCCCGCGGGTCCGGGGTCGGCCCCGGCTGGGCGCAGATACCAGGCGTCGCGCAAGGCGGCCGCGTCCTCGGCGCGGCCGGCGAGCCGCATGCTGGCGGCGGCGCAGCTCAGCGCCAGCCGCTGCCGCCAAACGCCGGCCCAGGCAGGCTGTGCGCGGGCGAGCGTGTCGAGGACACCCAGGGCGGCGCCGGCCCGGAAGGCGGCGGCGCCGTCGCTCGGCGCGCCGGCGTTTGTGATCGCCCAAGCCGGAACGGAGGGCGGCGCACCCGAGCTGGCGGTCGCGGGATCAAGGCGAATCATGATTTGGAGGGTAAAGTGCCGGTGCGCTTATGGCCATGGCTTTCGCGCAAAAACGCACAGCCTGTCGTGCAGATATAATGAATGATAATATTGCATTATCGTTCGTTACAAGCCATGCTAGCAGAATGGCCCCTGTCGCTCTGCCTGGTTCGCTGGAAAAGCCCGGAAAAGCGCGGTTTCAGGCGTCATTCTCACCTTTATTCGGTGGATTCTCGCCCTAATTGAGCGGACAGATCGGCCAGGATCGGCGGATTTGGAGGGGTTTTCGTGAGACTGCGCGCCAGATCAGATCGCCTTCAGGCTTCTAACCATCTGAATTTACGTATTTTCGCTAGCTGACGCCAGGCGCAAGGGCACGCTGTCACGTAGTCTCATTATTTCCGACTCGGCATCACGTAGTCTCATCAAATCCGCTCCGCAGCTGAGCGAAACAGCACCAAATCGGGCGTTTCCTGTGCACCGGTGTCGGTCCGTCAGGGTGCCTGGGCTCGAAACGGCCAGTTTTGCCCGCTTTCGGCCATAGCGGCCTCGTGGGCGCGATTTGACCCCTTCTGAGTCCTTGGACGCGTCCGGAGGCCCCGATCGCGCTCTGCGGGCCTGCAAATCGGTCAATAATACACGCCTGCAAAGGAACCTTTCCTGACACATTGCATTATTGCAAAAACCGGCCCAAAATCACCCGAAAATGGCCAAACCGCGCACCCCAGCCACACCCCCTCCCCGCTCCCGCCGCCTCATCGGCTATGCTCGGGTTTCCACCGAAGACCAACTCAACGACGCCCAGGTCGACGAACTCAAGGCCACCGGCTGCCATATCGTTCATCAGGAGCATGGCTCCGGCGCTTCGCGCTCCCGACCAGTTCTGGCGAAGCTGATGCGCGAGATCGCCGCCGGCGACGTTCTCGTCGTCGTGCGGCTCGACCGCCTCGCCCGCTCGGTCAGCCATCTGCTCGAGGTCATCGAGCAACTCGAGGCGCGGGGCGCGCACTTTCGCTCGCTCCGCGATCCGATCGACACGTCGACGCCGCAAGGCATGTTCTCGCTGCAGGTGCTCGGCGCCGTGGCGCAGCTCGAGCGTGCCCTGATCGCTGAGCGCACCAAGGCGGGGATGAAGGCGGCCAAGGCGCGCGGCCGGCTGGCCGGCAACCCGGGGCTTCGCGAACGCCGTCCCGAAGCTGTCCGGGCGATCGCGGCAGCGCGTGAGCGCGCCTATCTCGACGATCTCATCACCTCGGCGCAGACCTGGCTGCCGACCGTGCGTCGCCTGCGGCCGCAGCACAGCTGGGACGACGTGGTGCGGGTGCTGAACCGAAAGGGACACAGCTGGACGATCGAGCGGCTGCGGCGCGCGGTGCATCGGCTGGTGCGCGAACGCATAGCCGAACCGGCCCTGATCAAACGCGCCCCTCGCCGGCCGCCGGAGGACCGGCTGATGACCCTGGTCGCCGGCATTGCGCTCGCCGATCCGGATCTTACCCTGCTCGAGATCGGCGCCCAGCTGGAACGGATGCATGAACGCACGCCCCGCGGCGCCCGCCAATGGCAGCCGTCGTCGGTCAAGGCGCTGCTGGATCGAGCCCGGCGGCTCGGTCTCGTGGTGCCCGATCCAGGGCCTCGTCCATGAGGCGTGCCAGCGCCCGCTCTCGCTCGATCCTTGAGGCGCTCTGAACGGCCCTCCATTGGGGACTGGCGAGGATCTGTTCGGCCAATGCACGGTATTCGGCGTCCGGGCGGGGCGCGTATGTCGTGGCAGGGCGCTCGACATTCCGGGGCTGCCGCGCGGCCCGGCGTGCTGCAGACCGCGACAGGTCGCCCGCCGCGAATTCTTCCGCCAGGAAAAGAGGCGGCGGCCCGATGCGGCTTCTGGCATCGGCCAGGTCCAGCAGCCGTGCGATCCCGAACAGGGTCAGCATGCGGCCTGACAATGAAGCGGTGGCGAGCGGCTCGTCGCGAGCGGCCGGCATGTCGTTGACGCTCAGGCGCGACTGTCCCAGCCATGCGATGAAAGGCTTTCCGCTTGTCTGCGACGACGACCACAGCAGCCGCGCCGCCCGCATGATGTCCTTGGCCGTCGCGCCCTCCGGCCCCTCCTCGATGGCCAATGTGACGGTGCCGGCAAGCGCCAGGAGGAAGTTTTGCCGTGCCGAAACGACCCTATCCGCGCGGCCGAAAGACACGGGAGCCGAACAGCTCCCACAAACCAGACGCCCCCTCCCCTCTCGGCAATCGAAGCGAAATCCCGTCCGGGCGAAGCAAAGGCCGCACGTGTCCCGCAGCATGGTCATATGCCGGGGACAGATCATCGCCTCGACCCGAGACCACACGCTACGAAGATAATGATCCCGGCCGGCAGTGTGATCTTCATCGAGGCAGGCGGGACAGACGCCCTGATGCCAGCGATCCTGGATGTACCAGTTGGATGCGCGCGCCTGCCGGCGCAGCGCCATCCGGGCAAGCCGGCCCGCATCCACGCGGCAAGCGCGAGCCCAAAACGTGATCATTGCATCGCCCGGATCGAAGTCCCGCCCGATCAACCCGCCTCGCCGCCCCGGATCGACGTCCGGGCCGAGCCAGCTTTCAACCACGCGCAGCGTGCATCCGTAGCGACAGGCCACCCGCTCCTGCCAGGAGGAAAGCAACTCGTCCTCGAAGGGACGCGGCGCAAGGGGGAGGACGCGGACCGGTCTCACCGGCTCGCCCGGCGCTGCAGCCGCTTTTCCATGTGGCGCGTCATACTGACCAGCGGCAGCACGAGTTCATCGTTGGCGAAACTATCGGCCGTGATGCACTCGCTACCATTGCAGATAGCCTCGACTGCGACCGTCTCTATCAGGCGAAAGACACGGTTGGTGACACCCTGGGTGAGATCGAGGACCCGTCGACGGGCGGCGGCGGTCCCAAGCTCCGAGGAACGGCGCAGCGGCAGGATCCCTGCCAGGCTCGACAGAAGCTGGGAGAGCTGGGAATTATCGGCCCAGCGATCAAGGTGGAAGGCCTCGAAACGCTCGGCGAGCTGCGGATCGGTCAGCAGCGCCTGCCGGGCCAGATCGGTCCCGGCGCAGATCAGCGGGACCTTCAGGTCATTGGCGAGAAAGCGGATGACGTTGAGAAAAATCCGCTGCTGGCGGAAACTGCCGGCGAGCATGGCGTGGATTTCGTCGATGATCAGCATGCGCACAGACATGCTGCGCAAGAGGCTCCGGCAGACCTCCTTCAGACGGTAGGTAGAATCGGTCATCGGCCCTGGCGCGCCGAGCGCGCTGAGAAGTTCGCCATAGACATCCCGCTCCAGCGGTTCGGCCGGCATCTGCATGGCCACGACGGGCATGCTGCTGATGCCTGTGCCGCGATCGAAACAGGGCGGATGATCGCGCAGGAATTTGCGGATGATCTTGGTCTTGCCCATGCCGGTGTCGCCATAAAGCAGCAGGCAGGGCATGCGGTCGCGCGCAGGATAGGACAGAAGGTCCTCCAGTCGCGCCAGCGCCGCGCGCGCCTGGGCGGTTTCGAGCCAGCGGTCGGCCCGGATCCAGGCGATCCTTTCGGCGTCGCCAAGAGCGGCATGCGAGCGATAGGCGGGCAGCAGATGCTGATAGTCGCTCAAGACCACTCTTCCACGGCCAACGTCGGCAGACCGGAATCCGGTTCTTCGTCGCGAGTGATTTCCGGCGCGTCAAAGTGCCTGTTGTCGGTCGCCATCAAGGATCGGTCGCGGCGCTCGGCATGCCGGCGCGCGCTCCTGGTCTTTTGTCCAGCTGCGTCGACGAGCTGCCGCTGCGTTTCGATCGTCTCGAAAATCAGCTGCTCGTCCACGGCTTTGACGCCGCGTTCTTTCAATGCCGCACGGACTATGCGGTGCTCCCCGAGCGTAATGCGCGGGCGCCTGAGATCGGCAAAACGGACCGGCCAGTTCGTGCCATCGGCACCTTCCACAAACACGCATGACAGGTCGCGCGGGTCGTATCTGACGCGCATCTGGCGATCGACCCGGCCTGCCCATGGGCTCAACACGTCGTCCCAATAGCGAAGTCCAAACAGATGCACGCCGTCGCGCCGGATGCTCCGCTTCTCGTAGGGCAGAAAATCTTGCAAAAACCGCTCGCGATCATGGGGTAGTCGCAGGGGATGCCGACGCGCCGCAACGGCGTCATCCCACGCACTGACGGGCGGCAACTGCAGGCTGCTGTGAATCTCTGCATGGTAGCGACCGACAATCTGAAGCGCGAGCCACTCTTCCAGTTCATCGAGCGTCATGGCGGCGTGTTTTTGCGGATCGTAGGAGCCGCGCGCGGCGACGTCGCTGGACGTCGTGCCGGGAAGCAGGTGGACCGCACCCATCATCGTGCCGATCAGCCGCTCGATGTGACCGCCATAGTGTGGCCGCAAGACGGGCCGGTACTCAAGGGCAATGCCGTGCTCCGCCGTCCCTCGGGCCAGCGCCCTCCCATGGAATTCCTTGCCGTTGTCGACGTGGATCACGTCAGGCAGCCCGAAAACAGGCCACGCCGCCTTGATATCCCTCGCCTCAAGCCAGGGTTCCTTCGGCATCACCATGTGCTGGACGCAAAGCGCTACAGATGTCGACGACGGATTTTCCAGCGTGAGATAGAACCCCGCCACCATGCGGCTGGCAATATCGATGGCCAGCGTAAGCCAGGGCCGCTGAAGGGGCCGGCGATGCACCGCGTCCACGATAAACAAATCGACCAATGTGTGATCGATCTGGACAATATGAAGAGCATGATCGGCGCGATATTCCTGCACCACGGGATCAAACCGTTCTCGCGCGGCCTTTGCCCCTTCCCGATCACGCATCAGCAGCCGCGGATCGGCAAGCTTCACACGGGCTCTTACCGCCTTCCAGGAGGGCGCCACCGCTCCGCGACTGCGGCACAATTCTCGAACGCGATCATGCAGGGCGGTGACCGAAGGCTTCTCCCGTCGGCGGTAGGTGTCGCGCATCGCGGTCTCGATGAGTGTCTCCATCTCTTCCGACAGGCGCCGCCGCCCTTTCGCCGGGCCTGGATTGTGGCCAAGCAGGGAACTCGTAACAGGAGAGGCCCGATATCGACCGATAAGTTCATAAAGACGTGCCCGCTTTATACCGAGCTGGCGGCAGGCCAAGCCTATGTCGGCGGGGGACAAGCGATCCTTGGACGCCAGAGGGCGAATGACGGCCTCGCGCTCTACCGCCCTGCGCCAGTCGGCATCATCGGCCGCGAGCTTGTCGGGGTTACGACCCATCACCGTCGCCCTCGCCTTCGTCCACCAAATCAGGGTAAGAATCCACCTAACCTGGACGAATCCACCGAATTAGGATGAGCGATGAATGTTACAAAACAAAGACATACAGTCCACTCATCCAAGTCGAGTGACAGCCCCTATCGTCGACCTGAGCCGCGAAAATCGTCCTGAGGACAGCTCAGTGCCGTCCCACAGCACGACCGCGATCGCCAGCACCTCCCCTCCCTCGCCTCCAGCCGACGACTTGCCTGATATTGTCGATATCGTCATGGAAATGGCGCAGGCACCCTGCGAGCCGCAAAACGCCCCTCCCCTGCCGGCGCACCTGGAAGGGCTCGCCGAGCGCGCGCGCGATTACGTCGAGGCAGCAAGCTCGGCGAACACCCGGCGCGCCTACGCCGCCGATTGGAAGCATTTTTGCGCCTGGGCGCGCCGCCAGCATCTCGATGTGTTGCCGCCCGACCCGCAGGTCGTTGGCCTTTACATCACGGCCTGCGCGTCCGGTAAGGTGACGGGCGACAAGAAGCCGAACGCCGTCTCGACCATCGAGCGACGTCTCTCCTCGATGACCTGGAATTTTTCTCAGCGTGGCCAGCCATTGGACAGGAAGGACCGGCATATCGCCACTGTGCTGGCCGGCATTCGCAACACCCACGCCTCCCCTCCCCGGCAAAAGGAAGCCATTCTGACTGAAGACCTGATTGCCATGCTCGAGACCCTTGACCGTGGAACGTTGCGCGGCCTGCGCGACCGCGCCATGCTCCTGTTGGGTTTCGCCGGCGGCCTGCGGCGTTCTGAAATCGTTGGCCTGGACGTTGCCAGGGACCAAACCCAGGACGGCCGCGGCTGGATCGAGGTTTTGGACAAAGGCGTTCTCGTCGCATTGCGCGGAAAGACCGGCTGGCGCGAGGTCGAGATCGGCCGTGGCTCGTCCGATGCCACATGCCCGGTTGTGGCGGTGCAAACCTGGCTGAAACTGGCGAGGGTCGGCCATGGGCCGTTGTTTCGACGCGTCACCGGAAACGGCAAAGCAGTTGCAGCCGAGCGGCTCAACGACCAGGAAGTGGCGCGGCTGGTCAAACGCACCGTCCTCGCAGCCGGGGTTCGTGGCGACCTGTCCGAAGGCGATCGTGCAGAGAAATTTTCCGGTCATTCCTTGCGCGCCGGTCTTGCCTCATCGGCTGAGGTCGACGAGCGTTACGTTCAAAAGCAGCTTGGCCATACGTCGGCCGAAATGACCCGCCGCTACCAGCGGCGCAGGGACCGGTTTCGCGTCAATCTCACCAGGGCCAGTGGACTGTAGGCCCCCTCCCCTGGCGGATCGGTCTATCGCCAAGACAGCTGATCCCTCGGCAGCCGACCACTGGGGTCGAATACAGCCACCTTGTGCGGGAGATCGGGGCCCCAGTTCCAAAGGACCAGATTGCGATCCTCCATCTCGGCCCCCGGCGCGAAGCTCGGAACCACGATGCCGGCAACATTTCGGGGTTGCAACCGCTCATAGATGGACCAGGACGCTGGACGTTCTCCGTTGCTGAGAGCCGTCGCCCAGGCACAGGCCATCTCTTCGAGCGTCACAGAAAACTCTCCTCTCCGCTCTTCCGTTGTCAGATCCGCGATGTCGTCACAATCCATCTCATAGGAGCAAAGCACGCAGGGATCGATCCGCTGTGCGAAGCCCTGGTTGGCTTCCTTGATCGCTGTCATGATGGTCAGCGCCAGATAGAGCGCCGGCACGCCTTTGGGATTGAATCGAGCCCCTCGGATCGCCGCTCCTTCGCCGGAAGTCGGCTTGAATGCCCAACGTGGATCATGTGCGCGGTAGCAGGTTCCGACGAACCTCACGCAAACCCGCCAACGGCCATGTGATCGAGATAATCACGGACCGCTGCTGCCTTGCCGTCCTTCACCAGCGCCTCAGCGGTGCGTCCCCCAAATGCCGGAAGCGGCTGAGCCCGATACCAGGCCATCGCCTGCTCCTTGCCACCCGCCCATTCCGTCACTCGGCTGATGATCTCGAGCATTTCTCGCAGACGCCCCTGGGTCTTTACCGTGGCGCTACGCTCTGACCGATAAAGCGTCTCGCGTGCAAGACCTGCAGTCTGGGCCAACTGGCCTTTGGACATGCCAAAACCGTCCGCGACCTGCCCAATCGCAATCTTCCCATTCCGGTCCATGTAGGACAAGATGAGAGGTCCATTCTGCTCGGCTATCTTGAGTGCCTGGCCCATGGTGTTCATCCTACCATATCGGGAGTCATATTTCGTGTGCAGAAGATATGGCACTTGTAGACTGTTTTCAAGAACGAACCCGTTCAGTGGCCGCGCCGCAAACCCCGCCGACAGGTGGGAATGTGCCAGGCCACCTCAACAGCACCGGTCACATCCTTACGCCGCTGCCCCGCGACATCTTGCCGCTCATCCGGTCATCCGTGCTGACGCGCCATTGGCTTTCAGCGCCGCCATGAGCATAGGTCCAACAGAAAACTCACCCGCTTTTGCCTTTTCGGTCAGCACGCGCAGATAACCGCCAGCCGAGTTGATATGCTGCGCTCTTTGCAGAATGCAGGCGATCACGATCGCGGCAACTTCCTGGCCCATCACATGGCAAGCCTCCTCATAGGCTGAAGGCGACACGCCAAGGTATCCTCGCACCTGGGCGGCGGTCATCATCAAGTCGCGCCAGCTTCCGATCCCGTTGACGGCATAGTCGGCAATATCGGGACAGGCCCGCAGCACCAGTCCAATCGGGTAGCCTTTCGGCTTCTCGGGGGGGTGGGATGTTGGCTCGGCCTCCGCCCTGCTTTTTTCGAAAGCCGGTTCAAATACAAAAGCGGAGTCTGTGTTTGAATCAGATTGCTGCCGCTCATTATGGGACTCATTGCCGCTAGGATTCTTGGCATTTGTGAAGCTTTCCAGCATCTTGTTGACCGCTTCGTGCAGCTCTACCAGCTCGGCGACGACCCCTTCCAGCTCCGACAGGCCTGCCCGGCGTGGAATTGCGTCCACAATGGCCCGGAACCGCTTCCACAGCGTTCCCCAGTCCCCGGGCACATCCTCCTCGACAGCCGCCTCGATCAGCTTATGGATGTCGCGGCGGTGCAGCGTGATGCGCTCCCGCATCAGTCTGAGCGCCCGACCGTCGGCTCGAACCTGGTCGGCCGCCTGCTGAAACTCCGCTGCCCTGGTGATCAACGGGGCCAGGGAGAAGCCGAAGGCCTCCACCACAGCCCCGCCCGCCCCTTTGCGGGCAAATCTTTTGCCGTTGGCGCTGTCCCTGCGGATGATGAGGCCGCAACTTACCAGTTCCGCCAGGTTCCTGCGCAGCGTGGAATCGGCCATGCCGTGCGCCCGCAGCGATAGCTGAGCGTTGGACGGAAAGACCATCAACCCGTTTTCCTCGCTGATCTGGTCGTCTGGATAAAACGTCAAAAGCCCGCTGAGCACCGCCAGGGCGCGATCGCCGACGCCGACAATCGACTTGCCCTCGCACAGCCACCGATAAACCTGCCATTTCTCGACGACAGACCCCTGAGGTATCTGCCTTGACGCCGTGTTGGCTTTCACCAACGCAAGCGTCATCGGCCGCCGCCCGAAGGGCGTCGTCGCAAACCCACTCTCCATTTCCCTCACCTTTCAATCAGGCAAAAGAAATCTGCTCGCCGAAATGGCGCCACGACTCTTGACAGTGATTCGGGGAAGTGCGATTCTCAGCTTGCTACAGACGAGAAGGGCTTCCGCGACGGCGACGTTCGGGGGCCTTTTTCTTTTGCGGTTTCAGTCTCCTGTTTTCTTGGCTGTTTCCGATTGCCGAAAAGCCTCGAAAAGCTCGTCCAGCCGATCGGTTATGAACGCTCCGAACGGCGAGGCTTCCTTGGCCTTCAGGGCAAGCGTAAACACTTTTCCTGTGTCGGTGATCTTGGCTCGCACGGATCTGTCGTGCGGTGCCCAAGCCTTTTCCTGTGTCTTCGATGCTGCTGGCGCGCGTTTTGCCGGCGCGCTCATGAAGTCGAACAGACGCGCAAATCGTGCGTCACTGCCTGACGTGGCGAACTCTGGACTTGCCACATAGTCGGCCGCCCTGCCCGCGCTATCCGGATGCTCCATGAGCTTGGCGAGCTGCCACCATCTGTCCCGACCAACAGTCTTGGCGGCGCCAATGGCCACAATGACTGGCTCTGGAATGTTGCTGGTAACAGAACGCATCTTCGAGAAGGTCGTGTCATCGAGCGCCAAAGCCGACTTCACCGTGTCGGGCGTGTGGCCGCGCTTGAGAATGCGATCGGCAAACAGGGTCCTTTCGATGAAGGACAAATTGGCCCTTGCGGCGTTCTCTTGGCCCTGGGCAATAACATGATCCTCATCGCCCATCTTCTTGACGACCGCGCGTACTGGCCGTCCCAGCTGGCGGGCAACCTTGACGCGCCGATGCCCGAAGACGGTCTGAAAGCGACCGGAGAGCTCAGGATGAGGCCTGACCAGGATCGGAGAATCTTGTCCTCTTTCCCGAATGGCCGCAAGCAACTCCTGATATGCCTCATCGTCTTCGTCCAGGCGATCCGAAACGAAGGAGGTGTCCACAAATGCCGGATCGAGATCCACGACCGAGCTCTTGGAGAGCTCCTCGAAGGATTGCATGATGGAGCGCGACGCCCCGCGAACGGCATACCCGGATACGTCCTTCGCATCAGCCACTGCCGTCGCAGGGCCCAACACACTGCCGAAAATGTCCCTGCGTGCCATTTAACCGCCTCCAATCGCGGTTAGCGATTTGATTTCAAAGACAAAATTTCCAGTTTTTACTGCCGTAAACTTCGCCGTCATGACCGTCCCCACGCACGATGGATCAGCGTCGCGATTTCAGCATTGACCGCATCGAGGGATTCCAGTGCACGGTCGTAGGTGGAACGGGTAAAGGCCGACTTCTCCACCTCGTAGAGCGTCTGCTTGGTGAGACCCGCGTCCGAAATCGCCGTCGACTTCAACATCGGGTTCTCCAGGATCTGGCCGGCAAGCATGGACTGCATGAAGCCTACCATCTGCGCCTGCGGGATATCCGTCGGCTCGTAGCGTGTGATCAGATATCGAAACCAATCGAGCTCGATTGCCGCACCGGCGGCCTTGATGGTTTTCAATATGCCGCCGAGCATGAGCAGGAACTGGCTCATAGACATCAGGTCGAGCATCTGCGGATGAACTGTAATGAGAACCGACGTCGCCGCCGACATGGCCGTCAACGTCAGGTAGCCAAGCTGGGGCGGGCAATCAACCACGACAACGTCATAGCGATCGTCGACCTCCGTTAACGCCTTCGCCATGCGCGTGAAGAACTGGCGCCCGGCATTTGACGTCTTATCCTGCATGGCGAGGGGCGTGTCGTATTCGTATTCCTGCAATTCGAGATTGGCGGGGATGATATCGAGACCTGGAAAATTCGTCGGAAGGATTACGTCCGCAATCGAGCGGCGTTCGTCATCGTAACGAATCGCCTCATAGAGCGAGAGGTTGTTATCAAGTTCCGGCTGGAAGCCATGCAGGGCCGACAGTGAGGCTTGAGGATCGAGATCGATTGCAAGAACACGGTGGCCGGTCAAGGCCAGATGCTGGGCGAGGTGGGCGGCAGTCGTTGTCTTGCCACTGCCCCCCTTGAAGTTGACGACAGCAACGACCTGGAGCTTGTCGCCGGACTTGCGGTGCGGGACATACTTCTTGACTTCGGTCCTGCCATGCTGGTCCAGGAAATGGCGCAGCTCAAGCATCTGCTGGGCAGTGTAGGACCGGCGTCCCGATGGGATCTGCTCGGGCAGGGGGCCCTTGCCCTCCAGATGAAGGCGCTTCAGATTGTTCTGCGAGACACCAAGATAGTGAGCGACTTCTGCCATCGAAAACGAACGCAGCGTCTTCGCCGCATCGGGGGGAAATTTCTCCATCCGAAGCTGGTTAAGGCGCCGTGATATCTCAGCACCCTGCTCGAGGATTTTCTCATCGAACTCGAAGCTCGGTAGCCGCATGGCGATATTCATTCTCGTCGAAAACCTGAATTGGCGCTTTTTGCGATGAAATTATTCAACAAGCGCCATTAAGCTCCGATTCGGAAAGCCCGGCAAGAAGTTTTAGGTTAACAGAAGGTGAACAGCACTAGCGGGCTTCCTTGCGGCCGATTCCTGCTGTCGTCGGATAATGGCGGGTTGTCGTTCGACTGGAACTCTCCCGCTCATCTGGCTAAACGCCTGGTTTTTCTGACACAAAGAGCAGTCTTTACGGCAGTAAAAACCGCCCCATCAGCGGAGCGGCTTAGGGGAGGGGAGGGCGCTTCCACCCGCTCAAGGCGGTAGGCGGGCTCGCTTTGCCGGCTGAGGCTTGGTCGAAGGCATCAAAAGCAATGGCCGACCTCCTCCATCATGACGAGACGCAAACGTCCAAAGCTCGGACCGACCCCAATTCGTCTCTAGCGGCCTCAAACGATATTCGCTGACATAGGGTAGGTCAGCGTGCCTCCTGCAGGTGCGTTTGCATGCGGAGGTCAACCGTTACCCGACTGAAAGCCGATCGCTGGAGACCGCAGTTCGCGCACCATCGTTTTGAGCGGTGCGGGCGAGCGCCCGAAACTTCCTTTATCTGCTCGCCAAGGGAGCGTTCGCAACCGACGAGGGTGCCACCCGAGCGTTGATAGCAGACGCTTGGTGATGAAATCCGGCCTGAGGTAGAAACCGAATTTGTCGGCTCGGGAACAACGATGCCAAGACCATCATTCCCGGCTCTATGGTGTCACTCTTGGCCCTTGAGGTCGCTGTCGCCGTAGGCTGCCGCGGACACCGTTGAACAGCTGATCTCGGGAAGGGGAGGGGGGCCCATCTTCAAGCGGGGTCGGAGGCTTGCCAACGCGCTGTTGGGTGGATTTCATCTCCTGAACGAATTTCATGGAAATCAGCTCATCGACAAGATCCGAACTGGCCTGCTTCATTGCGATTGTAGATGGCATTCATCAGTGAGCCAATGATGACCCGGGCGAGGTCCGGATGGTTCTCGAGTGTGTTGAGTCGACGTTGATGAGATGTCGATTTTGCCCGCTGCAACCTCGTCGGTCGCAAACTTCTGCCCGAGACGAGCGCGGCGTAGCTCATAGGACAGCCAGTGCGTTTCCCTGGATGCGGCCCCATAGATGCCCGAGAATGTCTCCGGTGTCATGTTGATGAAGCGGGCGACGTTTTCGCGGACAAATGCGCTTGGCGACGAGTCGCAATCCTGCAATCGGGTCGCAGTTTTGGTTCCGGAACCCATTGCGTCACGCCGCGCAGCAGTGGTTCGACGACGTCGTATGGAGTGGGTGTCGGCTGAACATGACACCGAGCTATCCGCTTGGCCTTCGGCGAATCGAAGCAATTCAGCACGAGCCCAGAGTCGGTGACATCGCCATATCTGTCCGCCCCGGTCGCAGGCCTTCTACCTTGCGGTTGTGCGCGGCTATCTCCCGCGAGGTCTGTGCGCCCGCGGAACCGGTCCGCTTTGGGAATTCCTAACTTCGCACAATCGATTCCGAGGGTAGGATCATCACAGCCTTCGTCGGCGGTGTGGTTCCTCCGGGCGATGGCTTCCTTCACTCCAGATACCCAGGTTCATATGACTCACGGTGGACGGGTTCAGGTCGACGGCATTCTCGGCCTTGCAAGGCCTATCCTCACTTTCATGCCTTGAAGCGCTGCATTCGCTTGGTTTCATCACCGGCGGTGTGGCCGCTGGCGCGATCGGCTGGAGCGGAAATCCGCTCGCCCTTGGCAGCCCTGGCTTGCCTGGGTCGGGCAGCGCAGCGGGGCGAGGGCACATGTCTGTGCCACTCCTGTGGTCGAGGTCGAGGGCGTGAAGGTTGCGCCGCTGATCTTTTACGAGCAGCCCATCGATCGTCGTCCTTGCCATCCAAGAGGCGGGCCGCGCGAGCCTGGGCATCTCTGTTCGGTCTCTATCCAGCCCAATTGATCGTTGACAGAGGCGCTCTGGGAGCCTAGCGTATCCGACTGGTATAACAGGTATGCCACATGATCGGAGTTCTGATCAAACCGCGGAAGCTTTCGGAGGAGGTTGCAGCGCACCTCGAGCGGATGATCCGCAAGGGAGAGCTGGCCGAAGCCGACCGGCTCCCATCCGAGCGCGAACTCATGCGGCAGTTCGGGGTCGGGCGCCCTTCAATCCGCGAGGCCCTGCTGCATCTGAGCAAGATGGGGCTTGTCGAGGTGAAATCCGGCGAGCGCGCCCGCGTCACTCGGCCAACCCCCCAATTCGTGATCGACGCCCTCTCGGGGCCGGCGCGCCACATGATTTCGGCCCCTGGCGGGGTTCATGACTTCCAGAGCGCGCGTTTGTTTTTCGAAGTCGGGCTTGCCCGCAACGCCGCCATCAATGCCACGTCAGAGGATATTGAGGGCCTCAAGGAGGCGCTCGAAATCAACCGGCAGTCGATCGGGGACCTGACGCGCTTCGAGCGCACCGATGTGGACTTCCACTACGTGCTGGCGGTGATCACCCGCAATCGTATCTTCACAGCCATTCACGCGGCGTTGGCCGAATGGCTGCTGGAACAGCGGCGCACAACTTTGGCCAAAGGTGAAGACCGAAAGGCCTACGAGGCTCATCGCGAAATCTTTGATGCCGTCGCCGCGCGCGATCCAGACGCCTCCGAAGCGGCTATGCGCAGGCATCTGGAATATGTCTCCAGACGCTATCTTGAAATTGCGGGTGGCAAGGGATGAGCGGCTTCGTGGTCTGGGTCGATTTCCGCCTCAAGCCGGGTGCCCGGGGCAGATTCCGAGAGCTCGTGGACGCCAACGCGACCGCGTCGGTTCGCAGCGAAGCCGGCTGCCGCCGCTTTGATGTGACGCAGGCGCGCGGCGAGCCCGACCGGGTCCTGCTCTACGAGATTTACGACAGCGAGGCTGCATTCAAGCTCCACTGCCGGACAGCCCATTTCGAGGAATTCAATTCGCAGAGCGCGCCGCTCGTCGACACCAAGCTGGTGACGATCTGCGACCTTGTTGTCGAAGCTTCGTCTTGAAGAACGCGTAGGCGCAATGCGCCCTTTGTGGGCGAACGGGAGGGAAGTTCATGTCGGAGCCAAGTCTCAAGGCGCTAGCGTCTCACAGACGCGTCAAGCTCGGGACCCTTGTCGCCGAGTTCGCGACGCCGGGGATAGGCCACATCCTGAAGTCCGCTGGCTGTGACTTCGCCTTTTTCGATATGGAGCATTCGGGCTTCAGCCTGGAAACGGTCAAGAGCGCGATCCGCTATTTCGAGGCGGCCGACCTGCCGGTTATGGTGCGTGTGCCATCGCAGGACTACCATTTCCTCGCCCGCGCCATGGATATGGGGGCCGAAGGATTAATCGCGCCGATGGTGAGTACCGTCGAGCAGGCGCAGCACATCATCAGTTCCATGAAATACCATCCGGCTGGCGCTCGCGGCGTGGCGCTGCAGATCGCGCATGACCGTTACCGTCCGGGCTCGGTTGCAGATAAGTTCGAGGCGGCCAACCAGCGCTCGGTGTTCATCTGCCTGATCGAGACCGCCGACGGCGTCAAGAACATCGACGGCATTGCGGGATTGGACGGCGTCGATTGTCTGTGGGTCGGTCACTTTGATCTGTCGGTCTCGCTCGGCATTCCCGGCGACTTCGCGCACCCGACCTTCATCGCCGCGATGGCCAAAATCGTTTCCGCCGCCAAAAGGCACAACAAGTCGCTCGGGCGCCTGGTGCCCAACGTCCAGCAGGGCCACGAGTTCTACGCACAAGGCTTCGACTTCATTTGTTATTCGGGCGACGTCTGGATACTGCACGACGCGATCGCCGACGCGGTCTCCAAAATCCGGGCCGGGTGCCAGTAAGAACGGAGGAGAGAATGGGCGACCTAAAGTTCAAGGTGGCGCTTTCCGGTGATTTCCGCATGCCGGACGGCTCGCTGACCTATCCCGACTTCGACCTGGAGCCTCTGCGCAAGGCGCCAGGCCTCGAGATGACATTCCTGGAATCGAATAACCCGCTTCGCGCCGACCAGCTTGAGGACTTCGATGCGCTGATCCTTCTCACTCATCGCTTCGTTTCCACGAGTGTCCCCAAGAGCGGTCGGCTGGCCGTCGTTGCCCGCTTCGGCGTCGGCTACGATACTGTCGACGTCGAGGCCTGCACTGCCGCCGGCATCGCTCTGGTCATCACGCCCGATGGGGTAAGACGGCCGGTCGCCGTATCCGTCATCACCTTTATGTTGGCACTCACCGGCAAGCTGTTCACGAAGGACGCCCTCACCCGTAAGGGACCTCATGGCTTCCAGGAGCGCTCCCAACATATGGGTGTCGGGCTCGTGGGGCGTACGCTGGGGTCGCTCGGCATCGGCAACATAGGCGCCGAAGTTTTTCGCCTGGCAAAGCCCTTCGATATGAGGTTCATCGCCCATGACCCATTTGCAGACAAGAAGGTCGCTGCCGAACTAGGCGTGGAGCTGGTCGGACTGGAAGATCTGTTTCGTCGCGCCGACGTGCTGTCGGTAAGTTGTCCGCTGACGCCTGACACGCGTCATCTCGTCAGTGCCGAGCGGCTCGCCCTGATGAAGCCTACTGCTTACCTGATCAATACAGCGCGCGGCCCGATCGTCGACCAGAAGGCGTTGGCACAAGCCCTGCGGGAGCGTCGTATCGCCGGCGCCGGTCTCGACGTGCTGGAGCAGGAGCCGCCGGATGCTGACGATGCAATCCTCAAACTCGACAACGTCATCCTTGCGCCGCACGCATTGTGCTGGACCGACCAGTGCTTTGCCGGCAACGGCGCTGCAGACGTCAAAGCGGTAATCGAGGTTCAACATGGTCGCGAGCCGCGCGGTGTGGTCAATCGCGAGGTGCTTTCGAGCGAGCGGTGGAAGGATAGGCTGGCCGTTTTCGCGGGCCGCTTCGGAAGCTAGGAGTGCGAGAATTTGGCGCGCCGCCGCGGCCATTGCGGGGGCCTTACGGGAGGAATGCTCGACCGCCGCGCCTGCGGACGAGTGAGCAAATGAGAAAACGGGAGGACCAAGCACTATGAACGATCGTGAAAAACGTGACTTTCAGGCCGGTCTCGAAGCAGAGGTCGACGCCTTCATGCGTGGCCAAACGACCCGCCGGAATTTCATAACCCGCTTCGGCCAGATGACCGGTATGTTGGCAGCGTCTGCACCCATTTTGGGTATGATGACCGATTGGGCGCTGGCGCAGCAGAAGCTCGAACTGGCCGACGCCACGTCGCCGCTGGGACAGGCGCAGGCCGCTGCGCTGAAAGCATCTAAGGAAGGACCGGCGGAGGGCTCCGCCTTCCGCGCGGTCGAGGCGGCCAAGGCGCATGCGGGCGTCACGATCAACATGACCTACGAGGCAGGCCTGCAGGCGCTCGATCCACGCAATTTCAGTGGGCCGATGTGGGAGCAGCTTACGGGCATGAAGTCGAATGTGGTCGAACTGTCGAATCCCGATCAATACTCCAAGGCGGTCGCCGAGCACATTGCCGGCTCAGGCGCCTATGACGTGCTCGACATCTCGCCAGCCTGGACACCGTCGCTCGCCGATGGCGGCGTCATCGCACCTCTCGACGACTATATCGCCAAATATATGAACCCTGCAGACCTCGAGGACTATCATCCTCTCTACAAGGCGCTGCCGACCTACAAGGGAAAGATCTGGGGCTTCTTCGACGACGGCGACATGTTCGCTCTCTACTACCGCAAGGACATCTTCGAGGATCCGAAGATGATGGAGGCCTACCAGACCAAGTTCAACGCGAAGCTCGGACCACCGAAGACCTGGGAGGAATATGCTCAGATCGCCCAATTCATCACCGACCAGATGGCACCGAAGGTTTATGGTGCAGGCCACTTCCGCAAGGCGGGCAGCCCGGGCAATCAGTTCGACTTTCTGCAGCAGTACCGTGCCAACGGCGGGAAACTGTTCGGCGACGACATGAAGGCCGGCTTGGTGTCGGATGCGGGCGTCAAGACGCTGACGAACATGCTCGCGGCCAACAAGGCCTCGATCCCCGGTAACAACGAGCTCGACGCCGTCTCCCTTTGGGCGGCATTCCTGACGGGGAAGGTTGCGATGATCTATTCCTGGCCTCCAAGCGGCCGGATGGCGGCGAACTATTCGCAATCCGCCACGGCGATCAACTTCATTCCCCAGTCGCAGATCGCTGGCAAGGTTGGCTATGCCGTCGTGCCGGGCAATCCGGAACATGCCACCGGCTACAACAAGGCGCTGTCGGCGGATTCGCCCAATCCGGAGGCGGCGTATCTGTTCATGCAGTGGGCCTGCTCGCCTCCCGTCTCACTGGCGCGCTGCATGTTGCCCTATGCGCTGCGCGACCCATACCGCATTTCGCATTTCAAGTCGGAGCTCTATGGAGCACTGTTCCCGAGCGCCAAGGAGTACCTGGCCAACCTCAACAACTCGGCGAATGTCGGCCTGCTCGACCCGATCATGCCAGGTGCGCAGGACTATTTCTTGAGCATCGACCGCATGTGCACCGCAGTGTGGGCTGGTGCGGATCCGAAAGCATCGCTGGAAACGGCGGCCGCCGAGTGGAACGAGACGACCGATCGGCTCGGGATGGAGTCGCAAAAGGCATTCTACACCGAGTTCCTGAAACTGCCCGGCGCCACCGCTGACAACACAGTGGAGAAGCTTGGCATGGCAGTCACCCTCTGAGACTCGCCTGGAGGGGAGCCGGGTTTCTAGCACCAGACCGGTGTTGCGGGCGCTTCGCTCGCAACACCCTGGCTCAACCGCGTGGCGATCTTTGGAATAAATCGATGCCGCACACCACCACGATCAGTCGCATGACGACCACCGGCGCCCCGCCTCGGCTTTCGACCCTCGCACAGTGGGCGGACCGCCACTTCAAATGGCTTCTGGTCGCGCCCGCGGTGCTGTTGATACTGGCGCTGTCGATCTATCCGCTGCTGTTCTCACTGGTCGTGTCCTTCATCAACTACGACTTCCAGGTGCCGGGCCACGCCTTTGTCGGCTTGAAAAACTTCGAGCGGGTGGTGTTCGATCCCGTGGCACGGTGGTCGCTCTTGCTGACGGCCTGCCTGTCGAGCATCAGCGTCGCCATCGAATTCGTGCTGGGCCTTCTGGTGGCGCTCACCATGGTGCGCAGCTTTCCGGGGCGCGGTGTCGTCATGTCGATCCTGATCGTGCCGCTTTTCATCAGCCCGGTGATAGTCGGCCAAGCGTGGACGCTGCTGCTTCAGCGGCCTTTCGGGCCAACCAACTACATCCTGACGCAACTGTTGGGGCAGGAGGTGACGATCGGCTGGATGACCGAGCGCCCATGGCTTTATGTCTCGCTGATCATCTCTGATGTCTGGCAGTGGACTCCGTTCATGTTTGTCGTCCTGCTCGCCGGGCTTACCGCAATCCCTCCGAACCTCTACGAGGCGGCGGAACTCGACGGCGTCAATGCCTGGCAGGCCTTCTGGGCGATCACGCTGCCGCATCTCGGGTCTATGATGCTGCTGGCGTTGACCTTCCGCCTGCTTGACGCCATCCGAATGTTCGATACCATTTTTATCATGACCGGCGGCGGCCCGGGTACGCAAACCTACACGGCTTCCTACTATCTCTACACGGTCGGCTTCACCCAGTTTCATCTGTCGCAGGCGACGGCCGGAAGCTGGCTATTCCTGATTTTCACCGCGCTGGTAGTGACGCTGCTGGTGCGGCGGCTCTTGAAGGTGGAGCCGGTCTGATGGCCGCCGTCGCGCCCGCCCGCCGCAGGAAACGCCGGTCGGTGCCGATCGGTCGCATGCTGCTGCTCGGCTTCTTCCTCGTGTTCGTGCTGTGGCCCCTCTACTGGATGTTCAACACCTCGATCAAGCCGAGCGACGACTACCTCACCGTGCCGCCCGTCTGGTTCCCTACCGAGCCGACCCTTGTACACTACAAAGCTGCGCTGTTCGCTTATCGCGGCCTCGACGGGCTCATCAACAGTCTGATCATTTCGCTGTCGGCCACGGTGCTTTCAGCGTTGTTGGGCACGCTGATGGCTTATAGTCTGGCGCGCTACAACACGGGCGGCCAGCACCTGTCTTTCTGGGTGCTGTCACAGCGCTTCCTGCCACCGATCGGCATCGTCCTGCCGGTATTCCTTATCTATCGTGGCGTCGGGCTGTACGACACCCATATTGGCCTGATCATCGCCTACACGGTCTTCACGCTGCCGGTGTCGGTGTGGATGATGTTCGCGTATTTCCGCGGCATGCCGAAGTCGATGGAGGAGGCGGCCCTGGTCGATGGCTGCACGCGTTGGGAGGCGTTCTGGCGTGTTGCCGTGCCGCTTGCCGCCCCGGGCATCGTCGCGGCGGCCGTCTTCGCTTTCATCGCTTGCTGGACGGAGTTCTTCTTCGCGCTCATTTTGACCAGTCGAACTGCGTTCACGCTGCCAACCGTATTCCGCTCCTTCATCGGCTTCCAGGGCGCGCAATATGGTGAAGCGGCGGCCCTGGCCATTGTTTCCCTCGTGCCATCCATCGCTCTGGGAGTCCTTGCTCAACGACATCTCGTGCGCGGGCTGACGCTCGGCGCCGTTCGCGGATAGAAAGAGGCAGGCATGGCTGAAGTCAGGATCACCGGCTTGCACAAGCGCTACGGCGCCTTCCATGCGGTGCGCGGCATTGACCTCCACATTCGCGACGGTGAGTTCACCGTTCTGGTCGGCCCCTCCGGATGCGGCAAGAGTACCCTTTTGAGGACGATTGCAGGACTGGAGGAGAGTTCGCAAGGCACGATCGAGATTGGCGGCGAGGTGGTCAATGACTTGCGGCCGCGCGATCGTGACGTGGCGATGGTGTTTCAAGACTATGCGCTCTATCCACATATGAGCGTGGCGAAGAACATCGGCTTCGGTCTCAAGGCGCGCAAGATGCCGAAGCCCGAGGTAGAGGCGCGCGTTGCCGAGGCTGCGCGTATGCTCGGCATCATCCCCTTGCTCGGGCGATTTCCACGCCAGTTATCCGGTGGGCAGCGTCAGCGCGTCGCCATCGGCCGCGCCATAGTCCGCAACCCCCGCATCTTTCTGTTCGACGAGCCGCTGTCCAATCTGGATGCCCAGCTTCGCGACGAAATGCGCGGCGAGATCAAGCGCCTTCACCAGGACATCGCCACGACGATGATCTACGTCACCCATGACCAGATCGAGGCGATGACACTGGCTGACCGCATCGTGCTGATGCGCGACGGGTTGATCGAGCAGCAGGGCGCGCCACTCGAACTGTTCGAGCGCCCCGCCTCGATCTTCGTCGCGGGCTTTCTCGGTTCCCCACGCATGAGCTTCCTGCCGGGCACGCTGGCTTTGGACGGGAGCGCCGCCGCCATCCGGCTGGCCGATGGTCTGCTGCCGATCGCCCCCGGGCGGACTCTAAATGGCGCTATAGATGGGCATTCGGTGCTGCTCGGGCTGCGCCCGGAACATCTGACACGCGCGCACGCTGCTACCCCCGAGCCGGGCACGCTGCGCTATGATGCAACCATCGACCTGCTGCAGCCGACTGGCTCGCGCAGCTATGCGACCTTCCGCCTTGCCGGCGCGCCAGTGGTGGCGGAGCTTCAGGCGCACGACGTCAGCCGTCCCGGCGAGAGACTGCCGATCGACATCAACATGAACCGGGCGTCGATTTTTGACGCTGCGACGGAGCAAGCAATTTGACCTTGGCAGCATCTCGAGCCATCCGCTTGTGTGGAACCGAACAGGTCGAGCCACCCTTGCGCACACTTCGCGCGGGACCGTTGTCGGTCGACTTCGACAATGGGGCGTTACGCTACATCCGCCTTGACGGAATTGAGATCCTGCGCGGAATCTCGTTCCTTGTGCGGGACGAAAATTGGGGAACCGCTACAGCCGTTCTCGATGATCTCCACATCGATGAAGGGCTGGATGTGTTCAGCGTCGCATACCGTGCAACATGTTCCGCAACATCCGGTCGCCTGGTTTATCAGGTACGGATCTCGGGCAGTAGTGATGGTGCGCTGGCTTTTGCGGCCGAGGCAGAGCCCGAGACTGACCTTTTGACGAATCGGACCGGCTTCATCGTCCTTCATCCAATCGAAGCCTTGGCGGGCAAGCCGGTAAAGGTGCTGCATGAGGATGGTCATGATGAGCTATCGCTCTTTCCGGACCACATCGACCCTAAATGTCCGTTCACCGATATCCGGGCGTTGTCGCATGAGATCGCGCCTGGGATCTGGGCCACATGCACCATGGACGGTGATGCCTTCGAGATGGAGGATCAACGCAATTGGTCTGACGCTTCCTATAAAACCTATGTCCGCCCTCTGCGTCGCCCGTGGCCTTACCGACTGCCCAAGGGCCAGAAATTCACCCAGGTCGTCCGGCTTCACGTGTCAGGAACGCTTCGTGCCGGGGCGTCTGAAAACCGCAATCCACTCATCAACCTGACGATCGGCAGACCCGTCGGCCAAGTGCCTCGCGTTGGCGTCGGCGTTGCTGGCGACGAGGCAAGGCACGCGCTTGAATCCCCCGAGCTTCTACGACGAATGGCTCCGCAGTGGATGGTCTGCCAAGTCGATCTCCGATTCGGACACGGCCAAGATGAACTCGAAAGCTACGCCGCGCTTGCACGGCTGACCGGCGCAGGCGTGGTCCTCGAGATCATCACCAAGGGCACGCTCGACCCATTCGGCGAATTGGCGCCCGTCGCTGATGCGGTCCATACAATCGGCCTCAAACTGGAAGCTGTCTCCGTCTTTCCGGCGCAGGACATGAAATCCGTTCAGCCGGGAGCACCGCGGCCGGTCATGCCCAGCTTCCACGAATGCTACTCCGCCGCTCGCCGGGCTTTCCCGGGGATCGGGCTGGGCGGAGGCATGGCCGCTTACTTCACCGAACTCAATCGCAAGCGTCCGCCAGCCGAAGCGCTCGACTACGTGACCTTCACCACCTGTCCAAGCGTGCACGCGGCGGATGATATTTCGGTGATGGAAACGCTTCAGGCTATCCCTCATCAGATACGCTCGGCACATGCTTTCACGGGCGACCGCGTGCCGCTGCGCATAGGTCCCAGTCAGCTCGGCTGCCGCGAGAACCCCTACGGAAAGGGCACCGCGCCGAACAAAGCGAACGCCCGCATATGTCTGAGCCGCATCGATCCGCGGCAGCGCGGGCTGTTCAATGCGGCATGGACGCTCGGCTATTTCGCGGCCTGCGCTCGCGAAGGGGTCGAGGCCGTCGCGGTAGGGGACTTCACCGGCCCCTTTGGCCATATCCACAGGAAGGCTGATTTCGTCCAGCCATGGTATGACCAGCAGGACGGCCGAACGGTCTATCCCGCTTTCCATGTCATGGCGGGTCTCTCAAGGCTCGGCGGAGCCACCCTGCTGTCCGTAGGAACTTCCGGCGCTGACGCCATTGCGACGATCGCAGCTGAAAAAGATTGGCGCGTGACACTGTGGGTCGCCAACCTCACCTCCAAGGCGCAATCTGTGAAACTTCCGGATGCGCCGAGCAGTGCCCGTATAGCTCTTCTTGGCGCCGAGCAGTTCGAACGGGCGGCAACCGATCCCAACTTCATGGAAAGTACCGCAAGACCGCTGGATGACCAATTCATCTCGCTTGACGCTTACGCCGTCGCGCGAGTTGATCTCGACCTACCATTTTCGATCTAGAGCCCGATGTGCGCTGAGGTTGAGAGTTGAGCCCAGCGTCATGCGCAGCCGCATCAATCGCTCTGGCCCGAAGCGGGTGACACAGATCGTCAGGCGTCACTGGCCAGGGGAGTGTCGACGCACCTTGTCCCAGGCCGCCAAGATTCGCTGCTTGCATCCGCGTGCGGCATCGTCGACCGTCGGGAATCACATAGACGCATTTTCATGCGGTCGCCCGCCTTGATCCGCCGTCGAGGAGTTCCTGAAGGTCCTCTTTTGGCACCGGTCTTGAAAGCAAAAAGCCTTGTAGCTGGTCGCAGCCGAGCTTGCGCAGATAATTGCACTGGCTCTCGGTCTCGACCCCTTCCGCTGTGGTGCTGAGGCCAGTCGCGCGAGCCAGGTCGATAATCGCCTGAACGATGGCCTCGTCACCGTTCGAGCCGCCAAAGCCCTGCACGAAGCTTCGGTCGATCTTGATCCTGTCCACTTCCAGGCTCTGCAGTCGGCCCAATGAGGAAAATCCCGTACCGAAATCGTCAAGCGCAAAGCGCACCCCGACACTGCGCAACGCTGCCATGTTCTGCTGGCATTCGGTGGGGCGCTGGGAGAGCGTGCTTTCCGTAACCTCCAGCTCGAGCCGCCGTGGATCTATTTGCGTTTCCAACAAGATGCTCGTCACTTTCATGGCAAAGCTCGGATTGTTCAGCTGCAACCCCGATACGTTCACTGCCAGGGTCTCGATCGGCCAATGCACCGCGTCAAGGCAGGCCTGGCGCAGAACCAGCTCGCCTAGAAATTCGATGAGCCCCGTTTCCTCTGCCAATGGTACGAACAAGTCAGGGGCGACCCAACCGCGCTCTGCGTCCGACCAGCGCGCGAGGGCTTCGACGCCCGTCATCCTGTTGGTGTCGGCGGTGTAAAGCGGCTGATAATGCACCCGGATGTGGCCGGGCGTTTGCAGCGCCTTGCGCAGGTCCTGTTCGAGACCCTTACGCTTTGCCAGCGTCTGGTCCATCTCGGGTTCAAACAGAGCATAGCCGCTGCGACCGCCGGCTTTGGCGTGATACAGGGCGAGGTCGGCTTTCCGCACCAACTCGACCTGGTCCACCCCGTCCCTGGGAGCAAGAGCTACGCCGACGCTCACCCCGACAAAAACCTGAACTCCGGCGACCTCGAACGGCCGGCGCGCGGACTCGATCAAGTGCTCGCACAATGTTTTGACCTCATTCTCGCCTGCGACCGCGCGCTGGATGATAATGAATTCGTCACCGCCCAGGCGCGCCACCGTGTCAACCTCCACGGTCAGCCGCCTCAGCCGGTCTGCGAACTCCCTGAGCAACTCGTCGCCGGCAGGGTGGCCAAAGCTGTCATTGACCTGCTTGAACCGGTCGAGGTCAAGATAGAGGATCGCGAGCTGCTCGCCCGTCGCGGGCAGCAGTGTCAGCGCATCAGCCAAACGACTGTTGAAATGGCCGCGACTGTGCAGCCCTGTAAGCAGGTCGTAGTGGGCCAGGTGATAGATGTGATTCTCGGTCTCAATCAGCCTCAAAGTCCGCCGGCGCAAAGCGGCCAGAGCTACAATAATTCCGCCAAGTACCAGTCCGAACACCACCACGAGTGTTGGCACCAGTTGAAAAAGGACAAACGCCCCGGGCCGATATGGCTGCCACACAAAGAAGCCGACAGTCGAACCAGAGCGACCGACAAGGGGATAGGACGCCTCTTCAGAGCTAAGCATGTTTGACCAGGAGAAGTGTGCGTCGTCGAGGAGATAGTCTTGGCGCAAGGAGGCAAGCAGACTGCCGTCCAGATAGCGAACGGCAACGTGTAGGAATTCCTGACCTGGTACTTGTGCAATGTGGCCGCTGTCGGAAACGACTGGCTTGATGCTGACAATGGCAGGATGGCCGGAGATGACGACCATGTCGGAAGCACCTATCGTGAGCACCTGCTCGGTGACGCCGTCGGTGTCCCCCTGTTTCAGCCCCGCCCTGAGTTTCTCCACGAGAGGCGCAGTGGTCGGGCGTATGGATTGGTAGCTCGCCGGATCCACCGCCGATCCATCGGCGAATGCGTACACGGGCGCGTCCTTCGGATCGAGAATGTAGACCTCATCGTGGCCGAAATACGTGTGCATCCAGGTGCCGAGATTGGTGTCGACCCATTTGGCATCCTGGCTCCGCAGGGCGCTGACCGCGTCGTCCCAGACGGTGACGCTCTCCTGATCGTGGGCTATTCCGCTCTCCAGCTTGGATATGATCAAGGCGACCAAGCTTTTCTGCCGTGACACGGCAACACCATCGGACTGGGTCGCCGACCACAGCAAAAGGCCTGTGGTGAGGGTCGCAACAAGCAGCGTCACGACAATGATGGGCAAAGCAGTTCGCTTGAAAAAAAGGCGACGTGTTGGTTCGCCGAAATGCCGGAGCAGCGTCATGAGGCTGCTTTACGCTAAGAAAACTGCTGGACCGTTAAAGGCGCGGCATCAGGCAAGCTGCACGTTTGAAAAGGCCAGTTCGATAACCCGGCGTTGAACTGCCAAGGAACAAATTCGCCGCGCGCGCGTTCGAGAGCGGCCTTTGCGGGGACTGAACACGAATGCTACTCGCTTTGGGGAACGCGCTCTCGACGACGGTTATGGCCGGCAGAAGTGGGGGTGCGGAAATTTTCGGCGTGGTCGATCTCAGCACTAAAGCCGAGGTAAGGATCAACGCGATGAATTTGGGAATGGCAATTCAGTTCGTGGCCAATGCCTCGGTGCTCGGTTACGATGTCCGTTCGGCGATGGTCTTCTACGGCGAACCGGGAACGCCAAGCCTCAGGGCAAATGACTGCGATCGATTGTGGACGCAATTTGGTGCCGCGCTCCTTCGCCCATAACGCCGGACGCTTTTGGCTATCTTCAGCTGTCTGGAGCTAACAGCCCATGCCGCGCCACCGGACCGTCGGATCATGAGATCTGAGAGACCTGACGAGAAATTTGCGTTCGGTCACTTCACCGGCACGCAGAGCCGGTCGGGCACTTTGGGGACAAGGGTGGCGGTGGGTTTGCCGATGCAAGTGCAGTGTGCTCGAGCCAATTCGCGACTGGGCGCCGGTTGAACCGCTCGGCCTGCCTGCCTTACCGCGCGAGGCATGACCTTACCCCACGGCCAACCATTTGCGCGATTGGGCAAACGCCGTGAAGGCCTTGGCGTCCATTGGGCGGCCAAAAACATAGCCCTGCAGAATATCGCAACCAAGCTCCTTCAGGATGCGCGCGTGATCATTCGTCTCGACACCCTCGGCAATGACTTCGATGCCGAGCGATTTGCCGATCTCAATGATCGACGAGACCAGCTGACGCTGCGGGATCGACTGGGTGACGGGCGTGATCAGTTGGCGGTCGATCTTGAGCCGGCGCGGCTGCAGCTTGAGCAGGGACACGATCGAGGCATGGCCGGTGCCGAAGTCATCGATTTCGATGTCGATGCCGAGTTCCTTAATGTGCTCCAGGTTCCAGGTGACCAGGTCGTCATTCTCATCGAGGAAGATGGACTCAACCAGCTCAAACGACACCGTGCCCTTCCTGATGGCAAGCTTGCGCAAGCCATCGATCAGATCCTTGTCCTCCAACCGCTTGGCGGAGACATTGACCGAGACGTGCGGGATCTTGAGACCGCTGTTCGACCATTGGTCGAAACTCTCAAGCGCCTGTTCCAGGACAGCGCGATCGATGATTGCCACGACGTTGAGTTCTTCGGCCACTTTGAGATAGCTTTGTGGGGCCAGGATGCCGCGTTCGGGATGCTTCCAACGCGACAACGCCTCGACCCCGACGATCTCAAGTGTCCTGGCGTCGAACTGCGGCTGATAGTATGTTGTGAATTCGGCGCGCTCCAACCCGCCCAGGATTTCGTCGGCAATTTGCTTGGTCCGCACGATCTCGCTTTGCAGCTCTTCGTCAAAGAATTCGTGTCGGTTGCGACCGCTTCCTTTCGCCCGGTAAAGAGCGAGGTCGGCGTTGACGAGCAGTTGCTTGGCGTCGGTTCCGGCGGCAATTCCGATGCTCACCCCGAACCGGCACGGGTTGCCCTGAAAATCGACCGGTCGGCGCATCTGCGTGATGATGCGGTCGCCGAGCGCGGAAAGTTGCTTGTCATCACGTCCATGGCTCACCACGACGAACTCATCACCGCCGATGCGTGCAACAAAATCACCGGGACCCGTGTTGACCTTGATGACCTTGGAGGCGTGCACCAGCATGGCGTCACCGGCTGCGTGGCCGAGTGTATCGTTGATCTGCTTGAAGCGGTCGAGGTCCAGATGCAGCAGCGCTGTGCGGGTCCCCGTTACGCTTTTTTCGGCAAGCAACTCATCGAGATAGCGGCGGTTGGGCAGGCCGGTCAGCGGGTCGTGCAGCGCAACATGCTCTACATGCGCCTTTGCGACCTTGAGTTCGGCATTTTTCGATTCCGACAGCTGGCGCTCTCGAATGAGCGTCTCATTGAGCAGCACGTCGCTGGTGACGTCCCACTCGGCGCCGATCATCTTCGGCGTGCCGCCGATGTCCTGGAAGAAGGCTGCGCGCGTGCGCACGTGGCGCGTGGTACCGTCCGCTAGCAGGACTCGGTATTGCGAAGAATACGGTCCCTCCCTCTCGGCGGCCGCGTCGAACTCCTGGCGCGCCCTGTCGAAATCTTCGGGATGAATAGCCATCGCCCAGTCTTCATAACCGCGCGGTTTGCCATCGGCTGGCTTGCCGTAGATCTGGTGGACGCGGTCGTCCCATAGCAGTTCTTTTGTGGCCAGGTCGTGCTCCCACACGCCAATTCCAGAAGCTTCCAGGGCCAACTCAAGGCGGCCAGACAGACGTCTGAGCTCGGCATAGTTTTTCTGTCGTTCGCCGAACAGTCGCCCGGCCACCAGGATCGGCAGCACCACCAGCGCGCCGGCAAAGGCTATGAGCCCCCGCAACATCCACGCATTGTTCGGAATGGCCGGCCAGCCTCCCTTCGGTATAGCCGAAATCAGCCAGGAGCCCGAAGGCAGTTGCACATCGGCCGACACCGGCTTGCCGGCGAGGACATTGTCTCCCCCGAAGAATTTTTTGCCGCCACCGCCAAGCGCGTCGGTCCCCGTCAGGGCGACATCAATATCAATCCCGGGGTCATTCAAGCCGCTCGCCGCGTAAAGCTGATCGACATCGATGACAGCGGAGAGGATGCCCCAGAATCGGCTGCCGCCGCCCGCCGTCGGCACAAAGACGGGAATGCGCCCGACAAAGCCTCGCCCTCCCTGGGCCAGGTCGACGGGGCCTGCCAACACAAGAACGCCGAGGTCTCGCGCGCGAAGCGCCGCCGTCCGTTGCGCCTCGCTCTTGCGGTAATCGAGCCCGATCGCCTTCTGGTTGCCTTCCATCGGGTACATCAGCGAGATGACGAGATCGGGCGCACCGGCGATGTTGCGCAGTTGCGATCTCTGTCGGAACAGGTTGCTTGCCAGGGACGCAAATCTCTGCTGTCCCATGTACGGCTCTGTAACTATGGCCGAGACGAGGCCCTGAACAAGCTGGAGATTACCGTTTACATTGCCTTCGAGCTTGGCCCTTATGATGTTGACCTTGGCCTGGACTTCGGCGCGCGCGAGTTGATCGGACACTTTCGTGTTCTGCAAGTCCGCAAGGACCGCGCAGATCACAAGCACGGCCAACGCAATTGCCGCCGGCAAGTTGGCGGTCGAAAAAACCGCCTTTCTTGCACCATCAAAGTCAAAATCCGTTCTGCCCGACCGGCTCAATTGCGTTTCCTTGACAAAAAGCCCATCGGCCAACGTAGGATGAACTGTTTAAATTTGGACTTCCAATCTGCGTAAAAGCTTCTGGTCTGTGCCACCAAGTTTCGAAAGGCTGCGCTTGGGCGCTGCGCGTAGTACCGTTGGGCCTGTGCCGGCCAGTCCTGCTGCGCCGAACAGCAGGGTCGTCCTGCTCGGGCGGAAGAAGGGTAGGGAAAGCGAGACGGACAGCCTGGGAGAGGGGAGGGGCGAGATCGACATCAGGAAGATGGATTAGCCTACTACATGCTGTCATCGCTGGTTCGCACCGGGTCATCCGTCCATCTTCTGCTATGATCCCGACGCCGTGACGTTCGTCACGGCTCTTACCCACAGCCCTGACGCATCCTGGCCAGTGAGCTCTAAATTGGCCGCGCTTAACGATCCGGCTCGAACCAACTTGTCGTGCTGCCGCAAGGGTGCGTTACCCTGATCCATTCGCCGATGTCAGGCTCTTCGGCGTACGGGATGGTTACTGGTCCCCACGTCTTCGCAGCTTCAACAACATTTTCGGCCTGAACCTCGGCACGTTCCACAGCTTTGCCGTCGCGTATCAGCTCGACAGTGAAACTCTGCATAGATCGCACTCCTGTCGCGCAATCATATCCCAACCTCTACCCGAAAGGAAAAATCTGTTTTTTCGAAAGGAAATAGCTTCCCAAGGTCCTCGCGGCACAAAGCAGCTATTCGCAACAAAAGGGGCCCAGGTGGCCCAACGATGAAACGCATTTTGCTTTTCTTGTGCGGCGAAAGCATGATGGAGCGGGTGGCTAACAGCCGATAAATTTTGCCAACACATTGATTTCAAATCATAATTTCATGTTCCATAATGTATGTTATGCGACTTCTGGATGTAGCAGTTATATAGAGATGCGACACTTGAGCAATTTAGAGATGCGACAGTCCCCGACTTTCACAGCTCATGCTCTGGCCAACTCGAAGCTGGAAAGGAAGGCTGACGACTTCACACTGCCTGGCGTGAGACCGGGCGTATTGCGGAGCCGGCATGCCTTTGATCACCTTGTCGCAAAAAAGAGCTGCATCGTCTTGAAGCCATCCAGAAGATCCGCGACCGGCGGCTGAGCGTCCAGGCGGCGGAGCTTCTTCATCTCAGCCGCAGTCAGGTTCACCGGCTGTTGCAAGCCTATGACCAGGACGGCGCCGGCGGGCTGGTGTCGAAGGAGCGCGGCCGACCGAGCAATCGGCGCCATGATGAGGAGCCGCCGCCGCCGGCCGCGCCACCATACAGCGTTTCGGTCGCTTCGGTGTTGTATGCTATCCCCTGCTTGGGATGCAGCTCCAGGTCAAGAACTGCGGACTGTGACATTGACCACGGGGACCAGCGGCAACGGTTCGCCGTCTTTGCCGGTGAGTTCCGATTCGAACTTCTGGGTGCGGATGATTTCCTCGACCTGGCTGGTGAAATCGTCATGGCGCGCATCTTCGCCACGTTCTCTATCTTCACCTCGCCCCGATACGCAAAGGGCTTGGCCTCATAGAGCGGGTGCGCGTCGACCCATTCGAAGTACTCGCAACATGCCGTCCACAGCTTCTCTGGATCGATGATGATCGGGCTGCGGCCGTGTGAGCTACGGGCCTTCCAAAATTGGTTTCCTGCGGGTGCGGGCATTTGCGAAAATTTCGACGCTTTTACAAAGTTAACCAGCGGCCGGATTCGTACGGTTTTGTGACTTGCTGGATTGCCGATCACATGGTTTTTTTCCCACATCGTTGTGTGGGAGTGCGGGCGTGGGCGACGATCAGAAGGACGGTGTTCGGGTAGAACACATAGACGGCCAATGGGCGGTGCAGATCATCGAGGATGGCCTGACCACCCAACAGCTTTTCGACAACGAGGAATTTGCGAGGAGTTTCGCAGCCGGTCAAATCATCCGGCTCAACCTTAACCGGTCCGGCCAAAGCCAAAGCGGCCATGAGGTGGATGGCCCGCGAAACCATTCGTAAACCATGCCAACACGGTAAATATTTTATGTCGAACCGATCCGGTTGCAGGAGGTTTTGGGCGGGTCTGCAACAAAGAGGCCCAGCCAATCCCTGCACCGCTTACCCATCTCGCCCGCCCTGTTGATCTCCTTCGGGATTGCCTGCGGAATTTGCGTCTGGGCGACATCGGATAAGCCAGTGAGCTTCTTTCAAGCCCAGGCGTCCCCGCAGCTGGAAATGCGCGGGACAGTCGGTAACCTTCAATAGATGGACGATCGTCGATGCTACCGGCGGGCCGGTGCTGTCGTGGACGATCCGCTACCGGCTGCGCACGTCGTTCTCGCGCACGGGCAAGACCGCCACCTCTCGAATTGCGGCGCCACGGGGGATCGCGAATAGCGGGCCGGCAGCCGAGGGCGACGAGGTTCTACACGATCAGAACCTACTCGAAGGAATAAGTGAAACCTTCCTTGGAGGCGCCGACGGTGACTTTGGTCATCTTTTCGCCCTCGAGCGACCGGTTAAGCACGCCGCGGCTCAGTTCCGGCAGCAGCGTGTTGGTCAGGATGGCATCGATCATCCGCCCGCCGGATTCGATCTCGGTGCAGCGGGCCTTGACCAGATCCATGACACCGTCGCCGATCACCAGTTCCGCATCGTTGGTTGCCCGCAACCGGCGAGCGATCTTGGCGAACTGGTGGCCAGTGATCGCTTCGATCATCGAATCAGAGAGCGGATAGTAAGGAATGGTCACCACCCGGCCAAGGAAGGCAGCCGGGAAGACCTTCAGCAATGGGCTGCGCAAGGCGGTATCCAGATCGTCGAGCCCGGTCCGCAGCGTGCCATTCCTTGTGCGGTCCATGATGACTTCGGAGCCGACATTCGAGGTGAGCAGGATCAGGGTGTTCTTGAAATCGATCCGGCGGCCCTCGCTGTCGTCCATCATGCCCTTGTCGAAGACCTGGAAGAAGATTTCGTGGACGTCGGGATGCGCCTTCTCGACCTCGTCGAGCAGAATCACCGAATAGGGTTTTCTGCGCACCGCTTCGGTCAGGATGCCGCCCTTGCCGTAGCCGACATAGCCGGGCGGTGCGCCCTTCAGTGTCGAGACGGTGTGCGCCTCCTGGAACTCGGACATGTTGATGGAGATCAGGTTCTGCTCGCCACCGTAAAGCGTTTCGGCCAGCGCCAATGCCGTTTCGGTCTTGCCGACGCCCGAGGGGCCGCAAAGCAGGAAGACCCCGACCGGCTTTTCAGGCGCGCCAAGCCCGGCGCGGCTGGTCTGCACGCGTTTGGCGATCATCTCCATGGCGTGATCCTGGCCGACGACCCGTTCCGAAAGCGTGGCGGCGAGCTTGAGCGCCTTTTCGGTCTGGCTGGACAGCATCCGTCCGGTCGGTATCCCGGTCCAGTCCTGGACCACGGCGGCCACTGCATTGCGGTCAACCGAGGGCAGAATCAGCGGTGTCTCGCCTTGTGCCGCTGCCAATTCGGCCATCAGTGCGCGCAATCGGGCGAGATCGGCGGCAGGATCGGCAGCGGCCTGTGTCTCCGCGTCCGTCTGGGCGGCCTTGGGCGGCTCAGTCTCTGACGACTCCGCTACCTTGGTCTTTTCTGCGTTCGCCGCTGCCGGTTCGGCATCGGCCCCAACGGTGGCCGCATCGAGCGCCACACCCTCGCCGCGCAGCCTGGCGCGCAGTTCGAGTATCTCGGCGACGAGCACCTTTTCACGATCCCAACGCTGCTGCGCCGCAGCCAGGGTGATCTCGCTTTCGGCAAGCCCGGTGTCGACGCGCGCCTGCCGTTCAGCCACCTCGATGCCGATCGCGGCCTCGCGCCCGATGATGCCGCGCTCGACCTCCAGAGCCTGGCGGCGGCGCATGATGTCCTCGACCTCGGCTGGCGTAGCATGCTGCGATATGGCGACACGGGCGCAGGCGGTGTCGAGGAGGCTCACCGCCTTGTCAGGCAGTTGCCGTGCCGGGATGTAGCGATGCGACAGGCCGACTGCTGCCTCGATCGCCTCGTCGAGTATCTGCACCTTGTGGTGTTGCTCCAGAACCCCTGCCACCCCGCGCAACATCAGAACGGCCACCGCCTCAGACGGCTCGTCGATCTTGACCACCTGGAAACGGCGGGTCAGCGCCGGGTCTTTCTCGATGTGCTGCTTATATTCGGCCCAGGTCGTTGCGGCGATGGTGCGAAGTTCGCCCCGTGCCAGCGCCGGCTTCAAGAGATTGGCGGCATCACCGGTTCCGGCAGCACCGCCGGCGCCAATCAAGGTGTGGGCCTCGTCGATGAACAGGATGACCGGCGTTTCGGACGATTGAACCTCGTCGATCACAGCCTTCAGCCGTTTTTCGAATTCGCCCTTCACGCTGGCGCCCGCCTGCATCAATCCGACATCGAGCATGCGCACGCTGACGCCTTGCAGCGTGGGCGGCACATCGCCCTGAGCGATACGCAAGGCAAAGCCCTCAACGACCGCCGTCTTGCCGACCCCGGCCTCGCCGGTCAGGATCGGGTTGTTTTGCCGACGCCGCATCAGGATGTCGACTATCTGCCGGATCTCCGGATCGCGGCCGACGACCGGATCGATCTTGCCCTCGCGGGCGCGTTGGGTCAGATCGGTGGCGAATTTCGACAAGGCCGAATCTCCGCCCATGGTCCGCTTCGGCGTTTCGGCCGCGGGAACCGCGATGGCTGCGCCGCCTTCGAGCGAACCTTCCACGACATCGGCGAACCGCGCGACAACCGCGTCGGCGTCGATCTTGTCGAACTCGCCGCTGATCTTCGACAGCAGGCCTTCCAGAACCGGGGTTTTCAGGCAGGAAAGCAGAATATGGGCGCTGCGGACTTCCTCGACGCCGAACTCCAGCGTCGCGAGGTTCCAGGCTTCCTGGATTGCATGGAAGATATGATCGGAGAATTCCTCGATCGAGGTTGCGCCATAGGGCAACTTGTCGACGGCACGGGTCATATCTGCCGTGAGCCGGCTGGCATCCAGTCCCGCATCGGCGATTATCATTTGCACGTCGGAGCGGTCGGAAAGCACCAGCTGCTCGATGAAGTGAACGAGTTCGACGTAAGGATTGCCGCGCAGCTTGGCGCTATCGGCCGCGGCCTTGAAGGCGCGCACCCCGACAGGATTAAGCTTGCCGACCAGTTCCTTACGCTTGAAGCTCTGCGACGACCGGCGCTGTTCCATCGAACGTGCTCCTGCAATCTGCCAGCCGATAAACTGCCACAGATGCCGCCACTTGACAAAGTGCGTTGTGGACGAGGCCTCAATGCCTGGTTCAGCCAGCTTCCTCGTATTGTGGAAGTCTTGCACCACCGGCTGCAAACAACAGCGGAATTGCGCGCCCTGCTCGATGCATTTCTCATACGGATTGACAATTGCGCCACGGAGTTCGGTACTCATGGCGGTGTTCAGCTTCTGTTAATTTTGGAGCACTCGTTGAATTGTGGTAAAGTGCACCGGTGTGATAACGTAGGGTCACATAAGGTTTGAGGGCCTTCGCTGGGGGTTGGTGTGATTGATCTCGCACTCTGGCTTTCTTCGCTAGACGGTGAGAACCCGTCCGGGGAAGATTTGCGCAACGACCCGGCTTTCCATGAGTTGGAGCGCCTGACCGAAGCCCAACTCAAGGTCGTCCACGACGGCAACAATAAGGCCGGCTCGCAAAGCACGATTCCAGTCGACTGGCCCGCTGTGCTCGCAAAGGCGGATGAATTGCGCGCGCATGGCAGGGACTTGCGCCTGCTTGTCATCGTCACGCGCGCGCTGGCCAATGAAGACGGGCTGGCCGGATTGGCGCAAGGTCTGACGCTGATCGCGCAGACCTTCGATCAGCATTGGGACACCATGCATCCGGCTCTGCGGCCCAACGCTTCGCCGCGCGATGCCGCCCTGCGCCGTATCAACGCGCTGATCGACCTGCAGAATGGTCAGGACGGGTTGTTGGCGAATCTGCGGCAAATGACGTTCTTCGCGCCGCGCGCAATCGGCCCGGTTCAGGGCAAGGACCTGGAGAAGGGTGCGCTCGACGATCGCGTCATGCTCCAGGAAGCCGCCTCGGGGCTGAATGCGGCGGAAAAAGCGCAGCTGGTCAGTGCGCACGGACAACTCTTGAATCGGGTGCGTGCCGCATGTGCGGCACAGATCGATCAGGCCAATGCGAAGATGGTCCAGCTCATCGCCGACGCCCGGGCGACGATCACGGCACTGGATGCGCTCGAGACTGCGCTCAACGCTCGTCTCGAGGGCAGCGGCACTCCCGTTCCGGACTTAAAACGGTTCCTGCAGCGTTTGCTGACGACACTTGAACGGAATTCAGCGGCCGGCGCGGTGACGAATGGCGCAGCCACGCAGGCGGTGCCGACGGAACTGGCAACGCCTGCTCGAAACGGTCATGGAGCCGATGCTATGGCAAGTATGGCAAGCTATGCGGACTCGAGCACGGGACTCCCCGACCGGATCTCCTCGCGCGACGACGTGGTGAAATGCCTCGACCTGGTCGTCGCCTTCTATGACCGTACCGAACCGTCGAGCCCAATTCCGCACCTGGCTCGGCGGGTCCGTCGGATGGTGCACATGGATTTCGTTGAACTGATGGAAGATCTCGCCCCTTCGGGGCTGAAGGAGTTCAGGCTGCTGGCCGGCGTTCCCGATGCCAAGAAGACGGCTCAGAAGGATGAAAGGTAACAACACATGCCAGCCGAAAGCAAAGCCAAGGTCATCGAACGAAATCGCGCGCCGCGGGTGCAGATCGCCTACGATGTGGAAACCTACGGCAGCCCGACGACGATCGAACTGCCGTTTGTCATGGGCGTGATGGCCGACCTTGCCGGTGCTTCGCAAACCAAGGAAGCGTCAAAGTCGGTGCTGGACCGCTCCTTTGTCGAGACCGACGCGAACCGCTTCCCAAAATTCATGGAGGCGCTCGGCCCCCGCGTCAAAGCGCGGGTGAAGAACACGCTGCCGCAGGCCGAGGGCCAGGAGCGTGACGAGGAACTGGCTCTCGATCTTACATTTTCCAAGATGGGTGATTTCGCCCCCGACAAGATTGCCGAGCAAGTTCCGCAACTGGCCGAGATCCTCAAGATGCGTCGCCAACTCGAGGAATTGCTCGGCTTCATGGATGGCCGTGTCGATGCTGAAAAGCGCATCGCGCAGCTTCTGAACAACGAACCGCTGCTTGGCAAGATTGCCAGCCAGGCGCTGGCCGACGACGACAAGGTTGGGGAATGATCATGGCCGAACAGCAAAAGACCGCCTCGGTCGCCGCGGAGGCCGAAGCCATAAACCTCGATGAATTCAGCGGACTCCTCGAAAAAGATTTCAAGGTCAAGAAGGACGACAGCGAGAAGCTGCAACAGCTCGTGCGCAATCTCGCGCTCGCGGCGCAGTCCCGTTCCGACACCACGACCATCTCGTCCAATGCCATCAAATCGATCAAGTCGCTGATCGCCGGCATTGACAAGATGCTGACGACACAGGTCAACGAAATCCTGCACGCGCCGGAAGTGCGTGAGATGGAAGGCACATGGCGCGGGCTGTGGTATCTCGTCAACAACACCGAGACGGATCAGAAGCTGAAGATCCGGGTGATGAACATCTCCAAAGAGCAACTGGCCGATACGCTTGAAGACTATGAAGGTCAGATGTGGGACCAGAGCCCGATCTTCAAGAAAGTCTACACAGACGAGTATTCGATGCTTGGCGGCGAACCAATCGGCTGCGTGATCGGCGCCTACGAGTTCTCCAATCACCCACGTGACGTCGGCCTGCTGCGCAACATCTCCGGCATCTGCGCTTCCGCGCATACGCCGTTTATCGCGGCCGCTTCGCCGCGCCTATTTCGCATGGACAGCTGGCAGGAACTGCCGAACCCGCAAGACCTGCAGCAGATCGTCTCCAACCCCGCCTATGCCTCGTGGCAGTCGTTGCGCGAGAGTGAGGACGCTCGCTACATCGGCCTGACCATGCCCCGCGTCCTGGCGCGGCTGCCCTACGGCACCGATACCGTTCCGGTGAAGGGTTTCACCTTCGAGGAAGAGGTGGAGGGCGATCACAACAAATATGTCTGGATGAACGCCGCCTTCCCGATGGGCGTCAACATCAACCGCAGCCACAAGCTTTTCGGCTGGGGCACGCAGATCCGCGGCGTGGAGAATGGTGGCACGGTGCTCAACCTGCCGGTGCATAGCTTCCCGACCGATGATGGCTCGATCGCGATGAAATGTCCCACGGAAGTCGCCATCGACGACCGGCGCGAGGCGGAACTGGCCAAGCTTGGCTTGATGCCCATCCTGCACCGGAAGAATACCGATCTCGCGGCCTTCATCGGAGCACACTCGCTGCAGGACGACGAAACGCGGGCGGGGCGGCTGGTCGACCCCGATGCACAGTCGAACGAGCGGCTGAGCGCCAACCTGCCCTACCTGTTCCCGGTCTCGCGCTTTGCGCACTACCTCAAGGCGATCGCGCGCGACAAGGTCGGCTCGTTCAAGGAGCGCGCCGACATGCAGATCTGGTTGACCGAGTGGATCAATCGATACGTGCTGGCCAACCCGGCCTTTGCCGACGACAAGGCACGCGCCAAGCGCCCGCTTGCCGCCGCCGAGGTCCAGGTGGACAGCGTGGAGGGGCGGCCGGGCTATTATAATGCCCGCTTCTATCTGCGCCCGCATTACCAGCTGGAGGGCATCAACGCGTCGCTCCGACTGGTCTCGGAACTACCGTCCGTTAAGACTTGATCGCAGCAACGACAACCTGGTTTTTTGAAAGCGGTGGAGAAAAACAATGCCGACTACGAAGATTGATGGCTTCCTGAAGGTTCCCGATATCAAAGGCCCCAGCACCCGCGACGGCCACGATGACGAGATTGAAATCCATGGCGTCGACTACAAGATGGTCGCACCTTATGATCCCAATTCGCTGTCACGCCGTGGCCGCGTCTCCATGGGGATGATCAAATTCACCAAGCACTACGACAAATCATCGCCCTATCTGAAAAAGGCTTTGTTCGAAAACAAGGCCCTTGATGAGGTGGTGTTCTCGGCCCGCCGGACCATCGATGGCGAGACCAAGGATTACCTGGTCGTTACCCTCACCGACGCCTCGATCATGGAATACGACATGTCGCAGGCCGAGGATGAGGAAGACCTGATCCAGGAAGAGGTCAGCTTCGCCTACAAGAAGATCAAATTCGTCTATGACGGCAATGATGAAGCCGAAATGGATGTCTATGTCGGCAAGTGAGGTTCGGCGACCCGGCGCGGGCATGCAGCAGACCACTGGCAGCTTGCGGGCGAAAAGCGAAGCCGTCCAGCCGTCGCTTTGGGATCGTCTCGTCAATGATCTGCCGGGCCTGACCTCGGAAATAGACGGGCTGCGCCATGTCCTGCTCGACGAGCTTGGCGCGGACCGTCTCGACACACTCGTTGCCGGCAGCACGCGTGCCATCGACGCCGATGTGGTACTGACACCGGATCAGAAACGCCGTCTGCATCGGTTGGCCGTTCAGACCCAGCACCGCGTCGAAATCGAAAGCCGTGGCGTGGTGGTATCGGCGCGCGTGCTCAGGGAAGCGGTACGGCGTGACATCGAGGCGCTCTTCAACACAGAGCGCTTCGAGGCGACGCCGCTTCTTTCCGACCTGGAAAATGAACAGGTTGCGGACAATCCCCCTTCGCTTGCCGATTTCCCGGAGGTCCGCCGCAGCGTGGTCAATTACGGCGTGCCCTCCTTCTCGGGCCGCTCGTCGCGCGACTTCGATCGCGAGGTGTTGGCACGTGAGATCCGCATGGTGCTCGCGACCTTCGAGCCCCGCCTGAAGGAAAGCGCAACAAAGGTAACGGTCACGCTTGGCGACAACACCGTCGGCCTGAAGATCGAGATAGACGCCGTTCTGATCATGACCCCGACTCCCGAACGCATGCGCCTGCGCACCACGATCAATCTCGACAACGGTTTGGCGCGGACTGAAATTGGGGAGGCCTGAGATGGATCGGGTCTTCGTCGAATATTACGAGGAGGAACTGAGCCATATCCGCGCTCTTGCAGCGGAATTCGCAGACATGCATCCGGCGGTGGCGCGCAACCTTTCCCTCGATACGGTGCCGTGTCCGGACCCATATGTCGAGCGCCTGCTCGATGGCGTAGCCTTCCTGGCCGCGCGCACCCGGCTAAAGGTCGATGCCGAGCGCTCGCGATTTTCCCGCAGTGTGCTCGACGTTCTCTATCCCGATCTGGTCACGCCGGCGCCGGCAACGGCGATGGCGGTGCTGAAACCCGGCCAGCAGGTCCAGACCATGCTGGCCGGCCACGTCGTCAAGCGCAACACACGGCTGGTTTCCAGCCTGCAGCCAGGCCTGTCAACGCGCTGCATTTTCTCAACCGCCCAGGAAATGACTCTATGGCCGATCGCGGTCACTTCGGTCAGCTTTTTTCAGGACCGCAGTGCGATGGCGATGGCTGGCATAGGACCGATCGGCGGTGTCAGCGGCGAGTCGGCGCTCCGCCTCACGCTGGCCAGGACCGGAAAAGGCAAGCTCGACGAACTGGCTCTCGACCGGCTTGACCTCTATTTTGCCGGACGCACCAAGGCGCCGCTACTGTTCGATGCGATTTTCGGCGCCTGCGCGGCCACAGCAGCGCGACCGGAAGGCAAGACCAACCCGCTGTCGCCGTTGCCGGCACCCGAGATGATCGGCATCAGCGACGACGAGGCCTTGATGCCGCGCACCCGCCCGACATTCGAAGGATACCGGTTGCTGCGCGAATACTTCATGATGCCCGAGCGTTTTCACTATGCACGGGTTTTGGGATTGCAGCCTGTCGTGCGCCAATGCGCGGCCGGACTCGAGATCATTTTCCTGTTCAAACGCACGGTTCCCGAGCTGGCCGATCTGACGCCGGCGGACTTCGAACTTTTCGCGACACCGATCATCAATCTGTTCGAACGCGAGTGCAACGTCGTCGAAGTCGATGAACGCAAGACGCGCCAGGTGTTGCATGCGGACCGGACGCGGGCGCGTGACTTCGAAATCTACCGGGTTATCCGCGTCGAGGACGCCGACACGGAAGGCAACGACGCCGAAATCCCCGAGCTCTTCAGCCTGGGTCAGAACCGCGGTAGTGGTTGGGTCTATTCGACCGAAAGGCGCCCTCGCCGCGCGATGGAGGAGGAGCGCCGCGAAGGCCTGACGCGAACGTCCTATACCGGGGATGACGTTTTCCTGGCCGTGTCCCGGCCGCTCGCAAGGCCGGCGACCCGGCCGCTGAAGCGGCTCGACGTGATGGCGCTTTGCACCAATCGTGATCTGCCGATCCTCGATGACAATCCGACGTTGACGTTAGAGGCCGGCGACCCGGTCGAAACCGTAAGGCTTCTTGGCGCCTTGCGTGCGCCGCAGCCAGCTATTCCTGCGGCACTGCCTGCTGGTGCCGACGGGGAATCGCGGGCCGATGATCTCGCCTGGCGGCTGGTGGCGCAGCTCGCGCTCAACTTTCTCAGTCTTGCCAAAGAAGGCCGTGGCATCGATCCCCTGCATGCGCTACTCGACCTTTATGCCGATCGCGGCGATCCAAGCCTTGCCCGAAATGTGCATTCGATCGTGCGTATCGACTCGCAGCCGGTCATCGAACGTCTGCAAATCGATGGACCGATGTGCTTTGGACGCGGTACCGAAGTCACGTTGCATGTTGATCAATCGGTCCTGGCCGGCCAAAGTACCTTGCTGCTTTCGGCCTTGCTGGCGCGGTTGTTTGCTCGTCACGCCGGGATAAACGGCTTCGTGCGAACTCGCACGCGGCTGCTGCAGAAGCAGGAGGATGTGCCATGGCCGATGACGCCCGGCAATCGCTACCTGATCTAGACAAGCCCGGCCCGAACAGGGCCGAAGGTCTGTCCGAGTCGTTCGACTTTTTCGAACTGCTGCGCCGCCTCGAACAACGGAACGGTCTGTTCGGCCATTCGGGCCGTCCCGACCGTGAGCCGGCACGGCTCGGCCAGCATGTGCGCCTAGCCTTTTCCGCACGCGACCTGGTTGTGTTCCGCGAAGCCCGCGATGCGGCACCGGCCCGGGTCACGGTGGCAAATTTCGGTCTGCTGGGACCCGAGGGTCCAATGCCGCTGCATCTGACGCGCTGGGTGCTCGACCGGCTCTCGCAACGCTGGTTCGCCGGCGCCGAGGCACAACTGACCAGCGACACGACGTTCGTCGACTTCGTCAACATTCTGCAGCACCGTATGATCGCCCTCTACTATCGGGCGTGGGCGGATGCGCACCCGGCCGTGCAGGCCGAACGCGCGGTCGGCGGGCGCGTTCGCGCCATGCTTGAAGCCATGGCCGGGATCGGACTTCCCGGCACGCAGGACCCCAATCTCGATACGGTGAAGCTTCGGCAGGCGGCTTCGCTGGCCAATCAGGTCGAGGGCCCGGAACGGCTGACGCTGTTCCTGGCGGAAGCGTTCAAGGCGCCGGTACAGATCAAGGAGTTCATCTCCGCCTGGATAACAGTACCAACCGGTCTCCAGACCCGTCTTGCAAAGGCCTTTGCAGGGCTCGGCAAGGGCGCGACGATCGGCCCACGCGTTTTCAGCCGCCAAAGCAGGATCGAACTGCGTGTCGGCCCGCTGGGGTATGAGGAGTTCAAGGCGTTCCTGCCTGGCGGGGAGCGGCTCAAGCTGTTCAAGCAGGCCGTTCGCGACATGGTCGGGGAGTCGCTCGACGTCGATCTGCGCATCGTGCTTGCGCGTGAAGCCGTACCGCCGCCCCAAATCGGAGCGGTTCGGCTCGGGCGGACCGCCTGGCTTGCGCGACCCATCGAAAGGGGCGATGCTGACGACATGCGGCTGCGGACAATCGTCGGATGGCGGCCGGAAATGACGGGGGTCGCGGCATGAGCCTGCTGCTGACACTGGAGCAAGGACCACGCACCCAGGCGGTGCGGCAGGCCCGGCTTGACGAGGGTGAGCTGGTGATCGGCCGCAGCGCGGACGCGGGTTGGCAGATCAACGATCCCGACATGTTCGTTTCAAGGGCACATTGCAAGATCTCTGGCGGGCGAGATGGATATTTTGTCACCGACACGTCGAGCAGCGGATTGTTCATAAACGACTCCGACAGCCCGCTCGGTGCCGGCAAGTCGACGCGCCTTCAAAGTGGCATGCGGCTGAGATTGGGCGACTACGTCGTCCATGTCGACCTGCAAACGCCAGCCACTCAAGCACCAGCGGCCGGCCAGCCGGTTTCGGAACGCGCGCCGCCAGCATCCCGGGCCCCGGTGAGCATCGGTGGCGATGACTTCTTTTCCGCCAAGGTCGAAGAAGAGCCGCGACGGCCACGTCCGGCCGATCTGCCGAACCCTTTCGAGCAGCCGGTTGCGGGTGCATTCGAACGTGCCAACTCCGACCAGCGCCACTCGGCCGCTTTCGATGACCCGTTCAGCCTCGATCCGGTTTCGACGCCGGTGTCGAAAAATCCCGCCCCTTATCGCGAACCGGGCGGCGCGGCGAGCCAAGCGGACCCGTTCAGCCTCGACGCGGTACCGTCCCCCGACCGCGCAGCCGAAGCCGCCCGTGACAAGCCGTCCGGAACCCATGATGACTTTGCTTTCGGACCAGCCGCCACGCTCAGTTCGGCGAACGGCGCCAGTTCGATCGAACAGCGCGAGCGCATCGCCCAGCGATCCCAATCAGCCAATCCCTGGGATTTGCCGGTGCAGCCCGCAGCTACCCCTGCTTCACCACGTGTGGGTGCTGCTCCCAAAGCCGCCCCGGCGCTGGGTGCGGCGCGGCCGGAGGAGATGGCGCTTCGCGCCGCATTCCTGCATGGCATGGGTGTCGAGGAAGCCGATTTCCCCGGACGCGACAGCATCGCGGAAATGGAGAAGTTCGGTCGCGAATACCGGATGATGATGGAAGGCCTGATGCAGCTTCTGCGCAAGCGGGCCGAGGAAAAGGGAAACGCGCGCGTCGCGCAGACCATGGTCGGGGCCTCCGAAGTCAATCCGCTCAAGTTCCTGCCGACCGTCGACGACGCCATCATAACGCTTATCGCTGAGCGCAGCCCAGGATTTCTCGGCGGTGAAGCGGCAATCACCGATGCGGTGCGCGATCTCGCGCAACATCACGTACGCGCCTGGCGAGGCATACAGACCGCCATGCGGCGGATGATCGACCGTTTTGACCCGGTAGTGATCGAGGAAGAGCTGAAAACGAATTCCGCGATCGGAACCCTTCTCTCTGGGGGGCGGGGCGCCAAGCTGTGGGAACTTTACCAGAAGCGCCATCGTGAAATCGCCGAGAGTGCTGAAAAGAGCTTCCTTGGCGAAATCGGCGCTGATTTTCGAGATGCATATGAGGAGGAGTGAGAGATGATTGATCGACGTGAATTTGTTGTTGCCTTGGGCGCGACAGGGTTGCTTGCGGCTTGCCAGAGTGGTCCGCCGAAACCATCGGTGATCACCGTCAACGTAACCGGCGGTGCTGGCATGAACCCGGGACCAGGCGGCGGCGACCGGCCGGTAACGATCCTGGTGATGCGGCTGAAAAGCACCGGCAAATTCAATTCCGCCGACTATTTCGCGCTGCAGGGGGATGCCGGCACGGCGCTGGCGGGCGATCTCATCGGATCCGACCAGATTTCCGTCGGGCCGGGAAAATCCGCATCCAAAACCATCACGGTCGAGCCGGACGCTACGGCGCTGGGCTTTGTTGCTCTGATCCGCGAGCCCGGCGGCCGGAACTGGCGGACAACCAAGTCGGTGTCGTCGGGATCGAAATTCACGATCAACGTCACGCTTGGCAGCGGCGGCATTTCCGCCTAGCGGCAAAGGGCAAGGGGAGCTCGATGCAGAGAGTAGCGGCATGAGCAATGCAAACAGGGTGCTATGGTCCGAAGGGCTTTTCCTGCGGACCCAGCATTTCCAGCAGCAGGATCGCTTTTTCGAGGCGACGGTGCGCGGCGCGTTGCAGGCCGGGCAATTGCATACGTTCGGTTTCCAACAGCTGACACTGGACCAGGCGTTGCTGGAAGCCGGCCAGATCTCGATCCTGTCCGCGCGGGGCATCTTTCCGGATGGGACACCTTTTTCCATCCCGGACATGATGGATGCGCCGCGACCGCTGCCGGTCACCCCTGACACGGGCGCCGGACCGGTGCTGATCGCCTTGCCGCTGGAGCCTCCGGGCGGTGTCGGCTTCGATCCGGCACACGCTGCCGCCTCGGGTGCGCGATATCATGGGCGGATCGTTTCGGTGCGTGACGCCGTCCAGGGCGGTTCAGACCCTGAAGAAATCGAAATTGCCCGGCCGCAGGCGCTGCTGCTCGCACCCGGCAAGTCGGTCGGTGGCTACACGGCCTTGCCGATAGCCGACCTCAAGGGGATTCGAGCCGATGGCGGCGTCTCCCTGGACGAGACCTTCCTGCCACCGACCTTGGTTACGGGCGCCGTGGCCTGGTACCGGCAATTGCTGCTGGAAGTTGTCACCGGCCTCGACCAGATCGCCGAGGCGCATGGCAAGATGGTCATGGGCGGACCTGGGCGCAGCGTCGAAGATTTGCTGATGCTCAATCTCGCCAATGCGGCACGTCCGCGGCTGGCCCACATGCTGGCTCAGGATGTGTTCCATCCAGCCGAGCTTTACCTGGAACTTGCCGGTCTCGCCGGTTCGATGGCGACCTACGGATCGAGCGCGCGGCGGCTGGGCGAGTTGCCCGCCTACGATCACATGGCGCCTGGCCCCGCCTATTCGGCGCTGGCGGATGCGCTGCGCTCGCTCATCCTCAGCCTGCGTTACATCGAGCCCAAATCGCGTGCGCTGCCTGTCATGCGGCATTCGACCAATGTCTGGAAGATCCGTATCGACAATCCGAAGCTGCTGGTGGCCAGCCGGATCGTCATCCGGGTCGGTTCGGAGTTGTCGGAAGACGCGCTGCGCAAGATATTCGTCAATCAGGCAACCGTCGGCTCGGCCGACCAGTTCGAGGGCCTGTGGAAATCGCGCTTGCCCGGCATTCCGCTGAAACCGCTTCATTCTCAGCCGCGCGAGATTCCTTACGATGGCGATCGGTTATGTCTGGAACTGGACCAGAAAAGTGAGCACTGGGCGTCGCTGCTCGACGCTCCCGGCTTCGTCATCGGCGTTTCGGGCGTGTTGCCAAGCGAGCCGCAGGTGGACTGCTATTCGGTGAACAGGTGAGATCATGAGCCGCGATGATCCGTTCGGACTGTCGGAGGATCGCGAACGCACCCGCATTCGATTGACCGGCGCGCCGATGCCGCGGCCGATGGCGCCACCTTTGCCGAGCGCGTCGGTAAAGCGCTCCCGCACCCATCCGAACGCACTCGTCAACGCATTTGCGCCCTTGCTCGAATTCGCTCCCGAGCTTGAAAGTGCGCTGCCGCCCGACAATCCGGAAGCATTGCGTACCCGATTGCTCGAAGAACTGGTCCGGGCACGCGACACGGCTATGTCGGTCGGATCCTCAATGGAGCGCGCCGACCAGGCGGCCTGGGTGGTGGCGGCGTTGCTCGACGATCTGGCCCTGAACACGCCATGGGGCGGTGCCAGCGCCTGGCCGCGGCAGCCGCTTGTGGTCATGCTGCGCGGCGATGTCGATGCCGGCACGCAGTTCTTCACCCGTCTCGACGAACTCGAGCGCCATCCCAACCGTGATCGCGAATTGCTGGAACTGCAGTATCAATGCATGGCGCTTGGCTTTCGTGGCAAATATCGCGTGTCGGCCCGATCCGGCGACCGCTCGCTCAATGCCGTTCGCGTGGCGGCGGCACGCTTCCTACGCGATGCCGACGCCGAAGGCGCGCCACTGTCGCCAAACTGGAAAGGCGTGATCGCATCTGACGAGCCGCAGCGCTTCATCGTTCCGATCTGGGTCATGGCGCTCGGTGCGGCGGTTGCAGCCATGACAATCCATGTCGGGCTCTCGATGGCACTGAGCAGCCAGGCGGTCGAGCTCTCCGCACTTGTTCGCGCACTGCCGCCGCCCGCGCGCGGCGACATCACCCGCACGTCGCCCAAGGTCGATGCCCCGCCGCCGGAGAAGGTGGATTTTGCGCTGTTGCCGGAATTTCAGGCCGGGGCGCCCGCCGACCTCAAATCCGCCCTCAGCGGCACCGAAAGCGTTTCGCTGGCCAAGCTGACGATCCAGGCCTCCAATCCCGAACTGTTCCAGTCGTCACGGCCACAACTGACCGAAGGCTTCGAGCCCCTGATCGGGTCGCTCGCCAAGGTGATCCTCGCCAACCAGGAGCTGATCGGAAACATCACCGTCGTCGGTCATACCGACAGCGTTCCCCTGCAAAAGACCAATCCGCTGTCGACCAACCAGCGACTGTCGGAGGCTCGCGCCCAGACGATTGCCGACATGCTGGTCCAGAACGGAGTGCCGCGGGATCGCGTCCATTCCGAGGGCCGCGCGGCCACCGATCCAGTCGCCACCGACAGCACGCGCGAGGGGCGGGCCTTGAACCGCCGCGTCGAGGTGCTTGTCGAAAAGAGGCTGTGAGATGTTCATCCTGCGCTTCCTTTGGGCTGTCCTGACATCACGCTGGCTATGGACGCTGATCGGCCTCACGCTGCTTTCCCTGGTCATCTGGGTGTTCGGTCCGATCGTCAGGGTCGGTCCCTATGAACCGTTCGCCTCTGATAACGTGCGCATCGTCATCATTGCGCTGCTGGTCATCTTCTGGCTGATCTGGCTGATCGTCGCCCAGCGCCGGGCGATCCGCGCCAACCGTATGTTCGTCGCCGAGATTGCCGCGCCGGTGGTGGAAAAGCCGCTCAGACCCGGCGAAGAGAATGTCGCGGCCGTCGGTGCCAAGTTCGCCGAGGTGATGGCCGAACTGAAGCGCCGCAAGCTGGGCGGACGAAAGTTTCTGCGCGAAATGCCATGGTATGTGATCGTCGGGCCGCCGGCCACCGGCAAGACCACGGCCTTGCGGCAGTCCGGGCTGAATTTTCCGATCGACCTCACCGACGACCTGCAGGGGGTCGGCGGCACGCGCAACTGCGACTGGTTCTTTTCAGAACATGCGGTTCTGATCGACACGGCCGGCCGTTATGTCCAGCAGGAGAGCCAGCCCGATGTGGACGCGGTTGAATGGCTGGGCTTCCTCGACCTGTTGAAAAAGCACCGCGGACGCCGCGCGCTGAATGGCGTAATCGTCGCGCTTTCGATCGACGTGCTTTGGGAGGGCGATGAAGCCATCAAGGCGCACGGCCGCAAGATCCGCCGCCGGTTGGCCGAACTCAACGACCGGCTCGAAATCCGCCTTCCGGTCTATCTGATGCTGACCAAGGCCGATCTGATCAAGGGCTTCGAGGCTTTCTTCGGCGGCTTGTCCACGGCTTCGCGCGAGCAGGTATGGGGGACCACCTTCGCGCTGGAAGCGCGTGTCGATGCCAAGACCATTGAACGGGAAATTTCCGCGCTGGCGACGGAACTTGAGCGGAGGCTGGTGCCGCGGCTGGAAGATGAGGACAAACTCGCCGCCCGTGCCGAGATTTTCCGCTTTCCCGCCCAACTGGCAAGCCTGTCCGAACCGATACAGGTGCTGGTCGAGGCAATGTTCGGCGAAAGCCGGTATGAAGAGGTCGCCTGGCTGCGCGGGCTCTATCTGACATCGGCGACGCAGGAAGGAGCGCCCATCGACCGGCTGACCGCGGCGCTGTCTTCGTCCTTCGGCCTGCCGACGCGACGGGCGCTGCCCGCACCAAGGGTCGAAAAACGCAGCTTCTTCCTGAAGAACCTGCTGACCGAAGTCATCTTCAAGGAAGCGGGCCTCGGCACGTTCGATCCGCTGGCGCAACGGCGCCGCGCCTGGATCTGGCGGGGTGCGGCAGCCGCTTGCGCGGCGGCGGCATTGTTGGCCGGCGGGTTGTTCACCTGGTCCTATTTTGACAACCGCAACGCGATAACGGCCCAGGCAGGCCAGTTCGAAGCGCTGCAGACGCCGCTGACCTCCGTCGCTGCAACGCCGGCATCGGTGGAGCAGCCCGCCATGGACGGCGCGCTCGGTGCGATGGACGCGGTCGCAACCGCCCGGACAGCACCGCCTGGCGCCGCACAGGATCTGCTGGGACCATCGGCCTCCGCGGAAATGGTGCGGGCGCAGACCGACACGTACGATCATGCCCTGCGCAATGTTCTTGAGCCGCGCATGATCGCCTTGCTCGAAGCGACGATGTGGCGGCAAATCCGCGACCCGGATTTCATGCTCGGAGCGCTGAAAACCTATCGCATGATGACGGGCCTGTCTCAGATGGATCCCGATTACGCCCAAGACTGGTGGGCGAACAGCTTGCCCGAATTCGCGGCCGCGGCACCATTTCCGACCGCCGATGCCGAAGAGCATCAGCTTGCCGCCATCCGCCGGATGACGGTCGACGAGAGCTATGTCGCGCCCGACCAGGCCCTGGTTGCCGAAGCGCTGAAAACGGTGTGCACCATTTCGTTGCCGGCGCGCGCCTACAAACAGTTGCTGGCCGATCCGGCAGTGGCCGGGCTCAAGGAGTGGGTCCCGGCGAATTTCGCCGGCCCAAACGGCGGCAAGGTGTTTGCGCGGCGTTCCGCCAAGACGCTTCGCGTCGGCATTTCCGGCGCCTTCACCTATGCCGGCTTCCACGACGTCATTCTCGATCGCATCGACGATGTCGCCGCACAGGCCGCGCTCGATCGTGCCGTTTTCGCTGGCGGCTGCTCAGAGAACTCCGAAACCTCGGTCTCGGCGCTGTCCGAGGATATTCTGAAGCTCTACTATGACGACTATATCGCGCAATGGGACAGCTTCCTGCGCGACATGAGGCTCGCGCCATTGACCGATCTCATCGTCGCCAGTGAGAACCTCAAGGATCTTTCGAGCGCCGATTCCGCGCTGAAGCGCCTGCTGACGGCAGTGGTGCAAGAGACGGAGCTCACCCGTTCGGATGACGCGCCCGCCGGAGATGACAAGGCGGCAGCCAAAGGCGGCTCGAAACTGCTCGGCAAACTGGGCAAGCTTGGCAAGATAGTGAAAACAGGGGCAAAACTGTTGCCACGGGCGGGTTCGGCCAGCGAGGTGGACCTGACCGGCAATCTTGTGGCCGAGCATTTCAAACCACTCAAGAGCACCATTGCCGAGGTCGATGGCCAGCCGCCGGCACTGGATGCTGCGGTCGTCGCGCTGACCGCACTTTCCAACGTGCTGCAGACGGTCACCGCGAACCCCAATCCGCAGGATGCCATCAAGAAGCAGGGCGGCCTTGCCGAACTGACGGGAGCGGTCGCCCGGCAGGCACAGATCCTGCCCGACCCTATCAACGCCTGGCTGGGCGGGATTGCCGGCGACACCAGCAATTTGACTCAGAAGGCGGTCACTTCGGAGCTCAACGCCATCTGGCGGGCCGATATCCTGCCTTTCTGCCAGGCGGCGCTGAACGACCGCTATCCGTTCAGCGCCGAGAGCGCGGTGGACGTCAACGTGCGGGATTTCGCAAGGCTGTTCGGACCGGCCGGGCTGATCGACGGTTTCATCAACGACCACCTGATCAACTATGTCGACATGACCAGCCAGCCGTGGAAGTGGCGCGCCGATTTCGGCCTTGATGCTTCGGCCCTGGCGGCATTCGAGCAGGCCAGGCACATCCGCGACGATCTGTTTGCGGGCGGCAGCGGACCCGTGATGAGCTTCACGCTTGAACCGAAGGACCTGTCTCCCAACGTCACGCGCGTCACGCTCAATCTCGATGGCCAGAGCCTCGTCTACTACAACAACGCAACGCGGCCGCAACCCATGACATGGCCCGGCAAGGACGGCACGGGCGTCATCTCGCTCGCCTTCCAGCCGATCGACGGATCGCCTGAAATAATGCTTAACGAAACCGGCAGCTGGGCGTGGCTGAGGATGCTCCGCAGTGGCCGCTTCGCCAGCACTTCGCTGACCGATGTCTACAGCCTGCGCCTGGGCACGAAAGGCATGTATGCCGATTTCGAGCTCAAGGCCGCCAGCGTCGAAAATCCGTACAACCTCGAAATGTTCAAGAAGTTCACATGTCCACCGCAGATATGATCATCGGCTTCTTCGGTAAGATTCCGGCAACTGGAGACTTCGTCTCCGCGAACCTGCCGCGGACTTTCATCGACCGCTGGGACCGCTGGATGTCGATGGAATTGCGCGAGAGGCCAGACGAGGGGGAATTAGATTCGCGTGTCTGGCGCTTCATAGTCAAGGGCGGTATTTTCGGCGAACAGCCCTGCTCCGGCGCTTGGCGCATGAGCGAGGATCGCGTCGGCCGCCGTTATCCGTTCGCCATCGTGCGGCTGGGTCCGCCGCCGGAGCCGGGCGACCCGTGGTACGATGCAGTGGCCTCGCTTCTTCAGAACTGCGTCGACAACTACTGGGCGCAGACCCGGCTGGCCCAAAGCCTTCAGACTTTGCCACGTCCGGGCGGCGCCGCCGCGACCGACAAGATCGCATTCTGGAGCGACGACTGGGAGGTCAGGGAGTTCGGCTTCGCCGACATCCACGACCTTGCTCAAAATGGCCTGCCAGCGATGCGCGGCACGGCCGGAGACGGCGGAGTCCTGAGCCATGGGTAACACGGTCTACGCCGACAAGATGGGCTTCTTCCACCAGGCAAGCGGCGGCAAGGGCGTCGCGCCCGGCGACGTCTGCCTCAGCCCGCCGCCGCCGCCGGCGGGACCGGTGCCGGTTCCATATGTCAACATGCTTTCGGCCAGCGATCTCATCAAAGGCAGCAAGAGCGTCAAGGTGCAGGGAACACCGACGGCGCTGGAGAACTCTTCCGAAGTGGCGCTGAGCACGGGCAACGAAGCGGCCACGCCAGGACTAGGCGCCGGCGTGGTCACCCATCGCATCAAGGGCAAGGGCTCGTTCAAGCTCTGGTCGTTCACGGTCAAGGTCGAGGGCAAGGGTGTCTGCCGCCACGGCGATCCGATGGAGCAGAATACCGCGAGCCCGCTGCCGAACACGGTCGACGTGTCCGCCATGGTCGACTTCTCGGTGGTGCTGGGCAAGGACGCGATGAAGGAGGACTGCCCGCGCGACTACAAGTACTCGGAGGACTATACCCCCACGACCGAGACCCAGCGCGCTTCCGTGCAAGGGCAGACCTGCTGGCAGTGCAAGAAGGACCGTGCCAACATCCTTCGTCGGGCTTCAGGCCCAGCCAAGGACAAGGCGCTGAAGGACATTGACAAGAAAATCAAAAGGCAGACTGACGGTAAGGTCACGATGATCGCCGATCACCAGCCGCCGCAGAAGACCGCGTGGGAGATGGGAGCGTGCCACGATCCGGGCAGCTTCGCCCAGCGGATGCGCGACCTTCCGTGCCAGCCGCATTGTCATGCTCACAGCATGGAGCAGTCCCAAGATATGCGGGCACTGGATCGCCGCGAGCTTTACGATGCGATGAACAAGCACATTGGCGGCCTGGGCATATAGAGATATGAAATGATCTCGATAACGCATCAAGACATTTATGATCGTTGGACAAACGAGCTGAAGATCGTCGTGCCACCAATGCTGGAATGGTGGCGTGACCTTCATGCGCAGGAAGTCAACAGGGAGGTTGTCGACGCCCGCTGGCCGGCGGGACCAGCGAGTCATCCTCGAGTCATTGCCCTGTTTCGGAAGTACTACTTCGAAACGACGCGACTGAACGACTCGCTTTCGGGCGGCGGGCCGGAGCACGGGAGTGAGATGTGGGGCTCCGAGGCCAAGCAGTTGTCCGAAGAGAGCGAGGGGGACGGTCCGGTCCCACCCGTAACGTTGCTCCTCTCGTGGCTGGACGACACCGAGCCCGAGTTGGCGGACTTCATGAGGACGTTCGACTTCATTCCCATCGGGGAAGATCCGGAATTCGAGGAGTCCTGAGCGATGGCACTGCTCGTCAATCACAACATCCAGAACGGGACCTACCGGCTGCTGCGCGCGCCCGGTGACGTCCGAGGCCGCGCGGAAGAGGCGGCGCCGGGGACCGGCGCGGCCGGACATCGCGGCCTGTTCGCCGCCTATCTGCTCGATTTCGTGGACGTGTTCGCTGTCGCGTCCGAGACATGGAACGCGAGTGTCCAGGAGCGTATGGAGACCGGCCTGCCGATGGGCGAGGCAATCCTCCGAACGATCGAGGCCAAGGGGATTGCCGGCCCCGCCGGCCACCCGAGAGTGGTCTGGCTCGTGCGCAAGTACTGGCTTGCGTGCGACGAGGAAAACCGGCGTTCGGTGTCGAGGGCGGTGCCTCCCGAAGTGTTCCTTCTCGAGTGGCTGATCCAGGGCGGCCATGACGACTATGCGACGCTGCTGACCGCGATGCCCTACTGGCCGATCGGCCTCGACGAACACGGCAACTGGTGCTGAGCGATGGCGTTCGCGGTCGGGATAGAGAATCGCACCCCGTTCGCCACCGCAACACATGTGCAACTCGACGCCGACGGCCAGGAAATCCTGGTCGTCATGTTCTCGGCAAGCTTCGATGCGCTCGACGGCGCACCGGCGATGGACGTTTGCGAAGACCAGATGCCGGTCGCGCTCTGGGATATCCCGTTCGGCGATCCAGCCAATTCCTCCAATCGCTACGAAGCCGATATTGCGCCGCATAAGCCGGCCGCCGAAATCCTTGTCAACGGTTCGGCGCACGCGCCGAACGGCCGTCCGGTGACGGAGATGCAGGTCGGTTTCCGCGTCAGTGGCTTGCAAAAAGTGCTCAACGTCGTCGGAGACCGCATCTACGACGCCGGCGGCTTCAGCGCGCCGGCCCTGTTCCGAACGATGCCGATCGTTTACGAGCGCGCCTATGGCGGGACGCTGCCAGATGGTCGGCTTGACCGACGCAACCCGGTCGGCGTCGGCTATCACCATGCCTCCTCCGCCGATCCGGCAGTGCGCACACAAGCCCCAAATGTCACCTATCCCGCTGAACCTTGTCTCAGCCCCTCCGATCGACCCAGACCGGCCGGCTTCGGCCCGCTCGGGCGGGGTTGGATCCCGAGACTGCCGCTCGCCGGCACCTACGATCAAGCCTGGATCGACACGCAGTGGCCCCTGCCTCCCGGGGATTTCGATCCGCGCTACAATCTGTGCGCCCCGGCGGACCAGCACCTGCCGGCAATCCATGGCGGTGAGACTGTCACGATCATCGGCATGACACCGAACGGCCGCTGGGCCTTCCGCCTGCCGCGCATCGTTGCGCCTGTGCGGCTGATCTATGACGACCGGGTCGAGGAACGTCCGTTTGCCGCGGACACGGTGATTGTCGAGCCGGATCTGTGGCGCGTCACACTGAAAGCGCGCTTTTCACACATGACAAAACGGAACACGCCGGCGCTGCGGGAGATCGTCTTCGGCCATGTCACGCCCGCCTTTCTCATGGCCCGGCGCAAGCGAAAGATCTATCTCAGCCCGCGTGGCGGTGACGGCACCGTCGACCGCGCCGTGTGGCAGCCATGAAGCGGCCGCTCTACGTCGCCGGTGGCGGCGCCGTCACGCCCGCCGGGCTGAATGCGCGGCAAACGATCGCGGCCATTCGGGCAAGCCTTTCGGCCTTCGAGGAAATCACGCTCGCCGAACCGTTCGGAGTGCCACAGGTAGTCGCGCGCATACCCACTCATTGGCACCTGCGCCGCAACGAAGGCGAATGGCTGGTCAACATGGCCGCCCGAGCTATCAACGAAGCGCTCGGCACGGGCGAACCGGGGGTCGCGGCGGCCACCGCGCTGCTCATCACGACGCCAGAGAGCTTTCGCAACCATCCGGCTTTCGTTGATATCCCGGCGCGCGATTTCCTGGCCGCGGTTGTCGACGCAACAGGCCTGAGGTTCCACCGCGCCTCGTGCGTCGTCGACGGCGGCGCGGCGGCAAGTGTGGGACTGATAGAACGGGCGATTGCACTGATGGAGGATCAAGGCGCCGCACAGGTGCTGCTCGGTGGCGTCGACAGCCTCGTCAACCACACCGACCTCGGCCGGCTCAGCCGGACCGGGCGTTTACAGGGCGCGGACAACGCCCAAGGAGTGATTCCTAGCGAGGCGGCGGTCTTCGTGCGGCTGCTCCGGGAACCCGGCCGCGGGCCTGTCGTGGCCGCCATCCATGGCATCGGCATGGCCCAGGAGACTGACAGCATCCTTTCCGAGCGCTACAGCCAGGGCCGCGCCATGCTCGGCGCGCTGCGCGACGCCGTTTCGGGATCGGGACCATCGGAACCCGACATCGATTTCGTCGTCTCGAACGGCAATGGCGAGCGCTATCATGGCTGGGAGATGCTGATTGCCCGACCGCGCTTCTATCGCACGCACCGCACCCTGATGGCGACGGCCTATCCGGCGATGACGGTCGGCGACACCGGCGCGGCCAGCGGCGCGCTGGCGCTGATGCTGGCCGCCGACAGTCTTGTCCAGAATTATGCGCCGGGATCGATTGCCATGTGCGAAGTCGCATCCGAGAACGGATTGCGCGCCGCCGCCGTCGTGGCGCGGGCGAACCGCCGATAGATTACAGCCATGCCGGAAACCGGCGCGTCCTTCGCCAGTCGGCCAGCGGCGTATCGGTTGCCGCGATGGCCGCGCGCAACGCGTCGAGCCGCAACCGGCGCATCGAATGGAAAGGCGTGCGGCCGCGCCCGCCCCGTCCCTCGTCCCACCAAGCAGCAACGCGATCGGCGACAGGCAACGGGCTGTCGTTCAGATATTCAAACGCCTTCCCCAAATCGGCCGGGTCTATCGCAAACAGGCCGGTATCGTTGAAATCCACCTCGAACAGATCGCGCATTGCCAGCCCCGCTGCAAAGACAAGCTCCGGTTCGCGCATCTTCTCGATCAGCCAGGGCATCACCGCCGGATCGCCAAACAGGCCGATCGATGCCGTTGCCGCCACGCGTAGCAGGGGTTGGCCAAGGCGCGTCTGCAACCAGGCTTTCGCGGCCTCGGGCGGCGTTGTCAGCAGGCGTATCTCGATCGCCGCCTCCGCCTGGTCCGTCTCCGTCAGCACGATCTTGTCGATCACTGGGTGCGCGGACCGCGCCTCGCCAAGCAGGCAAGCGGCGAAGGCGGCCGCAAGACGTTCTTTCGCCGTCTCGCCATCAAGGCCAGCCAGGACTGCCGGAAGCAGGTCGCGCCGTTTGAGCCCACCGGCAAGCCGAACGGCGCGCCGGCGGACATTCGCGTCGGAATGGCTGGCCAGATCATGCAGGCGCGGTCCCGGATCGACGCGGTGATGCCAGAGCGCAGACAGCCCAAGGCAACGCTGCGGCGCATCTCGGGTGTCCAGCCATTCGGCCACGAACGGCCGCAGTTTTTCACGCGGTGTGCGCGCGACTGCGGCGGACAGGCTCGACAGGCCGGCCTCACCGAGGCTCGCCGCGGCGTCGATCGCAATCGCTACCAGATCAGCATCGCCCCAATGCAATGCCAGCGTGCCAAGTGCGAAAAGCTCGCCCGGCTCGGCATAGTCTGTGAAACGGGCCCAGGCCGCATCCCAGCCGGCCTTGCCGGCAGCCATGAGCCCTTCGATGTTCGCGTCGAGACGCTGGTCGATGCGGCCGATGTCCGTCTCCTCGAGAATCGAACCATCGATTTCGCGGCGGCGGCGAAGCCAGAGGAAAGCGGCATCTTCGGCATGTTGATCCACGATGGCGGCGATGGTCGCGACGGGGTGCATCGGCAATACCTCAATTGAGATGCACGGCCCCGCCGCGGATACGGTTGGTCCCGCTGGCCTGGCTCGTCAACTGGCTGCCGCGAATGGTCACGCGGCCATTCTTTTCTAGAATGATCGACGCCAGGCCGCAGCGCAGTTCTATGCGCTCGTCTCCGGTGATGACGACACGGTCGCCTTCGCGAGCGACTTTCAACCCCCTGTTCTTGTGCGCCGGATCGACGATGCGTCCAACGACCAGCGGCCGCGTGGGATCACCCTCCTCGAACAGAAGGGCCAGTTCTGAACCGATCGCCGAAATGTCCAGTTCAGTCAGGCTGCGCGCCGCAATCGCCGTCTCGCGCGGATTGCCAACGAAGACGACAAGCGGCGCCCCGCCCTCGAAACCAATCAGCAGGCCGATCACTACGCCATCGATACGATCCAGCACTGCCATGATGACGCCCTCAGTTGTTGTTGATGGTGCTTCCCTTGACGATCACGTCGCCGTCCGCCTTGACGGTAATCTTGCCGCTGCCCTTGAGCGTTATGTCCTTGCCGTCGGCAACAATGGTGCCGTCCTTTTTCATTGTGATCGACGCCGAGCCGCATCTGAGTGTGATCGAGTCACCCGCCTCGATTACCAGGTTCTTGCCGACCTTGATCGAGCTGTCGTCCGCAATCTGGATTCCGCTGCCCTTGCCGACCTTGAGCGCGTGCCCGCCTCCGACATCGGTTGCGTCGTCAGCGCCGATTTTTGCCGACCTGCCTTTGCCGATTTGCGACGACTGCGCGCCGCCGATGGTGAAACTCTGGTCCGCGCCGATTTTCACGCTCTGCGCGGCGGCGATTGTCCAATTGTCCGCCGCTCCGATGGTGTGAGTCTGTCCGGCCCCCACCGTCATCGAGCGCGATGCGCCGATCTCATTCGTCTGGACGGCGCCAACGCTTCGGGTTTCCGCTGCGCCCACTGAATCCACTCGCGCCGCGCCCACGGTAATCGTCTGGATCAACCCGACGGTCTGCGTGTGATTGGACCCGATCGTCTCCATCGAGTTCGCCCCGACGCCGATCGTCTCGTTCGAGCCAACCGTCAGCGAGCGGTTGACGCCCACCGTCTCGGTATCGTTCTTGCCGATGTTGGTGGTCTGGTCGACGCGGACCTTGACCGTCTTGTTGTTGCCGACGTCCTCGTCGAGGTTGTGGCCGACGGAGTGCTTGGCGTCGTGGTCGATGCGGTCGGACTGGTCGTGCTGCACCAGCTTGGTGCGGTCGTGCTTGACCAGAAGGTTATGGTCCTTCTGCGCCTGGAAATTGACCAGTTCGGAGCCGGCCTTGTCCTCGAACATCAGCTCGTTATAGCCGCCACCGCCTTTGGAGGAGTCGGACTTCCAGCCCGATTGCGTGGCGCTGCCCGGCAGCCCGTAGGGCGGCATCTGCGAGGCGTTGTAGACCCGGCCGGTGATGATCGGCAGGTCCGGGTCGCCTTCGATGAAGTCGACGATCACCTCCTGGCCGATGCGCGGGATCTGGATGAAGCCCCAGCCGCTGCCGGCCCAGGTCTGCGACACTCGCACGAAACAGGAGCTGTTCTGGTCGTTCTTGCCCAGACGGTCCCAATGGAACTGCACCTTCACCCGCGCATATTTGTCGGTGAATATTTCTTCGCCGGACGGGCCGACCACCGTCGCCGTCTGCGGCCCGCGCATGATCGGCCGTGGCGTGATCCGTGGTGGACGATAGGGCAAGGCGGTCGGCGCCAGGCCGAGGATCACCTTGAAGTTCTCGCTGTCGACGTCAGCATGGGCTCTGTAGCCTGGATCAAACAGTCTGTATTCGGCGCTGACCACCAGATACTCCTGATTCTGGTCCTCGCGCGGAAAGCTATCCAGCTTGAACGTGCAGCCCGAATAGAGGCCGCGCACGGTGCCGACGGCGGCGATGCGCTGGTGGACGGCCTGGATTTCCTCACGCCGGATCGCGGCCAGGCTGTCTCCCCGGCCCGTTTCGAGATGCGCGCCGGGCTGGCGGTAGTTCTCGCCCGCTGCCTCCTTGTGGCTGAACGGCTGGGCCGACTTGGCCATGAGATCGGCGCCCGGCTTCGTGAAATCATAGTCGGTGTGGGCATACGCGCCTGGGCGCACCGAACTGCCCGGTATCCATTCAGTGATGTATTCGACATCGCGCCGCGAACCCTGACCTTCAAAGTTATAGAGCACTTTCTCGTAGCCCGGCGCAGGCTTCAGCTTGCTCATCGCATCGGCCAGGACAAGCGTGTGCTTGCCGTCATCATGCTCGAAGAAATACAGGATGCCTTCATGCTCCAGCAGCCGCTGCACGAAATCCAGATCGGGTTCGTCGTACTGCACGCAATATTCGCGCGGGGGATAGGACCCTTGCAGGCGCAGATCGAATTCCGCGATACCGTATTTCTTGAAGATGTCCTTGACGATGTCGAGGACGCTCTTGTTCTGGAAAATACGGCAATCGGTGGTGTTGCCGAGAAACCAGAGCCACGGCCTGATGACCGCCTCATAGTAGGCCAGCCGATCTTCCAGCCGGGTGAGCCGGAACTCGGAGACGATGCCGCTGAACCAGCGTTTCGGATCAGATTCAGCTTCGATCGAGAGCGGCCCGCCCAGCATCTTCAACGGATCGATATCGGAGTCGGTGCTCACGAATCCGACCGTATAGGCAAAACAACGGCTGATCTCATCGCGTCCGACAAGATGCGTGAAGGTCAACAGCTCGGAGCCAACCGGTGTGCGGACAACGGTGGCACGTTCATTGGGCATGGGTCGAGCCCCCTCCTGGACGCGGCCGCCAATGTGATGGATTTGAAGTTCCCGCTATATTAACAGCATTCCGTTCAGGAACTTCTTAAATCCGCCACGCCAGGCCATGTTGAGCCTACCACATGTTTTCCTACTGGCCAAAGAGGACATGGGGCGACAGAAACCCAAACCGTATCGCGGTTGGTCGGATTCACGCGCTGCACCTTCAGGTCTTGTTTCATGCAATGTCGTTTTCTCAAACGGAGGGCACTTTTGGGCGACATGCATTAACCAGCCGGTTCATCGGCTTGAAACGCTTCTGTCCTGTTTTACCCGCAAGCTGCTAGAATGGCGGAGTACCGATCAACGATCGACGGCGATCTCGGATGCACATCAGTCTGGAAATCAACAATGTCGACGCCTTGCCCGCTGGTACCTCGACCAGCTACGCGGCGCGCGATCGCGGCTTCGAAATCGGACGCGATGCTTGCGACTGGACCTTGCCGGATCCCGACAAGTTCATCTCGGGCCGCCACTGCGAGGTTCGCTACGAGGCGGGCGCGTTCTGGCTGCACGACATCTCGCGCAATGGGACTTTCATCAACGGATCGAGCCAGCGCATGACCGGGCCACACCGGCTTGGCCATGGCGACCGGATACTGATCGGCCGTTATGTCATCTTGGTATCGATCGACGAAGAGCGCGCCACGGCGGGCTACCCCAGCTACAAATCCGAGCAGCGAGACATGCCGCCCGCGACAGGCCGACCGCTGGAATTCAAAGATGCACCTTTCTTCGATCCCGCGCAGCAACGGCCCGGGCAGCGCATTCCGCCACACTCCCCACCCCTGCCTTCGACCAGAGACGAGGTCTTGCGGGAGATCGCGATCGGAGCCGGCATTTCGCCGGAATTGCTTCAATTACGCGACCCGCATGAAGTTGCCGCCGAAATCGGCGCGGTCCTGCGGGCGGTGGTCGAGGAACTGACGTTGCTGCTGAAAGCACGTGCGGCCGCGAAAATGCTGGCCAAGAGCACACAACGAACGATGATCAGCGCCGCCGACAACAATCCGCTGAAGTTCGTTCCAGGAACCGACGAAATCCTCGAAATCATGTTCGCCCGTCGCAGGGCCGGCTATCTTGATGCCAGGCGCAGTATCGAGGACGCATTCCGCGATCTGAAGACGCACGAATTCGCCACCTATGCCGCCATGCAAGCTGCGCTCTCCCGACTGCTTGACGACCTGTCGCCCGAGGCGATCGGCAGGAAACTCCCGCCTACGTCGTTCACATCGAAGAAGGGGCAGGCCTGGGACGCCTATGTCGCGACATGGCGGACCATGGAGGAGGCACATGAAAACGGCATGCTGGACATCTACCTGGCGTATTTCAGCGAGGCCTACGCCAAAGCCGACAAGCAAAAATAGGCGATCCAGGAAACGCCTGGCAGGCCAATCAGAAAAGTCCTCCGACGCCCGGCATCCGGTTCCAATAAACAATTTCTGAGATTACAATCGCGTACGACAGTTCGCCAAGCGGGTAAGACTCATTGACCTGGGGGTCTGCGGCAATGTCATGCTACGGCGGGACAGGATTTTCTGGCCAATCCTTCTGCGGACACTGCCGCGGCCGACCGGAGCTGCCCCTTTACCCGACCAGAAACCGTCTTGCGCCTGTCTCGCCCAATCGCGGGTATCCCGCCTGCACGGGTGATCGGCGATGAGCTCGAAGGACGACCCCTTCGGTCCGGCGGGCAAGACCGTCATTCGCGCAAATCCACGGCGCACGCAAAAACCGCCGCCGGTTCCGGAGCAATCCATCGCGGACACCTCCAGGATCGAGGATTCAACCGTGTTCGATCCTGGCGTCGTGCGGCCACCGGGCTGGGTATCAGGAACCGTCATCTATCAAGGCCCGGCCCTGGGTGCCCCAGCAGGTACCAGCTCTTCGGCCGCCGCATCAAAGCCGCCCATCGAGCAGCGCATGCTGCTCGGCGCCGCCGAGGTGGTCAGATACTGCGCGGCAAACACTATTCTCGCTGCGGCCGCTCCTTTGCTGATGCTGTTTGGGCAACTCAGGCTGATGCCTGTCGAAAGACAGGCGGAGCCACTGGCGCAACATGTCGCGGAGGCCATCGAAAAATTCGACCGGACGGTGGAGAAATCGGACGTTGCCGAAGAGGATGCGCGGATTGCGCGTTATGTTCTGTGCGAAACAGCCGACGATCTTATCGGCAACCTGCCTTGGCCTGGGAAAGACGACTGGTCGCAACGCAGCATGTCGTGGCAGTTCTTTCATACCCAGTCCTCCGGCACAGGCTTCTACGAAGCACTGAACAAGATCCTGGCCCATCCCGAGACACATTACGATCTGCTCGAACTGATGCATGTCTGTCTGTCGCTGGGGTTCGAGGGCCAGTATCGCGGCGTGAGGCGCGAAGACAACAATCTCGAGCGCGTTCGACGCGACGTCTACGAGACGCTTCGCTACTTCAGGACGCGTGCGGGTGAAGACATCTCGCCGCGCTGGCAGGGCTTGGCCGAGACGATGGCGCAGTCCTCGGCCCGCCTGCCGCTTTGGGTGGTTGCCGCGTCAGCGTCGGCGCTGCTGGCGGCAGCGTTCTTCGCATTGCGGGTCTTCATCTCCAATGAAGGCGACGCCGCCGCAGGTGAATTGCTGGCACTCAACCCATCAATACCCGTCGCTATCGAGCGCGCCAGCGTGGCGCCGCTGGTCGAGCCAGCCAAAGTCGCCCCACCGGCGGCCAACGCTCAGATCAATCGTATTCGTGCGGCGCTGGCCAAGGACGTCGAAGGCGGCGGACTGGCCATTGGCACCAAGGGCGACTTCATCGTCGTGGAAATCAACAATCTGCTGCTGTTCCAGTCCGGCAGGGCCGAGACGAAGCCGGAATTTCAGCCCATCGCCGCCGACATCGCCGCGGCTCTTGAGCACGAGCCTGGACCGATCCGGATCGTCGGCCACACGGATAATGTCAAACCGCGTCGGTCGAGCGCCTTCAAATCCAACTTCGACCTTTCGCTGGCCCGGGCCAAAGCCGTCGAAGCCCTGATGGCCGCGAAATTCAGCGATCCCTCGCGACTGACGGTGGACGGCAAGGGCGAGGACGAACCGATCGCCGAAAACGCGACGCCGGAAGGCCGCGCCAGGAACCGCCGTGTCGATGTGATGATCCCCAGGGAGGAGACATTGTGACGACCTGCTGGAAGCATCCATGACGCGTTGGCTGCTGCGGATATTCAGCATGACCGCGCTGATCGGCTTCGCGACCGCCATATGGTTTGCCGGCCCCTTGATCCGCTTTGCCGATAGCCGGCCGCTCGGGCCTGCCTGGCTGCGTGCAACGATCATCGGTGTAATCGTGGCGACGCTGGCGCTTGTTCACGGGCTTCGTTTCTGGCAGGCGAGGAAGGCGCAAAAAGCGCTCGAAACCGTCGTTGCGCACAATGATGACCGCGATGATGACGATGGGCGGCTGCTCGAAGCCCGCATGAATGAGGCCTTGGCGGCGCTCAAAGGGTCGAGCGGCAAGCGCAACTTCCTCTACGACGTCCCCTGGTACGTCGTCATAGGCCCGCCGGGTGCCGGCAAGACAACGGCACTGGTCAATTCGGGGCTGAATTTTCCGCTTGCCGGTTCAGGAGACGCCCAACCGGTGGCCGGCATTGGCGGAACACGTGCCTGCGACTGGTGGTTTACCGACCAGGCCGTGTTGATCGACACCGCAGGTCGCTACACGACGCAGGATTCCAATGCTGAGAGCGACAAGAAGAGCTGGCTCTCCTTCCTGTCACTGCTCAAGAAGCACCGCGCCCGGCAACCGATAAACGGCGTCATCCTGGCCATCAGCCTTGCCGATCTGATGAGCTTCGACGACCGGCAGCTAGATACCCACGTCGCCGAGATACGCAACCGGCTGAGGGAAATCCACGAGACGCTGAAAGTTCAGTTTCCAGTCTATCTGATTTTCACCAAGGCCGATCTTGTCTCCGGTTTCCTGGACTACTTCGGCGGTTTCGACGAGTCACGAAGGCGCAAGGTGTGGGGCGCGACATTCCAGACCGCGGAGCGCGACAGGAACATGGCCGCTGGAGCCCCTGCCGAATTCGATGCGCTGGCAAAACGACTGGCCGACGAGATGGCCGACCGCCTCCAGGAAGAGGCTGATCCCGTCACGCGCATCTCCATCTTCGGTTTTCCGGCACAGTTCGGCGCACTAAAGGGCCGAGTTACCAGCTTTGTCGCCGCTCTGTTCGATCCCGGACGCAGCCAGGTGAATGTCAGCCTGCGTGGATTGTATTTTTCGTCCGGCACGCAAGAGGGCACGCCTATCGATCAGGTGCTGGGCGCGATCGGCCGCAATTTCGGCGGCAATTCCCGCCCTCACCTTTCTGGAACCGGCAAAAGCTTCTTTTTGCATGATCTGCTGACGGACGTCATTTTTGCCGAATCGGGCTGGGTTTCGTATGACAAATCGGCTGCAAGGCGTGCGGCGATCGTCAGATTTGGTGGCCTGGGTGCCATAACGCTGATCGCCGCCGCCGCACTGGGTACGCTCGCCCTGAGCTTTGCTTCCAACCGGTCGCTGATCGCCTCCACAACGCTGGCCATGGGCCAGTATCGCGAGACGGCGGCCCCGTTGCTCCAGGCCAGCACGGTCACCGATGTCGACCTTGAAAACGTCATCGGCCCGCTTGACCAGTTGCGCGATCTGCCGGCCGGGTATGAAACCGGTGACTTGCCGACACCGTTAGAGGAGACGTTCGGCCTCAGCCAGAGGGAGAGACTTCTTTCGGCATCCAAAACAGCCTATCGGCAGGCGCTGGAGCGACTGCTCCGATCGCGCCTGTTGATCCAGGCCGAGCGGACGATCCAGGCCAAGATGGCCGATCCCGTCGCACTCTACGAACCGTTGAAAATCTATCTGATGCTTGGCGGCAAGGCACCGAAGGTCGATGACGCTTTGATCGTTTCGTGGATGAAGCGGGACTGGGAGCAGAACCGATATCCGGGCGAAAACAATCGCGAAGGACGCGAGCAGCTCGAAAAGCACCTGCGCGCCATGCTTGCATTGGACGACGCCTATGATCCGGTCTTCGAACTCAACCAGCCGCTTGTCGAAGCCGCTCAACGTTCACTCGGGCGTATGAGCCTTGCCGATCGCGCTTCGGCCTTGATCAAGTCGGCTATATACGCAGCGGTGCTGGACGATTTTTCACTGTCTCAGAAAGGCGGGCCGGAAGCGCAGCTGCTGTTCGAGCGCATCGATGGCGGCGATCTGTCAGGGCTTCGTATTCCCGGCATCTATACTCATTCCGGCTTCAACACCTTCTATCTCCGGCAACTGTCGCGCATTGCGCAGATGCTTGTCGACGAGCAGTGGGTTCTCGGGGGCGGCGGCGAACAAGGCGACATCAACCAGCAATTGCTCAAGCTCGGCCCCGAACTTCTTGATCGCTACGGCAAGGAGTTCGCGGCCGCGTGGAACGGCGTTCTCGGCCAGTTGAAATTCAAGGCGATGCTGACGGACAAGCCGCACTACATCGCGCTTTCGGCCGCTGCCTCCCCAAGCTCACCGATGAATCAGCTCTTTGCGGCAATCGCCGATGAAACAGCTCTGACGCGGGACTCAGGTGACGGCCCCGATCCCGGCACCGAGATCGAAGGCACGGTCCAGAACCCGCCGCGCAACCCCGCGGATCTGGCCAAGGGCCTGGCCCGCATCGGCATAACAATCGCCAGCGGCAAATCGCAAAGCCGCGCCGGCACCGGGGCCGCCGACGCACGGAACTTCAGTCCAGGAGCAAACATCGAAGCGCAATTCAGACCATTCCAGGCCCTGGTGAACGGCCCTGCCGGACATCGCCCGATCGATGCTCTGACCCAAAACTTCAGCGATATCTATCAGAGCCTGCAACTGGCGGCCGAAGTTCCTTCGCAGACGGAACGCGTCAATTCGAACCTGCAGCTGCAGATAGCCACGCTTCGCGCCAATGTCTCGCGCCTGCCCAAGCAACTCGGCCGGATGGTCAACGCGACGGCGGATGAGTTCGAAGGCAACGTTGCCGAAACCTCGGTGACCAACTTAAATCAGATACTTGACCAGACGGTCACAGCCCCTTGTGAAGCCGCAATCAGCGGCCGTTATCCCTTCGCCCGCGACGCCACCGAGGATGTTGCGATGGCAGATTTCGCCAAATTGTTCGCCCCTGGCGGCTTGCTGGACCGGTTCTTCGCACAAAATCTAGCATCGCTGATCGACATGACCAGCCAGGACTGGACTTGGAAACAGGATGCGCGCTTTGGACGCGACCTGTCGAAATCGACCCTGAAAGACTTCCAGCTTGCGGCGGAAATCCGCAGCGCCTTCTTCCCATCGGGCGGTTCGTTGCCTTCGGTCAGCATCACTTTCACACCGTTCTCACTGAATGGCGATGTCGATACGGCGATACTCGACGCCGAAGGCCAGATCGTCTGGAGCAATCAGACGGGCAACGCGCCGAGCGCGGTCACCTGGCCGGGCGAGGCAGCTTCCGCGTCCGCCAGCCTAAGCTTGACGCCGGAGATGCCAGGCCGCGAATCCGCCATCAAGTTCGAAGGGCCCTGGGCGCTGAAACGACTTCTGGACAAGGCTGCCGTCACCGGCGACGACAGCAACATGCAAGCGCGCTTCGTGATCGGCGGACGCGACGTTACTTATGCTCTCCAGACAGGCTCAGGCTCCAACCCCTTCTTCCTCCCGGCCCTGTCCGGATTCAGCTGTCCCAAGGCGTTTTGAACAGGGTTCATCTGCTGAACATGGCGTCGGTCCGCTGACCACGGCGTTCAAAGCCTGGTTTTCCTTAGTTTTCGATACTTTAATGTTCGAGCCTGTGGCAAAGTGGCGCCAGCGAGCGTCCAAAGGTGCGCCGCAGAAGGACGCTTGAAAAGCGCTTGGTGGCAAATTGAATACTGTCGCCCTTTCCGTTGAGAGCTTCGGCGTGAGCCACAAAGGCTGTGTCCGTGAGCTCAATGAAGACAGCTATCTGGTCGAGCCACAAACTGGCGTCTGGGTGGTAGCCGACGGAATGGGTGGACATGACGCCGGAGAGGTCGCTTCCGCCAGTATCGTCGATCATCTGTCAACAATCGGCATTGCGAGCTCAGCTCCCGATCTTCGCGCCCGCTTCGAGGACAGGCTGGGCCGGGCCAATGCCGAGATCCGAGGCATATCTGAATCCCGCGGCATAACCATCGGTTCCACCGTTGCCGCCCTGCTGGCGATGGACGGGCGGTTTGCCTGCCTGTGGGCGGGTGACAGCCGCGTCTATCTTGTCCGCAACGCCTCGATCTCGCAGATCTCGAGAGACCACACCGAAGTTCAGGAGCTCATCGACCGCGGTATCATCAGCGCAGCCGAAGCACGCACGTGGCCGCGCCGCAATGTCATCACGCAAGCGATCGGCGTCAGCGACGAGATTGTCATCGATTTCCAGCAGGGAGAAATCATGCCGGGGGATATTTTTGTGTTGAGCACGGATGGTCTGACGGCGCATGTCACCGACGCCGAGATCGAGGCGGCGACGGTGTCGGCGACACCTCAGGCAGCCTGCGAGAACCTGCTCGACATGGTGCTGGCGCGCGGCGCAACGGATAACGTCACGATCGTCCTCGTAAAGATAGGACACGAGCGCGATGGCCAATTGCCTCCTCCATATCTGCATAGAGCGAAGGCCTGAGGTTGATGGGCTCCGACGACAAGACGCGCATATCGGGGGGCATGGCCAACACCGTCGTAGGCACGCAACTCAGCGGCATCTACGAGCTCGACGAACGCATCGCATTCGGTGGCATGGGCGAGGTTTACCGTGGTCATAATATCCAGACCGGTGACCATGTCGCGATCAAGATCGTCTTGCCCGAGTTCGCCCGTGACCAGACGATCTTGTCGCTGTTTCGCAAGGAGGCATTGATCCTCAATCACCTGTCGCATGACGCGGTCGTGCGCTACCACGTCTTCACGATCGATCCCGGGATCGGCCGTCCCTACCTTGCCATGGAATTCGTCGACGGTGAGTCGCTGTTCGACATCATGCGGCGTGGCGCGATGCCGGCGGCTGATGTGCGCAAGCTCTGCCACCGCCTCGCCTCCGGCCTGAGCGCCGTGCACCAGGCGGGAGCAATACACCGCGACCTCTCGCCCGATAACATCATCTTGCCGGGAGGCCGGGTCGACCGCGCGAAGATCATAGATTTCGGTATCGCCCGGTCGGCGAGTGTCGGCGGTGAGACCCTGATCGGCGGAAAGTTTGCGGGAAAATACAACTATGTTTCACCCGAACAGCTCGGGCTCTACAGCGGCGATGTCAGTGAGCAATCCGATATCTACAGCCTGGGGCTGGTGCTGGTTGCCGCCTTGCGCGGCAAGCCAATCGATATGAGCGGATCGCAATTCGAGGTCATCGAAAAGCGCCGGACCGTGCCTGATCTCACCGACATCGACGATGATTTTCGTGACATCGTTGAACCCATGCTGCAACCGGATCCGCAGGACCGACCGGTTAGCATGGCGGAAATCGCCAGGATGACGCGTGACGAAAACGAGGAGACAACCCCGCCGGCGTCCATCACACCCCGCGATCGGTCGGCTTTGCCGCGAACCTTTGCATCCGGCAGCAAAACCCAGGCACGATCACAGAATGTTGAGAGGCACGACGACGCAGCCGCAGCGGGCCCAGGCGGACAGCCCTTCGTAGAGCACGTGCGGCCCGCGCATTTGTTCGAACGGCCGCCTCCGGCGCCGATGCCGCGCGAGGCCACGGCGCGTTTGCCTGGAAGGTCCACAAAGACCCGAACCCTGGCGATCGCTGGCTTGGCGATGCTGGCCGTGGCCTCCGGCGCGGGCCTTTACCTGGGCGGCTTCATGACGCCTGCCACACCGACTGCCGGCAAGACATCGCTTTTGCCACCGGAGCCGTCCAAGCTCCCGCCCGGCCTGTCAAAGCCGCCCCTGGCGGACTCTGCCGCCCCTGAGCCGGCAAAGGCAGTTTCGCCCGTGCAGGCCAGCGGACAGGCGGCTGAAAATCCGGCAGATACGTTGGGGGTTCAAAAGCCGGAGCCAACCAAGCCCGCCGAAGTCCCCTCGCAGAACGACGTCGTCGCGAAGCCACCCGCAACGGACGCCAGGCCGCCACCCGAAAAGGCATCGCCGCCAATCCAGCCGGATACGATGACCAGCGACAGTCAAACGTTGGCCGCTTCCAGTGAGACAACCGCCCCGACGCCGCCGGTAGAGAAAGCCTCGACGCTGCCGCCCGCTGAGCCCAAGGTTGGCGAGAGCCAAAAGCCCGAACCGCAGGCCAGCAAGCCGGCGGCACCCGCAACGCGGGAGCCCAATCCCACTGCGGCCCCGCCGGCTGTCGCGAACGCCGAGAGCCCTGCCTTGCCGACAAGCAACCAGCCGGACCAACCTGCTGTCGCGTTGAACGTGCCCAAACCAGAGATTCCCCCGGCCGTCGACGACATCGCCCAACGGGTGTCATGGGTTCGCGACTTCGGCGGCGGCGACTGTTTCTATGCGACGATGACCTCAGCAACCGACAAGGCTGCCGCGATCGAAGGCTTTGGAACATCGGTCCAGCCATTCGAAGGCATGCTGGCCGAGTTCCAGGCCAAATTCCATGTCGAGCCGGACATCAGCGTCCGGCTCATTGAACCAAGCCAATGCGAAGTCACCAATTTTCTGCGCTTTATCGGGCAGACCGCATCAGACAAGCCGCAGCTTGTTCTCGATCGGACATCGGTGCCAAACGGTACGCCGATCAGCGGAACGCTGGTGACGCGTGGCGGGCTCAGGTCCAGCGTGCTGTTGATCGACCATAAAGGCATGGTGTTCAATCTCGACGACCGCATCGTCGTAGAACCCGGCAAGGCTACTTTCAGCATCCCGATTGGTCTCGGGGCCGCCGACAAAGCCGCCGGAAAGGCGGTGCCGCAGATCATAATGGTGATCACGGGCCCTCAGGACATCCAGGCAGCCGCGTTCTCCACGCCCATGCCAGCCTCGGTGCTGCTCCCCAAGATTCTCGAAGAAATCGAGACCGACGGGTCTCAATTCTCGGCCACCGCCCAGTATTTCCGGCTCGGCGGATAGCATGGGCGCCCGATGCAACTCAGCCGCTCTGACCCGCCGATAAAGCAGTTTGATCCGGTTCGGGCCCCTGCCCTGCGTGGCAGCATGAGGCTTGCGGTCATGGGGGGGGCGGCCCTGTTGGCCGTGCTGTCATCCAGCGAAGCGCGCGCCGAGTTCACGGTCTGCAATCAGACTCTGGATGTCGTCAATCTCGCCGTCGGCCAGAAGGTCGACAATGCGGACCAGACCGATGGCTGGTGGACCATCGGCGCCAATCAATGCGTAAACGTCATTCGTGAGGAACTCACGAACCGCTACATCTACATCTACGCAACGGACGTGTTTGGTCATGCGATCCTCACAGGATCGACCGAAATGTGCATTGAGCGGCGACGTTTTTCGATACGCGGCATCGACGAGTGCTGGCAGCGCGGCCATATCGCGGCACAATTTCTTGAAGTCGATACCCTCGAACAGGCGCGGTGGACGTTCTTCCTTACGGGAAGCAATCCGTGACGCACGGTATCGACACGAGCTTCAGGCAGAAAAAGCAGGCGCGCGCGGCCCTTCGCAGGCGCACGCTTCGGCGCAGGCTTGTTGCCGGTCTCGCGGTGGCTGTGCTGCTCTCTATCGCCGCCGGTTTCTACCTCACCGCCGAGTATTGGTCGTTCGGAGACGAAGACGAGGAGTTGCATGCGGTCGAAGGGGCGGACGATATGCCGGCGGACGCATCCGTGTATGTGCCAGCCATTATCGATCTGGCGGGGGACCCGATGTGGATCACGCTGGCGCCCGATGCCAGCGCCGCAACCAAAGGCCGGACAATGCCGCGCCCGGCGGAACTCAACCAGGCCGGCGTTTCTCCACAGATCGAAATCCTGTCTGACGTCATGCTTAGCGCGAGCGAAAAATTCATGACAACGATACCGTCGACGCAAGAGGATTTTGCATTCTTCCAGGCGCAACGAAAGACTGCTGCCCCACCATCCGGTGATCTGCAGAATGATCTTGAGCCATCGCCGATAGAGGGGGAACCAGCCGCAGCGCCCGACCAAAGGGCGGACGCCGATGATCCCGAAGCCGGCTGGGGCGAGACCATCGATGCGGGCGATGCAGCCCTTCCCGCATTCCAGAAGACGCAGATCGAAAACAACACGAGTGTCGCAACCGTCTCGAATGAGTATCAGCGGTTCGAGGCGACCGAAGACACGTTCGTGAAAATCCTCAACGACCGCTCTTTGGACAGCGTCGCGCTCGATGCGCATTTCTCCGCAGAGGACGCCAAGCTGGCAGGGCAAGCGCTGAAGGCGCTTTTCAACCGCGACGGCCTGGAACCGGGCTATGTCATCGCCATGCGTGGTTTCAGGCCGAGGCGCGAGAGGACGACCATGTCGCTGATGCAGGTGTCCATCTACGCCAAGAACGTCTTTGTCGGCACGCTGACACGCAATGCGGCGGGCGCATTCGTATCGGGTGTCGATCCCTGGGTCCGTGAAGATCTGTTCAACTATTCGGGCGCACAGGGGGAAGGCACGCACAAGCGGCAGTATCGCCTGCTCGACGCGATCTACTCGACGGCGGCTCGCAACAGTGTTCCAACCGGCGTGATCGGCGAAGCGATCATGTACCTATCGCGAGGGCAGGATCTGGACGCCTTCGCCAGCGAGGACCAGCGCCTTGTGCTGATCTACTCGCAAACGCCGCGCGGCAAGGGCGAGACTGACGGGCGTGTGCTGTATGTCGGCGTGCAGGGCACCGAAAAGAGCCTCGACTGTTTCGTCTTCCAGCTGAGCGAGGGCCAGTTTGCGTGCGTTACCGGTGACGATCAGGTCCGCTCGCTGACGGTCACCAACGGCATGGTCACGCCCGTCAACGGGGTGATGACATCCACCTTCGGGCCACGCAAGCATCCAATTCTCGGCACCGTTCGCATCCACAAGGGCGTCGACTGGGCGGCTCCCGTTGGCACGCCGATCGCAGCCGCCTTCGATGGTGAGATCACCTTCCAGGGCGATGGCGGCAGCTATGGCAATCTGGTGAAGATCTCGCACCCAAACGGGCGCGAGACGCGCTATGCGCATATGTTGAGATTTGCAATCGGGACCGGTGTCGGAACCAGGGTGAAAGCCGGCGATGTGATCGGCTATATCGGCACCACCGGCCTTTCGACCGGGCCCCACCTGCATTTCGAACTCTACCAGAATGGCGCAGCGATCGACCCACTCGGCACGGTCACCGCGGTCGCTTCCGACGATTCCGCGGTCGAGACGCTCACCGACCGTATCGTTCATGTCGAAAGCGGCGGCAGCGCTCGCGCCAAGAACCCAAATTCCTCAGCAACCGGTGCAGGGCAATTCATAAGCAAGACCTGGATCAGGATGATGAACACCTACCGCCCGGAACTTGCGCGCACGCTGTCGACAGCCGACCTGCTCGCACTGCGCTACGACGCCACGATCTCGCGTGAGATGGTTCGCAACCTGGCTCGCGAAGGCGAGGCCTATCTTCGGGAGCGTGGTCACCAGATTACGGCGGGCAGACTCTATCTCTGTCATTTCCTGGGAATGGAAGGCGCGCACCAGGTGCTGTCGGCCACAGGTTCGGCGCAACTGAGCGCCGTGCTGGGGTCGGCCGTCATCCAGGCCAACCCGTTTCTCACCGGCAAGACCGCCAGCTACGTCGTGGACTGGGCCGAAAGGAAAATGGGCCAGAAGCTGGGCCGCATGGCCACTGGCGCCGCCCAGCAGACAACGACCACGGAGGTCCGCCAGACGTCACCGGAGTTTGAAAAATACAAGCAGGCCGTCACCGCCGTCATAAGCTCAATTCAGAATACGCTTTGAACCACGCTCGCGCTGCTCTATCAGATGCTCACCCCTGTCCAAGTTCCATCGGGTAGAACAATCTTCGCCCCATCCCCAGGCTGCGGCGCAGCTTTGCGTGGCTATTGTGTCTTTATCCGCATTTCCACGCGGCGATTGAGCGGATCGTATGGGTTGGAACTGCGCGGGTTCTTTTCACCCATGCCGACCGCGTTGATGCGATCAGGCTCGATGCCGCTGGCCGTGAGGAAGGCGGCTACCGATTTCGCTCGTCGTTGCGACAGGCCTTCGTTGTGGTGCACCGTGCCGGTGGCATCGGTATAGCCTTCGACGACGAAGCTGAACGTGCTCAGCCGGTTGTCCTTCAGGGCTTTGGCGAACTCGTCGAGTTCAGCGCGCGCGGTGGCGTCAAGTTCGGCCGAATCCAAGCCGAAATTGATCAGCATGTCGAGGCCGGTTTTCACTGCCGACGCGTCATTGGACTTGCTTTTGCACTCCTCCGCGGAGCCAACACAAATCCCGCGGGACTTGCCGAGATCGGCCGCACCAGCAAAAAACTTCACGATGTCTTCCGATTTCTGAACGGGGTCGGCGGAAGCGTGGGTCGAGAAAAGCACGACCGCCAACACAAAAGCTGAACTGCTCCACTGCATAGCGGCTCCTCCTGGTTGAGTATTCCGATTTTCGATGTTGGGATCATAGCAAATTCGCAGGCAATTGTCTGTCTGCAATCGCCGGGGGCGTGACAGTTGTTGCCGCGTCACCGGTTGAGACTTGACCCGCGCCGCGCCTAAGGCTTGAGTGGCCAAGCTTCTCGATGAAAGCGTGGCGGTCATGGCCAATGGGCTCCGGTTCAAAACGGCAAGGGATCTTTTCGCGGCGTGTCCTGCTATTGCGCGGGACATGAGGAGCCTTCCAACCGACCAGCGCTCGATCGAGTTTTGCCGCGACCTTCTCGCAGGGCGCGTTCCCGAGGAAGCGGTTACATTTTGTGCCTACCTGCTTCCCGAGCGAGCCGCGGTCTGGTGGGCCCATGAATGCCTGAGCCACCTGGCCGACCTGTTGGATGAGACCGATCATCAGTTGCTCCCGCTGGTCCACAACTGGGTGGGCGAACCGGACAGTCTCCGCCACCAGGCGGCGCTCAGCACAGCCGGCGCGACGCCGCCAACAACGCCGGTCGGCTGGATTGCTCTGGCCGCGGGATGGCGTGACAATGGTTCGGCCAGGGCCGCGACGATGGCACCGGCGTTGCTGCCGTTTCCAGCCGCCCACGCAATCAATGCCGGGATTCTGGCCGGACTGGCGCGTGTCGCACTGGCTGACCGGTTCGCCGTTCTTTCGGCATTTGTCGAAATGGGCATCCAGATGGCTGAGATCGAGGCCCTGAGCCAAGCAGCGGATGCGGATTAGAGCATTCGCCCGGCAGAAACCGATGGATGCCGTCATCATCCTGGCTTACTTACAGCCACCTTGCGCCCATTTTGCGAGCGCCACCTTGAAGCGCGTTCCAAGCGGATGTTGAAGCCGTAAGACAGACACGTCGTTGGCGGCGAAATTTTTCGACTGTTCACACAGCCGGGCCTCGTTCCATTCATGGCAACCGTCGCAGTGCTTTCCTTCCCATACCGACTTGTCGAGCCCCTCCACAGGACTGAAGCGTGGCTTGCCCTTGATCAGCTCCGCAATGCTCTTGCCGTCGATTTCCGGATCGCCGAAATCGACAGGATGGTCAAAAAAGATAGGCTCGTCGGAGGCAAGCCTTGGGATTTTCTGACGAAGCATATCGAGCGAAAGTTGGGCGTCGTCGGCGCCCGACGGGTTTGCCGCAACGTTTCGCCCATCCGAACCGGCTTCCGATTTCTGAGTGGTCGCCTCGCCGACGATCAGCGGTGCGTTGAGGTCGATCTTGTGCAGGACGACCTCAGTGGTCAGCGAGACATTGCTCCAGGGGCGCTGTTTGCCGGCGGTTACCTTGAAGACATCGGCGGTAACGCGGTTCATGGCTTCGGTGATGGAAACGTTTGTTTCGCCCATATGCGCCAGCAGCGCCGAAGCGAACGGCGAATGTTGGCCCGACCCGTCAAAGGCGACCTGATTGGGACTGGTGGCGAACGCGACAAGCGTGCCGGCGCCACCATTCTCGATGGGAATTTCGGCAAGGCCGCTTCTTGCTCCCTTCACGCCGGCGGTCTTTGCCAGCACTTCGGCAAGCGGATTGTCACGGCAAGCGTCGAGAAAAATCAGCCTTATGCTGGTCTCGCGCGACATTTGCCGCAGAACGAAGTCCACGGGCACCGCCTCGAAATCGAGCGAAGTCTCGTCCTCGAGTGCTGCGTCGACCGGAAGAAGGTAGTTGCTGCCTGAAACCTGCAACCCGTGGCCGGCGTAGAAAAAAAGGGCGATATCGGCGCCGCGCACCTGCTTTGCGAATTGCGCAATCGTCGTCTGGGTCTGCAATTTGGTCAGATCGAAGCCGGAAACGACTTCAAAGTCCAGATTCTCGAGGCGTTCGGCCATGGCGTGGGCGTCGCGTACCGGATTGGTCAGCGCCGGCGCATGCTCATATTGGGAGTTGCCAAGGACCAACGCAACACGGCGTTCAGCACTGGCGGCCGACAAAGTCAAAAGCAGTGCCAGCGCTACAAGCGCAATGGCGCCCACAAGTCCACCGCAATGGCCGATACGATCAAAACCCACCCGGGACAACAGGTCGTCCCTCAGTTGACGAGCTTAGTGGCGGAAAATTCGATCCGCCGATTGAGCGCCTTGTTCTTCGGCGTGTCGTTGTCGGCAACCGGGCGCTCCTCGCCATAGCCAGTCGCCGCGATCTGGGTGCGCGGAATGCCAGCGGCAACTATGGCGTCGGCAACCGCCTGGGCCCTTCGCTCCGACAGGCGCTTGTTCTCGATGGGCGACCCGTCGGAATCGGTGTGTCCAGAAACCTCGACCTTCAGGCCCGGGCACTTGCCCACGACGCCGACGACCTCAGCAAGCAGCGGCCGGCTTTGGCTATCGAGCCGCGCGCTCGCCGTTCTAAAGTAGATGGCTCCGGTGCGCGACAGCACCGCGAACCTGTTGAGGCACTCCTCGTCGCTGAAGCTGGTCTTCGCCGCATCGGTGGTGACAGGCCCGACATCGGCAGTGCTCGCCGCAACCGGTTGGACAACAGCCGGCTTGCTGCCGTCAGCGATGAAAACGAAATCGAATGAAACCGATGCCGTGGGAACAATATTGGTCACGTTGGCCGCCTGCTGGAGTTTATCCACGTTCGGCAGCAATCCGAAGTCTTCCACATGCACGGCGACAGGAGCCTCCGAAGCGACCGACACCATGGTGTCGCTGATCATGGTGACCACGATGTTGGCTTGAAGATCCTTGTCGACCCCGTGCAGGCTGAGACGGAACGGAAGAACCGCCTTCACACGTCGCTTGGTCGCCAGGTCGGCAAATGCGGCGGGATCTACCTTCGCGGTCAGTTCGGCGGAGGGAAACTTGAATGTCTCGAAGAAAAGGAACCGCATGCGGACGTTGCGAAGGTCAACCCCTGTATCGACCGAATTGAGGTCGAAGGTGACTTTCGCATCACCCGCCGAGGTGAGGCTACCGGAAATATTCCTGATCTTGTTGGTTTCGACGATCGTGTTCTTCTTGACCGACTGATAGGTCAGGACCGAAGCGGTCGAGTCCAGCGTCCAGTTCGTCTCTGCCTTCGCAGTTCCCAGTCCGGGCCAAATCAACACCAACAACGCAACGACCAAGCCAAGCGCGTTTATAACGAGCCAGCCTCTTGCCCGTGTTTTCCACCAGACTCCCACGACTTCGAACATGGAACCCCCTGCCTAGAGCAGTTCACGATTTCTCAGCGAGGAGCATAGAACACTTGCTGTCGCTTGGCGAGCATCTCGCGTGGTGCGGTGCACCACTCCCGAGCGATGCAAATCTCGGGTTCATCGTCTTGGTTAGAAGGCGATCTTCAGTCCGAGCTTGGCGCCGATGGTGGAACTGTCCGATGACACCTTGCCGCGAACTTCGCCGTTGACGGTGGTCGCGGCCGACATCTTCAGGTTGAAGCCGGTCGACAGCGCGGCGGAAAAATCGGCATCGTCGAAGTCGATCTCCCTGGTGTCGATTTCGGTGGTGTTCTTGTAGCCGAAACGCTGCTGCAATTCGCCTCGCGCATAGGGGCTGATCACCATGCCGTTGCTCAACGTGTAGTCGCCATAGATGCCGGGCTCGAGCTTGATCGCGCCGAAAGAAAGCTGGCTCTTGCCGAACTCGTTGCCGCCGCTGTCTTTATAGGGATCGCCGCGGAAGGAAACGCCAAGCAGGCCGCCACGCAGATCGAAGCGGGTGCGCTCGCCCAGCTTGAAGATATGGCCGACCGATGCCGTCACTGCATAGCCCTTGGTATCATAGCTGCCGGTGGTGCCGAGCACGCCGTTCGTCACGTCGCTTCCGCCGATGAAGCCGGAGGCCGAGACGAGCGCGTAATTGTAGTCCTTGCGAAACAGCGCGTAGCCGCCGAACAGGCCGGCCTTGTTGGTCCCTTCGCCGATGGCATCAAATCCCCGAAACGCGCCGAGGTTGACGTCGGTCGAGGCGTAGCCGGCGAAAACGCCGATGTTCAGGCCGTACTCATTGTCGAACTGGAAGTGTTTGGCGGCATTGAAATCCAGGCTGATGGCAGCCGAAAAATCATTGGCATCGAAGCTCGGGCCGGAGCCGTTCAAGCCGCCGCCGCTGATGTTGTAGCCGTCATGCTCGGTATGGGCGAACTGGCCTGAAGCAAAGACCCCGAAACTTTCCGAAACCTGCACCATTCCAGAACCGGATGCGGGCGAGAGATGCAGGTCAGCATCGAGCGCGTCGCGGTTTATGCCGTAGAGAGCCTCGATTGCCACCGCGACCGCGCCGGCGTTGGTGGCACTGGTCGGCGCCGCCGCAATGCCAAAATTGACTGGCGTGGCACGCAGGAACACGCTGCCATTCGGGCCTGTGACGATCGCATAGGTGAAAAGCGAACCCGGTGTGCCGGGCACGCCTGCGACGCTGAACGTCCCGGTGACCGGGCCGTTGGTCGAAACAATCAGCGGTATGTCGGTCGGCTCGGCAAATTGCGGCGTGCCGAGCAGGTTGACGATGATGGTATTGGCGCCGGTTGCCGAAAACGCATCGGCAATGAGCTGATCCGACTGAGATGTCTGCTGGTTGATGTCGAGGCCGATGCTGGCACCGTTGAGGGTGAGGCCGCCTAGCGTCAACACATCGCCAGCGACACCGTTCGTCATGTCGATCAGCGAATTCGTCGCGATGATCGAACCCGGCATGGTGACGTTGCCGTTGATGAACAGCGTCGAGCCACTGCCCAGGTTGAGGTGGTTGATGCCTTGTATGCCGCCGTTGAAGCGCAGCGTGGAATTGTCGGAGGAAAAATTGTCGAAGCCGGTAAAGTTCTGGCTCTTGCCGCCGGCAGCGAGATCGGTGCCGGTGATGGTGCCGTTGGCGCCCGTGCCGCTGAACAGAACGCCATCGCTCAAATTGAGGGGGTCAACCGCACCGATGCCGTCGATCACGAGCGTGTCGGGACCAAGACCGGTAATGTTACCGCCGATCGTGCCGCCCGACAGATGGACATGCTCGGCGTCTATGCCGCCCGTGATGGTGCCGCCGGTGACCGAGACATTGTCGAAGCCGGCGCCGCCGGAAACGCTGGATCCGATGGCGCCGCCGCTGATGACAATCAGATCGTCACCGACATCGCCGGTGACCTCTCCCGCAAGCACGCCGCCGGAGACCAATATCTGATCGTTGCCGTCGTTGCCTTCCAGAAAACTGTTTATGGTGCCGCCGCGCAGCGTAATAACATCATTGCCGGCACCACCGCTTACCGCACCCGCAAGAGTGCCGCCGGTCATGTCGAAGGTGTCGTCACCATCCTCCAGCCCGACAGAATCCGTGCCCTCCCCACCCTCACCTGGGTCGATGCCGACACTGGCGTTGCCCGAGATCGATACGCTGTCGTCCTGGCTGCCGGCATAGATCGAGCCGTCGACCGTGCCGCCGCTGACGGTATAGGTGTTGCCGCCGCCTTCGCCGAACACCGAGCCGGTCACATGGCCCGCGGTCATGTTGAAAATGTCGGCGCCGCCCGCAAGATCAACGATGCCCGGCGATATGGTTGTGCCGACGGTTCCACCGTCGATGTTGACGGTGTCGTTGCCATCGTTGCCGAAAATGCTGCCGCCTATGGTGGCGTTGCCACTGACCGTTATTGTGTCGTTGCCGGCCTCTCCATCGATATCCAATTCGATTGCGGTATTGCCGCCGATGCTGACCTGGTCGTCGCCGGCCCCGGCATCCACGGCCTCGACGTTGCCTCCCCCTATGGTAATGGTATCACCGCCCTCACCCCCAGAGATGATACCGACGATTGGCTCGCTGAAAAAAACGCCTTCCTCGACCTCGAGGATACCGACCGATATCAGGTCGTCACCGATGCCACCGGTCACATTGCCGACCTGTGTGCCGCTGCCGGATATCACGACACTGTCGACACCATCTCCAAGATCGATGTCGTGGATGCTGCCGGCCTGGATGATAACGGTGTCATCGCCCGCCCCGGCGTCGAGATTGGCGTCGACATTTGGGGCGAACGGATCGCCCGACAAATCCCCATAGGACATCTCGAACCGGTCGTTGCCGCCAAAGAGTTCGAGGGTCCCCTCTGCCGACTGCAAGGATGTCGTTGCCGATGACGTTACCGGCGGCAGGCCACTTATGACGGGGGTAGGCGTGCTGTTGTCCAGGATACCGCCAAAGATGCTAACAATGTCATCGCCGTTTCCGTCATAATCGTTGACGATGACTGTCGACGAGTCGTTGGCTTGCCCCTTGTATCCCGCGAACCCCGTTGTGAATACGCCGCCGACATCCTGGACGTTTCCAGTTGTGCTGCACTCGACCGTGACCGATGTCGTTTCGAACGTCGTTTCGGCCGAGATGCCTGAGCCGACTGTTGTACCAGCACCGCTTGCGATAGCCGAGCACGCTTCCGCGCCAGATATCTGCAACGTGGATGCCGCCGCTAACGCAAGCAACGAAACACCCGCCAATTGATAGGCCTCGCGCGGCACTCTCATTCGATCCCACCTTACGAGAATCGATACCGTCACAGTTAAGGCAATTACAATAAATCACCGGCCCTTCAATGGGGCTCGTTGACTTGATTGCAGGCAGTGTACGCAGCGCGCTGCTCGTCGGCAATGGTTAGGCGTTCGCTCTCAGGCCACTATAAGGTCATGTGTGGCGACAAGGTCACTATCGAACTCAGATTGAACCGCTGGGATGCAGTACAACGCCGTACAAGGACGGGAACATCTAGAGGTCAGAATAGGCTGCCGAAACGGTCAGGCTTCCCGCGTGGGCAACCTTGCGGTCGTAACTTGCCCATATTTCCCCGCCGCACTGCTGGGCCCAGCGATGACAAAAAGAAAAATCGGTAGGCAAGTCCACGTCCGGCGTCACGATCTTCGAAAATGGCGTCAGAAAGCTCTCGAACTGTGCGGCGTATTTGTTTTTTCTGTAGCGCGACCGGTTCACCGTTTCGGGCAGTTTCTCAATTATCCTGGCGACGCAGTCGCGCGAAACCAAGAAGATACCCGTGCCACATAGCGATACCCGGACAAAGCCGCCCATCTCCTGCCGCGGTTCGATGATGGTTCCGAGGAACTCCAGGCTTTGCGCAAAGGCCTTGTCGAACGGCAGTTTCGACAGCGAGTGAAGTTTGCGAAGGTCGACCAGACGCCGCGGATACAAAGTGCCGACTACAGGCTTGTCGAGCGCCAGCATCGCGGCAATGAGATCGGGCGAAAAGCCCATGTCGCTGTCGATCATCAGGATGTGACTGCAGTCCAGCTTCTTGTAGTAGAAATTCGTGAGCAGATAGTTCCGGGAAAACGGTATATCCGTGTACTCGATTTCCGACAGCGTGAACGCGTAGCTGGAAAGGCTTTCGTGAGTCAGGGCCGCAAAAAGGCTGCGAACGAATACGCTTTTGTAGGCTGCTCCGTAAACCGGCAGCGCGAGGTTGATCTTGGTCGGCATCGAGCCCTCCACGGTCCAGTGACTGCATACAAATCCCTTTTTCCTATCTTTGACAGGATACTTGGTATAAAAATTTGCGGGCCTTTGGCGGCACGGGGTCCAAACGCTCGGGCAGGATTGCGTTTGCGTCTGGTGCGTTCGAAGGCCGCCGGATCAAGATTGACGCAGGCTGGAACGAGCATGCCGATATGACCCACCGCCACGGATACTTGCGCATCCCGCTGCTCATGCTTTTCGCGATTTTGAGCACGATCGACGTTCGCGCCGCGGTCGAACAGAACGCCTCATTACAGCCGCGCAACCGGCTGGCGATCGTCATCGGCAACACGAACTACCAGAGCAGGCGTCTCGAGCACCTCGCCAACGCGGTCAACGATGCGACGAAACTGTCCGACAGCCTGAAGCGGCTGAACTTTGAGGTTCTGACTGGAACCGATCTTACCGCCGATGGCTTCGTCAAGCTTTTCCATGACGCCGAGGCGAAGCTGCCCGAAAGCAGCGCCGTACTGATCTTCTACGCCGGCCACGGCATGCAGGTGCAGGGCGAAAACTACCTGCTACCGATCGATACGCCCGATCCGGAAAACCTGGACAAGCTGACGGCGCACGCCGTCAAGCTGAATGATGTGATCGCCAAATTCGCCAGTCGCGGCCGTCAGACCTTCATCTTCCTTGATGCCTGCCGCAACAATCCGCTGGGCAGCGGCGCCAACATCTCCAACGGTCTGGCGCAGGTCGAGGTCGGCGAAAACACGTTTGTCGCCTTCGCCACCCAGCCCGGGAACGTCACCGTCGACGGGACAGGCGAAAACAGCCCGTTCACCACTGCGCTTCTAAAAAACGTCGAAATTCCTGGCTTGAGCATTTCGGACATGATGATCCGCGTCCGCAACGAGACCGAGGCGCTCACCGTCGGCCGCCAGGTGCCGTGGGATCAGTCGAACCTGCGTGAACAATTCTATTTCACCGAACAGCAGATGCTCGATCCGGCGCAGTTGAGCGCGAGCCTGTCGCGCATCCTGTCCGATCCAGACGCCAAGAAGAAGCTGCAGATAGAGCTCGCCTCCAACGACCTGCAGACCGCCGTGCTCATCGTCGGACAGACGCTGCGGTCCGTCGAGATTCCGGCACCGTCAGGCGGTTCAGCGGAGCCGGTCGGCACTCGGGTCGCCAATCTGTCTTCAACCGAAAGCGTTGCAGTCGCTCGCCAGAGCGTCGTCTCCGGCCTCGAAACTCTCATTGTCGGCGCCTCGGCGGGCGAAGCGGAAAAGGACAAGGCAGGCGATCTTGCGCGCAGCATTCAGACCGAACTTCGTCGCCTGGGGTGCTACCGGATGCAAGTTGATGGCGATTGGGGCACAGGCTCCATCCGTGCCCTCACCGACTACTACAAAAACACCAAACAGATCGCACCCACGACCGAGCCGACCGTCGGATTGCTCGGCGATCTCTTTTTGCGTTCCGGCAGAATCTGCAAGCAGCCGGTCATCGTCAAGGCCAAGCCGGCTAAAGTCGCGTCGGACAACGGCCCTTCGCAAACCGGCCCCAGCCGCAAGGCGGCGAAACGCGCGCAGGCCGTCCCGCAACGCCCCATAGCCCCCCCACCAGACATTAGTGGGGGGATAGGCATCGGTGGTGTGTTTTAGGACGTGGGCTGTCAGGCGGGCCTACTTCATTGGCGTTCGTAACATCACGATTTCGCCTCACGGATCGCCTGCAAAGTCGCGTGGCGTAGCATGTGCTCTCGCTTCAAGGTCTTCACTCGTCCGACAAGGCCAGGTTTGATCCATTCGGCGTCTGGCTTGTCGGCTCCCTTCGGTGGCGTGCCTTTCCCCTCCTGCACCTTGGCCCATAGGCGTTCTCGCATGGCTTTGGTCAAGGCGATGTGAGCCGATCCGACATAGCGGCGTTCCGCATCGCGGGTTGCCATCAAAGCGAGTGGTGCCGATCCCGGTTTTAGCTGCACGCCTGCCACTTCAAAGTCGACTTCCTCGTAGCATTTGGTTTTCAGCCACGCTTCGGTGTCGCCTGACCGATAAACGCTGTCAGGCCGCTTCGACACCATGCCCTCCAGGCCCATGCGATCAACCGCGGCGTAGAAGTCGGCCCCGCCGCCATGCACATGGTGACTGTACTGGATCACGCCCTTGGCAGGCCCGACGAGTTCGAGCAGCTTTTCCCGACGTTCCAGCAGAGGTGCTGGGCGCAGGTTGACCCCGTCCAGGTGCAGTAGATCGAAGGCGACGAAGATGATCCGATCCGGCGCCCATCGCATTGCGGACCGCAGCGAATGGAAATCCGACACGCCCTTCCCATTGAGGACGATTGCCTCGCCGTCGATGATTGCCGACTTGGGAGAAAGGGTTGCCGCCGCCTCGACAATCGTCTTGTACGTCGATGACCAGTCATAGCCTCTTCGCGTGATCGCTCGGGCCGTGCCGTCTCGATTATGATTTGCGTCCGATAGCCATCGTACTTGATTTCGTGAATCCAGTTGTCTCCTGTCGGGGGGACCTCGACAAGCCTGGGAAACATTGGCCTGATGAACTTCAGACGCATGAACTGACCCGCAAGACTGCGTTTCAATTTAGCATGCGCTAAAATGGTTCCGGAACATTTTAGACGAATTGACTGTTTGACAGTCATGGCGAGGCCGTCCGACGTGGACCATCCATTCCCGGCAAGGAGCACGGCGGCGAACCAGCCGATGAGGACGACAACTTCTATACCTGCCCGACGTGCGGACAGCAGGTCGACATGCGCGACTTGCGGCAGGTGATTTGGCACGAGCAGCCAAAGCAAGCCGCTCCTGTTGCTGGTAGATTAGCCGCGCCAGCACATCGGCAGCAGCACCCCTCTCAAAATTGGCGGAACATAATTTAGACCCGTCAGTTGGGAGAACTCATGGGAGGCGCGCGATGTTGCAACGTGAAATCTCCATTGTCTCGGACAGGTCGAAATTGGTGGCGGACTATTCTCTGATCGCCGCCGATATAGCCCAGCGTCTATCTTTGCGCGCTTGCAATGACAACGCTTCCGCCAACGTCCCGTGGGCACCGAAACATTCCGAGGCCCCGACTTCGCCGGCCTCGCACACCCGCCGAGTATTCCTCGACCGATCGTGCTTTAGCCACGATCTATGCGTCGACGGTGGTGGGGATAACGCTGATTCTGGCGTCGGCAGTTTGAGTTACGCGACCTGATGCCGCTCTCCCAGAAACTATCTTCGGTTGAGATGACACTCAAATGCCCCGGATGTGGAAACGAGTTCACCAAGCCAGGGCGTTGGTTCATCGTTGCCGCCCACTATCGGTGCGAAGGTTGCCAGCGTTTACACCGCCTTCCTTATCCAGAAAAGGTGGAACTGTTCGAAAGATACGCCCAAGGGTGTGAAGACGGGCTCGGCAGCATCGACAGTGGGCCCGCACCGCTTGGGTGAGGACCGATGCGGGCCCGGCCAAGGGTTGCCTTTCCTTGGCCAGCAGCGTGCGGGGCGCTGCCGCCAAGAACTGAGCATGAGTAATAAGGTTCCGCTGATACAAAAAAGCCCGCCAGCCGTCAGGCCAGTGGGCAGTTCTCATGGGGAAAGCACCGAATGGGAACAGTGCAACGACCGAATCTCGACAGCGCGGTTTTTGTTCCACCGTCCGCGAACAGACCTAGCGTCGTTGCCTTGGTAAACCCGTACGGCAACCCTTCCGGCCTTTCAATTTTTGCCCGATGGCTCGCTACTCTGCGGCCCTGTCACCTCAAGGTTTAGGCCTGACGCTACCCTGTCACAGATAGTCGATATCCACCCAGATGTTACGCCGCAACCGGCGGCGGTGTTACCTTAGTCGAGGTATACCGTGGTGTGCGAGCTGCTCGGCTGGTGGCGTGCGCCTCTCCGTTGCTTGATGTGACTGTAATGGGGCCGCGAGCCGACTGGCAGCTTCCTAGAATCCAGTTGGCAAAAGCGGCCATTCCGCACCGAGCGCCAGTTATCGGATCGAAGGTGTTTTCGGCGTCACAGGCCCGCCAACTGGTGTTATGCTACTTCTCACCGCGAGGCTTGAGCTTACGCGGTGAGAAGTTGAGGAGGAGGATATGTTAGAGACGCAGCTTCAAAGTCGCAATGGCATGCCGATTGGCGCCGACCTCATCGATGAGTTCGCTTCGGGGTTGGCTGGCCGCCTTATCCGGCTCGCTGATGCCGATTACGACGAGGCACGCCGTATTTGGAACGCGGCAATTGATCGACACCCTGGACTCATCGCACGCTGCCTCGGTGTTGCTGATGTAATCCACGCAGTGAAATTCGCCTCTAAAAACGACCTTCTTGTCGCGGTACGTGGGGGCGGTCACAATGTCGCCGGGCGCGCGCTCTGCGACAACGGCATCGTGATCGACCTCTCCGCCATGCGTGGCGTGATGGTTGAGGCCAAGACCCAGACCGTGCGAGTTCAGGGCGGCGCGACGCTTGGCGATCTCGACCGAGAGACGCATTTGCATGGGTTGGCGGTGCCGGTCGGCGTCGTCTCTAAGACCGGCGTTGCCGGTCTGACGCTCGGCGGCGGCGTAGGCTGGCTGGTGCGCAAGCACGGACTGAGCTGCGACAATGTGATTTCGTTTGAGCTGGTGACAGCGGAGGGCAACCTGCTGACGGCCAGCATGGAAGAACACCCCGACCTGTTCTGGGCTTTGCGCGGCGGCGGCGGCAATTTCGGCATCGTCACCTGCTTCACCTTCCGAGCGCAGCAAATATCTTCAGTGCTCGGCGGCCTGATCGTTCACGCACGCGACAAGTCCGGTGAGGTGTTGCGCTTCTATCGTGACTTCATGGCCACGGCACCGGAGGAACTGACTGCCTACGCGGCCATGCTGACGACGCCGGACGGTATGCCGGCGGTCGGCGTAATCGCATGCTGGTGCGGTGACGTGGTAGAAGGCGCACGTGTGCTGGCGCCGCTGCGAGCTTTCGGTCCCCCAATGCTCGATGCCATCCAGCTAATGCCCTTCCCGACGATGCAGAAGCTGCTTGACGGCGCTTTCCCGGACGGGACCCACAATTTCTGGAAGGCGAGCTTCGTTCCGCAACTTACCGACACGATCATAGACCTGCTTGTCGAGCATGGAAATCGGATGAAGTCGCCTCTTTCGGCCTGCATCGTAGAGTTCTATGGCGGCGCGCCAGGCAGGATCAGTCGCGCTGAATCCGCCTTCGCCCAGCGCGGCGCGGAATACAACATAGGAATGACCGCGCAGTGGGTGGATCCGGCCGAAAGCGAAAGGCATATTGCCTGGGTACGCGCCATGTATGATGCGTTCGAGCCGCATTCGAGCGGAATGCACCTTCTGAACTTTCAGAGCGAGCCCGCGGACCAAGTTATCCGCGCCTCATTCGGCGAAAACTACAGACGGCTTGCGGAAGTGAAAAGCAAATACGACCCGACCAACTTTTTTAGCGTCAACCAAAACATCTCGGCCGCGACACATTAAGCGCCTTCGACAAACTGAGGCGAACTGATCGAAAGTTCCCTTGGGGTCAGCATGATCGCGGGCACCTAGGCATAAGCTCGGGGCTATCAGCACCGTGCATCCGGACGGGTCTCCAGAGGCAGCCGTCATACAGGTGACGTTGGGCGACGACCTCAACATCGTGTTCGACAGCTTTCCCGGAAGCGGAAGCTGGCAAATATCAAACGAGACAGCCGGATCGCCATGGTGATCGGCTGGGATGAAAATGTCACGGTTCAAATCGAAGGCCGGGCCCGACCTGCCAAGGCTAACGAATCACAGCGGTTGAGAGATGTCCACGTTGCCAACTGTCCGCTTGAAGCGGAGTTTCTAAAGCAAGGGGCACAACTTTTTACGATTTCGCCTCGATGGATTCGCTATTCCGATTTCAGAGGCGAGCCGATGGTTTTTGAGCTGTCCGGCAACTCGCTTGCGAAATAGGGATTAGCCCCGCCACCTCTCGGCAGCGGGCCGCCGCCAGGGCTGCCTGTGCAACAAAGGCCGTCGATGCGCGTTGAGGCTCGTCTCAGTGGAGCTTCGACAATGGATCCGGCAACCGCAGCAGTACTGCTTTTACTCTCTTGCAGCCCAGGCGAGGCTGTCGTCTGCAGGCCCATTGATGCCGCGCCGACCACATATGCGTCGCTTGACGTGTGTAAGGCATCTCTGAAAGACAGGCTCGCAGGTGCGCCAAATGGGGAAATCGTCGGACGATGTCATCCCCTCGACGAGACTGTCACCGGTTCCCTGCCCGCCGGGTACACCACCGTTGTTGTCACGCGCGGTGTTGGGAGCAACGCCGTCAGCAATAGCTACATCGTTCAACACAAAGAATAAGGCCCGCCACCTCTCGGCAGCGGGCCAATTCAACAGGATGTTGGATTCAGGCGTTGCCCGCCGGGCGGTACGCCTTCATGTCCGCCGCCCCTTGGCGGTTCAGGTGTTCCCTCACCGGCTTAAGGATAGACGTTGGATGGGTCGGCGTCATGTGCACAGATCGCCAGCCGTGCAACGGTCTAACTGCTTAGCGGCTCCTTTGGTTTTCTGCGCAACGGTCTTTCCCCTAGCTGGATTTAGCTATCCCCCTACGGCTGGGTAGGGACGTCAGTCTCAATTGAGCAATCGCAAATATGCCTATAACTTAGGCAGCGCTGGGGATGATCCCTATGAGCTATCCCGCAATGGCAGGTGCGGCCCACGCTTCAACCTAAGCATCCCCGCACCGGCCATTCTTTTGGGTCTACGGCTGGGTAGCGCCTAGCGGCTCGCTTTTGGCCTTGATTTGTTCTGGCCGTTGCAACTAGGCGCAATCCCGCAGTAGCGGAGCCGCGCAAAGTCCTCGCTAGTTTCACCTTACGTTCCTGTCCGACTGCGGACAATCGCCACCAAAGCACAAGCCCTTGGAAGGGGCCCCTGGGGGGCGGTAGTCGGCACGATCAGGCAGACCAAAAACGGGTTGTGCGACCGTGCCGACCATAGCTGGACACGAGGGTGGGCCTAATGTCCAGGCTCCATATGCTACCGGTACACCGGTCTTGCTACAACTACGCCTGATGGCCTATGTCGCGCTTGAAAATCGAAGTCGCATGGCGATCTGGACGCTACGCAAACCGCACTGCCTGGAATCCTAAAGGGAACTCACCTTCAAGTGGCACATTGACCCTCTGAGCGGTCGATTCAAAAGGATGTAGCCGCTTACACAGGGTCCGCCGCCGGCGCCCCAATAGGCGGCGGGCTTACCCTCAGTGGCTTTCAACGTAGAGCAAGAAGCCCGCCTCGCCTCATTCACGGCGAAATGGTTAGCAGGCGTAACCACATCGAAGGCTCGCCAAAGGACCTCTTCTATACTCGGGAGTCGAATCCACGAGCGGAATGCGCAGCGGCCAGCCGTTGACCATCTGGAAGACCCAACGACGTCCTTGGACCACGCCAAGGCGCCTGTAACGACAAGAGGCGCATAGGTCGCGATGACCACATGGGTCTGCCTGTAGTATGTGGAGGTCATTACACGTTCGACATACTCGCGCTGCCAGTTCGGGTGAAGGCTGCTCGGGTTCGTCGATGAGGAAAACAGGCTGATGGCCTCGCTCCGCGGTGCTTAGGAACACCAGCGATGAAATCAGTGACAATTCGCCTGACCTGGCGTCTTGCAATTCGATCATCGGCCCATCTCGGCGCTCGAGATGTACCTGGATCGGCTCGCGTAGAAAATCGTGCTGCCGAAGGCAGCGCTCGTTCCTGAGCACTGCTCAGAAATCGCGACCTAATGAGAACGACAGCTTAGGGTCCGTCTGGTCTAACCAAACCACTTGCTTGGGTTGGACGGAATGGCGGCCTCCTGATCCAAAGAGAGCACGCTCTCAAAATCCAGAACCTGTCGTCCAGTGTTGACGGCGGAGAAACCGAACCTCGGGTGGGATCCGCAGTAATTGAGAACCGCTCCGGCTTCATAGAAGCTCGCGCTGGATTCGCGCAAGGACGCAGCAATGGCCTGCTTTATTACAGAGCGGGGTGAGTTGAAGGCCGAGATACGACGCAAGTTCCGAATGCCCGCAAATCTGTCTCGTGCAGTGTTCGAGACGACCGTGAGGTCCGTCGGATTTGTAGAGGTTCCCCTCGCACGGCTTCCTTGCGCCGGTGAGCACCGCGCCGCTTGGCCCGTCCCACCAGCCCAGCCGCATGAAGCTGCGTCTTGATGAAGGGGTAGCCCCAGCTGAAGTCATGATCGCGCAGCAGGTGTTCGTGGAAATGCTTCACGTTCCAGCCAAGGTAGCGGTGGCGATAAAGTTCCAGCATCTCCTCGATCGCCTCCGCGGGCACCCGGCGCGTCGAAAGCTTGCCCAAACGCCGGTCGAGCAACCCAGCCTCCCCAGCCTCTTCGTAACGCTCGCGGTAACGCCGGAATTTCCGCTCCGACATGCCCAGCAACTCGCCTGCCTCCATCATCGAAAGATCGCCGCCATTCCAGCGGCTCAATAATCCCGAAACTTCTGCATTCTCCGGTCCTCTAGCCACGCTGCCCGCTTCATGCCCAGCCTCCATTCGCTGGCGATAAAACCGGACAACTCGCGTGCTACCTAATCCGGACAACTCATGTGCTTACGACAGCAGTTGCTGAAATACATTGCCGCGATTAAGCATTCGGACTAAAGTCATCCCTTCTCGCAGCGTGCCGCGTCCTCCGGTTTGACACAGGGGTGCCGAATGCGCATGTCCTTGCTTTTCATTTCACTGCTGATTGCACACATCCCGATTGTATCGCATGCCGCCGCCATTCACGACGCCGCCGTGAAGGGAGATGTCGCGGCAATTACGGCAGCGCTCGACGCCGGTGCCGGCGTCGACGAGAGCGATGGAAAAGCAACGCCGCTCTATCTTGCGGTTAGGGGCGGGCATCTTGCGGCGGCAAAACTGCTCATGGAACGAGGTGCCGACGCCAACGTTGCCCCGACGCCGCTTTTGGGACCTCCCCTCATGCCGGCTTTGGCAAAACGCAGGGTCGACTTGATCAATCTGTTGCTGCAGGGGGGCGCAAATCCAAATGCGCAGCGCGGCGGTGAATCCGCCCTTCACATCGCCGTCAGATCCGGCTGTCTCGATTGCGTGAAGGCACTGGTCGAGGCCGGCGCCGATGTGAATGCGAAGACAAAGGACGGCAAGACACCGCTCCACATGGCAAAATTCAAGGGGCAACATGAAGTTGCCGCATATCTCTTGTCGCACGGCGTCGTCTTGCCAACGCCAGCCCCTATCTCGATGAAATTGAAATTGTCAAATGCGGATGTCGAGAAAGGCCGAACCTACTTCACCCATGTGTGTCACGGTTGCCACAATGCCGAGCCACAGGGAGAGACCAAGACGGGGCCCAACTTGTGGGGCGTCGTCGGCCGCGACAAGGCATCCATGGCAAGTATGCGTTACTCCGACACATTGCTGGGCTGGGAGGGTGTATGGACGTATGAGGACCTGAACACATATCTCTTCGGGCCCATGCTCACAACGCCGGGCGTCAAGATGGAGACGCCCGGTGTCCCGGACGAGACCGAACGGGTCAACGTGATCGCGTACTTGCGCACACTCAGCGACAAGCCGATTCCGCTGCCCTGAACCCCTACCCTGGTCCCTCCCCAGTATCGCCCCTTTGTAAAAGCGCACTGGGAATGCCAGCGCGCAAAAGAAGCCTTTAACGCTTATTCAACTTATCTATTTTAGAAGGTGCTAATGCGCTTCTCAATCCTGCTTTTTGGCTGGGCAGCATTTTTCGGTTGGGATTTCGCCGCCAATGATGGCCAAACCATTATTGGCCTTGGCGTGCGAGTTGCCAGGCTATTCCACCTCTCCGGGCTAATTTGAAATTAGGACGACGTCAGCGCTTCTTCACCTTCGGCGTGATCTCCTCGACCCGCACCTTGTCGCCGATCTCCCTTAGCGAGCGGGTATGTCCGAGGCAGGCTCGTCGAGAAAGGCCCCTGCCCCTTTTTACTAGCTCTCGACGAGCCGTGCGCCGCTTACCCCCGGACGGCAAACGCTGTCGCAGTCTGCCTTGATCGTCAAGCGACTGTTCTGTTCGCGTGTTCGTTAGCTCAATCAGGTTGCGCTAATGTCACATTCGGTGGACGCGTACGCGTGCGCGCAACTGCAAGCCGTCTCATTCACCCTTCCGCCGTTTCAATTTCGGCATGATCTCCTCGATCCGCGCCTTCACGCCGTCCTGGGCCATCGCCACCGGTGACGACGCCCATTCCGAACGCAATCGAGAATATCTTGATCCAGAACGTCGAGATGCGGAGATAGATGTCCCTTCCGGTCAAGAAATTGAGGCCTTCCAGCATCGCGATGAACGCGGCCAATCCTACAGTAATAGCCGGCAGCAGGATGTGCCAGCCGATGACCCAGCCGAACTGCAGTCGCGATAGCAATACAGGATCGAAGTCCTCGTCCCTCTGGATGCAGGCGAGCCGGCGAGAATCGCATCACCTTCCGTAGTAGCGGCGGCTGTGGCGGGAGCGCGTTTTCAGTGCCGTGGTCAAGCTATGGGAATTGGCGACGGTGTCGATGCCGGATTTTGAAACCAGCTGTTCTGCCGCGTCGTACGGCTTGCAACTCTCAGGCGTGACCGCGCCAGAGGCGATAGAGCACGCACCTAGCTTGCGTGCTTGTGCTGCTTAGCTGCGCAACGACCCCCGGGGGGCGATGGGAACCGTCTGCGGCGATCCATGCTTCGGTGGGCTTGCAGCTCGCTTAGTCAAAGCGCTTCTCTGGGTAGGCACAGGGCGATCCGACCAACGGACAAGCGACGGCAGGACGAGAAATCGATGCTGCCGTCCAGTCCCGCCAGAATTGCCGCACGACAGGCAATGTAACGCGTGAAAGGCGTTTGAAACGTCACATTCGGCTATATGAGAATGAACGCCCCGATAAGAAGCGCGCCAAGCCCGATCGCGACGACAAGCCGTGTGGTGAGATCCATCAGGTCAATTTCCTTATTGCCAACTCTAACGTCTCGAGTTGGACGAGACCGTCCGTACGGAACCGTCGGTCCACGCCAATTGCCTCCGCGCCGGGAGAGAACCATGTCGGCAGCTTTGCCGGAGCAGAAACCCGTTGCGCCGCTGCCCTGCCCGGCGGCTATCATGAAACCAGCACATTCCGGAACTGCCAGGGATCGGATGTGTCGATGTCCTCCGGGAAGAGCCCAGGCCGGCCATCCAGAGGCGTCCAGTCCGTATAGACACCAACGAGAGAGCCAAGATAGGGCTTCTGGATCTCCAGGCAGCGCGGAAGTCCAGATCTTCAACTTCCACGATGCCGGCCTCGGGGTTTTCAAGCGCCCAGACCATGCCTGCGAGCACAGCCGACGTGACCTGAAGCCCAGTAGCATTGTGATGGTGCACGAGCTGTCGTGTCTTCAATCGCTGCGAACCGTACCAAAACGCGTTTCTTGAATGGCCCTAAAGAAGCACGCCAAGTTCATCTATCCCGTCGACGATATGCGCGAAAGTTGTTGAACGCCTTCGCCGCCGAGGCTGCCATTAGGGGTGTTCGGCGGATCTGGGTGCAGAGCCACGATTTCCAGGCGCCAGGATTGTATGAAAAAGCCGGTTTTGTGTGTGTAGCTGAGTTTGCAGATTGGCCGGAGGGACACTCCAACGTTATTCTCTGCAGAACCCTGGAAGCCACGACGGCAACTCCATGACCACCATTTAGCGCAGGTAGCTGACGCGGACGCACTACCCGATATCGAACAGTCGGAGGGTGACGCTTACCGCGAAGTTGCGGAGCTGGCCTGGATTGCCGATGACGAAAACCAGACCGTCGAGCGTCACCGTGAACTTATCGCTAAGGGCACGTGCTGGGTAGCGGTGGAGCAGGATGGCCGGACGGTCGCATTCCTGAGCGCGGAGATCCAGGACGACACATTGCACATCTGGGAACTAGCTGCGCGCCTTGACCGACAACGCTCAGGTATCGGACGCGCCTTGCTCGAAAAAGCAATCACAGATGCGAGGGAGCGCCGCCTTGTCGCGATCACCCTGACAACGTTTCGGGATGTGATCTGGAACGCGCCTTTCTATCAGAAGCTGGGCTTTCAGGTGCTGGGCGAGACGCATGCGGGAGACCGGCTTCGTCAAATACTGCGTCGGGAGATCGAACACGGGATGCCGGCAAGCAGGCGCTGCGCCATGCGCCTCATTCTCGGCTAGACGGAAATTGGCTAAAGTGATGGACAAAACCCTTGCTCTGGCAATGCCCGAATTTCGACCGGCTCTGATCGGCTGAGCTGGAAGGTTGATATCGCAGGCTAAAGAGCGTTGAAAAGCTGGCTCGGCCGGACCAATTTACATTGCGAAGAAGATTTTTCGCTACCCGGGAATAAAACGCCGCCCGCCCTGGTCTTCCATGCATACGCTGCTGATTGACCTTGAAGGAACGTCCCCCTGCAACCCCACACACTGACGACCGCGACGGCAATGGTCGACGCATTCCCTGGTGAAGGCGACGCGTTGGCCGCCTGCGGCTCCCAGCCTGTCTGCCTTAAACGTCCTGCCCAGTCGGGATCGAGAGCGCTCAGACGCCGCGGATGCGAGAACGCATCGGGGTGGATGCATCGTTGCGGTCCAGTGTGTGATTGACATCGATGAAACAGTTGCCTTCACATTCACCGCAGCTGGCGACCCTAAATACTTCCGCTGGGTTCGCTTGCAAGACAGAACCATCTTCGCTTCCTGGCACTCAAGGCGAGGCGCATATCACGGTACACCAATGCTAAGCAGCAATGCGCAGGCCGACCGCTTCAGCGAAGTGGTAATGCCTCATCTCGCCGACGCGCTTTCGCTGGCCCGTTGGCTAACCGGCAATGCCACCGACGCCGAGGATGTCGTGCAGGACGCGTGCATGAAGGCACATGCCAGCATCGCCAGTTATGCCGGCGGCAATGCACGCGCCTGGCTGCTCACCATCGTGCGCAATGCGTGCTACACATGGCTGGCGCGGAACCGCCCGCGCAGCATCGTCTCGGTGGGCGATCTCGCCGATCTCGACGAGGTGAGCTCCGCTCACGCAGCCGATCCACCCGACAGCGAGAGCCCGGAGGCGACCCTGATCGCCAAGGCAGATACCGTGGCACTCGAAGCCGCGATCGCCGCCCTGCCGCAGCCGTTTCGCGAGACCCTCGTGCTGCGCGACATCAATGGCCTCGCCTACCGCGATATCGCGGCCATGCTAGGCGTGCCGATGGGTACGGTGATGTCACGGCTGGCGCGGGCGCGTGGCCTGCTGATCTCTGGCCTTGGGAGGGCGCAATGAGCGCGCACAACGACGGATTGCCCGAGGATGCCGCAGGCATGAACCTGATGCTGCACGCGCTGGTCGATGGCGAGCTTGACGCCGCCGCGGCCATAGCCGTTGAGCGGCGCATAGCCGCCGACCCCAAGCTGGCCGCCGAACATGCCCGCGTCATCGCCTTGCAAGGGGCTGTGGCCGGACTTCCGAAGCCGCAAGTCAGCGACGCCTTCAGCGCGCGCATCGCAGCCATGGCTGCTGCCGGCAATGTCGAGGTACTGCGCCCCACAGCGCCGACGGCACCAGCGAAGGCAAATCGAACGGGGTGGTCGGCGCGCAACTTCGGCTCATTCGATTGGCGCGCCATGGCGGCGTCTATCATGCTCAGCGCGGTGCTGGCCAGCGGTGCAACGCAATGGGCGATGCAGCCTGGCGTAGCCGATGGCTTTGCCGCAGGGGTAGCCAGCGGCCACCAGCGCAGCCTGTTGGCGATGAGCCCGGTGGATGTCGTCTCGTCGGACCGACACACGGTGAAGCCCTGGCTCGACGCAAGGCTCGGTCTTTCGCCGCCGGCGCCGGACATGGCCAAGGATGGATTTGCACTCATCGGTGGCAGGGTCGAGGTCATCGGCGGCCGGGCGGTGCCGGCACTGGTCTATCGCCACCGCGAGCATCTGATCACCCTTGTCGCCGAGCCTCAAAATGCCGGAGCTGTGACCGACCCTGTCGATCTCTCTGAGGGCGGTTTTTCGCTGGTGCAGTGGAGCGACGGCGCCTTCTCCTACTGGGCGATTTCCGACATGGAGCGGCCGGAGCTGGACGATTTCGTAGCGCGCTTCCGCGCCGCCACCGTGACCGGCTGATAGCCGACCGCCCAGACCTTTTCAGCCAATATCAAGTGCGACGTCACCGCTGGCTCGGCTACTTCGCGGTCAGACAGACCCACGGCACCAGATGGTGCCGACCTCGGACGTGCGCGTGCAGCGTCGGCTGGCCCAGTTCCCGACAGCCGCCGTCCCTGATTTTGGACCCTCCAAAAGAATTTCGCGCCACCCGGGAATAAAGGGATGTCTTGGCGAGTCTTGTTGTTAGCGGGGCCAATTTCCCGGCACGCAACCAAGAAACGAAACAAGGATCTACCAAAATGACCAAGCTCGCTCTCAGCGTGGCTGCCATGCTGCTTGCCTCAAGCGCTGCCTTTGCCGGCAGCGACCATGGCGCCAACAACTCCAACCAGCCGGCCACCAGCGTCGACACCAACGCTACTGCTTCCATTCGCTCCACGCCGCGTCAGGACAGCGTCGACTCCAAGGTGACGACCGGGCCGAGCCAGGGGTCGGTTCAGGACATCATCAACCGGCACAACAACGACGGACTCTGGGGCCGCTGAACGCGCCTCGACCTCCAAACAACAACTTCTCTCAATCCTCAAGATCAGGAACTGTTTCAATGAAAAAGATCGTCCTTACCGCTGCCGCCATCCTCGTTGCCAGTGGCACGGCCTTCGCCGGCAGCGACCACTACGGCTCGAACACTTCCCGCCAGCCGGTCGCCAGCCATTCGGCTTCAAAAATCGACACCTCGCACACCAGCTCGATCCGAGAGGTCAAGAAGATCCATGGTGGTGCCGATGCCGGCGTGCCGGCGCAGTACGGCCAGGGCACCTGGGGCAACTGAGTTTCATCCGGTCAGGACCGATAGGTTCGGCAATCAGGACGGAGGGCCACGCTTGGCTTTCCGCCACCCCCACCTCTTAACACAGGAGATCATCATGTTTAACATGACACGTCGCACGTTGCTTGGGTCCGCAACTGCCGCTGCCGCATTCGGCCTCGCCGGCAGGTTGGAATTCACCCGTCCTGCCTTCGCCGAAACAGCAGTCGAGCCGGCCGTTGGCTTCTACAAATACATGGTCGGCGATATCGAGATCACCGCCATCTATGACGGCATCTGGCGCAAGCCGCACGACCCAGCTTTCATCAAGGATGTCTCCGTCGAGGACACCAAGGCAGCCCTTGCCAAGGCCGGCCTGACGACAGACTTCATGCCTATCCCGCTCACCGTCGTCGTCCTCAAGATGAACGGCAAGGTGATTATGATGGATGCCGGTTCGGGCGTCGGCCAATGGCAAACCAATGCCACCCATCTGCCGGCCAACATGGCCGCCGCTGGCATCGACTACAAGACTATCGACACCATCATGATCTCGCATTTCCATCCCGACCACGTCTGGGGCCTGATGGAAAAGGGGACCAGCGCGCCTGTGTTCCCCAATGCCGAGCTCATCGTCAACGCCACGGAATACAAGTGGTGGACCGACCCCGGCCGACTGGCAAAGCTGCCCGAAGGGCGCAAGCCGGCGGGCAAGCGCATCGCCGAAAACTTCCCGAAATGGAAGAATTGGAAGCTGGTCGAGGACGGCGCCGAAGTGGCGCCTGGCATGCAGATCATCGCCGCGCCCGGTCATACGCCAGGCCATTCGGTCTACCTCGCAAACTCCGGCAAGGAGCAGATCATGATTTCGGCAGACACAATGTATGTGCCGGCACTGCTGGCGCCGCATCCGGACTGGCAAGGCACCTACGACCAGGATGGGCCGACGGCCATTACCACGCGCCACAAACTGATCGATCGCGTGATTGCCGACAACATCCGCATCTCCGGTTCGCACTTCCCGTTCCCGGGCACCGGCACCTTCGTCAAGGACGGCAACGCCTACGGCTTCACCCCCGTGCAAATTTAAGCGCGGCAATCCCAAAGCGAGAAAGACAATGAAACCTTCCCTCTTCAACAGGCACAACCTGTTCGGGCTGCTCGGCGCCGTTGCCGTGCTGACTGCCGTTCCGGTCGCCGTCACCGTGCCGGCCTATGCCGTGGACAACATTGAAGGCGACGACGCGCCCGACCTCACCGCAGTAAAAGCCAAGATCGATGCCAAGGACTATAAGGGTGCATTGGCCGATCTTCGTGACCTGGCGCAGGACACGCAGCAGGCCGACGTCTACAATCTGCTCGGCTTCACGCTGCGCAAGACCGGCGATTACACGACGGCACTGACCTACTACACCAAGGCGCTCGAACTGAAGCCGGACCACAAGGCGGCGCGCGAATATCTCGGCGAACTCTATGTCGAGACCGGCGACATGGCCAAAGCTAGGGAGCAGCTGGCATCGCTGACCCAGCTCTGCCCGGCAGGCTGCGAGGAACGCGCAGACCTGCAGAAGGCCATCGACACCAAAGTGACCCAATGAAGCCAGGCGGGCGCCTTCGTGCGGCGCCTGCCCTCTTTCCTATCTGGAGCCAATCGTGACAACGACACAAATCGCCTTGAAACTACATCTCACCGACTTGACCCTGCTGACGGGTCGCCTGCTGCTCTCATTGCTCTTCGTGCATGAAGGCGTTGAGCTGGCGATCCATTTCGACGGTGCCGCAAAAGCCATGGCCGCCCTCGGCGTCAGCCTGCCGCTTCTGATGGCCACCATAGCGCTGCAGCTGGGAGCCGGTCTTTCGATCGGCCTGGGCCTGCTGACGCGTCTGGGCGCGGTCGCGCTCGGACTGTTCTGTTTGGCAACGGCAGCCCTGTTCCACACCAATTTCGCCAGCCAGAACGAATTGCTGCATTTGGAAAAGGATCTCGCCATAGCGGGCGGCATGTTCGTCCTCGCCATCGCCGGAGCCGGCGCGATATCTCTCGACAGGGTGCTGAACGGACTCATGAGGCGCCGGCAACAGGACAGAGAGACGGTTGCCGCGCTCATAGCGGCCGGTAGCCCTTTGTCGGTGGGCGATATCAAGCTCCCGTTCTAATTTCGACCAAGACGCTGGGTCTCATATCAACTCGGCACGCCACAAACGCCTCGGGTGACCAGATGGCGCAAGCCGTTCGTGGCGTGCCGTTCATCGACGTCCGCTTAACGGCACGGATAGGGCCGCCCTATCGGCCGATTTGAGGCGCAAAGCTGCCAATGGGTGTAAGATAAATGCGATCAGCGAATGGGGGGCCTAGCTTCTTGAATTTGGGCGAACCGCCTCGTAACCAGTTGACAGATAACGATGTGCTAGTCGCTGAGGGTCAGCGTTCTCTGTACGGGTCGCCAAGCCGTTTCCTCGTACTGTATGGTCTGGCGGACCTACTTACGATGACTCCGAATAGATCCGTCCGACAGGGCCGGACCAGCGGTCGAGGTGACTGCTTCCCGGGTCGCAACGTTCTCCAGAAATGTCGTCGCCGGCACGAAGAACAATGTGCCGGTGACCGCGCGGCTGAAGTCCAGCAACCGATCGTAGTTGCCTAGCGGCCGGCCAATGCGCTGCCACGTTTCGAGCCCTAAAGCTGACATTCGCGTCTGTAGCTCAGTAAGGGTTGGAATAAGTCGAACGGTGCCACGGGTGCGCGGGTGGTAAACCCGAAAACCTGGAGGAAGGGGGCGGCTCTGCTCCCATTTCGAAGGCGGCGGCAACATTTTGAGACCAGACCCTCGAGGCCAAGCGCGCGCAAGGCGGCCTTTTCAAAGGTCAACAACGCCGAGTTAAACGTCGAGCAAAACCGTTCCTTGCGGGCGGCTGCAACATGCCAGGACATAGCCGGCCGATTTATCTTCAGCATTCAGCCCGCCTAGATCGTCCATGGCAACTTCGCCGGATAGTTTGGCTATTCGGCACGTTCCGCAAACGCCCTGCTGGCAGGCGGTTGGGATGTAGATGCCACAGTTCCGTGCCGCTTCAAGCAGGGTCTCTCCGGGCGCGCAGTGATGCTCCACGCCCGAGCGGGCGAAACGGACCGAAGACGAAATCGCTGAAGCCAATTCCGACCGCGAACCATTGCTGCCTCCGAAACTCTCCTCGTGATACTGCGCCGGCGGGAAGCCTATTGCGTGAAGGCAGGCCCGTGCCGTCTTCATGTACCCTTCGGGTCCACAGGCAAAAACGGTGCGCCTGCGGAGATTGGGAACGAGGGTCAGCAGCATCTGACTGTCTATTCGGCCAGTTGGCCCCCTCCAGGTGCGATCTTCCTGGCTGCAAACGCACGTTACCCGCACGTTGGGGAAGCGAGAGGCAAGTGCGTCCAATTCCCTTCGAAAGATTATATCACCTGGCGTTCTGGCACTATGAATGAAGGAGATATCCTGGTCGGTTGCGCGGTCGGTAAGCGCACGCAACATCGACATCACGGGCGTTATCCCGCTGCCGCCCGAAAGGAAGAGCGGCGTTTCATATGGCAGGTCATCGAGATTGAATGAGCCGAGCGGCCCTTCGATTTCGATCTCGTCGCCCGCCCCCAAATTGTCGTGGAGCCAATTCGAAACCAGGCCGCCCGGTGTTCGCTTCACCGTGATCTGCAGGTCGAGCGGTCGCGTCGGTGGTGAGGAAACAGAGTAGGAGCGCGTCACCGCGGCACCCTCGATCTTGAGGTGCACGAGCACATACTGGCCCGCGCTGAAGCAGAACATCCGATCCGTCGGGGATGTGAAAACGAAAGTTTTCACATCGGGCGTCTCCTCGATTACACGACGGCAGAGTACGAGCTGCGATGTGGTTTGTGCCCATTGCCGATGACGCATCATCGGGAGGAGGCCGGGGGTCCCAACGTGTGCGTTCATCATTCATCTCGGTTTGAAGTAGAGCCAAGATGCCATTTCCGGGCCCGCCATAACAGGAGCCTCCCTCGCGAGTTATGATCGATTATTTCGATCACATATCCAGTGACATCACGGCAACGTGAAGGGCGCGGATTCCCTTGCGGATGATCGGTTCGTGCTTGCGGCGCGCCAGGATGGCCGTGTGTACCGGCTGATGCAGGGTCGGAGCGCCTTCGACGATGAACGATGGGCGTTCGAGGGCAAACCTGCGCGCATCGTCACTTCGCATATAGCAGGTCCCGCCCGCGCGCCGTAGCATCATCTCCGCCAAGGTTTCTGATCCCATGGAAAGGCGACAGATCGCCAACTCGCCAAGCAGTTCGGCATGGGCCTTCTCCAGCAGGACCGTATAGCCAGGACGAATATAGGTTTCAGGATCGACCTCGGAGAGGGTTCTGGCTACCGTGGAAACCATCACATATTCCTCAACCATCAAATGTTCATAGGAGATTTCGGGTAGGTATCGCGGGGCGTAAAGCACTGCGATGTCGAGATTTCCCATGCTTAGGTCGCTGACCATCTGGTTCGAATAATCCGACTCGACATGGATCGACGATTTGGGAAGAGCCTGACACAGCGTCTCCACCCAACCCGGCAAAACCGAGCGGGTCATCCCGACCTGCGCGGCGACGCGCAAGGTGCCTTCGAAACGATTGAACGCCCGGACATCGTGGCGAGCCTGCGACCATGTAGACAGCAGGGATCTTGCGTAAGCTTCGAACCGGCGTCCTGCGGCGGTCGGTTCCGCCCCGGCGCGTCCGCGCTGGAACAGTTCGGACCCGATTGCGCTCTCGAGGTTCTTGATGCGGGTGCTGATCGTCGACTGGGTCAATCCTAGCCGATCCGCGGTGCGATTGAAGTTTCTCGATTCGATGATGTCCAGAAAGGTCTCGATGTGATCAAGTTGCATGAAATCTCCAATCGAAAAACTCGATCATATTCCACGTATCATAAGCTTGATCAAACAATACTCAAGGCGGAAGCTGTAGCACATCAGCGGCCGGCAGCGCCGCCGGGACGAGATACGGATACGGAGCGGAAGAAGTGTTCATAGTCGACTGCGACTGTCATAATTACTGGTCAAGCGCCACTGTGTTGGAGCCCTATCTCTCCGGCTTGTGGAAAGACATGTTCATCGAGGGCGAGAAAACAGGGCCCGTTGGGGCCTTTCCGCATGGTCATCGGCCCTGGTTCCACCCGCAGGACTTTTCCCGCAAGGACATCCGTCCGAAAACGGAAGCCGACAACTATCTCATCATGAAAGAGAAGCACCTCGACAAATACAAAGTCGACGTGGCGATCCTGACCGGCGATGAGCCTATCGAGGCGTCGACCCTGGCTAACCCTTACTATGCCAGCGCTCTGGTCAGCGCTTACAACGATTATCAGATCGATCAGTGGTTGCCGAAAGACGATCGGTTCATGGGCTCGATCATCATCGCGCCACAGGATCCGAAGCTCGCTGCCGCCGAGATACGCCGTCTTGGCCGCCATCCGCGCATGGTCCAGGTTCTCGCCTCCCAGGGGTCCGTCAAGCCGTATGGCGACCCGTTTTACCATCCGATCTACGAAGCCTGCGCGGAAGTGGGGTTGCCATTCGCCATTCATCTGGGCGGGCATGGCGGCGTGAATTCAACTGCCATTGCTCCTGCTCCGACGACATTCTTCTGGGAAACGCATGCCATTCTGCACATGTCGGCGATGTCGCACGTGGCAAGCATGATCGCCCATGGCGTCTTCGAGAAATGGCCGGACCTCTACTTCGTGATCATCGAGTGCGGCGTCGCCTGGGTTCCGTCGGTCCTTTGGCGCCTGGACGCCGACTACAAAGCGCTGCGCAAGGAGACGCCATGGCTGAAGATGCTGCCGTCTGAATATTGCCGGCGCAACATCCGCTTTTCCACGCAGCCGCTGGAGCAGCCTGCAAACATCCAACATCTCTGGTCCACGCTCGAAGCGATGGACGGCGAAAACACGCTGATGTTTGCATCAGACTATCCGCACTGGGATTACGACGATGCCAACACGCTGCAAATCCCTCCTGCATGGAAGAGCAAGATCATGGGACTGAACGCGCTGGAAGTCTACAAACGCATCCCCCGCGCGCAAGCCGCGAATGCCGCCTGAGGAAGCATACGATGCCCGAGAAGACATATATCTGCCGCGTCGACGAGATCGAAACATGGTCTCCGTTCATCGCCAAGATCCGCAGCCTTTCGGTCGGGATTTTCCGCATCGGAGATTCATTCCACGCGCTGCTGAATGTCTGTCCGCACCGCGGCGCTCCGCTTTGCGAGGGGCCGCAATGCGGCACAACCGCGCCCGTTGAACAGGCGCAATTCATCTATCATCGCGAAAACGAGATCGTTCGATGCGCCTGGCACGGGTGGGAGTTCGACATCAAGTCAGGCGCGGCCTTGGTCGATCCCTCCGTTCGCGCGCGCACATTTCCAGTCACCGTCGAAGCCGGCGGCATCTACGTGACGGCCTGATTGGCGCAAGCCGATTGGGATTGGAAAAATTCGAAGGAAAGGTGGCGGAGCCAATAAGCAGATTTGTTCGCCGGTGCTTGACGAGAAATAACGCGGGGAACTCCGCAATGGGAGAGTCAAATGTCAGAATCTGAATACAAGCTTGGTATCGCGCAAAGCCTGGTCGGAGGCGGCAAGGTTTCCCGCCGCGACTTCATTCATCTTGGGCTGGCCGCGGGCCTGACCGTTGCCGCCGCCGACCGGCTGTTCGTGAGCACGGCGCGGGCCGAACCGATGCAGGGCGGCTTCGCCAAGCTCGGCATGGCTCATGGCGCGACGACGGATTCGATCGATCCGGCCGGCTACCCCGACACGTTCACACAAACCGCATTTTCGGGCTCGCTGTCCAACAGCCTCACTGAGGTCGACGCTAAAGGCAATGTCCAACCGGACCTCGCCGAGAGCTTTGAAACTTCGCATGGAGCCAAAACCTGGGCTTTCAAGCTGCGCAAAGGCGCAACCTTTCACAACGGCAAGACCGTGACGGCGGATGACGTCGTGACCTCCTTGCAATATCACATGGGCAAGGACACCAAATCGGCGGCGAAGTCGCTGTTGGACTCCGTCGCCGATGTCAAGTCGGACGGCCCGGAAACGGTGGTCTTCACGCTCAAGAGCGGCAACGCCGATTTCCCTTACATCATGAGTGACTACCATCTGGTCATCATGCCGGCCAAGGACGGCAAGGCGGATTGGGCTTCAGGCGTTCGCACCGGTGCTTTCGTCCTCGAGAATTTCCAGCCCGGCGTTTCGGCCAAGCTCAAGCGCAATCCAAACTACTTCAAGAATGGCAAGCCCTATCTCGACGAGGTGGAGTTCATCGCCATCACAGATCTCGCCGCTCGCATGGCGGCGCTATCCACGGGGGAGGTGGACTATATCGGCCGCGCCGACCTCAAGACCCTCGGCATGTTGAAACGCAATCCCAAGGTGGAAATCGTCGAGGTCACTGGCTACGGGCACTATACCTTGCCGATGAATGTCACGATGGCGCCGTTTGATAATCCGGACGTGCGAATGGCATTGAAATGGGCGATCAATCGCCAAGAAATCGTCGACAAGATCTTTCTTGGCCACGCCACTGTGGCCAACGACAACCCGATCGCGCCGGCCATCAAATTCGCCAAGGATCCGCAACCGCAACACAGCTTCGATCCGGAAAAAGCCAAGCACTACCTGAAAAAGGCCGGAATGGAGAACCTGAAGGTGGACCTCTCGGTGGCCGATGCCGCCTTTGCGGGGGCGGTGGATGCGGCTTCGCTCATTCGCGAAACGGCAGCCCAATGCGGCATCGACGTCAATGTCGTGCGTGAGGCCGAGGACGCTTATTGGGACAATGTCTGGCTGAAGAAATCCTGGTGCGCTTCCTATTGGAGCGGTCGGGCAACCGCCGACTGGATGTTCACGCAAGCCTTTGCCGCGGACTCCAGCTGGAACGAAACGTTCTGGAAAAATCCCCACTTCAACGAATTGCTTGTCCAGGCACGCGCCGAGACGGACGAAGCCAAACGAGCGGCGATGTATGCCGAGATGCAGCAACTAACCCACGATGACGGCGGCAGCATCGTGCTGGTCTTCAACAATTTCGTCAGCGCCCAATCCAAAAAGCTCGCACACGGTGATGTGGCGCCCAACTGGGAGAACGATGGACTGAAAATGGCCGAACGCTGGTGGATCGCCACGGCATGAGATGGCGGGCCGGAGCCGCGATGGTTTTGAGGCTCCGGTCAGCTGGCTCCGAGTGCAGGGTTGCCGCCCAAAGGGAAACGCCACGCACATGAACCCCGTCGCAAGAACGGTCCTGCAGCGCCTTGGCCTCGGTCTGGTCACTTTGTTCATCGTGTCCATCATCATCTTCTCTGCGATCGCGATGCTCCCAGGCGACTTCGCCAAGGCCACGCTCGGGCAGTCGGCGACGCCCGAAACGGTCGCCGCGTTCCAGCGGGAGATCGGCATCGATCGTCCGCCTGTCGAGCGCTACTTCGCTTGGGTCGCCCAGATGCTCCATGGCGATTTCGGCTCTTCGTTTGCGAGCCGCACCGGATATCGGCGTACCGTGGCCGAGATCATCGCACCCCGCCTCTACAACACGATGTTCCTTGCAGCGGTGACGGCGCTGATAGCCGTTCCCCTGGCCTTGGGGCTTGGCATTCTGGCTGCGCTGTACCGCAACGGCTGGTTCGACCGGCTGGTGAATGTCGCGACACTGACAACCATTTCATTCCCGGAATTTTTCGTCGCTTATATGCTCGCCTACCTGGTGATCTCGCGCGACACGTTCATCGGATCCGATTTCGCTCAAACGCTGCCTCATTGGCTCACTGTCTCGCTGAACTGGGCGCTCAATGCGGTTCCCAAATTTCCGACATTGTCGAATGTGAACGATCAGACGCCATTTTGGGAGCATCTCTGGAAAGTCGCCCTGCCGGCAATCACCCTTACGCTTGTAATCGTGGCCCACATGATGCGCATGACCCGAGCGGCCATCATCAACATGCTGTCAAGCCCCTACATCGATATGGCGCGCCTCAAGGGAATGTCCCCGATGGTGATCGTGCTGAGGCATGCCCTGCCCAATGCCTGGGCTCCGATCGTCACTGTGGTCGCGTTCAATCTGGCGTATCTCATCGTCGGAGTGGTCGTGGTCGAGGTCGTGTTCGTTTACCCCGGCATCGGCCAGCTGATGGTTGACGCGGTAAAATCCAGGGATGTTCCGGTTGTCCAGGCCTGCGCCCTGATTTTCGCCGCGACTTATATCCTTCTCAACCTGCTAGCCGACATTATTTCCATCGCCACCAATCCCAGGCTCTTGCACCCACGATGACCAGATCCGAATCTGTCGCGGAGCTTCAGAGGCTGAGGCGCTCGCGTGCCACCCGGGCGAAAACTGCGCTGAAGAAGGCACCGTTCAGCGCGTGGTTCGGCATCGTCGTGATCCTCGGCTACGTCTTTGTTGCGGTCTTCGCGCACTGGATAGCCCCATATGGCGAGACGCAGGTTTTCAGCGAAGCCTTCGCGCCGTGGAGCCAGGAGTTCAAACTGGGAACCGATCAGCTCGGCCGCGACATGCTCACCCGCTTGATCTACGGTGCGCGCAACACCATCGCTATCGCGGTCGCGACCACGTTGCTGTCCTTCGCGGTCGGCGTCTCGCTCGGCCTTCTTGCCGCATTGTACAGGGGGTGGCTCGACCAGATCTTGTCACGTGCGGTGGACGTGCTGATGTCAATCCCGAGTCTGATCTTCGCGCTGGTGCTGCTGACGATCTTCGGCTCGTCGATCACGAGCCTGATTGTCATCATTGCGCTTCTCGATTCCACCCGGGTCTTTCGGCTTTCTCGCGCCGTCGGGCTTAACGTGGCGGTGATGGAATATGTCGAGGTGGCACGATTACGCGGCGAGGGACCAAAATGGATCATCGCCAAGGAAATCCTTCCCAATGTCATGCCGCCACTGGTCGCCGAGTTCGGCTTGCGATTCTGCTTCGTGTTCCTGACAGTCGCGGCGCTGTCGTTTCTCGGCGTCGGTATTCAGCCGCCGACGGCCGATTGGGGATCAATGGTGCGCGAGAACGCGACCCTGATCACCTACGGCGACGTCACCCCGCTACTTCCGGCCGGCGCGATTGCTCTCCTTACCGTGTCCGTGAATTTCGTTGTGGACTGGTTCCTGCACGCAACAAGCGGGTTGCGGGATGAAAAGTAGCGGTCCAGGCTCACGCGAAAAAGGCACGGATCTACTTCAAATCCGCAATCTGCATGTGGAGGGGTTCTCGGACGAGCGCTGGCATCCGATTGTCCGCGGGATCGATCTGACGCTGAAGCGGGGCGAGGTTCTTGGCCTGATCGGCGAATCAGGCGCCGGCAAGTCCACCATTGGCCTTGCCGCAATGGGTTATGCCAAGCCGGGCTGCCGGATCATGCAAGGCTCGGTCCTGTTCGACGGGATTGATCTTCTGGCAGTCAATGAAAAAGGGCGCCGTCGCCTCAGGGGCTCCCGCATTGCCTATGTCGCACAAAGCGCGGCTGCCTCTTTCAATCCGGCACATCGGCTCTTGGAACAAACCGTCGAAACAGCGGTGGCGCATGGAATTGCCGGCCGGGAAGAGGCGAACCGGAGCGCCGTCGATCTTTATCGACGCCTTCAACTCCCAGAACCGGAGACCATAGGCTTTCGCTATCCTCATCAGGTCTCCGGCGGGCAGTTGCAACGGGCAATGACAGCGATGGCAATGGCTTGTCGTCCGGACCTCATAATATTCGACGAGCCAACAACCGCGCTCGACGTGACCACGCAGGTTGAAGTTCTAGCTTCCATTCGCAACATCGTGGAGGAATTCAGCACCGCTGCAATCTACGTGACGCATGACCTGGCGGTGGTGGCGCAAATGGCGGATCGTATCATGGTTCTGCGCCACGGACGCACCGTGGAGGAGGCTGATACACGCCAGATGCTGGCCTCGCCCAGCCAGGAATATACCAAAACGCTCTGGGCCGTACGCAAGCTCGCCAAGCCCGAAGTTCCAGCCGATGACTATCTGCTGACGATAGACAACGTTACCGCGGCCTATGCAGGAAAGGTCAAGGTGCTCCAGGATGTCTCCATCAAGGTTCCGCGCGGAAGAACCGTGGCCGTGGTCGGCGAATCCGGTTCGGGCAAATCGACGCTCGCGCGAGTCGTCACCGGTCTCTTGCCGCCAATTTCAGGTTTGATTTCTTTTGCCGGGCAGCCCCTTTCCACGAGCCTGAAGACGCGGCCGAAGGAGGTCCTGCGCCGCATGCAGATGATTTACCAAATGCCCGACAACGCCCTGAATCCGCGCCAGACGGTCGAAGAAATCATAGCTCGGCCGCTCGAATTCTACCTCGGCCTAAAGGGCGCGCAGAAGGATCGCCGGATCTGCGAACTTATGCACATGGTCGAGATGAGCGAGGATTTTCTGGAACGCCTGCCTGGCGAGCTATCGGGCGGCCAAAAGCAACGCGTCTGCATTGCCCGGGCGTTGGCAGCCGATCCAGAGCTTATCATCTGTGACGAGATCACGTCCGCGCTCGACCAGATCGTCCAAGAGGAAATCCTCAAGCTTCTCATGCGCCTGCAGCGTGAACTCGAAATGAGCTACATCTTCATTAGCCACGACATTGCTACCGTAAGGGCGATAGCCGACCAAATCGTTGTCATGCACCAGGGCAAAGTCGTTGAACAGGGACTGAAGAGCCAAGTTCTCACACCTCCCCATGCCGCTTACACCGAACGGCTTTTGTCGTCCGTACCGGAAATGGATCCGGACTGGCTTACAAGGCTGCTGGCCAGCCGGAAGGTCTGACAGGGGGACCCCGTCCACCTAGGCCCCTGGCATCCTTCCACGTGCTTTGAAGGGCATGATCGTGCTCCGCTTCAATCGGGCTGGCCAGCCCGACAAACGGAGCCAACCATTTCACCGTTTCGTCGCTAAGAAAGCTGGCGACCCAGGAGATCTCGGTATTAGCTCACGAACGGCAGCCTCTGTTTGCTTAAAAGAAGCGCTCTGAGGCACATCGGAGCTACGACGCAGTCCCTGTGATGTCTGCTTTTTGGAAGCGGCTGCTAATCTCTCAATGACCAAGATTGGGCAGCAAAGCTGCCAAGGGGTGTAAGATAAATGCAGCCAGCGAATGGGTGGCCTAGCTTCTTGACTCAATTTGGGCGAACCGCCTCGTAACCAGTTAATAAATAACGGGTTCGTCGCGCTGTCTGCAATCCGGGTGGCGAACGAGGATCAAGGAAGGAACAAGGGGGCCGTGCCCAAGTTCGGGGCATGTACCACCGCCGCCGATGAACTCGAGCGGCTGCGCAGCAACAACCGAGGCACGGGATCATGACCGTTCAGATTCGACTTTCCGAGATCGACCACGCCAGGCGCGAAGATCATGGCGACGGTGCCTGGAGCATCGCACCGGACCTGGGTTATTTGCGGCTGGCAATCGTCAATGTCGTGTTCTTCGGCGCACCGCGCAGCGGAGATCGGAACTGGGTGCTAATAGATACGGGGTTGCCGACGTCGAGAAGCAGTATTCTTGCGGTCGCGGAAAAGCGGTTTGGCACCAACGCACGGCCTGCCGCGGTTATCCTGACACACGGCCATTTTGACCATGTGGGAACGGTTCTGGACCTCGCGAATAGGTGGGAGGTGCCCGTCTTCGCGCATGGACTCGAGCGGCCCTATTTGGACGGAACTGAATGTTATCCGGCACCGGATCCCTGGGTCGGGGGCGGACTGATGGCGCTGCTTTCGCCGCTCTTTCCACGCGGGCCGATCGATCTTGGCAACCGATTGGAACTCTTGCCCGCCGACGGATCGGTCCCCGGAATGCCCGGATGGCAATGGCTGCACACACCCGGGCACGCCCCTGGTCACATTTCGCTCTGGCGCGAGGAAGACCGCTCGCTGATCGTAGGGGACGCTTTCATCACCACCGGTCAGGAGTCGGTCTATGAGGTCGCCGTCCAGGATCTCGAGATGCACGGTCCGCCGCGCTACTTCACGCCGGACTGGGATGCGGCGGAAAGATCTGTGAAGCGTCTGGCTGCCCTGAACCCTCAGATGGTCATCACCGGACACGGTGCGGCTGCCGCTGGAGTGGGCATGCGTAAAGCTCTTGACAGTCTGGCTGAGCGCTTCACGGTGTTCGCCGTCCCGCCGAAATCAAAATTCGTACGCGAGCCAGCGATGGCTGCAAATAGCTGAGGTAACCGAGCCGCCGTCGTTGTGAATATGGTCACGTTGGACAACTCCATCTCTCGAGCAGGTAGAGTTCCCCCCTCGGGTCGCGCCCATGTCGCCCAAACACTGACAAGCGGAACAATCCCGGGAGGCGCCAGTTAGGCGTCGCACGCTTGGGCGACTTGCGGCCAGCCCCGAAAAAATCCCGCGTCAGGAGCAGACGTCAGATGGAAAACGAGCACCCCGAAGGACGTGTCCTCTCCGCCGGCGCGGCGATCGGCAAGAAGTTCGGGCCCCACCGGTCGTCATTAGCCATGACTGGCGTCGATTCGCTCATGGGCCAAAACCGTGGAGCGGTTCTGGCTCCACCAGCTTGATGGGGTGATCGACTTAGCTGTGCTCCATCGCCGTGCCGCCGAATTGGAGTTTGTGCATGAGCCAGCGAGGAGGAACAAACCGGGGAAGCGCCAGTTAGGTCCTTCGTCCGGCGGAGGGCGGCACCCCGGCCACGCGCCTTGAAGTTGGTTCAGAGGAAGGCTTCAGATGAGAAGTGCCAAGAGCGCGTGCCCCAAGAACGCGTCCTCTCCAGGATTGGTGGCCGAGCAAGTGTTGTTGCCATCCAGCCCCAAGCCGGGGCGGCAACTGCTCTGGATCCCGGCAATCGCATTCTTGCCCGGTTGCGCGGGGGGTGTGCTCGACCCGCAAGGACCCATTGGCTCGGGCAACCGCACGATCCTCTTGAACTCACTGGCGGTGATGCTGGTGATCGTTGTTCCGACGCTTGTTGCGCTCTTGGCCTTCGCATGGAAATTCCGCGCCTCGAACAGCGACGCGCGCTATGACCCGGAGTTCACCTATTCGGGGCGCATCGAGTTGATCGTCTGGTCGATCCCGACGCTCACCATCCTTTTCCTTGGCGGGCTGATCTATTACGGATCGTACCAGCTCGATCCGCGCAAACCGATCCCTTCCGCGCAGCCGCCGCTCGACATCCAGGTGGTGGCGCTCGACTGGAAATGGCTGTTCCTCTATCCCGAGCAGGGCGTGGGCGCTGTCAATCAATTGGTTATCCCCGCCGGCGTTCCAGTTCATTTCAAGCTGACCTCGGCCAGCGTGATGAACACGTTCTTCGTGCCCCAGCTTGGCAGCATGGTCTACGTCATGAACGGCATGCAGACCGAGTTGCATCTGCAGGCCGACTATGAGGGCAGCTTTTTCGGCCAGTCGGCGCACTTCAGCGGCGACGGCTTCTCGGACATGAACTTCAGCGTGAGCGCGGTTTCAGCCGATGCCTTCACCCGCTGGACGTCGTCGCTGCGTGGCGGCGGCGGCGTGCTCAACGCGAATGCCTATCGCGAGCTCGCCCGGCAAAGCACCAACGTGCCGCCGTCCACGTTCGGCCATGTTCAGCCCGGGCTGTTCGATGCCGTCGCTCAGCAGATATTGCCCCCGGGTCCGGGGCCGGCCGAAAGTGCCGCCGGCGGCGAGCCACAGGTGAGCCCAAAGGCATTGCCCGCGGCGGCGCCGCCGACGGGGCATCATCCACAGGCAGAAGGGGCGGAATGACGATGCTGGGCAAGCTCGACTCGTCGGCCATTCCCTTCGATCAACCCATCCCGCTCGTCGCGGCTCTCGGCGTCTTTCTGGCAGCGGTCGCCGTGCTTGGATGGATAACGGTGAAGGGCTACTGGCCCTATCTGTGGAACGAGTGGATAAGCTCGGTCGACCACAAGCGCATCGGCGTGATGTACATTGTGCTGGCGATGCTCATGCTTCTGCGTGGCTTCATCGATGCCATCATGATGCGCACGCAACAGGTGCTGGCGATCCACGGGCCGGGCTACCTGCCGCCGGAGCATTACGACCAGATCTTCTCCGCGCACGGCACGATTATGATCTTCTTCGCGGCGATGCCTTTCATGATCGGCCTGATGAATTTCGCCGTACCGCTGCAGCTTGGCATACGCGATGTAGCCTTTCCGACACTCAATTCCGTCAGCTTCTGGCTGACGGCTTCCGGAGCCCTGCTGGTCAACATCTCGCTTGTCATCGGTGAGTTCGCGCGCACCGGCTGGCTGCCCTATGCCCCCTTGTCGGAGACCACCTACTCGCCGGGCGTCGGCGTCGATTACTATCTGTGGTCGATCCAGATCTCCGGCGTCGGCACGCTGCTTACCGGCGTCAACCTGGTGACGACCATCCTCAAGATGCGTGCGCCTGGTATGGGCTACCTGCGAATGCCGATGTTCTGCTGGACCTCGCTCGCGTCCAACCTGCTCATCGTCGCAGCCTTCCCGATCCTCACCGCCACGCTGGCGATGCTGACGCTGGACCGCTATCTCGGCTTCCATTTCTTCACAAACGAAGCCGGCGGAAATCAGATGATGTTCGTCAACCTGATCTGGGCCTGGGGCCATCCCGAGGTCTACATTCTGGTGCTTCCCGCCTTCGGCATCTTCTCCGAGGTCTTCTCGACATTCTCGTCAAAGCCGCTGTTCGGATACCGTTCGATGGTCGCGGCCACGATGTTCATCTGCATCGTCTCGTTCATGGTCTGGCTGCATCATTTCTTCACCATGGGCGCCGGAGCAGACGTCAACGCCGCCTTCGGCATCGCCACGTCGGTCATCGCCGTCGGCACCGGGGTGAAGATCTACAACTGGCTCTTCACCATGTATGGCGGGCGCATCCGCTTCGACACGCCGATGCTTTGGGCGCTGGGCTTCGTGACCACCTTCACCGTCGGCGGCATGACCGGCGTTCTGCTTGCCGTTCCACCGGCCGACTTCGTGCTGCACAACTCCCTTTTCCTCGTCGCGCATTTCCACAACGTCATCATTTCGGGCGTGCTGTTCGGCGCGTTCGCCGGCTTCACCTACTGGTTTCCCAAGGCGTTCGGATTCCGCTTGCACGAAGGCTGGGGCAAGGCCGCATTCTGGGTCACCTTGGCCGGCTACATGCTGGTCTTCGTGCCGCTCTATATCGTCGGTCTGCTCGGCATGACGCGGCGCCTGCAGCATATCGACATGGATCTTTGGGCGCCATGGCTGGTGGTGGGCCGCGTTCGGCGTGCTGGTGATGATCGCCGGCGCCGCACTGCAGATCATGCAACTCGCCGTTTCGATCCGACATCGCGACAAGCTTCGCGATGAGACAGGCGACCCATGGGACGGGCGTTCACTGGAATGGTCGACGTCTTCCCCTCCCCCCGTTTTCAACTACGCGCGGCTGCCTTTCGTCGAGGATGAAGAGCCCTACTGGCGCATCAAGCAACGGGCAAGGGAGGAGAAGAGGCCCGGTGCGGAGGAAGGATACGAGCCTATCGAGATGCCGCGCAACAGCCCGACAGGCTTCGTCACCGCCTTCTTCAGCACGCTGATCGGGTTCGCGCTGATGTGGCATATATGGTGGCTGGCGATCGTCGGCTTCATCGGCGCCTACGCGACCTTCGTCGTCTTCGCCTGGCGCGATCATGGGGATTATGAGATTCCCGCCGAAAAGGTCGCGCGCATCGACGATGACCACAAGGCCGCACAGTCAGCCCGGCTGCGGCGCTGGGAGCGGCCGGCATGAGCGATCACGCGCTACCCGGCGACTTCGGCGCGGGCACCCAGGCCCGAGACCCCTATCGGCTTGGTCAGGGCGGCCGACATGGCGTGCGCTCCGCGACCGGCCACGGAGAAGGCGGCCCGGCCTCGAAATTCGTCACCGTGGCATATGGCTTCTGGATCTTTCTGCTGTCCGACATCATCATATTCTCGGCCTTCTTCGCGGCGTATGCCGTGCTTGCCAAGGCGACCGCCGGCGGACCGACCGGCAAGGATTTGTTCGAGCCCACCCGCGTTGCGGTGCAGACGGGCCTTCTGCTCACGTCGAGCTTCACCGGTGGCCTGGCGACACTCGCGACCCATCGCAGATCGATGGCTGCCACGCAGGCCTGGCTGCTCGTCACCGGATTGCTCGGGGCAGCCTTCCTGTTTCTGGAGGTACAGGAATTCGCGGCGATGATTGGCGAGCAGGCGGGGCCTTCGCGCAGCGCATTTCTATCAGCCTTCTTTGCGCTCGTTGGCTGCCACGGCACCCATGTCGGGCTGGGGCTGCTCTGGCTGGGTACAATGATGGCGCAGCTATGGGTCAAGGGTTTTCGGTCGGATATTTTGCGGCGGCTCCACTGCTTCGGGCTTTTCTGGCACGCACTCGACATCATCTGGGTCGCCATCTTCACCCTGGTCTATCTGTTGGGAGCATCGCCATGACCGACACCGAGAGCAGGCCCGGCGAGATGCAGGACCGCCGCGATTCCGCACCGGGCGAGGAACGTATAACCGAGCACGAAGTGGCTGGAGGGCTGTTGGGCTATGTGATCGGCTACGGCCTGGCCATCCTGCTCACGATCGCGTCATTCCTGGCGGCTCAAACCGATCTGATTTACCAGCCGGCGGTGATTTCGGCCCTGGTGGTGCTCGCTGTTGCGCAGATGGGTGTGCATCTAGTCTTTTTTCTGCACCTGACCACCGGGCCGGACAACACCAACAACATCCTGGCCTTGGCCTTCGGCGTGCTGATCGTTGCGCTGGTGGTCCTGGGCTCGGTTTGGATCATGGCCCACCTGAACGAGAACATGGCCGCCATGACGGCCCATCAAGCCGGAACGATGCCTTAAACCTCGCCCTGCTAGTCTTGGCTGAGGTGATATGAAGCTGGTACATTGTACCGCCGGGGTGGAGATAAAAGGCTCGTCAGACCTCGTGCTTTGGCTGAACTGCACGTATGGCATCTAGCGCCAAGCGAACGGCATCGATGCCTGAGACGCGGGGCTCGATCCGCCTGAAAATCACGCGGCCGTTTCGGTACTCCAGGCCCAACACCTTCCTGTCCCGCCATCGTGACGCCAGAGGCTTGTTGCGCAAGGTGATCGCGACGGCTTCGGGCCCAACATCAACTTTGCCGACACCCAGTTCCGACGCTGCTATCCGCAACCTGGTAAGTTCCAGCAGAACGGTCACTTCGCCAGGCATGTCACCAAAGCGGTCCTCGAGCTCCTCGCTGAATGCATCAAGGTCCAAGTCAGAACGAATACGAGAGAGCCGCGCATAGAGGCCAACACGGACAGTAGGCTCGTTTACATAGCTTTCGGGAAAAGCCCGTTTTGCAGGCACGTTGATGTTGGCAAGTTGCCTGTTGGGGTCGGCCCCTTCTCCAGCCGCCGAGACCGCCCGCTCCAGCAAGTGCTCGTAGAGGCCCACTCCGATCAGTTTCATATGCCCAGCCTGATCTTCGCCGAACAGATCGCCGGCGCCGCGCAGGTCGAGGTCCCTTTGACTGATTGCCAGGCCGGAGCCAAGCCGATCGAGCGCAAGCATTGTCGAAAGCCGGGCCCTGGTGCCGTCGGCCAGCTCAACGCCAGGTTCCGTCAGAAGAAACGCAGCCGCTTGCATCGCTCCTCTACCGACCCGACCCCGTAGCTGGTGCAACTGCGCCAGACCGAACCGGTCCGGGCGCCAGACAATGATGGTGTTGGCTCGAGGCACATCGAGCCCACTCTCGATGATGTCGGTGCTCAACAAAATGTCGCCATCACCGTCAGCGAATCCGACCATGACTTCGTCCAGCTGCCTCCCTTTCATTTCACCGTGCGCCGTCATAACGCCGAGTTCCGGCACCAGCCTGTTCAGCTGGTCAGAGACCGGGCCAATGTCCTCGATGCGAGGAACCACGAAGAAACTCTGTCCACCCCTGTGAAATTCACGCAAGAGGGCCGCGCGCACCGATGCTGGATCGAACGCTGCCAGGATCGTGCGGACGGGACGTCTTTTGGCGGGCGGAGAGTTTAGAACGCTGACATCCTGGATGCCCGACAGCGCCGATTGCAGCGTCCGCGGTATCGGGGTGGCGCTCATGCTCAGCGTGTGAAGGCAGGGCGCCATGTTCCGCAGGGCCAGCTTCAACTTGACGCCGAACCGGTGCTCCTCGTCAATCACCAGCAGTCCAAGATTGGCGAAAGTGACGCTCCTGGACGCCAAGGCCTGAGTACCGACGACGATCGTAACCTGGCCGCTCCGCAGGCCCTCCTTTGCCGCTTTTGCCTTTGCTGCCCCGACCATCCTTGACAGGTGGGCGACCTGCAGGCCCGTTCCTGCGAAACGGCGGCTGAACGTCTCATAGTGCTGTCGTGCCAACACGGTTGTCGGCGCTATGACCGCAACCTGTTTCCCGCAGAGGGCGGCGGCGGCGCAAGCACGCAAAGCCACCTCTGTCTTGCCGAAGCCAACATCACCGCAGACGAGCCGGTTCATTGTTCTCCCCGAGGAAAGGTCGTCGAGCACAGCGCGGATGGCGGCGGCCTGGTCAGGAGTCTCGGTATAGGGAAATTTCGCCGCAAAACGGGCCAAGTCCGCGCGGGAGGGCTTGATGATCTCGGCGGGCTGGCTGGACCTCATCTCGGCAAGGCCCACCAGGCGCTTGGCCAGCCTGTCGATCTCGCGCAACGCAGCCTCGCGTCGCTTGGGCCAGCCCTCGCCGTTGAGGCGATCGAGCGACACTGCCTCCGGTTCCGAGCCGTAGCGCCATATTTTCCCAAAGTCGTCGACCGGAACCAGCAAGGAAGCCCCGCCATGATATTCCAGCCTGACAACATCCTGGTGCTGACCAGCCAAGTCGACCTGTTCGACCGCCGCGAGCACGCCCAGGCCATGGTCTTCATGGACGACGACGTCGCCGATGCGCAACTCGGGTTCGAGTATGCTTGCGGCCATGCCGGCATCCGCCTTCAACGCAGGGCCAAACAGGTCGGCTGCGGCGACCATCGCGATACCGGATTGCGCGTCGACAAACCCTTCATGGAGGACGAAGCCAGCCTTGAGAAGAGAGCCTCTCGCGGCCGAAAGTATTTGCGGTAAGTCGACCGCTTCCTCAGCCCGCCGGCCTAGCTTTCTATTGAGCAGGCGATCTGCTCGCTGCAGTTCAGAGGCATCGCCGGTCAACACCACCCTGGCCCCGGCGCTTGTCTGCCTTGTCACGAATTCAGCGATTTCGTACCCGGGCCGGGCCAGGCGAAAGAATTTGGGAACTCGCTCGGCAGAAACGGCAAGTCTCGTGGAGCGGTTGCGCACGGAAGCATCCCACTCTTCACGCGACAGGTAAAATTGTTCCGGCAAAGGTTTCTCGCGCCCGGCAGCCTCCTGCCTGGCACGGCGTGCATCCTCGATCAGGTCCAGAATTTTGTCGAGCGGCTGCCCATCGATCCCTTCAAGGAAGGAGATCGAGGCGCTCGACGCACTGTCGAAGACAGATGGCATCGCGCCATATAATGCGACCAGGCGCTCTTCCATCGACGTCGCGCGCATCGCTGTCAGCTCAGGATGATCACCAGCTTTAAACATCAGCTCGGATGCCGGTCCGACAGCAATCGAGTCTCGAACCTGGTCGCTGAGCTGACTGATCGGATCGTAGGTCTTGAGCTCTCGAATGCAGCTGTCTGGGCCAAGGACGACGCGAACGGGGTCCTCCGCGCCAGCGGGGAAGATGTCCATGAGATCGCCCCGAAAAGCTATTTCACCCGGTTCGTCGACCCTCTCGTCGACGACATAGCCAAAAGCTTCGGACCTTGTTCTGAAATCATCCCGGTCGAACTTTTGTCCCACCTCCAGAATTGCGAAACCGCCAGCAATGACCTGGGCGGGCGGCACCCGCTGCAGACTGGCTTCGATCGACATTACAGCGATGCGCGCACGATCGGGCTTCGTTGCCATGTGACACAACGCACGAAGCCTCCGCCCCATATTGGCGCGTGTGGGCCACACCCTGTCGTAAGGCAGGCAATCCCAGGACGGCAGCAAGATGATCTCCGCGTGCGGCAGGAACTGACGCAAAGCCCCGACGATCTCGTCGGCGCTGCGTTCCGAGGCAGTTATATGGATAATGTGCTTGTGCCGGCTGGCCTCCAGCCCACCGGCCAGCGCTGCCGCGATAGCTGAAGATGGCGGGACGCCGTGCTCTATCGTAAACCCGCTGTCATCCGTGTGATCGATTTGTTCGACATCCGTCCGCGAAATATGCCTGTTCACTGAAATCTCACCTTGTCCCCAGAAGAACGTCAGCACAGCGACCCCGTTCCTGGCGGCGCGCATTAAAGTTCCAGGACGGGGCAGCCGGTGCGGCGTTGATGCATTGCTTCCTAGCTGCCCTAAGAACTGGCGGCTGTGAATCACGCTCGACGCCGGCAGAACGCTCTGTGCGTCGGGCCATGCCGCGCGGTGGCCCGTCCGCCGGAGTTAGTATGTGCACATGCTGAATTGCCGAAATGTCGATAACCACGCGAGGGATTGTCGAGAAAGCTGTTCGAGTTCGTCCTCGTCCGTTATCCCAGCTTGGTAGTAAGCCAGGATGCGCGATGCACTCCGTTCTCTCTTGGTTTCGGTCTCGTTTTTTGGGGTTGCTGCGCGCCAAAACGCGGCTCAGTACGGCCAGCTCTGATGGGGTGAAGGCGTCTCTATGCTTGCATCAACTCCGCGCCGCCCGCCTCGGGTGGGGAGCCGAGGCGGGCTGAAGCTGTGGGGATCCAGCTTCCGATGCCGGGCAACAGGCGATTGTGCAAGAGGGATTGTCCGGCGCGGCCCAACGCAGGATGGACAGAATGTTCCGGGAGTTTTGGTGAGGCGAAAATAATTGGCCAAGAGCCAGAAGCACGGCGCAGGATACGGCATGTAAGACTTGCCGGCGTGCGATCCAGTCAGCAGCTCGGGCCAAGATCCGAATCCTGGATGTGAGTTTCTGGACCTTGCTGAGCATTTAAGAGTTGAGGTACGGCCGTTATGATCTGCGGCAGAAAGAAGGGCTTGGTGATCATATTATGCTGTTGGGAACACCTTCGGCTCCCCAGTGTACCTCGCTATCGCCGCTGATACGCTGCCGCGATCGATTGACGTCCTGAGGTCGCCTTGGACAACGCCAAGACGGGCTTGGTGCTTCGACAGCCAAGTGCCAGACGATGAGGACGATTGCAGGCCTACAGCAGCCGCGCGAATGGTTTCTCGCTGTAAGCTCGTGTTGGGTTGGTACGCTGCGGCGGCTTGCCGGCGCGGTCGCTTTGATCAAGCTTCCTGCTGATCTTCAGAAGCCTGCTGGATTTGGGTCATCACCTTTCGGGGATCGACATTCTCTGCCAGTTGCCGCAGCTCTTTGTCGGCCGGGGTGGAGACATTCAGACGCACCGCCAAGGCAGCCACCATCTCGATCAGCCGCGTGGTTTCATGTTCGTTAAGGAGGCTGATCTGCAAATCCAGTTCCGCTCGGCGCTCGCTGTGTTCGGCCATTCTGTTCTGATTGATCAGCACGAAGGTAGACAGGAAGATTGCCTCGACGGAAGCGACCATGGCCAGGATCACGAAAGTTGGGTCCCAAGCTGGGATGGCTGGTATCGCGCCTAGGTTTGCAAGGATCCAGGCGACGAGGATTGCGAGATGCAGATAGACGAAAGTCATGCTCCCCGCGAAGCGCGAAATAGCCCCGGCAATCCGCACCTGAACGCTTTGGTGCTCCTCCTGTTGTCGCCTGTGCTCGACCAGTGCCTCTATGTTCTGGTGGAGCACCGACTGCATGTTGGCTGGACGTTGGTCGCTCATTTGAAAAGCTCGTTTGAACGACGATCTCGTGCAAGCGGCGTCACTTGTCGCCCGCCTGGAACATTTGCGGAGCCGGACCTAGCTTGAACTCGTCGGCACGCAGCTTACGTCGCTGCCGACGGCCCGATTGGGAAAGGGCGTGCCGTGCTGAAATCGTGTGCACCATACCGACTACTGCCTGCGGGGCGCTCTGATGAACCATATGGCCAGCGCCCGGAATCACCTCGAGGAGAGACCCACCAACTTCGGCATGCAGGCGCCGTGCATCCCGTTCCGCATCGAACAACCGGTCTCCAGATCCCGCCAGGATGCCGGTCGGTACGGAAATGTCCTTATAGCTGGCCTTCTTCGACAGGGCCGCGGCCAGCATAGATGCTGACTCCGAACAAACCGCCCGCAGTTGGGAAGGGCGGCTGGCGGCATCCTTGGCGGATGCGGCGAAGTCGCTGGCGATCATAGCGGGTCGAAATATCTTTTCCATTGCCCAAGGCCAGGCAAGCCTCACAAGCAGCGGCAACAAGGTGTGGCGAAACCCCGTTCCGATCACCGGCAATGCCGGGAGTGCGGCCAGTGCAAGATCCAGCCGCGGTGGCGGATAGTAATAGCCTGAGACAAGCACAATGCCGGCGACCGATGAAGAATGCCTGCGCGCCAACTCGAGGGCGATCCAGGCTCCCCAGGAATGTCCAAGGACGAGATATTTCTTAATACCCAATCTGCCGGCGGCGGCATGTATGAGGTCGGCTTGGTCGCAAGCGGACCAGCGCCGGGTGCGCGAACGTGAGCTTCGCCCAAAGCCGGGACGGTCAAATGCGAGCACCCGGTAGGTCTTTGCCGCCTCATCGAAGACGCCGCTCGACTTGAAATCCTCCGCCATGGATCCATTGCCATGCAGGAGAAGCAGCGGCATGCCGGTTCCGGCTTCGATAAAATGCAGGCGCAGACCATCAATTGCCATCATACGTCCGCATGTCAGGCTGGCGATCGCACGTTTGGCGCGGATGGCGTTGTATCCCGCTAGTGCCGCTAATGCAGCGACGGACAATCCGGCCGCTAGTTTCGCCCCGTCTCTGTCCAACGCCATGCGCGTGCCTTAGAAGCTGTCTGCGTGACCCAACCTTCGAGGTCACAGCTTGTTCCGCCAGACCCTGTGCCTGGCGTGGAAGGCTTTTCAACGCCTGGCGATCGCCATGGCCGCGATCTTGCAATGATCCATGCTTGCGTCCCGAGGAGATGCTCCCGGGATAAACGATTGTTCCATCATCGCGCACACAGCGCCTGGCGTCAGGCTGGCCTCCTCGGCATGACCGGCCCCAAGAGTATGCATGACGCGTTCGCCTTCTCCGAGCAGGTAGTCGGAAATAATGCGGCGGTGGCACCGCCACCAGACGGCTTCCGCGCACATGATTGGGCAGCGATGCCGGCTGCTAAGCTCTTGCAGTTCCGCCAAGCCTTTGGCGAACGGCTCCGCCGAATCGACCCAAAGCGGTCTTTGTTCGCCGTTCGTACACGCTTTCAGGCTCAATTGAACCGGTGAGCGCTGTCTGCCAACGTGGCTCTCTTTGGAAAAGTAAGCCCGCTGCCTGGGCGGGGGGCTTGGGGTTAGGCAGCGGGCTTCGTAGGCGATTAGGGGTTCAGAACCCACGCGAACGATGCTCTCAGAGTGTTAACGGAACCTTAACGAAGCTCGGAGCGTTTTACCAATCTTGGTGACCTGTGGATAACCCTCGCAGTTACGCGTTCAATGACAGAGCTGAGGTCCACGGCTTCGCGGTCATGCTGTTCTTCGACAGGTTCCGCCTGCATATTCGGATCACCGTCTCATCCATTGATGCCCGCCCAGGTGAACCGTGATCCCTGCTGCCAATCCAACCAAGATAATTTTGCGGCGTTCCCCGATACACCCGTTGTTCAATTGAATTGCTGTGTATTATTCCGCTGTTGTCTTTAGGATGAGAGCCATGCCCCTATCATCCTTCGCCAAAGAACTGGAGAACGCCGCCGATAGCATCGCCGACATGTCGCGAGCGGATCTTCCGATCATGCTTCGGCGCGCTGCGTTGATGCTCCGGAACGTCGCCGGCCTCCCGCTAGAGCCAGCAACACAGGACGCACTGAACTCCATTGCCGCTGAAATGAAAATCGGCCGGTCGGAGCTCATTCAGATCGTCTTGCGTGAGTGGCTGGAAACGAATGCTTATCTGCCAGTCCGGATGATTGACGAGGAAAGCGAGACCGACGGGAGCGCTTAGCAACATGGCTCGCAAGGGAATGGTCCGCAGAAAAAGGCCCGTGCCTAAGGGACGGGCCAAATACGTTTCGGGAACAATGCCTAGAGCGGTTATTCTCAGCCGCCCATCTTCTTGGCCATGGCACAGAAATCAGCGTGCGACTTGTTGAGCGTGGTGTCGCCGCAGTCTTTCAGCACCGCCTTTTGTTCATCCGGTTTCATGGACATCCATGCGGTCTTGAAATCCGCTTCCGACCTCAAGGTTTTCATGCCGGCATCCGTGAAGAAAGGTGACATCTTTGCAGGATCATCGAGCGCGGAAGTGGTGCTGCTGCCAGCCAGCGCTGAGCCCGTCATCACTGCGAGCGCCATCGCGCCCATCGTAAGCATTTTGATGCTCATTTTTACCTCCGTTAGTTCTACACGCGCAAAATCGCGTGACCTGGGGAAAAAACGTCGGCGTCTGAACTCTGTTCCCGCATCTCGCCGATTCCGCATCGGCAGCCGTCTGACGCGCGCTGGTGTCGTGGAGAATGGCCGGTGCAGTGAGCAGTCCATCGTGCGGCGACGGACCACTGCGGCCAGCCTAAAGTGCGATCGGCGAACGCGGGCCCATTAACCACCTTCCTGGATAGATCGGACCCCAATGGGGATGCGGGGAGTTTACCTTGCATGGAAAATCACAAGCACAGATTCTATTGTCATATTGAGCGCGACGGATTGTGGGGAGTTTGGGATTGCGTCGCCAACAGGCCGGCAAGGTTGGGCGGTGGCGACGTTCGCGGTTGCACTGCCCAACGGGCTGAAGCTGCGGAACACGTCCTCACGAGAATTTACGACGGCGGACTTGATGCCGTCGCTATCCGCATCGCTGGCATTGTCAGTTCTGCGGGTTCGGCCTGATCGATCCCCGGCAGCCAGGCGCTTACCCAGCCTTAGGGGGGCAGCACCGGTCCAGTGGTGTTCCACCGGATGAACTCGACCTCTTTCCCGGTGACGTCCCGCACGGCCTTCAATAGCACCTCGTGCAGGACGCGCGTCTGCCTGTAGTGGTCGCAATGTGGTGATATGAACGGCTTGATGATGCTTAGGTGCAGCGCTTCCGCTGCCACCAGGAAGCGCTCGATTTCAGCCTGTTATAACTGCTTTGAGGGTTTTGACCTAGCCATTGCGACACCTTTTGAGAGTCGCCCCACCTGAGGACAATATTCCTACCGCGACCGTTCAGTGTAAAGGCTCAAACGTCGAAAAGGTCGTTTGGTCCCACGCCAATTTCGTCAATGATGTCCGGCGTGTTGTTTCGCGGGCTTCCGACCTTCCTGTCAATCGGCCACATCTTCATCAGCTCCGAAGGATATGGCTTCATGAGGTCGCGTGGATCCAGTTCCGGTCCGAGCCAGCGCATGTAATCGGCAGGCGCCAGAATAACCGGCATCCGATCATGGATCGTCGCCATCAACGTATTGGGCTCGCAGGTGACGACAGCGAAGGTCCGGATCAACTCGCCGGTCGCCTTGTCGGCATATTCTTCCCATACTCCAGCCATGGCAAAAGGCTCGTCCTCCGTCATCGCGATAGCGTAAGGCTGCTTTTTCGTGCCCGAACCATCGAGCTTTTGCCATTCGAAATAGCCGTCGACGGGCACCAGGCAACGGCGCGCGGCGTATGCTTTTCGGAACATGCCGTTGCTGGCAATCGTCTCGCACCGCGCATTGACAGGCGGTGGCCGCCCGCCGCCATCGCGCGCCCAGCCGGGAACCAGCCCCCACTTCGCAGAAAGGAAACCGGCCATGCTCGTGGAAAGCTCTTCACGTACAATGATTGGATAGGTCAGGCTGGGCGCGCCATTCCAGACCGGGAACCCGTTGCCCAAACGCTCAACGTCGCCAGGGTGCGCGAACTCGAAGCGCCGCACCATGTCCGGGATGGTCGATTTTACAAAAACGCGTCCACACATTCAGGTCGTCTCATTGACAAGGATCGAGGCCCGCCCAAGATGGGAACGGAGTGAGAACGTATCAAGGTTGTGGTGATGCCGAAGAAGCCAAAGGACGTAATGCTGCCAGCGGTCTCGGGCGTCACAATCGAAATCGATGACCGCGATAATCCCGAGGTCTGCCTTGTCGGGCTATTGACTGCCGAGGGGAAGCGATCCTTCACCCTGAGCGAAAACGGCGCTCGGATGATGGTGAAGGCGTTGCACTCATTTCTCGATCTCCTCGACGGATCTACGTCCGAGACAAAGCCCAAAGGCCCCGCCAACTGAGAATCAGATATGGTCAATCCGCCCAAGCGACAGGACGATTATCAGGACCGAGCCATCGACTGCCAGGAGGCCATGGAGCCGGGCTTTCAGGCGATTGTCGATTGCATGCTGGAGGCGGGATGGACGCGAGGCGAGACATTGCGGGCGCTGAAACGGCTCATAGCGGCCAACAATATGGCTCAGAAAGAGAACGCCAGGCTGGAAACGCAACTCGCAATTGCGCGGGCCATGTTGCGCGCTGGAAAGCCGATTAAGGTCTGTTGACCTGTTGGGCGTCCCTTGGCCAATGCATCGATTGCCACCGGGTGCATAAACTCTTGCACCGACCTGGGAGGAACATGCGTCCGCAGTCGAAGTTCGGAATGCGCTTGGTAAGGAAATCTCCTTGAAACAGCCAAGCAAGGCCCGCCACTGGCTCCGAGACCCGGTGGCGGGCCACCCGCGATTAATCTTTTTCGTAGGGCTGGAACCTGTTTCTGAAATTGAAGTTGGAAATGTGCTTGGTTGAGATTCCCCTCCTCAAATCCAAGCTCTGGTGCAAGTGCAAGGCCCGCCGCTGTAATTGTGTCCTCAGCGGCGGGCTTACTTCGTCAGGCGCTCCACGGTCTCAATGATCGCCTTGGCCAATGCCTCGCCTTCATAGATCGGTTCTGGGCCATAGTAGCCCGTCACCCATTCCTCGCTAGGCAGCACGCCGGCAGGGCATACCTGCTCGATGGCCATTCGGACGAGCTTCAAGGCTGCACGCTGATCGACTGCCACAGGGGAGTTGGGTTCGACGTTCACATGGTGGAGCGGCCGGGGCGTCATGCCTTAGCCTCGCGGATCGCCCGCAAAGTCGCATGGCGTAGCTTGTCCTCGCGCTTAAGGGTCTTCACTCGTCCGACAAGGCCAGGTTTGATCCATTCGGCGTCTGGCTTGTCGGCTCCCTTCGGTGGCGTGCCTTTCCCCTCCTGCACCTTGGCCCATAGGCGTTCTCGCATGGCTTTGGTCAAGGCGATGTGAGCCGATCCGACATAGCGGCGTTCCGCATCGCGGGTTGCCATCAAAGCGAGTGGTGCCGATCCCGGTTTTAGCTGCACGCCTGCCACTTCAAAGTCGACTTCCTCGTAGCATTTGGTTTTCAGCCACGCTTCGGTGTCGCCTGACCGATAAACGCTGTCAGGCCGCTTCGACACCATGCCCTCCAGGCCCATGCGATCAACCGCGGCGTAGAAGTCGGCCCCGCCGCCATGCACATGGTGACTGTACTGGATCACGCCCTTGGCAGGCCCGACGAGTTCGAGCAGCTTTTCCCGACGTTCCAGCAGAGGTGCTGGGCGCAGGTTGACCCCGTCCAGGTGCAGTAGATCGAAGGCGACGAAGATGATCCGATCCGGCGCCCATCGCATTGCGGACCGCAGCGAATGGAAATCCGACACGCCCTTCCCATTGAGGACGATTGCCTCGCCGTCGATGATTGCCGACTTGGGAGAAAGGGTTGCCGCCACCTCGACTATCGTCTTGTACGTCGATGACCAGTCGTAGCCCCTTCGGGTGATCGCTCGGGCCGTGCCGTCCTCGATTATGATTTGCGTCCGATAGCCATCGTACTTGATTTCGTGAATCCAGTTGTCCCCTGTCGGCGGCACCTCGACAAGCGTGGGGAACATTGGCCGGATGAACTTCAACATACGCGAACTCGGACTGACCGAGTTTAAATTAGATTAAGCTAAAATGGTTGCAAAGGGATGACACGCGCAGAACCCGCCGCGTTGGCCAAGCACGACGAGTTCGCAATTAGGGCGGCTACATCCTGAGAATCGACCGCCACTGTGCCAACCTGGGATTCAAAGGATAGTTCCGACTTTTCGAAGATCGTACTGCGCGAACTAGTCCATGAGGTCTAATTGTTGCGCTGTCGTTTTGCGAGTAGCGTAAAAGTTTGGGCACTAGGCCCACCCTCGTGCCCAGATTGGTCGGCACGGTTCTGTCACCGTCGCTTGGTATCCGACCGTGTCGACCACCATGTGACGTGCCAACCCCGCCCGCCAGGCCGGCGTCCATCTCCGAAGCACCCCGCCAAAGGGCGCCGGCCACTTTGAGATATCGTTGATCGCCGCTCCCGTTCCTGCTATGTTCACGCCATGGGATGGACGTTTGGTTCATTGATCGAAAGCGGCATGACGGCGCATTGCGCCCGCTGCAATCATTCCGCACGCTCGACCTGGAGGCGCAGCGCGAGCGGTACGGCGCTGATGCGCCAGCGATGGCCGCTGATCTCGAGCCTAGATGCGCTGCTCGAATTGCGAACAGCAAGCGTCGGTTTCAGCTATTGCCCGACCCGACGAAGCATTCCGGCATGGGGCAGGCGAATGCTTATGCCAAGGCCAACGAAGGGCGGTAGGCCAATCCGGCTTGTCAGTAACGGCAAACCCGAACGCGTTCCAGCACCCGGTGGTGATGGTGCCAGTGCTTGACCCACTTCACGCGGCAATGGTGACGATGCCGGAAATAGTAGCGATGCGGGTAGCGGACCACGTAGCCAGGATAGCGGGGGCCGTAGTAGCGGCCGCCATAGTCGTAAAACGGACCTCCGCCGTAGAAGGGGCCACCGCCGAACGGACCAAAGCCGCCGAACGGACCAAAAAAGCCGATGCCAGAACCGAAGTGTGCATCCGCAGGCGCGACCGTGGCTGCGGCGCAGGCGATGGCGATCACGGAAGCAAGGAACAGTTTTCTCATAGCAACCTCCCTGAGGTCCCTTCAGCCGAGAAACTTCCGCAGGAGCCGTATGTTCCCGATTGCTAATATTCTGTTGCGCGCCGACCTACAGATGTTTTTGCCGATTCCGCAGCCTCAGTTCCCGTCATACCTTCGACTTTCGCCAGCCAGCCCACCAAGCATCCCATTGAGAGCAAAACCAGCGCTCCCCCTTGGCCGGGTTAACGACCGTTTCGTCATAGTAGCGCTGACCTGGCATGTGATAGATACGGTCGCCTGTTTCGCTGATATTGCCCTTAATGTTGCATCCACTTGGCGAGCTAGGGCTACCCAGACGATGCACTGTGGGAAGGGGATGCTGTTCGGCTTGCGGCGGTATGAGATAGCTTGCCCCGGCAACACCGCAAAGCAAAACCGGGATCAGCGCCCGCTGCTCTAACAGCGAACGCCTATGCCGCCTTATAGGCTTCTGTTTTTGGAGGCCCATAACCCTCTCCCCATCGAAGAATGCGACTCTTGCTTGTTGGAGTCCAGATGGCGCTACCCAGCCGTAGGGGAATGGCGGGCGGGCGCTCCGGGGATAAGTAAAGCTCCTGTATTAGGAATCGCTATAGTTGTGTACCTTACGTGACTCGAATCAAGGGTTGCGCCAAGCAATCAACGGGTTAATGGCAAGTTCACCTCGATTTCCGGCCACCTATAAACAGCTTCCTCTCGACCTCGGAATCGAGGTTGAAAAAGACGTCAACGGCATCGAAATGGGCGTGCTTGAAAATGGCATGGCCTATCTCACGCAAAGCGGCCTTTCGCCATCTGTGGCGCGGCACGGTCTGCCATCCAAGAGATCACCAAGGAGTGGGAAGACAAACTTCGGCCTCGATCTCCAGCGCGGGCGGTCGCTCTATTTTTCCGACTACCTTAGGCAGGCAGGGTACGACGAGCCGACGCTCTTTATGGAGATACAGCGCAATGGTTCTACCCATTACGCTTATCCCGAACTCGTTTGCATGGCCTTCATTGAGTTCTTCGCCTTCGAAGCCCAGAGGGCGAATGACACAGCCCTTCTGAACTTCCGCAAGCTGCCAGGTACGGCCTCAATCAGTTCATCTATGACGCCCTTGGGTATTCACCGCTCAAGCACACGAGCGGCGGCGGCCCTCGCTTCGTCTAACCGGCCAAGCTTGGCGAGCGCAGCGGTCAGTGCGACCACGCCATGGGTGGTTGGTCTCGACAATAAAGCTTTGGCATCGAAGCGTCGCAACCGGAGCGTGGCAGCAAAAGAAACCAGCGGGGACCTGCCTCGGAACAAATCATCGACGATCCTGTTGGGGCAGGAAACCGGAATGTGAAGGCAGTACAACAGACGAAGGGAAACCGAAGATGTCGAAGTCTTCCGACCGCACCGTTCCCGGCGAAGGCAAGATCGAAACCGGCCCGAAAACATCTCCGCAACAGGATCCGGTGGAGGGGTCTCGCGAGACAATCGATCGCGAACTCGAGCGGACCGATGACGAATATAGTTCCGACGAGGCGGAACGCTCGCGCCGAGACGTGCAAAAAGAGGTGGCGGAAGAGAACGAGCTGCCGGAACGCGGCTCGGCATAAGGATTGCCGGCACGTGCCAGGCAGAGACATGGAAGATTCCATCCGAGGCCGGTCCTGAGAGGCATCCCGATCCAGGAGAAGGAATTCCAGGCCAATCATGACCTTGTCCGTGATGGCGATCGGCCCTCGCATTCGTTTGTCCTTATCGACGGCTTGGTCGGCTCTACCAAACACACCGGCGAGGGTAAGCGGCAGATCACATCATTCTTCGTGACCGGCGACATTCCGAATCTGCACGGACTACATCTTTCGGTGATGGACTGCACCTTCCGACCCTGACGCCATCGCGTGTCGGCTTCATGCGCCACGACACACTGCGCGCCATCTGTGAACAGCACCCTAGCTTTGCCGCCGCGTTCTGGCGCTCGACGCTGATCGACGCGGCGATCTACGGGGAATGGGCCACCAATGTCGGGCGCCGCGAGGCCTTCACCCGCATGGCGCACATCCTATGCAGGCTGATCTACCGGCTGCGCGCGGTCGAACGCATCGAGGACCACATCGCCGACATTTGGCACCGGCCGTCGAATCCCAGTAGAACCGGCGACAGACCATCGCTACTTGGGCGTCAGTGATCTGACGCAGGTCGGAATTGGTAGCATCGGCTTTCACAAAGCGGCGGAAGTTGGTGAGCGTGACGCCTTTCATGGTGGCGCCGCCATCCGCCGGATTGTCCCGACCAGAGGCCTTCAGATTTCAGAACGAGCGCAAGCGCCCGCGCAAAGTTGCGGTCCATGGCTAGTACCTTTCCGCCCTGATGGGCAGTTGTTGAATTGGCAATGGAGGTGGACGGCTGAAATCAGCCGGTTAAGCAAATCAGCGGTCTAGCCGCTGGCACTCATCAAGTAGGCCACCAAGCTCCAGGCAGAGATCGACGCGGCCGAGGCTGTTGGCCTTGTCGTCAATCCCGATGCGGCGGTTGTAGGCCGTGACGGCGTCTTTTAGTTGAGAAACACGACCGGCCTTGTGACCGCTGGAGTAGGCGAAACCAGCGATGCAAATACTAGCAGCGATTGCAAGCGCGGCAGTCTTGAGGTTCATTGGCATTTTCGCCCCTCGATCAACTTGGGAAGAATTCGTCCATGGAAGACAGTTTGACTGAATTGGCAGCGCGGCTCCAGATGCAATGGAGGGCGTGGGCTCCCGCGATTGGCCTTGGTGTTGCCTCCGCCATCGGCATGATTTGGACCGTCTATCTACCGATTGTCGGATTGCGTCACCTGCTCGGATACAACTAAACCTCTAGAATCCGCACGACGGCATTCCACGCGTAGGATTTGCTGCAACGCCGGTAACAGTGACCTCCAGGCCGAGCCTACCGAGCGCGACCGAGCAATCCAGGGATGCCGCGTCAGTCGCATTTTCGCCTATGACCGTCTTCGTGATCGACCCTTCGGTTGCCAGCGTTCCAGAAGTGTGCGCACCACGCCGGTCACAGGACTTCTCCTTCGCTTTGTACATTTCGAACGTTGAAGCGCTTTGGGCGCTATGATTTGTTGGTGCCTTCGTCGTGTGTGGGAGTGCGGGCCGTGGACGATGACCAAAGGGCTGGTGTTCGTATCGAACACATCGACGGCCAGTGGGCGGTACAACTCGTCGAGAATGGCGAAACCACCCAGCATCTTTTCGAGACCGAGGAATTCGCGAGGAACTTCGCCGCCGGTCAGTGGCTAAGGCTAAACCCGAAGCCTATTCCCCCAATGCGCCGGCGACGCCGTTAGAGCGCTAAGCTTAAAAATGCTCTTTCGCGGATGCTGCACCGGGGCCGGAACTTTGATGCAATAGCGAAGTTCGAGGAGGGAGATGCTTTCGCAACAGGCGCCACTTCACGAGAGGCCGGAGCAATGGTGGACAATCTATCTCGCAGGGAAGAACAACGCGGCACGCGAAGACTCATGGCGTGGGGCGTGGCGGTTATTGCCGTCATTTTCCTAGGCCTAATGGCATTCTTTGTACTCACGCCCTTATCGAACGGCTCTTGGCACCGTTCAAGCGTGCTCCTGTGCAAAACCAGGGCGGTAATGCGCCAGTGGATACGTCACCCAGCCCGGGCGTGAAAAAAGACCCTCAGGAAAATACTGAAATGCCGGAGCAGCAGTAGTGTTCCGACCCGCTGGCAAACTTTTTCCGGGGCGGGGCGGCGATCTTGTCGAACACGTCCTCTTCCTCTGCGTCGCGAATGGCCTTGGTGTCGCCTCCAAGGATCGGGACCGGCCTTCCCTCGATTGCTGAGCTTACAAAATTGCCCAATTCGGAGGCCTGATGCTACACGTGTGTCGGCACAAGCAAATCTGCACAGCAGCTATGCACGATCCACGATTGCAGAAATCGCTGGGCAGCGGGTAGATTTTGATTGTCGGCCATCTACTCCTCCCAGATGCGATGCCGGCGCTGAATGAGGCGCACCTCCTCCCGCGCCACATTCGAAAATCGAGCCCGCTGCCACCTCCTCCCGGCAGCGGGCTTTTTTTGTCTTCGCCAGCAGACACAGTGGCAAGCATCCGCGATGGCCTGCGAAACCATCCGTAAACCATGCCAACACGGTAAATATTTTATGTCGAACCGATCGGGTTGCAGGAGGTTGTGGGCGGGTCTGCAACAAAGAGGCCCAGCCGATCCATGCACCGCTTACCCATCTTGCCCGCCCTGTTGATCTCCTTCGGGATTGCCTACGGAATTTGCGTCTGGGCGACGTCGGATAAGCCGGTCAGCTTTTTCGAAGCCCAAGCGGCATCGCAAATGCGTGGAACTGTCGATCGCTCTGAATAGCTGTAACGCCACGGAAGGTGGGGCGGTCCGGTCCTATTATTCACATGGCCACCTTCGTGCACGAGCGCGCGGGCAAGCGCCTCACGGCAATGGCGTAGGTCGAGTTGAGCTTAATAGGTTTCGGAGCGCCGTGCCTTTGCCATCGCCGTGGCTACAGCTTCTCGCACGGTTGGACCTAATGGCTCGGCCAAGCGCCGAGCGGCGTCATCTTTCTGTTCAAGGTAAGAAGGATGGGTAGCGGACTTCGCCAGCGTGAAAAACGCGATTATGCACAACGCGCAGAAGCACGCGATCACGGCAAGTGAGCAGGCAATTACGACCTCAGCCATTGCGATTGTCCTCTAAGTGTCGGGTGCGAGTCGGCGAACGATGTCCGCTACATAGGACGGGGCGAGGTGAGCATAGTGCTTCTCCACCATTCGGGTGTCGCTGCGACCAAGGGCCTGTGCCACGATGATCAACGGAGCGCCATTTCGAACCATCGTGCTGGCGTAGGTATGCCGCAGCTCATGTAGCGTCACATCCGACAGGCCGGCCTGTTTCAAGAGCGCTTTCCAGGGCCGATGGTAAATAGCCTTGGCCCAAACGACGCCGCTGTCTTGGGTAAGCAGGGGTTCACTGCCTTATCGATGGTTGGCTCTTGGTTCAGCAGGGTCCAGACAAAGAGCTCCTCCGCCACAACAATTCAGCGCATCAACCCCGCAGCGCGCAGAGCATTTTCGATGACCTTGGAAATCCCACTTTCCGGACCGCGCGCATTGGCTCGCTCCGGCGTGGGATCGTTTCGGACTGCCCGCGGTTTTTCCGTGGGTGCAAAGGACTGCAATGCGGCGCCTGAAGCGACCTCGGCTTTGGCTTTGCGTCGCACGTCCGGCTTCGTCAATTCCCAGAAGCGGGCGATGTGGCGTGTCGAGGAAATCCCAACATCCAGCATGAAAGGCCCTGCGTTGCCGAGACCATCGCCGCCGCCAGTTTGCAGTGGCGTCCCATGGCCCATGCCGGCAATGGTGAACGTCTCGACTACCTCGCGCCCGTTGCTGTCGCTCCAGACCTTCCGCGTCTGGCCGTCGACCTTCTCTATGCGTGTTGGCTTTTCGCCGAGATTGTGCACGCTTTGCCACTGCGCCAGGACTGCATCCGCATTGGCAGGCACAACAGTCGTGTCGGCCGAGCCCTGCCATATCGAAATACGCGGCCACGGACCCTTGTGCGGCGAGGCCGCCCGCAACAGCCGCTGGAGGTCGGCTTGGGACGGACCGCCATGGCCGCGCATGCGGTCGAAGGCTGCGGAGATCGTCGAGGCACTTCCATAGGCGAGCCCGGCAATGATCGCGCCGCCGGCAAACAGTTCGGGATAGTCCGCCAGCATCACCGCCGCCATAGCGCCGCCGGCGGACAGACCGGTGAGAAAGATCCTCTTGCGATCGAGGCCATGCGTAACCACTGCCGCCTCGATCATCTGGCGGATGGACAGTGCCTCGCCGCTGTCGCGCCTGATATCGCCTGGTACAAACCAGTTGAAGCAAAGATTGGGGTTGTTGGCGCGCTGCTGCTCGGGGAACAGCACCGCAAAACCATGCTCGGCGGCGAGCTCGCTCCAGCCGGAGCCATGATCATAGCTGGCCGCGTTCTGGGTGCAGCCATGCAGCACGACGACCAGCGCCGCCTGCCGGGCCAGGTTCTTCGGAAGATAAAGCCTCGCGCGCAAGGCTCCGGGATTGGACCCGAACCCTGTAATTTCGGACAAGTGAGCGTCGTTCCGTTCTCCGGATCCAGCTGCTGGCCGCGCGTGCATCGCGTTCAGGCGAGCGATCGTATCGGATATATTTCGCAAGTCGGTGTCCTTGTGCGCCGGAATGGCACGGTCCTGCACAACGCACATGCAGCAATATCGTTGCTGCGATGCACAAGAACAAGCCGTTGCGTCCGTGAACCTATAGATTGAATTGCGCGCTCGGTGAGGCGAACTCAGAGGCCCAGCGCTAGTCTAAGTTTGCGGAGGAAACAAACCGGGTTTGCGGAGGAAACAAACCGGGAAAGGTCCTCGCCGTTTGCAAGCCGCCTCTCGAGTAGCCCGAGCGACGACACAATGACTGAGAGCATGTTATTAAAATCATGGGCGATGCCGGCGGTCAGTTGGCCAACCGCCTCCATTTTGTGCGCCTGGTGAAGTGCCCGCTCGCTCTTCAGGCGACCTCGGCCGCCTGGGCCACGCGACGTTCGAGTGTATGGGAGTTTAAGCAGTTCGGCGTTGGCCCGCTCTGCAGTGCGGCGCGCTTCCAGAAGCTCTCGTTCATAGCGGCGGCGGTCGGACGCATTGAAGACGGTGATGCGGATGAACCGCAGATTGCCCGATTCGCCTCGCCGCTCCGCGGCGTTGACGAGGACAGGAAGGGTCGATCCATCCGCGCAGACCAGGTCCAGCGCGACCTCGCTGAAAAATGCTTGCATCCGCATCAGCGGAGCAAGTGGGTTTCGTAGTAGATTTTGCCCGCGATGTTCAGGTAATCCTGAAACCACCTGAGCAACGATAGCTAGCGTTGCCAGATCGCCTGCCGGTTTAGCGGTCGCGTAATACGGCTCATGTCTTGCCTGGTCGGTGCCTTGGGTTCAGCCAAGGATCAGTTGAGCAAGCACCATAGTGAGAGCCATCGATACCGGAACGGCTATAAGGCAACACGTCTCAATGATCCTGTTCTCTCGCTTATCCATCTTCGTCACCTCCCGATTTTCGTTCTCATTTTGACGTCTACAGCCAGCCGTGAGAAGCGGTTCCAGGCGGTGGCCGTCAGAGATGCCGCCGCTGCTGCATATTAGCAACACCTTGTCGAACCCTCGGCTGCCGAGCATTAGTCCTCCTCGCAGCGGCTAAGCGTGGCGCCCCGCAACCCTGCATGATGTCTTCGAAGATCGGGCCGATCTCTTCATCGATCTCTTGGCCCGGAATGCCCTGGCTCGCGCTGCCCGTTTTGCGTCCACAGCCATATCGATCACCATCCGATATCCAATGGGAGAGAAAATCGCTTCCCCGCTTGCTCATTCTTCCCGAAAGTCCTGCAGCCATGCATGGCAAGAGTCTGCCTCGCCACGCACATGCTTCACGCTTCATGCCTTTTGGCGCCGATCTGGCGTGGCTTTGATGCCAGCCCCTCCAGACCGGCTTCATCGATCAGGTGATGGATTGGCCTCGCCGGGCAGCGCCTGGCTGAATTGGATGCGGATTTTGGCGGGGATCACGCTTTCAAGGATCTCACGCCGTTCCTCCAGTGCCATGTCGCGCAGGTCATGACCATTGAGGTGCAGCAGGTCGAAGGCGACAAAGTAGAGGTCGTGCTGCCGTCGTGTGATCGCCTTGCGCAGCTCGGCGAAGTCAGACAGGCCGGCATCGTTCAACACAGCCGCACTTTCGCGACGCCAAGTGACTCCACTTGGCTGCAAATGCGCGCTGGTCGCCTAAGGTGCGTAAGCGCACCCCTTGATAGGGGATCGGAATTCCGCATGTCAGGGTCTGCTCCAATCGGAGACCGCACGGCTCAACCATTCGCCGGAAAGGACTGTTTCTCGCCGATACGAGCTCGTAAACATGGCTCGCTCCGAGTTCACGTCGGACAAGCGGAAGCTCTCGGCGCTGAAGTTGCAGGCTGCCGCGGCGATAGCGGCGTTTCTGACAAAGATTCGCCAGATCAGAATCGAGTTCACCTTCCGTCATCCACTCTTTGGATGATATGGAAAAAGTGCTCGGGAGACGAGAAGGTCGGTTAAGGAGGCGAACTGACATTCGCCGAAGATCGGAGGATGCATGTCGAAGACCGATGAAGTCAACGCATGCGGTGAAGTCGCCAGATGATAGGCGGTTGTTTCAGGCCGGGGATGGGCGGTTGGCTTGGCATTGCGCTCCTGGCCCTCTTGCCTTACGGTCCGGCCTTCGCTTTTGAAAGCCCGGATGAAGTTAGCGCAGCGAATCCCCTGAAATGCGGAGCACCTGACGATTATTCCGGGTCGAGCGAATGGGTCAGCAACTTCAGCATCAGCGACAAGCGTCAACCCGTCGGTCCGGTCTTTCAGCAAACACGAAGCAACGTTCTTGATCGTAGGGTTGCGCTTCTACAGAGCGTACTCACGGACAAATCTGTTTACGCCTCAGCGATTGATGGAGTGTTTGGTTCGCAGACAGCAAGCGCTGTGAAGTCCTTCCAGAGCACATATGGAATGCCCGTTGACGGCACAGTGGGGATGCAGACCGGTAGTGCACTCGGGCTGCCGTTTTGGCAAGCGAACAAGGCGCGCAGTCTAGCCCCGCCATTTCGCGACGATGCGAAATATCCTGAAGCTACTGAATTCAACTTCAGAAGTCTGGTCGGGATCGGCAATTTCTTTAGCAGCCTGCCGGACGCTGACTATAGTTCCTCAAATGCGCTTACTCGGAGGGCCCTTCGAACAAACAATCCCGGCGCCATAAACATCTCGAAATGGCAGCGAGACAGCATGAGAGGATATGTGGGTTGCACTCTGCCAGACCGGTACGGCAACCAAACTGCCATTTATGAAACCCCAGAGTATGGGGTAGCTGCTTGGGGTTTTCTCCTCCGCAAGATCTATTTCCACGGAAACAAGTCTAAGGTCACCGTCGGCGACATTGTTGATAAGTATAGAGGCGACAATTCCCGCGATCCTTACATTGATGGATATAAGAAATATTCGGATGGCAAATTGGTCGAAGATTATGAAGTCGACCTGTATAGCAATCGCGAACTCGCGATGCTGGCCATTGCCGCCTACTCGCACGAACTTGGCTCCTGGTATCCTCTCACGGACAAACAGCTTCTGGCAGGCTTTTCAATTACCGATGATTATATTGACTCGGGCGTCAATGACGAGGTCATCGTGTCTTCTGAAGAGATGAATCCGGATCTCTATGTAAAACATCCTGATAGCGAAGGCCCGGCACGCTCGACCGGCTTAACCGCGGCTCAGTTGAGAACGGCCGATGCAAAGGTCCAGGCCGGCCTACAGGAGCTCCTCGATGCAGAGGATGGACCTCCCGGGGCGATCGCCACGCTCTACCGCGACGGTCGCATGACCGTACTCACAGCGGGGCGCGCCGATGTCATATCGGGTGAGGCGCTGGGGGTCGACCAATACATGCGCATCGCCAGCATCTCAAAAGCATTCAACGGCGCCATTGCCCTGCACCTCGTCCAGAAGGGCCGGCTCGGCCTCGACGACACCATCGGCCAGCACCTGCCTGATCTGCCGGCGGCATGGTCGGCCGTCACGGTCCGCCAGATGCTGAATCACACCAGCGGCCTGCCCGACTACTTGCAGTCCAAGGGCTTGGCCGAGCAGGTCGCGACAAATCCTCAAGGTTACGTGCAGCCCATTGAGATCATCGGCTGGGTCCGCAACGACCCGCTCGAGTTTACGCCCGGCACCCAGTATACCTACTCCAACACGGACAACGTCGTCGTCGGGCTGATCGCCGAGGCGGTCACAGGAATGCCCTACGGGACGCTGCTGAAGAACATCGCGTTTGGTCCTGCCGCCCTCGCCCGGACGAGTTTCCCCACGCGCGACATCGCGCTGCCTGGGCCCGCCATCCACGGCTATGTCGTCGCGCCCGGATCCGAGCCGAAAGATGTCACGACCTTCGTCAGCCCGAGCGGTGCGTGGGCGTCGGGCGCGATCGTGTCGACGCCTGATGATTTGTCGATGTTCATACGGGCAGATCTCGGACTGAAGTTCTTCGGCGCTGCCGAGCAGATTGAACAGATGAAGTTCGTGGCCGGCAATTCCAGTCCGCCCGGACCCGGGACGAACGAGGCCGGTCTCGGACTGTTCCGCTACACCACGCCGTGCGGTGTCGTTTATGGCCACACCGGCAGTTTCCCGGGCTACACGCAGTGGGCGGCGTCAACCGCCGACGGGACGCGCTCGGTCACCACCACGCTGAACATCGCTGAGCCGGCTGGCGCGTTGCTCGACCGCTTGCGGGAGGTTCAGGCTCAGGCGGTCTGCGCTTTGTTGGGGCACTGACGGGTGTGCATCGCGGGATGACGGACCCCAACATATTTGCTAATTTGCTAAACCAAGTTTCGAATAACCGTTGATTATCCCTGCCACGACATGTCAGCGAGTTTGATTGATGCCTCTTCGCAAGGCGCTGTCCCACTGGTTCGACGCAGTACGTCGCGTGTCCATCAGTCTTGCAACCGGTGCCTTCATGGTCGGACCGAGCCTTAGCCAGACGATCCCCGAGCGGATCGATTCGGTGGTTTCGGATCAGAACGAGATCATCCGACGCTATTCCGCTCCGAGGAAGCCCGGCACGATTGACCTGTCAGTTCCGGATGCACGCAAGGCAACGAGCTCGGAACAAGCCGAAAAAACAATGTTTACCTTGAGGTCGATAACCGTTCGAGGCGCGGTGACGGTGCCCAGCGCTACGCTGGAGCAAGCGTGGGCCGCGCAGCGGAACAAAAAGATAAGCGCCGCCGACCTTTACGCCATCGCCGAGCGGATCGACGAGATCTACCAGAAGGCCGGATATTTCTCGTGGGCCGTCGTTCCCGAGCAGGACTTTTCATCCGGCAACGTCGTCATCGTTCTCTACGAATCCTATGTGCGCCGGGTCACCATCAACAGCGCCATCCCTGATATTGACCGGCGTTTGAAACCTTACATCGATCGCATCGTCGCCATGCGGCCAATCCGGATCAAGGAGGCCGAGCGCGTGCTGTTGCTGATGAGCGATCTTGGCGGCCTGACCATCGAAGGCACTTTCATTCGGCCCGAAACGCCCTCCGCCGGCGGTGATCTGAAACTCGACATTGGCTTCAAGCGGGCCGGCGCAAACACAATAGTCGACAATCTCGGCAGCAAAGCCGTCGGCCCATTTCAGCTGACCGGCACCGGCACCTTCAACGATGCGCTTAGGCTGTTCGATGTGGCGAACATCGCCCTGGTGACCATTCCGGACAGTCCCGAGGAGTTGAAGTTCGTGCTGGCTTCGCACGATGTCCCGATCGGGTATGACGGACTGCATGTAGGATACAGCATCGGTTATGTCTCTTCCCAGCCGGGCGCCGACCTCAAGCCTCTCGATCTCGACATAGCCTCTAGGTTCGGCAGCGCGTATGTCAACTACCCACTGCTGCGGACAATTGACCACAGCCTGTTTAGCCGCCTTGAATTGAACTTCAAGGACAACTCGCTGGCGTTGGGCGGCGAAACGCAGACGGATGAGGACCTCCGATGGCTGGCGGCCTCCCTTAAGTATACCGGTGAGTTGGAAAACGGCGCCATCACGCTGACAGGTACTTTCGGCCAAGGCCTCGACGGCTTTGGCGCGAGCAGCAGCACCGATCCGCTTGCACCGCGTCCAGGCGTTCCTGATGACTACAGGTATTTTCGGGGCGACCTCGACCTTACCAAGGAGATCGCTTCGCTGGCCGTCGCCCACCTCAGAGTGGCTGCGCAATATGCGCCGACGGCGGTGCCATCGTCGGTCCAGTTGGTGCTCGGCGGCGATCCCTATGGCCTGGCTTTCGATGGCTCGGCCGCTTCAGGCGATAGCGGGATAGCGGCCTCGCTGGAATTGGGACGCAACATCGAACTCCCGGAGGCTTTGCCGATCCCAAATCTGAACGTGTTTGCTTATGTCGATTACGGTGCGGTCTGGAACCACGATACGGGCGTGGATTACATTGAGGCGGAACTCGGCTCGGCCGGAATAGGTGCAAAGGCTGCATTTGGGCAACACCTCAATGCAAGGGCGCTTGTTGCGGTACCGTTCAGAGATAACCGAGGTCTGACTGATACCGGCACGCGTTTTTTGTTCCAGCTAATCAGCTCGTATTAGGTGGCGTAGCTCCCGCCTGAACTGCCCTTATCTTGGCGCAAGTTGCGCGACGAGATCATTCGTTGCTGCGACCATCGCCTTGAACCCACCGACACTGAACTGATTGATCGAGGCGAAGACACCGACACCGCGCGTTGGCGCCAACACCACATAACTGAACTGCCCCTGCAATCCGCCGGTCTTGTTGAGCATCATGGGCTTGTCCTTGTCGGCCAGAACTCCGACCCAGCCAAGCGTCATCATTCCCATCGGCCCCGCATCGTCGATGCCGATTACCGGCGAGAGACCGTCGCGCCAGAGCCAGCCCGCATGGTCGACGGTACGCTCCCCATCGCCGGCCGCATCCTTGCGAAGGTGCCAGGCCATGAACTTCATCATGTCGGCGGCGGAGGTGTAGAGCCCGCCCGCGCATCCGATCGTTTCCGGCGAAGGAACGAGGGGCAACGGTGTGCCGTCGAAGAAATGGCCCTGCATGGTCCGCGCCGCATCGCCTTCCGCCAGGTTGAGCTTGGTGTCGGTCAGTTGGCGGGGCGTGAGCACCCGCTCGGCCAGCAGATCGCCATAGGACTTGCCACCGGCATTGGCCAGCGCGAGGCCGAGCAGATCGTAACCCCAGTTCGAGTAAAAGGCACCCGTGCCGGGAGGGAAAAGATAGGGTTCTGGCTTCGCAAGCTCAGCGCGGCTGAGGTCGAAGGTATTGCCGGCGAACGGGTCGTCCGGCGTGCCGCCTGTCTGGTTCGGTACCTCGCGCGGCAGGCCGGATGCCTGCGTCACCAGATCGATGAGCCTCGGCGTTCGTCCTTCGAGCCCAGGCACGGTCCAGTCCTTCCCGAGGTGTTTGGCAAGGGGATCGGTCGCGCCGATGACGCCATCCACAATCATCGAGCCCATCAGATCGCCGCAGAAGGTCTTGGAGATCGAGGCTATCCGCATCAGCGTATGTTCGTCGGGCACCTGCCCCGAGCCCTTGCGGATTTCGCCGAAGCCAGCGAAGGCCGTCTCGCCGTTGCGAACCGCGGCGATCACGAGGCCAGGAGCGCCCGAGCCCAGGAAGGCGATGCCGCCGGCAAATCCCACGGCTTCCTCAAGCAGACGATCTTTGGCGGCGGCGACGTGAGGAGCCGCAAGGACGCAGGCTGCCGTGAAGCAGAGGATGAGCAAGCGCCTGTGGCCTAAACCGGTCATTGGAATGTCCTCGACGAGAAATCTGATTGTGAGACGAGAGCGCAGTCAGCGGGGCGCGAGCTGATAGATCAGTTCGTTTACTGCGTGCACCATTGCTTCAAAGCCCCCGGCGTTGAACTGGTTGATCGCCGCGAAGACGCCGACGCCGCGCGTCGGCGCGATGGCAACATATGTAAACATGCCTTGTCGCCCTCCGGATTTGTGAAGCACCAGCGGACGGTTGCCGTCGGCCTCTACCACAACCCAACCGAGTGCCATCGCATCCATCGGCGCGCCACCGTCGTCGAGGCCCAGCGCCGGAGAGAGCCCATCCCTCCGGACTAGGCTGGCGTGGTCGATAATGCGGCGTGCATCGTCCTCGGAGCCGCCTTGAGCCAAGTGCCAGGTTATCCACTTCAGCATATCGTTGGGCGTCGTATAAAGCCCCGAGGCGCATTCCATCGTCATCGGTGTCGGCACGAAGGGAAGCGGCGTGCCGTCGAAATTGTGGCCCTGCATCAGCCGGCCCTCGTCACCAGGTCGCGGATTGAAGACCGTGTCCACCATGCCGCGTGGCCGCAACACACGCTCCTCCAAGACGGTAGCGTACGGCTTGCCAGCCGCTCCGCTGATCGCCAGTCCCAGGAGGTCGAAGCCCAGGTTCGAATAGAGCGCGCCAGTTCCGGGAGGAAACAGAAACGGCTCCCCGTGCATGGCTGCGATCATCGCTTCCTTTGTGTGGCCGGCGTAGGGTCGTTGGGTGTTCCACCTGCCTGCGGCATCTCGCGCGGCAGGCCGGATGTCTGTGTCGCGAGGTCGATGATCCTTAGGGTCCGCCCATCCTTCTCCGGCACCACGAAACCGTCAGGCAGGTGCGTCTGAACAGGGTCAGTCAGGCCGATCTCTCCTTTTACCAACAAACTGGCGAGAGCGTCTCCGCAAAATGCCTTCGAAATGGATGCCACTCGCATCATTGTGTCGGCATTCGGCTCTATGCCGGATCCGCGGACCGTTTCGCCGAAACCGGCAAACGCCGTCTCGCCGTTGCGAACGCCGGCGATCACCAGGCCCGGCGCGCCTGAACTCACAAAAGCGAATGTGCCGGTGAATTCGACCGATTCGTCCAGCAGCCGATCGGCGTTTGCAGGACTTGCGCAGGTAAGGACGGCAGCGGCAAGGAAAAGACGTAAGGGTATTGTGCGGGTGGCGGTCATCGGCTTCGAGCTCACCATTTCGGAAATCAGGGCGGACTGTCCACTGCCTTTTACAGGGCGATCACTGTGGCCAGTCAACAACAGAGAGGTCAAGCGGCAGCACGTCTTCCAGTTTCTGGGGCGGGACGCGCGGCGTAAGCGTCATCGGCGATCCGGTCGCTTCCGCCTTGTCAAAATCCTCGGTGGTCTCGCCGACCGCGGTGATGGTAAAGCTGTCGAACACATAGGGGAGGCCGTCCGAGGCCAACGGAGAAGCGCTGTCCATCACATGCAGGTGCAAATGCGGCGCTTGACTGTTCCCGGTATTGCCGACTTCGCCAATCTGATCGCCGCGCTGCACCTTGTCTCCGAGCTTCACCTTAACGCTCCCCGGCCGCATGTGGGCGTAGTTGACGAACAAGCCCGAGCCGAGGTCGAGCACGACGAAGTTTCCGTCGGCCTCGTCAATCGGCAAGTTGGCGGGCAGCGCACCGGGCACTTGGTCCTGCAAGTCGTCGCGCGTCCCGACCACGGTGCCGTCGGCAACGGCAAGGATAGGCTTGCCATAGATGTGGTAGTTCGCAGGAACCTTAAGGTCGCCCACGACCAGCGTGTTGTTGTCGTCGATTTGCTCCCAGTCGATAGCGAAACGCTGGGCAAGGTAGAACTTGCCGTCGAGCGACAGCAGGGCGCGGACATGGCGGATGGAATCGCAGCAGCCGTCAGCCGCGACATAACCCTTGCCGCGCAAAGGCGGCCCAAGAGCCACCGGTGCCTTCGCAACGACGGCACCCTCGCCAATCGTCACCGTCATGTCGGCGCCGATGACCGCGAAAAACGCCGTGATCTCGTGGGTAATGCGAGCCGGAACCGCCGCGCCGTCCGCAAGCACGACATGCAGAAAGATGACGGCGAACTGATAGGCGGCCAACTCGCGGTTTTCGTTGCCGCGGCTTGCGCCCGGCGTGACGCGCGTGCGCAATTCATCCGGGCCGAGTTCTGCAAGCGGTGCTCCGCTGTCGGCATCGACGACCTTGAGCTTCTCGAAACGGACATCGCCGCTAGTGATATTCGTCACTGCCAGTTCGTAGACGATGTGACGCCTGCCGTCCGAGCCTGGAATAACATGCGGGGGAGCGATGATCTCCGCAACGAGTGGCGTGAGCTTCGGATTGTCGCTGGCAGCGTGCACCCCGGATGGAAATGTTGCCAACAACAGCACAAAGGTCGAAAGGAGCCAAATTGGAACCCGCATTCGAACGCGCCTCCTCTGCACACGCTGACTTTGCGACGCGAGGGTACGACAATGAAGGCCGGGAGCCAAGGTGGCGTGCGGCACATGGAAGATTCGCCGACCCTGGCGCAACAGCGGCCTCAAGTGTTGTCGTTGGCATGTCTGGTTTACGGGAATAAAGCTGCCTGGGCCTCCGCAACAAAGATGTCGGCACCAGTCGCAATGTGGCTCTAGGGTTGTTGCCGGTGGCGCGGCGCGACCCTTGGCCGTCCTGACCGATCATCCCACCGGGCTCATCCGCATCATTCCCTACCGGCTGCACCTTTGGGTCGATCGCGCCGTAGGCGTGGTGTTTGTCAGCGTTAGGCATCTATTCGAAAAACGAGGGTTTGACCTATTCATCGACATAAGATCGGTTCCGCCCGCCGTCGATTTTCAAGCCGAACTTTGGCGTGGTTTGACCCACACTGCATAGTCGTCGGGCAGAATGTCTTCCAGCTGTATGAGATTGTGCTTTTCCGGGGAGAGGACCAAGCTATCGGGAAAGGGCGTGGTCGGCTATCGAATCAGTGCTCAAACTGCGATGGAAATCCCGCAACTTCAGATGCCGATGATCAGACCTCTGAAACGTCCTACGCAATCCCAACAAGTGCTGGTTACGGGAGGTTCCGGCTTCCTCGGTATGTGCTGTATCTTGCAGCTGCTCGATCTTGGATACCGGGTTAGATGCACCGTACGCTCGCTGACACGCGTCCTCGGGCAAAGTTTCTCTTGTCAGCTCACGACTCCATCCCCCGTCGTTCGCGAGCGAACGGCACTATTCTGATACCCGCCGTTCATCAGGCGGACGACGAACTGGCCTCGAAGTCGGCCTGGAACCTGTGCTGCGGTTAAGGCATCCGACGTGATGATCGCGGTCGACAACTAGGTCGGCGAATTGGAAACGACCGCCACTCCAGCAAATCTGCATTAGAGCAAAATTGCACGCTGGCTTACAGGCTGTGCGCAGCAGAGCCAATTCTCTTGCGATGCCGCCCCGCTTACGACAGGATCGCCGCAACTGGAGGTTAGCCTATGACGCCAGACCCCTTGCGGCCCGACCACCCGCCACTCGACACTCCAGTTGCCGTTCGTCGTATGCAAGGCGCGCACCTCGGGAAGACCGCGCAGTTTGCGGTTCACCTGTGTCGTCCATTTGCCGACGAGCTCAATCATCATGACGGCATGGACTGCGTTGTCGTCGTAGTCCTCCCGCACGCGGACCGTGAAGCCCGTGAGGGTTCCCGTTGCCAGAAGCCGGTCGAGCCTGTTCTGGATCGTGCCTCTCGCGACGCCGACGGCTTCGGCAAGTTTTGCCAGCGAGGCGCGTCCGTCTACCCTCAGATGGGCGATGATTGCCCGGTCGAGCGCATCGGGGGCATATTTTGCGATGTCGCTGCCGATCATCGAATATTGACCGATTTGACAATTTCATTGGGCATATTTGCTATCCTTGCGCAATTTGCAGGGCGATGTTGAGATTTTGATCAGTATGGCTTGGCCGTACGCTGGCTGCAAACGTCCAGATAGCCCGCAGGAGACCGAGCATGCCGAGCCCCCTTCCGTCCGCAAAGGCCATGGTGCCCTTCGTCAGCGTCGACAACATGATGCGCCTCATCCACCACATCGGGATCGAGACGATGCTGTTCGAGCTGACCGACGCCATTGAGAGGGATTTTCGCCGCTGGGAGGTCTTCGACAAGACACCGCGCGTGGCAAGCCATTCCCATGACGGGGTGATCGATATTTGGTGGGAACCTATTTGACGGCGACTCCGAACAGGTCAACCCGACGGGCCCAGACCAGCGGTCGACATGGCTTCCCCCGTCGCAACCTTTTCCAGGAATGTCGCCGACGGTACGAAGAACAAATTGCCGGTGACTGCACGGCTGAAGTCCAGCAACCGATCGTAGTTGCCTGGCGGGCGGCCAATGAACATGTTCTCGAGCATCTGCTCGATTCTGCGCGGCGAACGGGCGTAGCCGATGAAATAAGTGCCGAACTCGCCCTTGCCCACGTCGCCGAATGGCATGTTGTCGCGGACGATCTCCAACTGCTCTCCGTTCTCGATGATTGTGGTCAGCGCATTGTGGGCGGAGGTCGGCTTTACGGCATCGTCCAGCTCGACATCGGTGAGTTTTTTCCTGCCAACAATTCCCTCTTGCTCCTCGATTGGGAGCCCGTTCCATGCTTTCAGATCATGCAGGTACTTTTGCACTATCACATAGCTGCCTCCGGCAAATAAGGGGTCCTCCTCGCCGATGATTGCGGCCTTGACGGCGCGCTCAGCCACCGGGTTTTCCGTGCCGTCGACGAAGCCGATCAGGTCGCGGTCATCGAAATAGTTGAAGCCGTGCACCTCATCTGCTGTGGAGACTGCGCCATCGAGCCGCGACATGATCTGCGTCGCCAGTTCGAAACAAAGATCCATGCGCGGCGCACGAATGTGAAAGAGGATGTCGCCTGGCGTCGAGACGGCGTGATGCAGGCCTTGTATCTCGCGAAATGGATGCAGGTCCTTCGGTCTGGAGGCTCCAAACAAACGGTCCCAGGCATTTGAACCAAACGCCATGACACACGAGAGCCGACCCTCAAGATCGCGGGACCCGACTGCGCGCAGAAGCGCGGAAAGATCGCCACATAGAGCGCGCACGGTCGCTTCGTGTTCTGGTCCGGAATTGACCGTCACGACGAGAAATATCGCGGCCCGCGTCAGTTGCGCGACGACGGGTTGAGAAACAGGGGATGGCAAAGTCAAATCCACAATAGATCCTCTTTTACTTGTTCGTCAGCGCAGCTGGTCGACGGGCCTCGGGGAAGGTTGGAGTTGCAACCTGCCCATTGGAGATAGCGCTTGGATCACCTCCGCATCAGCTGGTCACGATATTGCGCGATCAGTCTCCGCCAACGTCGATGACTGCCTGAGCGAAAGCCTGTGGGGCTTCTTGCGGCAAGTTGTGGCCAATTCCGCCCGTGATGATCCGATGCGCGTATCTGCCTGAAAATTTCTTGGCGTAGGAGCTGCTGTCGGGATGGGGTGCGCCATTGGCATCGCCCTCAAGGGTGATAGTGGGCACCGTGATCATGGGGCTTACGGCCAGCCGCTTTTCCAGGCCGTCATATTCCGGCTCGCCTTGCGCCAAGCCGAGCCTCCAGCGGTAATTGTGGATGACGATGCTGACGTGATCCGGATTGTCGAGGCACGCAGCACTGCGATTGAATGTGGCGTCATCAAAGTCCCATTTCGGCGAGGCGATCCGCCAGATAAGATTTGCGAAATCACGACGGTATCGTTCGTAGCCGGCACGGCCGCGTTCTGTCGCGAAATAGTACTGATACCACCATTGGAGCTCGGCCTTCGGCGGCAGCGGCATCCTGTTTGCCGCGAGATTGCCGATCAGATATCCGCTGACCGAGACAAGGGCCTTGCAACGCTCCGGCCAGAGCGCCGCAATGATGCAAGCTGTGCGCGCGCCCCAGTCATAGCCGGCAAGGATCGCGTTGCCGATCTTCAGTGCATCCATCAATTCGATGACGTCGACAGCCAGCACAGACTGCTGGCCGTTGCGGACCGTCTGACTGGAAAGAAACTGCGTCGTGCCATGACCGCGCGAATACGGAACGATCACCCGATAGCCGGCCATCGCCAACAAGGGTGCGACATCGACAAAGCTATGTATGTCGTAGGGCCAGCCGTGAAGGAGCATAACGACGGGACCGTTGGGCGGACCAGCTTCAGCATAGCCGACGTTCAGCAGGCCGGCGTCGATTTGCCGGAGCGCGAGCGAGGCAGCCGTCGAGCGTTCTGTCGTTGCTCCGTTCAGCGCTGAACCGCCTTGCGCCTTAGCTGAGCGTACTGTCGTGAATTGAGTAGCAGCCAGACCCATTGCAGCAACGCCGACAAAGGCCCTGCGATAGCGATCAATTTCTCCCGGCGGTCTTGGATTTTCCATCCTCGCAACCTCTTCCCCGGCACCATCGGATGCCACCTGTTTTGGCGCAGCATCGGCATCACCTTCATTCATCGGCTTGGCGTTCCCAAACTGCGTGCCCTTGGCATGACGCGATTGCCGGGCAGCGTAGAAAGTTGCGTTTGAACACACGGGAAGGGCAAGCTGAGTGGCGCCTCGCCGACCATCCTTACAAATTCGGGGCGTAACCCGTCGCCGCGCTTGGCAGCGAACAGGTGGAGGTTCTGCAGCAACGGAAGCATGGACAAACTCCTTCGCAATGTGTTGTGGCTGAAGGGTGACACGACATGCGGCCGGTCTCGCACTTAGACAAGGCCCTCGCGCTTCATTGCGATGCGAACGGCCGGGCGGGCCGCAATTCTGGCGCGCAGCGCTTCCAAAGGAGCGGGAACAGGGACTTGGAAGCGGGCTGCCCAAAGCAGCATCACGAAAAGGTAGAAGTCCGCCACGCTGGGTTTCTCGCCGAACAGATAATCCGTCTTGAGACCGTTCGCGAAGAGATCGAGTTGCGCCGTAATCGTGGTGCGCGCCTTGGCTTTTTCAGCGTCGCTGCCTCGGTGCCACATGGGTTTGAAGCTTCGGTGTATTTCGGTCGATACGTAAGTCAGCGCTTCGAGAACGCGCGTACGACCCATCGGACCGTCCACCCCCAGAGCCGGGTATTGCGCCGCAATCCAATCGAGGACGGCGATATTCTCTGTCAGAATTTCCCCGTTATCGAGAACGAGAGCTGGCACATACCCCTTGCGCGTGACCGTGGTGAAATCATCGCCGGAGCCCGTTCGTTTGGTTTTGAGATTGACCGTTTCGCGCTCGAAAGCGGCACCGGCCTCCTCCAGCGCGATGTGGTCGGCCAGGCTGCAGGCGAGCGGGCTGTAATAGAGTTTCACGGTTTTATCCTTGTCTAAATCCGGACACGGCTCGCAAATTCGTCGAGCGGAAGCCCACCTGGCTCCGCGCACCGATTATCCTTGCGCGGGGCGTCCAGTGAGGTTCCAGAAACTCTCATTTGCCGTGGAGGACGGCTACGACGCCGACAGATAGGCCTGCCTATGCCGAGGTATGATCAAGCTAAGCAATCGTTCTGCGATTTGCCGCATCCAATGCTGAAATCCTGCTGAAGCGGGAAAGACAACAGCAAGGATTCAGAGCCACCAAGCCTGGCGTCCTCGACAGTCCGGCAGTCCTTCGCTCAGGAATCATAAACGAAAGTATTGGACGCACGGGCCCTTGGCACGATGGCCCACATCCCGCCACGGCCGGCATAGTTCAACTCGAAATGAGCAAGCGCGAAAGGCGAAGGCCGCGGTCGGGTTTCCCCGACCACGCCGACGCACTGAAGCAGCTTTCTAATCAGAGGAGTCCTCATCATGGCCGAGCTTTCCGAAATCGAGACCGGCACTGCCGCATTGCCCGCCGAGGCAATGGCCACGGTCGAAGTCGACGTCTCCTCGCTGATGCCGGGAATGTCGCTGGTCGTGCAATGGCGCGGCAAGCCCGTCGTCGTTCGCAACCGCACCGAGAAGGAAATTGAGGACGGCAAAGCTGTAAGCTTGGCCGAGCTCAAGGACCCAATCGCCCGTAACGCCAATCTGCCGGCCGATGCGCCGGGAATCGACGCCAACCGTACTGCTCCGGGCAAGGAAGCCTGGATCGTAATGGTCCAGGTCTGCACGCATAGCGGCTGCATTCCGGTTGGTCAGCAAGGCGAGTTCGGGGGCTGGCTCTGCCCGTGCCACGGCTCGCAATACGATACTGCCGGCCGCATCCGCAAAGGCCCAGCGCCCGAGAACATGGCGATACCCGTGTTCCAGTTCATTTCCGACACCAGGATCCGTATCAGCTGAGAGGGGGGCATTTCGATGAGCGACAAACATTCGACCTATACGCCCAAGACCGGTATCGAACGCTGGTTCGACGCCCGCCTGCCGCTGCCGAGGTTGGTGCACGATAGCTTCATCGTCTATCCCGTCCCGCGCAATTTGAACTATGCCTATACGTTCGGCGGCATTCTCACGGTCATGCTGGTTTCGCAGATCCTGACCGGGATCATGCTGGCCATGCATTATGCTCCGGATACCGGGCTGGCCTTCGATTCAGTCGAGAAAATCATGCGTGACGTGAATTCGGGATGGCTGCTGCGCTCTCTCCATGCGAACGGCGCCTCCTTCTTCTTCATTGCCGCCTACATCCATATCTGCCGCGGACTCTACTACGGCTCTTACAAGGCGCCGCGTGAGCTGCTGTGGGTGCTCGGTTGCACCAACCTCTTGCTGATGATGGCGATCGCCTTCATGGGCTATGTGCTGCCTTGGGGACAGATGTCGTTCTGGGGAGCCACCGTCATTACCAACTTTTTCACGGCCATCCCACTGGTCGGCGGCTGGCTCCAGCAGCTCCTGCTCGGCGGGTTCGCGGTCGGCAATCCGACGCTGAACCGCTTCTTTGCGCTGCATTACCTGTTGCCGTTTGTGCTTGCAGGTGTGGTGACGTTGCATGTCTGGGCGCTTCACGTCGTCGGGCAGAACAATCCAGCCGGCATTGATGTGAAATCAAAAACCGATGTCGTGGACTTCACACCCTATGCCACCGTCAAGGACGCGTTCGGCATCGTCGTGTTCCTGTTCTTCTTCGCCTATTTCGTCTTCTACCTGCCGAACTATCTCGGCCATCCTGACAACAACACAATCGCCAATCCGCTCAAGACGCCGGCCCATATCGTGCCGGAATGGTACTTCCTGCCCTTCTACGCGATCCTGCGCGCCATCACCTTCAATGTCGGGCCGATCGATTCCAAACTTGGTGGTGTGCTCGCCATGTTCGGCTCGATCGTGGTCCTTTTCGTCGTGCCCTGGCTCGACAGGTCCAAGGTTCGCTCGGCCGTTTACAGGCCCTGGTACAGAGTGTTCTTTTGGCTCTTCGTCACCAACGGCCTGTTTCTCGGCTGGCTTGGTTCGCGGCCGGCCGAAGGGAACTACGTCGTCATGTCTCAGTTGGCGACGCTTTACTACTTCGCCTTCTTCCTGATCGCACTGCCGGTGCTGGGCTTGATCGAGAAGCCACGGCGGCTGCCCAACTCGATCACCGAAGCGGTGCTCGAGAAGAACAAGGGGGTCGGCGGCAAAGGCGCGAGCGCGGCGGCCGGAGACCAGACGTTGATGAGAAGAGGCGATGATCGTGTCTCGCCAGCCGGCCTCGAAAGTCGCCGATAGCAACACGTTTTGGGTCGAGCCGCTGCGTCTAGGTGACGAGACAACTTCATGTCGCGCGCTAGGAACCACGCTGCTTCCGAAGCTGAAAAACAGGGATTGCGATCATGGTCGATCTGGGTCCGGCGATGAATTTGTGGAACTCACCGCTAATCTACATCGTGTCGCTCGGCCTCGCCGGAATTGTCGTTTGGAACCTCGTTCCGGCACGCTTCGCCAATGCGAGGTTGATCGTCCAACTGGTCTTTTTCCTTGCAATGTCGATCATGGTTCTTGAACTGCGGGTCGTCCCGTACGAGCCCGCACGAGGCGATGAGACAACCAGCGGAGCGATCCTCATCGGATTGGTCAAGCTGCTGTGGTGGGTACATCTTGCTTGGGCGCTGATCGGGTTTGTCCGCATCTATGTCGTGTTCGAGCGAAAGCCGCACGAGGCACGCCTCCTGCAGGACGTCGTGGTCGGCGTCGTTTACACGGGAATGCTCCTTTCGATCCTCGCATTCGTCTTTGCCGTGCCGGTCGGAACGCTCATCGCCACGTCGGGCGTCTTCGCCGTCATGCTGGGTCTGGCGCTCCAGAATACGCTTGGTGATGTATTTTCGGGAATCGCGCTTAACCTCGGCCGCCCTTATGTGCTTGGAAACTGGATCATTCTGAACGACGGAACCGAGGGCCGCGTCGTCGAGACCAATTGGCGCTCGACCCAACTCCTCACCCCGGCCCACAACGTCATCGCACTTCCGAACAGCCTTGTCGCCAAAATTGGGGTAACAAACCTTAGCGGCCCAGACGAGAGCCATGGACTTGCCGTGACGGTAAAGATGTCTCTGACGAAGACGCCGGCTATCATCGTAGACACGATGCGCATGGTCCTGCTGAGCTGCACCTCGATCCTCCAGGACCCCTCGCCCGTGGTAGCCATCACCAGCCTGGATGCGGCGGCAATCGAGATCGAGCTGTCATTTCGCGTCGCCAGCCTTGATCAGCGGATTACAGCTCGGAACGAAATTTTCGATCTCGTCTATCGCCATTCAAGGTCGGTTGGGGTGCTGCTGGCAGCGCCACTTTCGGCTTCGATTGCCGTGACCTCCCCGCCAATCGACGGGACGGCGACCTACCAAGGCTTCGCCGCGATCGACTTGATCAAGGCCATACCGATCTTCTCGGCCCTAACGGATGCCGAGCAGGAGGCGCTTGCCGCGGCGATCTCGGTTCGCAGCTACCGCAAGGGCGACGTCATTGCAGAACAAGGAGAGATGCTGCCATCCCTCATGATTGTTCGGAAGGGCGTGATCGTTCGGCAACATGGCCAAGGCAATGCTAGCATGCAGGAGGTTGGTCGGCTTGCGCCTGGCGACTTCTTCGGCGAGACCGGCCTGCTCGCCGGTATTGGCGAGACGTCGACATTGCGGGCAATGACCCACGTCGAGGTCTACGAGATAGACCAGGAGAGCTTCGCGCCGCTGCTGCTCGACAGGCCCGAGATGGCCGAAGATCTTGCGGCAACCCTGTCGAGGGGGACTTCGGCTTACGGCGAAACCGGCATCCCCGGCGGCCAGCAGCACGAGAGCTCCAAATTCGCGCTCCTGAAAGCCATACAGGCTGTCTTCCACACCGCCCCATCGGAGCACGTTCGAGCACGTGGTCGACCAAGCATTCGAAAGGACAGAGATTCATGACCATCCGCCAAAGCGACATCGTCGGCATCGATCCACTCAGGCAGCCTGCTATGCGTGATTTTGACGACGGTTTGAAGGTACGGCGCGTATTGCCCTCCTCGAACCGCCTGATGATCGGCCCCTTCATCCTGTTCGACCATTTCGGCCCCGCGGTATTCGAAGCGGGTCGTGGTTTCGACATGGACCCGCATCCGCATATCGGGATCGCGGCCGTGACCTACCTGTTCGACGGGGAGATCATCCATCGCGACAATCTCGGTGAAGTGCAGGCCATCCGCCCCGGCGAAGTCAATTGGACGACGGCCGGGTCGGGCATCGTCCATTCCGAACGCACGTCGCCAGAAGCCCGAGCGCGCGGAAGCAATCTCTTCGGCGTTCAGGCGTGGGTGGCGCTCCCCTCCCGGCACGAAGAAGTTGCTCCCCACTTTGCACATTATGGCGCTCCCGAAATCCCACGGATCTGTGCCGATGGGGTCGAGTACACTTTGATCGCCGGAGTGTCCGACGGGTTGGTCTCTCCGGCAAGGACGTACTCCGATCTGGTCTTTGCCGAAATCGTGCTCACGGGCAGTGCGCGATATCAGGTGAAACCCGGATATCGCGAGCGTGCGATCTATGTTGTCGCCGGCGAGATCGAAGTCATGGGCCAACTTGGCACGTTCGGTGAAGGCGAATTGATCATGCTGGCGCCTGGCGCTGAGATCGTGCTCGGGGCGCCTGCCTTCCATGCCGCGCGGCTGATGCTGATCGGCGGCGAACCTCTTTCCGAACCACGCTATGTCCATTGGAACTTCGTCTCCTCCTCAGTCGAACGGATTGAGCAGGCAAAGGCGGACTGGCGTGAAGGCCGCTTCCCGGGCGTACCAGGGGAAAACGGGTTGATGCCTCTGCCGCAGGAAGAAACAAAGTGGTGACGGTTTCGGCGGCGGCCACATCCGCGGGTCGCCGGGCGGCGTCATGACACCGAGTAGAGTTTGCGCATCGTGCCCTCGTCGATTTGACCATCGAACCAGACGTCGAAGATGGTCTCGAGCACGAACTCGTCGTTACTTGCTTCGGAAAACAGCGTGAGGGACGCGTGCAATTTCATTGTATCCTCATCACCGAAGACCGCGCGAGCACTTAGATCGGAAAGTCGTTGCAGTTTGCCGACGCATTCCCGATAACGACCGCCCAGTATAGGCGATTGGAGGTAAGCGCCTGCCTCGTCGAGTGATGTGATCGCGTACGGATCGGCTCCAGTGTCGCTTCGCCCGGTAGCCAACGTCGGGAAGATCAACTCCATGTATGGAGTACACATCATGCCTCGACGCAGCATAGCCAGCGCGTCGCCGTACACCAGATCCTGAGCGCTGACGAACCTCTGCAAATTATATTGGTCGTCCATCTCGACTCAGACCTTTTTTGCAAAACAGCTGTATTCGTGCCTGATCACCCTGCAACGACATCCGTGTATTCCGGATGCCTGGCGACGAAGCCGCTCATGAAGGGACACTTCAAGACAGCTTTGCGGCCGGTTTTGCGGAGCAATTCGAAGGTGCCTTGCGCCAACCGCGACGCGATCCCCTGTCCGGAAAATTCCGAAGGCACTTCGGTATGTATCAGCGCAACCTTGCCGTCTTGGAGCGTATAGTAGGCCACTGCGAAGGCTTGACCGGTGACCGGGAGCTCGAACCGATGCTGCCGAATGTTCTCTGTGACCTTTGCATCCATCTCTATCTCTCGATGTGCGTTGCGTGAGGCTGGACGTAGCTTGCCCGATCGCTATCGCATCGCGGGCAACCGTAGCCTGACGGTGGTGCCTGTCCCGGGCGCGCTCTGAATGTCGATGCTTCCGCCTGACTCTTCGGCAAAGCGCTTCACCATCGGCAGGCCGACGCCGCCGAGGCCCTCCGTTTTTGTGGTGAAGAAGGGATCGAATGCGAAGGCAATCGTCTCGGCGGTCATCCCCACACCGTTGTCGGCGGTGGTGATATCCACCTGAGCGGCTGAGGTGCCATCAAAGACCACTGCGGTATCTATCGAGATCAGGCCCCCATTGGGGGATGCATCGCGCGCGTTGAATACCAGGTTCAGAATCGCGTTCTGCAAACCCAGGCGATTGCACCTCACTGACGGCAAGTCCGGCCTCACTCGAACCTCGAGACGAATCTTGGGGTCCCACGCGCTTCGAATGAGGGTCTCGATTTCAGCCAGGCAGGCGCCGACATTTGCATATTCGCTTTCTCTGCGGCTCTCTCGGGCAGAACTGATAGTCTGGCGGACAAGCGCGCCAGCTCGTTCCAAGGCCGTTCTGGCGCCCGAAATTGCAAGCCCAAGCGTTGGAGCCGCTGAGACGCTCGGGTCACGGGCCAGGTGATTCAACGCTGACGACGCGACCTGGATGAGATTGCCAAGGTCATGAACGATGCCGGCGGTCGCCATCTGGATGGGCAGGCCATCTCGGGGAATCTCGGGCGCGATGTCGAAGACATCCACTTTCACTTCCGGACGAGACATTATAACCCTCATGTTTGCTCAGGCAGAATTCAGTTGCTTGAAGATGGTACAATAGAGGACGGGAGTGGTCGATTAGATCGAGTAAGAAGCCGAACCATACCGCAGTATATGTCCCGCGATCTGCGAACCACCGCCAGTGCGGGACCAACATCTCGCGAGACGGATCTCCCTCTTTCGTGCTCATCGCACCGTCGCGAGATTCTCCTCTATTGGTAGCCAATGCCCCCGATATAGTTGGCGAGCAGCCGCTCCTGGAGTTCTTCCTGTTGGAAGAGCGCCTTCATCGCGTCGCGGATATCAAGGACGCCTATCGGCTTAGCGCCGGCGCCGAGCACCGGTAGGTTCTGGAGCCGCTGTGTTGTCATGGTCTGCCAGACCGAATGCAGGTCGTCATCGGGCCCACAGGATACGAAAGACCGGCTCATCAGCGTGGATACCGGCGCTTCCGCCGGTCCCGAATTCGCCAGATGACGAACAAGGTCGGACTTGCTCAGCACGCCTGCCGCCTCGCCACTGCCATGGCATACGACAACCAGGCCTATGGCCGGCTTGGACAGCCATAGCGCAGCTGCCCGCAGCGACGTGTCGAGGTCGACCGCCGCAAGGCGCGCCGATGTTTCTGGATGTAGACTGTCAATTCGCATGGTGGCCTCCTGAGGCGTCTCGCGGCCGCGGCCGGAGAGATCAGATTCGATGTTTCGCCTACTCTTCGAAGGGAGTGTTCATCACAAAATCGACGGAAGACGGCGCCTTGTAGCCGGCCACAAAGCGCTCACCGAAATCCCGGGCAAAGTTGTCGTAGGTCGTTTCCGGGTTCACCTTGGCGATGTGGCAAAAGCATCGCGTCATCCGCCGCTTCATTTGAAGACGCGGAAATTCGCCGACGATCCTGGCTATCTCGGCGGAAGAGATGAGACTGTATTGCAGGCCGACGACATCAAGGCAGATGCCGGCTGTGCACAGCGCCACCTCGGCTTCCTTGTAGAGGCCAATCGACGGCGTCGAATTGAGAGCGACGCTGTCCCATGTCAACTGAGCACGACGCTCGTCGAAGCCGCCTTGCCGGACGAAGGCGCGGGCCAGATAGGCGCCTTCCACCTCGAAACGGCGCGGCCCGGCGAAGGTCTCGTTGAGCGTGACGTCGTGCAACAGGGTTCCGATGGCAACGACTTCACCGTCGTGCTCGATGTTCTGGACCTGTGCGATGCGGACGGCGAAAAGCCATGATCGAACCACGTGGTTGAACAAATACGGTTCACATAGCTGGCGGGCATGTTCGATCGCCCGGCCGACAAGCGGCGTATCGGGGACCGAAACCCCTGCAAGCGTGCGCCTGGCGATCGCATCCATGTCAGTGCCTTTCCTGCGCCGATTGTGTGTCGTTTGACGCCCTTACCTTGGCAAGGGCGTCGCCAGTTCATTTCGCGTAGGTCGTCAGGTTGGTCTCGTTGGTATCGACGACGAAGACCGCAAGCAGGCGAGCGCGTTCCGTTTTGCTGGCGTTTTCACTGACGGCGTGATGGTCGCCCGGAAATTCCGAGAAGCTTTCGCCTGCACGGTACGTCTTCACGGGCCCACCGTTGACCTGGCTTCGGATCGCCCCCTCCAGCACCGTGGCATAGATGAACGCGGAACTGGGATGGGTATGCGCCGGCGATGTCCCGCCCGGACCGTACACGACGAGCACGGCTTTCAAGCTCTTGCCGGGCACATTTGGAAGGGCGTGGTCGTAGACGAGCTTCACGCTGTCCGCGTCTTTGGCCATTGCTGCGGTGACGGATGCGGCGGCGAGCGCTGCACAGAGGAGTTTCCTGATCATGTCCGATATCCTTGTTGGAATGAGAGCTAGGGAATGCTGGTCTGATGGGTCGCGAACCGGCGTTCAGTTGCTTACGCCGGTGGCGTGTATCGGCTGAGCCAGTCGTCGAAGTGGACGGCGCCGATACGCGCGTTCTCGCCGGGGACAAGCGTTTGATCGTCGATTGCCACTTGACCGTAGTAGAGAGCGCCAGGATCCGAGACGATTTTGCGCGGATCGTTGGTGGCCTTCAGGAAGTGTCCGACTAGTTCGCTCATACGAACGCGATCGGGGCCGGCAATTTCGATCGTGCCGTTCACTGGCGCTGCTAGGGCGACGTCCGCCATCGCATCGGCAACGTCGTCGGCTGCCATTGGTTGGAAGTACGCCGGTGACATGTGGACGGTATCCCCTACGGCGCCGGTGTTTGCGATGGCGGCGGTGAACTCGAAGAACTGTGTGGCGTGCACGATCGTGTAGGGGATAGCGGACTCCTTGATCAGCTTTTCCTGAAGCAGTTTGCCGCGAAAATACCCCATGTCCTGCAGCCGGTCGGTGCCGACCACAGACAGCGCGACGTGATGGCGGACGCCGGCGGCCGCTTCGGCTGCAAGAAGATTACGCCCGGATGCCGCGAAAAATTCGAGCGCGGCCTTTTCCTCGAACGACGGCGAGTTCGCGAGATCGACGACAACCTGTGCCCCGGCAAGAGCGACGGCCAGCCCTTCTCCGGTGACGGTGTTCACTCCCGAATTCGGTGACGCCGCGAGCACGTCGTGTCCCTTCTTGCGCAGTCTTTCCACAGTCTTTGAACCGATCAGCCCGGTTCCGCCGATGACGACGATCTTCATTTCCAATCTCCTTTGTTGAGGGTGTTGATTTGCGGGTGTTGGTCGAATGTCGGCTTTCCGGCGAGCTACTCGCTGGCCGATGCGGCGTCCTCGATAAGTGAGGTGACCTCGTCGGGGTGCGAGACCATGAGCGCGTGGGAAGCACCCTCGATGACGACCGTCTTCACGGCGTGCGCGCGCTTGGCCATGAAGCTCATGACGGCTGCCGGGATATTTCGGTCATCGGTGCCGTAGATCATGTAGGACGGCAGCGTTTTCCATGAAGCGACGCCCGAGGCCTCGGCCAGAGCTGCCTGCGCGATGGGGCGTTGGGTGGCCGCCATCAGCGACGACTGCTCTTCGGGAACGTCGGCCGCGAACTGGGCTCGGAATTTGTCCGGCTGGATGAAGAGATCCTGGCCGCCATTCGGCGACGCGACTGGAGCAAGCGCGCTAGCCAAAGTGCTGCCGGGAAACATGCTGGACAACGTGGCGCTCGATTCGCCGGTGTCCGGCGCGAATCCGGCCACGTATACCAAGGCCTTCACATTGGGATTGCCATTGGCCGCTTCGGTGATCACGGGTCCGCCGTAGGAATGCCCCACCAGCACGATCGGTCCGGGAAACGACCGGATGATGGCCGAGACCGCCGCGGCATCGCTGGCGACGCTGCGGAGGGGATTGGCTGCCGCCTTCGCTACATAGCCGTCCCTGCCGAGTTTGGTTATGACCGCGTCCCAACTCGACGATTCGGCGAAGGCCCCGTGGACCAGCACGATCGTCGGCTTGGGCTTCGCTCCGGCCGCGCTTGCCGTCGCGCCACCCGCGACGGCAAGCGCGGCGGCCAGCGCCAGGATTCCAGTGACATTTCGCATTTGCTTTCTCCTTTGTCGGCCTTGCGTTTGACCAATGTGGAGAAGGATGCGCCGATCCGGGGCGCTGACCTATTGTGCGGAATGGTCGGTCATACGATGCCAAGGTGCAGGGTGGGTCATCGCTGCGATCAGGTGACCTGGGTATTCCGCACGCGGATCGCCGGCAGCGCACGAGTTCGTGACCAATACAAATCCATGGAGCTGCTGCCTCCAAACACCACTGCAGCCCCGGCGTAACGGCAAGACTCCCACCGCGAACGACATTGCCCCTGACCTTAGGCCTTCACAGCCCATGCTTTCGTATGGATCAAACAGCCACATCGTCTGATCGTTCCGCAATGGCGCGGCATTTATATTGTTATTGTGAATACGATCCAATATTAACCATGGAGTTACCAAAATGAAGAAGACATCTCTTGCTGCCGCAATCCTTCTCGTTGCAGCAGGAAACGCCGTCGCCGGAAGCGATCACTACGGATCAAACTCGGTCCAGCAACCCGCAACTTCCGGGAGCATGCACACCTCCTCGATCAGGAAGACGGGCAACGATGCCGGCGTGCAGGAGACCGTGCGCAAGCCCATTGCTCCCAGCAAGGACCCGGGCCAGGGCATCTGGGGTCACTAGCACCCGAAAATTGTGGAAGCTGGAAGGATCGGGGCGCCGCCTCGGTCCTCTCCACGCTTTGCAATAACTTTGAACGTCGCGTCGAGCCGCCTGCCACAGGATCTGAGAGCCTGGGAATTTGTAAAACGCCCTTGCACCCTTGGACCTGGCCCGGTGAGATGGCGCTCGACGCTCGACAATCAAACGGCTGCAGCGACTTGGTTACCCCCGCTCAAAGCAATGCCATTCCGCCGTCGACCCGCAGATTGACACCGGTGACAAAGCTGCTTGCGTCCGATGCCAGGAACAGAGCGGCTTTTGCCAGTTCTTCCGGCTGGCCCATTCGACCAAGGGGAATTGCTTCCGCCATGGACTTCTCGAAGGATCCACGCATTTCGGCCGGTACACCCAATTTGTCGAGAATAGCCGTATCGACGGGGCCGGGGCTGAGCACGTTGACGCGTATGCGACGCGATTTCAGTTCTATCGCCCAACTGCGCGCGAAGGCGCCGATGGCTGCCTTGGAGCCTGCATAAACGGCATGGCCTTCCAAGACCTTCTCGCTGGCGATTGATCCCGTCAGTATGACTGCGCCGCCATCGCGCATCAGCGGGATCAGTTTCTGCACACCAAAGAAGACGCCGCGCGCATTGATAGAGAACTGCGCATCGTACTCGTCTTCGGGAACTGCCGACGAATGCGTGATGGTGTTCACGCCGGCGTTCGCCATATAGATATCGAACGCCCCAAACCTCTGATGGATCTGTCGCGCGACATCCTCGTGGTGCGCCACGTCGGCTACATCACCCTGAATGCCCAGTGCGCCGGCTCCGATCTCGGAGACTGCCTCCTCGACGGCACGCTGCCTCCGGCCGGTGATTACGACCTGCGCCCCCTCCGACGCGAAAGCTTTCGCGGCGAATAGCCCAATCCCACTGTTTCCCCCGGTGATCAACGCGGTCTTTCCTGAAAGTATACCCATTTGCATTGCCTCTGATGATTTTCACGAGAGCCGCCGCAGTTGCCAACCGCAGTTTTCAGCGTGAACTCGGACGGCTGAGACCAGAAAGCATCTCCAGCAGCCATCGATGCTGAGTTTTCATAGTCAGGCTGGCCGCACCGGTGTTGTGCTGCCAGCCATGACCGCCGCTTGAGAGCACTAGCCCTTGATGAAGGCGAGCAGATCGGCGTTCAGCTGGTCCTGGTGTGTGGCCGTGATCCCGTGGGGCGCGCCGGGGTAATATATGGCCTTTGCGCCTTTGATCAGCCGCTCCGACTTGACTGACGAATCCTTGACCGGGACGATCTGGTCGTCCTCGCCATGCAGGATCAAGGTCGGTATATCGAATTTCTTGAGGTCCTCGGTGAAGTCGGTTTCGGAGAACGCTTTGACGCATTCATATGCATTCACGAGACCGACCTGCATGCTCCAGAGCCAGAACTGATTCAGAACCCCCTGGGAGACCGTGGCGCCTGGCCTGTTTGCACCATAAAACGACTGTGCGAGGTCCAGATAGTGCTGCGAGCGATCCTTGAGGAGGCCAGCCCTTATGCCGTCGAACACTTCGATCGGCAGACCTTCCGGATTGGCCGGCGTTTTCACCATGATCGGCGGAACAGCGGCGATAAGAACAGCCTTGGCCACGCGTTCCGTCCCGTGCCGTCCGATATAGCGAGCGACCTCCCCTCCCCCGGTTGAATGCCCGACCAGCGTGGCGTCCCGGAGATCCAGCGCCTCGATCACGGCTGCAAGATCGTCCGCGTAGCCATCCATGTCGTTGCCGGAGGTGGCCTGGCTGGAGCGGCCATGGCCCCGCCGGTCATGAGCAACCACGCGGAAGCCATTATGGGCCAGAAAGAGCATCTGAGCATCCCAGGCGTCGGAATTCAGCGGCCAGCCGTGTGAGAAGGTTATTGGCGGGCCCCTACCCCAGTCCTTGTAATAGATTTCCGTACCGTCCTTGGTTGTGATGGTGCTCATTGTTTTGCGTCCTGATTGAGGGGTGGGAACATGTGGGTTTTGCTGGGCGCCGGATGACGAAGCGACTGGCAGTCCGGCTATGACCGCCGCTGAAAAACTGGCCAACAGGACGTCGCGGCGGGTTGCACCGAGGGTGAAAAGTCCATCCATACTCATCGTGTCCATCCTTGGTGAGCGGCTTCTCGGGTCGGCTCACCATCACGATCACCGGGTCGACCTGCACCGTCGCTTTCGGGGGGAGGAGCGGGCGAAGGAGCGGCGACGCCCGATGATCGTGATGGCTTGCGAGGAGAAGATGCGCCGATCCGCCCCGCGAACCTATTCTACGCAAGCATCTGTCGTACGATGCCAAGGTGCAGGGTAGGTACGCCGAGGTGCTGGAACTGTCGCTGAGATGGGGCAAATGACGCGATGACGTTGGTTCGTGCGCGACGTGCCGCGTGCGGCTGTCACAAACACGACCTATCAAGCCGTATGAGGATTCTTCTCAAAACGAGGAGGGGCTGATCGCGAGCAAGTCACCGCCCGAACGGACCGCGATAGGTTTCGCCTACGTGGTCTTCATATTGAGTAATCAACTCACCGCCGGCCAGAGCGCAATATGCTTAGGTGTACAACGCGTTATTATAACGACAAAGGCTTTAAAGCTTTCGCCTTATAGAAATTGCACGGCATTTGCCGCTCTTGGAGCACTTTGGACCTCACAACCCCGGAGTGCTTTATGCGCCTTAGCTTTCTTTCTGGTTTCCTCATTGCGGTTCTTGCTGCCGGGCCATCGACTTCTGCCAGCGCACCGCACTCCGGCGTGCCGCTCGGGCAATCGACCGACCTGTCGGCACGTATCGTCGACGGCAAGGCCGACGTTAACGGTGTGGCCTATCACTATTTGCTGGCAGCAGGCGGCCCGAAAACCGTGGTGTTGTTGCATGGTTGGGGCACGACCTCATACATGTGGCGCTTTGTAATGCCGCAATTGGTGGCGCGCGGTTACACGGTACTTGCGCCCGATTTGCGCGGTTTGGGGGACACCGCCAAGCCTGCGGCCGGCTACGAAAAGGCGGCGATTGCCGAGGATATTCGAGCACTTGTCAATCAGCTGAACCTTGGTCCGGTCGTCAATCTCGTCGGTCACGATATGGGTGGCATGGTCGCTTATTCCTATGCGGCGCAGCACCCGGGGGAAGTCACCACACTGGCAATCGTTGACGTCCCGCTGCCAGGCATCGAACCGTGGAACGAATTGATCCAAGGCCCTCGCACTTGGCATTTTCGCTTCCACTCCGTACGCGACGTGCCGGAAATGCTCATTGCCGGTCGCGAGCTTGAGTATTTGAAGTGGTTTCACAATGCAGAGGGGGTAAATACTCGCGCGTTCGACACCGAAGCCGACGAAGTCTACGGCCGTTCTTATGCCCAGCCTGGCGCATTGCGCGCAGGCTTCGAGTACTACCGGGCTTTCCCGCGTGACGAAGAACAGAATAAAGCCTTTGCGAAACACAAGCTGACGATGCCGGTACTCGGTATAAGCGGTTCGGGTGGCCTGGCATCGATGTACGAAGGCCATCTCCGCCACGTCGCCGAAAACGTACGCGCCGTAGTAGTCGAAGGCTCAGGCCATTGGGTTCCGGAGGAGCAGCCGGCCGCCGTCACAAGGGCCCTGATCGAATTCCTGCCACCAGCATACTAAGCTTCGCGGCTGGCTGAAGCACAACATTAGCGATAGTCGCCGTGATGGAGATACGCCACTCCAAAGCTTTCCCAATGCGCCGCCGTTAGCTGGCGATGCGCGGCAAGAGCTTGGCAGTGTAGCCTCAACACCAGGTTACACGCGGCGATCATCGCTCTAAACTTCATAAAAATTTGTCTGAGTCCGAATCGTCCTGGGCAGGCTACTGTTAACGGAGAAGCGCCAGCCGCTGGGCGATACTATCGGACGGAGGCGAGGTTCACCCTTTCGAAAGTCCTGGCCGCGCCGGCCTCGCGCATCGCCGGGGGCAGCGTTTCCCAGGCCCGGATCAGCTCTCCGATGGAAGCTGCTTCCATCTTGCGCATGACATTGCCGCGGTGAAGCTTGACGGTCACTTCACTGATGCCGAGGTCGAAAGCGATTTGTTTGTTGAGGCGCCCACGCGCCACTTCATGCAGCACCTCGCGCTCGCGCGGGGTCAGCGTCTCGACACGCTCGATGTTGCGCTTGACGACCACCGCATCCGCCCGCCGCTTGGCATCCACCGCAATGCCCGCGATCACGGCGTCAAGGAGTGTTTGGTCGCGCACCGGTTTGGTGAGAAAATCCACGGCGCCCGCCTTCATCGCCTGGACAGTCATCGGTATGTCGCCATGCCCGGTCAGGAAGATGATGGGCTTGGGATTGCCGTTTGTCGCAAGATGGTGCTGTAGATCGAGACCGCTTGCCCCTGGCATGCGCACGTCGAGGATCAAGCATCCGGGGCTGTTCAAGACGTCCGCGTCGAGCAATTCGCGGGTCGAGGCAAAGCAGACCGGCTCAAAGCCCATCGACAGGATCAACTCCGACAGTGCTTCGCGAACAGACGCATCGTCATCGACAATGATGACGAGCGGCTGCTGCGGCTCAGCCTTCCGCTGCCGTGACACCGGCGCCGATCTCTGCAAGAGTGGTTGGTCAACTCTCATGTTCATCCCTCGGTTTCCTGGTTGGCTAAAGCGTTGGCCACCGCCGCAAGCAGGGCCTGGCCGTCGAATGGCTTGCGGAAAAACCCGCTGATGCCCTTGGCACGGTACTGATCCGCTATCTCGTGGCGGCCGGTGATCAGGAACACCGGTAGGTCCGCACGCGTCTTCTTGACCTGGTCACGAAGTTCAAAGCCGTCCGTTCCAGGCATCCCTATATCGGTAATGAGCAAGTCCACGTCGGAGAGCCCGCTGACGAGCAGTGATCCCGCCGACGAGAAGCTGCGGGGAGCATAGCCCGCAGACTCCAAAAGGTTCTCGAGCGACTCGAGCAATCTTGGGTCGTCATCGACAATCGCCACGACAGGTCGCACCTTGCTCACACTCCGTTCCCTCCCGTTCGTCGAGAGTGGCTGATCGGTATCTCCAACCGCTCCGCCATGCGCACGAGATCAGCGAGTGATGCCGCAACCATTTTCTGCATCACGTTCCGTCTATGGATTTGCAGCGTGACCTCGCTGATCCCCAACTCAGCCGCGGCCTGTTTGTTCAGCAGGCCACTCACAACGAGCGGCAGCACCTCGCGTTCTCGCTGCGTGAGCTCTTGATAGCGTTGCCTCAACACGGTGAGTTCGGCGCGCTCTGATCGCCTTTCCCGGTCCTGGGCGATCGCTGCCCGGATCGCGACCATGAGGTCCGTATCGCTGAAAGGCTTTGTCAGGAAGTCCACAGCGCCGTGCTTGATCGCACGCACAGAGGACGGGATGTCGCCATGCCCCGTTATGAAGACGATCGGCGGATGATCGCCCTCGGCGATCTGCTTCTGCAGATCTAGACCGTTGATGTCAGGCAATTCCACATCGAGGATCAGGCAGGCGGGGACGTCCGGCTTGTCGGCAAGGACATAGTCGCCGGCCGATCCGAACGCTACGGCGCGCATGCCATGGGACTCCAGAAGCTCACCAAGCGCTTCCCGAATACGCACGTCGTCATCGACGATGAAGACCATTTGATCGTGGGGCGTCATGCTGCCGCTTTCATTTCAACTGGCATCGTGAAGACGAACGCCGTTCCGTGCGGATCGTTCTTCTCCACCCACAACCGTCCGCCATGGGACTCGACGATCGAACGGCAGATCGCGAGTCCCATGCCCATGCCGTGCTCTTTCGTCGTAAAGAACGGCTCGAATATTCGGTCAGGAAACTCAATGCCCGGGCCACAATCGCTGATCTCGATCTGGATCGCGTCCCCTATCCGGCGCACGCGAAGTCCAAGAACCTTGTCGCCCGGAACAGAGTCCATCGCCTCGATCCCATTGCGGATGAGGTTCACCAGAACCTGCTGAATCTGCACCCGATCGAGCGCGACAATAGGAAGGTCGCTTTCGACATCGAGATCCAGACGAACACGGCGCCGCACCGCCTCCTCGGCGATGAGGTCGCGCGCTTCCGCTATGACGCTGTCGAGTGCTGTGTAAGCCATCGCGTCTGCAGATTGCTTGAATAAGGCGCGGATGCGGCTGACGACATCCGCGGCTGAGTTGGCATCACGGATAATACGCTCCACAGTCTTCTGCGCCCGCTCGATATTTGGCGGTTCGGCCGTGAGCCAACGCTGGCAGGCATATGAGTTGGCGACAACAGCCGCCAGAGGCTGGTTCACCTCATGGGCTATAGAGGCTGAAAGCTCGGCAAGACTCGCCGCCTGGCTCGCACGTGCAAGTCTCTCTTGCGCCAGGCGCAGTTCTTCTTGCACTCGAACTTCACCGTCGATGTCCAGACAGACGACGTTCCACTGAACAATCGCTCCCTCTGCGTTGCGCATCGGTGCCGCGCGCGTATCGACCCAGCAATATTCGCCGTCGAAGCGACGCAGACGGTGCCTGCGCGCATACGGTTCGCCAGTGGCCAACGAATGAGCATAGTTCGCTTTGACGGCCGCCAGGTCGTCAGGATGAACGCCTTCATCGAGTGTCCCGGACAGGCGGGATTTTCCCTTGCCGTCCAATAACTCCAACTCATATCCGAGGAATTCGCGGAGCTGACGGCTTCGATATATCGGCTCACCGTTCGGTGCGGCGCAATCGATCATCACCGGCAGCGTTTCAACCAGCTGCCACAGCGAACGTTCTCTCTCGCGCAGTGCCACCTGCGCGCGCATCTCCTCGTCGATGTCGATGGAGACCTGGTACCAGTGAACGATGGCTCCATCCCGATCGCGCAGAGGCTCGCAACGCCCTTCTATCCAGCGATAGCTGCCGTCTTTCCAACGCCGGCGATACCGCATGATGAAGGAGTCGCCAGTTTTGAGGCAGTTGGCTGACCTTTTGAGCACCTCGGGAGCATCTTCGGGATGAATCAGTTCTTGCGCCACCCTGGTGAACTCTTCGAAGTTCGCCCCGGAGATGCCGAGATCCTCCAAAGACCGCCTATTCACGTACGCAAGCTTGCCATCGGGCGTCCAGCTCCAGATGTGGACCGGCAAGGCATCGACAAGCTGCTGGAGCTCGCGCTCTCTTTCGCGCAAAGCCTCCTGCGCGCGCATCTCGTCTTCGATGTCGATTGAAGCCATATACCATTGAACGATCGCGCCATCGGTATCCCTTAACGGTTGCGCTCGTGCTTCTATCCAGCGGTAGACGCCATCCTTCTCGCGTCGACGAAAGCGGTTCATGAAAGGCTGGCCGGACGCAAAGCCATTCGACGCCCTCCGAAACATTGTCGGAAAGTCTTCAGGATGGGCCAGGTCCCGGGCCAGGGCATCGAAATCATTGATGTGCGTCGGTGGCGAACCGACCTTCTCCAGGTATCGCTTGCTGGTGTAGGTGATCCTGCCTGAAGGGGCAAAGCTCAGGAGATTCACGGGCACAGCGTCAATCATTTGCTCCAGTTGCCGGTTGGCTTTCCGCAGCGCTTCTTCTGCCCTCACCTGGTCGTCGATGTCGTGCGAAAGACCGTACCATTGGACGACAGTCCCACACTCGTCTCGCATCGGTTCCGCTCGGCCCGACATCCATCGGAAGACGCCGTCAGCACGACGCAGGCGATAGTTCAGGGAGAAGCTTTCCCCGGTGGTGACCGAGTGGTTGATCGCTGCTTCCAGCGTGGCGGCGTCATCGGGATGTACGACAGCCGCAATGGCCGCCTTCAGGCCATTTCCTCCGACATTCTCGTATCCTCCTACGTCAAGGCCGAGATACTCAACCATTCGCTTGCTGAAGAAGACCGGCTCGCCCGACGCAGACAGGCGCCAGAGGAAGCTCGGCACCATGTCGACCAGTTGCGAGAGTTCCCGCTCCCGGTCGCGCAACGCTTCCTGTGCGCGCATCTCGTCGTCGATGTCGATAGAGATCACATACCACTGAACAATCGCGCCGCTGTGATCACGCAGCGGCTCGCCGCGTCCATCCACCCAGCGGTACGCTCCGTCCGCACGGCGCATTCGATACTTCATGGAGTATGGTTCGCCGGTAGCCAGAGAGTGGCGGACGGTCTCCAGGAGGCGTGCCGCATCTTCGGGATAGACGAGGGACTGTATGGCTGCCGCCTGCCGGCTCATCCCCGGCTTGTCCAGATCCGCCACACCGTCGAGACCGAAGAAGTCAAGCAAACGTCTGTTGAAGAAAATCGGCTCGCCTTCAGGCGTCAGCCGTCTGATCTGGACTGGGACCATGTCGACGAGCTGAGAAAGTTCCCGCTCCCGACCGCGCAGCTCCGCCACGGTTTTCTTGTAGACATCGTTGTCGAGCGCGATGCCGTACCATCCTGTGATACGACCCTGGCTGTCGCGCGCGGGCCGCGCGGCGGTTCGAGCCCATACATAGGTGCCGTTTGCGCGCCGAAAGCGAAACTCGACATTGAAATGATCGCCGGTCCTCAGACAATGGCGCCAGGTAACCGCGATCTGCTCATAGTCGTCCGGATGCAGCAAGCGCTTCCAGGCGGTGTATCCCTCGTTCAATGGAGCGTTCAGATCCTCCAGCGTCACTCCTAGGGAGCTCAGCGCGAACGGATGCAGGTAGATCCATCTACCCGCCGCATCGAACGCCCATCCGTTCCCGAATATGCTTTCAACGATTTTCGCCGATCGAATTGGCCCGGCATTGTTCTCAACCAAGGGATCCAGATCCGCCCCGGAAAGCGGCTCCCCTTCTGTCACCAGATCATCAATGTCAACACTGACACTGTAGCCGGGCTCCGATCGGGTCTCGTTCCAGCGATAACTTCCGTCGGCCTGCAGTTGCCTGTGCCTCGTTACTTGGGGGACACCCGTCCAGAAGGCGCGGGCGACTGCGTGCGCCGCCGCTGTCCGGTCATCCGGATGGACCAGACTCAGAGAATGGAGAGCGTCGGAGGCGGCTTCCTTCTCGAGTGCCGCACTGATCACATCAGCGAATCGCTTTGTGGCTGCGGACGGCGCATCGCCTTCAATCAGTGTGCCAAACCATGCAACGGCGTTACCTTGGCTATCGCACAGCGGCTGTCCGGAGATCCGGCTCCAACCGTAAGCACCGCTCGCGCGCAAAATGCGGTGCTCCACATTGTAGTGCTCACCTGTCTGCAGGCAGCGACGCCACTCGGCCACGGCTCGGTCATAGTCGTCTGGATGGATTAGCCGCTTCCAACCCGCGGAGCCATCTTCTGACGAAGTGTTGAACTCCTCCAGCGTCGTGCGGAGAAGCGATAGCGTGCTGGGAGTAACATAGCTGAATCTGCCGGCCGCGTCTGTCGCCCACCCATTGCCGACCACGCTTTCGATGAGCCGAGCCGCCCGCAACGCTTCCGCGTCGGGATCGCCAAGCGAGTTGAACGCTGTCGTCATTGTCTTCTCCTACCGGACAATGAAAGGCGGAGACTGTCAGCGCCTTCTTTAACTCTCATCGTTGACCATCTGGGCTCGCGAATTGGTTCATCATCTTAACCGGACCACGCCGCAGCCGCACCTCATGGAAATCCATGAGATGTGAGTGACCTAACTTTCGGGGTGAGGCACCTAGACGTCCCGATTGAAGCTACAGCCCCTGAAACAAGGCCTGGTCGGCTCCCCGTATAGCACTTGCTCTCAGCAGCTGGGATCTGGGCTGACGAACCAAAACTCACCATAAGCAGCGCCGCGCCCGAGCGGCACCTCACGGAAATCCATGAACCGCAGCGCGACGCGGCCGCGACGACCCCGCGTGTTCATCCCCGTCTGGTCTGGTGGACGTGGCTCGCAAGATTCAAGTTGGACGCCATGACGATAAGGACTCTGTTCCAACGCATAGGAGGCTACCCAGTTCGGCTCCGCCGGAGGACTTTGCGACTGAACAATTGCTTGGCGCCAATCAGGCATGGCGCAGCAACCGCGAACAGCAACACGAGCGCGAAGAAAGCTTCGTCGAAAGAGATCGTGGAGGCTTGCCTTTCGAGAGAGCGCTGCAACAATGGGAAAGCGATCTTGGGCGCCGCTAGAATGTCGGCACCGTTCGAAGTGAGAATGTTCGCACTGGCCCTCAAGCGCTGGTCCAGGGCCGGATCGCCACGGACAAGGTGGGTGGACAACATCGTTCGGTTGAGAGCGTTCTGGTGATCGATATACGTTTGCAAGAGCGCCGTGCCCATCAGACCACCAGCCTGCTTCCCGAGATTGAACAGCCCTATTCCAAACGGCAGAATATCGGCAGCAAGTCCACGCAGCGTAACCAGCGTCAGTGCCACGAACAGAAGACCGAGACCTGATCCTCGCAGAAGCAGGGCCGGGGTCAGGTCGGGGGTGCCGCTACCGCTCGTCGAACCGGACAGGAGCCACATGGCTCCGGAGAAGAGCAGGACTCCAAACGGAACAAGGGCGATCGGGTGAACGCCGGCCTTTTCGATGAGGAGGCCGGAGAACAGAAGTCCCAGCGCCAGCATGGCTCCGCTGGGCAGCAGAAGCACTCCTGCGGCCGTGGCCGTAAAATCGAGAACGTTGAGGGCAAAAGCCGGGATGAGATAGGTGCTGCCCGATAGGGCAAAGCCCGCGACGAGGCTGACAAGAAAGCCAAAGCGAAAGTCCGGATCGGCGAAAGGCGCGACCGCCTGAAGTGAGCCTGAGCGGAACCGGGCCTCCCGGACAACCACAAGGCCGGCGGCCGCCACACCGATGGTCGAAAGGCCGGTGATCCCCATGTCGTCCGACCAGTTGAACCTGCTGCCCTGCAGCAGCACGTATGTCAAAAGCGCGGTACTGATGCCGAGCACAATGACCTCGACGACGGGGAGCGTGGTTGCCCGCCAGTATGTCCGATTGCCATCCGCCGCCAGAAGGACAAGGGCGGCGATGCCGAGCGGGACGTTGGCGAGGAATATCCAGTCCCAGGAGAAATGATCGACCAACCAGCCCTGCAGGGCCGGCGTAATCGTCGTTGGAGCCATTACGGCGCCGACGGCAAAAACTGCTTGGACAATCGGCTGATGTCGAGACGGGAACCGAAAAAACAGCAGCGTCTGGCCAGCTACGAGAATTGTGCCGCCAGCCAGCCCCTGGACGACGCGGAAAACACAAATCCAGACATGATCCACCGAGAGCGTCATTGCCGCGCAACCCAGCAGAAGCATCACGACCCCCGCGCGCAGGCAGGCGGTCGGCCTGGCGGCGGTGACAAGAAGCGGAGCGACAAGGAAAGCCGTCAGCTTGGCGGCGATGAATGCGATGTCGACCATCGCCAGTTCATCCGGCGTTGCGTAGATGTCGCCGAGCATGTCGATCCGGCCGATCGACAGTGCAGTGGATGCCACTGCGTCCATGAAGGCGGCCAATACAACACCAGTTGCTACTAGCCAGGCACACGGCAGGGTATCAGGATGGCGGAACGCTCTTTTTTCGGCTTCGGTGCGGTGCATCACTGTACCAGGCGTCCGTTGGCACTGTCGCCGGACCGCATTTCCAACGCCACCGCTGGAACGTCGCCCGCTCCCAGGGCGATGGCAACGCGGGCGGAGAGCCCCGGAACGAGGCGGCCAGGCAACGGGTTTCGTATCATCCTGATCTTCACCGGCACACGCTGGACAACGCGGATGAAGTTTCCGGTGGCATTGTCCGGCGGCAGCAGGCTGAACGCCGCGCCGCTGCCGGGAGCGAAGCTGTCGACAACACCGTCGATTTCTTGATCTGGATATTCGTCGACCGTGACGCGTACCCTTTGGCCAATCTTGACCAAGCTGAGCTGCGTTTCCTTGAAGTTGGCGACGATCCAGACATCGTCGACGGGAACGATATCCAAGGCCGCATTCCCTGGAGTGACATAACGGCCGACACGGATTTGCCGATTGCCGACGATCCCGTCGACCGGGGCTCTCACGACCGTGTTGTCGAGGTCGAGCATAGCCAGGTCGAGAGCGGCCTTCGCCTGTGACAGGGCCGCGTGCGAACCGGACAATTGTGCTTCCAAGACGCCGAGCTTCAGCCTTTGAGCCAGCAGATTGGCTTCTGCGCCGTCCAAGGACGCCTTTGCCTTGTCGTAGCTGGCTTGTGCATCCTGCAGTTTCTGATCGCTGGCAGTGCCGTTCTTCTGCAGTGTGACATAGCGGGTCAGGTTGGCACGGGCGAACTGGAGGTCTGCGGCGGCTGACTGTTTCTGCGCCTCGGCCTGCGCGATCAATGCATCTTGCAGTTTATGGCTTGCCTCGATGTTGGCGATTTCCGCCTGCCGGGCTGCGACATTGGCGCTTGCCTGGACCACCTTGGCCTTATAGTCGCTGTCGTCGATGCGAAAGAGAACTGCGCCCTTTGCAACGCTGGCATTGTCGTCCACGTCAACGTCGACGACATAGCCGGCCAGCTTGGGAGCGATACTGGTGATGTCTGCGCGCAGATAAGCGTTGTCGGTCGTTTCCTGGTAGCGACCAACCCTGAACCACTGCCAGCTCCACGTAGCTGCCGATGGGATCAACACGAGCGCGACGACGGCGATTGCGATCCTGCGAGATGGGCTCATGATTGCTTCGACCTCAATTCGACGCACTATCGAAGAGGATTGTCGATTTCCCGTGATCAAGATGATCGGCAAGGCTGCAAGTCGGGGCTACGCAGTAGGGGTTCACGAGAATGTCTCCGGGCCGCTGAAAACAGAAGTGCCGAATAGTCGCGGATTTCAGTGCGCCCGCGCCATCACGCGAACGAGCATCTCGGCTCGCTCTGATCGGTAGTTTATACTGACCCTCGGCACAGGTAGATACCTGACGCGACACCGCTGCATCTGTGGGCTTTCGGGCGACCGCAAAGTAGGTTCTGCGTCCGACTTTGGGCGCCAAGCTGCCGTCCGCCAGAAATAGAGATCTGTGGCCAGTCAAAACCCGCCTATTCGCACGTCGTTGCCGCCGATCACCGCACTCATCACTCGGAGATCTTTCAGAGTAAGAGCATCTGCACTACGTGTTGCTGGTGTTAACAAGCAAGAGAATAGCTCCCGGATGAGAATGAGCGTTTGCCCTTACGCTGCACTGCTTCCGGGAAACGATCAGTGTACGAATAACTAACAACGAGCTCTAGATAGGCCCACCTTTGCGGCGAATTCGGGTTAACCCGCTGAAATATAAGAATAATGGTGGGCCCGGAGGGATGTTTGGAAAAGAAGCTAAATCAAGCAGTTAGGAACTAGTGGGACAGCAAAGCATTCAAATCTGTTCCTATGTTTTTCGATGTTCTTGTCCCACCTACCACGCTGCATTTCGCCCGATGAACGCCTCACTCGCCCTATCTCGCGAAGAAGGATCGTGACGGTGTATCAGTCCCTCATTGGAAAGTCGCGGTCGCACCATTAACGACGTTCTTCGACGAGCAAGAAGCGTCTCGATTGGGGCCGTCTGCGGACTGTTTGCTTTGTGACAGATACGAACCAAGCAGTCGTTCAGCTCAAACCCGCAGGTCGCGGTGGTACGAAGGGTTGTAGGCGTGGTTGTCTGTCATCTTGTAGATCATTGCGGCCTTGGTGCGCCGAAGCGGGTTCGTGCCGTAGCCTTCCCGTCGGTAGCCATTGCAGTCACCCATCTACCAAGCGAGTAAACTGGTGAGTGCTGAGATAGTCCGGATGGTGGACTCGACTGAGAAAGGCGTGGTCATCTCTTCGCCGCGATCCGTTGAACAAAATCTAGAAAAGCTCGCACTTTTGCCGGCGGCATGTGGCGTGACGGATGATAGGCGTAAAGCGGAAACTGCTCGTCGGACCATTCTGCCAGGATCGTCGTGAGCGCCCCGCTCTCAAGCCACTCGTCGAGGCCGATGGCAAGGCTCTGGAATATGCCTTGCCCCGCGAGACCGGCCGCGACGGCAGCGGAGGGATCGTCCATGACCAAGCGCCCCGAGGCCTTGATCTCGATGGCCCCGCTTTCCCCTCGGAATTCCCAGGTGAACGGCCGCCCGGTCTGCGGGTTGCGAAACAGGATGCAATCGTGGAGCATCAGGTCGTGGGGCGTGGCTGGAATGCCGTGCCGGTCGAGATAACTTGGGGCGGCACAGGTCAGGACTGGTACGTCCAGCAGTTTGCGGGCGATTAGCGAGGATTCGTCCGGCGGACCGAAGCGCACGGCGACATCCGCGCCGCTCATCATCTCTTCGCGATAGTTGCTGGTGGTCAGATCGAGCGACAGTGCGGGGTAACGTGCCAGGAATTCACCGATCCTCGGCGCCAGCACCATTCGCGCGAACCAGGGATCGATCGATACCCTGAGCCGTCCGCCGACGAATGCCGCCGAACCGGCGGCTTCGGAAGCCGCCTCCTCCAGTCCAGCCAGCAGTGGCGTTATGCGGGCATGGAAGCGCGCGCCCTCCTCCGTCAGCGCGACCTCGCGCGGATTGCGGTCGAACAGCCTGACACCGACGCGTTGTTCGAGCCTCGCCACGGCACGACTGACCCCCGACGGCGTGAGACCGAGAACATCCGCAGCCCGCACGAAATTGCCCGCTTCCATCACCGCCCCGAAAACGCCGACCCCGGTCAGCAGCCGCGTGTCGAAACTCATGCCTTCTCTCCTTTGCGAGGTCGGTGATCTCAACCGTCTCTTCATGATGATTTTGAGTCACCTTATCTTTGATTTTATTGCGCGTGAATCATCGCATTGCTTCCCCTAGATGATTTTTGAGCGCCCGGTCGGCGCGGCGGCATGCCGGACCGCGGAAATCTCCGGCCTTGCGAGAAGGAATTCATCCATGAATGCGATCTCACGCAGAAGCCTGTTGGCGCGTGGCAGCCTTTTGCTCGCGGCGGGCGCCGCCGCCGTGAACTCACCGGTCCACGCACTGGCGGCCAACCCGCAAGCGCGGTCCGGCAACTTCAAGTCCATCGACATGGCCATGGAACAGGCGGTGCGCGACGGCACCGTCGCCGGCGTCGTTGCCACCGCGGCAGGACCAGACCGCATGATCTACGAAGGAACCTTCGGAAAGGCCAATACGGCCACCGGAGCAACGATGCGCGCCGATACGGTATTTTGGCTGTTGTCCATGACGAAGGCCTTCACCGCCACGGCCTGCATGCAGCTAATCGAGCAGGGCAGGATCAATCCCGGGGACGATGCGGCGAAATATCTGCCGGAACTCGCCAATCCGATGGTGTTGGAGGGCTTCGACGGCGACGGCCAGCCGCTCCTGCGTCCGGCCAAGCGGGCCATCAAGGTGCGTCACCTGCTCACTCACACCTCCGGCTATACCTATTCGATCTGGAGCGATGCACTGACCCGCTACGAGAACGTCACCGGCATGCCGGACATCGCCACGTGCAAGAACGGCGCCTTCCTGGCACCGCTCGAATTCGACCCCGGCGAACGCTGGCAATACGGCATCAGCATGGACTGGGTCGGAAAGCTGGTGGAAGCGGTCAGCGACCAGTCTCTGGAAGTCTATTTCCTCGAGAACATCTTCGCCCCGCTCGGCATGACCGATTCAGGCTTCCTGATCGGAAGCAAGCAGAAGGCCAGGGTCGCCACCTTCCATAACCGTCGCGAAGACGGCGGCCTGACGCCCGCGCCCTTCGAAATGCCGCAGCGGCCGGAATTCTTCATGGGCGGCGGCGGCGGCTTCAGTACGCCGCGCGACTACATGGCCTTCCTGCGGATGCTGCTGAACGGAGGCACTCATAAAGGCGTACGGGTGCTGAAGCCGGAAACGGTCGCGTCGATGATGCGCAACCAGATCGGCGACCTCGACGTCCAGGCCATGCGGACCGCCCAGCCTGCCTATTCGCAGAGCTTCGACCAGTTTCCAGGCGAGCCCCACAAGTGGGGTTATTCGTTCGACATCAACACGCTGCCCGGTCCGAACGGTCGGTCGGCAGGCAGCATTTCCTGGGCCGGCCTGCTCAACTGCTATTTCTGGCTCGATCCGGTCAGGAAGGTGACCGGAGCCATCTTCACCCAGCTTCTGCCCTTCTACGACGAAAAGGTCGTGAAGCTCTACGGCACATTCGAGCGCGGCCTCTACGACGGCCTCGCCTGATCAATTCCCACCTCAACACCAGGAGAACATCATGTATGCGATTACAGGAATTACTGGCAAGGTCGGCGGCGCGCTGGCGAAAGCCCTGATTGAAGCCGGAGAACCAGTCCGCGCGGTGCTGCGCGACCCCGCCAAGGCGGATGTCTGGAGAGATTGCGATTGCGAAATTGCTTTCGCCGACATGGGCGATGCGACGCGGCTCGCCGCCGCGTTCAAGGGCGCCAAGGGCGTCTTCATTCTGCCGCCTTCGGAGTTCGATCCCGCGCCCGGCTATCCGGAAGCGGCGAGGCAGAACGAGATCCTGACCACTGCTCTCCTTGCTGCCCGCCCGGAAAGGGTCGTCTGCCTCTCCACTATCGGCGCCGATGCGGTACAGGACAATCTCTTGAGCCAGCGGGCGATGCTGGAAGACGCCCTCGGCAAGCTCGACCTTCCCATCACGTTCCTGCGGCCCGGTTGGTTCATGGAAAATGCGGCTTGGGATGTCGCCCCGGCCCGCGACAAAGGCGTGCTGCACAGCTTCCTCCAACCGGCCGACAGGACCTTCGCCATGGTGGCGACGCAGGATATCGGCCGGCTTGCCGCCGATCTGATTCGCGAGGAGTGGACCGGCAAGCGGGTCCTGGAACTGGAGGGCCCGGCGCGGGTCTCGCCCAATGATCTCGCCGAGGCTTTCGCAACAGTGCTCGGGCATCCGGTGCGGGTGGAGATCGTCCCGCGCGAAAGCTGGGAGGACCTCTTCCGTGCCCAGGGTACGCGTAACCCACTGCCGCGCATCCGCATGCTCGACGGCTTTAACGAAGGCTGGATCGATTTCAAAAACAGCGGACAGAACAGCGTCAAAGGCAAGACACGTCTTGTGGAGGTGATCGCGGCGCTTGTCCGGCAGGCCGCCGCGACTGAGGCCTTTTGATTCCACCCTGAAAGGGCAGCAGACGGCACGGGCATCCGCCGACAGCACGGCTCGCAACCCTCGTGGTGGTTGCTTGTCACGCTCCGGAAACGGGCGCGCCGGGCTCGATGAGTCCCTGTCGTTTGAGATCGGCCCAAAGGGTTGGCGGAATATCTTCCCTGAGATAGGCCAGATTCTCCTTCAGCTCATCGGCAGACCTTGCACCCGGGATGACACTCGACACCAGGGGATGGCCGAGCGGGAAATGCAGCGCCGCCGCCGGCAGCGAAACCTTGTGGCTGGCGCACACCGCCTCGATGCGGCGGACGCGTTCGAGCACCGGCTCGGGAGCCGGCCTGGTGTTGAAGGTCGCGCCCTTGACCGCGCCCGTCGCCAGGATGCCGGAATTGTAGGGGCCGCCGATAATGATCCTCGTGCCGCGCTGTTCACAGAGCGGCAGCAGGGTCGCCAGTGGCTCCTGTTCGAGCAACGTGTAGCGGCCGGCGAGCAGGAAATAATCGAAGGCGCCGGCAACGACGAAATCGGACAGCATCTGCCATTGGTTGATGCCGACGCCGACCGCCTTGATGACGCCTTGCGAGCGCAGTTCGTCGAGCGCTGGATAGGCGCCGTCCATGGCTTCCCGGAAGCGGCTCCGGGCATAGGGATCCTCGCCGGGGCCGAAATGAATGGCCTCGTCGGGATCGTGGATCGAAACCATGTCGACATAGTCGGTGTCCAGCCGCTTCAGCGTGCCCTCGAGCGAACGCATCACCGCATCGCGCGAATAGTCGAACTCGGCGCGGAAGGAGCCGGGCTGGTCCCACAGCGCCGGCTTCAATTCTTCGGGCGGGATCGGCACGAGGTCGTAGCCGATCTTCGACGAGATGACGATGTCCGCGCGGGGCAGCGACTTGATGGCAAGGCCCAGACGCGTCTCGCTGACGCCAAAGCCATAGACAGGTGCGGTGTCGAAATAGCGGATGCCATTTTCATAGGCCGCCTGCACAGTCTTCACCGCCGCATCGGTGTCGACGGCGCGGTACATGTTGCCGAGCCCCGTGCCACCGAGCCCGATCGTCGTCACCTTCAGGCCGCCCTTGCTAACAGCCCTGAATTCGATTTCAGCCATTTTCTCTTCCTGTAATCCCTGATCGTCCATTTGTGCCGCCCAGAAGGCCGCCTTCGCGCCATTAGGCCGCAGAGGGCCGTCCTGAACTCGGCGGCGAAAAAGCATTGACACAAAAGTTGTCATATAACAATGTAACCAGATGAATAGCGATGCCTACAAAGCGACAACGGAGGAACGCATGGACGACGAGACGAAAAATCTGATGGAGATGGTGAATGCCGGCATCAGCCGGCGCAGCGCTTTCGCGCTGGCCGGAAAACTCGGCCTTGGCGCAGCCGGCCTCGCCAGCGGACTGGGTGCTGGTCTTGTCGGCGGCATCAGCGCGGCACGAGCAGCGGATTCATCGCCCGGCCTGCCGAAGAAGCCCTACAAATTCCACTTCGTCTGCCACGTGACGCTCGACCAGTTCTTCACGCCAACGGTCTACGGCATCCAGGATGCCTGCGCGGCTTTCGGCTGCAGCTATCAGTGGACAGGTTCGCAGAAGAACGTCGTCTCCGAAATGGTCAGCGCCATGCAGACGGCGATCGCGCAGAAGTCGGACGGCATCGCCGTGTGCCTGGTCGACCCGACGGCTTTCGACGCCGCCACCGACATGGCCGCGCAAGCCGGCATTCCGGTTGTCGCCTTCAACGCCGACGTGCCGGTCGGCAGCCCCAACAAGCGGCTCTCCTATGTCGGCCAGCCGCTCTATCAGTCCGGCTACAACTCGGCGCTGAAGTGGCTGAAGCTGATCCCCAAGGGCGGCCACGTCATGCTGTCGATCGGCGTGCCGGGCTCACTCAACACGCAGCCGCGCCTCGACGGCTACATCCAGGCGATCAAGGACAGTGGCAGCGGCGTCACCTACGATGTCGTCAACACCGGTCCGGATCCGGCAACCGAAATCTCGCGCGTCGAGAGCTATTATCTCAGCCACAAGACCGTCAACGGCCTGTTCGGCACCGGCGGTTCCGACACCTATGCCTGCGGTTTCGTGTCCAACAAATACGGCCTGGTGAAAGCCGGCGGCGCGGTGGCCGGCTTCGACCTGTTCCCGCAGACGCTGGACTTCATCAAGGCCGGCGACGTCAACTTCACCACCGACCAGCAGGCCTATCTGCAGGGCTTCCTGCCGGTGCAGCAGATGTATCTCTACAAGCTCTCGGGCGGCCTTGTCGGCCCGGCCAACAGCGACACCAGCCAGGCCTATGTGACCAAGGACAATGTCGACGCCTATGTCGGCAAGTCGCGCTTCGAGGGTCGCAGCGAGGTCGAGCCGACCTGACGCGGCCGAACCGCGACACACCTGCCCTCGCCGCGTCATTTTGCGTGATGTGGCGGGGGTGGCGACGGCTGCCCGTCGCCGATCCTCTTCTTCGCCCAAAGTTCGAAATCAGGAAGACAAGAGTGCCGCCCACAGAAACCAAGCCTGCGAAGAAGACCGGCGTCAAGGTTCCGCACACAATGACCGAGAGGCTGCTGATCCTGCTGTCGCGCTATCGCGAGGCCAGCATCGCCGTGGTCGCCATCGTGCTCGTGATCTATTTCCAGTTCGGCAGCGATGGCGGCTTCCTGTCGCCGCAATTCATGAGCGTCGTGCTGCGCGACACCGGCCGGCTCGGCCTGATCGCCGCGGCGGAAGTCATGCTGATGATCACCGGCGAAATCGATCTGTCGCTCAGCGCCATCTTCTCGATCGCACCCTACGTCATGGCGCTGCTGTCGGTCACCTATGGCGTGCCGCTGGCCGTCGGTGCGCTGATCGGCGTGCTGATCGGCATATTGGTCGGCGCCATCAACGGCATCATCACCGTGCGCTTCAAGGTGCCGTCGCTGATCACCACCGTCGGCATGCTGTTCTTCCTGCAAGGCATCGTCGTCTCGATCTACAACAGCCAACCGATCGTGGCGCCGGTCGAGCAGCCCTTCAACGCCATCTTCGGGCAGAGCCTGTACCAGCCGTCGGATGCGCTCTTGTCCTGGCATGGCATCACCGCGTTCACGCCCTTCCTGTGGGCGGTGCTGGTGGTGCTGGTGCTGGCGCTGGTGCTGAACCGCACCACCTTCGGCCTGCACACCATCGCCACCGGCTCCAACATCATCGGCGCCCGCGAGATCGGCGTGCGCACCGACCGCATGAAGATCTACAATTTCATGATCGCCGGCGGCTGCGCCGCCTTCGCCGGCATCATCAACACCGCCCAGTTCACCTCGGCTGATCCGCAGGCCGGCAGCCCGTTCCTCACCTTGCAGGCGATCGCGGCGGCGGTCATCGGCGGCACTTCCCTGCTGGGCGGCTCCGGCACCGTCATCGGCGCGCTGATCGGCGCCTTCGTCGTCGCCTCGCTCAACAACGGCCTGGTGATGATCGGCGCCCAGGCCACTGTGTCCGACATCTATCTCGGCGCGGCCATCATCGCCGCGATGATCCTCTCAATCCAGGTCGACCGCCTGCGCACACGGAGGCGCGTATGAATTCGCCAACCATTCCGCCGCTGGCACCCGATGCGCCTGTCGTGCTGGAGATGTCCAACATCTCCAAGAGTTTTGGCGCCGTCACCGCCCTCGTCGACGTCTCGATCAAATTGCGCCAGGGCGAAGTCCTGGCGCTGGTCGGCGACAATGGCGCCGGTAAATCGACGCTGATCAAGATCCTGTCCGGCTTCCACCAGCCCGATACCGGCACGATCGTCTCGCAAAGTAAGGAGGTGCGTTTCGCCTCGCCGCGCGATGCGCGCGCCCAAGGCATCGAAACCGTCTATCAGGACCTGGCTCTGATCGGCGACCTCAGCGTCTTTCACAATATGTTTCTGGGCCGCGAGTACCACAAGCGCTTCCTTGGCCTGAACCTGCTGGACAACAGGAAGATGCGCGAACAGGCGCAGCTCTATCTCGATACGCTCGGCATCACGATCCCCAGCGTCAACAGCACGGTCGACCTCCTGTCGGGCGGGCAGCGCCAGTGCATTGCGGTTGCCCGCTCGATCTATTCGTCGCCGAAGATCCTGGTGCTCGACGAACCGCTGGCGGCACTGGGCGTGCGCGAGAGCGCGCATGTGCTGGGCCTGATCCAGAATCTGCGCCAGCAGCGCCAGGTTTCGGTGATCCTGATCGTCCACAACTACAACCAGATTTTCGAAGTCTGCGATCGCATCAACTTCCTGCATTCGGGCGAGGTCGCGCTCGATGCCTCCACGGCCGACACCAGCGAGGAGGAACTGATCCGCATCGTCAAGTCGGGCCTGGGCACCAGGGCGATCGAAGCTGCCGCGGCCGAAGTCCGGCCGGGCCTCATATGAACCTGCCGGCAAGTCACGGCTAGAACAATCCTTGCCGGCCCGACCTCCCATCGGCCGGCCCCTCGCACGGAGTATTCGTTTTGACGTTCTCACCCACCGAACTGACCAGATCCCTTGGGCGCGGGCTGCTGTCCTTTCCGCTGACCTTCTTCGACGATGACGGTGCCTTCAACGAGGACGGTTACCGCGCCCATGTCGCGGCCCAAGGCACAGCCGGGGCGAGCGGGCTGTTCGCCGCAGGCGGTACCGGCGAGTTCTTTTCGCTGACGCTTGAGGAATACAAGCGCGTCGTGCGGGCGGCGTCGGACGAAGTGCCCGATACGATGCCGCTGCTGGCCGGCGTCGGCTACGGCACGCATATGGCGGTCGAGTTCGCCCAGGCCGCCGAGGCCAATGGCGCCGACGGGCTGCTGGTGCTGCCGCCCTATCTGGTCAAGTCGGAGCAGGAAGGCCTGCGTCGCCACCTGACGGCCATCTGCCGCTCGGTCGGCATCGGCGTGATCGCCTATAACAGGGACAATGCGGTGCTGACGCCCGACACGCTTGAGCGTGTAGCGCAGGATTGCCCGAACCTGATCGGCTTCAAGGACGGCGTCGGCGATATCGAACTCCTCACCGCAACACGCTACCGCATGGGCGACCGGCTGGTCTTCATCGGCGGCATGCCAACGGCCGAAGTCCATGCCAGTGCCGCGGCTGCGATCGGCATGACGACCTACTCCTCGGCGATCTACAATTTCGCGCCCGAGATCGCGCTGCGTTTCTTCAATGCTCTGCGCGCCGGCCGCACAACGGAAGTCGGTGATCTCATCCGCTCGTTCTTCCTGCCCTACCTCGCCATCCGCAACCGGCGCGCCGGCTATGCCGTGTCGATCGTCAAGGCCGGTGCGCGTATTGCCGGGATCGACTGCGGCCCGGTGAGATCGCCGCTGCTCGACCTGACAGCGGACGAAGAGCGGCAGCTCGCGGCTCTCATGCACTCCTGCAAAATGCCGGTCGCGGAGCTGGCGTAGCACGGGATGATTTGCGGGAGCGGATCGAAGACCGGAACTGACGGCTTGCTACGATCTGGCGTGACCATCGACCATGCGGCGGTAACGCTCGCGCCCCGCCTCCAGATGCTCGCGCAAGGTGAAGCGGGCGGCTTCGACATTCTGCCGCTCGATGGCCTGATAGATGCGGCGGTGCTCCATCTGGACCTGCTCCAGATAGTGCCGCCGCTGCTCCGGCGTTTCGTCGCGCGGGCGCATCAGCTGGCGTGGAATGAGGACAGGTCCGAGAAAGTGCATAAAGCGTTCGAAATAGGGATTGCCGGTGGCCGAGGCGATCGCTCGGTGGAAGGCAAAGTCGGGCTCGATCGCGCTCTCGCCCGCCGCGATCGAGGCGTCGATGGCGTCGAGGCAGTCGCGCATGCGGGCAAGGTCGTCGTCGCCGCGCTTCTCGGCGGCGATGCCGGCGGCTTCTTGTTCCACCGCGAGCCGAAGCTGCAGCACGTTCTGGACTTCCGTCAGCGAGTGCAGCTCGTCGGAAACGATGCGGAATGTGGTGTTGGCCTCATGGTCGGCGACGAACACGCCGGAGCCCTGGCGGCTGACGACAAGGCCCTCCGATCGAAGGGAAGCCATGGCTTCCCGGATCACCGTGCGGCTGACCCCGAATTGCGCGATCAGTTCCTGTTCGGTCGGCAGTTTCTCGCCGCTGGTCATATGGCCGGCGCGTATTTCGCGCGCAAACCAGTCGGCAACCTGCGCCGTGCGGCTGATCTGCGGGGGAAGGCCAAAGGAACGTTTCATCGCCATCAAGCAATAAACGAACCTCTGTCCTTGGCAACCCATTATTTATACGGTGATATGATGACATTTGCGACGCGTTGGACACGACCAATCTTCATTCGCCTTATCAGCGCCGCGCGAACATGTCCGCGGTCTCAGTGAAAGGACAGGGCGTGATGATCCCCCAAAAACCGGTGCTGTTGACCGGAGCCTCCGGCACGATCGGACGGCTGCTCTCGGCCAGGCTGGCGGCGCTCGGCTGGACCTTGCGGCTGACCGATGTCGTGCCCTTGCCGATCCCGTTGCCGCCAAACGCAAGCTTCGCCATCGCCGATCTCGAAGACCAGCAGGCGGTGAACGATCTGGCAGAGGGCTGCGGCCTGATCCTGCATTTCGGCGGCATCTCCACCGAGCAATCCTTCGAGACCGTGCTCGGCCCCAATCTTCGCGGCGGTTTTCACATCTATGAGGCGGCGCGCAGAGAGGAGGCGCGGGTGGTGTTTCCATCTTCGGTGCATGCGGTCGGCCTTTACGAGCGCACCGAGATTCTTGACCAGGACTGCCTGCTCAGGCCGGACGGCTATTACGGCCTGTCGAAAGCCTATGGCGAGATGCTGGCGCGGCTCTACTTCGACAAGCATGCGGTGGAAAGCGTGTTGATCCGCATCGGCTCGGTGCTGCCGGAGGTTCCGGACGAGAGGATCCTGTCGACCTGGATATCGCATGACGATTTTGTGCGCCTGATCGAGCGTTGCGCCGAAGCGGATCGTGTCGATTGCTCAGTCATCTGGGGCCAGTCCAACAACAGCCGCGGTTTCTGGCGGCACGATGCCAGGCTGAAGCTCGGCTGGACGCCGCTCGACAGTTCCGACAGCCAGGCCGAGCGGGTGCGCGGCAAGGTGACGGACAATCCGGTGGTCGAGCGCTACCAGGGCGGCAAGTTCATTGTGGTGGACTACAGCCGTGCAGACTTTCCGCCGCGTTCGATGTTCCCGGACGACTAGGCCGTCACCGCCGGCAGCGGGCCTCGCCCGGCGATCAAATCCGCCGCCTTCTCGGCGATCATGATCACCGCTGCATTGGTGTTCGAAGACACGATGCTTGGCATGACCGAACTGTCGCAGACGCGCAGGCCCTGCAGTCCGCGCAGACGAAGTTCTGGATCGACGACGCTCCCGGTATCACCGCCCATGCGGCATGAGCCGACCGGATGGTAGGCGCTGCGGCCATGTTCACGGGCGAAGGCTTCGAGCGCTGCGCGCCCCTGCATTGCTGCGCCGGGAAGATGCTCGCGGCTGATGTATTTTGAAAAAGCCGGCTGCGACAGGATCTCGCGGCTGATCTCGATGCCGTCGATGGCGCGCTCGAGATCGTAGCGCTCGGCGAAGGGATTGGGGTCGATGATCGGCGGATCGCGCAGATCACCCGATCGCAGCGTGACGCTGCCGCGCGAGCGGGGGCGGACATGGTAGCTATTCAGCGTGCAGCCATTGCCGCCGGGCACCGAGCCGATGCCTTCCTCAACGCCGGCACCAGGCAGGAAGTGGAACTGGATGTCGGGCGTCTTCTCCGCCCGGTCGCCCCACCAGAAGCCGCCGGCTTCGACGATGTTGGAGGCCACCGGTCCCTTGCCGAACAACGCGTATTCGAGGCCTGCGACCGCTTGCCAGCGCTTTTTCTTGTAGCGATCGATGCCGTGCGGGCCATTGAGTTCGGCGACCACGTCGACATCCATGTGATCGTGCAGGTTCTGGCCGACGCCGGCGAGGTCATGGATCACCTTGATGCCATGCTCCCCGAGATGCGCGGCCGGGCCGATGCCGGACAGCATCAAAAGTTTAGGCGAGCCAATGGCGCCGGCGGTGACGATCACCTCGCGCTCGGCGCCGAGCCGCTCGGTGCGTCCATTGACGATGATCTCGACGCCGATGGCGCGGCCATTCTCGACAACGATGCGGCTGACCGTGGCGTCGGTGCGCAACGCCAGGTTCTTGCGGCCAAGCGCCGGCTTCAGATAGGCGACCGCGGTGCTCGAGCGTTTTCCCCGGCGCGTCGTCGTCTGGTAGAAGCCGGCGCCGGCCTGTTCGCCGGCATTGAAGTCGGCGCGGAAGGGAAGACCCGCCTGCTGCGCCGCCTTGACGAAGATCCGGGTCAATGGATGCGGGGCGCCGCTGGAAACGCCGAGCGGGCCGTCGATGCCGTGCTGCGGACCGGCGAAGATGTCGTTGCCTTCGGAGCGGATGAAGTACGGCAGCACCTCGGCGTAGCTCCATCCCGCACAGCCATTGTCAGCCGCCCAGCCGTCGTAATCCTGCGGACAACCACGGGTGAAGACCTGGGCGTTGATCGAGGAGCCGCCGCCGAGCACACGCGCCTGCGGATAGACCATGGTGCGGCCGTCGATCGCTTTGCCGGGCGCGGTGTCATAACCCCAAATCAACGGTCCCGACGTCATCTTGAAGAAGCCGACCGGCAAATGGATGTAGCGATCGGTGTCGGGCGGACCGGCTTCGAGCAAGGTCACCGACACGTCCGGATCCTCGCTCAGGCGGGCGGCCAGAATGCAGCCGGCCGAGCCGCCGCCGACGATGATGTAGTCAGACATTCTCGCTCCCTTGGCAGTGCGAAATCAGTGCCCTGCTCTCCTCTACGCAACGATCTCAAGTCGCTTGTGCCGCGTCAAGAGAAAGGGTATGGTTATGGTGTTGAAGGGTTGTCGTACAAGTGGAGGAACTTGACAACCCATCGATCGGAGGCCCGGCCGCGCTCCCCGCGCATGCCGCCGGGCGGGAAACAGATTTCAATCGGGAGGTTTGAATATGAAGGACAGGACAGATCTTACGCTTTCGGTCAGCCGCCGGACGCTGATGATGGGCGCCACCGCCGGCATAGCGGCGCTCGCCATGCCGAGCGTTTTGCGGGCCCAGGAAAAACCGACGCTGGTGACGTCGATCCGCTCGCTCTCCAACCCCTACCACGCGGTGTGGAAGACCGGCGCCGAGGCCTATGCCAAATGGGCTGGGCTTGAGCACGTCACGCTGGTGTCGGAAGGCAACAGCGAGAAAGGCATCGCCGACATCAAGGCGATGTTGGCCAAGACCGGCGGCAACATGGTGCTGAATTCCGATCCCAATGACACACCTGACGCGCGCCCGATCGTCGAAGCCTGCGCCAAGGCCGGCGCCTATGTGGTGACGCAGTGGAACAAGCCGTCCGACCTGCACCCGAAGGACTTCAACCCGAATTATGTTTCCCACATCGAGTTCGACGGCATCGAAAGCGGCAAGACCATCGCCGAGATCCTGTTCAAGACCATCGGCGGCAAGGGCGGCATCGTCGCGCTCGGCGGCCTGATCTCGACCACGGCGGCGATCGAACGCAAGAAGGGCCTCGACGCGGCCCTTGCCGCCAATCCCGACATCAAGCTGCTCGACTTCCAGGTCGCCAACTGGAAATCGACGGAAGCCTTCGACTTGATGGGCAATCTGCTCACCCGCTTCGGCGACGACATCAAGGGCATCTGGGCCGCCAATGACGACATGGGCTCCGGTGCACTCGAAGCGCTGCGCGCCGAGAACCTTGCCGGCAAGGTGCCGATCGTCGGCGTCGACGGCATCAAGACGGCGGTCGACGCGGTGCGCACGGGCGAGTTCGCCTGCACCGTTACGTCCGATCCGTTCTGGCAGGGCGGCATGGGTCTCGCCATCGGCTACAACGCCAAGATCGGCAAGTTCGATCCGACCAAGGAGCCGCCGGAACACCGCGAGTTCTACGGCAAGGCGGTGCTGATCTCGCATGACAATGTCGAGGAATATTACAAGACCAATGTCGATTCCAAGCCGGAGATCGACTGGAACGATCTGTGGGGCCGGGTGACTGGAGCCATCCGCACCTGATCAACCGGAGCGGGCCGCATCTCCCTGGTGGCCCGCTTCCTCCCGCAGCCGTCGCGATCCCCTCGTCGCGACGGCTGTCATCAGCAGACGGGAAGCGGTTTCTTGACAATCCATACAGAACCCCTGAAGTCCGTTTCGGACATCGAGCGGACGACGCTTATGACAGTTCTCCCCGGCCGCATCGCCACCGTGTTCGGTGGCAGGCGCTGGCGCAGCCTGGCGCCGCTGGCGGTGCTGATCGTGCTTTGCGTGCTGATCGCCATCGCCAATCCCAATTTCATCGAGTTGCGCAACCTGGTGCGGCTTGCCAATTCGGCCGCCGTGCCGCTGACGCTGGCCATGGGGCTGACCTTCATCATCCTGATGGGCAGCATCGACCTCTCCGTGGAGGGCACGCTGTCGGTGTCGGCCATGGTGGTGGTGCTGCTCGCCGCCAATGACGCGAACGCCAATGACTATGGCTGGTGGGCGGTGCTCGCCGCAATTGTCGCCGGCACCGCGATGGGGTTCGTCAGCGGCCTCGTCCAGACCATGCTGCGCATCCCCTCCTTCATGGCGACGCTCGGCATGTGGTTCATCGGCCTTGGCCTGTCAGTCTATATGCTGGGCGGCTCGGCGATCCGGCTCAACGACGCCTCGATCCGCGACCTCGCACTGCACCGTTTCCTGGGCTTGCCGGTGGCAGTCTGGGTCGCCTTTGGCGCTTTCCTGCTCGCCGCCGTCATTCAGTACCACACCAAGCTCGGGCGCCACATTCTGGCGATCGGCGGTGATGAGGATGTCGCCAAGCTCTCCGGCGTCAACGTGGTGCGTGTGCGCATCACCGCCTTTGCGTTGGCCGGTTTCTTCTTCGGCATATCGGGCGTGCTTGCCGCTGCCCAGCTTGGCCAGTCGCATGCCGTCATCGGTGACGGCAGGCTGTTCGCAGCGGTCACCGCCGTCGTCGTCGGCGGCACGGCGCTCACCGGCGGCGAAGGCGGCGTCGTCAACACGCTGATCGGCGTGCTGATCGTCACCGTGCTGGCCAATGGCATGATCCTGCTCGGCATCTCGCCCTATATCCAGCAGACCGTGCAGGGCCTGATGATCATCGCCGCGGTGGCGCTGTCGCTCGATCGCGTTCGCCTCAGGATCGTCAAGTGAGCGCCATGCTGAACGCATCCGGCATCATCAAGAACTTTCCCGGCGTCCAGGCGCTGCGCGACGTTTCGATCGAAGTCCGGCCGAACGAGGTGGTAGGCCTGATCGGCGAGAACGGCGCCGGCAAGTCGACGCTGATGCGCGTGCTGGCCGGCAGCTACCGGCCGGATGGCGGCAGCCTGACGCTGGACGGCGAACAGCTGCGCATGCGCAGTCCGCGCGACGCGGCACGGCACGGCATCGGCATGGTGTTCCAGGAACAGTCGCTGGTGCTCAATCTGACCGTCGCCGAAAACATCTATCTCGGCGAGGAGGATCGCTTCACCCGCTTCGGCATCGTCAACTGGCGCGCCATGAACGCGGCGGCGCGCCGGCAGTTGGCCAAGATCGGCATCGACATCGATGTCACGGCGCGCACCTCCGAACTCACCTTCGCGGCGCGCCAGATGGTCGAGCTGGCCAAGGCGCTGACATTGGAGGAAGTGGTCGAACGGCAGTTGCTCATTTTGCTCGACGAGCCGACCTCGGTGCTCAACGCCGCCGATATCGAAGTGCTGTTCGCGCGCGTGCGCTCGCTCAAATCGCGCGCCAGCTTCGTCTTCGTCTCGCACCGTCTCGACGAGGTGCTGGCGATATCAGACCGCGTCTACACGATGAAGGACGGCGCGGTCGTCGCCGAACACCGCGCGGCCGAGGTCACCGCGCCGGAGCTGCACGAGATCATGGTCGGGCGCGGCCTGCAGGCCGAATATTACCGCGAGGCTCGCCAGCAGGCGCCGCGCGACACGGTCATGGTCGAGGCCAGGGGACTGGGCGCGAACGGTGCCTATCACGGTGTCGACCTGAAAATCAGGGCCGGCGAGATCGTCGGCATTGCCGGCGTCGTCGGCTCCGGCCGCGAAGAAGTCACGCGCACCATCGGCGGCTTCCTGCAGCACGATGCCGGCGAAATGAAAATCGCCGGTGACGCCGTGCGCTTCGCCTCGCCGGAGCCGGCGGTGCGCAAGGGGATCGGCTATGTGCCGCGCGAGCGCAGGCTCGAAGGCCTGGTGATGTTCCTGTCGATCGCCGAGAACATTTCGCTGGCCGATCTCTCCAGCGTCATGCGCCATGGCGCCATCGACTATGGCAAGGAGCGCCGGCTCGCCGCCGACTGGATCAAGCGGCTGCGCATCAAGGCGCCCGGCCCCGATGCCGCCTGCCGCAAGCTCAGCGGCGGCAACCAGCAGAAGGTGGTGCTGGCGCGCTGGATGACGGCGGGCTCGCGCATCCTGGTGCTCGATCACCCGACGCGCGGCCTCGATGTCGGCGCCAAGGAAGAGGTTTACGAACTGGTCCGCGATCTCTCCGCGCAAGGCGTGGCGATCCTTCTGATTTCCGACACGCTGGAAGAGACGATCGGCCTGTCGCACCAGGTGCTGGTGATGCGCGACGGCGAAATCACCGCGCGCTTCGACGCCACCTCGGGCAAGAAGCCGAACCAGGTTGATCTACTGCGAGCGATGGTATGAACCGATGAGTGAAGGTTTTTCCATCAGGCAGGTGTTCGAAGGCAAGTGGACGCAGGGCGCCATTCCCCTGGTCCTGCTGGTCGCGCTTTTGCTGATCATCGAACTCGCCGCGCCCGGCTTCCTGACCGGCGAGACCGTAGCGCTGCTCTTCGCCAACACCGCCGTGCTGTTCATCCTGGCGACCGGCGTCACCTTCGCCATTCTGCTCGGCGGCATCGACCTGTCGATCCAGGCGGTCGCCTCGCTGGCGAGCGTCATCCTGGCGCAGTTGCTGCCTTCGCTAGGGCTTGCCGCGTTCCCGGTGGCGATCCTGTCCGGGCTTGCCTTCGGCACATTGAGCGGCATCGTCCATGTCAAGCTGCGCGTGCCGTCCTTCGTGGCGACGCTCGCCACCGGCGGCGTCGTCACCGGCCTGGCGCTCTGGGTCTCCAACGGTCGCGCCATCACCATCGAGGAAGCGGGCCGCGAAAACACCGCCTGGATCAACGCCACGGTCGCCGGGGTGCCGGTGGCGGTGCTGATCTCGGCGGTCATCGGCATCGCCGCCTTTCTGGCGCTACGCTACACGCGCTTTGGCCGCCAGGCGATTGCCGTCGGCGCCGGCGAACCGGCCGCCTGGGCGGCGGGCATCAATGTCGACCGCACCAAGATCATCGCCTTCGCCGCTTCAGGCATGCTGGCGGCTGTCGCCGGCGTGGTGCTGGCGGCAAGACTGTCGAGCGGCTCGCCGGTGCTTGCCAATCAATTGCTCTTGCCGGCCATCGCCGCCGTCATTGTCGGCGGCACCGCCATCACCGGCGGACTGGGCGGCGTGGCGCGGACCGCGGTCGGCGCGCTAATCATCTCGATCGTGCGCATCGGCATGACCTTCGTCGGCGTCAATATTTTCCTGGAAAACATGGTGTTCGGCGCGGTACTCATCGCCGCCGTCGCCATCACCATCGACCGCAGCAAGATCGCGGTCATCAAGTGACAGCTCGATCCGCACCGCCTCCCAAGCCAGCGCGGACAGGACGGGGTCGCATCACAAGCCCGATGCGACCCCGCTTGGTCAGATCACATCGTGTCGAGGCCGATCAGCTCGATCTTGTAGCCGTCCGGGTCTTCGACGAAAGCAATATGGGTGGTGCCATGCTGCATCGGTCCGGGCTTGCGCGGGATCTTGGCGCCGCGCTTTTCGAGTTCGGCGCAGACGGCGTAGATGTCGTTGACGCCGAGCGCCAGGTGGCCGAAGCCGGTGCCGATCTCGTAGGGCTCTTCCCTGCCCCAGTTCAGCGTCAGCTCGACGACGGCCTCCTTGTCCTCCGGCCCATAGCCGACAAAGGCGTTGGTGAACTTGCCGCCGGGATAGTCGTCGCGGCGCAGCAATGTCATGCCGAGAACCTCGGTGTAGAAGGCGATCGACTTGTCGAGGTCGAGCACCCTGATCATGGTGTGCATATAGCGAAAGCCCGGGGCGTCGCTCATTGGGTAAGTCCTCCGAATTGGGTGATTTGCGGGTCTGACCATCCACATCAAACGGCGGGGATGGCCTCACTTGATGTTCTAAATCAGGGTTGTATGATAACACGACAAGAACGGTGGTTGTCCAGTCGTTTTTCCCAGGGGTCCAGAGTCCATTCATGAATGCCGTGCCGCCCACCTCCGCATCGCTGATCGCTGCCCTGGCCGGCGTGCTGCCGAATGGTGGGCTGCTGACCGCGGATGAGGATCTGGCGCGCTACAGCCGCGACTGGTCGGGCGACCATTTCGGCCGCCCGCTGGCGGTGGCGCGTCCGGCCTCGGTCGAGGAGATGTCGGCGCTGATGCGGCACTGCCATGCCGAACGCATCCCCGTCGTGCCGCAAGGCGGCCTGACCGGCCTCGTCGGTGCGGCGGTGGCGGCGGATGGCGGCGAGATCGTCATCTCGCTGGAGCGCATGAACCGGATCCGCTCGATCAGCCCGATCGACTTCGCCATGGTGGTCGAGGCCGGCTGCATCCTCGAGGAGGCCAAGCGCGCCGCCGAGGAGAGCGACTGCCTGCTGCCGATCACCTTCGGCGCGCAAGGCAGCTGCCGCATCGGCGGCAATGTCGCCACCAATGCCGGCGGCTTCAACGTGCTGCGCTACGGCATGACGCGCGACCTGGTGCTCGGGCTCGAAGTGGTACTGGCCGACGGCCGCATCTGGAACGGGCTGAAGGTGCTGCGCAAGGACAATCGCGGCTACGACCTCAAGCAGGTCTTCATCGGCTCGGAAGGCACGCTCGGCATCGTCACCGCTGCCGCGCTGAAGCTGTTCCCCAAGCCGACGCAGATCGAGACCGCGTTGGTGGGCTTGCGCTCGGTCGAGGACGCGATGGCGCTCTATGCGCGGGCGCGGCGCGACTGCAGCGACCTGCTGACCGCGTTCGAACTGATCCTGCGCGGCGGCATCGAGATCACCATGCGCGAGGGCAAGGATTTTGCCGATCCGCTCAACAAGCCCTACCCGGCCTATGTGCTGATCGAGGTGTCCTCCGGCGGGCTGATCGACCTCTCCGCCATGCTTCTCGGTTTTCTCGGCGGCGTCGCCGATATCGTCGAGGATGGCATCGTCGCTTCGACGCGGGCTCAGGCCGAGCGGCTGTGGCTCTATCGTGAGATCATGGTCGAGCGGCAGGGCCGCGGCGGCCGCTACCTGCGCACCGACGTTTCGGTGCCGATCTCGAAGCTCGCCGATTTCGTCACCGACGCGCTGTTCGAATTGCAGCGGGCGCGCCCGGATGCGCTGGCCGTCACCTACGGCCATGTCGGCGACGGCAACATCCATCTCAATGTGGTGCCGCCGGAAGGCATGGGCGCTGAAGCGATCGAGCATCTGTTCGAGCAGGCCGAGGCGGAGATCTTTGCCGTCGTCGACCGCTATGGCGGCTCGATCAGCGCCGAGCACGGCATCGGACGGGTCAAGCAGAAGGCGTTTCTCGAACGGATCGATCCGGTGACGCTCGACCTTGCCGCAGGCATCAAAGAGGCATTCGATCCGCGCCATATCCTGAGCAACGGCCGCATTCTGGCGTCCGCATCCGCCGTCGACTATAGGTGAGCGATGACGCTGAAACTCGACAAGGTCAATCGCGGTCCGCATCTCTCCACCCTGGTGGCGAGTTCCATCTCGCGCGAGATCGCGCAGGGGCGCCTCAAGCCCGGCGACCAGCTGCCGACCGAGCAGGCGCTGGCGACGACCTTCGGCGTCAGCCGCAACGTGGTGCGCGAGGCGATCGCAAGGTTGCGCTCGGAAGGCCGCATCTGGTCGCAGCAGGGGCGCGGCGCCTTCGTGGTGGAGGGCAACAACCCAACGGTGCTGACCATAGACTATGAGGCGCTGCAGCGCGCCGACTCGTTCCGAAATCTGTTCGAACTGCGCGGCATCCTCGAGGTGCAGGCGGCGGCCTTTGCCGCAAGGCGCCGCACCGAGGCCGATCTCACCGCGATGGACGATGCGCTGGCCGGCATGCGTGCGGCACCCTATGGCAGCGTCGCCTGGCTGCGCAGCGACCTTGAGTTCCACCGCACCGTCGCCGAGGCGACGCGCAACGGCTACATGGGCCAGTTCCTCGGCTTCGTTTCCGAGCGTGTTCGAGAAAGCATCCTCGCCGCCGGCAACCAGCAGAAATCGGACGACATGGCCCGCATCACGCTCGGCGAACACGGGCGCATCCTGTCCGCTATCCGTGCCGGCGATGTGGAGGGTGCGCAAGCGGCGATGCGCGACCATCTGGCGGGCGCGGCGCTGCGGGTTGGGCTGCATGATGGGGACGTGGCTGCGGAGGCAGCGCTGGTGCCAGAGGTGGCGTCTCCGGTGCGGCATTCGAGATTGCGAAAGGGGGTTCGTGGGCGGGCCGGGGGATAAAGTCCTAGCCAGCCGCGCTCGCCTGAACACGCCGATCGCTTCCCCCACCCCAGAGCCCCATGCGATTTCACGCCCCCGGTGGCACCACCAGCGACACCCCATTCAACCCCGCGACAATATCCGACAGCGCCGGCACGAACTTCTCGCCATGGCCTGTCGTGACCGCAGTGGCAAAGCCGTTGCGCACCGCCGCACCGATCGGGTTGGCGATACCTGTGGCCTGGGCGAAGGACGCGAGGTAGGTCATGTCTTTCAGTGCGTTGACGATGGCGAAGCGCTGGGCGTTTTCGTTGCGGGTCAGCACGAAATCGAAGAAAGCCTGGTAGAAGCCGCAATCCATGCGGCTGCCGGAGATGACGCTGTTGAAGACCTGCGGCGTCAGCCCGGCCTTGGCGCCGAGCGTCAGTGCTTCCGAATAGATGGCGGAATAACCCATCGAGACGAAATTGTTGAGCAGCTTCATGGTGTGGCCGCTGCCGGTCGGCCCGGTGTGGATTATTCGCGCGGCGAAGGCTTCAAGTACTGGGCGAGCGCGGTCGACGTCATCGGCCGGGCCGCCGACCATGACGTCGAGTTTGCCTTCGGCCGCTTCCTTGGGCGTGCGCGCCAGCGGCGCATCGATCAGCGTCACGCCTTGCGCGGCAAGCTCCGCGGCGAGCGCGGTCGTTGACGAGGGATTGGAGGTCGAGCAGTCGATGATCAGCAGCGGCCTCGCCGCCGCGGCAAGCCCATCCGGGCCCTTGATCAGCGCTTCGACCTCGCGCGAGCCGGTGACGCAGAGGATGACGATGTCGCAGGCGGCGGCGAGCTCGCGCGGACTGGCCGCCTCCGTGGCTCCGTCGGCGATCAGCCGGTCGGCGGCAGTGCGGCTGCGATGAATACAGACGTTGAGCGGCCAGCCCTTGCGCAACAGATTGTCGGCCATGCCGGCGCCCATGCTGCCCAAGCCGATGAAGCCAATGCGTTCTTTCATAAAATCCTCCTTTGGCCCGTGCCGGCGGGCTCAACTTTCGTCACCTTGCGGCGGGCACCTATCGATGCAATGCTTCGAACAAGAATCGGCCTTCGAACAAGAAACGGCCTTTCCGAAGACTCGGACCGGAGCCCGCGCGATGGCGGAAATCATGCTTTTCGATGCCATACCGCAGGCGCCCAATCTGCGGACCGGGCTCGTCAACACGCTGATCGCGCAGATTGAATCCGGCGATCTTGCGCCGGGCCAGCGGCTGCCGACCGAGCAGGAGATCGTCGCCGCCACCGGTGTGAGCCGCACCGTGGTGCGCGAGGCGCTGGCGGCACTGCGCGCGCGGGGACTGATCACCACACGTCAGGGGCTCGGCGCCTTCGTCGCCAAGGACCCGCTGCCACGGACCTTTTCGATCCTGCCCGACGATCTCGAATCGATCGACGAGGTGCTGCGCGTGCTGGAACTGCGCATGGGCATCGAGGTCGAAGCGACCGGCCTTGCGGCCGAGCGGCGCAGCGAAGCGGCGCTCGGCCAGATGAGCGCGCGGCTGGATGCGCTGGAAGCGGCGGTGCGTGCCGGCGGCTCCGGCTCGGAAGAGGACTTTGGTTTCCACCGCGCCATTCTCGCGGCAACGCAAAACCCCAATTTCACCCGGCTGTTCGACACGTTCGGCAGCGCCATGATCCCGCGCCAATGGACGCGGCTCGACCGGATGACCGAAGCCGAGCGGGAAAAATACCTCAACCGCATGCAGCGCGAGCATCGCGCCATCCTTGCCGCGATCGAAGCCAGGGATGTCAACGCGGCGCGGCGCGCCATGCGCAACCATTTGACCAAGAGCTATGCTCGCTTCGAAGATTTGCGCGACAAAGCTGTTCACGAATAAGGGGCAAGCCACGACTGACTGCTCGCTCATGCGGGCGCCCCTGCCACACCGCCGAGATAGAGTTCGCGCATCAGCGACATGTCGCGCAATTCGGCGATCGGCCCGGAGACGACGATGCGGCCGTTCTGCATGAGGTAGCCGCGCGCGGCGACCGCGAGCGCCAGGCCGGCATTCTGTTCGACCAGCAGCACCGAAGCGCCGAAGCGCCCGCCGATATCGAGGATGATCGCCTTGATCTCCTTGACCAGCAGCGGCGACAGGCCGAGCGACGGCTCGTCGAGCAAGAGCACGCGCGGCCGCGTCATCAGCCCGCGCGCGATCGCCAGCATCTGCTGCTGGCCGCCGCTCAGCGAGCCGCCCCGGTCGCGGCGCTTGGTGGCGAGGATCGGAAAGAAGGCAAGCATGGTCTGGAAGTCGGCCTCGACGGCCGCCTCGTCGCGGCGCGCATAGGCGCCGAGGCGCAAATTCTCCTCGACCGTCATCTCGACGAAGATTTTTCTGCCCTCCGGCACCAGCACGACGCCGCGCCTGGCCATCACATCGGCGGCGGACCCGGTGACGTCGGCGCCGTCGAAAGCGATGTTGCCCGAGCGGGGTTTGATCAGCCCGGCGATAGCCTTGAGCAGCGTCGACTTGCCGGCGCCATTGGGTCCGAGGATGGTGACGATTTCGCCTTCGGCCAATGTCAGCGAGACGCCACGGTTGACGATGGTCGGCCCATAGCCGGTGACGACATCGGAGACGGCGAGCAGGTTCACAGATCGCCTCCGAGGTAGACGTCCAGCACCTTGGGATCGGCAAGCACCTTTTCGGTCGGCCCGTCGGCGATCTTGGAGCCGAAGTCGAGCACGGCAAGGCGCCGGCACAGCATCTGCATCAGCTTCATGTCGTGGTCGATGACGCAGACCGTGATGCCATGGCCCGGCAACTGGCGAACAAGGCCGACAAGGGCAGAGGTTTCGCGGTCGTTGAGGCCGGCGGCGGGTTCATCAAGCAGAAGCAGCGACGGCCGCGTGGCCAGCGCCAGCGCCAGGCCGAGCAGGCGCAGGCTGCCGAACGGCAGCACGCCGGCTTTCTCGCCGGCAAGCGCCTTCAGGCCGACGAAGTCGAGCAGGGCCTCTGGTGTCGGCCACGGATTGGCAGTGCCGCCTGCCCTCGCATGTTCGCCAGCGATCTGGACATTCTCCAGCACCCCGAGGCCGGCAAAGGCCATCGCTTGCTGAAAGGTGTAGCCGATCCCGGCTCGCGATATGGCATGCGGCTTGAGACCGGTGATGTCGCTCCCGCGAAACAGCACGCTGCCGGCGCTGGGCTTATGAACGCCGGTGACGACGTTGAACAAAGTCGTCTTGCCCGACCCGTTGGGACCGACGACGCCGAGGATTTCGCCTTCTTCGACGGCGAGGTCGACGCCGCCAAGTGCCGTGACACCGCCGAACTGCTTGCTCAGGCCGCTGATCGCCAGGATCGGGCTCACCGCCGTGCCTCCGAGGGGGCGGTATCGCGCTCTTTCGTCTCCCGCTTCGGATTGCCCGCCAACATCGAGCGAAGCGCCCGCACGACACCGCCGATCAGGCCATCGGGCAAAAGCATGATGACTGCGATCAGGCAGACGCCGTAGACGATGCGCGACTGCACCGGATCGAGGTTGAGCACTTCCGGCAGGAAGGCGACGAGGATGCCGCCGGCCAGCGGGCCCTCGATCAGCCTTGCCCCGCCGATCATCACCATCAGCGCCAGGTAGATGCTGGGGAAAGACGAGAATTGCGAGGGCGAGATGTGGCCGAGGAAATAGGCCAACAGCACGCCGGAGATGCCGGCAAAGACGCCGCTGACGACGAAGGCGCCGATCTTGTGGCGGCCGACATTGATGCCGAGCGAGGCGGCCAGCTTTTGGTTCTCCCGGATGGCGCGCAGCGTGCGGCCATAGGAGGAGTGGATGATCGCCCAGCTCGCCACCGCCGCTGCCGTGACGAAAGCCACCACCATCAGATAGTAGCGCGTCAAATCGCTCATGTCGGCGCCGAACAGGGTGACCGGACCGGCGATGTCGAGCCCCGTGGCGGCACCGGTATAGTCGCCGCCATTGGTGAGCACAATGGCGAGCAATTGGCCGAAAGCGAAGGTCATGATGACGAAGTGATGGCCGCCGACGCGCAGCGAGGGAATGCCGACGATCATGGCGAAGACGGCACTTGCCAGGGCGGCCACCGGCAGTGCCGTCCAGAAGCCGACGCCGAAGTCCCGCGCGAGGATCGCCGCCCCGTAGGCACCGACACCGACCAGCGCCGCATGCCCCATCGACAGGATGCCGGTCTGGCCGAACAGGACCGACAGGCCGTAAAGCGCGATGACGTTGGTGCCGGCCGAAATCGCCAGCGACAGGAAGCGGTTCGAGGGCGAGGCGAGCGGCACCAGCGCGATCAGCGCCAGGATGACCAGCACCGGCAGCAGCGCGCGCAGCGGCTTGAGGGTGGCACCGCCGTTCATGACGCCATCCTCGGTCCGCTGGTGCCGCCGAACAGGCCGTGCGGGCGCACGATCAGCACCAGGATCATCAAGACGAAGGAGTAGGCATCGGTCCATTGCGAGAAGCCGTAGCCGGCGCTGAAGCCTTCAACGATGCCGAGGATGAGGCCGGCGGCGACGGCGCCATAGATGTTGCCGAGCCCGCCGATGAGCGCGACGGCAAAGCCCTTCATCACCATGGTGCCGCCGGTGAACGGCGTGATCGGGAACAGCGCGATCAGAAGCGCGCCACCAAGGCCGGCCAGCGCGCTGCCGAGCACGAAGACGCCGGTGATGTAGCGGCGCACCGGAATGCCCATCAAAGCGGCGGTGTCACGGTCCTCGACGCTGGCCCGCAAGGCACGGCCGTAGCGGCTCGCGGTGATCATGCGGAAGCTCAGCGCCACCACGGCGATGGTGATCAGTATGACCATGACGCGCACAGAAGCGATGCGTACACCGCCGACCTCCCACACCGTGGTCAGCGGGCGCGGGATGCTTTTCTGGTTGGGGTTCCAGCACAGCACGACGACATGCTGCAGGACGACGATGAGGCCGAGCGAGACGATGAAGCCGTTGGTCGGTCGCTCCAGCGTGAAGCGGAACAGGCCGCGCTCGAGCACATAGCCCATCAGCCCGACAGCCAGGATGGCCAGCACCACCGCTATGGGAAAGCCGAGGCCCGCGCTGACGGCGAGCCAAGTGACGATGCCGCCGATCATGAGGAATTCGCCATGAGCGAAATTGATGATGCCGGTGAGGCCGAAGATCAGCGTCACGCCAATGGCGATGAGCGTGATGACGCTGGCGATGGAAAGGCCGTTGAGGATTTGCTGGATGAAGATATCCACGGCGATCGAGACCTGCCTGTCTTGCAAGAAAGGGAGTTGGCGGTGGATTCCGCCAACTCGGGTATGATGAAGCTTCAGCTCTTCGGCGCTTCGGCCGGGGGCTGCTGCATGGCGCAGGAGATGGCGCCGCCGGGTGCCGCCGCGCAGACTTCCGTCGCGTGGGTGACCTGGTGGGTCGGGTTAAAGGTCAAATCATCCGAGACCACGCCCTGGTGGTGGAGGCTCAGCAATGCGTCGACCGTCTTGTCCGGATCGAAACTGTCGGCCTTCTGCCAGGCTTCGACGAGGAAGTGGACGTAATCGTGGTAGAGCAGCGACACCGACGAGGTCACGCCATGCGGCGCGCCGGCGGCGAAGTAGGCGTCGAAATAAGCCTTGACCTTCGGGTTCGAGGACTCGCCCCAGCACACCGGGACACAGCTCATCGCCACCGGCACATCGGCGGACAGCTGCTTTTCCTTCCAGATGCCGGGGTCAACGCCGAACAGGAAGTAGCTTTTCGCCGCACCGAGTTCGAGCGCCTGCGGCAGCGCCGTCAGCGTTGAATCGCCATTGTACCAGAAGTGGATAATGTCCGGATTGAGGCTCTTGGCCCGCGTCAGGAAGGGCGAGAAATCGGTGGTATCAGGCGGATAGAAGATGATGTCCGGCACGTCCTGCCCTTCGGCCTTCAATGCCTTGTAGTAGTAGGATGACAGGAACTGGCCGGTGGCATCGTTGCCGACGATCATCACTGACTTTTTCGGCTTGAAGCCAAGTAGCGGCTCGAGCAGGGTGAGCACGCCGCGCGCGGTCGATCCGGAGCGCTGGAATTCCTGCGGCTCGGACTGGAAGAGATAGTGATCCTCGCCGCCGGGCTTGACCGAGTCCGGTGTCAAGATTTTCGCCAACGTCGAATTGCCGGCGAAATGGATGATCTTGGCCGGCTGCGTGATCTTGGCCATGGCCAGCGTGAAGTCATGCGTTTCCGAGCCGAAGATCGCCTGCACCTTCACGTCGCGCACCAGCTCCTGGGTGGCGGCGATTGCGGTGGCGATATCGGTGCGGTCATCGCGCTTGACCATTTCCAGCTTGTAGGTCTTGCCGCCGACCTTGAAGCCGCCGGCATCGTTGATCTGCTTGACGGCGAGGCCGACGCCCGCCGGCAGCGTATGGCCGGCGGAGACGAACGAGCCGGATTCGGCGGCTACGACGCCGATCTTGACAATGTTGTCTTCGGCCCACGCAGGATGAGCTAGCGCGCCAAGGCACAGGGCCGCGCCCATTTTAAGAACGGTGTTCAATTTGAGATCCTCCCGACTCCAAATGATTGCAGTCTTACCGGGTTGTCATACAACCCTGTAATCTGGTAAATCTTACGCAGAGGGATGTCAATCGCATTGCCATGGCTCCCCGAAAATCAGAATCGCAGAGCCGGAATTGCCGGCAAAGCCGCAGTCAGGAACAGCAAGATGCAAGCACGGAAATTCGGCCGCACCGGCAGATCAGTCAGCGAAGTCGGTTTTGGCTCATGGGCGATCGGCGCCGCCTGGGGCGAGGTCAATGACGACGACGCGGTGGCCGCCTTGCATGCAGCCCTCGACGCCGGCGTCACCTTCATCGACACGGCGGACGTCTACGGCGATGGCCGCTCGGAGAAGCTGATCGCCAGGGTGATGAAGGAACGGGGCGGTGAGCGGCCGTTTATCGCCACCAAGGCCGGAAAGCGGCTGCCGTCACAAACGGTCGAGGGCTTCAACCAGAAGAACCTGGCCGACTGGGTCGACCGCAGCCTCAAATATCTCGAGGCCGACACGCTCGACCTCGTGCAACTGCATTGCCCACTGACCGACCTCTATTACCACCCTGAAGTGTTCGAGAGCCTCGACCGGCTGGTCGAGCAAGGCAAGATCCGCAATTATGGCGTCAGCGTCGAGCGCGTCGAAGAAGCGCTGAAGGCGATGCAATATCCCGGCGTCGTCAGCGTGCAGATCATCTTCAATGCCTTCCGCCAGCGACCGGCGGAATTGTTCTTCGATCAGGCGAAAAAGCACGACGTGGCCATCATTGCCCGCGTGCCCCTGGCCAGCGGCCTGCTGTCGGGCAAGTTCAAGGCCGACACCAAATTCGAGACCACCGACCACCGCCTGTTCAACCGCAACGGCGAGGCCTTCGATGTCGGCGAGACGTTTTCGGGCGTGCCTTATGAGGTAGGCCTGGCGGCGGTCGAGCGCATCCGACCGATGGTTTCCGGCAACACGACGATGGCGAAATTCGCGCTGCGCTGGATCTTGATGTTCGACGCGGTGAGCGTCGTCATTCCGGGCGCCCGCAATCCCACACAGGCCCGTTCCAACGCTGAAGCCGCGGACCTCCCGCGGCTGTCCGATGAACTCATGGGCAAGATCCGGGACGTCTACGACCAGGACATCAAGCCCCATGTGCATCAACGCTGGTAGGCAATATCCCTCGGTATCGCGAGCGCCACATTGACGCGTCGGCAGCCTGATGTGACGAAATAGGCGTCGCCTCAGACACCAGAGGGCTCAAGCGGTCCCAATAAATCCTGATGCCGTTTCGGGCCTCGAGCAGATGCAGTTCTCGAGCAGGATTTCGAAGCCGACCTCATGATCGCCTGAAACGAGGCTGATGCCGCACCTCAACCAGGAGGTCGACGGCGACTATCACGGCAAGTTCCTGGACCTCGCCGGTCGGTCCAACCACCTGAATCCCTGCCCCGAACGTTCCCGAAGTCCGTAATGAGCGAAATCCACATGGCACAATCTCTCTCTCGTCAATCAGGCGCTTCCTTGGCAAGGTAAGAGCAGTCACTGCTCAGCGACGACGAGATACTGTGCTCCACAATACACCACCTCTAACTCTCCACGTTTGACGCTGGGGGCAGCACCACAGCCGGGTGACGCCCTTCGCGCAGCATCAGCCCGAGAGTGTAATCAACTGCCAGCTTCACGGCACCGAGCGCGGTCCCGTCATCCCCCAGGGAACTGACAGCGATGGGTGTTGACCATGCAAGCTCTGCTGCGACGCGTTCGACGTTTTCCGTCATCAGCGGGTTTCTGCCGACACCGCCGCCGAGCACGATCAGGCCGGGGTCGAGCATGCCGATGCAGCCGGCCGCCAGCCTGCCGATATCGGCGCCATGGCGCGCGACGGCCGCTACCGCCGGCGGCGAGCCCTCGAGCGCGCGTGCAAAAAGATCCTTGGCCGAGTCGGGCGGCACGCCTTCTCCTGCGGGCCAGTCGACACGGCAGCGCTCGATCAACGCCCGCGAGCCGAGATAATGTTCGAGCCCTTCACGATAGGGCGTCTCGCTGGCCGACCATGGAAACGGCATGCGGCCGATTTCGCCGGCCGCACCACCGGCGCCGCGAAACAAACGCCCCTCGGTGATGAGGCCGAGGCCAACCCGCACGCCGACCTGCAGAAAGGCGAAGGTCTGGTGGCCTTGCGCGGCGCCAAAATGCATCTCGCCGATGGCCGCGCAATTGACGTTGTTTTCCAGGATGATCGGCACTTTGATACTGCGCCGCAGCAGGCCAAGCACGGCGGACGGCCCGCCGGGCCGGTCAAAACGATTGTTGGAGACGATGCGCGGCACCGCCACCGCAATGGCGCGCAGCGCGCGAAAACTCTTGGCGACCCTGGCCATGGTGGCACGCGCCACCGACTCTACGACGGCGCCGACCGCGTCGGCGTCGCCGGCTATCGCTTCCGGGATGGGTTCTTCGATCGATGCCAGCTTCTGCGCATCCATCGAATAGGCGACGGCGCGCACCTGGGCGGCGCCGACATCGATGCCGATCGCGTAGCCGGCACCTGGACCGATGCCGTAGATCGTCGCCGTGCGGCCAATGGCGCCGCGCTCAATCCCACGCGAGGCGACGAGGCCGAGCGCGCTCAGCTCCGACACCGCCGCCGACATGGTAGGCTTCGACAGGTCGAGCATGGCGCCGAGCTTTGGCCGCGTCACCGGCCCGTGCGAGGCAAGCAGGCGCAGCACCGCCCGGGCGCTGTCGGTCAGATTGGGGATTTCCGCAGCCGCCATCTCAGCCGTTCGACCTTTGCCTGAAATCCTGTCTCCGGTCGGCGAAAGCGCATTCGCTGCCCCGACTCGAAAGCCATATCCTGTCCTCAATGCCTCATTGCTGACCGGTTTGGCAATTTCCGCGATGTCCGGACAAGGACGTCAGACTTCGGTCGGCGACCACGGCTTCAGCTTGGTATCGGTCTGGCGGTAGCGGAACACGATGTCGGTGAGGCCGGCCGCGTCCTGCATGTCGCCGACAATGAGCTGGATGGCGATGATCTCCAGTATGGCATCAGCGATGGCGTTGCCGAGCGCGGGAATCGAGATCACCACCAGCCTGTCGGCTGGAGCGACATCGCTGCGCCGCGTCACCAGCACCGAGGGGCAGCCCAGCGCCGCAAGATCCTGCGCGATCTTCACCTCGCGACCGTCGCCGATGGCGATCAGTCCGGTCGCCGCATCCTGCGATTCCATCGGCCCGTGCAGATAGTTCAGCGTGTCCCATCCCGATGCCGGCACCCGCACCGCCTCGCGTATCAGCATCGCCGCCTCGCCGGCATTGGCGAAGCCGACACCGGCGGCGACGATGTCGATGGATGTTCTGCCCTGCAGCAGCCGGGCCGCCTGCCCGGCAGCGCTTTGCGCACCGGAAAGGACGGTGGCGGCTGCAGGTGACAAAGTCGTCCAGTCGAATCTGTTGCCGGCGAGCCTGTCGATCAGCATGCCGAGCGCCAGCAAGGTCCCGGTGTAACCGGTGGAGCTTGCGCCATTGTCGGCGCCAGAATCCGTGGCAAGCACAGCACCAGTCAGATCAGCCAGCGGATTGCCGCTGCCACGGCAGACCGCCAGGCGCGGCGCGCCCGACGCCTCGCGCATGACGTCGTAGATTTCGCGGCTCTGCCCGGAGGCCGACAGCGCGATGAACGCATCGGCGGCTGCATCCGTCCGGCCATAGAGATCGGTCGGCGTATAGGCAAAAGCCTTGATACCGGAGGCGCGCAGATAAAGCGCACCGGCCAGCGCCGCCTGATAGCTGGCGCCGATGCCGGCAAGCCCGATCGTCTTGCCGGCAAAAGCGCCGAGATCGAGGTCGTCAAGCGACGAGGCCACCGAACGCCGGCCGATTTCGAGACTTTCCGTCTGGCGCGCCACCGCCGGGCGATAGCCGATACGCTTCATCATTCAAACCGCTCCAATTCCCGAAGATTGGCCCTGACCGACCAGCAGTCGTCTCGCCAAGGCGACCGCACCCAGCACCGGCGGCTCGCGCAGCAGCAGCACCTGGCTCGACGGCGAGACCTTTGCCATGGCCTCGACGAATGCCGTCATCAACATCGGCTGCTCCGAGATGACCCCGCCGCCAGCCACGACAAGGGCGGGATTGGCGCCGCGTTCGATCAAGAGTTCGACCAATGCGGCCAACCCTGCCCCGCCTTCGCTGATAATACGGATAGCCAGAGCCGAGCCGGCGATCGCCGCGTCGAATACGGCATTGGCATAGCGGCCCCAGACTGCGGCACCACGCGTTTCGTTGAGCAGGATGCCAAGCTTGGTCTGGTCGTCTGTACCCAGTTCGCGCATCAGCCCGGCAATCAGCGGGTCACCATCCTGGCCCCGGTCGAGGCTGTGCCGGATTGCTTTCGCCGCCTCGCGCACCAATGCCGGCGCGCTGCCCTCGTCGCCAAGGATCCAGCCCCAGCCACCGGCTGCCAGCATCTTGCCATCGGCCGTGCGTGCCACCGCGATCGAGCCTGTGCCGGAGACGACGCCGATGCCGTCGATATAGCCAGCGGCAGGAACCATCAGCTCGGCATCGTTGACCACCTGCACCGCACCACCGGTCCTGCTTGCCAGCAGCGCCTGGAAGCGAAGGCATTGTTCACCCGTGTCGCAGCCATGCGCGCCAACGGCCAGCACAGCGGGCGCGACCCCGCCGCACAATCCCGCGACGATCCCAGCCAGTGTCTCGGCATCAGTCTCCATCTGGCGAATGCGCCAGCTCTCCGTCACCAGCACCTCGTCGGCGATGCGCTCGCCCTGGCACGCCATGATGCGCGTCTTGGTGCCGCCTATATCCACGCCTGCAATGATTTTCTGGGTCACCATATCCACCGCGCAAGCCGGGCTGCCGCGTCCAAATCCTTGTTAGTTAGGAAACTTTACAAACTATCTTTCCAGACGGCAAGAACTATGATTTGATAATCGTCGTAAAAAGCGCATCAAGCGCGATTGGGAGATTGCAACATGAGCAGGAGAAGGATTGGGCTGGCCCTCGCGGCCGCGTCTTTCGCATGGGGATTGGCAGCCAGCGTAGCGCATGCCACCGACATCTCGTTCTGGACCTGGCGCCAGGAAGACAAGGCCGCCTACAACGAACTTTTCGCCGATTTCACCAAGGCCAACCCGGACATCCATGTGAAGTTCGAGTCCTTCCCGGACGAGAACTATCCGACCATCGTCTCGACGGCCCTGGCCGCCGGCAAGGGTGGCGACGTCATCCACACCCACGCCTATGGCTGGCTCGAGCAGTTCGTGAAGGCCGGCTATTTCGAGCCGCAGGATCTGACCACGGTGCCTTCACTCGCTAACCAGCCCGCCGATGCGCTAGTGGCCGGCACCTACCGCGCCGATAAGAAGGTTTATTCCCTGCCCTTCGCCTCGCAGACGCTCGGCCTGTTCATCAACAAGGACGTCTTCGCCAAGACCGGGTTGACCCCGCCGACCACATGGAATGAGTTCATAACCGTCAGCAAGGCGCTGAAGGACAAGGGTATTTATCCCCTCGCCAACGGCATGGGCACAAGCTGGTTCAACGAGATGTTCGTCGCCATCTTCACCAACCCGTTCCTTGGCCAGGATTTTGTCAGCGACCTGACGTCGGGCAAGACCAACTTCAAGGACCCGCGCTATGTCGCCGCACTCGGCAAGCTGCTCGAACTGCGCGACTACATGCCGCCCGGTTTCGAAGGCATCGACTACGACACCGCCGGCCAGCTGTTCATCAGCGGCAAGGCGGCGATGCTGGCCGGCGGCAGCTTCGACATCGCCACCTACAGGAGCCAGAACCCTGCCATCAACATGGACTTCGTCGCCCCGCCCATGGCCAAGGCCGGCGATACGCCGCAGGTGACCAAGTTCTTCGACGGCGGCTATGCCGTCAACGCCAAGTCGGCCAACAAGGAGGCTGCGCTGAAGCTGGTCAACTGGATGGGCACCAAGGAGTTCGGCGACAAGTTCTCCGCGCTGCTCGGCAACATCTCGCCGATCAAGGGCGTCGTCATCAAGGACGAGCTTCTCGCCCATGTCGCCAAGTTGAACGAAACCGCCATGCCGCATATCAATGTCGTCTACTTCCGTTTCGAGAAGCCGACGGGATCGGAGCTGCTGCAGGGCGACATCACCAAGCTGATGTCGGGTTCGATCACCCCGGACCAGCTGGCCGCCGACCTGACCAGCGGCCTCGCCAAATGGTACAAGCCTTTCCAGGGCAAGTGACATGAACAGCGGCCGGCGCCACACCACAAAAGCCTTTCCGTGGCGCCGGTCACTCTGGATCGCGTCCCTGCTGACACCGGCCCTGGTGGTCATGGTGCTGTTCGTGCTCTGGCCGCTGCTCTCAGCCTTCCGCCTTGCCTTCTATGAGTTCAACGGCTTGCAGCCGACCGGATTCATCGGCTTCGAAAACTTCCGCAAGGTGCTGTTTGAACAGCCTTACAGCGACTGGACCTGGAATGCGCTGAAGCACAACATCATCGCCTTCGTGGCGCTGATGGTGTTCGAGAACGGCACCGCCTTCCTGCTCGCCTATGCCTTGCTGAAGGCGCTGCCCGGCCACCGTATCCACCAGGTCATCGTCTTTCTTCCGGTCGTGCTGTCGGCGGTCATCGTCGGCTTCCTGTGGAAACTGTTCCTGCATCCGCTGTTCGGCCTGGTGAACCAGACGCTGGCGCTGGTCGGCATCGGCGCCATACCGTGGCTCGGCAACGAACACACCGCACTCGGCAGCGTCCTGTTCGCCAACGTCTGGCACTGGCTCGGCTTCCCCACCCTGGTGCTGCTCGCCGGCATGCAGCGCGTCAGCAAGGAAGTCATCGAGGCTGCCCGTCTCGACGGCGCCGGCGACTATGTGCTGATGACCAGGATTATCTGGCCGCTGATTGCGCCGAGCGTCACCATCGTCACCATCCTGACCTTCATCGGCAGCTTCAACTGGTTCGAAATCCCCTATGTCATGGCTGGCCTCACCGGTTCGCCCGGCGGCGCGACAGATGTGCTCGGCCTCTATTTCTACCGCACCGCCTTCGGCTCGACGACGACCGGCATCCAGGATTTCGGCCAGGGCAGCGCGCTGGCCGTGATGATGTTCATCATCGTTGCAGGCGTCACTGCAATCGCGCTTCGCTACCTGCGCCGTCGCGAGATCGAGCTGTGAGCGCGACAGCCCGCACCGGGCAACCCGCCGAGTTGCTGAAGAATGGCGCCATCCAGCTGATGCTGGCGATCAACGCCGTCATCATGATCTATCCGCTGTTCGTCATGGTGATGTCGTCCTTCAAGACCAACGCCGAGATCTTCTCCTCGCCCTTCGCCCTGCCGGCGCACTTTTCGCTGGCCAATGCCGAACGGGTGTGGAGCGAAACCAATTTCGTCCGCTACCTCGCCAATTCCGTCGGCATCACCATGGCCGCGGTGGCGCTGATCCTCCTGTTCAGCACCATGGCCGCCTATGCGATTGCCCGCTACCAGTTCAGGCTGAGCGCGCTGGTGCTGATGTTTTTCCTGAGCGGCATGACGGTGCCGCTGAAACTGGCGATCATTCCGCTGTTCATCCAGCTGGATTCGCTTGGGCTGGTCGACAGCTATGCCGGCCTGGTGCTGGTCTATGTCGCCATGGGCATTCCTTCGGCGGTGTTCATCATGACCGGCTTCCTCCGGACCTTGCCGCGCGAACTGGAAGAGTCCGCACGCATGGACGGCGCCAGCGAATTTCGCATCATGCGCTCGATCATGTTGCCGTTGGCGCGCCCGGCCCTGGTCATCGTCGCCATCCAGAACGCCGTGCCGATCTGGAACGACTTCTTCTTCCCGCTGGTGCTGATCACCTCGGACAATCTCAAGACGCTGCCGCAGGGCCTCACCGTCTTCGTCGGCGAGTTCACCACCGACTGGGGCGTGATGTTCACCGGGCTCACTCTGGCGGCGCTGCCGATAACGCTGCTCTACATCGTGCTGTCGAAGCAGTTCATCTCCGGCATCACCCAAGGCGCGGTGAAATAGACTGCGGTCAAATAGACGAGGAAATCTTCAAGTGGCGAACCAGAACAAGATCATCATCACCTGCGCGGTTACCGGCTCGATCCACACGCCGTCCATGTCGCCGCATCTGCCGGTGAGCGCCCAAGAGATTGCCGATGCCGCGATCGGCGCGGCCGAGGCCGGCGCTGCCATCGTCCACCTGCATGCGCGCAACCCCGCCGATGGCCGGCCCGACCAATCGACCGAGGCCTTCGCGCCCTTCCTGAAGGTGATCAAGCAACGCTCGGACTGCGTGATCAACATCACCACGGGCGGCGCCGCGACAATGAGCGTCGAGGAGCGCGTCAAGCCGGCGGCGACCTTTGCGCCGGAAGTTGCATCGCTCAACATGGGCTCGATGAATTTCGGCCTCTACCCAATGCTGGAGCGCTTCAAGACCTTCGAGCATGACTGGGAACGCCCCTATCTCGAAGGCTCGCGCGACCGCATCTTCCGCAACACCTTTGGCGACATCGAGCACATCCTGCGCACCTGCGCGCAAAACGGCACGCGTTTCGAGATCGAGTGCTACGACATCGGCCACCTCTACACGCTCGCCCATTTCGTTGAGCGCGGCCTGGTCAAGGCGCCGTTCTTCGTCCAGAGCGTGTTCGGCATATTGGGCGGCATCGGCACCCATCCGGAAGATGTCGCGCATATGAGGCGCACCGCCGACCGGCTGTTTGGACAGGACTACCACTGGTCGGTGCTGGGCGCCGGCCGCAGCCAGCTGCCGATCGCCACCCAGGCCTTTGCGCTCGGCGGCAATGTGCGCGTCGGGCTGGAGGACTCGCTCTGGATCGGCAAGGGCCAACTGGCGAAATCCAATGCCGAGCAGGTGCGCAAGGTACGCCAGATCATCGAAGGGCTTGGCGCTTCGGTGGCCACCCCTGACGAGGCACGCCAGATCTTGCAGCTCAAGGGCGGCGACAAGGTCTCTTTCTAAGGAAAATACCAATGAGTGCGCTCACCATATCAGGTGTCGATAAGGCCTATGGCAAGGCGAAGGTCATCCACGGCGTGTCCGTCGACATCGCGTCGGGCGAATTCGTCATCCTGGTTGGCCCGTCCGGTTGCGGCAAGTCGACCTTGCTCAGGATGATCGCCGGCCTGGAAGACATCAGCGCCGGCGAGATCGCGCTCGAAGGCAAGGTTATCAACGATGTCGCGCCGAAATCGCGCGATATCGCCATGGTCTTCCAGAACTATGCGCTCTACCCGCACATGACGGTGCGTGAGAACATGGCCTTCGCACTGACGCTGAAGAAGATCGATAAAAGCGAGATCGACGCCAAGATTGCGCGTGCCGCGACGATCCTCGGACTGCAGGACTTGCTGGATCGTTATCCGCGCCAGCTTTCCGGCGGGCAGCGCCAGCGTGTCGCCATGGGCCGCGCTATCGTGCGCGACCCGAAGGTGTTTCTGTTCGACGAGCCACTCTCCAACCTCGACGCCAAGCTGCGCGTGCAGATGCGCGCCGAAATCAAGGCGCTGCACCAGCGCCTGGGAACCACCATCGTCTACGTCACCCACGACCAGGTCGAAGCCATGACCATGGCCGACAAGATCGTCGTCATGAATGGCGGCATCGTCGAACAGGTCGGCGCCCCGCTCGATCTCTACGACCGGCCGGCCAATCTGTTCGTTGCCCAGTTCATCGGCTCGCCGTCGATGAACATCCTGGACGGCCGCACCACTACGGACGGTTTTGTCGCCAGCGACGGCACGGTATTTCCGCTGCCTGCGTTGGGACAGGGCGAAAGTGCGCTTGCCTGGGGCATCCGGCCCGAACATCTCAAGCTCTCAGACAGCGGCGTGCCGGCGGTGGTCGAAGTGGTCGAGCCGACCGGCGCGGAAACCCTTGTCATGGCCAAAGCCGGCAACAACACGCTGAGCGCGTTGCTGCGCGAGCGGATTTCCGTGATGCCGGGCCAGAAGGTTTTCCTGGCGCCGGACCTCACCCAGTTGCATCTGTTCAACGCCAAGGGTCAGCGCATTATGCGGGTGCGGAACGCATCAAGGGTTATTCGGCAGATGAAATAATCGGCAGGCACTTTTCGCAATTCTATACTCTCGAGGACCGTGAGCGGGGCAGTCCGCAAAGTGCCCTGGAGATCGCCGCCCGTGAAGGGCGAGTTGAGCGCGAAGGCTGGCGTATACGCAAAGACGGCACTGCGTTCTGGTCCCACGTGGTCATCGACGCCATTCGGCACGAGGATGGCGAACTCCTGGGGTTCGCGAAGATCACACGCGACATTACGGAGCGGAAGAAGGCGCAGGAGTCCCTGGATCAGGCCCGTCAGGCCCTTTTCCACTCCCAAAAAATGGATGCGATCGGCAAACTGACGGGCGGCGTCGCCCACGATTTCAACAATTTGCTGATGGCGATTCTGGGTAGTCTCGAGCTGCTCCGCAAACGGCTTCCCGACGATCCACAATTGCTGCGTCTTCTCGACAACGCGGTGCTCGGGGGCGCGACGGGGAGCATCCTTGACGCAGCGCATGCTGGCTTTTGCCCGGCGGCAGCAACTCGATCCAAAGCCTGTCGATTTGATAGGGCTCATAGACGGAATGAAGGATCTCTTGGAACGATCGCTGGGCTCAAGGGCGATCATAGAGACGAAATTTCCGCTCTCGCTCGATCATGTAATGATCGATGAAAGTCAGATCGAACTTGCCTTGCTCAATCTGTGTGTCAACGCCAGGGACGCCATGCCTGATGGTGGGACGATCATCATTTCCGCCCGGATGGAACAGGTCGGCGAAAGCAATGGTGCTGGCTTGGCTCCCGGCCATTATGTCTGCCTCTCGGTAGCAGACGCTGGCGAAGGAATGGACGAAGAAACGCTGGCTCGGGCGACGGAACCGTTCTTCACCACAAAAGGCGTTGGCAAAGGTACGGGTCTCGGTCTGTCCATGGTGCATGGGATGACAGAGCAAATGGGCGGGTGCCTAGTGCTCAAGAGCTCCAGGGGAACCGGAACCACAGCGGAACTATGGCTGCCGATCGCAACCGCGAGCTCGGAATTCGCGCGCGGGCCGGATGTTCTTGCCGAGGAAGCCATTGAGACGGCGTCGCTGCGGATTCTGGCAGTGGATGACGATGCGCTGGTCCTTTTGAATACCGCGGCAATGCTCGAGGATCTCGGCCATACTGTCGCGGAGGCGCATTCTGCGGCGGCAGCCCTCAGGTTGCTGGAGGAGCAGCCGTTCGACCTCGTCATAACGGATCATGCTATGCCGAAGATGACGGGCCTGCAGCTATCGAATACGATCAAAGTCCAGTGGCCGAACGTACCCGTCATTATAGCAACGGGCTACGCCGAACTCCCGGGGACTCGCGACATCAAAATTCTCAGCAAGCCGTTTACGGAAAAGGAGCTAGCGAGCGCGATAACATCTGTTCGCTTTATTTGGGCCGCCGGCCCGGCTAATGTTCCGTCGAGCCAAACGAAATACCGTCGCTCACGGTTGCTTGACTCCGGCCTGACTGCAACAATATCCCGACTGTGGCGCTCTGGCCTTGCACGATCGCCATCGCGGCGGGTTGATCCATTTACCTGGGGTCTACCGCCAGCCGCGCAACCTTGCATAATGCGGGCAAACTCACTTCCAACTGCAGAGTTACACTATGATGCCAATCTACATCGGGTACGACCCACGCGAAGCCCGAGTCCTCGAGGTGGCGCGATGGAGCGCCTTCCGCCGGACAAGCACGCCGTTGCAGATCCACCCACTGGTGCTCAAAGACCTTGAAGCCCAAGGAATCATGAAGCGACCGATGGAGGTACGTGACGGTAGGCTCTGGTGCCCGATCTCCGAGGCACCGATGGCGACCGAGTTTGCCATATCGCGCTTTGCCGTTCCGTTTATGCGGCAAGGCGGCTGGGCCATGTTCTGCGATTGTGACGTTCTTTTTCTGCAGGATCCCGTCAAGCTGCTCGACCTGGTCGATCCTTCCTACGCGATCATGGCGGTTAAGCACCGGCAACGCGAGTCTGAAGCCGTCAAGATGGACGGACAAACGCAGACGTTCTATCGGCGCAAGAACTGGTCGTCGGTCGTTTTGTGGAATCTAGATCATCCCGCCAACAAACGACTGACGAACGAAATGCTTAATACGTGGCCCGGACGTGACCTCCACGCCTTCAAATGGCTCGAGGATCATGAGATCGGGGAGTTGCCTCTGGCATGGAACTACCTCGTAGGGGCGTCGGCTTCCGAACTCGACCCCGCCGAGGTGTCGCTGGCGCACTACACGCTCGGCGGTCCCTGGTTTGCCGGTTGGTCGGGCGCCACACAATGGGACGAATTGTGGAGCCGAGAAGAAAGCATTCTGCGTGCGTTTGAGGAAAATGCGGTTCAGATCCCCGCATGAAACCTCCGCTTTCGGATCTCTTGCCCGTGCTCTCAAAGCCCATCCTCCGCTTGCCCAGGCTCACGGGTCCCGCCTTGGTCATGGGATCGGCGCCGAATTTTCGCCTCCCGTACGGACATGATGCCGGTTGGGCGCTTGTAACCGTCAACGCTTCCCAGATTTTGGCGGAAACCTTTGGCCTCGCCGCTCCTGATATGGCGCTGATGCGTCGCGGCATTCTGGTTGGCCAAGGTGAGCAGGACTTCTACAAGCGTGACTTGCTAAAAGGGCGGCAGGCAAAGCATCTGATCGTCCCGATCTGGCCTGACGTGGAGGACAAGCTGAAAGCCGGCTGTCGCACCTTCGATTATCGTTACGAGACCTTGCAGGCGCTTACCAGGTGGCAGCTTGCCAACATCGTCTGGCGGCTTAGCGGCAAATTTCACGTATCCCGCGGCTGGCACCGGAACATCTCCACGGGGGCTTTCGCTGTCATGCTTGCGCGTTTCGCCGGCTTCGCTCCGGTTGTGGTCAGCGGGTTTTCCCTGTCTCAGGCCGGACATGGATACGATAGCCGAAACGCCTTCCGATATCATGCCGACGAAGATGCGGATTTGCTTCGGCGGGTGGCGAGAAGAGGCGAGCCCATCTACGCGGAAGATAGAGACTTCGCCAGAGAAAGCGGATTGCCGCTTTGGCAGGGACAGACGCCATGACCACGGCATCCGCAGACCGACAGGCCCCGGTTCCGCTCCTCCCAGGCAGCGAGCGCTGCGTGGGATTGCCTTTTTGTTTGTGGAACAAACGAGAGGTGCATGGGTCGGAGGTTCCAAGGCTGCCGATCCATCGATCACCACAAGCGGCACATGAGCTCTCTTGGACGTTTGTGCGCGCCCAATGACCAACATCCTGCCCCATCGTTTTGACGTGCTGAATATCTCGATGGCTGATCGGCTGGCTGTCAAATCCATTCTGGTTATCCAGGCGAAGTACATCGGGGACGTCATTCTGACCTCGGCGCTTATGCGAAATCTGCGCGTCGCCTACCCACACGCCATCATGGCCATGCTTTGCGCTCCTGGCCTGCGAGACTTGGTGGTCAGCCAGGGTATCGCAGACATAGCCATCGGATTCGACCCTCGAGGTGGTGGTAGAAGCCTAACCAGGCGCTTGAAGGAATATTCAAGCTTGGTCGCTGAGCTCCGCCGCCGAAAATTCGATCTCACCATCGATCTGACCGATTCGAAGACATCGAGGATGCTACACAAGCTGATCGGCGCCCCAATGCGCGTCGGATACGATCCCCCCGAAGTGCCTCTAAAATCTTGGGAAAGTCAGCCTGCCAATATATTTGCTGAAACCTTCGGCCAGGGAGGCGCGCATTACCTGTACCGATATCTTTCGCCGCTGAGAGCGCTCGGGATAACGTCGAGTGAAGTGACACCGAGGCTTGAGCCCACATCCATCGGACGAGGCGCTTCGACCCAGATTCTGGTTCAGAGCAATCTGAATGCAAAAGCTTTCGTCGCGGTGCACGCCGGAGCAAGGTTCGAAGGGCGGTGCTGGCAACCTGAACGGTTCGCCGCAGTGATCGATGAGGTTTATGAAACGACGGGCCTGCGGTCACTGCTGATTGGCGGACCTGACGAGAGCGCAATCGCGCAACGTATCCTGAGTGTGGCGGTCTCCCCGTTGGCAAGCGTTGTTGGCAAAGCCTCGCTTGAGACACTAACAGCATTGCTTGCGGACGCGTTTATCTTCCTGGGAAACGAGAGCGGCCCAATGCACTTGGCCGCATCGGTCGGAACTCCAGTTGTGGGCCTCTACGGGCTCACTCCCCCAGATGTCTGGGGGCCAGTTGGCGTGCCTTACCGCACGGTTGAGCCGCCATTGCCTTGCCAGTGTGTTGCTCCCCATTTGTGCAAACCCAACAACCCGGGCGGCGTCTACTGCGTGCACCGATTGCCCGTTGCCAAGGTCGCTCAAGCAACACATGAGTTGATAGAGGCGGTGAGACAACAGGGGAATGCATCCGTCAATTCACCTTCTCCCGGCGGCGACGCGCTGATCCTCCCATCGGCTCAGGATCGGAGCCGGTTGCAGTAATGACCTCGGCATGGGCTGTCCGGGTCCTTGGCAAGATCGTCCTGCAACGCTCTCATCGGCTCGCGCTTTTGCATGCGCCGCGGCTCGCCCGGGAGGCGCGACGAGACCGGGCCGCCAAGGCGGCTTAATCAGAGTCAACGGGCCGCCCGTCGACTACTCCAAGGTTGACATGGAAGGCCCGTCGATTTAAGTTCGCGTTAGTGGCCACTAACGCGAACTACTGGACTGCGCTCGGAGATTCGACGAGACGAACGATCTTCGAACTGTTGCTCGAACAGCCTTGTTCGGTCAGCGGACTTGCTCGTGCGCTGCCTGTAACCAGACCAGCGGTCTCTCAGCACCTGAAGGTACTCAAGGAGGCCGGGCTTGTTGCCGACACGCGCTCGGGCAAGGAAAGCATATATCGTATCGATCCCGGCGGCCTGGCAAGTCTGCGCGCGGAAGTCGATCAGTTCTGGAGCAAGACCCTGGCGGGCTACAAACTAGTCGTCGAGCCTCCAAAGAAGGACCAGGTATGAGCAAGCATCCTGCTACCGAGCCTGTAAGGCACTCCGTCGTCGTCGAGGCATCTATGGCGCGTGCCTTCAAGGTCTTCACCGAGGATTTCGGCAGGTTCAAACCTCGCGAGCACAATCTTCTCGCAGTGCCCATTTCTAGAGGCCGTTGAAGGTACCTTCGGCGGCGACATCGACTACGCCATGCTGATCGCGCTCTATGGGGCTTCGCCTGACAGTGCCAAGGGCCGTTACAGCCCTGCCGAATGCACTGATGCGCGGAAAGAATGGATCGAAGGCAATCCAGACATCAAGCACGTCAGCACGTCATTTGCAGAGCGCCAGAACCTTACCATGCGGATGCACATGCGCCGCTTCACGCGCCTGACAAATGGCTTTTCCAAAAAGGTGGAGGCTCACGCCAACGCCGTGGCGCTTCACTTCATGTACTACAATTTTGGCCGTATCCATGCGACCTCTGACCCCGGCAATGGCCGCTGGCGTGACTGGCAAACTTTGGGAGTTTGGCGATATCGTGGCCCTGATCGAAGCGAAGGAATCCGAGAAGCCGGCGGTGCGCGGCTCCTATAAGAAGCGCGCGTTCGCCTGACAGACCCCACCGAAGGGTTGCCCACTGCCGATTGATGTTGGTATCAAGACAGACCGATGAACCAGGGTCTTTACTATGGACGAATACGATAATCAGAAGGGCGCGAAGCCAGAGGATGTGCGCGCCGCCTTAAATGGCTGGGCGTTTTTTGCGGCTGCAACGCTTGCAATCTTCGGCGTGGCCTACGCCCTGATTGAGATGTAGTAGCAATGAAACATTTCTGAGGGTTCGCGATTAGGGCTAAATGGCCCGCTTCTTCTTCGATCTAGTCGACAATGGAACCTCATACCCGGACACGGAAGGCACAGACCTTCCAACCCTAGCTTCTGCCGAAGATGAGGCAGCAAGGGCGTTGCTCGAAATAGCCAAGGACCAGATGCCGAACGGCACATTCCGCCAAGTCGCATTGCAAGTTCATGCCGGTACAACCGCGTCGCTGTTTGTGGTAAAAGCGACGTTCGAGCTAATCCGCAACGAGCCTTATCCCGATCAGCAAGTGGGAGCCTAACCATCTTGCTGTTGAAAGCGCCCGACGCTTTCAGATGCGAGCGGCGGCACGGGTGGAGACTTGCGCTCCACCATAGCAGAGACCGTCCGCATTATCGCTGAATAACTGACCCACTACCCTCACCGCCATTGGCTTGGCAAAATGTGCGTATCAGTGCTTCAGTATCTGGCTGAGAAACAGCTTGGTGCGATCGTGCTGAGGATTGCCGAAGAAGCTGTCCGGCTTGCCTTCCTCGACTATCTGGCCGGCATCCATGAAGATGACGCGGTCGGCCACCGCCCGTGCAAAGCCCATTTCATGAGTGACGCAAACCATAGTCATGCCGTCGCGCGCTAGCCCGGTCATCGTATCGAGCACTTCCGACACCATTTCCGGGTCGAGTGCCGATGTCGGCTCATCGAACAGCATTACCGCCGGCTTCATGCACAGGCTTCGCGCAATGGCGACGCGCTGCTGCTGGCCGCCCGACAGCTGGACCGGGAATTTGTTCGCCTGTTCGGGAATGCGCACGCGCTCCAGGAACTGCAGCGCGGTCTTGCGTGCCTCGGCGGCGGAAACGCCCTTGACCCACATCGGGCCGGCCATGCAGTTCATCAGCACGGTCAGATGCGGAAACAGGTTGAAGTGCTGGAACACCATGCCGACATTGCTGCGCACGTCGGCGACGTTCTTCATCTTTGGGTGAAGATGGATGCCGTTGACGGCGATGTCGCCCTCCTGGTGCGATTCGAGGCGATTGAAGCAGCGGATCAGTGTCGACTTTCCGGAGCCGGACGGACCACAGATGACGATGCGTTCGCCTTTGTGGACCGTCAGATTGATGTCCTTCAGGGCATGGAACTGGCCGTACCATTTGGAGACGGCTCTGGCTTCAATGATGGTTTCAGCGCTCATCGCACCTTGCTCCGGGCATAGTGCCGTTCGATGCGGGACTGGATCAGCTCGAGGCAGATCGACAGCATCCAGTAGATGAGAGACGCCGAAATCAGCATCTCCATGTGCTGGAAGGTCTTCTGACCCAGCGTGCGGGCAAGGAACATCAGTTCCCAGACGCCGATGACCGAGACCAGCGAACTGTCCTTGAGCATGGAAATGAACTGGTTGCCGGTCGGCGGAATGATGACCGGAAGCGCCTGCGGCAGTATGATCCGGCGCATGGTCAGCGAAAAGCCAAAACCCATCGAGCGCGATGCTTCCCATTGACCACGGTCGATGCTCTGGATTCCCGATCGGAAAATTTCGGTCATGTAGGCGCCGTAGCACAGCGAGAGCGCCAGGATGCCGGCGGGAACCGCACCGACCACGAAGCCCAGTTGCGGCAGACCGAGATAGATCAGATAAACCTGCATCAGGAGCGGCAGGCCGCGAAAGAACGAAGTGTAGAAGCTTGCGATGGCGTAGGCGAAGCCGTTGGTGGACAGCTTGGCTACGGCACCCAGTATGGCGATCAGGGAGGCGATGATGATGGAGATGGCCGAGACGTAGAGCGTGGTCACCACGCCCTGGGAAATCAGGAATGGCAGCTTTTCCCGGATGAAGGGCAGGCTGAGATGAAAGGTCGCGAAGAAGGCCAGGAAGAGCAGCAGCAGTTCGAACCAGACGATGGCGATCTGGACACGCAGCGAGGCGAAGCCGATCAGGACGACATTGAGGACGAACAGAAGCGCGATCACGAAGGCGATGGCAAACCGACCATAGAGGCCGCTCTGCGACGGTTCGCCGATGACCGGGCGCATCAATTCGCCGAAGCTCGTCGACGTCAGGTTGAAGGCGAGGAAGATCGCAAAGACGACGCCGAACATCGTCGCCACAAACCACGGCTTGTGCACGAGGACTTCAGCTTCGACGGTATCGGGGTAGAGCATAGCCTGTCCCTTCGAATGGTCGGCGGCCCGCACAGGCGAGCCGCCAGCGAACGTCGGAACTACTTTACGACCGAGTAGTCGACCCCGTACCATTTCCTGGAGAGCGTGCTCAGCGTTCCGTCGCCTTTCATGGCCTTCACGGCATCGGCGATCCTGGCCGAGAATTCCGGGTCACCGTGTTCGATTGCGACAGCCAGGGGCTCATAAAACACCGGATCGCCGATCTGCTTGATCGGATAACCGGCTTTCACGGCATCGACGATGCTGGGCTGCGACGAGACGACGGCATCGAGCCGAACGCCGTCACCGACCCGCAGATCGTCGAAAGCGGTGGTGGAGTTCTCGTAGGAGTGCACTTCCTTCGGGTTGAGCTTGTATTCGAATGGCGGCGCACCGGCCGCGTCGAGCGTCAGATCCTTCTTGGCATAGGCTTCGAAGGTCGATGTCGTCGTCGCGCCGACAACCTTGCCATCCAGATCGCTCAACGATTTGGCCTTGCTGTCCTTGTGAACCGCAACCGCTGCTGGCGTGTAGTAGTAGACAGCGGGAAAATCGAAGATCTCGGCGCGCTTCTTCGTCGGCGTCATCGAGCCGACATGCATGTCCCAGCGGCCGACCCAGTTGCCGGCGGTGATGATGTCCCAGCCCGGCGTCACGAACTCGACGTTGACGCCGATGCGCTTGCCGATCTCCTTGGCGACATCGATGTCGAAGCCGTCCAGCTCGTTGCTGGCATTGAGGAAGGACTGCGGCGCCCAGTTGGCGTCAGTTGCGACCTTGAGAGTTCCGGCCGCCACGACACGGTCCAGCACCGCGCCGGCCTGAGCCGGAAGCGTCGTCAATGTCAGGGCAAGCGAAGCCGCCAATGTCGCCAATTTCAGAGATGTTTTCATGTGCACCGTTCCCCTTGTTGTTGTTGCTAATTTAGAAATGAGACTGCCGTCGCCGTCTTCCGGCGAGGCAGAGGAGGTTTGCCGCGCCGATTGCTCGGAACGAAGGTAAGCCGACGGTCGCGAAACGCTTGTCATGGCGTGTCGGCCTTGGCTTCGTCGCGCACCGCACGCGCGACACGGAAGGCCTCGACACCTGCCGGAACGCCGCAATAGAGCGCGATCTGGATCAGGGCCGCCCGCAGCTCGTCGTCGCCAAGCCCGTTGCGCATCGCACCTCGAAAATGCACGCCGAATTCATGCATGCGCCCCAGTGCCGCAAGCATGCCGAGATTGAGCAGGCTGCGCTGCTTGAGATCGAGCGCGGCGTCAGTCCAGCATGTGCCCCAGCAATACTCGTTGAGCATGTCCTGGAGGGGCCTGGAGAAGTCATCGGCATTGCCGATTGCGCGGTCGACATAGTCGTCGCCCAGTACTTTGCGGCGGACTGCCTCGCCGGCTTTCTGCAATTTGCTATCCATGGCTGGTCGCCCCTGCCCGTCGTGAGTGGTCATCCAGGAAATCCGCAATCAGGCCAGCGACCGGCCCGGGCGCTTCGATCAGGATCGAATGCCGCAACCCCGGCAGGATCTCGAGCCGCGAGCCGCGGATCTGGTCGTGCATATGACGCGCCATGCGCGGGTTGGATCCCTGGTCGTCCTCCCCCGTCACGATCAGTGTCGACGACCTGATCTGGTCGAGGATGCCGCCGAAATCTGTCTCGGCCAGAACCCGGTAAGCGGCGGCGTAGCACGCAGGATCGTTCTCGGCGTCGCGCCGATGCAGCTCGGCGATCACATCCGGGTTGCGCTCCTGAAACTCCTCGGTCAGCCACCGCGAGAGCGACGCGGCATGGTGCGCACTCGGCTGGCTGGCGGTCAAAGCGGCGAGACGACGCAGAACCGCCTGCCGTTCTTCCGGCAAGCGCCCGGCGACGGTCGCCAGCAGCACCAGCTTTTGAAGCCGATCGGGATGGGTCAGTGCCAGGCGCTGGGCTATAAGGCCGCCCAGCGAGAAGCCGGCAAGATGAAAGCGCGCAAAGCCAGCATGATCGGCCAGCGCCAGCGTATCGCCGACGAAGTCATCAATCTCGTAGCGTCCCTTGATGCGCGCCGACCCGCCATGGCCACGTAGATCAAATGTGAGCACGGTGAACTGATCCGGCAGGCGAGCGACGACGCCGCTCCACGCTTCCAGATAGGAGCCGACGCCATGGATGCAGACCAGCTTCTGTGGCCCGTTCCCGTCGACACGATAGTTGAGCGCCACGTCGCCGTGAACGAAGGAACCGGTCGCCATCGCCATCAGTGCCCCACCGCGACAGCCCTGGTGCGATCCCGCGTGGCGAAGTGCGGCATGACCTCATCGACGAACAGCCTGATCGTCTTCTTCTGCAGCTCGAACGGCAGGTTGAAGGTGAGTCCCAGGCAGTACTGGTCGACGCCCGCGGCCTCATAATCCTCGAGCTTCTCGATGATCTCGCCTGGGGTGCCAAACATCAGGTTCTTGCGGATGCTCTCTGGATTGTAGTTGTCCTTGCCCTTGACGCTTTCATAAGGCACAGCCTCGGGGAAACCGTTCTTTACCGTGCCGATGTTCTGGAAGAGGTTCTCGAAGGAGCGCCCGTAGTCGATGGCGTGGCGGACCGCGACTTCCCAGTCCTCCGGGCGATCGTAGATGCAGGTGCGGCGTTGCATCATCAGGCGTGGGCGCGGCACTTCCGGATGGTCGGCGACCGCCTTGCGAAATCTTTCGCCGAGCACGGCAATCTCGGCCGCGGGCGCTGAAAGCGGCGTCGACAGGATGTTGGCACCAATGCCTACGGCCCAGTCGAATGTGCCAGGGTCACGTGCCGCCACCCAGATCGGCGGATGCGGCTTCTGCAATGGCTTGGGCACGCCCGCGGCCAGCGGAAACTTCCAATAGTGGCCGTCATGGGCATAGTCATGGGCCCACAGTTTCTTCACCGCCGGCACCAGTTCCTTGAGGTAGGCGACGCCCTCCTGCTGTGGCATGCCGCCGGCCATGCGGTCGAACTCGTATTGATAGGAGCCACGGGCTATGCCGAACTCCAGCCTGCCGCCGGTCAGGTGATCGCAAAGGGCGGCTTCGCCAGCCAGTCGGATCGGGCTCCAGTACGGCGCCACCAGCGTCGAGGTGCCAAGCCGGATCTGCTGCGTGTGCTGCGCCAGCCAGGTCAGGGTCATCAACGGATTGGGCGAGATGGTGCACTCGATGGTGTGATGCTCTGCCGTCCACAGCGTCTCGAAGCCGCCCTCGTCGGCCATGCGGGCCAGCTCGAGCAGATTGTTCTTCACCATCGCCATCGACGTTTCCGGCGAGAACCGCTCCATGGTCAGCGACACTGCAAATTTCATTCTCTTCTCCCGCAGGCTTTCGATCGGTTGGACGCGCTCAGCGCAGACGAATGACGAACGGGTCCTGCATGACCCCGGAATAATCGATCATGATGTTCTTCAGCCGCGAGAACTCCTCCATCACATCGAGGCCGCCGCGGCGGCCATAACCGCTTTCCTTGAAGCCGCCATTGGCCGACATGAAGGACGATGCGCGATAGGTGTTGATCCAGACGGTTCCGGCATCGACATTGCGGGCAAAGCGCAGCGCGCGGTCGATGTCCTTGGTCCAGATGCCGGAGGACAGTCCGTAGCGCGTGTCATTGGCGAGCGCGGTCATCTCCTCTTCCGATGAGAAAGGAACCACGCCGACAACCGGACCAAAGATCTCCTCCTGCATGAAGTCCATGTCGTTGCGGGCGTCGACCATGACGGTCGGCTCGAAATACCAGCCTTCCGCGAGCTCGGCCGACTGCGGTCTGCGGCCACCGGCCGCGATCCTCGCCCCCTGATGGACGCCCGAGGCGACGTAGCTTTCAACTTTGGCAAGTTGTGCCGACAGCGCCAGCGGACCCATGTCGGTATCGTCATTCAGGGGGTGGCCCACCCTGACCCGCCTCGCGCGCTCGACCAGCGCGTCGACGAAACGGTCATAGATACTGGCCTCGACGAAGCAGCGCGATCCGGCAACGCAGCTCTGGCCGGCGGCGGCGAAGATGCCGGAGACGACGCCGTTGACGGCATGGTCCATGTCGACATCGGCAAAGACGACCTGAGGCGATTTCCCGCCAAGCTCCATCTGGCACGAAACCAGGTTCGCCGCAGCATTTGCGGCAATGCGCCGGCCGGTGGCCGTGCTGCCAGTGAAGACGATCTTGGCGATGTCGGGATGACGCGTCAGCGCGTCGCCGGCGCTGGTGCCGGTGCCGGTCACGACATTGACGACGCCGGCGGGGAAGCCGGCTTCCATGATCAGTTCGGCCAGCGCCAGCGTCGAGGCGGTGGCGTGTTCGGACGGCTTGATGACAACGGTGTTACCGATGGCTAGGCACGGCGCCAAGGTGCCGGTGAGCAGCATCAGCGGCGAATTCCAGGGCGTGATCATGCCGACGACGCCAAGCGGCTCGCGCATGTTGAAGTTCAGCATGTCAAGCTTGTTGACGGGGATGGTGTCGCCCAGCAGCTTGTCGGCCATCCCGGCGAAATAGCTGTAGGAATCTGGCATGGCGCGCATCTGCGCCCGCATCTCCTTGAGCAGCTTGCCATTGTCGCGTGTCTCGATCAGCGCCAGCTCGTCGGCATGTTCGAACACCAGTTCCGCCAGGCGATAGACGAGCTTGCCGCGGTCGGTCTGGGTCATGCGGCGCCAAGCCGGATCGGCAAAGGCTGCCCGCGCTGAAGTGACTGCGGCATCGACATCGGATGCGTCGGCCTCGGCCAGTTCATACCAGGGCCTGGCGGTCGTTGGATCGTAGCTTGGAATATATTGCCCGCCTTTCGGTGCGACGAAACCGCCGCCGATGAACAGCTGCTGGCGGGAATTCTCGATCGATTTGACTGACGTCTTCATGGCTGTTCCTGTTCGGCGTCCTTGGGGCTTTGCATCCATGGCTTCGAACCGCCATCAATGCTGGCGAGACGCCCGCCATCGCCCGAATCCATGTAGATGCTGAAGCGCTCGTCGTGCCGCTCACGGCTGTAGCGGCGCAGCAGCGCGCGGATTTCGCGCGCCGGAATGTCTTCGTAGGGAAGGTCCGCCAGCGGAAAGAACTTGAATCCCGCGGGCAGTGTGAGGGCGGCGGAAGCGCCGGAGAGACGGGCGCGATAGATGAGGTAGCCGGGATCGCTGTCGGCGACATCAAAGACGGAATAAAGAAACGTCTCATCCGGAAGCAGCGTCAGTGCGTCGCCGCCTTCGAGCTTGAGTTCGTTTTCCGCCTTGCGGCTCTTGGCGCTGGGCAGCACCCAGCCGCCCTTGCCGTCGGCGCGCAACAGGATGTTGCCTTCGGCTTCGATCAAATAGCCGACGATCATCGAGTGGGACGCAAGCCAGCCCGGTGGCAGTGGATCCTTCACCGCGGCATAGCGTCCGCGGCAAAAGCCGAGCGGTGCCGACGGACTGGTGCCAAACGCCTGCACGGCGCCAATGAGAACGACATGGTCGCCGGCATCGACGCGGTTGTGCACGGTGCAGTCGAACCAGGTCAGGCATTCGTTGAGGATCGGCGCCCCGGTGTGGACACGGTCATGGCTGATCGAGCCGAACTTGTCGTGCGCCTTCGAGGCGAAGACCGCCGAGACGTCAGTCTGCCCCTCATGCAAAAGATTGACCGCGAAGGAGTCGGACGCGTTGAACGCGGCATAGCTGGCAGCGGCCTTGCCGACGCAAACCAGAAGCAGCGGCGGATCAAGCGAGACCGACGTGAAGGAGTTGGCCGTCATGCCGCGCGGCGTGCCATCGGCGTCACGGGTGGTGATGACTGTGACGCCGGTCACGAAGGTTCCGAATGCCCTTCTCAGTGCAATCGGATCGATCGTTGGCTGTGGGGTCGTCAGCATCTGGCCTCGTGTTCCCTCTTCGTATTGCGCGAGACGTTAGCCGCTGACCTGCAGCCGTTCTTCCTCCTGTTGATAGGAACAGCAGGCAGAGAGGCTGCTGTGTTTGCGAGCAAGGATCGCGGACAACAACGCAAACGGCAGGGAAGATACCCAAGCTGGAAACAGTCCGCACGGCGGAGGCTGGAACGATGCTATCTTTCGACCGAATCGCGGTTGTCGATGACCTCGCGCAAGCGGATGGCGAGCTCGAAAGCAAAGCGCCGCTCAGGGGTATCGAGATCGACACCGAACAGTTCCTGGATGCGCGCCAGCCGGTACCGCAAGGTGGTCACGTGCAGCCCCATCGCATCAGCGCAGGCCTGGCTGCGGCAGCCTTCGCGCAGATACGAGAACAACGTCTCCATATAGGGGGTGCCGTGCTGGCGATCGTGATCGGCGATGGCGCCGACACTGTCCTGCACGAAGCTCCGCACATCCTCCACCTCGGCGGCCGCGATCAGCATCGGCAGCGGGCCGAAATCCTGGCTGGCAAAGACGCCGGTCCGGCCGAACGAGCGTCCGATACGGATCATGCGCCGGCAGCGATCCCATGCCGGGGGATAGTCCGCAAGTTTCGTGCAGAGGCCGGAAAGAACGACGAACGGTTCCTGGCCGAATTGGCGCCCCAGTTCCTCGGCAACCTTGCGCAGCAGCTTGGCGACACGGTCCTTGTCTTCGCCCAGCTCAGCCGGGATCAGGCAGACGAGGCCATTGTCGACGACGATGATGTCAGCCGCGACCGAGTTCTGCTGCAGCAACCGGATCACCGCATGATGCGGATCGACCAGACGTCCGGCGCTGCTTTGGGCGGCTTCAGGCAGGTCGATGAGGATCATCTGCTTTGGTGATGCCAGCCCTACGCCAAGCCGCTGCGCCCGCTGCGTTACATCGGCGGGGTCGTGCCAGCGATGCTCGACCACCTCCATGAACAACTCCGTCAGCGTGCGTGTCTCGAATCGGAAGCGGATGAAGCTGCGCATCATCTGGACGCTGAGCGCGAATTTGGCGCTGTCCAGCAGAAGCAGGTCGAGCTGGCTGAAGGGCTCCTGCATGGTGAAGATGACCATTGCCCCGACAGCCTCGGCATCAACACTCAACGGTTCGATCTTCGCGGTGAGACGCAGACGGCGCTTGCCGTCGTCGAGGAAGAACGTATGAGCCTCGCTGTGCGGCTGATCCACCGCCGACCGCGCGACCTTCATGATCTGCCGGTGCAGGCTGGTGTTGGCGGCAAGCTGCCAGGCCGCGTCGTCGAAATGCTTCTCGCTCGGGGAGCGGCTGGCGACGATCAGGTTGGCGGTGAAATCGACCACGACGACGGGGTTGGGCACCAATGCTGCGATCTTACCGGCAAGCGAACGCATCGAGCTTTCGGCCAAGGCCTGCTGCAGCAGCGACGTATGTGCCTGGAGCGCCTGCTGGAGCCGTTCCGATGCACGCTTCTCCTCGCGCAGCTTGTGCTGTTTCTCGACAGCGATTTCACCGAGATGGACGATCATCCCGATGAAGGCGAGATCGTCGGCGCTGACGTCCATGATCTCTCGCGAGATGACGCTGAGCACCATCGGCCTTCCGGCCTCGTCGAGGCAACTCATCGGCATTACCAGAACGCTGCGGTAGTCGCGTTCGAAAGCCTCCATGCGATAGCCAGGAAACTCCTCCGAGACCCGGGCATCCCTGATATAGACGGCCTCGTTGCGTTGCAGGGCAACGATCGACGGACTGGTGGCGAGTTCCCAGCGGTCGGGGAGCGACCGCTGGATCAAGGTCGGGTCGTGGCGAACGATCACGTAAGCATGGCCATGCGGTGCGTCGATGCTCATGATCGACCCCATTGTCCATCCGGCATGCCGGCAGGCGGCCAACACCAGATCACGCAACACCGTGCTGAGATCGCCGCCTGAGTTGATCAGGCTGGCGGCGTCGCGTAGCGACAGGATTTGCGACTGATGGTTCACTGGTGCGACTGTTCCGGCTGACCGATCTGTTCCTGTTGGCACTGCGAGCCCCGATATAAGCAATTCGCGGCCGAGTGAAGCTACACGTCTTCCGAGAGCGAGACATCCGGTTTTTCCTCTGAAGCAGAGGAAGACGCGTGGTGCGCGCCTTCCTAGCCTGGCCCTTTCGAGTTTGGGCAGAAAGGACCGTTGGCGCGAATGGAAATCAGGAAAGTCTGCACCTTCATCGACGAGGTTCTGATCGAGGGCGGCAAGGTCGCTGGCAAACCGGTCACATCGATCGTCGTCGCCGCCGTGTTGAAGAACCCGTGGAGGGGACGCGGCTTCGTCGAAAACCTTCGCCCCGAGATCATCGACATCGCCCCCAGGCTCGGCGCCGAACTTACGCAGCGGCTAACCGCCTTGATGCCGCCGGCCGAGATCGAATCCTATGGCAAGGCCGCGGCCGTCGGTATCAATGGCGAAATCGAACACGCCTCGGCGCTGATCCACACGCTGCGCTTTGGCAATCTGTTCCGCGATGCCGTCGGCGGCACCACCTATCTCGAATTCTGCAACACCAGAAACGCCGCGGGGGCGTTGTTGTCACTGCCAATGATGCACAAGAGCGAGAACGGGAGGCGTTCGCATTTTATCACCGCGAATTTCCAGATTGCCGACGCGCCGGGTGCCGACGAAGTGCTGGTTGCCATCGGTGCCGCCAATGGCGGACGTGTTCACGCCCGCATCGCCGACAGGTTCCAGGATATAGCGGAAATGGACGCGGAAACGGCTCCTCCTGATAATCGGAGTCGTGTCAGGTCGTAAACCGACCAGCCTTTGTCCTGTCTTTCAAGCGCGCCATTGCGGGACATTGGCTGCGAAAGGCCTTCTACAAACCGGGGTGGCTTCTGGGAAGAGGGACCTTGTTTCGTGCAAGGAGCCGACCTATTCTAACTATGGATGAACAAGGCACGTTCGTTTTTCCGGGCACGGTCGAACTCGCGGCGTAGCCACGGCGCGTCTGCCTGGTTGTCGTTCAGATATAGTGACTTGCCTCCCCTTTATCCCTAAACGCCCTGAGCATGTGATCTGACAAATGTGCCTGAGGGTTATGCCCCCAGTGAAGCTTGCTCTTTACCGGCAACCCAGCATGCCACTTTGCGCAACCCTGTTCCCCTAAGAGGCGGACGCTGATCTATGCACTTTTCGATTTTGGAACTGCATCGCGGACAAAATGCGCATCCAATCTGTTTGTCCGCCAAATCCGGCGGCCGTCCCTCAATTGAGACCAGACCGCTTTCAAGGCGAATGTCGAGCGGCGGCACGGACTTGATAAGCGCCGAGGTGTAGGGATGCGATGGCGCAGAGAAAACTTCTGATACGGGACCCTCTTCAACTATACTTCCAGCATACATTACAATAACTCTTGAGCAGAACTCCGACACAAGCGCGATATTATGGGATATGAATAGAATTGACGATCCGGTGCCTTGATTCATGCTCTCAAGGAGTTCTATTATTTGCGCTTGGACCGTCACGTTGCAGCCAGGACTACCTGAGCGTCGGGCGGCGGGTGCTGGGAGACAGGTCTTGAGCGTCATGGCTGTCCTGAATAAATTGGTCGCGTTCAATTTCACTGCAATCAGAGAACGCTCTCCGGAACCAGTTGCCCTGCATCGAGTTGCTATTCCGCCTCGCTTTTGAGCGCGAACGGGAGAACACAGGATGGCACCCACTAAGAAGGCATCACCGAAGGGCCTGAACGAACTTTTCCACGACACGTTGAAGGACATCTATTTCGCCGAAAAGAAGATCGTTGCGACGCTGCCGAAAATGGCAAAGGCCGCTCAAAGCCCAGATTTGAAGGCGGCGTTCGAAAAGCACCGCGAGGAAACGAAAGAACACGTTGCCCGGCTCGAACAGGTTTTCGAAGTGATCGGCAAGAAGCCGCAGGGAAAGACGTGTGCGGCTATTGTGGGCATCACCGATGAAGGTGCCGAGATCATGGAGGAATATAAGGGCACACCTGCCCTGGACGCCGGCCTGCTGGCTGCGGCCCAGGCTGTGGAGCACTACGAAATCTCACGCTATGGCACACTGAAGACCTGGGCCTCCGAACTCGAGCTGGATGAAGCGGTTTCTCTCCTCAATTTGACGCTTGGAGAGGAAAAAGCGACCGACGAGGCGCTGACACAACTCGCTGAATCGGCTGTCAACATGGAGGCCGAAAACGTGTAGTAGCCCCACCAGGCGAAGACTGGCCCGTCGCGTACGCGAATCTCACGGGAGGTATCAAATGGGATATCCAGGTACGCTCGTTTCAAGACTACTCGGCAAGAAGCCCGGCCCCGCTGGCAACGGCGATATGCGCAAGTCGACTGGCGCGGGTCCTGCAATAGCAGCGCATTCGAAAGACGCGAAGACAACGGCGCCGACCGGCCAGAACCGATCGGCGGCAGCAAAAGAAAAATGACCGACGCCGTAGGAGCGTAGTCACTGGACAGCCAACAATGCGACCTTTGACGCCCATTTCCGGTCAACCCTTTGAAGCAGGCGGTTCGGTCCTGTCCAGACTGCCCCGTCAGGTCGACTTGCAAGGCTTGCAACCAGTAAAATACCAGTGTCATCAGTACAAGCCATCGACAAAAGGTCTAAATTGTTAATGGGACGTATGTTATATTTCCTTCTCTCTACAAATCGACCGATGCGCAATATTTTGCCCTGCAGAAGACCCACTGAAGCAATCACGCAGTCCAAAGGATCGCAATTAAACCTCTAATAGGCCATTCCAGATTTCAAATGCAGTTCAACTCGGGAAGGAGGGTGGCAAAACCCAATCCCGGAGGCGTCTGGACCTTTAGACCAAATGCCATCGGTAGGTAGCGGATGATGATCTCGTCCTGCCGGAAACGGCGCTCCAACTCCGCTCGGCGCCTTCGCCAATCGGGCAGATCGACTTCTTCCGTCATCACCTCGAAGATGACAATCTCGTCCATGTCGGACTCTTTTCCCTCCCTCCATACCCCTTCCGCGGGCGTCCGAAAATACGCGGTGACACCTTTGAAGGTATTGGCGAGTTCGTCCTTCACACGATCGAAGTCTTCCTTGGCGAAGGGCTCACCCGCGTTGTCGGAACGAGGAAGCAGGATCTGGACAAGGTGCATGCGGCCGCCTCCAAGCTCTTCCAACGGCGGCGACCGGCATCATGTTCCATCGGCTGACGCTGCGGGCAAAGGCGTAAACGTGAACCAGGCTGACGGGAAGTTCCTGCATTCCGTGACTGCAGATGGGAATCCTGGCCTTGCGTGAAAGTGCTGCCACCCGCAGCCAGCCCGTGACACCGCCGCAGTTGGAGGCGTCTGGTTGGATGTAGGCGAGCCTCGACCAAGCAAAGGGGCGTGCCCGACTCCTCGATGACAGGCAGGTTTTCTCCCATTGCCAAGGGCCGACAGGTTGCCTTGGCAATGCTGGCGCAACGTTCATAGGTGCCGGCACAATGGGCAGGGATCAGTCAGCCCGTCAACTGCCTGTTTTGGCTACGTTTATTCCTTCTCGCCGGGTGTCGTTTGCATCACAATACACGTATGACAGTAGGTACCACGATCTCGGCCGCGGATATTGCGCCGGCGACACGGACAGACGGCAACCTTGCATCGGCGCACGCGGCTGCGCAATTTTTTGCAAAAGCAGGAACATAGCTGCATCGCCCAAGTTAAATAGCGACGGCATTGGACCACGGACTCATTTTCGCATTTTCCAGGCTGCCAGAATGCTCCGGGGTTCTTTGATGCTCGAACGAATGGGCAGGACAATGTATCGCTGTCGGCGTTTGCTATCAGCCTTTGGTCTGGTGTTGTTGACGAGTGGCCTGTTCCCACAGGGCCAAGCCATGGCACAGGCGCCCTGCCCGGCCGACCACGATAAGCTGCTCGCCGCACTCAAGGCCAATGTGAAAGCAAGCGGCGGACCTGCCAACGGTGGCTTTGAGACCAACGAATGGGCCGCTGTCGTTGCTCGCGACGGCGCGGTGTGCGCGATCGCTTTCAGCGGTCCCACCGCCGATTCGCAATGGCCAGGCAGTCGCCTCGTCGCGGCGGAGAAGGCCAATACAGCCAATGGGCTCAGCCTGGCGCAAATGGCCCTATCGACGGCCAATCTCTACGCGGGGACGCAGCCGGGCGGGCCGCTTTTCGGCTTGCAGGAGACCAACCCGGTCAACCAGGCCGCAGCCTATGCGGGCGATCCCAAAATGTTTGGAAGTGCCAGCGATCCTCTCGTCGGCAAGCCAATTGGAGGCGTCGTCGTGTTTGGCGGCGGGCTTGCCCTCTATGACGGCAAGAGCATCGTCGGAGGCCTCGGGGTCTCAGGAGATTCCTCATGCGCCGATCACAATGTCGCCTGGCGTGTTCGCGCGGCGCTTGGCCTCGACAAGGTTCCCGCCGGGGTCAATCCCAATCGCAAGGACGCCATCGTCTACGATGTCGATCCCGGCGGCAAAAGCGCCTCGGGCTGGGGCCATCCGCTTTGTGCCGGCACCGAGGCTGACATCGCGGCGGAGCTCGGCGCCGGCGTGGGAGGCTCGATCCACAAATGAAAGGCATGCTGCACCCGGCACCAGCGCGCGTTGACGCAGGACAAGGCGCCCGCGCATTGGCGACCGAGAATTCCTTTCGCACGGGCATACTCTCGGTGATGCTGCTGGCATGCGGCCTGTTTCTGAGCGGTGCCTCGGAGCCCGCATCGGCGGCGGCTATCGCGCCGCCCGCCGCCGCGGCGCCACCCGATGACGGGCAATGGACAATGCCGGCCAAGAACTACGCGTCGACCCGCTTCAGCGAACTCAGCGAGATCAACGAAGGCAACGTCAAGAACCTGCAGGTCGCCTTCACCTTCTCGACCGGCGTAAACAAGGGCCAGGAAGCAGCGCCGCTGGTCGTCGGCAACAACATGTACATCGTCACGCCCTTTCCCAACATCGTCTACGCGCTCGACCTTTCCAGGCCCGGCGCGCCGATGAAGTGGAAGTACGAGCCCAACCCCGAGCCGGCGGCACAAGGAGTGGCCTGCTGCGATGTCGTCAACCGCGGAGCGGCCTTCGCCAACGGACGCATCTTCTTCAACACGCTGGACGGCCACACGATCGCGCTCGATGCCAATACGGGCAAGCCGATCTGGAACACTCATATCGGCAACATCAACATCGGCGAGACCATCACCATGGCGCCGCTGGTGGTGAAGGGCAAAGTTCTGGTCGGCAATTCCGGCGGCGAAATGGGCGTCCGCGGCTGGGTCAAGGCGCTGGATGCCGGAGACGGGCATGTTGTCTGGACGGCTTATGGCACTGGACCCGACAAGGATGTGCTGATCGGCCCGGACTTCAAGCCCCACTACGACATGGACAGGGGCACAGACCTTGGCGTGACGACATGGCCACCGGAAGCCTGGAAGATCGGCGGCGGCAATATGTGGGGCTGGATCTCCTACGATCCGGACTTGAACCTGATCTTCCACGGCACAGGCAATCCAGGACCGTGGAATCCGGATTTGCGGCCAGGCGACAACAAATGGACGTCCGGTATTTTCGCGCGTGACGCCGATACCGGAGCGGCGAAGTGGTTCTATCAGTGGAGCCCGCATGACCTCCATGACTACGACGGCATCAACGAGCAGATCCTTCTGGACATGACCTGGCAAGGCAAGCCGCGCAAGGTCCTTGTCCGACCGGAACGCAACGGCTACCTCTATATCCTCGATCGGACCACTGGAGAGGTGCTATCGGCCACAGCCTATGGCCCGGTCAATTCCAGCAAAGGCGTCGATCTGAAGACCGGCCGCCTGATTGCAAACCCTGACAAGAGAACCGGCACCGGCAAGGTGGTCCGAGACATTTGTCCCACGGCATCCGGCCTCAAGGACTGGCAGCCATCGGCGTTTTCGCCGAGGACCGGCCTGCTCTATATCCCCCACAACAATCTCTGCATGGATGAAGAAGGCGTCGAGGTAAACTACATCGCAGGCACGCCCTATGTCGGCATGAACGTACGCATGATCCCCGGGCCGGGCGGCAATCGTGGTGCTTTTACCGCCTGGGATGTTTCCGCCGCCAAGCCGGCCTGGGTCCTGAAGGAGAACTTTCCGGTATGGAGCGGCACCGTCGTCACTGCCGGCGATGTCGTCTTTTACGGGACCATGGAAGGCTGGTTCAAGGCGGTCAGCGCCAGGACTGGCGATCTGCTTTGGCAGTTCAAGACGTCGTCCGGCATCATCGGCCAGCCAATAACCTATCGCGGCCCCGATGGGCACCAGTATGTCGCAATTCTGTCAGGCGTCGGTGGCTGGGCCGGCGCCATCGTTTCGGGCGACTTAGACCCACGCGATGCCACCGCGGCACTGGGCTTCGTCAACGCGATGAAGGATCTGAAGAACGCTACCACGGCGGGAGGCACGCTTTATGTGTTCCGGCTGCCTTGATGGATTGAACTTGACCGTACGTCCGGCGCGAAAGGCGTTCCAACGGGTGGCGATCGGCATGGCCGGGCTCGCCTTGTTGCTCTTTCCGGCTGTTGCCAACGCACGTGAATTGAGAGTGTGCGCCGACCCGAACAACATGCCGTTTTCCAACGCGGCCGGTCAAGGGTTCGAGAACAGGATCGCGGAAATTGTCGCCACTGATCTTGGCGCCAAGCTGACGTATACCTGGTGGGCGCAGCGCCGTGGCTTCATCCGCAACACGCTGAAGGCAGGCCTTTGCGATCTCGTGCCCGGCACGCCTGCCAATCTCGAAATGCTGCGCACCACCACGCCTTACTACCGTTCGTCCTATGTCTTCGTGACCCGCCAGGACGGCCCGGACGTGACGTCCTTCAACGACCCGCGGTTGCAAGAATTGCGCATCGGTGTTCAGCTCATCGGCGACGATGGCGCCAACTCGCCGCCTGTCCAGGCGCTTGGCCGCCGCGGCATTGTCGGGCACCTCATCGGCTACCCCGTCTATGGCGACTACTCTGCTCCCAACCCGCCGGCGCGCATCGTCGAAGCTGTCGCGAACGGCGAGATCGACCTTGCCGTGGTCTGGGGTCCGCTCGCCGGCTATTTCGCGCAGAGGCAAAAGGTGCCGCTCCGGATCACGCCGGTCACGCCTCGCATCGATGGACCGCAACTGCCGCTGATGTACGACATCTCAATGGGTGTTCGACGCGAGGACGATGCGCTGCGTGGCGATGTGAATAGCGCGCTTGCCCGACACAAGGCCGAGATCGACGAGGTTCTGGCGCGATACGGCGTACCGCGTCTGGACATGGCCGGGAGACCGGCCCGATGAGGCGCGCTCTGGCGATGTTGCTGCCCTTGACGCTGGCCTTGGTCGCCTGCCAGCGCGAGGAGCGCGACACGCGACCGCAATCGGCGCTCGGCTCAGGTGAGCAGCCGACGCCTGTGACCACGTTGGAGCCGGGCGGACAGCGACCCTCCCCCACCGACAACAAGGCGGCGAGCTTCGAGGCCAACGCCTTCCACATGAGCGAGGGCAAACGCCTGTTCGGCTGGTTCAACTGCTCGGGCTGCCATGCCAATGGCGGTGGCGGCATGGGTCCGGCGCTCATGGACGAGAAGTGGATCTACGGCAGCTCGATGGAAAGCATCCACGCCACGATCCGCGACGGCAGGCCCAACGGGATGCCAAGCTTCGGCCAGAAGATACCCGACGACCAGATATGGGAGCTGGCGGCCTTCGTGCGCGCACTGGGCGGCAACGCGCCGTCTTCCGCCGCGCCGCAACGCGATGACGACATGATGGTGCATCCCTCGGAAAACCGCCTGCCGGATGCCGCGACACTGGGCAAATCACCGTGAAGCGCCCGGCCTCGATGGCCTTCGCCTTCTGTGTCCTGTTTCTGCAGGGATGCGCAGGCTGGCAGTCGGCGCTTGACCCGAAGGGCCCCGCAGCCGGCGAGCTGGCCTGGCTCATCTGGTTCTTTACCGCGCTTTGCGCGGTTGTTTGGGCGCTGGTGATGATCGCTCTCGCAGCACCGCTGGTCATGCGATCGCGTTCCGGCGATGAACCCCTCCTACTCGACGAAGCGGCCGAACGCGGCAAGATGCGCGTGGTCGTGTCCGCCGTCGGAGTGACCACCATCATCCTGATCGGACTGACGCTGCTAAGCTTTTTCGCCAACAGGACGCTGGCTGCGATCGGCTCGGAGGCTGCGCTGACAATCAGGGTGACCGGGCACCAGTGGTGGTGGGAGGTGCGCTACGAGGATGCTACGCCGAGCCGCATCCTGACGACGGCAAACGAGATTCATATCCCTGCCGGCGAGCCGGTGCGGCTGCTTTTGACCTCGACCGATGTGATCCATTCCTTCTGGATCCCAAGCTTGGCCGGCAAGCTCGATCTTATCCCGGGCCACATGAACGTCCTGGATATCAAGGCGGACAAGCCAGGCGTCTACCGTGGTCAATGCGCTGAATTCTGCGGTGCGCAGCACGCCAACATGGGCACCTTCATCATCGCCGAGCCGCGCCCGAAATTCGATGCCTGGCTGAACGACCAGTTGCAGCCGGCCGGCGCGCCGGCGAGCGGCGAAGCCAAGGTCGGTGCGGACCTGTTCCTCAAACGCCCCTGCGTGATGTGTCACAGGATCGGGGGGACGCCGGCCGGCGGAACGGTGGCTCCCGATCTCACCCACATAGCCAGCCGGCAGACGCTCGCTGCCGGGACCTTGACGATGAGCCGCGGCAATCTCGCCGCCTGGATAGCCGACCCGCAAGGCATCAAGCCCGGCTCCCACATGCCGGTGGTGGAGCTCAGCGGCGATGAGCTCAATGCCGTGGTCGCCTATCTCGAGGGTCTGAAATGAGCAGCGCGGATCTCACAAGCCAACGCGACCTGCCGCCGGAGCGCAAGGTATCTGCAAAAGGCGACATCGCGCCCGAGCATGACGGACCGCGCGACACCGGCATGGATGATGCCGGCCTGCATCGCTGGCTCGAGCGCACCTGGCGGACGCCATCCGGCATCGTCGGAGCCTTGTCGAGCGTCGATCACAAGGTGATCGCACGACGCTATTTGATCACCGCTTTCGTGTTCCTTGGTCTTGGCGGCCTCAACGCTGTCGTCATGCGCATCCAGCTTTCTGGACCGCAACGCGGGCTGATCGGGCCCGACCTCTACAATCAGCTGTTCACCATGCATGGCGTTACGATGATGTTTCTGTTCGCCGTGCCCATCGTGCAGGCGACCGGGATCTACCTGGTGCCGCTGATGGTCGGCACCCGCAACATCGCGTTTCCGCGCCTGAACGCGTTCAGCTACTGGGTCTACGTCTCGGGCGGCGCTTTCGCCTGGGTGTCCTTCGCCCTCAACATGGCCCCTGATGTGGGCTGGTTCGCCTACGTACCGCTGTCCGGCCCCGAATTCGCACCGGGCAAGCGGGCTGACGTCTGGGCGCAGATGATCACCTATACCGAAGTGTCGTCACTGGCCGTCGCGGTGGCGACCATCGTCACGGTCTTCAAGCAGCGAGCCCCCGGCATGTCGCTGGACAAGATCCCGCTCTATGTCTGGGCGATGCTGGTCACTTCCTTCGTCGTCGTCTTCGCGATGCCGGCGGTGATGATCACCTCGACTTTCCTGATCCTTGACCGGCTGGTTGGCACGCACATCTTCAACCCGGCCGAAGGTGGGGATGCTCTGCTGTTCCAACACCTCTTCTGGTTCTTCGGCCATCCGGAAGTTTACATCATCTTCCTGCCGGCGACGGGCATGGTGTCCTCGATCATTCCTGTTTTCGCCAGGCGACCGACATTCGGTCATCTCGGGCTGGTCCTGTCGCTGATCGCGGTCGGCTTCCTTTCGTTCGGGCTTTGGGTCCATCACATGTTCGCCACCGGCCTGCCAAAGCTTGGCGCCAGCTTCTTCACCGCATCCAGCATGATGATCGCCATCCCGAACGGCGTACAGATCTTCTGCTGGCTGGCAACATTATGGGACGGCAGACCGGTGATCCGAACTCCGTTGCTGTTCGTCTTCGGCTTCTTCTTCATCTTCGTCATCGGCGGGCTGACGGGCGTGATGCTCGCCTCAGTGCCACTGGATCTTCAGGTCCACGACACCTATTTCGTCGTCGCTCATTTCCATTACGTGCTGATCGGCGGCTCGGTGTTCCCGCTGCTTGGCGCGGCTTATTTCTGGTTCCCGAAGGTCACCGGCCGCATGATGAGCGAACGCCTCGGGCGGTGGCATTTCTGGCTGGCCTTCATCGGGTTCAATGCAGCCTTTTTCCCGATGCATCTGGTCGGCCTGTGGGGCATGCCACGACGTGTCTACACCTATCCGGCCGAGCTTGGCTGGGGCAACATCAACCTTTTCATCTCGGCTGGGGCGTTACTCTTCTTCCTGAGCTTTGTCCTGTTCACCTTCAACCTTGTGCATGGCGCGTTGAAAGGCACCTCGGCCGGGAACAATCCGTGGGACGCAGGAACCTTGGAGTGGGCAACATCCTCGCCGCCGCCGAGCTATAATTTCGCACGCATTCCCATCGTCACTCATATCGAGCCGCTCTGGGCCGAGCGCGAGGCGCTCCCTGTAGCGACCGGGCTCCGCGTCGACGCGCGCGAACTCCTCATCTCGACCGTGGCCGAAGCTCATCCCGACATTCGCGAGAAATCGGCCGCCCCTTCGATCTGGCCGCTTTTAGCGGCGCTGGCCGTCGGCGGCACGTTTCTCTATTCAATCTTCACGCCCTGGGCGATCGTCTGGGGCGCCGCGCCAATCGCCATCACGTTGATCGGATGGTTCTGGCCCAAGGGCGATCCGGAGGACGAGGAATGAAGCAGCGCGCCGCCGCCGATCTTTCTGGCCTGCCCACCTTCGGGCACGGTCCGCGCAGCCCGACCTGGTGGGGCACGCTGGGTTTCATGGCGCTGGAAGGCACGGGCTTCGCGCTGGCGGCCGGCGCTTATCTCTACCTTGCGCAGTCATGGCCAGACTGGCCGCTCAGCGCACCGCGCCCGAACCATTGGCCCGGAACGATCGTCACCATTTTGTTCATCGTCAGCCTTGTGCCTAACCACATCCTCCACCGCTATGCCAAGCAATGTTCGATGGTGCCGGTGCGGATCGGGCTGATGGTCATGTCGCTGCTCGGCATCGCTCCGCTCGTCGTGCGCTGGTTCGAATTCCCGGCCCTCAACATCTATTGGGACACCAATGCCTATGGATCGATGCTCTGGGTGCTGCTCGGGCTGCACACCACCCATCTCATCACCGATGTCGGCGACACTATCGTGCTGACTGTGCTGATGTTCACGCGCCACGGCTATAGCGGCCGTCGCTTCGGCGATGTCGGCGACAATGTCTTCTACTGGGACTTCGTGGTCCTGACCTGGATTCCGATCTATCTGCTCATCTACTGGGTGCCGAGGCTAGGCTGAGATGCGTGCATTACGCCTGGGAACGTCTTGGGGTGGTCTTCTGTCAGGGCCGCTGGCGTGGGCGGTCTCGACACAGCTGAATTATGCGCTGGTGCCCTGGCAATGCAATCGCCAGGTGCCGGTCGTGCTTCCCGTGGCGCTGCTGCTCGTCTTGTTGTCGCTGCTCGGCGGGGCGCTGTCGTGGCGGGCGAAGCGGCGAGGCGGTGCCGCATTCAAGCCGGAGCGTACGCGCGCCACAGAGCGCTTCGTCGCCAATCTCGGCATGCTGTCGGCGTTGCTGTTTGCGCTTGTGATCCTCATGCAAGGCAGCGCGGCGCTGATCCTGGATGAGTGCCTGCGATGAATCTGGACGGGCTGTTCTCTACTTCCATCTGCTACGGCGCCGGCGCACCCGAGGCCGGGTGGACGCTCGCGCTGGCCATCACCCTGCCACTTGCCGTGCTTGCCTTGATATATGTCGTTGGAGCTGGCCGGCTTTGGCGGCGCAGCAGCCGCGGCAGGACTTTGCGGCTGCGCCAGGCTCTGCTGTTCACGGCCGGATGGGGCGTGTTGACGGCCGCGTTGGTCAGCCCGATTCATGCACTCGGTGAGCAGATCTTTGCGGCGCATATGATCGAGCATGAACTGCTGATGGCCGTGGCGGCGCCGCTGCTGGTCTCCGCCAGCCCGGCTGCGGCCTTGATGTGGGGATTTCCCGCCGGGGTCCGGCGCATTCTTGGAATGGCCGGGCACGGCAGATGGCTGAATGCGGTTTGGTCTTTCGTAACTCGACCGCTCAGCGCGACCATTGCCCACGGCCTGGCCATATGGATCTGGCACCTTCCGGCGTTGTTCGAGGCCGCGCTCGAACGCGGCGTGATGCACTATGCACAGCACGCGAGCTTCTTCGGAACAGGGCTGCTGTTCTGGTGGGTACTCTTGCCGCGTCCCGGCCGCCAGCATGCCTATGGGACCGCAGTGATGCATCTTTTCGTCACCTCGCTGCACACTGGCCTGCTTGGCGTGCTCCTGCTGCTCTCGCCGCGGCTCTGGTACCCGCAGAACGCGGTGGGTGCGGCACTATGGAATTTGAGCCCCCTGGAAGACCAGCAACTTGCCGGGCTGGTGATGTGGGTTCCCGCTGGACTGATCTATGGCGGCGCAGCGCTGCTGCTGGCCGCGCTGTGGATCAAGGCGAGCGGAAGGGGGGAGGCGGCGCATGCCTACGAGCTTGTCTAGGCTGCTTGCCGGCGCCAGCGCCGCGCTGGTGCTGCTCGTTGCGGGCGTGGCCGGAATGACCTGGTGGTCCGATCAGGCGGCGCGCATCCGCCACGAGGCGGAGGCGGCCACGGGAGGTGACATTGCGCGCGCCATGCCGATCATGACTGCGAATGGTTGTTCCGGCTGCCATACGATTTCGGGCGTGCCGGGCGCGCAAGGGCAGGTCGGTCCACGCCTCGACGCCAGTCTTGCTGACCGCACCTTTATCGGCGGCGGGCTGGCCAACAATCCAGAGAACCTGATCCGCTGGATACGATCTGCCAGGGAAATCAATCCGCGCACGGCCATGCCATCGACCCGAATTTCGGAGCAGCAGGCGCGCGATATCGCGGCCTACCTCTACGCTCTGAAATGATTGAGCGGTTCACCGTTTGACGGGCAACGCCGACCCTGTGTGGAAGAGACCGACTATCGCCGATCCAGGATCATCTAGCTTTGATGCTGAGACGGATCGGATATCCGTTCACGCACGGCATGCTCGGTCTTGTCTGCTGTGGACTTCACGATCTCGCCGAGCTGATCGGCGATCGTGTCTGCTTCCATATGTTGCCGGCCAGCTTCCTGCTTGATGGTCTCATAGGCTTCGGCGGCGACCTGCTTGGCCTCGTCGAGACCCCTGTCAAGCATGGTTTCGGCGGTATCGCGAAGCTTGTCGCCATAGGCGCCTAGCTGCTCATCCTCCGTTGCGGTATGGGGCAGCATTGCACCTATGGCGGCGCCGATGGCGAGACCCGCGGCCGCTATGGCCAAGGGCTGGTTCTCCAACAGATCTTGCGCGGAGCGGGTGGCTTTCGCCGCCATGTCGCCGGTCACCGATCTTGCAGTGGCCGTGCTGCCCGTCAAACCCTCCGCGGCGCTGCTTGCCGCGCTGGAAACGGTATCGCCGACGCTGGTGGCAGCTGATGACAGAGATGCGGCGGCATCGGAAAGCGTGCTGCCCAGGCCTCCACGTTCCCGTTCATCATGTCGTCCCGGCGCCGAGGGCATTGAGTAGCCAGCCGAACCGCGGGCGGTGTCTGCGATACCACTGCCAAACATCAGCCAAGCCAGACCCGCTCCCACCATGGTGACCGGCAAAGGATTGTCTCGGACCTGCGTTCTGAGGTTGGCGAGCATGGCCGAACTCTCCCCTCCCGAGAACAGCCCGGTGAACTCATCCAGCAATTGTCCCGGCGACATCCTGCCTCGAATGGATTCGGCGGTCTCCATCACCCGCGCACGGGCTGCCTCGGCCTCGCGTTCAAGTTCGGCTGCGGATTTCTCAGTCATCTCACTTGTTCCTTGATCACGCTCGCGTCGCGCTTGAGCTGTTCCTGGGTGCGGTCGGGGGTAAGTTCCGAAGGCGCCATGCTGGCCGTCCCGGTCCGCAGCAGGATAATGCCGAGGGCCGCCACGACCACGCCGACCAGCAGGGAAGACCACCCCGCGCCAAGTCCTGCCCGCGTCAGTGCAATAACGAGTGCCTGCAGCAACACCATTAGCGCGGCGAGCAGGCAGATCGCGCCGCCCAGCACTTCCGCGGCACCTGCTCCGGCCTTGGCAAGCTTTTCAGAAAGCTCGGCCCGAAACAGCCTGGCCTCGGTTTGCACCAAAGTGGTGACATTCTGGGCCAAGTCGGTGATCAGCCCGGCAAGGCTTGGGTTGTCCTGGGTGTTCATCTGTCCTGCTCCGCGCTCTGCATAGCCCCATCATCGCCGACGACGCCCGAATCCTGCGACCGATCAGCGGACCAACCTTGTGCCTGATCGGTGTGGGATTTGAGGTCTCCCGGCGCATCCTGAAATTCTCGACCCGCCGGCGGCGAGGCCTTGATGAAGCGCCCGAGAGCCAATCCGGCCAGTACCGATCCGGCAAGCAGGACACCGGGATTTTGCCGGCCAAAGGACTGCACGTCCTCCAGGACCTGGCCGAACGGCTTCTGTTTCAATGACGATGAAAGCCGCTCCAGGCCACCGGCAGCATCCAATGCGAACTTCGATGCGTTCCTTTCATCGTTGTTGGCCAGGTGGTCACTGGCCGCGCGCAGTGCGCCGCCCAGCGCCGCCAGGCTCGATCCGATGTCGCGCTGCGCTTCCTGCGCCTTGTCGGAGATGACCTCCCTGGCTTCAGATGCATAGTCGCCAGCCTTGCGGGTCACCTCGTCACGCGCGTCGTGAAGCAACTCGCTGGCACGCTCATTTTCCTGGCGAAGCCTTTCGGAAACGTCGCTTTTCGCCTTGTCGAAATCGGTGGGCTGTCCGCCCTGATCGTTTTCATGCTGCATGGGGCCACCTAGTGAAGACCGAGGAAGGAGAGGACCGCCAGCACGACAACGATAACGCCGATAAGATAGATGACACTGTTCATGTGCACGTCCTCCGTGGCTGTCCAACTTCGCGGAGCCGGCGATGTTCCCTAGGTGAAGCATTTATGTCGAAGCGGAAATGGAGAGCTTCGTCAGGCACGCACCAGTCACCAATGGGTCGCGCTATCCCTCGTGCGGAGCGCCAGTTGCTCGGTACCACCGGGTGCGCCCGACTCCGCAGGAGCCGCTAGCAGGAGACAGCCGAGTGCCGGCTGCCTCCGGCATTGCTATCTTTGCCTATTCGGCTGCCCGCCTGTCGATCATCTGCTCGCTCTGGGCGCCGGAACTTGGCCGAGGCGGCGACAGCATGGGCTCCTCGCCCATTGGCGAACCGGCGACCAGGGAGAACTCGCCCTTGCCGTCCATCGACGGTCCTTCGCTCCAACGACCCTGCGCTGGTTCGACACCTTCGACGAAGCAATTGATGAAGGCATAGGATACGTCCTGATGCTCCTTTTCCTGCGGGAAGGAGTTGGGGACCGGCAGAGACGCGTTCAGTCCGCCCATATCTTCGATTGCCGCGAGCCACTGCTGTTGGTGCATGGTGTCGCGCGCAATAAGGAAGGACAGCATGTCCTTCATGCCGGGATCGCTGGTCATGTTGTACAGGCGGGTCGCAAGCACGCGGCCGCTTCCTTCCGCGGTGACGTTTGCGACCATATCCGCGGCAAGATTGCCGCTGGCATAGACATGCGAAGCATTGAAGGGAACGCCGTTGGCGTTTTCAGGCAGTGCGGCCAGGCCGGTCGACAAGATATGGCGGAAGTTCATCCCGTTGAGGACCGAGCCGCCGACCGTGTCCGACGAGATGTCCTCCTGCAGCGAAAGTGGTGCACCCTCAAGATTGAGGGCGACCGCAGTCGCCAGCATTTCGATATGGCCGAGCTCCTCGGTCGCCGTGTTCAACAACAGGTCGCGGTATTTGGCCGGCCCGCGGCATCCCCATGCCTGGAAGAAATACTGCAAGGCCACGCGGATCTCGCCTTCTACTCCGCCGATGGCCTGCTGCAAGGCACGGGCAAAGACTGGATTGGGCGTTTCCACACGAACCGGGTACTGCAATTTCTTGTCGGTGTAATACATGGCTGACTCCTGGTTGGAAGTCAGCCGAACCTCAGCTCTGATGCATTGTTCCGTGCGAGGAACACTTAATTCCGGCAGTTTTCCGCGGGAATGTCTCGAGCCACGGACGCTTATTCGCAATGCGAGCCGTCCAGTTCGTTGATGCAGTCGCTACGAGTGGCGCCGACCGGATCACGCGACCCTGGAAAGCAGAGCGACGTCACATCTGGCCAAGCCGTAGCGCCACCGATGATCAGTCGTGGCGACCCGGCTCTGATAAAACAGTGAAAGCTGGCTGCCTTCGATCATCACTGTCGAGTGGCCGTTCTCTCCCGGCTGGCCTGGTTCCAGCACCGGGCCGATCGAGACGTAAGGTCCAGCAACGTTATCCGCGATGGCAAAAAACACGCGTTGCCGGTTCCCGCGAAGGCCATTGGGCAGAAAGCAAGTGGCATTGAGAAGCACGCGACCGTCCGGCAATTCGACCAGTTGTGCGCCCTCAATGCCCCATTCATAGTCGGGATCCTCTCTCGTGTTGTGGTGAGGCACATCATTGTGGTCGAGGATCTTGCCGATCCGCTTCCAGGGACCGAACCATGAGTCGGATTGGCTGCGTGCGAGATAGATGTCGGGCTGCGGCACCCTGGTGAATTTTGGCATGGCGGAATAGACGAGGTAGCGCTTGCCGCCAATAAGTGCGGGATGCGGATCGTAAATGCCATCTTCCTCCGTGTCCGGGATGGCGAGGATTGCGGGGCTAAGAACCACCCACTGGAACCCGTCATTGGAAACCGCATGCTCGCAGCGGCCGCCAGACTTCATGAACTCGGTCTGGATGAACATGTGAAAGACGCCGCTTTCGTGGATGACCCCCGGAGCCGCAACACCACTCCCATTGATTGGAAGCTCGATCGACTGATGCTCGGTCCACGGCCCATAAAGGTCCGGCGCCGTGGCGTGCAGTATCGTCCACGTCTCGGTGGTCACCGTGCCGCTCGAGCCGAAGACGTGCCACAGGCTGCCATCAAAGACGGGGCAAGGGTCCTTGAGGTCATCCACGCTTTGCGGATGAAACAGCGGAAAAACGTTGGTCGCAAAGTCGATCTTCATATCAGCCCCGGAATTCGCCTGGCACGGACTCGCCAGCGATGCGGGCGAATCAACTTGATGTCCTGCGCATTTTATAGCCAGCGACTTCAACGCAAATACGGCAGGTCCGTTCTCCACCGACATTCCCCCGTCGCTCACGCTTTCAAAGCCCGGCGATGCGCGGCGGGCGTTCTCAGCTTCGCGGAAATATGGTCGCATTCGTGATCCGAGCGGTGACCGAGAGCTCTTCACTTCACCTTGGAACAACTCACGCGCTGGAAAGTTAGGAGCTGGCATCGAAGTCTATTTTTCCTCGATCCGCGCTTAACAAATGTTAGTCGTAACATAAACTAAAGATTACGGGAAGGAACATCTCAATGGAAGCAGCCTTGGGCAGGGTATCCGCCAGTAAACACACTGGCAGGGAAAATCTACTGGTTTGCTTCTCCCACTTGCGATGGAATTTCGTTCATCAACGGCCGCAGCATATCCTCACCCTCGCATCCGAGCAGCAGAGAGTGGTCTACTTTGAGGAGCCTGTTTTCGAAGAACTGCCACAGCCGCAGATGCGGACGAGCGAGGCATCGCCAAACATCCTGATCGTGACACCAGTGCTGCCGCTCGGCGCGTCGGCCGCCAAATCAGATGCCGTGCAGCGGAGATTTGTTCAGCAGATCATAGCTTCTATGCCGCACAGCCGGCTGATCGCCTGGTATTACACGCCGATGGCTCTCCGCTTCACGGAGTTCCTTGACCCAGACATATGCGTCTACGACTGCATGGACGAACTCTCCGCCTTCAAGAACGCGCCGCCCGAACTGGCGCAGATGGAAAAGGCACTTCTGCGCCGTGCCGATCTCGTTTTCACCGGTGGTCTGAGCCTGTTCGAGACCAAGCGCCGCCTGCATCAGGCTATTTACCCTTTTCCGAGCAGCATCGACGTGAAACACTTTCACAAGGCAAGGCTGCCAGGAAAGGACCCAGCCGATCAGGCCGGCATTCCTCGCCCGAGGGTGGGGTATTTCGGCGTCATCGACGAGCGGCTGGACGCCGGACTCGTGGCGCTAGCGGCGCGGACGTTGCCGGACGTGCATTTCGTCATGATTGGCCCCGTGGTCAAAATCGATCCTGCAATCCTGCCAAAGGCCGACAACCTGCATTGGTTGGGCGCGAAGACCTACTGCGACCTGCCCGATTATCTGCGCCATTGGGATGCCGGCTGGATGCCGTTTGCACTCAACGAAGCGACCCGGTTCATCAGCCCAACCAAGACGCCAGAGTTCCTGGCTGCGGGCCTGCCCGTAATCTCGACGGCGATCGTTGACGTCGTGCGCAGCTACGGCGCTGCTGGACTGGTGGAAATCGCCGACAGTGACGACTTGGAGAGCAAGCTGCGCTCCATGCTTTTGCGACCGCGTGAGATGCTGCTGCCGCAAGTCGATGCCTATCTGGCTGACATGTCGTGGGAAAGAACATGGACGGCCATGGCCGCTCACATTGAGGGCGCCTACCGACACAAGAAGGTCGTCCCGTTGCGCAGGAGCGCATAGCCATGTTCGATTGGCTGATCGTCGGCGCGGGGTTTGCCGGCAGCGTGCTTGCCGAAAGAATAGCCTCGCAGCGTCATGAAAGCGTTCTCTTGGTCGATCGCCGCAGCCATGTCGGCGGCAACGCCTATGATTGCTATAATGAAGCCGGCATCCTCATCCACCGCTATGGGCCACATATTTTTCACACCAACAGCCAGTCGATCGTGGACTACCTCTCGCAGTTCACCCAATGGCGCACATACGAGCATAGGGTTCTGGCGGCGGTGGATGGGATACTGCTCCCCATCCCGATCAATCTGGACACGATAAACCGCCTTTATGGCCTCGAACTGAATTCTGCACAGTTGGAGGAGTTCTTCGCGTCGCGACGCGAAACGGTAGAGGACGTGCGAACGGCCGAGGATGTTGTCGTCAGCACCGTGGGACGCGAACTCTACGAAAAATTCTTCCGTGGCTACACCAGAAAGCAATGGGGCGTCGATCCGAACCAGCTGAGCAAATCGGTGACGGCACGAGTGCCGACCAGGACCAACCGCGATGACCGATATTTCAGCGACAGCTTCCAGAAGATGCCTGCCGGCGGATACACGAGGATGTTCGAGCGCATGCTCGACCATCCGAACATCAAGATCATGCTGCAGACCGACTTCCGCGAAATTCGTGACGAGATACCGTTCAACCGCCTGATCTATACCGGCCCGATCGACGAGTACTTCGGCTGGCGGCTGGGGCGTCTTCCTTATCGTTCGCTCCGCTTCGAGCACGTCACCCTCGACCAAGAGCAGTTTCAGCCGGTTGCCGTCGTCAACTATCCCCAGACGGAAGATTACACCCGCATCACCGAGTACAAACATCTGACCGGCCAGCAGAACGCGCGGACCAGCCTGACCTACGAATATCCCACCGACATCGGGGACCCGTACTATCCGGTGCCGCGGGCCGAAAACGAAGAGCTCTTCAAGCGCTACGAAGCGCTTGGCGCAACCTGTCCCGACGTGTGGTTTGTCGGTCGCCTGGCAACCTACCGCTACTACAACATGGATCAGGTGGTCGGGCAGGCCCTGGCAACCTTCGCCCGCATCCAGAAGAGCGTCCCGGAATGGGCGAGCGCGGGGAAGGCGTCGTTGGCCGAAGGGGCGCTGTAGCTCGCCCACCCGGACGTACCTGGGAGCATCGAGCGTGGCAAGGCGGCGCCGACAGGCGCTCGCAACATCCCTCGTGCCGCTCATGTATTAACGCGTCAGGTTCGCCGCGAACAAAGCTCGCTGGCGGGCCAATTCCTCCGCGATGGGCTTGCGGACGTGCCGACTGCCGTCCGCCTGGACGACCGAAAACAATCCCACCTCCGCATGCCGCGAATTGTCCCAGCCCGGATAGGCGGTTATCGGGTATAGGCAAATACCTTCGATCGGCGCTTCGAGGTCAATTGCGGCACGCACCTCGTCGCAGACATAATGGAGCCACGCCGCCCCGCCTGATCCCTCGGAGCCGGTCTCGGCGATGAACATCGACTTGCCATATCGATGCGCGACCTCGATCAGCATCTCGGATAGGGCACGGTACTCGTGGTGCCCCATGGGAATCGTCGGCCCGTTGAGGTACCACTGATTGTGCGGGTAGAAATTCAGGCCAACGACATCGACAACATCGTCGCTGCCCCCCAACTCAGGCTCTGCCCGGCCCAGCAGCATGTCGTAAGCTTCGAACTGTCCGAGACGGGCATTTTCGGCCCGACGCCGTTCGGTCCGCGTTCGGTCGCGAGGGGCAATGTGGATAAGCGGCTCGGCCCAGACAAATCTGCAAGCGGGATCGACCTCGCGCATCGCGCGAACGCCAGCTATTGCAGCTCTCACGAGGTGCCTCTTGAACCATCCCCGCTTCTTCGGGCCAACGCGCGGGAAATAGCCAACCTCAACAGCCCAGGCGAAAAACGAGATTTCGTTGATCGGGCACAACAAAGGCGCTGTACCGGCGATTGAACGATGAACCCTCACAGCTTCTGCAGCGAACGAGGCATAGGCATCGATGAAATGCATCGACCCTTGATCAACGTGGTCTGGACATCCGTAGTGGAAGATGTCCCAGATGACCTGGACACCTTCCGATTGCGCTGCTTCGACCATCGGCGTCCAGCTTGACCAGTCATAGTTTCCAGGAGCGGTTTCGATGAGGTGCCAGCGCAACCCGTCGCGGACGGTACGAAGACCGAGTTCGGCGCAACCGCGGTAGTCGCCCAGGGCGTGCAAATAATGCGAGGTCGCACGGATAAGATCGAGGCGGACGCCGTCCTTGCGCCGGTGCGACGAGCACTCAAAACCAGCCATGAAAAAACTGGCGAAGGGCGACGTGCCCGCAATCGAAGTCACCTCATTGCCTTCGCTGTGTCGTGCTTCGGTCATACGAAGTCTCCTGCAGGCATTTGGGCTCAGTCTCGGCTGCCGAATGCAGATCGAAGCAGCCATGAGCAATCCGGCTGCCGTATCTCATCCGCCAGGCTGCACTTTCGTCCTGTGCTTAACGGGATGGTTCCAAACCGGATGATCGAGCCTTTGTTCCCGTCGACCCCGTCAGAGGCAGATAGCAGCCAGGGAAGAAGCTGCGCGAGGCAAGTCGGGGGTCAGGCACATGCCGTGATCGGATCATCCAACGCTCCGACGAAGGCAGGCGACAGTCCGTTCAAATTTCGACTTTCCAATATCGATCATGCAGGCGAGAGGGACGCGGCCCGTCGCGTCAAGCCGCTCCGTCGATCTTTGCCGGCAGAGCGCGCGCCATTCAGCTCAAGCGGGAACATTGGCTACGTCAGCAAGTTTGATCGCCATAGCAAGGGGCCGCAGGGCGGGCGCGCAGATGAGACATCTGGTCAAGGAAATCCTGGTCGAGATCGCTGAAATCCTTCCAGAGATGGCTCAAAAGGGCGACAACTCGGCCGAAGCACTGCCTGTCCATGCGCCGAACTTCCCCCACGATCTGGAGCCGGTTATCCGGGCAGACCCTTCCTACGAGGTGCCATCGCAACGCGCCGACGATCGGCATAAATCAGTCGCAGTTGAGCAAGCCGCAAGCTGTATGGAGGGATACGGCGCCGGCTCGGATGATCTTGCCTTTGCCAGTCACTGCAGATGACCCCACGGTCAAGGCTCACGCCTCTGACGGGCACCACGCACGGCGTCGAGTGCCGAGCGAACGGCTTCAACGTTTGAGGTGTGGGGCTGGGCTTACGGCCTGAAGATCAACGGCGGTTGGCCCTGCGCCTCTTCATCGCGCCATCGCTTCGGTCCGCCTGCGACGCTACGCGGCACAGTCGCGCGTGAGCCAAACCGTACCCACGGGTCAATCTCTTCTCCCAAGAAGGCCGCGCCATGGAGGGACCAATAGCGCGGCCCGGCCGAGGTATGACCCACTAGCCTTCGTCGGATGCCAGTGACAACATCCGAGCAGAACTCAACCATTCGAAACAGCCAATGTTTCCTTGGCATCTGGCCCAGGCGCCACCTGCAGCAGTTCCCTTGGACGGTCCTGTTCTGGCAATGAGCTGATCCAGCCATAAGGTGCGCGGCTCAACAGCCTCTACCCCGTAGCATGTCTTTAAAGTGGCTTCTTCGAAGTGCGCTCCGGAGTGCTGGAGCAGCCACATCACACGGGTTTTGTCGTCGACGCTGCCTTCTGAAAGCGCGTGGTAGCGGGAGCAGTCATGACACCCTCCGTTGGGGCGGAAGCATGTTCTTCGCTCACAGCCGGCGGAGCCCAGAAACTACCGCCGCGAGAGCAATAATATTTTCAGTCGAGATCATGTGACCGGCAGAAGCGTTCTAGTGCCTCTCTTTCAGAAATCGGGCTTCACGAAGCAGCGAATTCCAATCCGTGCCGATAAGCTTGATCAGACCGCGCGCATCCGGCTCTGAAATACCGACTTCTTCAGACAGACGTCGGGCAAGCAATTGCTGATTGCCCTTTTCGACTCGGCCATCGCCATCCTTTTTCATTGGGTTCCTCCTTTGGGAAGCCAACTTGCGGAATGACCTTTCGTTTCACGAAACAAGAAAAAAGCCCGCGTCCGATTCGCGGCAGCGAGGATAGCGCCATTCGCTCGGGACTGTCGCAGGCGGTGCAAAGCAGGTCCACCTGGGGCGAACCAACACCGCACACCTTCGATAACGTACGCAAACCGGGTCCCAACAGAACCTGCGCGAACCCCGTGCAAGCCGCGCCGAAACGCCCCGCAGCCCCTCAGAATTAATGGGGATTGGCATCGGTGGTGTGTTTTGGGACGTGGGCGGTCAGGCGGGTCTCCTGACCTCCATGTTGAGGAAATGCTTCGGTCCGGGGCCGCCACGGTCCTCGAACGTAGCGGCTATGACGCCAGGGACTGGCATTTCAAGGGCCGCTATGGGAGATGGTCCAAGGGCGCGGGATGCTCGGATCAAAAACCGCGGGAACGCGGCCGTATCTTCTTTGATCACTGCCTGATGAACATGCCCGTATAGGTCTGGCCGGCGAGCGTATGGCTTGCGGACAGCGTGCCGTCGGGCATCATCCTAAAACTGACGTCCGCGCCATTCGGGAGGCGCCCCAGCTTCAACGTATTCCCTACAATTTTTCCTTCGCCCGCGGCCTCACCCGGATTGTCATCGCTCAGAATTCCCCATGCGTAGGTTACGGTCACCTTTCCGTTTGAAGAAACAGATTGAACAGACAGTTTACCTTCATATGTGCCTTCCAATCGCCCGACCCAGTTGCCCGAAAAAGCGGCGTACTTTGTTGGAACGCCCTTTGAAGGAGGAATGATTGCCACGGATTGATCCATTATTGCCGGGCCGGGGGGAACAACGGCAGGATCCAAGGCGGATTGGGAGGGAATGGCAGCAGGTTCGATAGCGGCGGATTGCAGCGGTTCAGGAGCCGATTGGCACGCGGGTAGGGCAAGTGCTGCGAAGGCCAGTATAAGGTTCCGCATCAATTTCTCCACATCGTTTCCGAAGGACATATCCGAAAGCCCGCTGATCGGCAGAAAGTTCCATTCCCCACCAGGCCGGATTTTGGAGACGCCTGATGAACCATGAGTGACCCCAATAGATAGCCGCTCGTCAACCGTGTAGCGACATTGCGCGGCCGCACCTCAAGCGGGCTCGTTGAGATGCCCATTTGCAAGGCCGGATTTCTCGGTTCAGGTGAGACGCCTTTTGCCTGATGCCTGGCCGGAGCCATCTGGTCCTCATAGGTAAGGTTGCAGCGTCAGGCCTTGGCGGATCAACCACCTCATGTGATGTCGCAGCGACAATTGCGAGCGCAGCCTATGTCATAGGTTAATGCGCTGCTCGAGGGGCTCGATTATGGGAGTGCAGCACTCCTGTGCCCCGTGCAATGAAGTCCCGGCCAAGGACCTGCCTCGGCATCCTGAATTCCCAGTTCCCGACCAGCAGTCCGGCGCCTCGTTACGGCTATTCGGAACTTTTGACGCGGATGCAAGTTCGATAACCAACATCAGCTAGGTAGCCACTTTGTCACCCACTTCATCCTCGGATGTACTTATCCGCAAGCTCCAGAGCATCTCGGATCTCCGAGAGGGCGATATTGATGTTTTGAAAGACATCCAAATTCAGGAGAAGGATTTTCTTGCCAATTACGACCTGGTGCGTGAGGGTGACCGCCCTGTCAATTCGTTCGTGGTTTTGGATGGCCTGCTCGGTTCCACCAAACTTACCGGCGATGGCAAACGGCAGATTACATCCTTCTTTGTGGCTGGGGACATTCCCGATCTGCACGGACTGCATCTGTCGGTCATGGATTGCAATTTCACGACCCTGACAGCAGCCAGACTGGGCTTCATGCGACATGACGCTCTTCGAGCCATTTGCGAACAGCATCCCCGAATCGCGACGGCTTTTTGGCGCTCGACGCTGATCGATGCAGCGATTTACAGGGAATGGGTAACGAATGTGGGACGACGCGAGGCCTATACGCGCATGGCTCACATCTTGTGCGAACTGATCTTTCGCTTGCGCTCGGTTGGACGCATCCAGGATCACGTCGCGGATCTTCCCATTACCCAGGCAGCACTTGGCGATGCATTGGGCTTGTCTACAGTCCACGTCAACCGAATGCTTCAGGAACTTCGACGTAGAGGCCTCATCGCCACCACAGGCCCAAGGGTGCAGGCTCTTGATTGGCCCGGCCTCACTCGTGCAGGTGATTTCGAAACGACCTACTTGCACCAAAGGAACCCCGCAGCTTAGTGGTGACGGAAGCTTTCGGATGGCACGATTTTTCTTTGATGGTGGCGATCAAGATGTGGTCATCCACGACGAAATCGGCATCGAATGTGCCGGTCTGGAGGAGGTGCGCCGCGTGGGCTTCGAAGGCCTTATCGACCTTACGAAAGATGCACTGACCGAGGTGGACGGGCAGCAAGTATTTGTTGAAGTGCGGAACGAAAACGGCGACAGGATTCTGAGGCTGAGCATCTCGCTTCAGATCAAGCTGATGAGATAACGTGCGATAGGACTTGCTGCGACAGAACGCTGCCGAACGCCGGCACACCAAACGGAGCGGCGACGAAACCGAATGCCGCGTGGCCGGACTGTCGCACGAAGATGCCGCCGCCATTTGCGACCAGCTCGGGTTCTCCACATTGGAGAAATCGGAAAGCCGCAGCAGAAGGGCATGCCCGCCTCAGTGGCGCAATACGACTGATTTAATCGATGTCGCGATTTTTGTATGAAGTTCTGGAACGCGCACTCTCAGCGCTCGTTCATGTTGTCTCAGCAGAGGGTCGTCGAGATGCAACGAAAAGCGAACGAGGCAAGCCGGGTTGCGAAAGGCCAGGACCTTGAGGTCGAACATCTGGTCGAGCTCACGGAAATTGACCCCAAGCAGGCACGAACGCTGCTTCGCAGGCATGGCGCTGATTGGCCGAAGCTCAAAGACGAGGCGGAAGCTCTGAAGAAGGAAGACTAATCGTCACCTTCCGAGCGGTTGGCGAGAAAAGCAGTTCTAGCTCATCCTCATCCGTGACCCCAGCCTGGTAGTAAGCCAGAATACGTGATGCGCGCCGCTCCTTCTCGGTTGCGGTTTCGTTTTTGATTTTGCTGCGTGCGAAGACGCGACTGAGCAGGGCAAGTTCTGATGGGGTGAAGGCGTCTCTATGCATCGCATCTCAACTCCCGCGCGCCCGTCTCGAGAGCGTCGAGGCGGGCTGAAGCCGTGTTGCAGCCTCTGCGCGTCTTTCGGAGATTAAACAAAAAGGCTGTCCGCACCAGCCAGAAACGGTCTTTTTCGGGTTCACGGCGTGATCTGCCCGGCGGCCGCAACATCTGGCTCGAGGGCGACAGCGGAGAAACCGGCTTCAACCCGATCGCAAGACGCCTGGCTCCTCTGTTTCCTTGAACTCTTCCGTATCCCTGGGCGCGGCGACCAGATCCTGGAATCCGAGAGTGGCGACGAGATAGCCTGCTTCGTCGTAAACCTTCGTCACCCAACTGGTCGGGTCCACGCCATCGACAATTCCGTCGAGCATGGCCTCCTTGGCTGCACGCTTCGCCTCTCTGACAGCCTCATCTCGATCAGCCATATCGGCAAAGATTGCAGGCTGGGCCATGCCTTCGATAAACTCGAAGCGGAATTTCGGCATCGGTCGCTCCAGTCATTGTGCCAGCGCATCGGACATTTCTGGCAGGTTTGACGCTCAACGCGGCGGTGTCGAAAAGGATGCAGCGGGTTGATTGCGCTTGATCATCAAACCTCAGGCAGCATTGCTGCCTCCCATCTCCCAGTCGCCTTGCCAACGTGCGCGCACGGCGATCATCAGTGTGGCCGCTTCCGTCATTCCTGTTTCAAACAACCTGATCAGCTCTCTCGCTACGGCGTTGGCCGCCGCCGTGTCGGGCAAGATAGCAAATTCCTGGCACAGCGCGTCGAACGCGTCGCGAAGGATGTTCAGGTCACTGGGGTAGAGAGCTTCCGTATTCGTGCGGGTTGGTCGGCTAAGCATCAGGCGCTCCTATTCGGCTACAGTGGGATTGCTCCCAAGCAGCGGCGCCCGTTACACAGCCGCTGACAATGGCTTTATGCGGCACAGCCCGGCAGGTGTCATTAAACTATGATGCACGGCGCGTCGTTCGCCCGTTGAGGGCGCATATGGAGTTGTCCTTGGCTGTCGTGACGCAAGTTTCTTCGCAATGCGTCGGCGGCCTAGCCCCGACCTGTTGTCCGGCGCCTGGAACTCTTCGCGACTGACGGCATTATCTAGTCCGACCAACCGGGGGCGAAATGGGAGTCACGTCACGCGAACGTTCGTCTGAAGTGCAGCGCTTCCAGCTTCTGGCGGGGTTGGGTGACAGGATTCGGGAGATCGATGATCCTGCCGAACTGGCATTTGCGGCAGCGGAATTGCTTGGGAAGCATTTTGGCATCAGTCGAGCCGGATATGGCACGATCGATCTCGAGAAAGAAACGATAGTCATCGACAGAGACTGGAACGCGCCGGGAATCCGAAGTCTGGCCGGAACTCTGAACTTCAGGGACTACGGCTCCTATGTCGATGATTTGAAACGAGGCGAGACGGTCGTCTTCGAGAATGCCGAGACAGACCCGCGAACCCACGACCATGCCGAGGCTCTCAAAGCAATCAGCGCCCAATCCGTCATCAACATGCCGGTTACGGAGCGCGGCGGGTTGGTTGCGTTATTGTACCTCAATCACTCCGAGCCAAGACACTGGACGCCGGCCGAGGTTGCTCTGGTTTCGGAAGTGGCTGACCGGACGCGCACCGCAATTGAACGGCTTCGTGCGGAGAAGGCCCTGCGTGAAAATGCCGAGCGCCTGGCCTTTCTGGATCGCCTCGGCAGAGAGATCTCCCCGGCGACAGATGCCGACGCTGTCATGGAGGTCACCACCCGTCTACTTGGCGAACATCTAGGCGTTTCGATTTGCGCCTACGCTGACATGGAGCCGGACCAGGACCACTTCACCATTCGCGGCGACTGGAGCGCTCCTGGCTCGCCTAGCATCAGGGGATACTACAGTCTTGCCGATTTCGGTCGCCTCGCTGTTGGCAATCTGACCGCCAATCGGCCGCTCGTCATCAACAACAATCTCGAGGAAATTGCACCCGAGGAAGCAAAGACCTTTCAGGATATCGGCATAACGGCAACGATCTGCATGCCCTTGGTCAAGCAAGGCCGGCTGGCTGCGCTAATGGCCGTTCACGACACGCAGCGCCGCGTCTGGTCGCAGCGCGAACTGTCCTTGCTGGCGGAGGTGACAGAGCGGTCATGGGCTCACATCGAGCGCGTCCGCTCGGAACAGGCTGCCCGAGCGAGCGAGGAGCGGCTAAGGCTAGCGACCGATGCAGCCGCTATCGGAACGTGGGACTATGATCCCATCACAAGGGTGCTGCGTTGGGACGACCGATGCAAAGCTCTCTTCGGTCTGCCACCTGAGGCGGAGGTGACATATGAGAGCGCGTTCCTGGCCGGTCTCCATCCAGAAGACCGCAAACGGGCGGATGAGGCCGTACGCCGGGCGCTCGCGCCGGGCGAGTCTTCCCGCTACGACATCGAATATCGGACGATCGGGCTGCGCGACGGAAAGGAGCGTTGGATAGCTGCAACGGGCGAATCTCTTTTCCGGTCCGGGCGCGCGGTGCGTTTCATCGGCACCGTCATGGATATTACCGCGCGAAAGCGGGTGGAGAACCAGCTTCAGATGATGAATGCGACTGCCGCCGCCGTGGCAGCCGAGCTGGACGTGGAGCGCATTGTCCAGATTGTCACCGACGCTGGCGTCGCGCTGTCAGGCGCGCAATTCGGAGCTTTTTTCTACAATGTCCTCGATGACAAGGGGGACAGCTATGTGCTCTACGCCCTGTCGGGAGCGCCACGCTCCGCTTTCGAAAATTTTCCCATGCCACGCAACACGGCCGTGTTCGAGCCTACTTTTCGCGGGACGGGCGTGGTGCGTTCCGATGATATCCTCATGGATGTGCGCTATGGAAAAAATTCGCCGAGGAAGGGAATGCCGGAAGGCCATCTTCCCGTGCGATCCTATCTTGCCGTGCCGGTCATTTCGCGATCGGGCGAAGTGCTGGGTGGGCTGTTCTTCGGACATTCCGGTTGCGGTGTCTTTGCCGCAGAGCATGAGACAGCCTTGCTGGGGCTGGCCGGTCATGCCGCCACGGCAATCGACAACTCCCGACTGTTCAAAGCGCTGCAGACGCTCAACGCCACTCTTGAGCAGCGTGTGGCTGAGGAAGTTGCCGAACGCGTCCGAGCAGAAGAGCACCTGCGCCAGGCGCAGAAGATGGAGGCCGTGGGACAGCTTACCGGTGGCATCGCCCACGACTTCAACAATATGCTGGCTGTCATCATTGGCGGTTTGAATCTCGTGCAGCGCAAGCTCCGAAACGGCGACACGAACGTGAACCACTTCGTCACCGGTGCAATCGATGGGGCACAACGCGCTGCGGAACTTACCAAGCGGCTGCTTGCCTTCTCTCGCCAGCAGCCCTTGGCACCGACGCGCCTGAATCCTAATCGACTCGTCTCCGGCATGAGCGAACTGCTGAGCCGAACGCTTGGAGAGACCATAGCAATCGAGACGGTGCTCGCCGCTGGGCTGTGGCATGTGGAGGCCGATGCAGGGCAATTGGAAAGCGCATTGCTCAACCTTTGCGTCAACGCACGCGATGCCATGCCCGGCGGCGGAAAGCTCACGATTGAAACGTCTAACGCCCATATTGACGATCGGTATGCGAGAGAAAACGCGATCTCCTCGGGCCAGTATGTGATGATAGCGGTCACCGATTCCGGAACGGGCATGACTGCGGACGTGCTGGCAAGAGCCTTCGATCCGTTCTTCACCACAAAGGGAGTCGGCAAGGGTACCGGATTGGGACTTAGCCAAGTGTATGGGTTTGTTCGTCAGTCCGGCGGCAGCGTCAAGATCTATTCCGAACTCGGTGTCGGAACCACCTTGAAGATCTATCTACCGCGGTCGCATGGCGGCATTCCCGACAGCCCGGCCGCCGCCTTGGCGGGCGAGCATCCGGGACATTCAGACGAGGTCATCATGATCGTCGAGGATGAAGATCGTGTACGCCTGATGGCCGCAGAAGCGCTGCGAGAACTGGGCTATTCCGTCCTGGAAATGTCGGGGCCACGAGATGCACTTGCCGCCGTGGAGAGCGGGCATGTGCCTTCGCTTCTGTTCACCGATGTGGTCATGCCGGAAATGTCAGGCCGCGAACTGGTGGACAAGGTCAGGACATCGCACCCGTCACTAAAGGTGCTCTACACCACCGGCTACACGCGAAACGCGATTGTTCACAATGGCACGCTCGATTTTGGAACGGAGCTTTTGACCAAACCCTACACGATCGACGAGCTGGCCGAGAAGGTCCGAAAGGTGCTCGATCGAAAGTAACGATCGGCCAGAGGCGATGTACTCAAGCGGCCGACCCAAATCCACTGCAGGCACGGCGGGGCGGTATGATGTCTCGCCGGAACCAGGGGGGACTGCCGCGAGTTCTCTGGAATGGCAAATCATCCGATCACCAGCGCCCTTACCACAATCGGCACACTGACTTCCCGTCCCGCTGCGTTCCTGGTCTTGTTGGCCTACGCAATTCTTTGGATGATTTTCGAGCGACAGAGCTTGGATTGGCATGGAGCCGCAACATTGTTCACGTGGGCGATGACGCTGTTCATCCAGCGCGCGGAGCACCGCGACACTCAAGCGATCCACGCCAAGCTGGACGAGATCCTGCGGTCAGATCACGCGGCTTCAAACATCACCCGGATCGACGATGAAGAGCCTGAGGAGATCGAAAAACATCGCCATCGCCAGCAACAGGGCGATTGACGTGCAGCCTTTCGGTTCCGTTGCGTCAGGCGCCCGCAAGAAGACCTCCCGCATTGCGCCTTGGCGAAAGGTGCTCATCTATCTGGCCATTGCCGCCATCGGCAGCCTGCTCACGGTGTTGATCATAAACCTCACTCCACAGCCGCGCGTTCTACGATCTATCGTCCCCCACCGGTTCGACGCTACGGATCCCCAATTTCCCAAGACGATGAGCAGCTATTCGCAAGGGCAGATGTTCGGTTCCAACGCGGTCCAAACTCTCGTCAACGGAGACGAAATATTTCCCTCAATGCTGCAAGCAATCGGGGCGGCTCGATCCAGCGTCAACATGGAAACGTATATTTATTGGTCAGGAGCCATCGGCTACGAGTTCGCGATCGCATTGGCGACGAAGGCCCGCGAAGGCGTGGAAGTCCGCGTGAACGTCGACTGGGTTGGCAGCCTTCCCTTCGACGAGGACCTGATCCGCATCATGACGACGGCAGGTGTGCGGTTCGAGCGCTATCGGCCGCTACGCTGGTATACGTTGGACCGTGTAAACAACCGAACTCATCGCAAGCTGCTGATCGTTGATGGCCGGATCGCTTTCACTGGCGGGGTCGGCATTGCCGATGATTGGCGCGGGAACGCACGCAACTCAAATGAATGGCGCGACACCCATTACCGGATCGAAGGACCAGCCGTGCCCGCATTCCAGGCGGCGTTCGCCGAAAACTGGCTTGAGACGACCGGCGAGACATTGCAGGGCGGGAAGTTCTACCCTGCAGTTGCGGCCGCTGGCGGTCTCGATGCGCAGTTGATACTTTCTTCGCAGCCAAACGGCTCGGAGAACATGGAGTTGATGATGTTGGCGGCAATAGCCGCGGCCAAGGATCATCTGCGCATCGGCATGGCCTACTTCGTGCCGGACGACATCGCGCTGCAGCAGATTCTTGATGCAAGGAAGCGAGGCGTCTCGGTCGATGTCATCGTCCCCAATTGGCTCACGGATGTGCCTGTGGTGCGAAAGGGCTCGCGCTTTTTCTGGGGCGAATTGCTCAAGGCCGGTGTGCGCATCTTTGAGTTTCAACCCACAATGTACCATCCCAAGCTTTTGATCGTCGACGATGTCTGGGTGAGCTTTGGCTCGGCTAATCTGGATGAGCGATCCTTGCGCCTCAACGATGAGGCCAGTCTGAACGTCTACGGCTTGGAATTCGCGCGGACGCAAATAGACGTTTTCAACGAGGACCTGAAGCGATCAAGGCAGGTCAGTCTGGAAGAATGGCAAGCGCGTCCGCTAAGCGAAAAGGTCACCGACTACTTTGCGAGCAGGTTTCGCTCCCAGCTCTGATAATGGCGAGGAGGCGGAGATCCAAAGTCCCCGCGATTGCTCGCCAGGTATTCGCAGCCTTGCTGGATCAGGTCGCGGAAGCCCTCCCTCCCAGCCGCGCTCGCCGCTGGACTCTCCCAGTGTTCCGCACGGATGTGGAGAGCCTAAAAGACTTCGATCACCTTACGGCTTCTCTTTTTGAGAGCCTGGATGGGTTTGCGGCGAGTCTGCGGCTGCGCCGGCGACGACTCCACCGGACGCTGTGCAAGCCTTGCTTGTCTCAGCCGCGCCGTCTTCTCGGCGCGTTGTGCGCGTTCAGCGTCCAGCGTCTCTTGGCTGATGCGTTTGGCGCGGTCGTATCTTTCCTTGTCATGATTGCGCGTCACGGACACCTCCTAGCCAGCAACAAAAATCCTGCGAACCTTTTTGGTGACACGCTGCTTGCGTTCTATGGGAGACGGCGTGATGGCCTGTGCGAGGCGCGCTTCCTTCAACCGCGCCGTCTTGGCGGCGCGCTCAGCACGTTCCTTGTCGACAATGATTGCTGCAGCTGATGTGGTCTTCTCGTTGCGAGCGTCATTATTGGTCCGCGGCATCTCAGCGCCTCGCCTTAATTCTTGTCGCCCGCAGAGCCATTTTGTACCTGGGTCGTGCTCTAACCTGGTGTATCGCCCCCTTGGGCGAGATTTTGCCTCGATGAGCCGGCTTCTTGCGCAGGTGGTTGTCGTTGTCCGCTTGTGGGATGGCCATCTCGGTTCTCCTATGCGGGCCGAACTTCGATATGACCCAAGTGTTCCAAGGCAACGCGCAAGCTGCTGGGCTATTTTCGATGCAAGGAAACGCGCTTCAGGCGCGTGATCGGGGAACCGTGACAGGGGGCCGTAGCTGGAACTTTGAGAGCGCAGATAGCGTCGGCGCCTGCACACGGCGGACCTCTCCCAAACGCTGTCAGCCGCGGCGGTGCGATTACCGGCAGCAAAGGAGCTTGGTGTCGACGATGAACTTCCTGGCGACGAGATCGTTCGGACTTTGCTGCGGCGCAGGATCCCCCCGCGAGCGCATTAGCTGGGTGTTGTAGGGCGTTAGGGCCGTTGAACCACCACCGGGGTGTGTCAGCAGCACCTTACAGGCAGCCGCAGGTCCAAACGAGCAGCACCGTTCCAAGCGCATAAGGGACCAGAAGCAAACCTATCGTCACCCAGAAAGCCGGCTCTGCCAAGGCGGCCATGTCCTTGCGAAACTGCTCCATGGGGCTACCCCGGCAACTTCGACAAACGAAAAGAGCTGATCTGGTATGGCCTACGGCCCGCTTTTGGCATCTTCGACCTCCAGCGCATCCATGAGGGCTGCCACATCGCTGGGTTCGCCAGCGGCGTCACCATGCACGCCAGTTCGCGCTTTCTTGAGCGCTTGCTCGATCGCATCTTCAATGTTTCCGAGCTCGTCCTCACGCACCTCGCGACCATAACCGGCCGCTTCGGCATCCTGCTCGAATTGCTGGGCCAGCACGGCGAAGCTCACTTCCTCTTGGCCGGCAAGAGTGCCGACATTCTCCTGCAGCCAGCTTTCAAAAAACTCTTTGGTCGCGTTCATCGGATAACTCCTCCACCGGATTAAGCGCGGCGGCGATCCGAAGTTCCGCCATGGCGTCACTTTCTCAATCAGACAAGCAGACGCGCGTGCGCTGACATTCACGGAAGGCAGCTGAACTTTCAGGTGCCACATGACCGCCGCTTCATTTGGCCTTTTGCGTATCCGGCGCGAACAGGGCTTGGCCTGCCAGCTTCGCGTGCAACGTGCGGGCCAGGTCAAGATGTTCAAGCACCGTCGGCAGCTTTTCGGAGGCGAAGCGCTGAAGCGCTGCATCCTCGCCCGAGCCTATCTCCCAAGCCAGGAGCTGCGCCGTCCTTTGGTGATCGACGATCTGCGCCCTCAGGTACGCCAGCTCAAACGCGGCGCCGTCGAGCTTTTCGAGATCGGAACGGATTTTCTTGTGATCTGGGTCGAGCCCTTCGGGAAGTGGAATCTTGCTTTTATCGGCCACGGATTTCAGCTGCTCATTGGCCTTGTTGTGATCATCGACCATCCGATTTGCAAATTCACGGAGGTCTTCGTGGCTTGTCTTTCCAGCCGCGAGTCGCCCGAACTCTATCTCGGCCCTGCCGCCTGCCGTAATTAGCTGTACGAAAAGCCGATCCTGATAATTCGTCTGGTGCGGTGCTGGAATTCCAGGCTTCTCCATACTGGTATCGGGGGCAAGACCGGCTGGATTGCCGATTTGCGCCAGCGCACAGCAGGGCGACACTGCCAGGACTACTGTCATTATGGCGGCACGCATGAACTGTCCTCCATTCAATACCAAGTTAATTGTCGGCCACGGTTTTTCCCGGATGATGTCTAGAGCGTGAGCAAATAGGCCACCAATGCTTCCTTTTCCGATTGGTCGAGCTTCGTTCCGAGCACCAGGTTGAAGAACTCAACGGTATCGCCCAGCGTCATCAGACGGCCGTCATGAAGATAGGGCGGAGAATCCTTGATCCCGCGCAACGTGAAGGTCTTGATGGGTCCATCTGGAATGGCAACCTGGTCGTTGAACGTCTGACCAACTTTGTAGAATCGCTCGAGCTTCAGGTCGTGCATATTGTTGTCCATGAAGGACTGGGCTGGAACATGACATTCGCCGCAGCGGCCCTTTCCCATGAACACCTGCTCGCCCTTGATCTCCAGCGCACTGGCGGTAGCCGGGTCAAGTTGTCCAAAGGGATCGAGCTTGGGTGCCGGAGGAAAATCGATGATGTTCTGCATCTGCGCCATCATCGCGACCTGGTTGGGCCGATCCGGCAGGTTCACGCCCTTGCGGGTGGCGCTCACGTGATCGCCGTTGAAATAGGCGGTGCGCTGTTCGAACTCCGTAAAGTCTTCCACGGAACGCAGCGAGCGCTTGGATCCGTGGATCTGCTGGTTGAACAAGCCGCGCAGGCTGGTTGTGTCGAGCCGGAAGCGCTCGGCTTGCGGCCGCACGTCCGGGGTGAGGTGAAACGCCCCGTTGGTGTGGAAATTGGAATGGCAATCGAGGCAAGCGACACCCGTGCTTTGCATCGCTACCTTCCTGTCCTCGGTCTGGTTGAATTCCTCCTGCGGAAATGGCGTCAGCAGCAGACGAAGTCCTTCCATCTGCACGGGCGTGATGATGCCGTTCATGTATTCGTAGAAGTTGCGTATCGTCAGCAGATCCCCTCGCGACACATCTCCAAGCTCCGGGTGCGTGGTCAGAAATATTGGAGGTGGAAACTCCGGGGTAAGGTGATCCGGTAGATCGAAATCGACGTCGAAGCGGCGCAGATCGCGTCCTTCATCAGCGCCGATCTCTCTAATCTCACTTTCAGGAAAGACCTGACCTCCGGCGGCCTGCTTGACGTGCGGCAACGGTAGGAAGCCTTGCGGCAACAGACCACGATCACGAATTTCCTGAGGGGTTTTCGCTGCCAGGCTGCTCCAGGTTTCGCCTGCCGGCAGTTTCACTCGCGAGCCTTCTTGTACAGCCTTGCGCCCGCCCGACATCATGACGCCGGGCATCGGCCGGTCGGCCAGATCGTAACGGCTCTCGAGCAGGCCGCGTTGCCGTTGTGTCACAGCCGGCTTTTGCGCCTCGTCAGTTTCCTTGACCGCAGAAAAAGGCAAGCTTGGCAATGGACGATACGTCAGATCCGGCGGCAGCGGGTCCGAAGCAACATTGAGCGTGAACGTTGCAGCGCCAAGCAGGACCGGCAAACCAAGATTGAAGATACGCGACATATCCCCTCCCCACAGCGTTGAATTTGGCCCCAACCAGTGCGCGCAAGCTTTGTTCCATAGCTTTGATAGCCCCAACGCTCACGCTCGGCTTTTCGATGATCACCGGTGTCGCTGCTTTGGAGGGTGCGATCTGCGTGCCTTGCCTGCGTACCGCTCTCGCCATCTTCTGGCTGATGACTGCACGTCCGCTGCCGACTCGTGGCCTTGCAGCAGGCCTGCATCGAGCGAAGCTATCTATCCCGACATTCCGGATTGTATCACCCCATCGGCCGACGACCCGTCAGACATCGCCGCATTGTTGATCTGGTCCGTCCCGAACTGAGCGACCTGAACCATCATGGCCCTGGCCTTTGCAATGAGTTCATCGTCGGGAAGAGTATGCCCGGCCTGCAGGGTAACTGTAATACACTCGCCTCCCTCGCCCCGAAATTCCACGACCGGAGCCTGGTCTCGGCTGACGACAACTCCCATCATCTGCATAAAAACCTCCTCGTCGCTTCCTGCATTGGCCAGACAAACGCAACCCAGCTCGGCTATCTAATCCTTGACATAGGCCCCAGGTTGACGCCCGCCTCTGGGCGCCTTGGCGTCTTTCGAATGCTCGGCGACCGCAGGGCCTGCTCCGGATATTTTCTCTGGGGCCGGTGAAGGTGTCGCCGGCTTTGACGGGGTCCTGCCGCTCGATTTCTCGGGGCGGGGTGATATGTCAGTTGAAGACTTGTCTGAAGAAGTCATGGCTCTTTCCCTAGCGCGAAACTCCAATACCAACCTGCGAAACGCCGGGACGTTCCATCGCGATATGATCTCCGTTGTTGAACCTGGAGGCCTTGCTGGGGCGCACCGGCAACGGGCTGATTTCGCAAGACGAATGGCAAGCGGCCAAGGCGCTCGGGCAAGACACAGCCTGACACATTGCGGCGCGGGTATTGGAATGCGAGCCGACGCGAAACGCTTCATTGAGATCATCCATCACGGAACCCGCGGCAGGCAGCAGCTTCGTCATTTCTGCAGGAATGCGTTTTGCCAACGCCGACACCGCGACCATGCCCGTCGCCCGCCACTCTCTCCTGGTGCCAAGCGCCCGCTTGCAGCGCCTACCTCGAGGAGCCTGCAATACAGGCTGACTCGGCAGCAACCGATGAGGAACAATATCTCCCTTTGAAAGTTCTGGCCGACCCATGAAGGAGGTATGAAATGTCAGAATCACGCGAATGGCTTGTCCAATGGCTCAGGGATGCTCACGCCATGGAGGAGCAGGCCGAAACCATGTTGAATGGGCAACTGAACCGGATAGAGAACTATCCTGAGCTCAGCGAGCGGATTCGCCAGCACATCCAGGAGACCAGACAGCAGGCTGCTCGGCTGGAAACCTGTCTTGACCGCATCGGACAAGGATCTTCCACACTGAAGGATGCCGGCGGCAAGCTGACGGCAATGGCGCAGTCGCTCAGTGGGATGTTCGCCGGGGACGAAGTGATGAAGGGATCGCTTGCAAGCTACACGTTCGAGCACATGGAAATCGCCTCCTACACAATCCTGATCGCCGCCGCCAAATCGCTAGGGGAAGCAGAGGTCGCCCAGCTCTGCGAAGAGAATCTGCGTGAGGAAGTTGCGATGGCGGACTGGTTGAAAAGCCATATTCCAGCGACAGCCGAGCAGTTCCTCGCGCGGGCCGACTCGGAGAGTGACAACGCCAAGCGCTGATCTAGGATCGTGGCTCGCAGGCGATAAGTGAGCGCCGGTCAGCGCAGCGTACGGACCCGCGCTGACCGCCGTGGCGCGGGCCCACATAGCAACTACCTTGACCAGGTAATATTCGTATCGGTCTTGGGGGTGACCGTCCTGTTTGGGCGGCAACGACAAACCAACGACCTGGTCTGATGACGGCAGTTCCTCATGCGGCGTGGAGCGTCATTCCGATTGAAAACAGGAACTGAGAGAGCGGCATCTTGCGTCAAGACGCAGTCGCAAGAAGCATCGTTAGGCCACTGAAGTGAGAACCTCCGTCGGGCCGGGCCACGAAACATTCGGCAGCGGTCGGGCGTTGTGTCGGGAGTTTGGGGCGACCCGCACCGCCATGTTTTCTTGGCAGGTGATCGAGTGCGTTCTGGGAAATGCGCATGCCACGCGGCCTCCGTTATGGCCTGACGATTCGTCCCATCAAGCTGGTCGTTTGTGCCCTCATGCGAGGAGGAAGTCCTTCCAGGCCGAGCGGGTCAGGCAACACCGGAGTATTTTTTCATTACCCTTGCTGCTCGCACGAGTGACGACCAATCAGCTCCCATAGTGGCGACGAGGTCACTAGCTTCTTCGCTGGAAATGCCGGTGCGGGCGGCGAGCTTCTTCGCAAGCAAATCGAAAGCCAGTTCGACTATCGTCATCGTTCAGCCCTTTCGCTAAGCTCTCCAATACCCTCTCGGAGGGTCTCTCGCATTAGCCCATGTTAATGACGCCATTATCCGCGAGGCGAGAAGCAATTTCCTTCACCTCGTGGGCGGCACGACCTATCTCGAATTCTGCAACACACGCAGCGCGCCTGGCGCGCTGCTGTCGCTTCCGATGATGCACAAGAGTGAGAACGGTCGCCGCTCACACTTCATCACCGCCAATTTTCAGATCGCAGACGGCCCGGCTGCCGACGAGATCGTCGTGGCCATCGGTGCTGCGGAGGCGGCTGGGTCGGCATGCGTCAGGAAGGCAGTCGCCGATTGACGGGAACAATTTAGCGAACAGTAAATTCAACGGTCTTCTGGTAGGAGGCAAAAGTGTCCCAGCGAAGCGTCGACAAAGACCGATTGGAGCGCGCAGACCGCGAGGCAAAAGTTGCTAGCGCGGCCGAGAGAGAGGCGCGTTATTTGAAAACTGCGCGACTTCGAGAACAACGCCTTGCTGCCGAAGCCAAGGGTCCCCAGGCTTCGAAGAAAGGCCGATCCAGGAGCTAAGGCGCTTAGCCGCCGAGGCTGGCCGTGAGACAGCGACGCCCTTCTGATGGAACATACACCACGCTAATAGTTCTAGCGCGCCGGGGCACGCGACGATCCCGGCACATCCTCATTGGGGCGCCCGCCGCTGCCGTCAAGGAGGCCGGCGCAAGGCGCGCTCGACGCCTGAGCGAGGGCAACATCATGAATCCCGAAAAGCCCAGCATTTATGCGCCATCCGCCGAGCTGCTCGCTGCCATGGCTAATGAAAAGCGCCTTCTCGCTCTAATGATTCTTGCTGACGGAGAAATATCCGTTTCTGATCTGGCGCCGCGACTGGGGCTTAGCAACTCAGCACTCTCCCAGCATCTCGGCATGATGCGAGAATCTGGTCTGGTCACCCGGAGGCAGGAGCGCCATAAAGCGTATTACTCGTGCACAGATCTTGCCCTGAAAGTCCTTGAGCTCCTGGACTGCTTGTTGAGCGGAAAACTCTGCCTGGCCGCGACCATCATCCATAAAGCCCGGACCTTTGGAAGGTTGCGATGTCGCGACTTCAAGGCTCGTCACCGGATTGTGGAGATTTGTAAGCTTCGACCCCGCCGCCAGGCGATGGCGGCGGGGTTGGATGGTTCGTTCAGTCGTAAACCTTGATGATTTTTCGGGTGCCCGGGTCCACCAGCACCGTGCGGTTGTCGACCACAACGTAGCGATATTTGACGTTGGGGACCTCATGGATCTCAACCGTTTCCGGCAGGGCTGTCCCGACATTCAGTTCCACGCCGGGGAGCTTGACCGACGCCAGGGGCTGCTTCTTCACATATTCGCGGATGACGGTGTCCTGTTCCGGCTGGATGATGATGTCGTCCGCGGCGGCTGAGCCGATCCCAGCCAATAGCAACATCGCTGCTGCGGTGTTCTTTAGAAGCATGTTCATATCTGCACTCCTGTAGGGACGGGCGCAACACGATCATCGTCCCGCGCCGCCCGGCAAGTTGAACATGGAGCCGCCCTAAACGTTCCGCCCTAGGTACTTAGGTCTAGTCCCCTTGGGACCTAAGTCTGGTTCTGGAAACCGCATTGGTCCTGTCAGCGGCAGCGGCTGGAACGCTTGGCTTCCGCGGCTGTTGTCTCTCGAATTTGGAAGAATGCAGATGGATAAAGTGTGGACCAAGCACGCTGGTTATTCGCGGCTGTTCCCTTTCTCGTGATGGCACTCGTTCTTGGCTGGCCTGTGGTGGATCGGCGCAGCAACGTCCCTTCCGACGCCGAACCCCTGTATCTTTAACCTGCAGTAGGTGACCTGATGTTGCGCGACAAGGAGAGTCGGATCTTAGAGGCAGGCCTGCTGGCGGCGGTGCCTGTTTGTGTGGCGATTACCGCACTGGTCGCCTTGATGACCTTGGCCAGCATATGAATCGGTTCCTTTTCGCAGCCTCCGACTTCCTATCTCGGCCGCCAGGCTTCTATGTCATGCTCGTGGCAATGGTTTTGTGCACCGCCCTGGTGCCTTTTGGACTGACAAATGCGGTCACCTATGCCCTGTCGGTTGCCGCCATCGTGATCACCGGTGTTGTCCTTTTACAAGGCTATCGCGATACCGCCGCCATTCACGCAAAACTCGACGAGATCATCGTTTCACTGAACGAAACCAGGAACGACGTTGTCGGATTGGAGCATGCCGAGCCGGACGAGATCAGGGAGAAGCTTGTAAAACTCGAAGAAGAAGCGTCCCGAACAGTCGGGGCTGCCAGGCGCGAACTTTCGAAAGCAACAGGAGAGAGATCATGAACAATCTCATTTGGCTCGTTGGTGCGGTGGTCGTCGTCTTGGCGATTTTGAGTTTTTTTGGCCTTCGGTAGGCGACGAGCATTTCCGCCGACAACCTGAAGGATCAGGGGGAACTACACTTGGCGTCGCAAATTGCTTTCATGAATGACAATCAGCCGCCCCCCGACAAGTTGATATCCGAGCCACCGCCAGATTGGCAGGGCGTGTTTTTTGCCACCGCTGCCCTCGTCTCGTCCTTATGCGCCCTGCTGCTGGCATTTTGGATGTCTGTTTGATCGCTGTCGGAGGGGCCACTGTCCTATCAAGAGCCAAAAAGGTTTGGCATCAAAGTTGCATTGACAAGTTGGGGCGGATGAAGCCCGCCGCTTCGCAAATGGGGCGGCGGGCTTTCATAAGCTAACCCTCAGAAACGAGCCTTGGCCGGCATTTTACTTGGCGAAGGTCACGCATGTCGACCTGCTGACGCCGCCGGGATGCTTGGGTAAGCGCAATCTGTGGCGCTACCGACGTCTTTCCGCCGTGTGGTGATCTTCTGGTCGGCCGTCCCGTCTGCTTCAGGCTCTTTGCCGGCAAGCATACCAAACTCACCGTTGGATTTTTTCCGCCATCAGGTCCCCTCTGCGAGCAATGGCAACTCTTCGATCGGGCTGGGGTTCCTGGACAATCTGGGATCGGTGTCACTCCGCCCAGCTCGTGACGGCGGGAATGGCGCCCCGAAAATATCCGACATTTATCAAGGCCCGGAACAAAGATGGCGCCGGGAGATTGGAGTTCATCGTCCTCCTCAACAAGGAACCTAAGCATGAGAACCAAACTACGCATGGCATCGCTGTCGATCGCGACCGCAATGACCGCTGTACTGCCTGCCTTGTCAGCAGAGACGGCCCAGGACTTCGTCACGAAGGCCGCGATCGGCGGGATGTTCGAAGTGCAGTCCAGCAAGGTCGCTCAAAGCAAGCTCCAGGATCCGACCCTTAAGGATTTCGCGCAGAAGATGATCTCCGACCACGGTGCTGCGAACGCCAAACTCGAGAGTATTGCCGGCGAACAGAAATTGCAGGTGCCCGCCGACCTCGACGCTGCCCACAAGAACGACGTCGACAAGTTGCAGTCAGCTGCGGCGCCAGTCGATGCAACCTATGCCGACATGCAGAAGACGGCGCATGCCGATGCTGTAAGCATGTTTGAAAGCTACGCCAAGGAAGGCGACAATTCCGCTCTCAAGTCGTTTGCAAGCGAGACGTTGCCGACACTCAAGATGCATCAGGAGATGATTGGCAAGGTCGCGGCTGCCGCTCCTGCCCCCGACAGTTCCGCGCCAGCCGCGTCCGATGCGGACGCCACAAATTCTGTGGCACCGGTGCCTGGCGCCAACAGCTTCACCGAGGACCAGGCCAAGAACGCCATCGAGAAGGCGGGCTACTCGGACGTCTCCGCCCTGACGAAGGATGACAAGGGCATCTGGCGTGGAACGGCGAGCAAGGACGGCAAAGCAGCACCCATCGCCCTCGACTTTCAAGGCAACGTCGTTGCCGGCAAGAATTGATCACCAACCAAGGACAAATCAGATGAAAACCGTAACAGGCCTCTTCGACAATTATGATCAAGCAAGCGACGCTGTGGGCGAGCTTGAAGCCACGGGCGTTCCGCACGACGATATTAGCATCGTGGCGGGTAATTCGGGCGGCCGGCTTACGGGCGAAGCGTCGGAGGCTGGCGAGGATGCGGCAGCAGGGGCTGGTGTCGGCGCCGTAGTCGGCGGGGCCGGCGGCCTGCTCACCGGCCTTGGCCTGATGGCCATACCTGGTCTCGGCCCCGTGGTTGCCGCGGGCTGGCTGGCGGCGACTGCGGTCGGCGCTGTCGGCGGTGCCGTGGTCGGTGGCGCAGCTGGCGGCATCATCGGCGCGATGACAGAGTCCGGTGTGCCGGAAAGCGACGCACATGTTTATGCCGAAGGCGTTCGGCGCGGGGGAACAATGGTTATAGCCAGGGTCGAAGACGACCTTGTCCCCGACGCGGAACAGATACTGAAGCAATATAATTCCGTCGACATAGCCCATCGGCGAACCGAATACGAAGCAGGCGGTTGGACCGGCTTCGATCCAACGGATGAAGTCTACACAGGTGATGACCTGGAAAGCGCCAGAGGTCGTCGCAACGTGTGAGATGAAATGACTGGGCGGCTAACAGCCGCCCTCGTCCTTCCTGCGCGATGTGCAACGCTGGTATCTCAGGTAGCACCAAGGTCGAATGGTCGTCGCGACGACTTGCAGTTCACCAGGGCCCTGCCGCTGAGCAACACACGACTTGTGATGCTGATCGCAGCCCGAAAGGGCCTCGTATTCTCGAAGAAAGAGTTATCGGCCTGTCGTCATCACGAAGGTGAACCGGCTTTTCCTAGGTGAGAAACGACGTCAATACTCCGCCAAGCCCCTGACAATCTCGCTGCGGTCTATAGTCCATGGCCTAAGGTTTGTTTGCTGGCTTTCCCTTTGCCCCGATAGAGCGGCCGGAACACAGTTTCTGTTGCCGCGGGCGGGACGAGAGGGGAACTGCTGGCGACACTGACCGCAGGTTGGCCAGCCCGCGTCAGGCTTGCGCGGCGACCTCATTCACGAATGTGGTGTCGTGTGGGATTTCCAAGAAGACATCCGAATATCGGATGTCAGTTCATTGGCCAGACGATCATAAGCATCGGCACAGCAACAATGACTACGAGGAAAGACAGGGGCAGTCCCAGACGCGGATAGTCGCTGAAGCGGTAGCCACCCGGCCCCATGACAAGCGTGTTGCACTGGTGTCCGATCGGGGTGAGAAAATCACAGCCGGCGCCAATGGCGACAGCCATCAAGAACGGTTCGGGCCTGTAGCCCAGATCACTAGCAAATTCGGCGGCGATAGGCGCCATGACAAGGACGGTGGCGGCATTGTTGAGGAATGGCGTAACGGCCATGGCGGCGACAAGGATGAGCGTCAGTGCGCCGGACGCCGGAAGGAGGGTCCCCAGTCTGGCAAGCTCGCCGGCAACTACTCCCGTAGCTCCTGTACTGCGTAGTGAATCGCTCACTGGAATGAGAACGGCGAGCATGACGAGGATAGGCCCATCGAGCGATTGGTAAACATCGCGGAGCGGAATGACCTTGAAAAGCACAATCGCGACCGCGGCCGCGAAAAAAGCGACGGACACTGGCAGCAGCCCAAACGCCGTCGCCACCATGGCGAGAGCAAGGACCACTACCGGCACGATACCCTTGCGGACGCTGCCAAGAAGGATAGCCCTTTCTGCCAGCGGTAAGCAGCCGAGTTCACGAAGTATCTCGGGCATCCTCGCTGCACTGCCCCGCAAGACGACAACGTCCCCGAGCCTCAGCTCGACTGCGGCCAGCCTGCGGTCGAGGCGCTCCCCACGACGGCTGACGGCCAGGAGGTTGACATTGAAGCGATCGTAAAGGGCAAGGCGCTGGGCGGTCCAGCCGATCAAAGAGGAGCTTTCACCGATTACGGCTTCGATAGCGACCATTTCGTTGGTGGTGTCGTCACCACCGCCCCTATCCCCGGTCACGCTGAGCCTGCCCTGGGAGACAAGGCGATCCAGCGCTTCTGGGTCGCCCTCGAGCAACAGGATGTCATCCACCTTGAGGACCACGTCGGGCAGTGGCGTCATCCGCATCGTGCGATTGCGCAGGATCGACGTCACGATTGCATCGCCCCCGGCGAGCTTCATGAGGTCTGCGACGGTTTTCCCGAGCACCGTGGAGTCGGCGACAATTCGAGCCTCTGTAAGGTAATTCTTGATGTCGAGGGCTTCATTCAGTGACCCGCCATGCTTTTCGCGCACCGGCAACAACCAATAGAAAAACAGCAGGAAGATCGTTCCGGCAGCGGCTATGGCAGCTCCAACAGGTGTGAAGTCGAACATTGTGAAGGCGGTTCCGATCAGCTCCTCTCGCACTCGGGACACTACGATGTTGGGTGATGTTCCCACCTGCGTCATTAGTCCGCCGAGCAGTGACCCGAATGCCATGGGCATCAGGAATATCGAGGGTGAAATGTTAGACCGGCGCGCGAACTGGAAGGCGATCGGAATCATGATAGCGAGCGCCCCGATATTCTTTACAAAGGCAGAGAGGATCGTGACCACGATCACCAGCAGCGCCAGTTGCGACCGAACTCCCGATAATTTCGGAGCAAAGCGCTTGATCGCTGCCTCCATGATTCCCGAGCGTGCTATCCCTGCGCTCACCAGCAGAGCACTGCCGACAATAACCACGATATCGTCGCTGAACCCGCTGAAGGCTTCGTCAAAAGGCACAATGCCAACCGCGACAGCAAGCAACAGTGCCACAGCCGCGACCAGATCATATCGATAGCGACCCCACACGAACGCCGCCATCATCACGAAGGTTACGGCAAATGACAAAATTTGCGGCGTAGTCATGTCTTCGAATGCCCCGGCCCGCCAGTGCGACTAATGAGAACGGCCAAACCGCCCCTTTTGTTGCTTCGCTCATTGCTGGGCCAAAGCGGTCCGGCGGCGTTTGGCCAGGAGCGGATCGGCAGCGTTTAGAAACGGATCTTACGAAGCGGTCTTCGGACTTTGACAGACATCGATGTGCCCCGACCAATCCGACGCTTCAGCCCCAAACCAGGAAGGCCCGAGCCGGGATCAAAAAGCATGCGCTTGCCTCATGTCGAGTCCACCTGGAAAATCGCCCGGACACCACGGATCGGGCGGCGTGCGGAGATCCTTTTCTCACCTGAAGTGCCACAGCAACGCCCCCGATTGCAGGGAGGGTGCCTCTGGTGCCTGACCCGTGGGCGAGCAGTTTTCTTGGCTACATTCAATTCTCAGGAAGCTTGAATCACGCGGCCTCTCTTTTGTTTTCGTAGCTGACAGGAGCCCCCTCGAAAGCCAGATCACTCCCGCGAGCCCAGTTCTTCTCAGCATCGATCAGCTCATTCTCCCCAGTCAAGCCGTTCAGAAACAGCCTGAGTACGTGCGCAGCTGTCCGTTCTCCGGCCCGCGAAGCAACAGGTACGCCGCGCTGTTCGCAGACCGTCGCACAAACACGGGCAAGCATCACAATATCGCTCGGTTCCAAAAATCGACCTGGATACAACATACCGTCCTCTGTTGGAAAGCCTCGTGAGCCTTTGATTACGCGAGGTCACCGGCAGCAACAATCAACTATGATAGTCTGCACCTCGACTGGGTCAGTAAATTTGAGCGGCCCTTCAGACGATCAGCATTGCGCCCCTTCGGATCGGAAGGACGGGGCTATCAGGTGGGTTTTCCCGGCAGGTCGATCCGATTCGAATCGCGTGGGCTTGGGAAATGCGCACGGTCGCAGGTCTAATGGCAAGTTGGCCTGTGAAATGCCATGTCGGCATTTTCGGGCACCTCGAATTGAAGCCTGATTTGCAGAAGCTGGAATCGCTTGATGGCGAAGACTGCGCAAATCAGATTGAGGCGCGCGCCATCGCCCGGTGAAAGGGACCTCGACGAGTTGCCGCGTAAATCACGTTTGGAGGCCTGACCGTCGCCTGCTCATCCCCTCTGCCAAAGCAGGGAACAAGATCCTGTTTGCAATGTTGGGCGAAATGCCAATTTCTTCCCGCGGTCATGAATTCGACGTGGCTATTGTCGGCGGCGGCCCCGCAGGACTTGCGGCAGGCATGTATCTGGCCAGATTCCTGCATTCGGTGATCGTGGTCGACGCCGGCGACGCACGAGCCAAGCTCATTCCAAAATCGCATAACTGTCCTGGCTTCCCGGACGGCGTAAGCGGGTCAGAGTTGCTCGGCCGTCTCAAAGCCCAGGCACAGAGATACGGTGCAGGCGTAGTGGACGGTCGTGTAGCGGGCGCCAAGAAGCGCGACGGGACCTTTGTGCTGACGACCACCTTCGGGACCATCCGAGCAAAGCGCGTGGTTCTTGCAACCGGGATCGTGGACAAGGCCCCGGCAATAGAAGGGCTGGAGGAGGCCGTCGCGGCCGGCACTGTCCGACTGTGTCCGGTCTGCGACGCCTATGAGGCCGTGGGCAAGCGCATCGGCGTCGTCGGCCCAGAGCATCTGGCGCTCAAGGAAGCCCTGTTTTTGAAGGAGTACAGCGGTCAGGTTACCTTGCTCGCCAACTATCCGGAGGATATTTCGGATGCCGCCCGCGGCATGGCCTCGGCAGGCGGCATCGAAATCTGGGACACCGTCGAGGATCTTGTTGCTCGGGCAACCGGGTTCGGCGTTGTCATGCCCGACGGTGCGCCAATGCGGGAATTGGATGTGGTGTACCCCGCAATGGGGTCTGATGTGCGCTCTGAACTTGCCGTCGCACTCGGTGCAGAGTGTGACGCGCAAGGATATGTTCTGGTCAGCCGACACCTAGAAACGTCGACTGCGGGTCTCTATGCCATTGGAGACGTGGCTGAGGGCCTCAATCAAATTGCCGTTGCGTTTGGCCATGCCGCCACCGCAGCAACACATATCCACAATGCACTTCAGTCTAGACCGGAAAGCTGACCGGCCACCCTAGCACAGGGCGCGCGCCATAACGCTCCAGGTCAGTGCGCTTCGAAGGACGCTTCAGATCCGCTCACCGGTGGCCGGCCTCGGGCGCGAAACGTTCAAATCAATTTTGTCCGGCAGGTCTGGCCAGGCATTTTTGATAGCGGTGGTTGTCATTCGATGGACAGGCGGGATGATGACCATCCGGACGTGTCGTTCAGGCCAGAGCGGGTTCCCGAAAATCAGAAAAACGACTGCTACCAGGACACTGACCAACCCCGCTGCAAACACGTTCGCGATGATCTCACCAGGCTGCATACACTCTCCATGAATGAGTACCCGCCACGCCAAGCGAGCCGTGGCGGGTAAACAACCAACCGACGATGAAGGGACGATGATCGACGGTCACATTCCAAATGTGGAAAAGGCTTCCTTGTTTCATAGGTCAGACCTTTGCGATTCCATGTCGGGCTTTGGTCGGGCCCAGACACGGTAGAGTGCTTGCAATGAGGTGTGTAGCAGCGCCAGCGCGAAGGCCCGTCATCAGCAACAAACCAGGTTGCCTGGATCCGCAACATATTTAGTGGGTCCGCCCCCACTTGCGGGTAGAGGCGGACCCGGGCGAGGCTTGGGGACCTCGACCGGCAGCGGGGGACGCTGCCGCTCTTCCAACCTGCCGTGGCATATCAGGTTCCGCTGATTAACAAAAAGCCGGCCACCGCGAAGGGGTGGCGGGCAGGTTCTGGAGTGTGCTGGGACCAACCAGCATAGGTTAACGAGCCGCAACAGGGTTGGTTGCGATAGCGGGCGGACGCCCGCCAACCCTCAGCGCTCGCTTCAGGCGCCCACTGCTTGCCCCCCTCGTCCCAGTGCCGGCCTATTGCCTGACGCATGCATCGCTGAGACATCGCTCGTGACGACCGTCCCCCGCGCGGGAATTGCTCGATCTTTCGATCGTCGATAGATCGAAGGAACATTTTAGACGTATCGAATGTTCAAATCCTATGGACAGCCGAACCCAACTTTCACCAGCTCAATCGAGAGCAGCACGCGCCCTGCTGAACTGGCCGCGAGTACGGCTTGCCGCAAAAGCGAGCGTTAGCGAAATGACGATCAGAGATTTTGAGAACGGTATTCGAAATCCGCGTCCCCACAAGATCGCGGCCATGCGTCAGGCGTTTGAGGACGCGGGAATTGCTTTCACCTTCGAAGGCGCTCCATCGCTAGCCCGCCCTGAAGGGCATAGCAGTCTCTCCACCACCAATAGAATGTGGCGCAGCCGGCAGAGACAAGCATAACGATAAAGGTCCTTGAGCCTCGTATTAGCAATCCACTTGACCCACAGCCCACCTAAAGGCGCGAGCCAAGAAACCGGTCAAGCCGGTGAGGCGTCGTTGCTGTATGCATCGTTTGAACATTACTTCCGATACGCTCCTGACTTCTTCATTGCCCTCGTCAGGCTTGGTACCGGCATCACCGGCGGCTGGTCCGCAAGGTCGCTGGCAGCCATGGGGGGAGCCGGTTCTGGAAACGGCAGATGGCTCGCGATCCAATCGTCGAGGAACCTGCGGCCGCGAGCATCATCCGGTCAAACCAGGATCGTAGTGGAGATGGCATCGTGGATCGTGCCATAGAGGCTGTCGATGGGCTGGCGGAAGCGTCCATGCAGTCACGATGCTTTCAGCTCATCGAACCTCGGGCGCCAAAGAGTGTTCCGTTGCTTTTTGCTGAAATGGCGGGAACTTTTTCCTCCGGCGGTGATTTTCGTCGCCATGACAAAACTGTCTGACCTTGGACCTCGCATCCCCCGCAACGGGGGTAATTGCATTCGCGAAAAGGACCGCTTCTACGCGTGTCCATCTTGCGGCCAGAAAGTCGATCAGACCGATTTGCGGCAAGTCATGTGGCACGAACGGCCTGGCCACGAGCCGCTGGAGCCGGAAGACAGCGCGACGATAATCAAGTTCCCGGAGCCCCGGAAATAGCGATCAGTCGCATGTGACCCGCCGTCCATCGAGACAGCGGGCGCGACTTCCCCCCTCGCAAAAATCAAAGGAACAAAGGTCAGATCTCGCAGTTGTGCGATCACCTGGGAGGGAACGATGTTGCATCACGAAATCGGCACTGTTTCGGACTGGTCGAAGTTGGTGTCGGACGATCCTCTCATCGCCGCCGATATCGCCCAGCGTCTTTCTGTGCTAGCGTGCAATGACAAGTCTACCGCTGCCGACGTCCAGTCGCCCAGCGCCGTGAGATTTCGAGGTTCCGACCTCACCAGCGCAGCACCCACCGAGTATCCGCGGCCGATTGTGCTTCTAGCGACGATCTGTGGGTCGACGGTCGTGGGTATAACGCTGCTTCTGGCGGCGGCGGTTTGAGCCACGGGACCTGATGCCGCTCCCCCAGACACTGTCTTCGATTGAGATGACGCTCGAATGTCCGGCATGCGGAACGGCTTTCATCAAACCGGGGCGTTGGTTCATCGCTGCCGCCCACTATCGGTGCGAAGGTTGCCAGCGTTTACACCGCCTTACCTATCCAGAAAAGGTGGAATTGTTCGACAGATATACCAAGCGTCTGACGACAGTCTCGCAGCGAGGGACAACGAGGCCGCGCGAGTGCCCCAGCTTACAAGGCAACGACAAGGCCAGTGACGCTCCACCGGGACGGGAAGGGTAACCGACGAGGCAGCGGAAGAGTGTTCGCCTGCCAGCACGTCCGGCTGATGCTTGGTTCGATCACTCGTTTTCTGACCATCTCGTTGCATGACAGCGACGACGGCAGAGCTTTGGTTCATAAAACCGAGGAGGTTCGTTTGAGCCTGGCTTCACGTTTAGGACGGCGTCCCGTAGCGGCCGCCACATGATCGAGCGGCCCTCATCCGCTGCAAGCACCTTGCCGCGGCGCACAGATTACGATGGCCGAGATGAAATGATAAAGATTGCCGAGGCGTTGATGAGAGCATCGACACTGATAGACATGCCAAACGTCGGCATGCCGCGACGGTCTGTAGCACTCGCCATTCTGCACGATGCGGAGGGTGGCGCTTCCAGCATGTGGAACATATCGAAAGCCGCTGTGTTCTGGCGCCAAAGGAGATCGCGATGATCCGTTGGCTAGTCAGAATCGGCGCCTTATATGCGGCATACAAACTCGGCGAAGCTGCCGGGCGCAGTGAGCAGGAGGTCATTCCTCTCCCGCCCTCCGACCGGCAACGGCAGCCAGGTAGGCAGGAGCGGACCGACCTCGGCGTCGAGCCATCCTAAAAACGCAGGTCGCTGGCCGCAGGCCGGTTCTTCAGCGAATAAGCTCGTCCCATGACAGGCGTGTGACGCCAACGCTCTGTGCGAAGGACGGGGCGCGGCGCTGAGCTTCGGGATGTTGGTCAATCGATCGATGCACAGCGAAGACCCGTCATTGATCAGCAATGACGGGTCTTGCTTTGAGACCACTTGGCCCGGGGTTGTAAGCCAAGCTGCCACCCAAACTTTGATTCGCGACACAGGTTCCCAGCTTGGCCAAATAATGCCGGTGGCGTCATCACCACACAAAGGCCCGCCGCTGAACGGACCAGGCGGCGACGGGCCGCACCAGACCGCTTGGCTGTGCAGGCCAAGCTGCATGCCGAACATCGATCTTTTCACAAGGGTTCCAGCGCCGTGGTTCGGACCGGAGGAGGCCGGTTCTGGTAGGCAGCGTCCAGGTCGCCGACAGGCACCACACGAACATCTATCCCAAAAATTGCGATCGCATCGGGAGGACTTCGAAGCTGTCGCCAACTTCGGCACCGATGATGGGAAGCGACGCTGCGCGTGTCCGGCCAAGGTCGCTATAATGTCCAAGGTTGCGTCCCAACAAAAAAGCCCGCCACCTTTCGGCGGCGGGCAGTCTCACAGGGGGAAAACACACTGAACGGGAACAGTGCCCCCTTCGAAGCTTGTTGATGCGAGAATGTTCCAGCGCGTCCGCCAGAATAGTTGAAAGCTCACATGGGAGATCGCATGCTCTATGGGATGCGATTTTCAAACTGGCCACACAAACTGGCTATGATCGCCTCTGGAACGACGTTCTCTGCCGTAGGGCGTTCCTTGAGAGCCCGCCTAGCTGCCCCTTGACCTGACTGTTTCAATCGCTCTTTGTCTGACGACGGTTCCCTCATGGGTCGTCTCTCCAGGCTCGGCTCCGTCCCCAACCATCTCCGCCAGCCGGCTGAGGAAGTCCACCAAAGCAGCTTGCGGCTCGTCGATTTCGCCGACGACGACCGAAATGCCCCAACGTCCAAGCACGGCCTCCTCCACAGGGTTTCGGCTGGTCATGAAGATGAACGACGGCGGGCGATCTTTCTCATAGCCGGACCGATGCCACGTCTGCCAGAGACGGTGCAGCAACAACCGAATGTTTGGGTCGGAAAGGCTATAGCCAATGAAGAGGATCGTGCTGCCGAGTGCATCCGAGCGAAAACGCACGTCCAGCGGAGAATTGAAGGAGAGACGATCAAGGTAGTCCGTTTCGGTGAGGACGAGGGAAGAATCCTCGTCGAAATCACCATGGAATTTGACGATGTGGGTAACGCCTTGGCGGGCCTGCGCTACATCGCGTGCATTGGCCACTTTCACGTAGTCCCGACCGTATATTTCATAAGCCAGTTCCAGGTTACGGTCATAATTGGTTGTGTAGATGACAGGGAAATCGAGCTTCACGATGAGACGATGCAACTCGGATTTCTCGATCCGGTCCTTGGGGACAGACCAATTTCGGTCCATCCAACTGCGAAGTGGCCCGATGCTGCCATGCTTGATCCGATAGTACTCGGCCAGGGTTTGAAAACGATCGCGTCGCATGGAAAATTCGTCGTCGACACCGAGCTCCTTTGCCATTCGCTCTATCAGCTTCTCCCAAGAAGGGAGTCCAACACTGATCGACACCCCTGCCCCAACAAACAGAATTGCGCTGCGGTGGTGAATTGCGTTGGCGAGCGAATCTACAGGGTCATCGTTCATGGCCAAGGCTTTCGAGGCCACGCGCGCAGGCAGACCCTAAAGGCGCTTGTTGTTTCGGTTGCTGTCGATCTTGGAATGCAGCCAACCATCTGGAACCGCACGGCTCATGGCAGCCGCATTGTGGTTCGCTGCCCGCGACCGGCTCCTGTTTCTGCTTACCGGTCATGTGGATCCGGTTCTGCGCCAGCCACTTGCCGCGGCTTCGTTCCAGTCGCGCAATTGCTGAGAGCCTGCGTCGCTTCGGGCCAGGGGAGACGGCGAGAGGGTAGTTCATTGTCGTGACGGCGATGATTGTCATTGCGGCCTAAACACCCGTGGGCTGACATGTTCCTTGTGCTCGAAAAATATTCCATGTGGTGCCTTCGCCAGAGCTACGGGTTCAATGCGGGAATGGTCTCGCGTCCAGGGTCGCGGCCCGCCTCGCCGAAAGCGGTGGCATTGCAGTGTGCGTGACCGTCACGGTATGCGGTCACCGCCTCTCCCCGGAATTCGACCACCTTGTTGACCACGACGATTTCCTGCACCTGCCTGTCTTCCTCCCTTCACATCTGATCGTTGTAGGGCTGCTTGGTTATCCCGACTTGCCTGGCCAGCTCGGCAAACGGTGGCACACCCGCTTCGAACTGTTTGGTGTTAGCCAACCGCAAAAGCCGCAAAGGAAAAGAGACTGCGTCCCGGTTGGCGGGCGACATGTCCTCGAAGAGGCGCTCATCAGCCGTGAACGAGGCCTCCGCGGTTTTCAAAGCCATATCGATATCATCAACCGAAAGAAGGCCCCTCCGGACCAAGGCGTTATTGACGGCAGCGACCGCCATAAGCAAACCTTCCAATTGCAGGTTGGCGACGTTCATGGGCCATTGTCCTTCATATCGTTGGGCGCCCGTCTATCGATAATCCTGCTCCGGAAGCCTTGTGGCGTGCGGCGATGGGATTGCCGGCTTGCTAGAGCGTTTCGGCTGCGCGGCCGCGCCGGAACTGGCATCTGGTAGCGCCATGGCTTGGATCTCCGCTGGGCTGCTGGACAACTCTCCACATGCCTCGAGGTTCCGGATCGCCATGGCAACCTCGCAAGCAGAGGCAAGGCTTCAGCCGGAGCCAACAGCGTGTCTGTCGGCGAGCCATGGGCGGGAAATCTCGCGAATGGAACCGGAATACCACCACCGAACTCAGGCTGAGAAGTGCGTTCACCATAACCATGCCCTTTGAGGGTGGTCGCAACAAAAACTCTTCCGGTTCGGGCCCCTTGAAGTCGTCACGGACCTCGCCACCAAAGCCACCTCTTTTGGGCCGGCGCTTCAAATGCGATCAATCGGGTGGTTGCCAACTGCTCCTCACGCGCTACCTGCTTCGCCCAAGCCGGGCGCGAAGGGTGGGAGCGTGCCTTCGGGGATCGAACAAATCCGGAGTGAACGTTGATCGCTCAATTCACCGCAGCGGGCGACGGACTTGCCTACGACATCTGCATTGTCGGAGGTGGCACTGTCGGCCTGGCCATTGCCGCGGCGCTCGAAAATGCAAAGCTACGCGTCTGCGTTCTGGAAGCGGGCGGCAGGTGGCAGACCAAGAGATCGCAGGAGCTCTACCACGGCATTGTCGCAGATCCCCTCGTCCACCCGCCTGTCCAGAATTTCCGGATACGAGCGCTGGGAGGATCGAGCCGAGCATGGGGTGGCCGCTGCGTGCCGTTCGATGGCATCGACTTCCAGAAGCGGGAATGGGTGTGCAATTCGGGCTGGCCGATCACCTATGAAACCCTGCTGCCCTACTACCGTCGGGCGCACGAGGTGATCGAGGTCGGGTCTTACGACTACGATCCAACAAGCGCGTTGCCTGGTTCTCGCGTTGAACTATTCGAGGGCGTCGACGGCGATTTGTTCAGGACCCGCCTGGAGCGGTTTAGTCGACCAACCAACGTCTGGAAACGGCTTTCCGGGTTGCTGCGGACTTCGCGTCATATCCACATCTGGTTAAACGCTGCGGCGACGGGAATTCGCCTGGCGCCGAACGGGCGTTGCGTCCACCACATCGACTGTGTTGACTTGAAGGGCACAAAAAGCGTGAGGTCACGGCTTGCCATTACATTGTAGCCGCTGGCGGCTTTGAGACCACCCGATTGCTACTTGCCTCGAATGATGTGATGCCAGCTGGTATCGGCAACGCCCGAGATCAGCTCGGTCGTTTCTATATGGCCCATCTGGGAGCCACAGGCGGAGCATTAAAGTTGCCGAACGCCCCGCAGGCGGTTGCTTTTGGCTACGAGCGGGACACGGCCGGCATCTACTGCCGAAGGCGGCTGTCGCTCACGGAGCGAGCGCAGCGGGAGCATTGCTTGCTCAACCAGATCTTCCGCACCCATCTCCCAGATCCAGCCGATCCCAGCCACAACGACCCCATCCTCTCGGCGATGTATCTCGTGAAAAGGACATTTCTCCCGAAACACCTCAGAGGTCGGCAGCAGTATTCAGTGACGCTGGACCAAAAGCTCGCGCACGTTCAGAACGTCGTATCGTCGCCAGTGCGCCTCGGGCGCTTCGGTTTGCGCTGGATGGCGAACAGAACTTTCGCACGGCGAAAGCTGCCCTCCATCGTATTGGGTCCGCGCGCCAATGGGGTCAATCTTGAGTTTCATTCGGAACAGGAGCCGAACCCCGCAAGCAGACTGACGTTGGTGAGCGAACGCGACCGATTGGGTATGCCGAAGCTGCGCGTCGATTGGAAAACCACGAGCAACGATCTCCAAAGCATCGCGCGCGCCTATCGACTGCTCGGTTGGAAGCTGGAGAAGATCGGAGCTACCATTTCAGGATTTGAACCTGGCCATGTGATCGAAATGGCAGGCAAATCAGGCGCCATGGACGGTCATCACCTCGGTACCACGCGAATGTCTGCGAGCCCGACCGACGGGGTTGTTGACGCTGAATGCCGAGTTCATGGACTGATGAACCTGCACATCGCGGGCGGCTCGGTTCTGGCAACATCCAGCCAGGCGAATCCCACCTTGACGATTTTGGCCCTTGGGCTCCGCCTCGCCGACAGGCTTCGCCGGTGATGATCACACCGGCAGCTGCTGAGTGACTGCGCCCAACTCGCGCCTAACGTGGGCTGCTTCATCACATTCGGAGGCCGCTTCCTGTGTGTCAGTCTATCTGCTGCCCGCACGTATCGCGGCAGCGTCTCTAGTTCGCGCCGCGCGAATGTGGGCAAGCTCGCCAGCGAGGCACGCATACTCGTAAGCTGGTGCTTAAGGCTCGTCCGCCACCTTCGCCATCGCTGTGCCATTAAGCGGCGAAAAACGACGCGACCGCGCAGCCTGTTGGCGGCTGTAAAGCATCCGAGCGCAGTTCGTTCGGCCTCGATTGGCGCCTTTTGCAAAGCGCCGTGCAAGAACCGTGGCTCGGAGCAGGCCTTACCCGACTGGAGTCGATAGCGAGGAGAGGAGTGCTTCGTTCAAAATCCCGCCATCGTGCCAACTTGCGCGCTTGATTGTTCCATTTCAGCACGTGCGCCGCTGTCTCCATTTTGCGACCGCTTGCCCGAAGTCGGGGTTCCTTAAAATCAAAGCGGCCGCCTCGCAACTTCGGCCGTAGTCGTACGTTGTGCGATTCACTGCGTAGGAGTTCACAACATGCCGATAACAACCCGGAAGCAAAAGAGCGACTTTGCCAATGACAAGCCCATCCCCGAGGAGGATGCGGCCGTACTGGAGAGCATCGCAGGCCACGAGGATAGACACGGTGCGGAACCGGGCGTTTTGGGGTCCCACGACATCGAGCAGCCGATCGGCGCGCAGCCTCGAAGCGAGATCACGGGCCGTCACGACGAGGGGGCCGGCGCAAATGAAACGGTCGACGGGTTGAGCGACACCGAAGAGATGACCCGCAGCTTCGCTGAAGACATCCCTACCGGACGAAGCGAAGGAGATGATGAAGACGTTCCGGTTTTTGAGCGAGGGCGGACCAGAACGGATCCTTGAACCAACGACGATGCTCCGCCCCCGCCGGCTTGGTCGCGTGGCGCTTAGAAGCGCCTGTAGACTGGCTCACCCATAAAGCGCACCGCCGGTCCCTCCCCACGCCGGCGTGGAATTTATACACCTAAGGGCCGACCTGCTCGCTCGTTGTTGGAGATGATGCCGGTTGCAGGGCTCGGATGTTGTTTCATCGGCGTATCAGGCGGCGACGCTCGGCAGGTTAGCAGATCCGAGGGGGGAACAAACCCGGCACGGTGATGGTTCGGTGGCATCAAAAGGTGATTGGGAACGATGGGTAAGAAGTCCAAACAGCCCTCAGAAGCCACGGCGGATCGTGAAAGGGCGATCGAAGCGCTCTACTTTGCGCGCAAGTGCGGCCTCACCAAGGAGGAGGCACTCAAGATGCTCAGGGAAGCCCAAATCAGGATCGATGGTGGACCCAAAAAAAGCTCCGGCAACCGAACTTAGAAGCGATCGTCGATCGCTCGTCACAGCCGGCGGCGGCATGATCTTCTTCACCTCCGACACGCATTTCAACGATCCCCGCATTCTGCGGCTCGGCCCCCGCCCCTTCAGTTCATTGGCGGGGCATGACCAAGCACTGATTGAACTTTGGAACGAGACTGTTGCTCCAAGCGACGAGGTTTGGCACCTCGGCGACTTCGCCAAGGGATCTGCCGAGACAGTGTCTTCGCTGCTGTCCTGCCTCCACGGCACCAAGCACCTGATCATCGGCAACAACGACGGCGTGGTAACGCTCGGCGCTTCGGCTTGGGCAAGCGTCCAACACTACAAGGAGCTAACTGTCGAGGGCAGTTTCCTGGTTCTTTGCCACTACCCGTTCCGCACCTGGAACCAGATCGGCAAGAAATCAATAAACCTGCACGGCCATTCTCATGGCCGGCTGAAGCCAATGACGCGCCAGCACGATGTCGGGGTCGACGCCTGGGATTTTCGCCCAGTGACTTTTGCTGCCATTCAGGCCAGGCGCCGCCGAGGTTAGCGCAACAGAGGGTGCCAGCCGCAAAGAGAAGCCCAGAATCCTGCCCCTGGGAATGCAGCCTTGCCTGGAACGCACCGCAAGTAGAGCGCCCACCCGTTTGCGTGACAACCTTTGGGTGCCGAACCCCCTCGTCACCACGGCGGAGCGCTGGCGCGCCAATCGTTCATCCACCTCGCTCTGAACGAGCTTCAATCGCCGTCCTTGGCGACCTCAATGCCACATTCTCTCTCTAAGCCACTTGAGAAGCCTGTTCCCTCCGATTGACCGGCGGACTCGAGCGGCAGCCCACTGCCCTCTGAACGTGGTTCCGACATGGCAACTGCAGACGATGTCATGCAATTCCCCGTCGGACAGTTCGAAGAAGCGCTTTGCTTCCCCATAGGTGTCATCCTTCAGGCCTAACGCACGCAGTAGCGGGTCCTCGAAGGCCACTGTAATCGGCGAGCCCTCACCGCGCGCCGCGTCGCGAGCTTCGCGCTTCAGATACTCAGTGCCAGTAAGCGCTCTCAGGCGTCGCTCGGGACTTTGTTCCAGCAACTCTGCCCAGCGCTCGATGCGCTGTTGGCGGGTCATGATCGGGTATGTCGACAGGGGTTCTACATCTGCAATTGTCTGCAGTTGGCTGAGAGTTTGGTGTTCCATCGTCGGCTCCTTTTGATCGAAGTCCCTTCCCCACAAAAATTATCGCGCGCCGACGCGCTGACAAGAGCTGGCAAGGCGGCCTTACCCAATTGATTGGGAAATGACGAAAACAGCGCATTGCTCCGCCGGTGCGCGAAACGATATCTCACTCCTAATCAGACCGAAGACGTTCAGAACGTACAGTTCGCCACCCGCCTACGACAACCATTAAATTAGTAACGTCTTATGGAACTTTGGGGCTGGCGTTTCATTTCATCGGCATGGAGGCCACTGTGATCCAAGGTACCGGGACCGGAGCGAACGTGTCGCTGCGCTACTCACTGGTTCTGCCGATATACAACGAAGAACAAGTGCTGCCTCGCCTGGTCGAGCGCATCAGGTTGCTAATCCACCAGCTGGACGGTGAGACCGAGGCTATTTTCGTTGATGACGGAAGCCGCGACGGCAGCGTCAGATACCTTCGGTGCGTGGTTGCCGCCGAGCCTCGTTTTCGGCTGATCGAGCTTTCCCGCAATTTTGGGCACCAGATAGCAATTACAGCCGGTATGGACGCCGCCCAGGGGGATGCTGTCATCGTCATGGATGCCGACCTCCAAGACCCACCCGAGGTGGTCCTCGATCTGGTGGCGAAGTGGAAGGAAGGTTTCGAGATTGTCTATGCCCGGCGCGTTAAACGCGAAGGCGAATCTTTGTTCAAGCGCTTCACGGCAAGTCTCTTTTATCGCTTACTGGAAAAGATGACGACCGTCGACATTCCGCGCGACGTTGGAGATTTCCGGTTGGTCGGCCCCAAAGCGCTGAGAACTTTCAGACAGATGCCCGAACAGGATCGCTTCGTCAGGGGCATGTTTGGCTGGATGGGATTCAAGCAGGCGGCGGTGCCGTTCGAACGTCCAGCACGAGCCCTTGGCCAGACCAAATATCCATTCTGGAAGATGGTGCATCTTGCTGCTCACGCCATCGTCAGCTTCTCGGAACGGCCGCTGCGCCTGGCGCTCTGGGGTGGCTTGGCCATTTCTGCGCTGGCCGTCGCCTTTGGTGCGTTTGCAATTTATGCCTGGGCTTTTGAAACCGGCGTTGTTGCCGGCTGGACCTCGACCGTGATGATTGTATCGCTCCTGTGCGGCATCAACCTTTTCATGACCGGCGTAGTCGGGATGTATGTCGGAAGCATCCACGCTGAAGTGAAACGGCGCCCACTTTACGTGATCGATCGCCTCACCGGCTTCGACCGGGCGATGCCTGCCGTTCCCGTCAAGAACCGACGATCGTCTCGAAAATCCCGGATTGGAGTGCCGGCCAATGTCCGAACTCTTCGACAGTTATAGATCGATCTATGACGAGACAGTCCAGGGATCGATCCGATTTTCAGGGCTTAAGCACGACTTCTTTCTTAAGGCCAAGGCCGAGTTTCTGCGACGCGTTGTGGTTGAACGAGGGCTGGGCCCTGATGGCTCGGGTGTGCGGGCGCTTGATGTCGGCTGCGGCGTAGGCGTTCTCCATCCATTTCTCAAAGGCGCCTTCGCGTCCCTGGACGGCTGCGACATCTCGCCGGACTCCATCCTGCGTGCCAGGGAGGAAAATCCTGGCGTCATGTACAAGGTCTGCTCCAGCCTGACCCTGCCATACGACAACGGCGTCTTCGATCTGGCCTTCGCCAGCTGCGTCGTCCATCATGTACCGCCAGCTTCCTGGCTTGAGTTCGTACGCGAGATGCGGCGCGTCCTTCGCCCGGGCGGTGTCGCCTGCATCATCGAGCATAATCCCTATAACCCGCTGACGCGTCTGGCTGTGTTCCGGTGTCCCTTCGACCGAGATGCCGTGCTGCTCAGCGCAGCCAAAACAGCGTCACTCTTGCAGATGACAGGCTTCACGAACATCCGGTCCGAGCACTTCCTGCTGCTGCCGTCAGGCAGACCGTTTGCCCGAAACGTCGAGCGCATGCTCGCCCGCCTGCCGTTGGGAGCACAGTATGTGTCTAGTGCGCGTGCCTGAGCACCTGTCTCCCGGCGACGACGCGCTCACGCTGCTGGCACGCTTCGGCATGGTCGGCATCTCTGCCACAATTCTGTATGCCGCTTTGGTTGCCGCTTTTTCCAAATCGCAACTGCTCGGTTTCACGCCCATCCAGGCTTCGCTTGGGGCATATGCCGCAGCCACCTTGTTTTCGTATCTCGCGCACAAATACCTGACGTTCGTGTCGGGCCGGTCGCATCGAACCGCAGCGCCACGTTTTCTCCTGCTGGCGGCAACAGGCTTTGCCATTGCCTATGGCGCGCCGGCACTTATGACGGTGAAGCTGGGCTTGCCGCTCGTCGTTCCCGTCCTGATTACGTGCCTGCTCGTTCCCACCATCAATTTCTTCGTCCTTGACCGGTGGGTTTTTGCCGATCGCCGTCCCGGTCGGCAGGGCAACCGCTCCCGCCAGCGGCGATAATACTTAAACGGCGTCCAGTCGAAACGACACCAATTTGATGGAGCGTTTGTAAATGCTGCTGGCGGCCTTGCTGGGCGGGATCCCGTCGAGATAGTCAAACGTCATCTCGAACGTGCTGGCGTTCGAAAAAGCTGCGTGCGGAATGAAGAACGAGACGGTCATGGGTTGCTTGCCCGACAGCGTAACCTTATGCACGGATACGCCATGGACTGAGATAATCACCCTCTGGGTCATCTGTGGCGGACGAACGACAGCGGCCATTTGTAGCGTTGCCTTTAGGCCGTCGCGAAGCGGCGGTATCTGCAGGCGGAGCCGCGAGGTTTCACCCAGCGAATGCGTGCCGTCGGCTGCTGGCCCCGACCAGCCACAAACTTTCATGCCGGAAGCCCGTTTGGCGCCGTCGGACCGGAAGGACACTGTCTGGCCGAGTGAGTAGATGCCAACGGTATCGCGGTTGAGGCAGGTTGTCGTGCGGTCGATGTAATAGGCCCGATAGTCGGGGTGGACATTCGGATGGAGAGCCAGCGCAAGGATGAGGATTTCTGACACGGCCAAAGCCGCGGCGAGCGCGTAACACCCAAGCGAGATCGCGCGTGCGTAGGGGTTGCCGACGTCAGACCAAAGCAAGGTAGCCCCCAATCCATGCCACTGTCATGAAATAGCAGGCGACCAGAAAGAGAAACAAAGCGGCTATCCAGGTCAGTTTCGATGCCGACAGCAAGAACGCCATCAACAGTATCAGAGGCGCAAGCCCAATGACGTATCTGACCATGGAGGCCAGATTCGTAATCAATGGCACGACAATGCTGATCGCGCAAAAGATACCAGCGCCATATTGCTTGCGAGCCATCAGCACGACTGATAGCGCCAGCCCGGCGATTGCCGCGAGCGCACTCCATTGCGGCGCCGTGGGCAGCCACCCGGTCTTGGGAAACGCTGAGAGGCCGTCCCACAGAAACAGGATCGGGTTCCCAGCCACTCGTCCAAAGGCGCGTTGGACGTGCAGGAACGCAAAGCCGTCGCCGACAGTGACATACAAAAACAGGATGTAAGCGAACAAGCCGGCAGGCGAGATCAAGATAGCGACGAGCAGATCCGGCCGACCGAGCACCCAACGAGGAAAGGAGAGTGGTGAGCCGCCCCCTTTCCGATGCTGTTGGAACATTTCAATGACGGTCGCAAAGACGACAAGGACCCCAACAAGCCGCGTTGCCGAGAGGAGCGCTGACGAGATGCCAGCGGCGGGATAGCTGGAGCGTTTGAGTGCCAGGAAAACGCTCGAGGTCAGGAGCACGAAAAGAGGTTCGGAAAGGAAAGTGGTGAAGTGGAAGGAGAACGGGCCACTAAGCAAAAAAGCGCAGTACAGCACATAGGCCTGCATGTTCTTCTTCAGCAGCGGCCATGCCACCAGACATGCGGCGTAGCTGCATGCAAGTGAAGCGACGGTTGCGACCACTATCGTGGGGAAAGGAAAAATCGCTCGGATCACCGCTACCAGCAACGGGTAGAATGGAAAGAAGCCCCATCGTCCGACATTGCTTTGGTTCGGGATGGGAAAGCGCTCGTAGCCGCGTTCGGAAATATCCACATACCAGTGGCAATCCCATCGGCAGAGCGCACGAGCATAAGCCTCGAAGCCTGGCTCTGCCAATGTTGAAGCAACAGCGGCATAACGGATGGCAAGGCCAGTGAAACCGAACAGGAGCGGGACTGCCACCACCGCTGCCGCTACCATGTGGCGCCTGTTGATCGTCGGGCCGTAGTCGGGGAAAATCTCGAACTGCTCTGCGCCCTTCATCGACGGCGCATCGCCGGGGCTCTTGATGGCCGGGACGAGATTGTCAGTCCCGGATTTTCTCATCGCGAAGCACCGGCGCGGCGCGTTTCCATCCCCTGATGGGAGCCCGCTTCGACTGTGACCAAACCGCCGACCGTGGCCTTGCCAGCTTCATAGTCGACCGGCGTGGCGTGGCCCGGCGCCTTTGCCTTCTCCGGCGCGTTGCTTGCCCGACGGTCGTCGCGCAGTTCCAGATGAGTGACGCCGCCTGCCGTCACCTCGAGCCCAAAGTCGATGCCAGTCTGTCTCTGCGCCATGTGAGAGATTCTGGAGCGCGGCCGGCGGTCGTCAAGAGGTTGCTAATATTCGAACGGCAAAGGGCAACAATCCTTTGCCTGCATCACATATCAGTTCATTTTGAACCAGCCTTCGGGAACGCCTAAGGGCCGCGTTCGGCACCTTTGCCAAGGCGCGTTGTAACGAGCCGCAGCAACCGTTTGCATTCCGGCTCATGACGCAAAGCTCCGGCCAAGGACTCTTTTCAGGCCGGTCGTGCCAAGCGGCCACGGCCCCAAGTCGCGCATGTCGACCTGCTAGCAACAGACCAAGGAAATCATAATTTGTCGAGCTCGCCGCTTCTCGTATGGACCGGTCGTTGTCGCCGTTTTGATGACCTCGGGACGATCGTGGGGCCAAATTGCTTGCCTAGTGGAGGTCAGCGTCGTCGACGGGCGGAGGCGCGAAGACCGAGATCGCCTTTGGATGGACCTTGAAATGGGCTGGTGTCGAGGTGACGATCTCACCATCGGTGTTGACCGGCATCGGCTTCTCCGTCTCGATGTCGAACTCGACGCACCTAGCCGTGCGCACCTCTCGCCAGGCGCCATGCCTTCCAGACCGGAAGGAGCGGAGCATCAGCGCCAGCTTCCAGAGGTTCGTCATTTCCAAGCTATAAAGATCGAGATGTCCGTCATCGATCTCGGCCGTCTCTTCCACCACGTTGCCGCCGCCGTAATGGCGACCGTTTCCCACCGCAATCTGGTAGGTTTCGACGTCGGTCGACGCGCCTTTCTCAATAATCTTCGCGTGGAATCGCGTGGCCCGCGTCAACACTTTCACCGCCGCCAGCGCATAGCCGAGCCTGCCGAAACGCTTCTTCAAAGTGGGATCCAGACCCTTCGCCAATTCAGTGCTGAGTCCGATACTCGCAACGTTGAAGAAGGCATTGCCATTGACCGTGCCGATATCGATCTGCCGGAGTCGGCCCCGCACGATCACGTCAGCGGCCTGCAGAAAATCCATAGGGATGTCGAGTGTGCGAGCGAGGTCATTAGCCGTTCCCATAGGAATAATGCCCATCGGCAGGCGGCTTTCCACTACAGCCATCGCCGCCGCCGACAACGAACCATCGCCACCGCACACGACCACAAGGTCCGCCGTTTGGCGCAAGCGAACGATGTCACGAGCGATCTCCGGCAACGCCTCGAACTTTTCGACAGTGACAGAAAGCCGGCCGCGCTCCAGCCGCTCCACAATCGGGGCGATCAGCTCCTGGCCGCGCCGCGCCTTTGGATTGAGGAGCAGCAATGCGCGCCTTTTGGCCAGTTTGCTCGTTCAAAGATCGATCCGATGGTTCATAACGCATGCACACAAGGCGGCTGTTCATTCGACCGCAGCCGACGTTTTTGGCTCTCCGGACCTACCTCCACCGCGGTTGCGAACGGCGCAATTTTTTGACCTCCAGCGGCCCCTGGATCGCTATCCGAGTTCGTGGCCGTCACGCCGTGCACAACCGTCCTGGCAATTTCGCACAGGTTCTGGTGGTGCGTGAGATAGACCACTTGGCCAGCACATGCCATTCCCAAACAAGCTGAAACCTCCTCGGAGAGGACATGGTCGAAGGAATGATCATCGGCGCGCCTATTTATCGCGGAAGAGGTTGAAGCGCGGTCGATCGCATCGCGGATATATCCGGGGCGGATTTGCAGTCCGTCCTTCAGCGCGCCGCTTTGATGCTCCGGAACGTCGCCGGCGTCCCGCTGGAGCCTGAGACAGAAGATGCGCTCAAGCCCATTGCCGGAGAGATTTAAATCGGCAGCGCCAGATCGGCCTGGCTCTGTAAAATCTGGGAGCCGGTCGCGATTGGCCGGAACCAAACAGAACAGCCGTAATTATCAGCCGAGGGAAGCAACCGCATAGGAAGCGGAACGATGGCTGAAATTCTTGAAACTTGGCAGTTCAAGGTTGCGCTTCAAACGTGCTGAGAAATCGTTGAGGCGCGCAAAGGAAGAAACGGACAGGAAAAATGGCGTGGTGAATATCGCCCTGTGCTGCAGGGTCCGGGCAGCTCAACAGCGCGTGACGGAGGCCTCGGGAGCGCCAGACCAATATCTATACGCGGGCGGCCTCCAAATCACCCCCGAATGGACATGAAATGGCGAGGAGTTGCCGTCATGACAATACTGTTTGAGCCGCTGGACTCGGATTACCATAAGCGCAGCGTGCTTTACCACGCCACGCGGTTGTCGATGCTCCACGATCGAATGCTGATGCGTTTCGACAAGGTAGACGAAGCGGCCGATAAGGTTGAAGCCGCAGCGGCCGTGCTGGTCGATATCACCCACGGCTCTGCCCTTGACGCGTTCCAGAACTCGGTGTTGCGGAATTCGTCGGCAGATTTCCTTCAGATGGAAACGGGTCAGACCCTCGGCCTCTGATCTGCGAGGAATGGCCGCAAGCGTTCGGCGGCTAGGGGGAAGGTCCCGCATCCGCGCCCGATGGGCAGGGCTCTCGCGGGTGTCCCGCCAAACTTGCGATTCGGGTCCAAGGTTCCGCTCAGAAGCCTGCCACGTTTCGGCAGCATTCTCGTTGGTGCGCGCTCTTCGCCCAACCGGCCCCAGTCGCCCCACTTCACGCTCAAGCCAGCTTCGCCTGACGGACGCGTCCTGCCCCTCGGGCATTTACGTTTTGATAACCCTCCTGAGTTTGAAGACAAAACCTATCGGCTCCTTTTGCCTTGCATCGTGTTAGGGCTTGGAACAAACCAACGGAGCTGCAAGCAAAATGGCCGCCGTAACCAATGCCAAGGGCGTTCCGCTCCCCTATAGTGGGTCCTCCGCAAGGTGGTACTCGGCGACGAATTCGGGCCCGGCCCTCTACGGCAGCATCTACAACGATTCGCTGTATGGCGACGGCAGCGTCAGCGTTACGATGTATGGCGGCCAGGGCGACGATATCTACTACCTGTACTCCGCGAAAAACAAAGCGGCGGAGCTGCCCAACGAGGGCATCGATACGATCTCGACCTGGATGAGCTACAGGCTGCCGGCGAATTTTGAGAATCTGACGGTCACCGGCGATAAACAATATGCCTTCGGAAACGCATTGAACAATATCGTCGTCGGCGGTTCCGGCCAGCAGACGCTCGACGGCTTGAAGGGCGACGACGTTCTCAAGGGTGGCTCCGGCGCTGACATTTTCGTCGTCAAACCAGGCAATGGCAGCGACCTTATTCTCGACTTCGGCGCCGACGACACCGTGCGCGTCGGAGGCTACGGCTTCCTCTCTTTCGACCAGGTGCACGCCGCCATGGTGCAGTCGGGATCGAACGTCCGACTTACCCTGTCGCCAACCGAGTTTCTCGTCTTCGAGAACAAGACCATCGACCAGTTCAGCGCCAACCAGTTCGATCTCGCCCTGGACAAGTCGCATCTGACGCTCACCTTCTCGGACGAGTTCAATACGTTGAACCTGCACAGCGGTTCTAGCGGGACCTGGGATACGAACTTCTGGTGGGGTGCTCCGAACGGCAGCTCGCTCACCACCAACAGCGAGCTTCAGTGGTATATCGACACCAGCTACGCCCCCACGAGTTCGGTCAACCCGTTCAGCGTACAGGACGGTGTTCTCACCATTACGGCCGCCCGGGCTCCCGATGCGATCAAGCCCTACATAAACAACTATGATTACACGTCAGGTCTGCTGACGACCTACCATTCCTTCGCACAGACCTACGGCTATTTCGAAATTCGAGCCGACATGCCCGAAAAGCAGGGTGCATGGCCGGCCTTCTGGCTTCTTCCGGCGGATGGCTCCTGGCCGCCGGAACTGGACGCAGTGGAGATGATCGGCCAGGATCCCAACAAGCTCACCCTGACCAGCCACTCGAATGCCACGGGGTCGCATACAAAAGTGACCTCGACCGTATATGCAGCGGATACCGCAGGGTTCCACAAATATGGGGTGCTTTGGACCCCAAGCGAACTGGTCTGGTATTTCGACGATGTCGAAGTTGCCCGCGCACCAACGCCTGCCGACATGCACAAGCCAATGTATATGCTGGTCGACCAGGCTGTCGGCGGCATGGCGGGAGCGCCCGCCGACGGGCTTGCCACCCCTTCTGAAATGCACGTCGACTATGTTCATGCCTACGCGCTGAATGACTGGTTCATCTAGGTGCCATGCTGGAAGATGGAGTGAAACCGACATCCTTCACCAACTGGTCTCGAACGCGTTCATTGCCGCTTGCCGCCGCACTAGGCCCGAGGTGAAGGACGATGTCTCACTCCCGCCCTTCTGAGCCGCCGCGAACAACGCTCACGGCCGTATTGGCTTCCTTTCGGCGGGCATTCGCCGGCATCGCCTTGATGAGCGGGGTCGTCAATGTCCTGGCGCTGACCGGCTCGTTCTTCATGCTGCAGGTCTACGATCGCGTCATCCCCGGCCGCAGCGTGCCGACGCTTGTCGGCCTTTGCTTGTTTGCGGGCACGCTGTTCCTCTTCCAGGGCGTTCTTGAGCTGATCCGATCGCGGCTGCTGGTGCGTATCGGCATGGCGCTCGATGCGCGGCTCAGCGGGCAGGTCTACACCGCACTGATGCGTCTGCCGTTGCGCACGAAGCTTCCCGGCGATGGCTTGCAGTCATTGCGGGACCTCGATCAGGTCCGATCGTTCCTGTCGAGCGCTGGGCCGACCGCGCTGTTCGACCTGCCCTGGATGCCGCTTTATCTCGCAATCTGTTTCCTGTTCCATTTCTGGATCGGCATGACCGCGCTCTTGGGCGCCATCATTCTGTTTGCCCTGACCTTACTGGCGGAACTACGCACGAGGGAGACGGCGAAACGTGCTAACAGCCAGGCCGCTTCGCGCAACACGCTGGCGGAAGCGACACGCCGCAACGTCGAGGTGCTTCAGGCAATGGGTTTTGGCCCACGCATTGCCGATCGCTGGTCTGCCGTCAACGACGACTATCTCAAGACGAATGCCAAGGCGAGCGATTTGGCGGGGACGCTCGGAACGATTTCGAAAGTCGTGCGCATGATGCTTCAATCCGGCATCCTGGCGATCGGCGCCTGGCTCGTCATCCATCAGGAGGCAACAGGAGGCATCATGATTGCCAGCTCGATCATAATGAGCCGGGCGCTGGCACCGATTGAACTCGCGATCGTGCATTGGAAGAGCTTCGTCAGCGCCCGCCAGGCCGGGGCCCGCCTCACCCACCTTCTGGGGCTGCTGCCCGAGGCTGCAACAACTGTCTCGCTGCCGCCGCCGTCGTTTCGCCTCTCGGTAGAGCGCATCAGTGTGGCGCCGCCGGGCGAGCGCCGCCTTGTCGTCCAGGATGCGGGCTTCGTGCTGGAGAAGGGCGCCGGCCTCGGCATCATCGGTCCGAGCGCTTCGGGAAAATCCTCGCTCGTCAGAGCCATCGCCGGCGTCTGGCTGCCAGTGCGCGGTACCGTCAGGCTCGACGGTGCGACGCTCGACCAGTGGTCGTCGGAAGACCTAGGCAAGCATGTCGGTTATCTGCCGCAGGATGTCGAGCTGTTCGACGGCACCATTGCCGAGAACATAGCTCGCTTCGAACCCCGGCCCCCCTCGGACAAAATACTGACCGCTGCGCGCGCCGCCGGTGTTCATGATCTGGTGGTTCACCTGCCTGAAGGTTATGAAACGCGCATTGGCGAGGCCGGGTCGGCGCTTTCGGCGGGCCAGCGACAGAGGGTCGCTTTGGCGCGTGCTCTCTATGGCGATCCGTTTCTTGTCATACTCGACGAGCCGAATTCCAATCTCGATGCCGATGGCGAAGCCGCCTTGACGGCGGCGATCCAAGGCGTGCGCGACAGAGGCGGCATGGCCATCGTGGTGGCGCATCGCCCGAGTGCATTGCAAAGTCTTGACCAGATCCTTGTCATGACGAACGGCAGCATTCAGGCCTTTGGCCCGAAGAATGAGATCATGACCAATGTGACCCGTCCCATCAGCGTTCCGTTGAAAGTTGTCCCAAGTCCTGAAGAGGCGGCGCTCTGATGCCGGAGAGGGCGACATCGGTGATCGACCGGGCCATTCGACGTTATCTGCTTGGCGGCATTGCGACCTCCATCCTACTGGTCGGTGGAGCGGGCAGCCTTGCCGCCGTGATCGACCTCTCTGGCGCGGTCATTGGATCGGGAAAGCTGGTTGTCGATTCCAGCGTCAAAAAGGTGCAGCATCCGACGGGCGGCGTGGTCGGCCAAATCTTCGTGCGCGAAGGCGATGCCGTGCAAGCGGGACAGGTTCTGATTCATCTGGATGAAACCGTCACCCGCGCCAATCTGGCCATTGTCACCAAGAGCGCGGATGAACTCGATGCCCGCCTGGCACGTCTCAAGGCCGAGCGCGATGGTGCGGACGCCATCGGTTTTCCGCCGTCGCTGATGTCTCGGCGGGACGATCCGGATGTCAGCGGAACAATGGCCGGAGAGCAGTCGCTCTTCGAGTTCCGCCGGCAGGCACGCGCTGGCCAGAAGGCGCAGTTGGCGGAACGTATCTCCCAGCTCGCCGAAGAAGTCTCCGGCCTGACCGAGCAAAAGGACGCCAAGAGCCAGGAAATCAAGCTGATCGGAACCGAGCTCGCGGGCATGCGCACATTATGGGAGCGCAAGCTGGTCTCGATCGATCGCATCACCGCGCTCGAGCGCGAGGCCGTGCGGCTGGAGGCTGAACACGGGCAGTTGATCGCGGCGATAGCGCAGTCGAAAGGTCACACGTCGGAAATCCGCCTGCAGATCATCCAGATCGATCAGGATCTGCGCAGCGAAGTCGCCACGGAGCTGCGTGAGGTCCAGGCAAAACTCTCGGAGCTAGTCGAACGCAAGGTATCGGCCGAGGACCAGCTCAAGCGCATCGACATTCGAAGCCCGCAGGCCGGCGTCGTCCTTCAGCTTGCCGTACATACGATTGGGGGTGTCATCACTGCGGGCGAACCGGTCATGCTCATCGTGCCGGTCGCGGACCGACTGACCGTCGAAGCCCGTGTCGCTCCACAGGACATCGATCAGCTGAAACAGGGGCAGGAGGCGACGCTGCGGCTTTCGGCCTTCAATCAGCGGACCACGCCTGAACTCAACGGAAGCGTCAGCAAGATCTCCGCCGATCTCAGCACCGACGAGCGCACCGGCGCCGGTTATTACACCGTGCATATCGTTTTGCCGCGCACGGAACTTGCCAGACTCAAAAGACTGACCCTGGCGCCCGGCATGCCGGTCGAGGTGTTCTTCACGACCAGCAGCCGCACGATGCTGTCCTATCTCGTCAAGCCCCTGGCCGATCAGATTCAGCGAGCATTCCGGGAGGAGTGAAGCGCGCCTGGGCTGCAGCGACCGGCCGCTTCCCGCCGCGAGCATTCATCGGCTGGGAAATTGGCAGAATGCTGCTTTCGGTTTATTGATCCTCGACGACTCCCTGCTGGCCTCGATCCACTGGCCGCCTCCGAGGTAAAAGGCATGGGGACGTCGAACGCGGGCACGTTGGCTTCAATGCTCAACCGGCCTAGGGGTTAAGGACCGAGTGGAGCCGCGCCTTGAGGGTGGCTGCAGCATGCCAGGACATAGCCGACCGAGTTCTGCCGCGTCCGGCATGGCCAAAAATAGGAATTGACCCCTCGCCCGAGTCAATTCTTGCTTGACATTTATGTTCCCGTTCTGTTCACTTCCCGAGCCTGCCGGAAAGGCCAACTGCCATGCTCATGCCGATCATCACGTAAGGCGCTCAAAGGGATGAACCTGCTCAACGGCGAACTTAGGAGCGACTTGATGTGCTCCCTCCATCACGCGTGCGACACGCTAGGAGGAACCGCGATGGGAACGATGTACTTCAATGCCGAGGTCAAAGCCGAGTTGCACTCTGAAGCCGTGAAGCTTGTCGCCCGCTACGAAAGCCCGCTTGAGACCGTGAAGGCGCTGATGGCCTACAACCGCGAGCCAGAGACTCAGATACTCGCCATAGCCCAGGCATCCGGGGATAGGTTCCATTGGCTACGACGATACCCTGTTGTAGGATGACCGGCGTGGACATTGCGAAGTCCCGCCCTGCGGCTAGGATAGCGCGGATGAACGGAACGACCTCCGAGGCAGCTTGTGCTGACGCACTCGCGGCGCTCCGCACGGCAGGGCGAGGCCGGGAAACGAAGTTGCCCATAAACTGATCGGAGGAGACTTGGTATTGCGACCCCTCGCGCGACCTCGGCAGGTTGAATCGTTCCCGGCGTGACAGGAGAGCTTTTTAGCCATGCATGACCTTATCGCTTTCATACAAAGCAACTCTGCGCTGGTGGCGGCTAACCCGTTGGCCTTTGCTACGTCTGCCGCATTGTTCGGCGCCGGCGGATTTGCCGTGGGGCGCTATTTCCTTGCGGAGCGCATTGCCAATCTGGAAAGCCGGATTGCGCGGCGCGACGAGGAGATCACGGACCTGAAGGCCAAGCAGAAAGCACCGGACCCGGAAGGCCCTGTGCCTCTATTCGAGATGACAGAGATGCTTCCCCCTGCGCCGTTCAACTTCAACCGGCTGTTGGTCAGCGGAAAAACCCTTCCAGGTTGAATAGTTTACTCTCCCAACAGAAAGCACCAGGCTGATCGTGGTCACGGCCTTCCACCGTCATGAGACCGGCGACCTGCAAACCGGCAAGCATGCTGGCCTCATTGCGTGGTCGCGCGAGGGTAACCCTTCGGTGGCTTATGGCGAGCCGACGACTCTGTTTGCGGGTGGCGACGTGCCGGACATGGAATAGCTGGAGGTGGTTTCATCCTTGGCAGCTACTTTGAATGCGTTCCGGAATTCTGAGGTTGGCATTTCGTCGGCGAGTGCAGCGATGCAAACGTGCATCGCGTAATCCACCTGTTTTGGAATGCGGGACAACGAAAAGATCCGACAGGAATGCCAACCCCCTACTCCACGATCTTCCAGTATGAGTCCTTGCGGATCACCTTTCCGTCACGAAATGTGTAGAAATCGCAACCTCGAACTTCCTTTTTGACGCCCTCGCGGGTGGTGCCGGTGAGGGTCCATTTCGACATGCCGGTGCTGGCAGCCTCGTCCGCAAAGTGCTGTCCACTGCCGTAATGCACATCGGGCAAACCCTCAAAGCGTGTCGCTAGCGCGTCTCGTACGCTGCGCTTGCCCTCGCAGCGCGTTCCCCAAGGCTCGGCCCCCCTTGGCATCTCCAGAACGCAGTCGTCGGCAAAGAACGCCATGATGCGGTCCAGATCGTGCGCATTGAAGGCCTCGCAAAGCTCCGTCAATGTGGCTCGAATGTCCATTCGCGAACGGCTCCTCGGATTTCGAAGTAGGTCACTGGCGGCGGATCCGGTCAAGTGTCCAGCCAGACACCCTGGCTATGACCGGGATGGAGCGCGGCTTCCACCACTCACCCCTTCTTAGCGAACGCCCAGACCATCAGCGGGTATTCCTCGTCGTTACTGAGATCCCGCCACAGGCCGTAGGCGCGAACAGGGCCACCGATATGGGCCCTGGCGCAGGCCTTGTTGCCCCAGCCGTGGACCTTGACGTTGGCTTCGGGGAAGCCGCCGTCCACCATCAGCTGCTTGAGACCGGCGGGCGTCCATCTGTTGTAGTCGTGCGGTCTGGCGTGCACGCGAAACAGGAAGGGCGTTGCCACCATCGCCCAACCGCCGGGTCGGGTCATGGCGTGGATGTTCCGCACCGCCGCCTGCGGACGCTGCACGTGTTCCAGCACCTGGTCGGCGATGACGATCGAATACTGCTCATCGGTGCGGTCGTTGCAGATGTCGAAGGCGGGGAAGTCGACAGAGCGGTAGTTGGAGCACATCGTGCGCCAATAGCGGTTCCAGCCGGGCGAGATCTCGATCACGTCGGAGGATTTACGGTTGCTGGCTTCGAGAAAGAGGCTGAAAGCCTCGATCTGGCGGATACGCAGCCAGTTGCGGGAATCATAGCCAAGCAGCCGCTTGGCTGCCTGTTTGCCACGGCTCTTCAGGGTGCCGGCAAGGCTCTCAGTCATCACGACCTCCAGAGACCCGCCGTCCTTGCTGGTAGCACTATGTTATGGGCAAAAGATGACAACGCAGCGCCGCCGCCGGCGGCGCGACCAGAAACAATGTACCAGCAGGGCCACCGCCCCACAGTGGAGCTTCCGTTCCCATTTCCCACTCAGACAACGGATGAGCAGACTAACCCTGCTTAATAATCGCCGTTGTAGTACCTGTCGTCGCACGGCGCCGTGTAGATGCGGCCGCGGCGGTCCTGGTAGCGGCACATCTGTTCGCCGCGACGCTGCGGCGTAGTGGCCGAGCCGACGACGGCGCCGAGCAGGGCGCCGCCGGCAGCGCCGATGAGCGTGCTTTCGGTGTTGCCGCCGATGGCCTGACCGACGAGGGCGCCGCCAGCGCCGCCGATCAGAGCGCCAGTTCCGGCCCGCTGCTGGCCTTCGGTCTGCGCGCACCCGGCCAGTGCCGCGGTCATCAGCACGGCGGCTATGACTTTGTGAACGTTCATGTAAGGTCTCCCTTGAAGGCCTGATATCCCTATGGCTTGCCACCTGCGGCTGCAATGCGGCGGAACGGGGGCACGAGCCGTCACGATAAAAGACATGGTTTCTCGGGTGTTGATAGAAGCCTGCCTGCTATTTTCCTCGCTTCTCGTTTTATGGCGACAAGTCCCAGTCGGTACAAAGTGTCGATCATTGTGTAACGAGATTGAAGCCTCATACCGCTAGGATCGTCCGGTTCAAGCGGACGTTCAATCTGCCTTCCAGGCGCTAAATGATGGAACAGGCGCACACGGTCCGTCGACCTGCTGAGAACGCACAGCGCGTGCGCGCAGCTCAATACCTGCGAATGTCCACCGACCACCAGAGCTATTCGATCGACAATCAGAAGGATGCAATCCGTGCATTCGCGGATGCGATGAACTACGACACCGTGGCCACATACGAGGACGCCGGTCGCTGCGCTTGAACCTCGAAGCAAAGGCTGTTGGCGGATGTCGAAACGAAGAACGCGGATTTCGAATCGTCATCGTCTACGATGTGAGCCGCTGGGGGCGATTCCCGAACCCCGATGAGAGTGCGTCGTACGAGTATCGGTGTCGTGTTGCCGGCGTTGAATTGAATATTTTGGCGAACAGTTCGCAAACGATGGCAGCATCGGATCAGACCTGCTCAAGGCGATAAAGCGCACGATGGCGTGCCGAGCACAGCCGGGTGTTGTCGGTCAAGGTGTTTGCCGGCCAGTGCAGGCTCGTTCGAATGGTGACACCGGCAGGGAGGGTCGGCCGGCCTGGGCCTGAGGCGCCGGTTCATCGACCAGCTTGGGTGCACAAAGACCATGCTCGCTCTCAAAGAGTACAAGGGCCTCCAGACGGATCGGGGCATCCTCGTGCCTGGACCACCTGATGAAATTGCGACGGTGCGCTGGATCTACCATGAATACGTGAAGGCTGGTCGGACCGAGCTTCAGATTGCGCGGTCGTTGAATGCCAAGGGAGTGGTCACCGGTCTCAACCGACCTTAGAATTTCCGCTGCCCAAATTGTAGGCGCTGCCGCGATCAGCCTAGCCGTTCATCGGGTGCAAGGCGGGACAGTAGGCCGCGAATAGAGAAACGCAGGCCATCCGACGCGAAAACAAGATCTGGAGCCTCTCCAAATAGGCTGGTCAATGCGGCGCGCATATAGCGTGTTCCATATCCTACTCGCGAGGGTTGAACTACCGACGGTCCTCCTGATTCGATCCATCTCAGCGTCAGCACTGGTTCCGAACTCGCCGTTATATTCCATTCCATTCGTATCCTGCCTTCGGGGCGGGACAAGCCGCCATATTTAATGGCGTTTGTTGCTAGTTCATGAAGCGAGAGGGCGAGAGTTGTACCGGCATCGCGCGAAAGCAGCACCTCGGGTCCGTCGATCGTGATGGCAGTTTGTTGCTTGGAAAGGTATGGCGCGAGGACCGATTTTGCGACATCCGTTAAGGCCACGGTCTCGCCACCGGCAGCAAAAACTGCAGAATGAACATCCGACAAGGCTCTCAATCGCCCTTTGAAGTCTTCTGCAAGCCCTTCTGCCGAGATCGCACCGCGCCTGGTCATATCGAAGATGGATATGACGGTCGCCAGGATGTTTTTCACTCGATGATTTAGTTCAAGGCGGAGTTCCGTCTCCCGCTCAAGATAGTCACGCACGTCGCGCTGGCGAATTCTGGTGAGGAGTGCCGACTGGATTCCGCTTATTAGTTCGAGCGCAGCCACTGGACGCTGATAGTATATCTGACGTGAACGTGGCCAGGCAGCGCTCAGCGCCGCTTGGATGCGTGACTGCTGTGCCCCACGGTCCAACAAAACAACGATTGGAATTTCCGACCAATTCGGCTGCGCCTGAAGGAAACTTTCAACTGTTGCGATAGCCTGAGGATTTAAGGCTTCATGGGTAACAACCAGCACTCCAGGAGACAGTGCAAGCAATCCCTCTAAGTCCTCGGGGCTCGCCGCTCGAGCCCGTAAACCACGTTCCTGCAGCAGGGAGGCGGTGTAACCAGCATCCTTGCGGTAAGGCGCCAAAATGAGCACCCAATCCAGTGTTCCCAGCCCGTTTCGCTCGACGTCGCTCACGTCTCGGGCAGAGGATTGTAAGCAACCACGGAAACGCCGGAACTCGCGATGAAAAGTTCCCGGACATCGAGATCGTGGGGACCGTGGCGTTTCTTGACGACCGTGATATTGCGCCTAAGGCGGCCTTCATGCTCGGACATGCGCAGCAGAAGCACGGTGTCGCCGAGAAAACTGACGTCCACGTCGATTCCAACATTCTGCCCGAGCAAGCCATGCTGGGCGACAATGAGCATGGTTAGCACGTCAGCGCGAGCGAGATGTTTCAGGAGAGACTGGATGTCCAGCACCGCCTTTTCCCGGTGGGGAAGAGAATTCAGATAGCCGGTGAAGCTGTCAATCACGACTACGCGGGTATTGTTGCGACTGACGACTTGCTGCACAATCTGGCCGAACTCTCCGGGCGAGATTTCGTTCGGACTAAAATCGTAGATGACGAGTTGGCCATCCCTGTAGAACTGCCGAAGATCCATCCCAAGTCCCTCGGACCGGCGAAAGAAAGTCTCCAGCCGCTCCTCAAACAGGAACAGGGCCACGCTTTCGCCCCGCTGAAGCGCGGCAGTGGCGTAAAGCGACGACATCGTCGACTTGCCTGTCCCCGACTGACCAATCACGAGCGTTATGGTTCCCGATTCCTGGCCGCCGCCGAACATCTCGTCGAGAGCGTCTACCCCTGACTTGATCAGCTGCGGCTTGGTCACTTCGGCAGGCGACCCGGGCACAATCCTCGGAAAAACCACAACGCCTTCGCCTTCGCGAATAGCCATATCGTGATAACCGTCTGCAAACGGCACACCGCGCAGTTTGCTGACTTCAATACGCCGCCGCACGCCGCCGTAGTCCTCGAGAGATTTATCAAGCCGGATCACGCCGTGGGCAATGCCCTCGATTTCCTCGCCATTGTGATCGCCTCCGCTGGTCTGGGTGTCGAGCAACACCGCCACAATGCCCCGCTTGGCCAGGAAGGCCTTGAAACCAATCAGCTCGCGCCGGAACCTCGGTGTGTCGCCGGTAATCAGCCGGATCTCGAGCAGCGAGTCATAAACAAGCCTGTGTGGCTTGTGTTCTTCAATCGCGCGTTCAATCGCCTTGCGCGTCTCATCCAATCGAAGGTCCGCAGTCTGGAAAATCGTCTGATCGGCCGCTCCGCTCAGGGTCTCCGAAGCGGACAATTCCTCAACGCGGATGCCATCAAGCGTCCAGCCGTGTGAGGACGCAATCGCTTGCAGTTCGGCGGCGGTTTGCGAAAGGCTGACATAGATGCAGCGTTCACCGGCTGCCACACCAGCGCGCAGGAATTGCAACGCCGCCGTCGTCTTGCCTGCGCCTGGATCGCCTTGCACGATATAGAAATTTGAAGCGGGCAATCCACCGCGAAGAATTTCGTCCAAGCCGGCAATGCCGGAACTTACAACGGGCTGCTTCTTTCGCTCGGTCATTCCGCCATCGTCTCCAAACAGGAATCGCAAGCCGCCAGTATCACAGGTTCGAAGTAGAACTGGGTGGAGCGATCGGCGGCCCGGCCCGGTATCTGAAATTCCAATTTCTGTAATGGCCGCGCCCCCGTCAGGCAAGTAGCTCGTTGCAGGCCACGGCAGTCACGGCCTGTGCCACAGCGCGCACGCCTTCCCATCGTCTGTGGAACCATCCAAGACGCCAGCAGTTTCACAGAGTTAACAAATGAACGGATGGGGTATGATTCAAGGAACCGTCGATAAAGCCGATGAGGATCGCTACCGCGTTCTCGTCGAGGCCGTTACTGATTATGCGATCTATATGTTGGACCGTTCGGGAACCGTGACGAGTTGGAACGCGGGGGCCGAGCGGTTCAAAGGCTATTCCGCCAGCGAGATCATCGGTCAGCATTTCTCGTGCTTCTACACGGAGGAGGATCGCGAAGCTGGTCTTCCATCGCGGACTCTGGAGACAGCAGTCCGCGATGGCAAATTTGTGACCGAGGGCTGGAGGGTTCGTCGCGACGGGACTCCTTTCTGGGCTCACGTTGTGGTGGATCCTATACTCGATCCAAGCGGCAAACTAACCGGCTTCGCCAAAGTCACCCGTGATCTTACCGAGCGCAAGAAAGCGGAGGAGGAAATCCGGAAAAATCAGGAGCAGTTCCAGCGTCTGGTTCAGGGCGTGACGGACTACGCGATCTACATGCTTGATCCTGGAGGCGTAATCACGAGCTGGAACTCGGGTGCAGAACGCATCAAAGGTTACTCGGCCGACGAAATAATCGGCAAGCACTTTTCTCAATTCTACACGCCCGAGGATCGCGAGCGAGGCAGTCCGCAAAGTGCCTTGGAGATCGCCGCCCGTGAAGGGCGAGTTGAGCGCGAAGGCTGGCGTATACGCAAAGACGGCACTGCGTTCTGGTCGCACGTGGTCATCGACGCCATTCGGCACGAGGATGGCGAACTCCTGGGGTTCGCGAAGATCACACGCGACATTACGGAGCGGAAGAAGGCGCAGGAGTCCTTGGATCAGGCACGTGAGGCCCTTTTCCACTCCCAAAAAATGGATGCGATCGGCAAACTGACGGGCGGCGTCGCTCACGATTTCAATAATTTGCTGATGGCGATTCTGGGTAGTCTTGAGCTGCTCCGCAAACGGCTTCCCGACGATCCACAATTGCTGCGTCTTCTCGACAACGCGGTGCTCGGCGCGCGACGGGGAGCGTCCTTGACGCAGCGCATGCTGGCCTTTGCCCGGCGGCAGCAACTCGATCCAAAGCCTGTCGATTTGATAGGGCTCATAGACGGAATGAAGGATCTCTTGGAACGATCGCTGGGCTCAAGGGCGATCATAGAGACGAAATTTCCGCTCTCGCTTGATCGTGTGATGGTTGATGAAAGTCAAATCGAACTCGCATTGCTCAATCTGTGCGTCAATGCCAGGGACGCGATGCCTGGCGGCGGAACGATCGTCATCTCCACTCGGATGGAACAGGTCGGCGAAAGCAAAGAGGCTGGCTTGGCCCCGGGCCCCTACGTCTGCCTCTCGGTAGCAGACGCTGGCGAAGGAATGGACGAAGAAACACTAGCTCGGGCGACAGAACCGTTCTTCACCACAAAAGGCGTAGGCAAAGGCACGGGTCTCGGTCTGTCTATGGTCCATGGGATGACAGAACAAATGGGCGGGCGCCTGACGCTTAGGAGCCGCAAGGGAGCAGGAACGACGGCGGAACTGTGGCTGCCGGTGGCCACCGCGAGCTCGGAAGTCGCGCGCGGGCCGGATGTTCTTGCCGAGGAAGCCATTGAGACGGCGTCGCTGCGGATTCTGGCAGTGGATGACGATGCGCTGGTCCTTTTGAACACCGCGGCAATGCTCGAGGATCTCGGCCATACTGTCGCGGAGGCGCATTCTGCGGCGGCAGCCCTCAGGTTGCTGGAGGAGCAGCCGTTCGACCTCGTCATAACGGATCATGCTATGCCGAAGATGACGGGCCTGCAGCTATCGAATACGATCAAAGTCCAGTGGCCGAACGTACCCGTCATTATAGCAACGGGCTACGCCGAACTCCCGGGGACTCGCGACATCAAAATTCTCAGCAAGCCGTTTACTGAAGAAGAATTGGCGAACGCAATAGCAGCCGCTAATGTCGCGTAGGGTCGCCTTAGAGACCACCCCCTTTGAGTTCCTTGATGCGTCAAGCTGGGACAAGACCCTCCAATATTTTTCTCTGAGAGTACTTGCGAAGCGGCAACCTGCTCGGCGGTCAGAAGGGAGTTTTCTATGGAAAGTGTACGTTCAAGCAGCCGATTCGTGCGGGAGGACGACTTCGTTCTTCGAAAGATCGCTCTGGTCGCCTGCCCTACCAGCCTATGCCGCACTTAGCTCTCGGATCTAACTGTTTGCAAGGAATTGGGAACCCGCGAGGCGTTGTTCTCGCAGTCGCGCAGTCAAGCAGGAGTGCGGACAGGGCCTACCCAGCAGCGAAACAGAAGCGCTGGCGCTGGGTCTTCACCGGGGCTAAGGGCCATGTACGAGCTACCCTGCATGTCCGATTTTCAGCCTGCGCTAATATTGTAAATGAATGGTGACTGTGCGCACCGACTTCTCCGGGTCGTTGTGTTTGGCGTCCCTGTGGTTCCCGAAGGGCCGATATACTCCACCAGCGCGAGGCATGACCGCTCAGATTCTGTTGGTCGGCGCCAGGGTTCGCGCACCTCTGCGCCGGCCGCCACGGCACTTTGAGGTGAAGTGCCGCTCACCGGAGCTAGAACCCAGCAATTGGCCGACAATCGCCGAATAGCCGATTGGTTGAAAACGTACAGCGAATCCGTTGGGGTTATGCTGGACAACGGGGTAAACAATTCCTTTCGCTGGAAGGGAGGCCGCGATGGTTCGAACGCATTTAGAAGTTGCACAAGCCGTAATCGCAACCGGCTATCTTGTTCGGCATAATTCCATGATCGGAACTGCCAAGTTTCGCCATGACGTGGATCGTTCAAGGCGCGCAATCGAGACATCGCGCGAACTGCTCAAACGCCTTCGCCAACGTCACCACGATGACATGGCGCGAGGGTGGGAAGATCCGGGCGTGGCAAGCGTCGCCGTCTCCGCCTTTGACGCCGACATTCTCCGCTCGGCATTCCGAGAGTTGGTCAGGCAAACGGGTGTGCCTGAGTATCAATGGCGTGATCTGGCCACGAGCCTGGCACATGAATTCGCCGGGTGCGAGCGAATGGAAACTGGCCTGGTGGATTGGATCACCAGCAAGTAGCGCTACAAGGAAACCTTTTTGGGGGTTCGGAATTAGGGTCGCATGGCCCGCTTCTTCTTTGATTTAACCGACGATGGCGAAGTCTTTCCCGATCCTGAAGGAACCGAAATTGCGAGCCGGGAAGCCGCTGAAGATGAGGCAGCAAGAGCGTTGCTTGAAATGGCCAAAGACCGGATGCCGGACGGCACTTTCAGAGAGGTTGCCATCCATGTCCGCGATCACACCAGCAAGCTCCTATTCACCGTGAAGGTCACGGTCGAGTTGGTGCGTGAGCCGCCCGATAGATGAAGACGCGGCCCTAGCTATTCATTATGGCTGCGCACCAACGCCAGCGGCATGCCGTCGCTGAGGCTGACATCATCCTTTCCGAACATCACGTCAACGCGCCGCATTATTGCTGAGTCCCACTAGCTGCTACAGCGGCTAGTCGAGAAGGCAGGCGCTATCCAGCCCTAAGGGGAGAGCTGGTTCCTTATTCCACCGGATAATGTCGACATCCTTCCAAGATGCACATCATGCCCGCTTTTGCCTCGATCAGGAAATAGTCAGATTCGTACGGAGCAGAGTCTGTACGATTCCAACCCTTTAACTTTGTACACCCCTGATTTGTAATTGGGCGGCCGAGGGGCCGCCGTGCATCAGGTTGCATTTCACTGTCAATCGCGCGCCAGAGGGCGTATCCTGTTGCGCTATGTCCACTACTTCCACATCCAGACCAGCTATACGGCCCTGATCAACGCAAAATCAAACCTTGAAGAGCGGTTGGCGCGCTGGCTTCTAATGTGTGACGATCGGGTCCACGGCGAGCGCCTTGCGATCACCCATGAGTTTCTTGCCGTCATGCTTGGAGCAAGACGCCCAGGCGTTACCGTTGGGCTGCAAGTGCTGGAAGGACGTGGTTTCATCTATTCTCGACGTGGCGAAGTGCACATCAGGGACCGCAGCGGACTTGCGGCCTGCGCAAACGGCACCTACGGCAAGCCAGAAGCCGATTACGTTCGGCTAGTTCGATTATAGCGCTCTAAGTTCGATTATAGCGCTCCAAGCATGCCGGACGTAGACCGCAGTGATCCAACCCTGGGCGCGCACGGATGTTCCGGTCTTAACACTTTCTTGCCCAAAGAACAGCCTCGCGCAGGCCAGGCCCATGCAAGACGCGCGTCTACTCGTGATCGAGGTCTTCTGGGCGCTGAGACCGCGCACCACCATGAGTCCCGCGCGACCCGCCGATTAGCCTTCCTCGGCGCTATTGACGTTCGCAAACCGACCGGCTCATTGGTTGCGGCACAACGGTCCCGGCGGTCTGTCGTAAGGCCCCGCCGATGCGTACGGCGGGTTCGCACGCTGGAGCCCCTGCGCGGCTACACAGCGAACCCGAGTAAGCTCAAAGCCACTCAGCTTCCCTGAAGGGTGATGCTCAAGCTCAGCAGCCTTTCACCAGCCTCGTCCCTGACATAGATCGCCAATTGCTGGCCATCGGGGTCCTTGAAGAATTCAAGCGCCAAATCTCTGAGCCCGTCCATGCCCTCTCGGCATGCTTCCTCGATCCCATCACATTCGATCCCCTCATCGTCTTTTATGAGCTCGTCGCGGACACTGCTGTCAAAGAAATATCGCCATGGAACACCTCTATTGGCGCAACACGTCAGCGGCCCTTTGGTGCAGATACATCCCATCAAAATCCCCGGCGCGAACGAGCCCTGACCAGTCGGTTGCATGAAAATGCGAGCCCACGGTGGATATCAGGCCGTCGCGTCTAAGATCCTGAAGAACTCGGTTCACGTGTACGGTGGAAAGGCCGAGCGCATCACCAAGCGCAGCCTGCGTTATCGGAAGGCGGGCCACATGATCTTCTATGCGGCCGACTGCGCGGAGGCGGACAATAAGTTCGCACAAAATATGAGCCATGCGAGTATAGGCGTCGCGTCTTCCGACGTTGGTGACCCACTCTCGATAGATCGCCGCATCGACAAGCGTCGAGCGCCAAAACACTGTGGTTATCGAAGGGTGCTGGTCGCAAATAGAGCGAAGAGCGTCGTGCCGCATGAAGCCCACCCGAGAGGGCATTAGAGCCGTAAAGGTGCAATCCATGACCGACAGACGCAGTCCATGAAGGTCGGGAATGTCGCCGGGAACAAAAAAGGAGGTGATTTGGCGTTTGCCGTCGCCTGTCATTTTGGTCGAGCCTATCATGCCGTCAAGAACAACAAACGAAAGCGTCGGCTGGTCGCCATCGCGCAGAATGTCTGCGTTGGCCTGATATTGCTTCTCCTCAATCCGGGCATTTCCCAAAATTGCAATATCTGGTTCTGCGAGTTCCGAGATGGTCTGGAGCTTGCGTATCAAAATGTTCGAGGAAGGAACCTGCGCCATGAAGAACCTGTTGGGGTTGGCGCCCAACTTACAGCGGGCGCTAATGTTCCGCCGCGCTGCCCAGAGCAGACGACCCGTGGCCAGCCAGCGCGACCGACCTGCTTTCTTGCCAGCGTCGAGACGTCACTATCATAGTTGATTGTGGCTGCCGCTGACCTTGCGTAAGGGACATCCATCGCAATCGTCTAACAAGGAAATGGTCTGTTGTATCCGGGCCGATTTTTGGAGCCGAGCGATGTTGAGATGCTGGCCCACGTTTGTCACACGGTCTGCAACGAGTGCGGCGTACCTCTCGCTTCGGAGAGAGGAGAGCGCATAGCTGCGCACGTGCTCAGGCTGTTCATGAACGGCTTGACTGGGCCGAATGAACTGCTTGACGCTGAGAGGAACTGGGCTAGGCGGCCTGACCTTCCGGTCGAGCAGATTGATATCAACTACACAGGTATGAGAAAGGCCGCGTGATCCAGTTTGGTTTTTGCAGCCGAACACCGGCACTTGGGGAGATGCCGCGTGACCGGGAACAAACCTTGCTTTTGAGAGTTTGTAGAGCCGTTTCAGCGGACGACTGACCGAAATGCTCCTCGCCGTGAAGAGTGCCATCTCGAGGGCCGTTTTGGCTGGCAGGCGTGCCAGTGCGGAAGTGTTCGGTGTGGTTGACCTCACGACCAAAGCGGGTGCCAAAATCGCTCCCCTCACCTTGGGAATGGCCATTCAATTCGTGGCGAACGCATCGGTGCTGGATACGACGTTCGCCGAGCCATGGTCTTCTACGGCGAACCGGCGACGCCGAGCCTAAGGGCGAGAGAGTGCGAACGCTTATGGGCGCAGTTTGGCGGCGCGCTCCTGCGACCGTAATCCCACCATCTTCCGGACGATGTATGTCCGAACAGGCACATTCTTCCTTCGGGGTGGCCGACCTTCCGCGCTGTGTTTGGATGACCATGAGCGCCCATGGATGGTCTGATGACAGCGCACAGACCCAAGAAGGTCGCGCCCGTTACTACCCGCTTTGTACGCTTCTGGTACTTGTCTTTTTCAGAAAGTGCGCCACAGAATAGACGATTGAGGTTCTGTCTCTCTGGGAGGATGGGATGGACATTCAAACACCTGTCCGGCCTGCGCAGACGACGGCCAAGGAGCTGGTTCGAGAAGTCCTTTTGGGCCCTCAACCGGGCGCCATCATTTCCGTGAAAGCAACCATTACAGCAGTGCGCGAGCGCGGCCTTTATCTCCATGAGACGGACTGCCAGTTGGTCGCGATGATCGTCGATTGTGCCACGAAACGGGAGCTTTTCGTTGCGTTCGACGTGCGCGAATCCTGATGCCCCTTCGTTGGTTCAACCCGCCTGTCTACGTCAAGACCGACAGACCGGGATTCCGCCTTGGGATCAGCCGTATCGACACTGCCGCCGAGGAACTACTGAAGTGGTCCAACCGTGGCCCCAAATGGCGACTGGCGGCGGAGGCCTGCCTGACGGCGATGGATGGCAAGATGCCGACCAACGACTTCCGTGTACTCTTCGAGGATGCGGCTGAGGAGGAGGAAATGCTGCTGCCCGAGTAGCAATGTTAGGGGCGTCGAGGAACATTCGCAGCCGGCCACCGTTGCATGCCCGGATACCAACGAGCGAAGCTGGCGTCGAATGAACTCAGGTGCCGTCCTGGTCGTGGAGGATGAGAGCCTTATCCTCCTGGATATCGAACACTCGCTGCGTGAAGCCGGGTTCGAGGTGATTGCCGCTATAAAGGGGACAATGCCATCGCGGCCTTTGATCGTAACCCGGATGGTGTCGCAGCCCTCCTGACCGATATAAGGATCGGAGAAGGCCCCACCGGCTGGGACGTCGCCCGTCACATGCGGACCGTCAACCCCAGTTTGCCAGTCATTTACATGAGTGGCGATGGTGCGGAGGACTGGCCGTCACTTGGAGTGCCAAACAGCCTCATGATAACCAAGCCGTTCGTTATGCCCCAGATCATCACGGGCCTCGCAAACCTTCTCAATTCACAAGCAGGGCTGGCAGCTCCTGGCTGACGTGCCCCCCAGTCACACGATCCCCTCGCTCGGACATTTGCATCAGACATTCCGATCTCCTAAATTAGCCTCGTGGTGCAACTGCGATACGGCTTAAGGCAAGACTCGGACGAGAGCTGGACGGTATTCGACGTGTTTACCGGACAGCCAGCCGATGCATGGGGGGCACCGGCGGAATATTTGGATCAGGAATACGCCGAAGATCTGGTAGGCATACTGAATGCCGAAGACCTCAAGCGTCGATTGTCGCGAGGGAGGGTCGTATGATGGCAACCCACTGGTTCACCCCTCCGGTTCCCGTCATCGGGGAGCGACCCGGCATGACCTACAACGTCAACAGCGTGGAGGCCGCTTCCGAATATCTGGTGAAATGGACGAAGCGTGGCCTTAAGTGGAACCAAGCTGTCCGCGCCTGCATGGCCGCTATGGCTGGTGAGGCGACGGCTCAAGAGGCGCGGAGGTGCTTCGCGGAGGGGCAGTTCCGAGCTGCTCATGAAAAGACTGACTAGCCCGCCACCCCGTCGACACCTGCGGGCAGCATTACCGGATGGGTAGCTCGCTGAAGACCAAGCCAGATACAAACGTGGCGGAGTTCACGGGCCGGACCTAAGTCCCGCCGCCAAAACGCATTGGTCCGAGCTTGGCTTCCGGTAAGGAACTGTCTCGGGAGATCGATGTTGCGTGGGCAGCCACAGCTACGTCCCTCCCCGCGGTCGTCGGTTCGCACGGGGGGCGAACCCTAGCCTTGAAAGGGATTGTAGCGTGGGATGGACCTATGACTACCCAATCTTCTACAACCGTCACGGGGCTTACCCTGACCGCAGTTTGCCGGATGGATCAAACTCCCCACAAAGGACTTTCAATGCCCATACCTGACGAGTTGGGAGATGCGGAGCTCGTTTTCGACTGCCCCAAATGCTGCCATCCTATTGTAAGGCGAGGATCATGGTTCAAGGTAATATCCATGTTTCGTTGCGAGGCCTGCAATGCCAGGATTCGTCTCGGCTACCCAGACAAGCTGGTGTTGTTCGAACGGCATCGCCATCTGATAAAAATCCCACCAGCGGATGCATCCGCTTTTTGAACGGGACCGTAGCTCCGCGGACCTACTCTGGAATTCCGGCGTCGAAGTGAGCGATGGCTTCGACGAAAATACGGTAAAGGCTATCCACATCCTCATCCAGCTCTATTCTCTTGATGCCGACCGCTTTGGCGTCGGCCAGGAGCTTGTGGGTGAGTTCACCGATTGAGACCGCGTCGGGAGGCGCCGTCTCTGGGATGTCGTTAGCAATCCACTTGTGCAGAAAGTTGATGCCGCGTGTGCTCATCTAAAGTTCCACCAGCCGCGAAGAGCACAGAACGCAAGCACAGCGACAGCGGCCGAGATCAGAATTCCTTTCGGGTTCTGCCACCTTGGTGGAGGGCGAGGTACTAGTTTCTCGGCATGATCGCTCATATCGAGACAAGCTACGCCGGGAGATTAGGTTCCGCTTATCTTTGACGCGTTCGGTCATCGGCAGGGCTGCCGAAGAGGCAAGCTGGACAAGAAAACCGCAGCTAGTCGGCTTTATGCCTACCGCTTAACCTTTGTTATTGCAGTGGTGCTGCCCTGCGGTATTTACGCTGCGCCGCTGCGTCCTATGATCGGTCAGCGAGAGCTTCCGAAACTTGAGCACGTGAAGGAATGGACCTATTTTGGGTGATGCCGATGCTGGTCATTGTCCTTTCGAGTGTCGCGAACGCCGCAGATCAACAGGATGGATTTGATCGTGAAAGGAAGCCGACCGAGTATTTCGTTGTTGGATTTCGACATACTCTCCCGGGCTCTTACGTCAGCCATCCGGGATAGCCCGGACTCCAATTGGAAGGTCCAGGCGCGCGAGCTTGTGCGCCTCTACACCGGCAAAAAGTCAGCCGACGAAAATTTGATCGCAGCATTGGTTCATGCCAATCGCGCCCAGTTGGACTTGGAGGAATCCAAGGCCGGTCGGCCCGGCAAGATTGATTGAATACCTCCACTTGCTCGACGTGCTTTATCACCGGATTCTGGATGGCGTTTCTAATGCAAGGCTAGAAATGCAGCGCGACGGAATTTGACCTCACAACGCCTCACCTCAGCTCAAAACACGCTCAGCACCAGCGGGTGCTGCATGGAATAGTTCCGGCAAATCGAAGTTCGGCTCCGAACGGAGACGGACATGGCAGTGACCCAACGTGCCAACGACAATCGAATGCCAGAAAAGAAGCCGTTTGGCCGCGCGGGGGAGATGTCGCGCGAGCAGGCGGAGGAAGCAGTCAGGTCGCGACGAAGGTACAAGATGGCGAGACGGGCACGGGAGTCGAAGCGAGGCTCGGCCATGCCTCGCATCGTTGCTGTCAGAAGCCAAGACTAGGCCGTTGCCGCTTCCGCTGGTCAGGCAAAATGAAGACGGGCAGGCCGGGGCGTCAGAATGTCGGTTTAGTACAAACCCGAGCTCGGTACGTTTCCAACTCTGACATTTCTTCCAAGTCTTTTGTAATCACGGTGGCGGGGGCTCGCCGTGCATCGATTCGCATTCTCCTATGATTGTCGCGCCAAGAGGCGTAGCGTCACAAGATCGTCTGCACGTTTTTACGGGCGCGGACGGCAAGGAGATTGGAAAGCTCTTGCCCCAGGCGGGATTGAGCCATGACCAATCCAAAAAACAATTCCTATAAAAACGGATTGCTGTGTCGGCTCAACCCCGATGACCTAGCGCTTCTGCAGCCACACCTTGAGCCATGTGCCCTCAATTTGAGAATGAATCTGGAGCAAGCCGCTTCGGAGATCACTACGGTGTACTTCCTGGAGGACGGCATCGGTTCTGTGGTTGCGAGGACCTTGGGGAGGGAAGCCGAGGTTGCGCTTATCGGTTTTGAGGGAATGACTGGTGCGGCGCTCGTGATGGGGGCTGACTATGCCGCGCATGAATGTTTTGTCCAGCTGCCCGGCAACGCTTTCAGGATCGGAGCTGAGCCATTCAAGGCGGCACTCGCGAACAGCCCGACGCTGCGCCTCTTACTCTTGCGCTATGTCCAGTATCTCCACATCCAGACCAGCTATACGGCGCTGATCAACGCGCGCGCAAACCTTGAAGAGCGTTTGGCGCGATGGCTTCTAATGTGTGATGATCGGGTCCACGGTGGACGCGTTGTGATCACCCATGAGTTTCTAGCCATCATGCTGGGCTCGAGGCGTCCGGGAGTTACCGTTGGGCTTCAGGTGCTGGAAGGACGCGGGTTCATCTATTCCCGACGTGGCGAAGTGCGTATCCGGGACCGCAGCGGCCTTCTGGCATCTGCAAATGGCACCTACGGTCAGCCGGAGGCAGACTACGTGAGGCTGCTTGGAGACATCCGCTCGTCTCCAGACCTGACTTAGATCATTGGGGAGCACAACCGGTTGCCATTAGAGATCATCTCGCAATCCGGCGCTTCAGATCGACATCCTTCAGGGAGGTCAACGTCGTTGGCATACTATACCTTGGCCTTACGCCACCCAGCCCACCACGCTTCCCATTCCAAGCAGAACCATCTCTCCCCTCGAGGTTGCATGGAAAATCACCAGCACAGATTCAACTGTCATATTGAGCGACGGATCGTGGGGAGTTTGGGATTGCGTCGCCAATAGGCCGGCGTCGCCAATACCCGGCAAGGTTAGGCGGTGGCGACCTTCTCGGGTGCACTGCCCACACGGCCGAAGCGGCGGCACACGTCCTGACGAGATTGCCAGGGCGGACTTGATGCCGTCGCTATCCGCATAGCGGGCATTGTCAGATCTGCGGGGACCTCATCGATCTCCGCCTACGCCCGCAGCAGTGGGCAATTAGGTGATCAATAAACGAACGTGCTACATCGGGCTGACTTTTCCCATTCCCAACGCCTCAGCGACATCGAGCTTTCGCGTGCGATCCGTGCCAACCTTATGCGCCAGCGGGCGTGTCTTGCTTGACGAGCTTGCTTGCGTCCGCATGGAAGTCAGGGACGCCTCTGCTGTTCGCTACCATCTACGGTCGGACTTTGCAGAAGCTTCGCTTCAAGCACTAGCGACGCCCAAGGCCCCCCAAATCAAGCCGTCCTGTAAAGGCTGAAGTGTCTGTCCCACGACCAGGGAACATGTCTCTGAAATGGAAGTTCGGGACGCGATTGGTACGGAAATCTCCTTGAAACAGCCGAGCAAGGCCCCGCCACCGATTTCGAGACCCGGTGCCGGGCCACCTGCGATCAAATCTTTTGGTAGCGCTGGAACCTGTTTCTGAAATCCAAGTTAAGTTCAGCTTGGTTATCAATCCCCACCAAGCGTAGGCGAGCAAGGCCCGTCGCTGTTGTTGTGTGCTCAGCGGCGGGCTTACTTCATTTAACCTCACGATTTCGCCTCACGGATCGCCCGCAAAGTCGCGTGGCCTAGCTTGTCCTCTCGCTTCAAGGTCTTCACACGTCCGACAAGGTCGACGGTGGTGGGGATAACGCTGATTCTGGCGTCGGCAGTTTGAGTTACGCGACCTGATGCCGCTCTCCCAGAAACTATCTTCGGTTGAGATGACACTCAAATGCCCCGGATGTGGAAACGAGTTCACCAAGCCAGGGCGTTGGTTTATCGTTGCCGCCCACTATCGGTGCGAAGGTTGCCAGCGTTTACACCGCCTTCCTTATCCAGAAAAGGTGGAACTGTTCGAAAGATACGCCCAAGGGTGTGAAGACGGGCTCGGCAGCATCGACAGTGGGCCCGCACCGCTTGGGTGAGGACCGATGCGGGCCCGGCCAAGGGTTGCCTTTCCTTGGCCAGCAGCGTGCGGGGCGCTGCCGCCAAGAACTGAGCATGAGTAATAAGGTTCCGCTGATACAAAAAAGCCCGCCAGCCGTCAGGCCAGTGGGCAGTTCTCATGGGGAAAGCACCGAATGGGAACAGTGCAATGACCCAATCTCGACAGCGCGGTTTTTGTTCGAACGACCTAGCGTCGTTGCCTTGTAAAACCGTACGGCAACCCTTCCGGCCTTTCGATTTTTGCCCGATGGCTCGCTATCTGCGGCCCTGTCACCTCAAGGTTTAGGCGTGACGCGCTTGGGAGGGGCCATGGCTGACACCGAGATCAATCAAAACGAGGCGCGAAAGCGGCCCTTCCCCCTGCCCTGAACCGTGGGGTGCGTATCTTGGACATCGTCGCGAGATCACGAACTTCCCCAACGCTATCGGATCTGGCTCGCGAGCTTGGAATCGCGCGTTCTTCTGCGCATGCGCTATGTTCGACGCTCGTACACTTGGAGCTCTTGATACGCCGCGGCGACCAGACCTTCCAGTTAGGCCCCCCGTCATGCGATGGTCGAACGCCTTTGCCCAGCAATCCGACGTGGCGACGGAGTTGGCGAGACGGAGTTGCCCGGGGGCAACAATTATCCTTTCGGTGCTCGAAGGGAGAGAGGTCTTCTATCTCGCCGCACGCAATTCGAGCGTTAGCCATTCGCTGATCCAGTTCCGTCCAGGAATGCGTTTGCCCGCAGCCTTTACGGCCACCGGCAAAGCCTTTCTCAGCCAGATGAGCGATTTCGAAGTACGGCGGCTCTATGCCGATGGTCTTCCCGAGCCTCGAACACAGAAAGCGTGCAAACTATTGACGACCTCATTGCTGAAATGCGCGATATCCGCACGAATGGCTTCAGCTGCGACGACCAGCAGGTTGCGGACGGGATCATCTGCTTTGGGGCCCCGGTGCTGAATTCCCTTGACCGCCCAATCGCGGCGATCGCCGGGGCAATCGTTTGACGCATTGCGGAAGCCGAACTAGCCGCTTCATTAATCACAGGCATTCGAGGCTTGGCCCAAGGGCTCACGAGCAGCTTGCCTTCGCCGGAACCTAGTCCCCTCAGGGAACAAACAGATCGAGCTCCAGTTTGGCCTTCCAAGCAAGCAGGCGCGATAGATGGAGCACGCCATGAGACATTCACACGTCACGACGGCCGCGGCCGCTTTCATAGCTCTGACCTTCCCCGCGTTGGCCCAGACAAGCGGAACACCGGCCCCCTCGACACCCGCACCCCCTCCGGCCACCGAACAGCCGGTCGGCGGGCAGTTGCCGGATATCAACCGACAAGCGGACGGACCAACACGCGAAATGATCCGCCAGATGGTTGAGCAAGCGGTCCGGGAGAGAATGAAGCAGGATCGCGGTTCTGAGGAAGGTTTCCGCGATGAGGAAGATCGCTACATGAACCAGGACGGCCGCATCAAGGATGCTGACCGCCCCGATGAAGCTAGCCGTCATGGCGACCATTGGCTAAATCGTGGCGACTGGGGCAGAGGACACAGAATGGATCGACACCGTGGTCACCAAATGATGCGCGGTGCCGGCATGCGACTGGTGTTTGGACTGTTGGACACGGATGGCGACGGTTCATTGTCCCAGAACGAGGTTGAAGGCGGGGTCGGCAGGATCTTCAGCAACATCGACGAGAATGGTGATGGCAAGATCGATCTGGACGAAATCCAGTCCTTCATGCACGGCTCCAACATGCATGGCCGAAACAGCGAAGACATGCCGTAGCTGTTTAGAGGTGAGGACTTACTTCAGACGGAGCGGCGAGCGCGGCAAGTGACGCCGCCAACCGGTAACCGTGAGCCCCGGACCGAAATAAGTTCATGGTTGTCGGGGCGTATGTTTTGTCACGGCCTTCGACGATGGATAATTTCTTCAATAAGCTTCGCGTCGGCTTCGTGTTCCGCGGCCCGCGTAGCCATTTGGCTGGCCAAGCTATGTCTTTCCCGAGCGGCTTCTCGTTTCGCCGTCCGTTTCGCCAACTCGGCCCGCTGCTGGTGCGCTCTTAGAAGGCTCCAAAGGGCCTGTTCCGCATCGTCCGCCTGGGCCTGCATCAAAACGTCCGCTCCGAATGCATGTCCGGTGTGACAACGGTAACGGGTAATCGGCCCGTCTTCGATCTCCCAAAGCGGTCCGTGACATTCGGGGCAGACAAATGTTGAGGGGGTGCCAAGCTGGCGTTCTGTCTGTTCCATTGTGCTGTGCTCCTGAGCAGCAATCGCAGCCTCAAGGCGGATGACAGGCGGGATTTCTGGTGTCGGCCCTGCGAGTTCGGACGCAAGCCTGCGCAACAGGCCAGCCATTTCGGACAGGGCGACGCAATGGCCGACTTCCACATTCTGCAAGGCGCTCAGCGGCATATCGGGTACTTCAGCGTCGTCGGGATCTTGGACCACGCTGACCCCTCCGCAAATCTTGATGGCGCGCAAGCCGGCGGTCCCGTCGGAGAGGCTGCCCGTGAGCACGACACCAATCACGCTGCCGCCAAAGCTGCAGGCCGCTGATCGAAAAAGGGGATCGATGGCAGGGCGCGCCAAATTCTCCCGCGGCCCGCGCCGCAGCAGAATGTGATCATCATGTAAAAGCAGGTGAGCTCCTGGCGGTGCAACGAAGATGTGCCCGTTTTTAACCTTCGTGCCGCTGGCGGCATTCGCTACGGGCATGCTGGCAGCGCGACCAAGAATGTCGCCGAGGTAACTCGTGAGGCCGACGTGCTGTACGATGAGGAGGGCCGCCGGAATGTCCGGCGAAATATCCCGGACAAGTCTCTTCAGCGCGTCGAGGCCCCCCGCCGAGGCTCCGATTGCGACAATGCACCGGTTCTCGCAACCGTAGGCACGGACCTTCTCCGAATGCCCCGCATGTTCCGACTCTGATCGTGGTGCGGCGGTGGCCATATGTGCTTCACCCACTCAGCAAATAGCGAGCACTCCGGCCAGTCCGCTGCTGCCAGTCGGATGCCCTGCTTTCGTCGTTAGCTTCCTGCCCCGAACATAGTTGCCCGCAATGAGGTCAGTTCAAACTAACGCTTACGTGCGCGTTTGACAGCAGCCTCGGCCACGGCCGGGGCCTCCTGAATGCTTGCCGCGCCGCCAAAATCCGCGTTCTTGGTTCGGCCAGCTCCCGGACCGGCACCTAGATCAGCGCCCGTGATCGGATCGGACGCCGGATCAGAAAGAGTACGGTCGGCCATCTTGGCCACCACCTTCATGTCTCTGGCGCCCATTTTGACGGTTGCCAAGCCGTCTCCGCCGTCGACGGGCATCACCTCTTCAAGGTCATCGATCCGATCCCACTCTTCGCCGGAATTCCATGGACCATTGGTATCGCCGTCACCTTGAGAGGTGTTGACGTACATGCTGGCGTACCTCTCGATGCCCGGGAGCTTGCCTGACGGGAAATTGTTTTCGATGGCGTAGAGTGCTTTCTCAAACGACTTTTGATGAGCGATCTCGCGTGTCATCAGGAAGCCGAGCGCGTCCTTGATGCCCGGATCATCGGTGATGTTGATGAGGCGTTCGTAAACGATCTTGGCGCGCGCTTCAGCGGCGATGTTCGACCGCAAATCCACGGTAGGTTCACCGCGTGAGTCGACATAGGCCGCGGTCCAGGGAACGCCGGCTGAGTCGCACAGCGCGGGAGCACCGCCAAACAGGATGGATTCCTTGGCTGTCGTACCGCTGGCGCCGATCATCACATAAAGGTCCGCTTCTTTCATCTGGCCTTCGGCAAGTTGTGCCTTGAGCCCCTTGTTCAGCATGGTGACGATCGATCCCACCACCTCAAGGTGGCTGAGTTCTTCAGTGGCTATGTCGAGCAACATGTCGCGACGGCCAAGATCATCCTCGCCGAGGCCTTGCGTGAAATAGCGCATCGCCGCGGCAAGCTCGCCATCGGCGCCACCGAATTGTTCCATGATCATGCAGGCCAGGCGGGGATTAGGCTCCGAAACGCGGACGGTGTATTGCAGGCGCTTGTTGTGCATGAACATTGGCAATCCTCCAGGGGGTTGGGTTGCCCAACATCCGCCCGCGAGGATTGTTCCATATTGCATCGAGTGACGCAGTGGCCGATCCGCGAGGCCATGGCGCGCTAGGGGTGAAATTCGTGTCGGGACGCACATCAATGAGCGCCTCCAGATGGGAAAAAGACTGGTCGCGCACGTTTTTTCCTCCGGGTACTGGAACGAACATGTTGTCGGGACTAACCCACGATGAAAGCGGCGAAAAACTGCTGAGGCTCTGCATTCGTCTGCAGGTCACAGCGATGGGATGACAGATCCCGAATGGCCACAGCAAAGTCCGGCGCCAGGCATCTCTTGCGAAGTTTTGCAATCGCAGAACAATCGCGTCAAACCACAGTTCGAGCCAGGCAGCGGAGCTGCAAGATTGGTGACCCGATCCCCGCGTGAGCCCTCCCACGGCGTAGGCGCTTGATCACCAGCAGGCGATATAATCGAGGCGATAGCATCGATGGGCAAGAAGGCCAAGCAGAACACCGCGTCTCGGACGGATCGCGAAAGGGCCATCGAAGCGAACTACTTTGCCCGAAAGTGCGGCCTCACCAAGGACGAGGCACTCAAGATTCTCAGGTCGCAGGATCGATGAAGAAGCGAAACGGCGGTCGGGCGGCCGGTAGGAGCAACTCGATCGTCGCAACCGATGGCGGCGGATGATCTAGTTCACCCCGACACACCTTTTCAACAATCCGCTTCAACCATCCGGGCATGCCGCGGGCCGGGTCCCGTTTAGACCGGCAGAGGCAGCCGAGCGACCATTGTGGCTTGCAATATGTGCCGAAAAGCGCGCGATCTGGTCTCACAGCAGCTTGCCCACAAAACGCTGAAGAGGTCGTTCCGGCGCCGCGGCCCCCGACCGCCGTCTTATCAACATTGATCGGCGAAAGCGTGACCAGCAATCGACTTCGATAGGCGAGAACGCCGGTTAAGGCGCGGCAGGCGGCTTGACAAGCGGCCGCGAGGCTAGCCAGGCGCAGAGGCGACATGGCGCCGGTTGTGCCGACCAGAACGGAGCGAGATCACGGTCCTTGCTCGTGTTCCCACCATGTCTTTGAGGGCGAGGAACAACCGATGGCCTTGGTTGTTAGAGCTGCATATGCCGCGAAGCATTGAACTCGAAGTGGGACATGGAGATGGCGACGAAGAAAAGCGCCCAGAGCAGCACAAAGGGCCTGGAAGATCTATTTTACGAAGCCTTGAAGGACATATACTACGCGGAGCGCAAGATCTTAAGTGCCCTCAAGAAAATGGCCAGGGGTGCCGAATCGCAAGAGTTGACCGCCGCGTTCGAGAAGCACCGCGACGAGACTGAGGGTCAGGTTGAGCGGCTGCAGCAGGTGTTCGAGATTTTCGGCAAGCGCGCGCAGGGCAAGACCTGTCCCGCGATCGACGGCATCATTGAGGAGGGCGGGGAGATACTGGAGGAGTTCCAGGCGGCGCCGGCCCTCGACGCCGGGCTTGTTGCCGCTGCCCAGGCCGTCGAGCATTATGAGATCGCCCGTTATGGGACATTGGTAACCTGGGCAAGGCTGCTCGGCTTGAATGACGCGGTTCCGCTGCTGCAGCAGACGCTCGACGAAGAGAAGGCAACGGACGAGGCGTTGACGCAGCTTGGAGAAACCAACGTAAATGAAAGGGCGCTGCAAGATGCCGCCTAGATCTAGCTGAACGCGTTGGGCGGGAGGGAGATCGAGTCCATCGACACCGTCGATCAGGTTGGCTGGCGCTGCGTGCATGAGCAAATAGTGGATACGGTCGTTGCACCGAACCGTCCGAGGCGATCATTCCTGCGCGAACAATTCGCCTTGCCCATGAATGGTTGCAGGAACATCCGTGGCAGCTTGGGATCAGCGCCCATGGTAGAAACCAAAGGAACAATCAACCCGAGCTTCCGCTCGATATCGTTGCTCGAAACTGTCGGAGCTCTGGCCGGACGCGCCAGCAGCGCCGCGACGCTCGCTTCCATCTGCCCTCGGCGAGGCGCGCGGAATCGCTCGATCGTGCGGCCCGATCGCAGCGACACCGCTGTTTCGTCCGGCTCCGCGTGCAGACAGGATGAGGCGCGACTGTCACTGCAGTTTTCAGGTGCCAGGTGAGGGTCCTCGTCACCGGCGCGTCGGGTCTGATCGGAGCTTCTCTTTGTGCGCGCCTGGCCGCCGATGGATATGAAATCGTTCGCGTGCTGCATCGTGCCGGCGCCGCGCCCTTCAGAGGCTTGCCGCCTGTCTTGCTCGACATGGCAAAGGCGCTGCAGACGCAGGACTGGAGCCCGCATCTGATAGGCATCGACGCGGTCGTCAACTGCGCCGGCGTGCTGCAGGACAGCGCGCAAGAAAGCACTGGCGGTGTGCATGCGGATGGCGCATCGGCACTCTTTGCCGCCTGTGAGCAGGCGGGCGTGAGAAAAGTCATTCACTTCTCGGCAATCGGGGTCGATCGGCTGCAGCCGTCCGCCTTCTCGGCCACCAAGCTGGCTGGCGACCAGGCGTTGATGGCGCGCGATTTGGACTGGGTCATCCTGCGCCCGTCGGTCGTGCTGGGCCGGCCGGCGTTCGGCGCCAGTGCGCTGTTTCGCGGACTGGCCGCATTGCCACTGTTGCCGGTGATGCCCAGCACGGGTCGGCTTCAGGTCGTACAGTTGGATGACGTGATCGCCACTGTCCTGCATTTTCTCCGGCCCGATAGCGCATCGCACCTTGCGCTTGACCTTGCCGGACCTGAAGCGCTGCCGATGAGAAAGGTGGTCGGCCTCTACCGCCGCTGGCTCGGGTCGAGACCGGCTGGAGAGTTCACTCTGCCCGGTAGCGTCGCGGCCGGCCTGTACCGGGTCGGCGATGCGGCGGCTCTGCTCGGCTGGCGCCCGCCGATGCGCAGCAATGCGGCCAAGGAAATCGTGCGGGGCGCTGTCGGCGACCCGCAGGCGTGGATCACAGCGACAGGGATCCAACCATCCAGCCTCGAAGCGGCGCTAAAGCTCAATCCCGCGACGGTGCAGGAGCGATGGTTCGCCCGTCTCTATTTCGTCAAGCCGGCGATCTTTACTGTCCTGCCCTTCTTCTGGATCATGACCGGCATCATTTCCCTGACCACCGGCTGGCGCCGCGGGGTCGACTTGCTGGTCGGCACGGCCATCGGTCCGCTGGCGGAACCGGCGGTCATCGCCGGAGCGCTGGCCGACATGGCGGTCGGCGCGTTGATCGCCTGGCGACCGACCAGTCGGCTGGGGCTGTTCGGGGCGATCGCGGTGGCTCTTTTCTATGCGATCGCGGGGACCATGCTGCGACCAGAACTGTGGAACGAGCCGCTCGGCCCATTCCTGAAGATCCTGCCGATCCTGGTTCTGCATTTTGTCGCGCTGGCGGTCCTGGAGGAACGCTGATGACCTACTTCATGCTCAAGTTCCTGCATGTCGTCGGCGCGGCCGTGCTGCTGGGCACCGGCGCCGGCATCGCCTTCTTCATGCTGCTCGCTCACCGGACCGGAAATTCCGCGACCATCGCGGCGGTCGCACGCATGGTCGTGATCGCCGATTTCATTTTCACTGCAACCGCCGTCGTCGCCCAACCTGTCACCGGTGCATTCCTCGCCTGGCATTCCGGCTATCCGCTGACCGAGGGGTGGATTGTGCTTTCGATCCTGCTCTACCTCATCACCGGCCTGTTCTGGCTTCCAGTCGTGTGGATGCAGATCGAGATGCGCAATCTCGCTATGCAGGCCGCGGCAGAGAAGCAACCTCCACCACAGCGCTATGACACCTTGTTTCGGCTCTGGTTCGCCTTTGGCTTTCCTGCCTTCGCGGCAGTGCTCGCCATCTTCTGGCTGATGATTTCGCGACCTTCGATCGACTGGTTCGCCTTGTAGCACCGGACTTCGTCTCCCTCGTCACGGTCTGCAACATCGTTGCGCCTAACAAATGGGCGGCGATGGAGCCAGCCGCAGACTGCCTCGTTCCGTTCCTACATACCGGGTGGCTGTGGTTGCACAGGTTCCCGGCCATCGCCGGAGCACCTCTGTGGCGGGAGGCTGACGGGACTTTGATTGCCGACGACACGTCTATCCACGTCGCCCGTGCACGGCTTCGAAATGCATCGTCGGCGACTTCGGTGGCAACTTGCGGCATTGCAGCCGAGCTTGTCGTCACCGAGCACGGCGCTCCCGCATGCCGCGGGGCCTCGATCGTGTTGCCGAGCGGTTCGGCGAGGTCGCCGTCCGGCCGCAGTCGAGATACGCGCCGTTTGACCACCGTCGACGAAGGCCACATCTACCGGCAGGCCTGAGCAAATCAGCGACCGCGTTTCCCGCAGTCGTTTCGTTCGGCGATCTCTGCTGCGGATCCATCGCCGGCGTGACCCGTGCCTTCACGGCTTCGCCCAACTCATCCGGGCTCTCCGGGATTATCGATTAATCAAGAGAATTGCAGCTTTGGAACGCCCGCTGCTCAAAGGTGGCGGGCTTTTTGTGCATTAGTGGAACCTGATATGTCGATGCAGGTTGGAAACGGCGGCAGCGTCCCCCGCTGCCGGGCCTAGGTCCCAAGCCTTGGCCGGGTCCGCCTCTGCCCGCCAGCAGGGGCGGACCCACTGCAAAATGGCTCCGAAAATGAAGTTTGGATTGCGCTCGGTTTCCCTGGCCGAGCATACACCGGAGGCCCGTTACTGCTCCCTCAGTGGCGGGTTTTTCAATGGCAGGTTGGCCGGTGAAGCATCACGTCGCGGTTCTCAGGACCCGTAACCCTACCCTGAACTGCTGGATTCGTTGCCCTTGGCATCGCAGCCTTGCATATCAGATCGAGACGGGAGCCAGCACCAGAACGGGCGAACTCTGCCAGAATCTCGGTCAGCACTGCGGTGTCGGAAAGGTCCAAGACATAGCGAGCCATACCACATGAAGTCGAACAGACCAGAGTGCTGTACGGTTTTCCAAAATGGCGCGAAGCTGATCACGGACGGTGGAACAAAATCGCGCTGTCAAACTTCGGCCGTTGCACTGTTCCCATTCAGTGCTTCCCCATGAGAACTGCCCGCTGGCCTGGCGGCGGTAGGCGCTGGGCGCGGCTTTCCGCAGATGGTCTGATGAACCGGACCTTGAGCGCATCATTGTGAGCCACGGCGATGTCATCACGGACAAACTGCGCGATGCTCAAGCAGATCGCGAGATTTCGGGCATAGCGGAAAATCTCCGGATGGTGGCGCCGCAGCCAAGCCGCGTTATCTGTTATAAGTCATCAACTGACTGAAAGCGTGGGCAGCTATGTGCAACGACTATGAGCAGCATATCGCCTGGGCCGATATTGCAGGATGAGGCAATTGCTGGCGCTCGACATTCCCACTTATCAAACCGAACTGGATCTGCCGCAGGCGGATGACATCCGCATCAGTGATCCCGCCCCGATCATGCGCGCCGCCGGAGACACGATCGAACTCACGCGCATGACCTTTGCCTTTCCGCCCTCCGGGCCCAAAGGCGGGCCGATCTTCAACTTCCGCTCGGAAGGACGGAACTTCTCCAACAGCAAGCGCTGCCTTATTCCGGCGTCGGCTTTCTTCGAATTCACGGGAAAGAAGTCTCCAAAGGCTAAGCATCGCTTCACGCTCAACGGCGCCTCGTTCATGGCGATCGCCGGCCTGTGGCGCGATGGCGAAGGCAACAAGCCCCCGACATTCGCAATGCTGACGACGGAACCCGGCCTGGACGTGGCGCCCATCCACAATCGCCAGATTGTGGTTCTGCGCCCGGATGATTGGGCGGCATGGATCCACCTCACGAAACCCGAGGTGGAGCTGTTGAAGGCCCTGCCGGCCGGGTCGCTGGCGGTAGAAACCGTGCGACAAGGAAGCGACTAGCTCAGATGCCGGTGCGTTTTGCGCAAACACGAAAGATTCTTGGCGGCTTGGCTGCGGCAATTGTGGCCCCTCGAGATCGCGGCTCTCGCCAAAGCGTCAGCACCTCGTTGTCACTGATTACCGAGTGGCCCCTTCCGCCATCAGCGACGCTTGGCTCGTCGGTGCGCACGAAAGGTATCGAGCGTGAAATACGTGCCCGCCTGCCTTGGGCGGTGAGGAAGTACGTCAAAGCCGAGACTGGTCGCATGACATTGCGGATGCGCGAAGACGATGCCGAAGAGTTCGAGGCCGCCTCGAACAAGATCGCCAAGGCACTGGAAACCATCGCAGTACTCCCGGTCCTGCCGCGCGAGGCCGAAGACATCCTTGCGATCTCTTCGCGTGAGCGTCACAAGTGGCTGAAAAACGGACGGCTGCAAAGCATTGGCACCCGCACCGTGAAGATGCGCGGTCGATCCAAGGCCGTCACCTTCCACGTGTTCGATCCCAAGCACATCGAAGACATCCTTGATCGTGATCTGCCAAGCCTTTGGCGTGAAGAGGACGCGCAGCAAGTTACAGAGAACAGGCGACGTGGCGCCGGCAAGGCTGCCCTGACGCGGGCGGGAAAGGGTAGCGAGAAGGGTCGCGGTGCCGGGAATAACCCCAGAGATGACGCTCCCCGGCCCAAGTTGAAGGGCTGGAACGCGTTCGACGACGAGGGCCTGCTCCGTTAAATCCGTCTAGCCATTCGCGTCCAGAATGAGCCCTGAGCGAAAGCTAACCGGGAGCCGAAACGATCTGCAGTCGCGATTGGCACGTCCCGAACCAATCCATGCTCATGGAGTTCTTCAAGCCGACAACCGCCCCTTTTTGAGGATGGCAGATGTTCGACAACTTCGTGCTTGAAATGTTGGTAAAAAACCGAGGGCGGGCCGATAAGGCTTCGGCATGGCGGATCTGGGCCGCCTCTGCTTCTGATCCATGGCCATCCTCGCACGCATATGACTTGGGGCCAGGTCGCCGACTTGCTGTCAGCAGATTTCTCCACGACCATACCCCAATCACTACCCGGAAGGAAAAATCATGGCTGTTTCCTATAGAAGGAATCGCTTGCCACGGTGGTGCAGGAAGTCGGCGATGTGAAGAATAGAGGCGCTTCGGCATTTTAAGGGGGATTAGGTCCTGACCGACAAATGGTGCTACATGGGCGATGAAGAATGCCCGCCCAGCGTACGTTGTCTACGCACCACCGCTGATCGGCCTTCCGTTCCTGGCTGTGATACTGGCTCTGGATGGGACGACCATCGCAACGCCCTTTGACACCGCAGATGAAGCGGCCGCCCACAACAAGGTGATGGCGGTTACAGGTGCGATACGGCAAAGCGGACTTGATAATCACAAATAGGAGAACCCGTCCATGAAACTGCTACGCATCACACCGATTGTCATTCTTGCCTGTGCCTTTGCCCTTGCGGCCTGCGCCAACACCGTCCGAGGCGTCGGCCGGGACGTCAAGGCAACGGCCAACGCAGTCGACGACACGGTCAACAAACCATGATGCAGAGGACCGTCACGGTTATCGAGAAGACAACGGGCCGCGTGATCGGAGCGCTGCCGATCGATCTTGCGCAGCAGGATCACGAGGCCTCCGATGATCAGTATTTCACCAAGGCGTTCGAAGCCGCCATGGACAGTGGCCTCATTCGTGAGTCCGACAAGCATGCGGTTGAATTCCGGCTTGAATAAAGTCGACGATGCAACGGCTTTTCTGTCGCGTATCGGGGCATTGTGGTTTGCATGGTTTTGCACCTCAGCCATCCAGCAGGGGTGAATCAACACACCGTCCAGTCCAACTATCCCTAGGACAGCCCGCTGCGGCTATGAATGGAGCGGCCGGTTTGGCCCGGAGGTGAAGCAGCAGCCGCTGCTCAAAGCCACTCAGTAGAGCAAATCGGTGTATTGGTAGGCGAACACCCTCCCGTGCTCGCATCGGTCACCTCAAGAAAGTAGTTTCCGGATCGGTGTAGCGTCACGGGCATTTTCGTTGCCTGTGCGGCGGCCCAATAGGATGTCGGGGCCCCAGCTCGGTATTCCGCTATCGACCTGGCCCGCAGGATATTCTCGGATTTGATACCCCACGGTCAGCCCCAGGGTCCGAATCATCCATTAGAGATACCTAACATTTCCCTTTTGGCGAGGCGGGGTGTACTTTAGGTACCGCTGGGTGATCCTAGCGACCTACACTGCCCGCTGCCGAGAGGTGGCGGGCCTTTTTGTTTATGTGTGGAACACCGAAATCCAATGGGAGTTGGAATGCTGTCACCGTCCTTCCGTGGAGGCGATGATGGCCATGGACGTACAGCCGTGGTCGGCCCGCTCTCTGCTTCCTCACAGGGCGGGCCATCTCGCGGGTCGCTCACTGGCAATGACCTGGTGCACCATGCCGTCGACCTCAATACGCAAGTTCGAATACGACCCGGAAACCAGGGTTCTCTCAGTGTGGTTTGTAGCGAGTGGCAGGCAGTACGACTTTCTGGATGTACCGCCGGAGATCGTCGCCGATTTCAAATCTGCCTTTGCCAAGGGCCGCTATTTCAATGGTCGGATCCGCAACCAGTTCGCGTTCCGGCCCGTGGCAAGCTCCGATTCCAGCGGTTCATGCTGAGGCAGATTGTGCCAAGCGACCTGGCGGAAATCGCGCATGTCGAACGGCTGGCCGCAGACCGGACAGGTCATGAAATTGTCGCGCTCGTCGGCAGGCTCGCCGCCGTGCTGCGTGCCGGGAATCGGAGGTCCAAGGTCGGATAGCTTCGTCATAACCATCAAACATTCAATTCGTCTAAAATGTTCCGGAACCATTTTAGCGCGCGCTAATTGAATCGCACTATGCGAGTCAGCGCATGCGTCTGAAGTTCATCAAGCCCATGGAGCCCGAGCTGGTCGAAACGCCACCGCAGGGCGACGAATGGCTCCATGAGATCAAATTCGACGGGTATCGGACCCAAATCATGAAGGATGAAAACGGGATCCGGCTGTTCACCAAGAACGGATACGACTGGACAGGCCGCTATATCGAACTTGCCGGAGAGGCAGAGGCGATCGAGGCGGAAAGTTTCATCATCGATGGCGAGACAATCACGGTCAACGAGGCCGGCCTGTCCGACTTCCAGGCCCTGCAGTCAGCCGTCACCCGTCGTGAGCCGTCGCGCGATCTGTATTTGGTGGCATTCGACCTCCTGCACCTGAACGGGCATGATTTGCGCAACATGCCGGTGGAAGACCGCCGCGAGATCCTGCAGGAACTGATTCCAGCCGTCGGCCGCATTCAGGTCAGCAAAGCCATGCCCGGCACCGGTGACGCGGTTTATCACCTGGTCGACAGGGCAGGGTTGGAGGGCATGGTCTCGAAGCGCAAGGACAGCGTCTATCGCAGCGGACCGACGATGAACTGGCGCAAGATCAAGTGCTATGCCGAAAAGGAAATGGACATTATTGGCGTGCAGCGCGAGGCCGGAAAGCCCGCAATGGTGCTCATGGCCGACAAAGGCCGATATGCCGGCGGCGCTTTCGTTGCGTTTAAAGCTGACAAGCGCCAGCGACTTTGGGATCGCGTGCAAGGGAAGGTCGGGGGACCAGTGCCGATCGGTCTCAAGAAAGAAAAGGCCGAATGGCTCAAGCCTGGTCTGGTCGGTCGCGTGCGGTTCCTGAAAGGCGAGGAGAAGCTTCGCCATGCGAAGCTGCTGGACTACCGTGAGGAATAAGCTTGCGACAAGGTGCTGCCCATGACGCGGAACAGAACCGTGTGCCTGGCGTTGTGCGGAAGTCGACGTCTAGGAGAAACGGCATGGTGGCGCCACGCGCGGTCTGGAAGGGTTTTCTGAGGGTCGGTTCCGTGTCGTGCGGGGTCAAGATAGTGGGTGCCACCAGCGAGGCATCGAAAATCCACTTCAAGATTTTGAACCGCAGCGACGGTTTACCCGTGAAGAGTGCCTATGTCGACGAAGGCACCGGGGATGTTGTCGAAGCCGAGGATCAGATCAAAGGCTATGAGGCGGACAAGGGCGATTTCATCCACGTCGAGCCGGACGAGATCAAGAAACTGAAACTGACGTCCCAGCATACGCTTGATGTCGATTCCTTTGTTCCGGTTGCCGAGATCGACACGCGCTATCTCGAAAAGCCCTACTACTTGATCCCGGCAGATGGCGCTTCCCTTGAGGCCTTTGCCGTCCTGCGCGATGCGATGGCCAAGAAGCGCGTCGCGGCACGTTCCTGCGTCGTACTCTATCAGCGCGGCCGCGAAGTATTGATACAGCCGTTTGAAAAAGGAATGCTGCTGACCGAGTTGCGCACCCACAATGAGATGACATCGGAAGACACCGTCTTTAATGACGTGAAAAGCCCAAATTACGATTCGGATTTGCTCGAAATCGCGGGGCTTCTCATCGACAAGAAGGTGACAAAGTTCGATCCTTCGAAATTCGAGGATACTTACGAGGATGCGTTGATTGCCATGATCGACGCCAAGCGCAAGGGCAAAAAACCGCCGAAACCAGCGCCAAAGCCTCAGGAGAACGTGGTCGACCTGGCCTCGGTTTTGCGAAAGAGCCTCGCCAAGGAAGGCATCGGCCAAGACCGGCCAAAGGCCAAGAGCCGCAAATCGGCATAGTTAAAGATAGCAATCCCACCATCACCGCGCATCATCCAGTAGTTTTGGCGCGCTCGCGCGTTTCCGGCGTCAGGCCTTCGGCCAATCTCACCGGCTCGTCGCACTGCGACGCTGCGGCAATCGGGAGGAAAGAACACCCGACGCGACAAATCGCGGAGGGCCGGATTGCCGTTGTGCCCGTAGCTATAGGTCTCGTCGTTTGGTTCTCCTTGTGACCAACTGGTCGGCGTGGTCACCGTCACCCAAAAAATGATCGTGCCGACCTGGCCATGGATCGATGCATGTGAGATTGCGTTCATTGGATGTTCGTTGCTTTAGTCAATCGCAATGTAGCGTTGAGCGGAAACGAAGTGGGCCCGCCACTGAGGACACAAACAGCGGCGGGCCCTGCTTTGAGACCTGGCCCGGGAGCCAAGCTGCAGACCCAATTTCGATTTCAGAGAGAGGTTCCAGGCCTGCAGAAAAAACTTAACGCATGCTTGCATTGCACAGGCCCGGGTCTCGGAACCGGAGGCGGGCCCTCGCACCAGAGCTTGGTCGTTTCAAGGAGGGAGTCGTCCTCACCAAGCACATCCCGAACTTCGACTGCAGATGCGTGTTCCTCAGGTCAGTGCAAAATTTATGGCCCTGGGGTAAAAATGCTCGTGCGAGCAGCAGGATCTAGAGCAGCGTTTTCCTCGCGCCCACGACGGTCGGCCACGGCCGGATGCTCGATGGCCTCGGCCATCTCGATCGAAGTCCAACCCGCTGCCATGACTTCCAAAGGTCCATTCGGTGACCTGCTGGCTATCGTGTCGCGGTCAGGATATTCGTCCTGTCGCCTGCGGGAATTCTGCTCTGCGTCTCAGTCGGTCGCGCCTTTGGGCTTCGTCTCGGACGTAGCTCCGTCGAGGAGACAACCCGGTGAGAGGTCACGTCGAGCAGATGCAGGCACTCAGTCAATTCTGGCCGGGCGATTGGCCTTGGATGCTTCCACGTCCAGCTGGGCGCGACTGGCGTGAAGCAAGGCCGCGATCAAATTTTGGTCGGCTGACTTTTTCCCGGTGTATAGGCACACAAGCTCGCGGGCCTGGACCGTCGAATCGGATTCCGGGCTCTCCCTGATGGCTGACGTAAGAACCCGGGAGAGTATGTCGAAATCCAACAACGAAATAACCGGTCGGCTTCCTTTCATGGCCAAATCCATCCTGTTGGTCTGCAGGCAATACTCGAAAGGTCGACATGACAAGAATCGGCATCACCCGTTCCTTCACGCGGTCAACTTCAGAAGCTCTCGGAACATTTCGCCGAGCCCAGCGGCGGGGCGTGGATAACAGCGGTGCAGCGCCACCGCAATTACAAAGGTTAATTCGGCTACGCATCGAGCATCGGATGGTTTGGGACTGATTGTTCGCAAATCGCAGCTATAAATCAAAACTTCAGGGTAAGTTGACATGCTTGCCCACCGCCGACCGCCTATGGCTTGGATAGATGTTCAGGAGAAAGCAGCGTAGGGCCTATCGACTTGTCAGATCTGATGCCCCCCGATGTGCAGGATGATCCTGCCCTAGCCGCTGAGGTCGACCGGCTTCTGGCGCGCCGTACGCGCGAAATCAGCCTGCGTGGCGAGATCGAACGCCTATTTCGAGCACGTGTCTGGTCGCAAACGGCGAAAATCATCCGCGCGTGGATGATCTGGGTGGCATTTTTGGATGTGCTGACGTTGGCACTGAACGCGGCGTTGCTTCCATGGGGCGTAGCGCAGTCCATGCTCCTGCCCGGCGCCATCATCCCGCCCGTCGCGTTGGCCGTGGTCCTAGCCTGGCGTAAACCGCAGGCGGCTTGGCTCCAAGGAGCTTCGCTGATCGCAGGCATGTTCCTGATCTTGTTGTCAGTCGCATTGGTCGGAGCAAGCGCTGGTGGCGAGTTCTACGAACGGCAATTGAACGTCATGTTGTTCGTGGCCATCACAGCCATCATAATCTTCGGGATCCCGCTGGCGTGGACGATGACGATCGCTGCGCTGGCGCTCGGACTCTATCTCATGCTTCAACTGCAGAACCCGGCCATCGCGCATGGGAGTGCAGTGGCTGGAACGCTGTTCTTCGCCAGCGGTATCTTTGCAACGGTGGCCGCGCGGCGCATCATGACAATTCTTGCTCAAAAGACTTTCCTGTTTGAGCTTCGCGACCGACGCAGGGTCGCCGAACTGGCGAAAGCGAATGATCGACTGGTACTCCTGGCGAGGACCGATCCACTCACCGGCATCTCCAACCGTCGCTGGATGACGGAAACACTCGAGCGCCTATGGGGAAGTGACAAACGTTGCCTTGCCGGTGCCGCGATGCTGATGTGCGACATTGACAACTTCAAGAAGCTAAACGACCACCTCGGCCATGCGGAGGGAGATCGGTGTTTGGTAAAGGTCGCAACTATCTTGAAGGAAAACGTGAGGCGTGATCGCGATCACGTTGCCCGTTATGGCGGCGAAGAATTCCTCGTGCTCCTGCCCGGGGTGAACGAGGAAGAGGCCGCCGCTGTGGCTGAACGAATGCGTAAGAGCGTCGAGGCTGCCGCTTTGCCCAACCCTGGATCCCGTGTGTCGCGCTGGGTCACCCTGAGCATTGGAGTTGCCGTTCAGACCTCTGAGGCGATCTCGCCGGAGCAGTTACAGCAGCGAGCGGATGCCGCACTTTACCTTGCCAAGCAGACGGGCCGCAACAGGGTGCTGCTTCACAGACCGGAGTTATCCGCGCGCAAACACATTCGGCCGGGCAGCCTCGGGGCATAGGCCGTGCGTGGCCCGAGATCTGCTCTTCTGAATCACGGGGTTTCCCGTGCGTCGACGATAACAGGTTAGTTCAGGGACTTTGGACCACCGAGACGAAGGGTTCCCCTGTAATCTCCACATCGCGCCCGGCAGACTACGATTTCGAGAATAATCCCCTGAAACGAGTTTCCGGGTTGTTCAGAACACCCATGGCCGATTCCGGCTGCGTGGATGGTCCAGGGGGAGTTCCACCAAATGGCCTCAGTGATGGGCGATCATCTGGATGACTTGCCGGGTCTTCGCAAATGCCGAGCGCATGGGCTCCGTCGATTTCTGCGCCCTGCGCCCTATGTGGCGCGCGTTTGGCTAGGTGAATGGCGCCCATTGCGCAGCCCCTGATCTTGCGCAAGGGAATCCTGCGACAGCCCTCATTAGATCGGTTGCAAGTGCTCCATGAAATCTCCATCTAGTTCAGTTGTAGTCAGAACGCGGTCAAACGATGACACGGCAAGAAGTTCTCTCCGTCATTGGATCAGCCGACGATATTACGGTTGCGGAGATCATCGCAACGGGTGCGTCGATCGAGGAATTGAGAGAGGCATGGGCATGGGCTTTTGCTGACGAGGCGTTAATGGGACAGGGGCGCCCGCTTCCGGGAACACGAGCGGCCGCGCTTATCGACCTGCTTAAGCCCGACGAAGACGACCCGGCTGAACCGGGCACCCGCCTGGAATAAATCAGCAAACCCATCGAATGCGCAATTTGGCCCTGTCATCCACGGCAGCGTTGCAGACACATCCTTGATGAAACCGACCTTTGTGCCCGTTTCAGTTCAGTCGGTCTTGCGCGTGGGCTCCAGACTCCCGACCATCGTAGCCGAGTAGCAGGCATCACAGGCCTCGTGCGGCTCAGCCGGCCACTGGACAACGCTACAGCATTGATCAATCAACCGATTTCGGAGATCGCCGACTTCTCTTGCGTTCACACGCCAGAGATCGCTAGTCTAAACCTGCGGCGCGAAGTTCCTTACATCGATAAAAGCACACGCGCTCAGAAGCGGATCGCAGGCTTTTGTTGTCCACCTGTGTGGTCGCCGGATGCGCCGAAACGTAAGGACTTTCGCCTCGCCGACCGGAGTCGCCGACCGTGCGCGCAAAGCCGCAGAGCAGTTCCCGCAGCCGCATGTTGAGCCGGACCGCCACTTCAAACATACCGCTCATCGGCTTCACAACTCTGGTGCGCTCCGGTAGGGGGCAGCCCAGCAGCACAGATCGCGACGCCGTCTCTGGCCTGTCAGTCAGGAGTTTGCCACAGCAACGAAAAGCGATTGTCCCCGCCGGTCGATACGGAACAGCACTGGCTTTTTCTGCTGACGGGATTTCGCCCATTCCTCGCGGACGTCAGACGGCTGGGTCATGTTTCGGTTGTTGGCCGACACGATGACGTCGCCGGGCCGGATGCCGCTTTCGGCCGCAAGACTGTTGGGAGCGACATCCTGGACGAACACGCCCGTGGTGTCGGCCTGTAGGCCGAGTTGCTGGCGCGCTTCGTCCGGAATGGCGCTCAGCGACATACCAAGGCGCTGGTCCTCAGTACCCAGGCTTGGAATGGCACCGGTCTGTTCCTCCTGGTCCCTGCGTCGATCGACAGTCAGCGACAATTCCTGGTTTGTGCCGCCCCGGTTCGTTGTTACGGTCACTTTCGATCCCGGCTTCTGGCTTGCTGCCGCCAGCGTCAGGTCATGGACGCCTTGGATGTCCTTGTCGTTGAACCGGGTTATCACGTCGCCGGCCTGGATTCCCGCTTTCTGCGCCGGGCTGCCTGCCTCGACCGAGGCAACCAGCGCGCCCTTGGCGCCCGGCATTCCGAGCGCCTCGGCGATGGAGGGCGTGATCTCCTGAAGACGCACGCCGATGAAGCCGCGCTCGATGCGGCCAGTGCTGATCAGTTGGTCGACGATAGTCCGAGCTGTGCGCGAGGGCACCGCGAACCCAATGCCTATGCTACCGCCTGACGGCGACACGATTGCCGTGTTGACTCCGATGACTTCGCCGCGCGCGTTGAACAAAGGACCTCCCGAGTTACCTCTGTTGATCGAGGCGTCAGTCTGCAGGAAATCGTCGTAAGGACCGGCCTGGATATCGCGAGAGCGGGCAGAAAGGACGCCGACAGTGACCGTGCCCCCGAGGCCGAAGGGACTGCCGATGGCGATGGTCCAGGCCCCTGGTTGCATCGCGTCCGAATCCCCCCAGGCCGTCGCCGTCATGTTGGGCCGAGGATCGACTTTCAATACCGCGATGTCGGTTGCCGGATCGCGGCCCACCACCCGGGCGGGCGCCGTCTCCTTGTCGGAGAACACGACGTGAATCTCAGTTGCGTCGGCGACGACATGGTTATTGGTGACGATGTAGCCTTCGGGACTGATCACAAAGCCGGAGCCGAGTGCTTCCCGCACCTGGGGCTGGATACGCCCTCCTCCGTCGAAGGGATTGAGAAAGTCGTTGAGCGTCGTTTGATCCTGGATGATCTGCCTGGTCGTGATGGCGACAACCGCGGGCAGCTTCTGACGCACGATTGCGCTGAAGTCGTTCGGAATTTCCTGTGCGGTGGCCGGAGCAAGGCCGCCAGTCGAGAGCATCAGGGCTCCTGTGATCAAGCCAATGCACAAGTTCCTAGAGAGGTAAGACATGACTGGTTCTCCTGCCGGATTCGGGTCCTTGATTTTCGCCCGACGTCAGAACTGAGATTCTCGCCGATTGTTTCACGGGCTGGATAAAATGGTTCTAAGGCGTTGACCACGGGAAATGTGACCCGTGCCAAGCCATTGAAACTTGCTTGAGACGTCCCAAAATTTCGTCTGGCGGGAATCGCGAGAGCCGCCAAACTCAAACACGCAGGAGATTTTCTGAAGCGGAGGACCATCAATGGAAGCAGCCATTTCGACCCATTTTGCCTCGATTGAACCCGTGGCCCCCGATGTTTTTCTGGACCGATTGCTGCACCCGGCACGGCATTTCAAACATCCCCACGACGTTTTGGCCGACGTTGCCCTGGACGGTCAGGAGAAGCGCGCCATCCTTTCGTCATGGGCGTCGGATGCCTGCGCGGTAGAATCCGTGCCAGCGCTTCGCATGCTGCCGAGGGCGGGTGAACCAGTCAGCTTCGATGCGATCATGGATGCATTGCAACAATTGGATCAATCGGACGAGCTTGCCGGTCCTGATGGCAGTGACAGCGCGATGGTGGCCGGGTTCGTGCCATTCATCGATCGGATTTAAGCGCGACCTGATTGTTCGTGAACCATTGACCCGTCGGCGAGTGACCCCGCCGGCGGGGGGTGGCATGGGTGCGTTTCGACCGGATTGCCGCTGAAAATTTTCCTAATACCTCTTGAAGGTGCAAGTCGCGATTCTAAATTGATGGTCGCCGGTCGCCTGATGGGGCCGGCAAGACCAGGAGGCGGCAAGGCTCTTGGCGCCTCCTATGATCCATGTTGCTCAAAGGAGGATGTGGTTATGAACCTCGATTTTACCCCCCTGTACCGGTCCAGCATCGGCTTCGACCGCATGGTCGACATGCTTGAAAATGCGAGCCGTGTGGCCTCGTTCGACAACTGGCCGCCCTACGATATCGCCAAGGTTGATGATGATGACTATCGCATCACGATGGCGGTCGCCGGTTTCTCGCAGGACCAGCTGACCATCACTCACCAGCCCAACATGCTGGTCGTGAGCGGGTCGCAATCCGGCGATGAGAACGACCAGTATCTCTACCGCGGCATCAACGGGCGCGCTTTCGAGCGTCGGTTCGAACTGGCCGATCATGTCAAAGTTGCTGGCGCCAGCCTTGAGAACGGGCTGCTGAGCATCGATCTCAAGCGCGAGGTTCCCGAGGAGATGAAACCGCGCAAGGTCGAGATCTCCAGCGGGGCTCCCATGCCGAAGATCGAAGCCCCCAAGGTCGAGACCGAGAAGCTGGCGGCCTGAGCAATCCACGATGAAGGCATCGCTTGAGCCGGGCGTCCGGCCCGGCTCACAGACCTACGAAAGGAGAAAGACAATGAGCGTACGTGACTTGATCCCATGGGGCCGGGGCAACGGAAACTCGGCGCCCAGTCTCTTCCCTGATGGAGATCGAGACCCCTTCGTCTCCCTCCACCGGGAGGTAAACCGGCTGTTCGATGACGCCTTCCGCAGCTTCGGCGCCAGACTGCCGGCCTTCAGTCCCTCTTTTGCCGCCACTTGGCCCAGCGTCGAAATTTCCGACACGGACAAGGAAGTCCGCGTCACGGCGGAAATACCCGGCCTGGACGAGAGCGACATAGAAGTCCTGCTGGACAACGGGGCGCTCAAGCTTAAAGGCGAGAAGCGTTCCGAGACCGAGGACAAAGACCGGCAGTTCTCCGAGCGCTTCTACGGTCGCTTCGAGCGCCTCATTCCGCTCGGCTACGAGGTCGAGGAAGACAAGGTCAACGCCGCCTTCAAGAACGGGGTGCTGACCGTGACCTTGCCCAAGACCGAGCGGGCGCAGGCGAAGGCCAAGCGGATCGCAATCAACGGCAAGAACTGACGCACGGCAGTATGAGCAGCGGCCGTCACGGCCGCTGCTCGTACCACCCTTCATGATGGGAGGGACAGACAATGGAGACAGTTCAAAGCAGCGACATCAGAAACCCAACAAGGACTTCCGGCCGGCCGGACAATGACAATCGGCCTCGTGTCGACGAACCGGCTTTGTCAATGGGGCGGTCAGTGTTTCCGGACGGCGTGACGGCACGGATCTACCAGCCATGCCGCTCGGCCACGACCTCGGCAAAGCCCCGCCAGGACTGGCGATTGATCTTCGAACCTCGCACAGCCCCGTTCATCGAGCCGCTGATGGGCTATACGGGCGGCCGGGACACCCTGACCCAGGTTCAACTGGATTTTCCGACGCTGGGGGCGGCGATCCGTTATGCGGAGCGCCAAGGCCTCAGCTACGTGGTGCAGGCTCCATCTTCTGGCTCTCAGGCCAAGGTCAGCAACAGGCAAGCATCGGAGGAGAGGCACGCCTTTTCCGACGTGGTTTGGCAACGGCTACAATTGGCATGGCTCCAGGCAAGCCACAACTATGGCGCTGGTGCACAGGCAGCGCACATACAGACGGCGCTTTCCGAGCCCGAGACATTCTATGCCTCTCCGATGGAGGTGGTGGATGACCCGGTACTCGCACCCGACGAGAAACGTGCCGTGCTCAAGAACTGGGCCTGGAACGAGTACCTGATCGACCTGGCCACCGCTGAAGGCATGCCGGAAAATGCACGTCCGACGCGATTGGACGAGGTTGAGCTCGCTCTGCTGGCCTTGGAAGGCAGTACCCAGAGATTCCAGACTCGGCTCAGCCCGGTACGATCCCGGATAGCCGCATGATTGGAGGCAAGGATGGACCCACTGATCGTCTTCGACGCCCAACGGACCATCCCGAACCCCTTCGCACTTGCGGTCTCGGCAGCAGGGCGGGCGCGCGCACTGGCGCGCGGCGCAGCGCCCCGGTTGGCGGCCAGCCCGAAGAGCCGGCCGCATCTCGCATTGAGTGAGATCGCCGGCAATGCGTTCGAACCTCGGGAGATCGAACCCTTCCTCCTGACTGAGCCGATCTCGCCGAAGGACTGCGTCCGTTTCAAATCCGGACCCAAGAAGCTTTGCGGCATCGGGCCGAACAGGCCCGCTGCCGCACCCGCCCTCGACTCAAGGGCGGTACATTGACGTACTGAAACGCAGGAAAGGAGAATGACGATGTTGAAGAATCTCGCTTCCGACAGCAGCAGGCCGGCGCTCGATGTCGTAAACATCCTTGCCGGCATCGCGCTGGCGCTCTCGCCTTGGCTCCTTGGCTATGCTGCCGATGCTGTTGCCGTCTGGCACGCCCTCATCGCGGGCGTAATCACCGTTCTGATCGCAGCGCGCGCGTTGGTGGCGTTCCACAAATATGAGGAATGGGCGAACCTTGTCGTCGGCCTGTGGATTGTGGCCGCACCTTGGGTGCTTGGCTTTGCCGGCCTGGCGGCAGCAATGTGGTCGCACGCCATCGCTGGCGCTGTGGTTGCTGCCCTGGCAGCAGCCAGCCTTTGGCTCGCGAATGACCGACCGCTCTCTGCAGCCTGATCATAGCCGCTGGCGGGTCCGACTCTTCCGGGCCCGCTCTTTTTTTCGCGAGACGATGCCGGCGGCGATGAAAGGCGTTGACGTGCCAGAATTGATGCGCTCGGTTTGACGACCTATATCCCGCGCTGTGTGGAGTGGCCGCAATGGACATGAGTAAAGGAAAACACAACGCCGCCTTCGCTGCGCTGATGCTCTTCCAGCTACGCAGCTCGTGACGCAAATCCAAATAGCCGGTTAGAGGCCTTGCTACGCGACGGCAAGATCGCCGACGTGCAGGTTGGTGGGCCGAGGGCCTCGCGGACAGACGCGCTGGCAGCGGGATGAGGTGCCAATTGCCAAGAGGCTGCTGGGCTCGGCCGGCCAATTCTCTCTTGAACTGAAAAGAGCCATTTCCAATATCCTCTCTGTGCCGAAGGCGTCACGCAGACCGGCATGTTTTGCCGAGGAATCATCCTCCGTCACCCGAAGAGACACAAGCGCCGCTTTAGGGCTTGAAGGGAGGTCACGATGGAGAGCGCTACGTTCAAACAGCCGATTTTCGTGCGAGATGACAGTTTCGTCCTCAAAAAGATCGGTTGCGTCATGGATGCCATAGAATTTCTGGAAGAATGGCCGGTCGAAAGGCGCGGCCTTCTCCACGGAGCGGCCTGTGATACATGCTACTCGGCGTATGATGGTCGCAAGTCGGTCGAGGCCGCGCACAAGGCGTTTGCGACCTGGGCACGCAGGGTGGGTGTGATCGAAGACGTTCCCTTGGCGCCGTCTTGGATGACAGGGCCGAAGATTGGCAGTGCACACGGACTAACCGTTAAAACTCTCTGCGGCGGCAATCACGCCGCCGCAGCAAACAATCTGCCACGCGCTCACGAGGAGGAGAGGCTCGGTTGACCAGATGACGGACGGGCTGCGCCGGCAACTCGCGCTATCGTATTCGGGGGGTCCGGACGATCGCCCTCCCGCTGCCAACCCCGATGAGCAAAGAGCCTTTCACATTTGCAAGCCGCAGCCGCCGATTGCAGCCCAAGCCGAACACAGGCCTTCACTGCACCAAAAAGTCCGCTACACATAAGGCATGGTGCATTCATGGCCTTGCGGACGGGCGAAGCCGTGAGGCGATACTCGCCCACGCCTCGACCAGTCACGGCACAGCGGATTGAGCGAGTACTCGACCGCGTCGCCGAAATCATTGTGGCACGAGGTGAGCATGGTGAGGCATGGCTCCCGTTATACGACCACTTGGAACGCGCCTTGCAGGACAACCGGGCGAAGGAAGAACGTCTTGCCGCAGTGCGTCAGCGGGTCATACGATCCCAGGATCGAGCGGCCACACGATCTTCATAGTTCCTGTTGCCACATCTTCATGTCGCCGTCCTCGCCATATTTCGGCCGGTAGATCGGGTAGCCCATCAACATGCGCCGAAGCTCCTCGCCGAGCCTACCGTTCTTCATGCGGTCTTCGAACGAGCGGCGCAGTGAATAGACAGTGTGTATTGTTCTCGGCGGCCGCCGACCGCGTCAACAGATGATGATTTGGCAGGCTCGCCTATCGTGCTCTCGGCTAGTCCGCAGGATCGTGCCGAGGAGCTCGGCGACCAATATCTCTGCGAGAGGTCGATAGACGAATCCCAGGGACTCGACGCGCTTGATGTGGATTTTCACCAGCATCAACGAAGCCCACAAAGCATTGTCAGCAGCCTCATGGAGATCTCGGGCGGTGCGCGCCTTTATCCGGTCTGTGTTGTCGAGGGCGCGGCGCACGAGCACGCAGCGCTCGTCGAGGTCCCTGACCTCTCCGGGCACACGGCGATAGTAATGGAAATGATCGCCCCTCCGTTGCAGGAAGCGGTCGGGATGATGCTGTCCGCGTCGTCTTCCCGGGCAGCAATTCAGGGCGCAGCAATCTGCGTTGCCCACCCACCCCCAGTTTAGCAGCCCTGTGCCTTCAGGGACCGGACCATGCGCACGACAACAGGCTCATATGGCTTCTTTTCCGATTTCCTGTAATCAATTGTGAAAAGCGCGGCGCGGTCGCCGCAGACCGTGATTGCGCGGACATAGCGGATCTCGCCATTCTTGACACCCGAATAGCTTGCCCATCTGGATGTTATGCGCCGATAGGTCAGTCGCCAACCGGACTTTTTGTCCTCTATCATGCGGTGCTCGATCTCGGCGCGAAAACTGGCTTTGCCCAATCGTGCGCCCCAAATGACTAGGGACGCTTCTCTCGGCCCCTGAAAAGCCGCGCCTTGATCCGAGTGCTGGGTGAGGACGAAACCTGGAGGAATATCGAATGTAAAGCCAAGCTGCCGGACGCCAAAGGGCTGCCATGCTTCGGCCCTTAGCAATGTGGTGCAATAGAGACAGACTGTAAGGCCCAGCAAGAAGTGTCGCATCGCTCTGATTTAGCGTCGGCTAACATGGCGACCAGACCGACATGGGGTCCGCGACGTAAAATGTGCAGTTCAAAGCGGGCTTCCCTTGGCGTCAGGGATGATCACTGAGGTGGAGCCGGAACTTACCTGATCCTTGAGCCGGCGAACCGATGATGCTGGAGGGGCTTTGAGCCATAGTGGTTCTAACTGTAGCCGAGCAAATGGCGAAGCCCAACTATCGGAGCTAGACGGTCCATATCATGCAAGGGCCGCCGCGACCCAGGCGATCGCGGGAGAGCCGCGCCGCTATTTCAGCCAAACTGTGTTCCATGGTCGAATTCTCCCCAGGTTGACCCCAGAGGACGGCGGGCGCAGACGTTCACGCGGACGGGCATCGACTGGTCATCGCTCGACACATGGTGCGCATCCCCCACAATCCACATCTCGGTAAGCGATTGGAGGGGTGGCCGGCGCCTGTGGCGGGTTTGTTGGGACGTTAGGCGCCGGCCGGGCGGGCGGGGGTGGGCCGCCGCAAGCACAAGCTAATATATACCCAACTCTGATGCCTATGGTGCTATCGCGCAATGGCCCTGACGGGCAGCCTAGGCCATGGGGCTTAGTTGCGGGATTACCGTTTTGCGCGTAGTTTGTAGATCTGGTTGTTTGGGTCCCTCCTTATGACCAGTGCCGGTCGGCACGGTCACCGTCACCCTTGCTTGGTAAACTGATCGTGCCGACCTACCCTTTTGACATAGAACCGCACCCCCTTTGGCAATTGAAGCGACTGGCGAACGGGCGGCATGAAACTCATCCGAATGGCGTCACGCTTCGTCGCTAGGCGATGTGTTGCCGCCGGATCAACGTCAACTGCGGTTCGAGCTGTAGCGCTGGGAGCAAGACGCCCAGGAGACCATTGGGCTGCGCACGCTGAAAGGACGGGTTACTCCCGACGCGGCGAAGTCAAATCCGAGGATCGCAAGGGCCTTCAGCTGTCTGCTCGCGCCGAGTCCCTGGGATTCGTCTATCGACCGCTCGCCGAGATCCTGGTCGCGGAGCCCCTCGATACGATCCTGCAGCGGGTAGAGAGCACGATAGGCGAGCCTGCCAAATCACCATCTGTCGATGCGGTCGGCGGGAAGATTGAAGCAACGGTTAGAAGTCACCTCGGGCGACCCTACGCTTCAGGTCAATGCCGTTCGCAGGCCAACCAGATCGTCGGCATGTCCCATGTCCAGACCTTCAGCCGGCGCGCCCCACGCATCAGCCGTCAGGCCGGTGAACACGTCGAACACCGTCCAGCTTCTACCTGGCTCTTGCCTTAAGTCGTACCGCTGCTGTGCCATGGGTCATTCGTTCAGCTTCCGATCCAGCTCGTCAAGCATGGACCGATGCTGCTCGGTCACATCCCAATCTGCTGGACCTCCCAGCAGTTGGCGGATTTGATGGCGCAGCGTCTCTGAAGTAATCCACGACCGAATGAGACGCGATGTAGCCTGCTGTTGCTCGGGAGAAAGCTCTTGCATGGTTGGCCCGCACGGTTAGACCGAGCCCAACCCCTTTGTGACCTTAATGGTTCCCGATGGATTGCCTGAAGAGAGTTGGAGCTGCAGCTACTCCGGCGCGACCGATAGAAAAAGTTCATCGCCGCGAAGGCCGGCTTTGTAGCGTGCAATCAGGCTTTCGGCAGCCGTCGTAGCTTCGGGGCTTTCGCGGTTAATGCCGCGCAGCTCACAAAGCATATCGAACAGCCCCTGGAGAAGAGACAGTTCCTCCGGCTCGAAGGTGCCGTTCGCGATGCTTGTTACCAGCATGATCCCTGCCCCTGCATTGGCCGGATCATTCGAGCGGGTCAGCTAAATGTCAATTCGGACCAAGGTCTTGTCGGAAAGGCCTTCATCGCTCAATAGGTCACAGTGACGACAACCGTGTCGGTGTATACGCCTGCGGAAGGAGTGGCCTGCGGCGGGACGCGACCATAAACCGTGAAGACTTGCGGGACCCCAGTTCCAGTTCCCGGCACTGTGCTGCCGGGCACGGAAGCGTCGCCCCAAGGCTGAGTTCGATCAGCATTCTTGTAGAGGCCATAGGTCACTGTTTCCACGCCTTTCGACATCTTGCGAGTTGTCGGCGGCGATCCTGTCGTGCCGCCATTCAGCGAGACCGTGTAGGCCGCTGCTGGTGTGCAGGTGACTGACACCTGGCCGGTGGCATCAACATTGCCGTCAAGTACCCCCTTTGATCCAAAATCGATGTTCTGCGTCGATACAAGGCAGTTGGCGGCGACCGTCGCATTGATGGTGAAAGTCGGATCAGCCGCCACCGTACCGGAGGCGGTACTGCAACTGCTGCCGGAGGTATAGCGATAGCGAAATTCGACCTGCGCACCGGAGAATGTCGAAAGGTAGGTTCCAGGTGGAACGGTTCCCTGCCCTCCGGCCACGGCGCCATAGATAGTCGCCGTTCCAGTGGCTGAGCCCAATACATTTGGGGTCAATGCCAGTGCCGGAGGGCGGGAAGCGTAGGCCCAGGCATAAGAACCCCAAACCACGCTGCGTGCCGAGTCGGAATAGAGCTGATAGTTGAGTGCGTTGGCTCCGCTAAACATCTGGCGGGCCGTCGCCGACGACGCGCCGCCTGTGCCGGCCGCAAGATGCGCACAGATCAGGATGCGCTGACCGACAATGCCGCTGCAATTCATGTTGATGGTCGCGGTCGTGTTGGTCTGACTGCCCGAGAGGGTGTCAACCAACCCGAAATTCATGTTCGAGACGCTGAAGCTGCAGCTTTGCGCCAAAGCGGACAACGGAAACATGGCAAAGGCCATGAAGATGACAAGACGGAGCATTCGTTCTCCCATGTTTACCTGCATGCCACGTCCTTGATTGCGACTTGCTGACCGGGTGCGGGCGTGTAGAAAAAATCGGCCTTGCAGGAGGTGCCATCCAGACGATCGATCACGACCGTGTTCTGTGCGCTTAAGCCTCGAATGTACGCCTCACCATCGTAGCCGATGACAAACTCTTCGGAGCCAGCCTCCATGCGCCCCTTCAGGCCGGCTTCCAAAGGGGTCCCTGTGCTGTCGACCAGAGTGACGACCGCTGCTTCGGGCGCTTCCGAAACGCCGAACTTCACCACGACCCCGCTGCGATCGGCTGGCATCACGACTTCCTTGGTTGCCGGAACGTCCGCATTCACTGGCAGATTCTTTGGATCGATGGAGACCGTGTTCGGTTCGTAGGAGTTAAGCCCGGGGACCAGGATGCGCCCTTGCCGATTGGTCTTTCCCACCGGCCTGTTCTGGAACTGGACGTCGACATCAGGAGCGCCGACTTCGACCACGGCGAAAGCATCGTCTATGCGATTTGTGGCAAAGACCCCGCCGCCTGCCACGGCAATCGCGCCATCCATTTGCGCAGTTGCCCGCACGTCCTTCCCGTATTGTTGGACGCCAGCCTCGAAGCGGGCGAAGCGCGCGCGATAGCTTGCTGCGGCCGACCGGTTGGGCGTGTCGCCTTCCGAGGTTCGTGCTCGCCAGCCAATGCTGCCGTCTTCCAACCGCTGCGACTTGGCGATGTCGGCGACGACATTCAGGCCGTCCGGTCCCTGCTCTATTCCCGTGGAAGCGGTGATATCGTCACCGAACGGAACCGATAGGCCGGCGAAGACTCCAAAGCCGCCGCTATCCTCAAGGTCGGTAAAGGCAGTGGCATAAAGGCTGCTTCGCTTGAATATCTGTTGGCTGTAGGAAAGGCCAACGATCTGGCTCTTCTGGCCTTCGGCACTTTCAAGATGCGTATAGGAGAGATTGAGGCTGGAAAAATCTATCGGCGCCGGGATGCTGAGCGTGAGCTGGTCTATTGCGCGAGGCACGCCCGTGCTGAAGATCGGCACGTCACCGGGCTCTGACAACGTCGGCTCTGCCGTCACCGCGGCGATGTCATCATAGTCGCCGAAGGCGCGTTGGATGCGACCGTAGATCGACCACCCTTCGTAGCTCATTTCCAGAGACGCGTTGACAAGCGAACCCGTGCGACCGTCCTGATGGCTGCCGGCGACGGCGACTGAGGCTGCGCCATATGGTCCAAGCGGAAAGGCGGCGCCTACACCACCGTTGATCAATCCTTCGCCGCCCTCGGCATGGCCCTCAAGCGTCAGCCAATTGGTGAGACCGTAGCGTGCGGTGGCGACCCCAAACACCCCGTTGGCGTAATCGTTGGACTCGGTGCCGAAGTTACGCCGTGGAAACCCGATCTCCGCCGAGAAATCGAGCAAGCCCTGTCCCAGCATGTCGCTGGAGGTATAGAAGGGGAGCCTCGTTGTGGTCTCGCGACCGAGGCTATCCCTCAACACGACCTGCGCTTCACCGGCTCCGGCAAAGACTGGCAAATTGGTGACCTGAAAAGGCCCGGCGGGAATCTCTCCGGTATAGGTGCGGACGTTCTGGGCATAGACTTCGAGGGTGGAAGGAACCGCAGCGGTTCCGCCGAAGGACGGCAGCGGCAGCGTGACCAGGTCCGACCGGAGCGCGAAGTTGCGCTGTGCTTGTATGCCACCGAGATAGACCGGCCGCGTCCAGGCCAGCCCGCCGGAAATGAAGTCCCCCGCCCTGTAGGTCATCATCCGTTCAGGGTCTGAATAGCTCCACGTCGTATTAAGCCGTGTGAAGCCACCGAACTCGCCATCGGAATAGCCGGCAATGAAGGATTGGTTGAGCGTGCCGTAGGGGCTGAACACGCGCGCATCAAAGGCTCCTGAAATTCCCTGAAACAGGTCAACCCTGTTCTCAACCAGGGAGTTGGAACTTGCGAAGAGAGAGTAGTTGAATACGCCGCCATAACCCGACTGCGCCTGAATACGATCTCCCTTCTCAGCGGCCTGAACATCGACGACGCGGGCGGCGCGCCCCTCGTTCGTGGTCGTGACAAAGAGGCGCTGCGTCGGCTCATCAATACGAAAGGCAACATCGGGCAGTTGGTCCAGCCTGACCAGCCCGTCCGCGTTTGCGCTATCTACGGGCTTCAGGCCGACCTGCTTCAATTCGTCCGGCGTCGCCGCCAGGCGCCCGTCGGGGAACTGCGTGAAGGTCCCTATCAGCTCCGTCGAAACGTCATTGATGAACACCTCGAGATAAAGGTCGCGACGTCCTGTTTGGTCCGGGGCGGGTTCCGCAATTTGAGCCTGCGGAGCCTGCGCGTTCGCCGGCAGGAAAGTTAGAAAGGTGCCTGCAGCGACGACCGCGATTCTACCGCCCTTTGATCGCAACCGGAGCATCAAATGGTCCAAAATCGCTCTGTGCCTTCAGCACCACAGAGCTTGCGGCCAGCGATTTGCTGCTGCCGATCGGCCATTGCATGGTGGCTCCGCCAAGAATGTAGCCGACAAGTCCGCTGCGACTGGCGACCTTCTTGCCGCCTTGCGTCAGATCGATGTTGGATAACCTCAGCCGGCTTTCACCATTGTTACGCGCCGTCAGAACAAGGCTGCGGCCCTTCCGCGACATGCTGAAGGACACGTCAGGTGCCTTGGAGTCGGGATTGCGAAAAAAGACCGGCACGGAATAGCGCAGCACCAGCGTCACGGTCCCAGCCTTCCTGCGCGATGGGTCGGGCAGCTCGTCTACAAGCAGGCGATAGCTTTCCTCGGTCTTCACTCGCGCCTTGCTGACGCGGAGCACGCGAACGGAATAGTCGGCATTCGGCCCGACCTGGGTCGATGGCGGGCTGGCAACCACGTCGGTGGTCGGCTCCAACTGCTCTACGCCGTCAGCCTGACGCCAACGGAATACGCGTATCTGCACGTTTATCGGCCGCTTGGCATCATTGTGCAGATTCAAAACTGCCGCGCTGTCGGGCGCAATCAACTCCAGGCTGGTTGGGGCCACTCTAAGGGAAGCGGCTGCCGAAAGGCTGACGCACAGCAAAAGGAGCGCTGCCGCCCCTACGCATGACTGCATGGGTCGCATGTCGTATCCTCCGTTTGGGAAGTTCAATATGTCACGGTTATCGCGACGGTATCCGTGTAGACGCCTGCGGCCGGCGTTGTTTGCGGCGGGACTCGCCCATAGACAGTCAGGTTTTGCACGTTGCCGTTTCCGGTTCCTGCAACCGTATCGGTGCCGACTGTGATCCCCCACGGCTGGGTGCGCCCAGTGTCCCTGTACAGCATGTAGTTAACCGTAGCGGCACCAGGGCCGGTCATTTTGCGAACTGCTACGGTCGCACCAGCACCCGCGCCTGCGCTCAGACCCACATTGTAGGTCTGACCGGAAGTGCACTGCACGCCGATGGTACTGGTTTGATCGGCATTGGCGTCGATTACGCCTTTTGAGCCGAAATCCAGATCGCTGGCGGTCTGAACCTTGCATTCGGCGGTAATGGTAATGCGAACCGTCATGTTGCCTGTCGCGACCGCCGCAAGGGCTGGGTCGGTCAGGGATGCCGCGGAAATGAGAGCCAAAAAGGCCGCGAGGCAGGCACGCATTCAGTGTGCTCCTTATCTTTCGGCTGCTCGCCAATGGCGATAACCGTCGAAAGCTCCCGACCCAAAATGCATTTGGCACAAATTCCGTTAAGATTCAACTAACATCTCAGAGACCGCTGAGCTCAACGCGTAAAGGGATATTTGCTGTTGCTAATGGTATCCGCAATTCAGTTAGGAAGTATTGCCGGAAATGACGATCCAATCATCACATATATTATACATTCGTGGAAATATACTGATCTTCAATTCACATGGTAAGATATCCCAACAGAAATCAAAGTCGGGTTTTCGTCTTAAAGTTTAGTTTAAATCTCCACATTAGCGCCAATGATATGTCGGCCACTTTCCAATTTTTTTGACGCCATTGGAATGGTATTTCTCCAGCGCTCACGGCAAATCAAATAATTTGGAGCACACTCGATATTAGCACGTCGTTCCCGTTTTCTTCACATTGGCGCTAATTGGAAGAAATGATGCAGCGTCAATTTAAACTAATGGCGGCAAAAAGCCCGTCACTTGCGGAAACGGGCTTTCTGACTGGCCAAAGGCAGGAGAGTGTCACACCGCCTTGCGGCTGGTTCGCACTTCCGTCCCGGCTGTTCTTTTTAGCGGCGGGAGATCAGCAGGCAAAGCTGGCGTAAGTCGCGATCGTAGGTCCCCTGACTGCCGAGCACGTCCACACAACGTTTCTTCATCCGTGCGAGTTGCGTATCCGACAGGTCAGCTACGACGTTGACCAGTCTACGATTGCTGGGATTAGAAGGATTGCTCGGATTGGAAGGGTTGGAGGGGCTTGTTTCAACGCCAACACCGGCATTGACACCATTGCCAACGCCCAGTCCGGCACCAACACCAATGCCGCTCGTGCCGCCCACAGTTGCGCCAACACCTGCCGTCACGCCGTTAGTGCCACCAACCGTCGCACCTGCCCCAGCATTGATGCCACTAGAGCCGCCGACGGAGGCGCCCAGACCGGCATTGACGCCGCTGGAGCCACCGACTGAGGCGCCTGCGCCAGCATTGCCGCCGCTCGAACCCCCGATAGACGCACCCGCTCCGGCGTCCACGCCGCCCGAACCGCCGATAGAGGCACCAGCACCGGCATTGATGCCGCCGCTACCCCCAACGGATGCGCCCGCACCGGCGCCAATTCCGGCGGCATTTGCCGGCATGCACAAAACTGAAATGATCACGCCACTCGCCAATGTTTTGGCAGTTCTCGCGAAGATACTAGCCATGACACTCTCCTGTGGTTGCCTTACGATGTGCAGCAAGCTTCGCCTGCCGCTCATATTAGTACGCGCTAAGGCGCCACCGAGTTGCACAATAGCCGGTATGATCCGGCGGTATAGTGTCCTGCGGATATAGGACAACGCTGATATTTTATTAAAATGCTTAAGAACAACTGTGGCTCGGTTGCCCCGGACGCGTTGCTACACGAGCGAATTGCCTCGGCCATCCATGTTTCGGGTCCTCGCCATTCAGGAGGTCCACGCTGTGACCGCGTACCATGTCAAGATAGCAGGCGCCCCTCGCGCCATGAACACATCGAACTATGGCTTGAGCACCGCGGACTGTCCAAATCTCTTCCGTAGTGGCCGGTGCGGTCCGTTGGGCCCAAGGGCCCCCCACTGAACCAGCATTCTCCCTTTCCGCGTCTAGTGCGCCGTAGTGGGTTCGCCTCTCGAGTCAGGGAGCTGTCGCATGGTCTAAAAGCCGGAAGTCCGACACGGCGCACATTGGAATCGGCGCGATCAATGCCTTCGACGGTGATCGCGATCGTCGCGTTCTCGATCCCAATCCATCCCTTGGCTTTCCGGGGTTGCGGACGTCCTGCCTGCATTTCAGATATAGCAGTGAAAGAAGCTTAGCATAAGCGGCTCTAAGCGTCCTTCGGCAAAGACCCTGTCGCCATAGGGGAGACAAGAGCTCGCGGCTCAAGCCGGCCGCAAAATCCTGGCGATTGGTTGTCAGGGACGCACATGCAGCTTGCCACTGGCGACAACCTTTGCTTGCCTGCCTGTTCCGCGACGAGAGGAGGCAGGCATGGAACGGTATTTCTCGGTGGCTATTGTGACGCTGCTTTGCAGCCTAATGATTTTTGGCATAGCGCTGACAGTCGCCAGAACCCACAAGAGGACGGGCGTTCTCGCCCCGACCATGACTGGGGATCCGCTGCTTGAGCGGACAATCCGCGCTAATTCAAACTCGATCGAATGGCTGCCGATCTTTCTTCCGTCGATGTGGCTTTTCGCGGTCTACTGGAGCGCGCCATGGGCGGCTGCACTGGGACTGGATAATGACGGTTTCCGTCGGCACCGCTGAAGCGGTACCCCGGCTTCTTTATTCAATCTTTCGCCGCATGTGACCTTTCGCTTCAACTCGACAGCGTTCAAAAGGCGAACAAGAGTCCGGGCATAGCTTAGCCGTAGCGCCCACGGGTCTGCTGGCTGCCCAGTCAACACGTTAAACGCGGTCCAGCTTCGTTGGTTCTTTTCTGAGTTCATGTCTCTGGTGAGTCACCGTCGCTAGCCATACATCAAGCAGTGATCGATGATTCCGTGTGTCACGGGGCAGCTTAGCAACGGGCGAAGCTATCGGTGGTTCCGGCGAAGCGAAACGAAGCAGGCGGTTGGACCGGCTTCGATTCAACGGCTGATGTCACAAGTGATGACTTGGAAGGCGCCAGAGGTCGTCAGCGCGTGAGATAGAATGACTGACGGCTAACACCGCCTCGTCCTTCCTGCGCGATAGCCTGATGACCTTCAAACGCATGAGCTGACTCGCAACACTGCGATTCAATTTAGCACACGTTTAATTAGCTCCGGAGCATTTTAACGAATCGTTGACCGCGCTGTCCCATTATAGGACGGCGCGGTCAAACCCCAACCGGACTGCGCAGGCGGCTCCGGCACTGAAGCGCCCGCCCAACTGTCGGAGTCGCCACCCACACCAACATACCAGCAATGGTTGAATCAACCGTTACCGCATGTGCTTTCCAATGTGCTTCCCTGATCGTTAGACTTTGACCGAGCGGACGGGAATATGCGCAGAACAGTTCGGTAACATTTGAGACAAGTCGATGGATATGACGAGCTATCTGATCTTGGTGGATCAATTCCCGGCAAGCTCTACAGCGGCGAGCCCAAAAAGGATATTCCTACATCTGTCCGACGTGCGGTCAGCAGGTCGACATGCGTCACCTTCGCCAAGGCGCTGGCCGCCGGTTGTGCCGCGCCGCCTCGCTCTGATTTCCTGACATTCCGATCGCTTGTCAAACGATCCAGCCCACAATCCGCCGGGAATCGGGTCCATGACCATCGCGGATCCCGCCGATCAGGTCCCTGAGCTGGCGCTGCGTCCATGAGCGGCGCAGGGGGATTGATCCTTGCACTGAACCGTCCGAGGCGGTCTGCGAACAACTCGCCGTCCGGCCGGCATCGCCTTCTTCATGCTGCTCGCCCATCAGACCGCAAATTCCGCGACCATCGTAGCGGTCGCACGCATCGCCGTGATCGCTGAATTCGTGTTCACTGCAACCGCGGTGGTGGCTCATGCCCTCGCCTGGCATTCCGCCTATTCGCCGACCGAGAGGTGGATTGCGCTTTTCGATCCTGCTTTACCTCATTACCGGCCTGTTCTGGCTTCCAGTCGTGTGGATGCAGATCGAGATGCGCGATCTCTCGCCCTGCAGGCCGCGGCAGCGAAGCAAGCTTCACCACAGCGCTGCAACACCTTGGCACGTTCCGCCATTCCAGAAGACGGCTACGACGACATGAATGCCATCACCATCTCCACCATTCTGGTTGTGGTCGCCCTGCGCCCACGGGCACATGGCCTGTAACTTCGCCGTGACCTCATCCCCTTGAGGGAACAATCTGACCGAGCCCCAGTTTGACCCAAACAAACACGGCCGATGGTTCGATGGAGGCATGCCATGAGATGGTTGAGCAAGCTGTCCGGGAGAGAATGCACCAGGATCGCGGTTCTGAAGAAGCTTTCCGTGACGAAGATAGCCGCAACGACCAGGGCGACCGCAACGGGCATGCTGACCGTCCCGATGAAGCTAGCCGTCATGGCGACCATTGGCGAAATCGTGGTGACTGGGGCAGAGGACACAGAATGGCTCGACACCGGGGGCACCAAATGATGCGCGGTGCCGGCATGCGACTTATGTTTGGCCTGTTGGACACGGATGGGGACAGGTCATTGTCCGAGGCTGAGGTTCAAAGCGCGGTCGGCAGGATGTTCAATAGCATCGACGAGAATGGTGACGGCAACATCGATCTAGACGAAATCCAGTCCCTCGTGCACGGCTCCAACGTGCATGGCACAAACAGCGAAGACATGCCGTAGCTGCATTAAGACTAAGGAACCGACTTCAGACGGAGCGGCAAGCGGGGCGCGGTCAGGCGAAGGCGCCGTTTGGAATGGCCCAAAATATTCTCTCAAGCTCTCGGAACATAGGTCGGCCATCGCGGTTCGACAGGCCGCGGGCACGGTCGATGAATAGCATGGCCCGCTTGCCAAGCGCGGGTCCCCGATCGACCTTGCCAACAGAGGAGCGGGCTATGCGTGCGTTGGTCTGGCACGGTAAGGAAGACATACGCTGCGATCAGGTCTCCGATCCAGAAATTGAGGATGAACGGGACGCGATTATCAAGGTGACGAGTTGTGCCATCTGCGGCTCCGACCTTCACCTTTACCACAACTACGTGCCAGCCATGCTGCCAGGCGACATTATGGGCCACGAGATGATGGGAGAGGTCGTGGAGGTCGGCAGGGGCGTCAACGGCGCTCTGAACAAGGGAGACCGCATTGTCGTACCGTTCACCATAATCTGCGGTGAGTGCGACCAGTGCAAGAGACAGAACTTTTCGGTTTGCGAACGTACGAACCGCAAGAAGAACCTCGGCGACAAGGTGTTCGGGCACACCACCGCTGGTCTGTTTGGCTACACCCATTTGACGGGCGGCTATCCCGGGGGACAGGCGGAATACCTGCGGGTGCCGTTCGCCGACGCCACGCACGTAAAGGTGCCTGACAACCTTACCGACGAGCAGGTTCTCTTCCTCGGCGATATTTTTCCCACCGGATGGCAGGCCGCGGCACAGTGCGACATAGAGCCTACGGATACGGTTGCGGTGTGGGGCTGCGGCCCAGTCGGGCAGATGGCAATACGCAGCGCCCTGCTGCTCGGCGCCAAACAGGTGGTGGCGATCGATTGCCTGCCGGAACGGCTTTCCATGGGGGCGGCCGGCGGTGCCATCACCATTAATTTCGCCGAGGAAAGTGTCGTCGAACGGCTGCAGGAACTCACCGGCGCAAATGGCCCGGAGAAGTGCATCGATTGCGTCGGCATGGAAAGCCATGTCTCGCTGGCCCAGCCCGACACCGTCTACGATCGCGCAAAGCAGTTGATGCTGATGGAAAATGATCGACCGCATGTGTTGCGCGAGATGATCTATGTCTGCCGGCCGGCCGGCGTGATCTCGATCCCCGGCGTCTACAGCGGGCTGGTCGACAAGATTCCGATGGGACAGGCGATGAACAAGGGCCTCACCTTCCGCATGGGGCAGACCCATGTCACCCGTTGGACCGAGGATCTGCTGCGCCGCATCGTGGACGGCCAGATCGACCCTTCCTTCGTCATCACCCACACCGTCGGGCTCGAGCAGGGACCCGAGATGTACAAGGTGTTCCGCGACAAGCAGGACAGCTGCATCAAGGTAGTTTTGAAACCGTAGGGAATCGTCATGAACGTGGTCGCTAAACTCACCAACATCACCCGATCGCCTGGCGATCCCAAAGTGCTGCAGGCCGGGCCGAGTGTGGCCGGTGCCTTCGATGGCCTTGCCCGCAAGCTCGGCTGGTTCAGCATCGCGCTGGGCGTCGTCGAACTGGTTGGTGCCGAGCGGATTGCCGGTGCGCTCGGCATGAGCGGCAAGCAAGATCTCATCCGAGCCTATGGGGCGCGGGAGATAAGCAGCGGCATACTCTCGCTTTCCGTGGACAAGCAGGCTGGGCTTTGGAGCCGGGTGGCTGGCGACGGCCTGGACATCGCGACGTTGCTGTCAGCTTATCGGCATGACAATCCAAAGCGCGACAACGTGGGCATTGCGCTTGCCGTGGTCGCCGGAATCGCTTTGCTCGACATCATCGGTGCGAAAGGCGTCACCGCGCGCCACTCTCGCAGGGGGACCAAGCCGCGCGACTACAGCGATCGCAGCGGCTTTCCCGCAGGCACTGCCGCAGCCCGCGACTTTGCCCGCTCTGAGCGCGGCCAGGAGTCCGGCGCCGCCTGACAGAGTGCCGACCTTGCGCTATAAGCTAGTCTGGGGTTCCAGCCCTAAAACCAGGTTACCGATTTTGAGCTCGACGAGATTGTAGCCGCGCAACTTGCTATCGGCCCGGCCCCATCCTGCACCATGCCGATTTCTACGCCGGATGCGACCTGCTCGCCACGCCCCAGGTGTGGGTGCGGCGCAGTGCCTGCGAATTCGCCGATGGCGCTGACGATTTCCCGGCCGTCAGCATCGGTGATGACGGTGGCGTAGCGGGTCATGAATCACACTCCTGAATCAGCGCGCGTTGCGGAGACAACCTATTGATGGGAAGCTGGCTGTTCGAGGAGGACAGCAATGAGCAACGTCACCACGCATTACGGCAGCGACGGCATCGTCGAGCGTATATTGGCCGCGATTTCCGATGCGAAGCCCGATAAAATCAATGCCGCGCAGCTCTATCCGTTCGACCAGCTTCACGGCCGCGAGCTCATCGCCACGCGAGACCATGGAGGTCGTCTTGCCCCCTCGCCCACCGACCGGATCCTTGATGTCGGCAGCGGCATTGGCGGCCCGGCGCGCTTCCTGGCCGCCACCTATGGCTGCCAGGTCGACGGTGTCGACCTCACACCAGTCTTTGTCGAGGCATCCGGCCGACTGACCATGCTCAGCGGCCTTGGCGACAAGGTTCGCTTCCACGAAGCCGACGCGGCGAAACTGCCCTTCGCCGACAACACATTCAACGCGGCAATCTGCTTCTATGTCGGGATGAACATCGCCGACAAGGCCGCCGTCATCGGGCAGGCTTTTCGCGTTCTGAAGCCGGGCGGCAAACTGATCTGGACCGAAGCCGTGCTGGCTGCCGGCGAGCCGAATTATCCCTTGCCCTGGGCGGTTGCGCCGGAAACCAGCCACCTTGTTGACCGGGATACCCTGAAGACCCTGTTCGCCGACGCGGGCTTCCATATTGACGAAGTCATCGACGAGACCGGCGAACATGTCGAACTGGCGATGCAAAGGGCCAGTTCCGGCATCATTCCTTCGCCTGTGCAACGTCAGGTCAATGAAATCGTGCTCGGCACCGAATTCGTGCAGCGACGCAAGAACTACATCCGTAGCCTGAGCGAAGGCAGATTGGCATCGCTGGCCATCATCGTCTCGAAGCCTGCCTGATCGGAGCCTTGATCGTAACGAAGGGCAGAAACAAAAAACCCGCCTTGGCGGCGGGAAGTTGGCGCAACTCAGCACCAGAAGTAGCGACCGGCAACACCATGGTTCGCAGTTTCGTTCGGCTCGCGAACCACCGCCTTTCTATACCATTGTGCGACATTGTACACGACGGTGCCATTGTCCGTGCACTTCGGTCCGGCATCGATTGTGCTATAACGGCCGGTAAACGGCTACGAAGCCGGTAAAGGCAGTCAGTTGCATCGCGCTCCTGTCCTCCGTCCGAGTCATCCTCACGGCAAGTTCGACGCCAGTAGTCAAAATGCGAAGGCACGATTGTGGCCGACAGCAGACCGCCAGCTGTAAATCTAATCGGACATCCAGGTAGTCGGCGCTCGGCCGGACAAAGGGCGCGACGGAGGTGAAGCGAAAAGTGCAATGCTGAACTTGCTGAAAAATAGTTTCGGGCTTCACCAGATTACCGGCCGGTCGATCTCGCCGATGCGCGCCCGGCCTGTCAGCGCCATTGCCATCTCCAAGTCTCGGCGAAGCAGGTTGCGCCCTCGGCACCATCGGTTGCCAGGGCGTAGACATAGGGGCGGCCAATCATGACTGCGGTTGCACCAGGGCAAGCATCTTCAACATCGGCGCGACGGCTCACGCTTCCAGCAAGGATGATGGGAATCCGTCCGGCCACCGGTCCGCGATGGCGGGCAGGGAGTCGATGGTTGCCGGGAGGGTGTCGAGGTTACGCGCACCGTGGTTCGAGACCGCGATGGCATCGACACCCGTTCCGATCGCCTGCTCAGCATCCTCAGGATCGAGGATGCTCTTCAGGATAAGCGGCAGGGTTGTCAGCGAACGCAGCCAGGCAATATCCGCCCAGGTCGGCATGGCCGACGCTGCGCAGTGCCAACTTTGAGCACGCCGGTGTTCCGGTGCTTGGAGTATGGCGTTGCGAGGCGTCGGGAATTTTGAATCCTGCCCGGAACTGCCTACGGCGATCGCCTGGCTTCGGCATGTCGACCGCTACACAGATCGCTTGGCCAAGTGCCGTGCCATTAAAACCGCGATTGCTTTGCCGATAGAGCAGGAACCAGACTGGAGACTGGCTCACCGCCACGCCATCCTCGATCGCTGCCGTCGCCGTGGTACCCAAAGTGAACACCGCTTGCGCCACTCCGGAGCCGCGCGCCGCCGCCACCTCGCCTTCCGGATGCACCAGCCGCTGATATGCTATCGGGCCAGGATGATCGGACGCGGCAGACTTTGCCCGATGAGCGTGATCCCGGTATCAAGTCTTGTCACACGCGCAGCACGTGCCGCTTTCCAAAGGCAAGAGATGCACCTCCTACTGTGTCAGGGCCGTTATCGAGGGGCGCTTGTTGAAGTCGCACTTGCCGGTGACGCTGTAGAAGAAGTCGGCATTTGAAGACGGCGTCGGCACGGTTGTGCCGCCGTCCTCCCAGGCTTGATAGCTGGTTACACCACAAGGCACGATGGTGAAGATGTCGACCTTCTGCCCAGTCGGGGTCTCGGTCAGGTTGTTCGCGTCCACGCCGCTGTAGAGTCGGTTGGAGGTGGTCGGATCATCCGACTTTAGGTACTTCGGGTTGCCCGATGGCACGTACATCTGCAGGGAGAGGCCAGCCATCTGGCTGACGTCGATCGACGCGCCGGCGCTGTTGGCTGGGTACATGGTGTTGAGGCAAGTGGTTGAATATTTCTTGGTGCCGCTGGTCTGGAGTATCGCGTCTGCAGTCAGACCCGTGAAGGTGCTCACGCTGGCGGTGGTGCAAACTTGCGACTGGACAAGCGTCTTGATGTCGGCCCCGCCGTTGTTGGTGATTGTGTACACATTCGTTGTGCCGTAGCCTTTCGGATCACCGAAGCCGTTATAGGTATACTCGATCGACATCAGCGGCTTGGCCACCGTCGCTCCAAATGTCGTGCCGTAGAGCGTCATCGTCTTGTTCCACCAGCCCGACACCTTGGAAACCTTGAAGGTAGTCTGCACCAGGGCCGGCGTCTTGCTCGCCGCCGACCCAACGGCGACCGGCACCGTGTTGATCCTGGCGATCTGCATGAACACGGTGGGCATGGAGTAACTTGCCATGGCCTGCGCGGTGGCGGTGCCATTGGCGGAAACCACAAAGCTGTTCAGTGTCGGGGTACCCAGGCCATGGTTGGCGATGAAGGTATTCTGCAGCATAGTCTGGCGCTGCGCCAACGTTGAAGTTGTGTCCATACCGGTGATCGATAGGACCGCGGCATCCAGCGCCTGCTGCTCGTTGGACCGGGTCTGGACCGCCCTGGTATAGTCGACCGAGAACCCGATGGCGGTGATGATGGGCGCCAGCATGAAAACAAACAACGGGGCCATCGAACCGTCATGGGAACGCGCGAACCGCCCAACAATTCTCAGCATGTTTCTACTCCCGACGGACATTAGCCTACGCGCATATACCACGCGACGGCAAAGCAAGGTCTAAAGCTATCGATCAATGTTTAATCGTCTCTCGCCGCCAAGCCTGGGTCTTTGCCTCCAGGCTTCAGATTCAACAAACAACGCAGTATTGGATCAAAATCTCGCCAGCTACCGGGATTGCTGCAGGCAGAGGCTAGCGAACTCGAACTCCCAAGATGCAATCACATCTGACGCTGCGGCATTTGCCGCGGACCTTAGGCTTTCAAGGAGAGGAACTGCCCTCTCTCCCCCGAGTCCTCACGGCCGAACGCGGATGATCGTCTTTCCCGCACGCCGCTCGGTCGAATTGAAGGTGGCGACGGCATCTTCAAGGCTGGAGACCTTGCCGATATTCGTCCGCAGTCGTCCGTCCCGGATCCGCTGAACGATCTCCCAAAGCTGGCCGCGATCAGCCTCGACGATGAAGTCAATCGCCAGGCCATCTGCAGGTCGAATATCCGTCGGTCCAACGACTGTCACAAGCGTTCCTCCGGCCCGGATCAGGGCCGCGGACCGCTTCTGGATATCGCCGCCGATGACGTCGAACACCAGGTCGACGCCGCCAACCTCCTCCAGTTTGTCGTTGTCGAGATCGACGAACTCATTCGCGCCGAAGTCGAGCGCCTTCTGGCGGTCGGCGGCGCGTCCGCTGCCGATGACATAGGCCCCGGCCTCCCTTGCAAGCTGCGTCACCATCGAACCGACGGCACCGGCCGCGCCGTGCGCGAGCACGCTTTGCCCCGCCTGAAGGCGGCCATGCTGGAACAGCCCCTGCCACGCGGTCAGGCCGGAGATCGGCAGGCTCGCACCCACCGTGAAGTCAACGTCGCCGGGCAGCGGCGCGAGATTGCGTGCCTCCATGGCGACATACTCAGCGAGGGTCCCGTCGCGATGCCAGTCGGCGAGGCCGAATACGCGCTGACCGATTGACAGTCCCGTGGTGCCGTAGCCGAGCGCAGTGACCACACCTGCGAGCTCATGGCCGAGGATCGATGGCGTCCGGTCACGGAAGGCTCGATCGGCCCAGGTCGAAGGCCACTCCAGTTCGGTGTTGACGAATCCCGCCGCATGAACCTCCACAACAACATCGTTTATTGCCGCCCGCGGCTCGGGCCGCTGTACCAGCTTCATCCCGGCCTCTCCTGCAGCCTGGTCCGTCACTACGATCGCTTTCATGGGAATTGTCTCCTCAGACATTTGTGTTGGGGTAATTAGCGGGCGTGGCAGCTCTTTCGAGCTTTCACGCGTCGGCTTCGCGTCCTCCACGACGACCTTGAGGTCCCTGCCTGGGTTCCTCGGAGCTCTCGCGCGCCCGCGATTCCAGGATTTTCGTTATGCGAAGTCCAGCACATCGGCCACCGGCATGCGCGGCTTCTGCGGCCAGTTGCCAGCTCGCTCCGGTCCGACGGTCAACAGCATGACCGGCACTTCGTCTTCGGCCAGGCCGAACTCGCGGTGCACGGCTTCAGCGTCGAAACCAATCATCGGCGTCGAACCCAGGCCCAGCGACCGGGCCATGTAGATGATCGCCGCGGCGCCAAAGGTCGCGGAGCGCACTGCTTCGTCGCGCTGGCGCTGCGGCTGATCATCATACAGACCGCGAGCGGGGATTTCCCACTCCGGCACCAGGTGCGCCGGCATGATGCCGGCTTTCACTACGGGTGCCAGGCGGGCTGGAACGGTGCTGGCATCGGCCAGCTGGCCGATGATGATGAAGGTCACGGCCGCGTCGGTGATCGCGGGCTGATTCCAGGCGATCGGACGCAGCCGGGCCTTGGCTTCCGGCGAGCGTACGGCGATGAAACGCCAGTTCTGCAGGTGGAAGGAGGTTGGCGCGGACGTGCCGATACGCACCAGGTCGCGGATCTGGTCGTCGCTCAAGGTGGCAGCAGGGTCGTAGTACTTTGCGGCACTGCGGCTCAGGATCGTTTCGATGACGGCGTTCGTGGCGAAAGCGTTTTCGCTCTTCCCGCTCTCCCCGAAGATCTCGGCGGCTACGCGGGTTGCGGGTCCGGTGGTGGCGATGCAGTTCATTGGATGGCTCCCTTATCAAGTGATTGCGGAGCCCAATTTACGAGGACGAGTGATTATTTCGAGACTGATTCAGCTCAGTATGATGCGCGAAAGGATCAAACTGCGCCTTCGCGATCCCAGACCGTGTGCGTTACTCGCCCTTGTGCGCCAGTCGCCGCCACTCCCCCGGCGTCATCCCCATCCTTTCGGCGAAGACATGCCGGAATGCCGAAACGGATTGATACCCGACGGTCTCGGCCACGGCCTCGGCGCTGATGGCTGGCTTCTTCAACTCGTTGGCGGCCAGGCTCATGCGCAGATCAGTCAAAAAATCGAGGGCGGAGCGACCCAGCTTGTCCTGAAACTGGCGCATGAACGTAGCGCGCGACATCCCGCACAAATCGGCCAGATCGGGCAGTTTCCAAGGCCGTGCCGCATCGGCGAACATTGCCGCAATTGCTGGTGCCAGCCGCGGATGGCCAGCCAGGGCCAACAAGCCTTCGGGGGCTTTCCCGGATTGGCTCGCCGCGCGCAGTACCAGTGTGAAAAGCGCCGAGGAAAGCGCGTTGAGAATGGCGCGCCCTCCCGCCCTGTCACCGGAGGACTCCATCCGCATCAGCCCGACAAGACCGGCAAGTTGGTTGGATGCGGACCCCATGCCGTCTTCTCCATGGCTGTCCACAGCGCGTGTCACCAGGTTGGCGGGCAGGTAGTTGCGGATCAGTCGATCATGGGGTGGCGCGATAAAAAATCGCCCACACAGCAGATCCAGTTGCTCGCCCTCGCCATCATTCTCGCTCAGCATCCATCCGGCTGACCCCCGGCGTTGCTGGGTAGGAATTGGTGTTTGCCCGCTACCGTCGTGCAGTACATGCGCCGCGCCGTGAGGCAGCAGCACAATATCTCCGCTCAGCAGCTCCCGCGCCGCTCTCGTCTTCGGATCCTCGAGAATGGCCCGGCCCTTGACTATGACGTGGTAGGGAATTTCGTTCGCGGCAGCCTTGTTCCAGGCAACGCGCCACGGTGCACCATAGGCGCAGCGGACCTCGAGCTGGCCGGTCACGGTGATGATTTGCAGGAGATGGCTCAGCCAGTCCACTTCAGACATTGGACCTCGAAACGGAGATAGTGAAACGTCTTATCGTAATTATGGATTGTTTGCACAAATCGAAAGTACCAAGAGAGACGGCAACACGCCCGCCGATCATGAATGCGTCTCCAGGTGAAGAACTTGTCTACATGCCGAGCGCGGAGGCACCACGCACTAGATTGCTGCGGCCGTAACGGAGCAACTGGTAAAAGGATGGAGCAGTTTCCTGTCTCTGAACAGGTGCGAGGCCGATCAGCCGCCGCAGCCTACCGCCATCCCCGCACCATATGAGATTGGACGCTGCGCCCTGGGGTCTCCCAATGAGTGTCCGGTGGTCTCACCATCCATCGGTTGCCAGGCATTCGTCAGAGCTGCTGATGGCTCACGGTCACTTTCAACAGAGGACGGTATGTTGTTATCCAGGCCGATTTTTAGAGCCGAGCGATATTGTGATGCTTGCCTAGTGATCCAGTTTGCCCCGCCGCCTTTGATAGACACTTGTTGTTAGGCCTTAGCTTTCCGATTCGCTGGTGTTTTCCTCAACGGCGTTTTTGCAGTTGGCTTGCGGCCGAGTCCGCTGGATTTCGCGAGGGCTGACCGCTGGGCCGCGTAGCTCGGTGCAACCATGGGATAGTCCTTGGCGAGCCCCCACCTGGCTCTGTACTCGTCGGGTGTCATTCCCAGCAACCCAAGGTGGCGCTTCATAGACTTGAACTTGCGTCCGTCCTCCAGGCTGATGATGTAATCGGGAAACACGGACTTTTTTGGATTGACTGCCGGAACAAACGCGGGCGGCGTCGCTTCCACCGGCCGACCCAATCCCGACAAGGCAGAATTGACGCTGGCGATCAATTCGGGAAGACCGGCCGCCGGAATGGCGTTCTTCTGGACATATGCCGCCACTATGTCGGCGGTGAGCTGCAACAACTGGACCTGCGGTGCTTCAGCGTCATTCTGCATATTTCGAGTTTCCCATTTGATCGGCTTTGTCTCTATTGAGGAACTTTACAACGTGCAACGGCCCAAAGATCATGGATGGGGCTCCACGCGAAGAAACCTGTCTATATTTTAAGGGGTGGCACCGCACCTGACCTACCCGCTGGCAACTGACTGACCGCAGGATTTATTTCTATGCCGGCCTTGAGGCAGTAGCAGGATACCGAGTGTTTATAGCGCAAGTCGGAGTACGTCCAATCGGGCGCGTCGTCAGCGCGACCATAGTCGGCGGCATTCGCCGATCCACAGGGTATGCGTCAGCCGTTTCGCGATCCGGGGGCTGACGCCGCAGAGAAAACCGGCGGGTGGCAACAATCGCGCGGGTGATCTTCTCGATCCAACGGTGTCTAATCGAGATTCCTGGGGATGATCACTCGTCCCTCCGGGAATCGCTGACGCTTTGACAAACTCGGTTTTCCAGACCGGGGGCCGAGTGCACAAGATCCTGGCATGTCACCGCCAAGGCACCGCCACCGAGCGGAACCGCTTGCCCAGACTGCTGGACAGCAACCATAACATTCCATTTGCAAAGCAGATCGCGTACCGCTCGATTTTCAGAGGAAAAATATACATTCCGGCCGTCCCGGCGGATTTTTACGAGCCCAACTTCCCGGAGCTTGGCTATGTGGTGCCACGAGGCTGTCCGGCTAATATTAAGCCGTTCGCGAATTTTGCGATCCGGCAATTCATAGTCGAGCAGCAAGCTCAAAATGTGCAGCCGCCGCGCATTGCCCAGCACCTCCAGAAATTCGGCCGCTCGTGCGGCGTTAGCCCTTAGTCCGTCCGAGACCATGGATGCCTCTTCCCCAGCAACTTGCCGTCACGCCCGAAGACTGCGGAACAATCGATCTCTTCAATGAACACGGCCAGATCATCTGGCACGAGCCACTGGGCGTAGGACCGAAGCCGTCTCAACCCACAAGCCTTGGCATGCCTCTCGGCGCGCTCGGATTCAAGTCCAGCCATCGTTGAGCGCTGTTGTTGGATTGGCACGAAACCATTGAGGCGTCCTTCCGCCAGCTGACTGGCCCAGCAAGTCGTGACCTGTTCCACTCACCGCTCCTTTACGTGACCCGGCAGACAAAATACCACAGCCATGTCGATAGTGTCGGCTCCTCCATTATGATTAAGGTGGCGGGTTCTCCCCACCGCATTTCGAAGTTAGCCCTTTTGACGGTATGATTGCATTGCGTATCAACGGGATGCGCGGATGGGTTATTTCCCATTTCGACCGAGCCTCCGTTGTTCGGCGCCGACGCAGGCGGGCCGAAGCTTTCAACACATCGACTTGCCCGGTGCGATGTAGTGTCGTTCGATGACCAACACCGCCTCCCCTTCCCTCTGATGGCCTCCATTGATTACCAAAATCGTAAATCCGCGACCTACAGTGCCAGTCGCTTCGTCCGGTCTTCGTTGAGCCCCCAGCCGATTGGATATCGCTCTGCCCAAGCACTCTTGGTTCCCCTTGAAAGATCATAAATGAATCGTGTGGCAGGCCTGAGCATCGAGTAGCAACCATGGGCCTCGTGCTACGGGTGACCGGCGCCCCCGACCCGAAATCGTTGCTCGGCCCTCTTTTCTGAAGGATACGGGCCCTCTCTGTAGCCCAGCAACCACCATCATTATGAGGATTGCTTGCGACAGGGGGGCGAGCGATGCCGTAACCGCTGAGATCTCCTTCCCGGTCGATGTCAACCACGATCAGCACCGAATGGCCAATGACGACGCCAGCTTCGCGTAGTCCCTGGGCGGCATCGGGATGAGTAGGCAAAAGCCTCCTGGCTTTTTTGTTTCGAGCAAGGCGTCACGAAGGCTGGTCAGCGGTTCTGGCAATCTTCACCATGCGACCTTGCCTCCTGCAAACGGCTAACTCGCAATCGAGCGAACGCTACTAAAGAACGCCTCGACCAAGGAAATTGGTATCTTACAATACCGGCGCAGGCTTGTTGGGCTTTCAGTTGTAATCCTGTGCCGATGATGAAATCATGCGCGCGCTTGACAACGGGCAGGTTAATTCAAGTTCCGCCACCAGGAGGAGAAGCGGTATGACCACTCAGGTTGTACATCGCGTATTCGGTCCCAAGCAGGTCAGGCAATTCAGGGAAGTCTACGAGCGCGCGCGCGTTGTGGAGGCAACTTACCCCGATTCGCACATTGCCAGCAAAGCCGCCAAACGGCTGATCGAGGCATTCGAAGCCGAGATCCAGACTGACGGGACGGTTCTGGATTTTCAGCAGCTATGCGAAGCAAACCCCCTGGGGACCGCCTGAGACCCGGACGTTGTCTGGCGAAGGCTCACGATGAACCGCTTCATCTGCCGACGTCAGCCATGCCCTGCAGGCGGATCGTGCTTGCCGTTCAAAATCAAATTTCGGAAGTGGGTCGCCATGCGGAGCGATAGGGGAGCCATGGGGTGTTGGGCGGCGGTGGCTCCCCTATCCTGTCTCCGCATTTGTTCGCAGACAGGCAGCGTAAGCTCGAGCAGACGCCGGCAATCCAGTGTTCAGCGTGGTGTATACATCGTCAACGAAGCTTTTGGAGGTATGATGCAGCGTTGTCAGGAGGTGCGAGCAAACCCAACCACCGCCTATCGTATGAGACCCGCCGAATTAATCGCAAGAGCGCGTGCAACCAACACAGTGCGCGGTAACCGAGGATATCTATAGCCTGGTGCGGCACGGGCATGCGCCTTAGTTCGGGCCGCTCGCGCGGGTCAAACCGGTTTGGAGTCCCGTCTTCTCAACGTAAAAATTTACCGAAAAAATTAACTTATGTTAGAGAATGCTAATAAATAGCTCCTACACTCCCGAGGCTGCTTTAGATGTCAGCAGCCACGTTGCTTGAGGTTCGCAATCAGCCTTGAGCGTGGAAAAGGGGTCGGGTACCAAAACTTCCAATTCTAAGAAAGGGCACTTATCGGGCGCCACAGGTACCTTCGTTGGGGAAGGGTGAGTATCGGTATGGTTTCTACAGCAGGACTGCACAGTTACGGTTCGTCAAATCGATCAAGAGTTCCGTCCAGCGGCACAGAAAATCTCCACCAAGAAGCAGGTAAGCAATACCTTCTCATGCTGGACGGGAGGGCCTTGGACCGCGAGTGTCTCGCTTCGGCGCTTGAGGATCATGAATTGGGCATGGTGGTCGTCGCCATGGGTTCGATCGAGGAATGGCGCATAAGGAAGGGTTCGGCTTCTCCCCTTTCAACCATACTCTTCAACCTCGGGGGCCGGAAGGTCACCGATCACGGCATTGCAGAAGAAATCAGGCATATTTCGTCCGAGTTCAAGACCGTTCCGGTGGTCATCCTGGCCGACACCGAAGATCTTGCACAGGTGCTGACGGCTCTCGAATGCGGCGCACGCGGCTACATTCCGACTTCGGTCGGGATCGATGTGTGTGTCGAGGCGATCAACTTGGCTGCAGCCGGAGGCATCTTCGTTCCGGCCAGTAGTGTCCTTTCCATGCGGCACCTGATAAAATCAGGCAACTGCGACGCCCGGCCCTTGACGGGCATGTTCACGCTCAGGCAGGCAGAGGTCGCCCAGGCACTGCGACGCGGCAAGGCGAACAAGATCATCGCCCACGAACTGAACCTTCGCGAAAGCACTGTGAAGGTTCACATCCGAAACATCATGAAGAAATTGAAGGCGACCAACCGCACGGAGGTCGCCTACAAGGTGAACGATCTCTTCGCGGAAGGACCTCTGGGCCAAGAGTGATCGCATCAACAAGACGGCCCGTCCTGGTTTAGTGCTGGCGGGTCGTGTTTTTTGTCAACAGAACATTTGAATGAAGGTCGATGGATTTCGCGTTGCCGCACGACCGATGCCACGCGAGACTCCCTTCTGAATCGTGACTTTGCTCCGCGCAATGGAACAGCTTTTGAGAAGAGGCAGTCGGAGGGGTCCGGGGCAACGAAACGCCGCCCCGTTCGAGCGGCATTCTCGCCTGATCAACCAACAGCAGCAGCGGTCTGTGCCTCGGCCGTTCGTGCCAAATGACGGCGCAGGTCGCGCATGTCGACCTGCTGACCGCAAATCGGGCAGGTATGGAAATTGTCGTCTCGTGGGCTGGCTGGCCACCGTGCAGCTTGCCGGGGATTGGTGGTCCAAGGTCGGATTCGCCATGGCTATCAAACATTCAATTCGTCTAAAATGGTCCGGAACCATTTTTTAGCGCACGCTATATTGAATCGCAGTCTTGCGAGGCAGTTCATGCGTTTGAAGTTCATCCCACCTATTGAGCCGGAGCTTGTCGACACCCGCCCGAGCGGGGCGACTGGATTCACGAGATCAAATTCGACGGGTATCGCACTCAGCTCATCATGGATGAAGATGGCATCCGCCTGTTGACGAGAAGAGCGCGCCACAACCAGGACAGGTCAAGCGACTGATCCTTGGGTCTCATCACCGACAGGGGAAGTTTGCACCTGTTGCAGCCGAGCGGCGCGTCTCCGATCATGATGCGTATCCCAGCGGCCACCAAGGTTCACTCGGACGCCGGGATGGGTCCTGCAATTACTGGGCGAAGCGCAGGTGACCCACAACGGTACTTTTGACGCCGCGAGCTCCAACAGCGCGCGCGTTGGGGTGTGATCGATCAGGCAGACGTGCGGCTGTCAGCCGGCGGCCTAAGGATACTCAGAATGTCTGGTTGTAGGCGCCCACCTCGGGGCTGCGGCGCAGCACGGTGTCGACAGCCTCGAACATCTCCCGTCGACGCTGCGACGACACCGGGCTTTCGACGACCACGACCAGTTCCGGCTTGTTCGAAGAGGCGCGCACCAGTCCCCAGGTGCCGTCTTCGGCGACAACGCGCACGCCGTTGACGGTGATGAGGTCGGCGATCTTCTGGCCCGCAAAAACCGTTCCATCCCGCTTCATGGCCTGAAAGTCGGCAACCACCCGCGCGACGACGCCATACTTCACATCGTCCGCGCAGTGCGGCGACATGGTCGGCGTGCCAAAGGTCAGCGGCAGCGCGCGGTAGAGATCGGCCATCGAGCTGCCGGAGCTGCGATCCAGCATCTGGCAGATGGCGATGGCGGTGACCAGCCCATCGTCATATCCGCGCCCGATCGGCGGATTGAAGAAGAAATGGCCCGACTTTTCGAAACCGGCGACGGCGCCAAGCTCGGCGACGCGGCGCTTGATGTAGGAGTGGCCGGTCTTCCAGTAGTCGGTGATGGCGCTGTTGGCGCGCAGCACGCTGTCCGTGTTGAACAGGCCGGTCGACTTGACGTCGACGACGAAGGTCGAGCCCGGATGCTGGCTGGAGATATCGCGCGCCAGCATCACACCGACCTTGTCGGCAAAAATCTCATTGCCCTCATTGTCGACGACGCCGCAGCGGTCGCCGTCACCGTCGAAGCCAAGGCCGACATCGGCTCCAGTCTCAAGCACCTTGTCCCTGATGGCATGCAGCATCTGCATATCCTCGGGATTGGGATTGTAGCGCGGAAAGGTGTGGTCGAGTTCGACATCGAGCGGGATCACTTCACAGCCGATCCGTTCCAGCGCTTCAGGCGCAAAGGCGCCGGCGGTGCCATTGCCGCAAGCGGCCACGACCTTGAGCTTTTTCGAGATGCGCTTGCCCCGGGTCAGATCGTCGAGATACGTTTCGCGAAAATTGGGAACGAAATCATAAGACCCGCCGCCGACAAGGTCGAAATCGCCGGCCATTACAATCTGCTTCAGCGCGCTCATCTCTTCCGGCCCGAAAGTCAGCGGCCGCGCCGCGCCCATCTTGACCCCGGTCCAGCCATTCTCGTTATGAGAGGCGGTGACCATAGCGACCGAAGGCACGTCCAGTGCGAACTGGGCGAAATAGGCCATCGGCGACAACGCCAGTCCGATGTCCCTCACCCGAGCGCCTGCAGCCATCAAACCGGACACCAGCGCCAGCTTGATGCCAAGCGAATAGGAGCGGAAATCATGCCCGGTGACGATATCGGGACCGGCACCGACACGGCGGATCAGCGTGCCAAGCCCCATTCCGAGCGCCTGGACGCCGATCAGGTTAAGTTCGGGCGCGACCTGGCCAAACCACCAGCGCGCATCATATTCCCTAAACCCGGACGCCTTTATCAGCGCCGAGGTTTCAAACTCGAACGTGTTGGGCCGGGCTTCGTCAACGAAATTCAGCGACAAGACAGGACACTCCGAACGACACAAATGCGGTTGTCGAGGCGGTAGCTTACCGGAACCGTTCTTCCGGCCTATCTATCAGTTTGGTTGATCCCTTTCACGACATGGAAAGCCGGCGAGCATCGTTGTCGGGCTATTTCCGCGGTGCCCTGCAAGCCCTGATGCCCGCAAAGATCCGAATACCGCTGAATGTCGTGATGCCGCGATCTGATCGACGACCGTGCCGCGTTCCAACGTAGGCTGGATTGCGACCTCCAGGACCACCCATAAGGAGCGTTTCCTGGCGTTAATAAACCTTGTAATATTTTGTGATCGCCGCCATTCGAGTTCTCCACAGCCGCGTCCCATTGACCATCTGCGGTTGCTAGAATCCCCCAGGGGAATGCCTTAAGCAGCCGTGAGCAAGAAGCAAGTCTTCTGCTCTGACGAACGCACAGCTTTAAGCACGGGCGCAAAAATGCCGCTGTTTTTTTTCGATATCCGGGACGGCAAATCCCATTCTCCCGATACAGAGGGCACCCACTACGTTGGTGCGCTCGAGGCCCGGGTAGACGCGGTTAAAATGCTGGTCGCCATGGCACAGGACGAAGTTCAGGGCGGGTTACAAAGCAACCTTTCGGTGACTGTTTCTGACGAAAGTCGTCGGCCCGTTATGGAAGCAAATATCGATTGCAGCATAAAAGTCTTTTGACAAATTCCCGATAGCCCTGGACCTAGTTGGCTCCGTCGGGATGCAGCAAGCTTTGTGCAGCTGTCCTGGCCGCACTTGACTTACGGCAGCGGCTTCTGATCACTTTTATACCCCGAGACCACGTAAGCGGAGAAGGCCGCACGATGCTGCTGCACCTCCTCGATACAGCCACGCAAGCTTCGAATGCACATTGCCGGCAGCCCTTCTACTCGTTCGCAAGCGACCGCCGCGGTACTGTCGCACGCTCGATCGCGACGACCGTCCCTTATTCGACTTCGCTGCCGATATTGCACAGGACGGGGGCCTGGCACATCGCCAGGAACCTTTGCCACCGCGAAGCCAATTCGGCGGAACTGGATTACAGGACGTTGACGGTGGCGTGGCCCGGCGCCGGAACGCTTCGTTCCAAGGCGGCTACGCCGCGCCGAGCACGGGCTCTCGTGGCGCAAACAACTGCAAGTGCGATGAAGAAGAGGATGCCTGGATCAGCGCTGCCACCCGACACCGACATTGCAATTATGCTTGCAAGGGCAGCATTCCTGACGCTCGTCACGATTGCATCTGTCTCTGCATCCACCCGTTCCCGAACCGCGCCCAGGCCTCTGGTCACGACATAGAGCAGGGCCACTATCATCAGCGATCCAAACAGACCCAACTGCGACAGGACAGCGATCGGCCAACTCGATGCCCTTGAACTGCCGAAACCAACGCCCAGTCCGCTCGTATCGAGAAACGACTGCAGGCTCTTTACATTCCAATAAGTGCGCTCATGGCCTGACCCGGAATCCGCTTTGTTAATGATGGTGCTGTTGATCAGTCTGACGAACGGGTCCAACGCCTCGGCTTTGTAAAGACTAATGCCCAGTACGGCGGTCCCGCCCACCACCATGAGAGCTATTATCAGTATCTCTTCGCGCGCAACTTTTCCCCTGATGACCGACTGTAGCATGGACAACGCAACGGGGATGCATAGCAGTGTCAGCCCGACGTAAGCCGTCGATGAAGTCGACAGAATGGACAAGAAGAGCAGGATTCCGGCCAGCCATTTCGCAAGCGGTGATTTGGTCTTTCTCCAGTAGCTGTAGCAGAATGCCAGGCAGGCGAGAGAAACGCTGGCGAACGAAGAGGCCTCCGAAAAAGGCCCGGTGATCCGCACAAAGCCTGCCTCGACCGCGTTCGATATAATCGCGTAGTTGGCGGTTCTGATCGGGGCCAGAAAGTCTCCCGCCCCCGCGGTCTTGCCAATGAAATCGATCAGCCCCATTCCCGCGTGCAGGCCGCACCACAAAAAGAAGCCGCGCCTGATTTGATCGATCCGGTTGGAGTGCAGCAGCAGGGCGCAAAGTGCTATCGCGGCGAGGCCACCAAGAATAAAGTAGCCCGTCTGCGAAATGTTGGCTGAAACGGGCGCCAACGAATCTTCTACGACTGTTCCACGGTTCTTGGACTGCACGAATACGGTCGTCTGTCCCGCAAAGAACCTCGGAAACAGCCATGATCCGATGATTGCGTAAAGCATAAGGCTTGTAAGGACCCAGATCGACCCGATGCTTCCGAACACGAATCCAAGATCAAACCAGATACGCCGTCTCGCGGCGACGGCCGTGACGAGCAGGCCCGCGAATAAGGTGTAGATCAAGGGGGATGAGCCACCCAGAAAGCTCAGGGTCATCACGGCCGTCGCACCGAAAGCCTGGGAAGCGATCAAGCCAATGATCAGCATTCCCCTTGAATAGTACGCAACAAGCAAAATAGCCGCGCATACTAGCAGTCCCGGCAAAGACACCTGCATGCCGATCGAGTTCCCGGTGAGCGGATACAGCAAGCTGTCCGATGGCCAATCTTTCGGCAGGTGAGTATCCCCCGCAAGAGAGTCAAAGGGGGTAGCCTTCACCCGCGAAGGGAGGTAGCGGACGCGCTCGTCTCCATCGCCCTTGCCCTTGATGGTGAAGGCAGTGGCCGGCGCAAAATGCGATCCTGGGCTGAATGGCCGCATCTATGTCGGCACTAAGAAATGCGCGTGACGGACCGAAGGCTGGCAACGGGCGGGTTGTCTAGAATCCACCATAAGGAGGAGAGGCGATATGACACCCACGATGTATATCGCATGTTCGGACCCAAGCAGGGTCAGGCAATTCAAGGAAATCTACGAGTGCGCCACTGTGAAAGCCAAGTACCCTGACAGCCATATTGCCAGCAAAGCTGTCGAAAGACTGATCGACGCGCTGGAAGCCGAGATCCAGAATGCCGGATCCGTTCTGGATATGTGTTTGCTGACGGAGGATGGTCCTCAGGTGGCCACCTCAGCCCGAGCCTTCGCAACGCGTATCTGTGTCGGCACAAGCGCGGCGCGGCCGCCCTGGCTTCGCGTTTCCCGGTAGGCGTCGGGATTTCGTGGCTCAAAAATTTACCGAAAATTAACTTATGTTAGCGCCCGCTTGTGAATAGCCCATAAGCTACTCACGCTGTTCTGGCTGGGAATGAGGAACAGCGGGTGCACCAGGTTGGACAATTCCAGCCAGGCTCTCAGAACGGGTGGGCATTACTATACTTTCTGAAGAAACTGGCGAGTGAGGGGCTAATTGCCGCCTCAGGGCGAATTTTGTTGGGAAAAGGGTGGGTTAGAGTATGAGTTCCACAGTAGAACTGCATAAATACACTTCGGTAGAGCCGGCAGGAATTCCGTCCGGCGGAAAAGCAACGGTCCATGAACAAGTAGGCAGAGAATGCCTCCTCATCTTGGACGGAAGGGCGCTAGATCGCGAATGTCTGGCATCGGCCTTGGAAGACCACGAACTCGGCATGGCCGTCGAGGCCAAGGGTTCGATAGACGAATGGCGCGTGAAAGAGGGGATGATCCTTGCAGCCATTCTTTTCAACCTGGGCGGCCGGAAAGTCACCGACCATGGCATAGCGGATCAGATCAGGCGCATTTCGTCCGAGTTCAGGTCGGTGCCTGTGGTGATCTTGGCCGACACAGAAGACCTTGCACAGATACTGGCGGCTCTCGAATGTGGCGCACGTGGCTACATTCCGACCTCTGTCGGGATCGACGTCTGTGTCGAGGCGATCAATCTTGCGGTGGCAGGAGGCATTTTCGTTCCTGCAAGTAGTGTCCTGTCCATGCGGCACCTGATAGATTCAGGCAGCCTTGAAACACCTTTGACAGGCATGTTCACGCTCAGACAGGCTGAGGTCGCCCAGGCGCTCCGACGCGGCAAGGCGAACAAGATCATCGCCTATGAGCTGAACCTGAGAGAAAGCACCGTGAAGGTGCACATCCGCAACATCATGAAAAAGCTTAAGGCGACCAACCGGACGGAAGTCGCTTACAAGGTCAACGATCTCTTCGCCGAAGGATCTCTGGCTGTGGAGTGACGAAGCAAATGAGACGCTAACTTTGGTTAAATCGTGCGGGCCGTTTTGCTCTCGCGTAGCGTCTGATCTGGGGGATGATTGCTGCACAATTGAGGGACCTCCGTCCCGCTGGACACCCGTGGTGGACGCCCCGCATATAGCCAGCTCCCATATGTCCTGTTCCTAAAGACTAACCATTGCGAGGCGTCCAAAGCACTCCTGCCTCACTGTCCAGCAACCAGCCGGAAGTGACACTTCGTCAATGGCGAGGACGAGGTTGCTGCTCTCTCGTGGAACTGGTCGTGCCGTCCTGGGGGACCAATCCTTGCGACAGCGACCCCGGAGGGCTATCGCTACAATATTTTGACCTTCCTAAGCGTGAAGGCCTCCGCAAAGTGCTCGGGTGCCCGGCATTCCATTCCACGCAACCGCGCAAGCCCGGCGAATGTCTCCCGATCGAACCAGTCCTTTGAGCGCTGTGTCCCGAAGTGCTCGTGAAGGAGTTGGATCTTGCGTTCCAGCACGTGGGCTGCAATCGGCACATACGCATTGGGTTGGCAAAGATCGCCGTCCCATTTCGGAATCTCGTATTCGAGCACAAGGTGATCGCGGAAAACGTTCCAGGTCAGTTGGTTGACCTCCCTATGGTCCTGATGGGCGTCGAACCTGGCATGGGTTAATATCACGTCGGGATGAACCCTTGATCTTACGTCCATCAGCCAGTGCTTTATCGATCGGCTGTGAACTGGGAAATAGCCGTCTTCAAAATCCGCAACGTCGATCGTGGACGAATGGGATCCTTCGAGGAAGGCTTCGGCCGAAGCCCTGGCTTCGGCCGACCGCTGGCCGCCGGCGCTTAAGACGCACCAGTAGACGTGAAGTTTGACCTCCGACGCGATCAGACTGAGGATTGTGCCTCCCGCGCCGATCTCAATGTCGTCGGAATGGGCCCCGACGCACAGAATCGAGAGTTCCTCGCCGCCACGCGCGAGACCAAGCCCCTTCATGATGCGGCCAACCCCATACTACGCCTATTCTTCTCGGCGGTGGCTATCATACTCCAGGGCATGTCGCCCTTTTCGACCATGTCTTCGAGTGATTGCCAATCGCGCAGCGTGTCCATTGAACGCCAGAAACCCTCGTGCTTGTACGCCATCAGCATGTTGTCATCGATCAGACGCTTGAACGGCTCGACAACGAGTTCCTCGCCGTCGCGCATGTAGTTGAAAATTTCCGGACGGAATATAAAGTAGCCGCCATTGATCCAGATCTCCGATGTCTCGGCCGCACGAAACTCGCGCACGCGGCCATCTTCCGCGATGTCGGCCAAATGGTAAGTCAGCGGCGCGTGCACTGCCAGAAAGCAGCCGATCTTGCCGCTGGCCTCGAATTTTCTGATCATGTCGTCCAAGTCGACATCGGTCAGGCCGTCGGAATAGTTGGCCAGGAACATCTTCTCGTTCCTGACGTGATCCTGCGCAGCCCACAGGCGCTCTCCAATGCTGCGCCAAATACCGGTATCGAGCAGAGTGATGCTCCAGTCCTTGATTGTGTCGCCGAGGAGCTTGACGTCCTGGCCTCCTCGCGTAACCACGCAATCGGAAAACGTTTGCGGCCGGGTGTTCAAGAAAAAGTCTTTGATCACGTTGGCCTTGTAGCCCAGACACAACACGAACTCGTCATGCCCATAGTCACTGTACCATTGCATGACATGGCGCAGGATCGGCTGGTGGCCGAGCGGTATCATCGGCTTTGGGATGCTTTCGGAATAGTCGCGAATGCGGGTCCCGCGACCGCCACAGAAAAGAATGACTTTCATTTCTCGTACTCCGACGGATCGATTACGGTCACGAAAGGAATCGGCACTACGAATTTCGCGTTCCAAGCGGCGACATGGCGCATCTGCTGAATGATCTCGTCCTTCAGATTCCACGGAAGGATGAGGATGTAGTCTGGCTTAGCCTCGTCGATTTCGTCGACGGGCTTGATCGGGATGTGCATTCCAGGTGTATAACGCCCGTGCTTGTACGGGTTGCGGTCCACTGTGAAATCCAGGAAGTCGGTGCCGATGGCGCAGTAGTTCAGCAGCGTGTTTCCCTTGCCAGGCGCGCCGTAACCGCAAATCGTCTTGCCCTCTTCCTTGGCCGAAATCAGGAATGCCAAGAGATCACGCTTCGCGCGCTGCGCCTTGTAGCCGAAAGAGGCGTAGGTCGACATCTCTCCAAGCCCATGCCTGGTTTCGCGCTCGAGCAATTGGGCGATGCTGTCCTTCCTCGGCCAGGCACTGCCTTCGTGGCAGAGATAGACCCGCAGCGACCCACCGTGGGTGGGAAGTTCCTCGACATCGATCAGCCGCAGCCCGTGACGGGCCGCCATCAGGTCGACCGTCAACAGTGAGAAATACGAAAAATGCTCGTGGTAGATGGTGTCGAACTGGTTCTCCGCCATCAGCCGCTCGATGTGTGGGAATTCGAGAGTGACCATGCCCTCCGGTTTGAGCAGGATCGCCACCCCGGCGACGAAGTCGTTGAGGTCTGGCACCTGCGCCAGGACGTTGTTGCCAATGATGAGGTCCGCGCGAAGTCCTTCGCCCACCATTTGATTTGCCAGCCGGACGCCGAAGAAGTCGACCCAGGTGGCCACCCCCTTCTCGATCGCGGCGCGCGCGACATTGGCTGCCGGCTCGACGCCCAACACAGGAACGCCGAGTGGCAGAAAATGCTGCAGCAAGTAACCGTCATTACTTGCGAGTTCCACCGCAAGGCTGTCAGGGCCAAGCCCAAGGCGTCCCGTGATCGTCTCGCAATAAAGTTTCGAATGAGCCACCCAGCTGGTCGAGAACGAAGAGAAGTAGGCGTATTCGCTGAAGATGGTCTCTGGGCTCATATACTCCTTGAGCTGCACCAGATAGCACGTGTCGCAGACAAGCACGTTGAGCGGGTAGTAAGGTTCCATCTGGTCGAGCTGGTCGGGCTGCAGGAACCTCTCGCACGGCGGCGACATGCCAAGATCGACCAGGGTGTGGCGCAGGCGCGACCCGCAGAGCCTGCAGCCGACATTCCGGCTTGCCGCACTATGATCGCGGACGATTTCGACTGCCTGAATGTTCATTCCCCCTGCTCCTGTCTGCTGGTTTGAAAACGGAGACGCGGCGCGCTACGCAGAACCGATGCCTGCCGCGCCTCCGCAGGCAGATGGCCACAGGTTAGGATACAGCCCCCCCTGGTTCGATTTGCCAATCCGTCGGGTGCCTTAATCCTAATAGCGAGCGGGCGGCGGCAATGCCGGCGCGAGGCCCGCCGAACGGGTAAAGCCGTCATCCGGATATACCCCTATCGAAGAGGCCACCTAAGGCTTAGGTAGCCCTTCCAGCGTCGGCTGGCGACGCTGACAATTGCCGCGCCGGTCTTGCTCGGCACGGGGGATCCAAGTGCATGCTGTTTACCGAAACGGAGCTTCAAGGTGTCTGGCTGATCGAGCCTACACTGATGGTTGACGACCGTGGTTTTTTCACCCGTCTTTTCTGCGAAAAGGAGATGGCGGATTGCGGTCTGGCGACCCGATTTGTCCAGCACAGCCGGTCCTGTTCGGTCCAAAAGGGAACTCTCAGGGGGCTACACTACCAAGAGGAGCCTTACGCCGAGGTCAAGCTGGTCTCCTGTGTCCGCGGCGCTATTTTTGATGTCGTCGTGGACCTGCGCCTGAATTCACCGACACGCTACAAGTGGCTTGGCTTCGAGCTGACATCCGAGAACATGAAGCAGGTCTATATCCCCGCCGGATTCGCGCACGGCCTGCAGACCCTTACGGACGGCACCGAGGTCTCTTATCTCATATCGCAGTTCTATGCGCCCCACGCGTCGACGGGCGTCCTCTACAATGACCCGGCCTTTTCGATCCGCTGGCCATTGATGCCGACAGCAATGTCGGAAAGGGACAAGTCCTGGCCCCTTGTCAGACGGCGAACCGGCGCGTCGGCCTCATGAGGCTGCTGCCAAAAGACCATGTTCCGATAACAGTCTGGCGGCGGCGGCGAGTTCCTTGAACGGCAGGTTCGAACGCTCCGCCATGCTCAGAAGCGAATGCTGCCCGTCGGCAAGGTTTAGCACCCAAAGCAGCGACATCGACGTTGCGCCCGACGACTTCTGCCCTCCCACGGCTGCATAGAGGCCGCGCTTGCCGAGTTGCGGTTCGCCTTTAGGCAAGAGGTTCAACGGCGTCCAGTCCTCTTCGATGATGTCGATTACGTCCGTCAGGATGCGGAAGGAATCCTCGAGATGCTCCGGCCTGATGAAGTCAAGATTGTCGGCCGACGTGTGGTATTCGGGGAATGTGCCGTGGACGCTCCGCTGGAACATGCCGACCGGAAGATCGAAGCCCGGCGAGCAATATTGCCTCTCGTCATAACCGTAAGGGGAGAAATCCAGCATCTTTGCCCCAGCTAGACGCCCGAGCACGTGTGCCATGGCGCGATCGACGAGCGCGTCACCGCGGCGGCTGCGCTTGTATGCCGGGCTTCCTGCGTCACCAACGCATGACAGCACCAGACCATGGTCGATGAGACATGTCCGGTCCTCGTTGCGCGACAGCCACGCGAGCGCGCCGATGGTGCCCGGGGCGAACAGGAAGCGATAGCTGTATCGTGTTTCCCTTGCCTTCAGGCTTCTTGCGAGCGCTGCCAGCAGGGCCAGGCCCGAACAGTTGTCGTTGGCGAGTGAGGGATGGCAAATGTGCGCCGAAAGCAGGAATTCCCGTTCTGTTTGCCCGCGGTGCAGGTATTCTCCGTAGGCGAGGCTGCCGTCTTTGAATTCGGCATCGATCTCCACCCGATAGAGACCGTCGGGCATGTTGGCCACACGGTCATGGGCTGCGCAGAAGCCCCATGTCGGGGTGTAATAGGAAGTGCGGTAGGGAATCACCTTCGGTTGTTCCGGCAGCGTATGGATATGCGGCCTCAATTCTTCGAGCGGCAGTATCCCCTTGAAGGGTACGCTGTAGTTGACGATGTGCAGGTTGGAGTCAGCGAAATCCACGACCGTTTGTCCGTCCGGGCCTGTGATGCTTGCCGAGCGGATGTTCCATTCCTTGGGAATGGTCCAATCGAAAACCTGCGTCCCGGTCGGCACTTCATGCCGTTCCAAATCGATGTGCCCCGACAAGACGTCCAGCGTTTGTCGCACACCATCTCCGGTGATGCTCCTGCAGATCGGAAACAGACGTTCGGCCAAGGCATAGATTTCATGGCCGAGGCTGACGGACGCTGGCGGCGAGCCGAGTCCGCCGGGATTCACCTGTTCCACACCGCTTATCCCGCCGCTACCTCCAGTCTTTTCGAGGCTTCGGCGACCCGCATCCGACCGTCCAGAAGTCCGTTGGCCAAAAGATACCGGATGTGGCCGATACGCTGGAAGCGCGGCCCCTCGAATTCGTCGAGAGTGACATTCGACTTTCGGTAGGCATGATAGAGCTGCTCGGCCCCTTTGCGCGCATCCCATTGCGGCTTGAAGGCAGGAAGGGCAAGCGCGATCTTGTCGAAGTTAACGCGATAGGAGCGCTTGTCGGGTCCGGCATCGGACGCGAACTCAAGCCGGCAGCCCGGCACGACCTCGGCGACAATCTCGGCGATGCCGCGGATCCTGTAGTTGTGGTCCGTCTGCCCCACATTGAAGGCCTCGTTGTGAATGGTCTCGCGGGGCGCTTCCAGCCCGGCAATGAACGCCCTGGAAATGTCCTCGATATGGACGATCGGCCGCCACGGCGTTCCATCGGATTTCAGCAGGATGACGCCCTTGGTGACCGCCCAGGCCACGAGATTGTTCAGCACGATGTCGAAGCGGAGCCGGGGAGAGAGGCCATAGGCCGTGGCGGGACGGAAATAGGTGGGAGAGAAGCTGCTGTCGGCCAGTTCAGAAATGTCCCGTTCCGAAAGCACCTTGGACCAGCCGTAGGGCGTGACCGGCTTCAGTTCGCCCGTTTCGTCCACCATCCCGTCGCCGGCCTGTCCGTAATTGCTGCATGATGAGGCGAACAGGAAGCGCGACACGCCGGCGTCCTTGGCCGCCTTCGCGAAGCGGACGCTGCCCTTGTGGTTGATTTCGTAAGTGATGTCCGGATCAAGGTCGGACAGCGGATCATTGGAAAGAGCCGCCAGGTGGATGACGGCATCGACCCCTTCGAGGTCGCGCGCATCTACGTCCCTGACGTCTTTTTGGATTGAAGCAATTGAAGCCCGCTGGCCCCCTGCTGTAAAGGTGCAGCGCCGGTAGAGATCGCTGTCATAGCCCGTCACTGAGTGCCCTGCACGCAACAGCATCGGCACCATCACCGAGCCGATATAGCCTTGATGGCCGGTTACCATGACTTTCATCGCGCACCTCTCAAGCCGATAGTGATCGCCAGAAGGCTACTTGGGCTGAAAACAGTGAGGGAGAACGCCAATAGGCGATCAGGATGCCCTGTTGGACGAAGCCTTTGCCGCCAGTGCACCTTTCGGGTGGTCCGAGCCTAATCCTTTCGGAGGATTTTCTTCTGATCACCGTCGCTGATGCTTCCATCGGCCTCGTCATCAGCATTCCCGATCCGAGACTCAATTAGCGCTTGTTGGTTCGATTTCACCCAGGCCCCGCGACCGCGGATGTTTCGCGCATCGCGGCGTGTCCGGTGTTGAACTCCGCCGACGTGGCGATTCCGAAGGCCACGGCCTCACGCGTCATTGAGCCTTGACGCAGTTGATAGGTATAGGTTTCAAGCCCGTTGCCGTCCGCGGACCGGTTCAGAAGCAACAGATATAGAAACCCGACATAGGCGCGGTCTGTCAGGCCGATCGTGGCATATCTGGTTTCGAATTCGTGCGAGCGCATCATTTCCATGATCATGTCGGGGAGTTTAGTCGCTCCGTCTTCAAGTGCCGCCGACCACTGATTGACGCTGGCCGTGTCGCCCTTGCGGCCAAGAATGAGGCAGTAGACGAAACTTGCCTGCCGCGCCGGTAGGGACTGGTCCGCAGCCGCGGCCTCGGGGTCGCAGTCCCGATGGGGCTTGGGTATCGGCAGGGGGCCGCGGGTGAAGTCCCGTACCGTTTTGTAGGCAGGCTTAGGCTCGCCGGTCCGCCATTTGCCATCTGAGAGAGCCACGAGCCTCACCAATCCCATATTGGCTTCGAAGCCGGGGGCCCAGTAGGCCTCATCGAGCAGTTCGTAGATGTGCGCGGCCTCCACCTTATATTTGTCCTTGAGTTCGCTAAGCCGCGTCATCGTCTGCTTGATGCCGTCAGCCTGCTGACGCTCGCTGCGCTGACTTCCATAAGGATTGTTGAATTCGGTGACCCAGATCGGCTTGCCGTATCTCGAGATTTCACGGAACGCCCATTCCGGGTCATCGCCGTACATGTGCCACACAGAAATATCCCAGGCGATCCCGTCCTGCTTCATCCGCACGAACGCTCCGGTGTGGCCCCAACCGGCGGTGCCCATCGCCTTCCTTATGCTCGGATCGACCTCTGTCATGCCGTCGGACAGGCCCTTCAAGACAGCGCTCACCTTTACCCATCGCGGGCCGTAGTAATCGAGCGGTCCTGTTCCGCCCGCAGGTCCCCATGCACATGGATATTGCGAACCATCGTCGCGTTTCTCACAGGGCTTGACGATGGCATAGTTTTCCATCTCGTTGCCGAGTTCCCAAACACGGACGTCGTCCTTGAACCTGGTAGCAAGGGTGACCGCCAGTTTCCGGGTGCTCGCGTAGAGCTCTTCCGGACTATCCTTGTCCAGATCGGCGACCGCAGGCGTGATGACGGGCAGGATCTCGATCCCTCTCGCCTTCCCGGCGTCGACGAGGTTGGAGAGCATATCCGCGTTGTCCACGCCTGAAACGTTGACGCGGTACGATTTCAGGCCGAGATCCTTGATGAAGTCGAGTTGCCTTTCCACCGGAATGCCCGGATAGGAGACTATTGGATGGCCATTGATGCCCCAGAGGAAATCGGCTGATGCAGGCGCGGCTGTTGCCAGCAGGCAGGCCGCAGCGATTGCGAGACGAAACGACACGGCAACAAGCCTCCCTGCCCGATTTCGAGATCCGGGATAGTGGGGACTGCACACATTTCGCGCAATTTGCCCATACGGTTGAGCGCGGGCTCTCGTTACCCCTTTAGACGGTGGTCATGGCACAGCCTATTTGGACTGGCCTCCACCCGACCGCACCTAACCCTTACCAGCCCGCCCAAATGCCTCGGAGACCGTTCGGGTCCGAGAGAAGGATCGTAGTGATGTGACAGCCATGGCTCCACTCCGTCAAAAGTGGAAGGTAGCTACCGCTAATTCGGGGACGGCTGTCGGATTCCAGGGATGCTATGGTACGGCACTAGGCAAATGACATTGGTTGCGGAGCGCGCTGTGGACGGGAGTGCTGCATGTCACTGAGGGTCGGCGACTGGGTAGAGATTCGGTCCAAGGAAGAAATCCTTCTTACGCTCGACAGAAATGGTCGACTTGAGGAGCTTCCTTTCATGCCACAGATGTTTCAATATTGTGGTCACCGCTTTCGTGTTTACAAGCGCGCGCACAAGACATGTGACACGATCAATTTTGCTGGCGGACGCAAGTTATCCGGAGGCATCCATCTTGAAAACCTGAGGTGCGACGGCAACGCGTTTGGAGGTTGTCAGGCAGCGTGCCTGGTCTTCTGGAAAGAGGCATGGCTCAGGCCTGTGGCGCCCTCGGACGGAGCCATCGCGCCGCGAACCAACGCGGCGAATGGAAAAGGTTGCACGGAAAGCGACGTGCTGGCTGGTACGCGCGCCAAGAGCCAGCCACTTTCAGGTGGTCCGAGATACTCATGCCAAGCCACAGAACTTCTGGATGCGACCACCCCACTTTCTTGGTGGGATGCCCGGCAGTATGTGGAAGACTATGCATCGGGAAATGCCAGCAAAAAGCGTCTCCTGGTCGGATTCATCTATGCAGCAGTATTCAGTATCTATCACTACATGGGCCGTCTGCATCTCGGGAGGCTCTCCGTGATTGTCAGCTGGCTGTATGACAAGGTGCAGCACATTTACGGTGGCGTTTCATTCCCACGATATCGCGGATCGATACCTGCCGGCCAGCCGGTTCCAACCATCAAGCTTGATCTCCAACCGGGGGAGCTGATCAGGGTTAAGTCCTATGAAGAAATCCTCAAGACCCTAGACACGGATAATAAGAACCGTGGCCTGTATTTCGACGCTGAGATGGTCCCCTATTGCGACCATACTTTCAGGGTCCGGTCGCGAGTAACAGCGTTTGTCAATGAAAAGACCGGACTTCTCAACCGGCTCAGGGGACCGGCGGTCATCCTGGAGAAAGTCTGGTGCAATTCGAGGTATAGCGATTGCCGGATGCAGTGCCCAAGAGCCGTCTATCCCTGGTGGCGAGAAATTTGGCTGGAACGGGTGCCTGGCGAGGCAATCGCTCACATGGGGCATGCTACGGCAACTCAAACGGAAACAAGCGCGTATGCAGCCAGTGATACATGACCCACAAGGCCCTCAGTGCCAAAGGCGAACCCCGCAACCTTAAAAGGGAAGCCATTCAAAGTGGCGTCGCCAGGATGGTGAGCCAGGGGGTGAACCTGATTCTCAGGGTGGGCTATATTGCCATCCTGGCACGCCTGCTCAGCCCTGACGATTTCGGCCTGGTCGCGATGGTGGTGGCACTCACAGGCATTTTCGACGTCTTCACCACCGCCGGGCTTTCCTCCGCTACCATCCAAAAGCATGAGATTTCGTTTGACCAGGTTTCGGCACTGTTCTGGATCAACATACTGGTAGGGGTCTTTCTCGCGCTGCTCTGCGCCGCGAGTGCCTACACGATATCAGCCTTCTACCATGAGCCGCGTCTACTCAGGATCGCCGTCGCGGTCGCTCCAGCTTTCCTGCTTAACGCGGCCGGCGTGCAACATGCCGCTCTGATCGAGCGCGACTTGCGTTATGTCACACTCAGCGCGATCGAAACGGGTGCCCTGTGCGTGGGCATCCTGTCCGGTGTGCTGCTCGCGTTGCGTGGCTACGGCTACTGGGCACTGATCGCCCCGACACTTATCTCGCCGGCAATCAACAGCCTGGGCTGCTGGATCGCCACCGGGTGGATTCCTGGATGGCCTCGACGCGGCGCCAATATTCGCTCGCTCTTGCATTTCGGTGGAATCGTCACGCTGAACAACCTCGTTGTCTATATTGGCTACAATGTGGAGAAAGTCCTTCTCGGGCGGCTCTGGGGCGCTGCGTCGCTCGGATTGTATACCCGGGCCTTCCAGCTGATTGGCATCCCTACGGCGACCATCAACAGCGCCGTCGGTGCGGTACTGTTCTCGGCGTTGTCACGAATGCAGCATGATCCCGCGCGGTTGCGGAACTTCTACCTCAAGGGATATTCGATCGTCATCGCGGTGACGGTTCCCATCACAATGTTCTCGTTCCTGTTCGCACATGAGATCATCACCGTGGTGCTGGGCTCGCAATGGACGGGGGCGGCGACCATCTTCCGGCTGCTCACGCCTACCATCTTGGTGTTCGGGATCATCAACCCTACATATTGGCTGCTCATCTCGACCGGCAAGCAGAAGCGCAGCCTGTATCTGGCTTTCGCCATCGCCCCTCTCGTCATCACTTCCTACTGCGCAGGAATCTCCTTCGGCCCCGAGGGCGTTGCACTGAGCTACTCGACGGCGCTGGTGCTCTGGCTCTATCCACACCTGGTGTGGAGCCTGCACGGAACGCCGGTTTCAGTCGGGGATCTGTTGCGGACGATCATGAGGCCATGGATGGCCGGCATCGTCGCCTCGGTGGGTGCGCTGGCAGTGCAGCGCTATCTCGGCCCGGAGGTTCCTTCGCTTCTGCGGCTCGCGGCTGGCGGGCTGGTTCTGATCAGTATCTATGCATTCGTCTTGCTGTTCGTCTTGGGGCAGCTCAAGCTGTTTCAGGATGTGCTGCTGGGCTTTCGAGGCGAGGCGCGGGCCGGCGCTTGACGCAGCCCGCGACTTCGACCGGCGAAGGCCCGAGAGAGAAGCTATTTGGAGGGCAAATGGCCAGTATAGCAATCGTCCATAGCTATCCGTACGACGCGTTCTTCGGCGGAGACGGCGCCTATATCCAGGCGTTCGGGCGATATCTCCTGAAGTCCGGCCACGAGGTACACGGGTATGTATCCAACATAGCGCGCGGCCGAAGGAGTCCAGTCTGTAGGAGCGTATATGAAATAGAGCAGTTTTCTTCGTGGCAGGTTCGTCGAAGTATCAGATTGGGCCAGAGAACATTTCTATCCACGGAGTTGCTTCGGTCCGGGCATCTGGCCGGATCGTTCCTTGGACGGAAGACCGCACCTGTTTCCCCAATGACGGACCAGAACTTTTCCAAGGGAGAGACTCAGTGGGTGCTTGACCGTATCGAAGCTGGACGGCCGGACGCCGTCATACTGTTCCACGATGCCGTGCATTTCGCTCCTTGCCTCTCCCGCAACGGTCACAGGGTTTTCTCACTTGTTGGCCATCTTCAGCACCGCAACGGGGCAGCGCGCTGGGAGGCCGGCGCAACCCCCGGCCCGGACAAGAATTGGACTGAGGAAAAGAGATTGTCAAACTCGCTGAAGGCGGCAGAGTGTGTCGGTTTCAACAGCAAGGATGACGCCTCCTACGCCCGCAACCATCTCGGGGTGACACGCGTGATCTCTCTTGGCATGGGCTTCGACAATCACGAAAAGCAACCCGACAGCAATGAGCCCATCGTTCTCTTCGTCGGGAATGCCACAGAGCCAAATCGTGCCGCACTGTCGTGGTTCCTGAAGGAGGTCTGGCCAACTGTTCGAACCTCATGCCCCACGGCAAGGGTTCGCATCGTCGGAACCGCCGCCTTCACATGTGAGGTTACGCCGGCGGCCGGCCTGGAGTGTGTGGGAGCGCTCCCGGACCTCGCTCCCGAATATAGGCGCGCCCAGCTTGTCGTGGCCCCGCTCGTTTCCGGCAGCGCCGGCGTCAAGATAAAGGTGGCCGAGGCCATGTCTTACGGCCGCCCCCTCGTGACGACCTCGATAGGTGTGGACGCAGGTGACCCCCACCAACTTGATGAGGGAGCGATCGTGGCCAATGGTGGTGCAGACTTTGCACAGGCGGTCATCGCGCTGTTAAGCAATGCGGAACTTCGGCGTCAGAAATCCGAGGGTACCGCGCATGTATTCGCCAGCCTCTTTTCCTGCGATGTGTGCTATGGCCCGTTCCTGTCTTGGCTCCGCAAGGCAGGCCAGGTGGCTGATAGCAGCTTGTCATCACAAATGGTGTAGGGAGGCGGGCGCCTCTCTAAAGTGGCACTCGACAGGATTTGATCAGCACTATGCTGTATCCGCATGCTCCACTTGGCGGGTGGACGAGCCCGACCGACCGGAAATCACTGCCAAGGCCCGTCTGACGGCTCCCTTCGTTCGATAAAGATGGCCCAGCGGCGGAAACAGCCTCAATATCGGAGACAGCGAAAAGCTATATCTAAGCAATTCGACGCCACAAGCGGTCCTTCCTCGGACAATATGAGAGACTGCCGACCAATAAGCGGCATCGGCAACCCGGCGCATTGCCATGCGACGAAGCCCCGATGCCGCCGGCATGGCAGCGCCTTCGCACGAGAAGAAGCTGGCGAATACCGCCTCTCGTTCTTTCAATTGCGTTAATTTGTCCGAAAAGTGGACCACCGTTATTTGTGCTGCATGCACGCGTCGGATACCGAGCGCGCCCTCGAATTCCACGATTGAACCCAACCGCGCGAGGCGAAGCACCATCTCCAAATCGGGCGCGTGCGCGAGTGACGCACGGTAGTGACCCACCGCCTTTTGCGCAGTCATCCTGACCAGCACCGCTCCCAAGGCCAGGGACACTCCCAGATGGCCCAGATGACGACAACAGTCTTCAATGAACCGGGCACCCGCCGTTACGCGCCATCCATCTGGTTGACTTGGTTCGGCAAAATCCTTCCCCTCGATCATGCTGAGATCAGACCCTATGGCGAAAGCAGCCCCAGGATTGCTTTCGAGGACATCAACGGCGCGTTGGAGCGAGCCGTCTGTCAGGAGATCGTCGGCGCACAAAAGGATGAAGTAGTCTCCTCGCGCAAGCTCGACGCCTTCGTTGAAGGACGCAATTGGCCCTACATTCCTGGCGTGGCACACGACTTCAACCCGGCTGTCTTGGGCGGCAAGTCGGCGTGCCACTTCCACGCTGTCGTCTGTTGACGCGTTATCGATAACAACAATCCGGAGATCGTCGATGCCTTGCGAAAGCACACTGCGTATACATTGCGCGAGGAACCGATCAGCGTTGTAGCAGGGTATGACTACATTGATGCTGGGCATCAGCACAGGCTCCCCTTACCTGATTGGTCGCCTTGGTTATCGGAGCGACCTGATGTGGGCCAGCACAGGCACCACGCCACGATCGAGGACAAAAACTTGGTTTCCGGGCCCATCCTCCAACAAATCGGCTGGAAGGTCATGCCGTCTAAAAGGCTAGGGGATGACAATCGACCAAAGGCGTAGGGGAGGTGCAACCTCATCGCCAGCCTCTCCGTCTCATTCAGCTGTCTGTGAAGCGGCCGGAGAGATATCGGGTCAGCGGCACTTCAGCAAAAAGATAAACCAGCACCGAAACGCAGGTGACGGCCATGGGCGTCACGAACAACAGCACCGAGGCGAGCCGCGCCGAATCTCCGCTTTCGGCAACGAGCTTCTCGGATACGATAGCCACGAACCAGTGGGTCAAGTAGATCGCATAAGTGCATTTGGCGAGAAAGTTCAAGAGCTTGGAGTCGCTGAAGACACCGATCTGCTCCAGAGCGACAACCCCCAGCAACAGGACCGACATCGGCATGCCGAGCGCGAGGAGACGGGGCAGCGCCGGCCAACAGAAAGGACGCAAGACTGCTGCTAAGGCTCCGAAGGCGACTGCCGCCGCCGCGAGGGTAACGGCCCCGCTCCGCGGCAGTTTGAAAGGGAACAGCCCGGAGTTGGAAAGCTTGAAGATGACGATGCCGAAAGCGAAATCGATCAGGATCGGATTGGTGTAAAATACGAAAATGGGGTTCTCAATGCTTGATGTCTCGCCCGCGACCGCAAGAAGAACCGCGAAGGCGGCGGAATAGAGGATCCCATATTTCACGTTGACGAGTTGGAAAGCTGCGATGATCAGGCTGAATTCGACGATTACCAGCAAGGTCCACGTCGGATACAAGATGGGGTAGGGTCCGAAGGGGACGAAGGCGAGCGACATGAAAAGCTCGGACAAGGTCCTCTGATGGCTTTTCATCGCGTAGTTCTCGACAAGAAATGCGAGAATCGTGACGCCCCAATACAAGGGCACGATTCGAATGAGCCTCGTTCGCAAATAGGCGCCGGCCGACCTGCCATTGTTCCCAAGCACATGCGCGGTAAGAAAACCGGCCAGAACCATGAACAGATCCGTCCCGAAACGGAAAATGTCCAAGACACCCGGCTCAATATGGGCGGCGCTCACCACTCCGGACATGTGGATGTAGCCGATGGCGTAGGCGGATATGAGCCTCAAAAGCTGAGGATTGTGCCAGAACCTCCTTGCCCCAGCAGTCCGGGCGGCCGGATGGTATTCCGCGTTCACCCGGGTTATCAGTCCGAAGCTGACCGTGCCTATTGTTGAGAAGATCGCCCCACCCCAGGGACCCCAGCATCCCCTTGAGGCATATGGTCCAATGCATCGGCGATCAGCCCTCAACCGTTCTGTTACGAGGTCGGCCTCGCGGTGGCCTGTCCGTTCTTCTGCACGATCTTCATCGTTTGCGCCCATTGACGCGATCCTCAATCTGGTAGCACCCCCCGCTGCCGCTATCTATCAGTTGGACATTTCACGCGCTCGGAACGCGCCCGAGTTGGGCGACAGCCGCTTGTAGGCGGACCGTGCGTTCCGCAGGATCCATTGCGGCGCAAGGAGCGTCGGCACTGCGCGGGTCCAATAGTGCGGCATTCCATGGTAACGGCCGTACAGGTACCTGATCGCTGCGCTCACCGCGATGGTCCGTCCCCCCGCAGTTTTAGCGTTGTTCAACCGCGCCATCACGTGCGTATCAAATATCCGGCGGCGAAACGCTTCGCACACAGCGGGTGTGTCCGCGAACAACGCGAAAGCAATCTGATCATAGGCGGCAACGTCGATCTTCAGGCGATCCAGCCATCCGAACTTGATATTGAACTGGTCGTTGCCCGACCGATAGCCGACACAAGGTTCTTGGACCACGCCCCATTTTCCAAACCGTTCGACAACACGGCCGATGATATAAACTTGGACGTAGTAATTCTTGAATTCCGAGACATTAGGCTCGGATGCGATCTCATTCCATTTGGCACGGTCTATCACCAGGGCGGACATGAAGCCCAGCAGATCACCCATCGTCGCGAACAGCGTACCGGCATCGGCGATCAGTTGTGTAGGCGGGATCCGACGGATGCCGGTCCGGCGCGTCATCGTCACGTCATAGTCGATCACGCCTAGCGTTAGACCGGTTACGCCGGGCCAACGCCGGATCGCTTCCAGCACCCGTGCTAGCCCGCCCGGTTCCAGATGGTCGTCGTCGCCCATCAGCCAGATGTAATCGCCCTTCGCCGCCTCCACGACCGCCAGGAAATTGCCGTCCACTCCCAAGTTCTTCGGCTGGGAAAGCAAGGTGTAGTGCTTGATGCGACCCTTATAGCCTTCGGCCACGGCGACCGTATTGTCCGGTGAAGCATCATCGCTGACCACGACCTCGATCTCGTCCTCCAAAGCTTGGGCGATGATGCTGTCTAACAATTCCGCCAGCATGGACGAGCGGTTGTAAGTCGGGATGCAGATCGAAATGGTCGGCACGGGTTTCGGTCTGCGGCCAGGATCGGTGGTTACCCGGCGAGGCCGGCGCGCGCGATGAGCGGCTGCCACCAATGCTCGCAAGTCGTTCTCGTCCATCGTGCTCTCCTGGAGGTCAATCCGAAGACTGGCCGCCGGTCAATCGCCGAACTCCCCGAAATCGGCGTCGACCTGAATCATGAGTTCGAGGTATTTCCACGCTATCCACCGCCAGGAATAACTGCTCGCCCTGGCGTTCCCCTTGGTAACCAAACGCTGCCGCAAGTCTGGGGCTAGCATCAACAGGCGGATGGCTTCGGCCCATGACTGGACGTCGTCGGGATCGGCATAAAGGGCCGAATCCCCGCAGATTTCGGGAAGACATGGCGAGGTCGAGGCCACGACCGGGCAGCCCGAAGCCATCGCCTCGACCGCCGGCAGCCCGAAGCCCTCGATCCGTGACGGGAACAGGAAGCACAGGGCGCCTTCGAGCGCCTTCTTGAAGTCGTCGTCCCCTATGCGGCCAGGAAGGACGATGTTTCCGGGCATTTGCGGGATGTACCTCAGGAGCGTGGCCTCGTCGACATCGCCTGGCATCCACAGGTCAAGACCCATCGCGTCGAGGTGTGGGGCCAGCCTGGCGAGAAGCCCCATGTTCTTATATTCCTGGTCCCGCCTCCCCAAGCAGAGGACATACGGCCTGCTCCGGTCGACGGCCAGAGTTGATCTCGCCGCATCCCACCGGTTCGCATGGTCGCTGCCGTTGTAGGTGACGACGATGTTTTCTTCTGGCGCGATTCCGAACTTGATCAGATGGCTGCGTGAGAGTTGCGAGACGGTCGTGATGCGGGCGGCCTGCCTGCCAAGTGCCGGCAGGATCAAGCGGTGCGCCCAGCGGAATCCTCGCGCGTAGCTCGACGGCATGAGCCTTGTGTGCATGTCATGGATACACGCGATCTGGCGCCTCAGCGCGACGGGAGCGAGATTGCAGAAGCTCAGCAATCCTCCAGGCACATGCCAGGGCAACTGCGCCTGCACCCAAAATTGCGGCAGTCGCGGCCTGCTGAATTCAGGAACGACCCGGACGGGGATGGCATCGAGGCGCAAAGGTTCCGAAAGCGGACGCGGCACCACGAGATCAATCTCCAGGTCGCGACCGAGCGGATGCCCTTCTGAAATGAGGGCGTCGAGAGCCAAGGTGACCTCGCGGGCGTAACGGGCCACACCGGTTGGCCGAAGCGTCGTGAAGTCTCCATTTATCGTCCAGCGCCGTCTCGGCGCTTCCCGGTCCGCGCACACCGCAGCGGGATGGCCGATCAGGAAGTCGGCGCCGGCGACAGCGGATCTGGCCAAGGGCGTGTCGGCACGGTGTCTGTTCGCCGGCCAGGCCGATCTTGGTTGCGGCGACTCCCTCGTATCGAACCCGAGCTTGGCCATGTCCAGCTTCCCCGACCTTCCGGCACCCTAGGCAGACTAGCATTCCCGGGAACACCAAGGCCCTTAAACGTTCGAGGTAGGTACGCTGTCCGACGTCGCCAATCCGGATGATTGCCACTTAGCCGAATGACCCGATGGCCATGGTGACCTGGCGTCTTGACGGTTCCACAGTGAAAGTTCCAAGGGGGGACGACATGGCGCGACGTTGGACGATCAATGGGCGGTTTCTTTCGCAGCCGACAACAGGCGTTCAGCGTTACGCGCGCGAGGTCGTGCGCGCTCTCGACACCTTGTTGGCCGAGCAGAACCCGCTGACCCGCGGCCTCGAGCTTGCACTGCTCCACCCTCCAGGGTCCGGAGACTTCCCCCTGGCTTGCATCGAGCGTCGGGAGGTCGGCGGCATGAACGGGCATGCCTGGGAACAGGTGCAGCTCCCCTCATCCCTGGATGGCAGCGGACTGCTCAGCCTCTGCAACACAGGGCCGCTGCTTTCCCGCAAGCATATCGTCTGCGTCCATGATGCAAACGTCTGGAATGCCCCGCAGAGCTATTCATTTGCCTTTAGACTTCTTTACAGGAATCTGTTGCCCGCCCTCGGCAAGACGGCGTGCGGTATTTCGACCGTTTCCAACTACTCCTTGGATGAACTGGTTCGCCGCGACGTCATCCCGGCAGAGCGGGCTTTCGTGGCGCCGAACGGCCATGAGCATGCCTTGCGGTGGGAGCCTGAACACTCAGCACAGACGCGGCTGGCGGCCTCGCGGGAAACCGTTGTCCTGATCGGCAGTGCCGCACCTCACAAGAATCTGGATCTCCTCCTGAACATGGCTGATCGTCTTGGCGAAGCCGGACTCAGAATCGCGATTGTCGGCATGTCGGATTCGCGCGTCTTTAGGTCAGGATCCGCCAGGACCGAAGCGCGAAACATCCACTGGCTCGGCCGCATTTCGGATGGCGAGTTGGCGGCCCTCCTCGGGGACTCGCTATGCCTGGCTTTCCCCTCGCTCACGGAGGGCTTCGGTCTCCCAGCCCTCGAGGCGATGGCCGTCGGCTGTCCTGTCGTGGTTTCAGACCGCGCCAGCCTGCCTGAAGTCTGCGGCAATGCAGCGCTGTTTGCATCCCCAGACGACCAGGACGCATGGTTCGACAGTTTCGTGCAGCTTCGCACTTCTCAGGCCCTGCGCGCTCAGATGATGGGCAAGGGAAAGGCGAGAGCCGCGGAATACAGCTGGAGGGCGACGGGCCTGCGTTATCTCCAGGCGATGGCGGCCGCAGACGGCGTCGATACGGAAACGAAGATCGTCAGGGCTCCCGAATTCACATGATCTCGTGAAGTGCCTGGACGGCGTCTAGCGATTCCAGGATCGCGCGGTCGAAGTTCTCTTCTGAAAAACGTCCTGCATTTCTGGCGCAAGCGCGCGGCGCAATGGCATGGCTATTCTCTTCGAACCGTTCCACTGCCTGCTTGAGGTGATCGACCGTTTGAGCCTTGAACAGCACTCCTGTCGGCTCGGAGGATGATCCTAGCCGCTGTACGATGTCGACGGCGCCGCCGCGACCGAAGGCGACCAGCGGCGTCCCGCAGGCCTGTGCCTCGGCCAGCGCTATGCCGAAATCCTCGCAGCCCGCAAACACCATCGCCTTCGCCCGCGCCAGGGTGTCCACATAGTCTTTCCGGGGCAGGTAGCCCGAGAAGGTGACGTTGGGACCGGCAAGCGCCCGCAAGCAGGCTGATTGCTGCCCTTCGCCAACGATGACCAGTCGCCGCGACGGCATTTCGTTGAAGGCCCGGATGACAAGGTCGGTGCGCTTGTAGGGGGCGAGGAAGGACGCTGAAACGTAGTAATCGTCCTTATCCTCCACACAAGGCAATTCGCCCAGTGTGACCGGGGGGAAAACGACGCGCGCCTGTCGCCCGTAAATGTGCTGGATACGGGAGCGGACATAATTCGAGTTCGCCAGCATCAGGTCCGGACCGTGCGCGGTTCTCGTATCCCATGTCCTCAGGCGATGGAGCATGTAGCGATAGAGCATTCCCTTGGGGCCGAAACCAAGCCGTCCCTGCTGAAGATAGGAAAATTGTTCATCCCAGGCGTAGCGGACGGGACTGTGCACATAACACAGATGCGGCTGGTCCGGCCTGGTGATGACGCCGCGCGAGAAGGCGGCCGACGACGAGATCACCGCGTCGTAGCCCGTCACGTCGAATTGCTCGATCAGAAAGGGACAGAAAAAGAAGAGGGATCGATAGAATTTATGGACCATCGGTATCCGGTTGGCCGCAGACGTATGGAATTCCACGTCGTGGAAATATTGCTCCTTCACCTCTTGTGGCAGGAAATCGAAAAGCGTGAAGACCTCGGCGTTGGGGAACTGCTTGCAGATTTGCGCAAGAACCCTTTCCCCTCCTCGGAAATTCGGGCACCAGTCATGAACGATCGCTATCCTGGCATTGCTGTCGAAGCCCGGCCCCGGCGCGGCCGGCAATTCTTCGATGGATACATCGATCTTGGCAGCGACGGCCAAATCGGAAGAGCGTTCGTGGAGCATGGTTCCCCCTAGCCTCATAAGGCTGGCAGTCTCCATTCCATGTCGTTGCTCCGGCAAGCTGTCCGATCGGCTACACACCGCTACGGGCGCATGGCCATCTAATACTTGCGGATGTGGTCCGTCACCGGGATACTCCGAAAGCCTGTGTCCGGCGGTAGGCCAGGCTCCTCCCGTCTCCTTTTATGCAGGCTGTGTCGGTCCACTCGTCGGTCTAGGTTTCGGCGGAACCGAAGCTGGATCGAGCATGAGACTCATAGTGATCATCCCGACGCTTGGCCGCAGCGGACAGGTCGGGCGTTTGCTTGGATATTTGGGCGGCCAGACGAGGCTTCCTGATGAGGTCATAGTGTCGGCGCCCGACGCCTCGCATGTCGACCTGCCGGAAAGCTGTCCTTTCCAGGTGTCACTCGTTTTCGGACCGAAAGGACTGGCTGCCCAGCGGAACAGGGCTCTCGTACCTTCCCTGGGGCGCTTCGACATCATCACATTCTTCGACGATGATTTCGTTCCGTCCGCCGAATATCTGCAGCAGGTCGAGAAAGCTTTCGTGGAAAATGATGGATGGGCGGTGGTGATGGGCACGGTCGTCAGGGACGGTGCCACGAATGCTGGCCTCACCTGGGAAAATGCCGAAGCCGCCTTGCGGGAAAACGAGGGCAAAAAACATGATGGACCGCCGGTGGTCGACCATGTCGGAGCATACGGATGCAACATGTCCTTGCGTTCCTCGCTTGTGGGCGACTTGCGCTTCGACGAGCGCCTCGTCTTGTACGGCTGGCAGGAAGACATCGACTTCACCAGCCAAATGAGATCCAAAGGCCGCGTGGTCTGCGTGACCGCGATCACGGGCGTCCATCTCGGTATCAAGACAGGGCGGGTCAGCGGCGAGCGGTTCGGCTACTCCCAGGTTGCGAATGCGATCTATCTGATCAGGAAGGGCTCCGTTCCGGCCTCTTTCGCTCTTCCGCTGATGTTCAGGAATATCGCCGCGAATCTCGCAAAGAGCCTGCGGCCTGAGCCGTATATCGATCGCAGGGGCAGGCTCAGGGGTAACATGCTGGCGATCCGGCACATCGCCATGGGACGAATCGAACCCGAATACATCCTGAAAATCTGAAGGTGGGAAGACAATGCGGAAATGGCTTGTGACAGTGGCGGCGGCTTCATTGGCGGCGGCTGCCTGCCCCTTGCCGACGGTGGCTGCCGAGTACCTCTTCGGACCTCAGGACAAGGTCAGGCTCAAGGTCTACGAATGGCGCGCATCACGCGACGTGATCTTCGAATGGACGGCTCTCAACGACAGTTTCGTCGTCGGTGCCGACGGCACGCTCTTCCTTCCATTTGTCGGCCAGATACGCGCGCAGGGCACCGCCCCCGGCGACCTCGCCCGCGCGATCGGCGACCGCCTGATGCAGCACATGGGCCTCGGCCGCCAGCCGGATGTCGCTGTCGAGATTGTCCAGTACAGGCCGTTCTACATTGTCGGCTACGTCACGCAGCCAGGCGAGTTCCCCTACAGGCCCGGGCTGACAGTGCTGCAGGCGCTGGGAATCGCCGGCGGCCTGCGAACACGCGAGGAAGACATGTCGAGGCTCGAGCGTGAAGTCATCGTGGGTCAGGGCGATGTGGGTTTGTTGGCGCTGAGCAACGTCAGTCTGCTCGCCCGCAAAGCACGGCTGGAATCAGAACTAGCTGGCAGCGACGACATCGCCTTCCCTGCGCAACTGAAGGACAGAGCTTCGAACGAGACGGTCGCGGTGGCGATGGAGCAGGAGCGCAAGATCTTCGCCGTCCGCAAGGACGCCATGGCGACGCAACTCCGTGCCCTGCGCGAACTCAAGGATTTCCTCGAAAAGGAACTGACCTCGCTCGGCCAGCAGATGGCCTTCCACGACCAACAGATCGAACTTATCCAGAAGGAACTCGCGGGTGTTTCGGCCCTTGTCCAGAAGGGGCTGGCGGTTGCACCGCGGGAACTCTCTCTACAGGGAACGGTCGCACAGATGCAGAGCGACAGGTTGGTTGCCGAGACCTCGCTCTTGCGAGTCAGGCAGGAGATAAGCAAGACCGACATCGAGATCCTCAACCTCGGCAATAGCCAAGCCAGCGAAGTCGCTGCTGCCTTGCGCGAGACGCAACTGCAGCTCAATGAAGTGACCAGCAAGGCCAACACCGCGGTGCAGTTGTTGCACGATACCGAGGTCACGGCCCCTGCTCTGCTCGCCCTTAGAGAGCGCGCCGAAAGGGCCAAGCCGATCTTCAAGATCGTGAGGACGACGGACAGCGGCTCGCAAGAACTCACGGCTGAGGAAACGACGCCGATCGAGCCAGGCGATACCGTGAAGATCGATATCCCCGCCCCGCCGTCCGGCTTGGCTGCTCTACCTGTAGAGGACGACGTCCAGGCAGGGACGGTTTCTGTTCAAGGTACCAATTGACAGGCTTCATGATTGGCGCGGGTGCCGGCTCGCAACGCCTTCGACATGACCTCCGAACCCGAGACCGTTGGTGGCCGCCTGGACGGGTAAAGAACGCGCCGGCGTCATGGCCAGAGCGGTTCAGAGTGGGCGGAGCTGCCAGCTCGCTGCAGGTGCTTGTTTTTCTGCTGTTCCACACGGAAAACCGCCGCGCACCTTTCTTTGAACTGGTTCGCTTCAAGTTCAATGATCTGGCCGACCATGCTAGCAATTTCCGGCGGCACTTGCCTTGCACTTTGAGGCCGCATATCAGTGGGCACGCTGACGATGCCTTCCCTGCCGCAGTGAGGCGATCAGTTCCTGCGGGTATCACTGGAGATGTCGGTGCTCATGAGTGTAATCGCTATATCGGCGGCAGGCGTTCTGATGGGACTGCGCTTCAAGGCTCCTGCGCTGATCGCGGCGACTGCGCTGCTTGTGGTCGGAAGCTTTGCCTGGAATGGGCTCGGGTTGCCGGGCTACGTGACCGTCACTAAGTTCCTGATACTGTCATTCGTCTTGGCTGGCGCCTATATCATCGGTCTGTCCCTGTCCGTCCACCGGAAGCGCAAGGAAAGGTGACACGGCGGGACTTCAGGAAGCCCGGTCGAAACGTATGACTGCGAAAACCGTCCTGAACAGGATCACGATATCGAGCCAAACCGACCAGTTCCGCACATACTGGCAGTCCAGCTTCACGCGGTTGGCGTAGTCCATGCTGCTTCTTCCGTTCACCTGCCACAGACCGGTGAGCCCGGGCTTTGCCCGAAGGTATTCCCCTAAGTGGTCGCCGTAGCATTTTAGTTCGTCCTTGACGATGGGCCTTGGACCCACACAACTCATGTCGCCGCGGATGATGTTGAACAATTGCGGGAGTTCGTCGAGGCTCGACTTACGCAGCATCCACCCAAGCACCGTGACGCGGGGGTCGTTCCTGATCTTGCGGGTCTCCTCCCATTCCAACCTGACTTGAGGGTTGCTGTCGAGAAATGACTTCAGAACTTCGTCCGAATTGGTGACCATCGAGCGGAACTTGTAGCAATCGAATGGCTTTCCGCCAAAGCCGATGCGGCTATGCGAGAACACTGCCGGGCCTCCTGCCGTCATCCTGATCAGCAGAGCAACGACAATCATTACCGGCGCGGCAACCATAAGCGCCGTGAATGCTACTACCAGATCCATGATGCGCTTCAGGAGACCGCCCACAGGAGGGTTCGTCGTTCCCAACCTGAGCGCGGGCGAAAGGTCCGTCAACACTGCCCCGGCACCGTTGTTGTCGGATGCGGGAAGGACGTGCAGGACTGCCGTTCGGCTGTCGGACGGGATAGGCAGAGATGGCTGAACCCAGATCGGGGCTGCCTGATGTGACTCGAAGGCGTTCGTTGTCATGGAACAATCGCTGTTTCGACTTGTTGTTGCACTCTTCCAAGGTCGGAGGTTGTCGACAAGAAGGGCAAAGGAGGTAGCGTGACGCTCAGGGGCTATCCCCCTAATCCCAAGGAATGATCCTCCTAGACTTTTTGCAACTTCCGAAGGAGAATGTCTCGCTACGGTTTCATGCTTTGCGGCGCTTGGGCGCGCGGACCCTGGCCAAGAGTACGCCTAGTATCGGGGTCCTGCAGGCCTGCAACGTCTTGACAAGTTCCTGCAGCGTCTGGACCTGTGTCTTGCCCCACTCGGCAACGATCACCACGCCGTCCAGGACAGATCCGACAATCAGTTCGTCGGCACCCGAGGCAAGCGTCGGCAGGTCGAGTATGACAATGTCGTAGGCAGGAAGTCCGTTGGCGGCAAGGTCACTAGCGGCTAGCTCCGAGAGGAACGCCTCCATCTTGCTAGGCGCCAGGAGGTGTCTGGCGTCCACGGTCGAACTGGAAAGGATGTCGAACGGCCGCCCCGCAGCACGAACGATGTTGAGACGGACAGGGTCCTGGCACGGTAGGTCGAGGGCTCCCGACTGGCTCGGAAGCCGCGAGGGGGTCATGGTCGGGCGCCGGATGTCGGCGTCAATCACCAGCGTCTTCAGGCCCGACATCGAGTAGAGCGTAGCGAGATTGCTGGCCACCGAACTCTTCGAACCGTCGTTGGATACGGCAGTCAACCCAAGAAACCTGATCGGGCGGCTGGTTTCCGCAAGGCTTATCTCGGTTCGCACTTTTCTCAGGCTATGGCTGTATCGGGATTGCGGAGATCTTGCCACTTGGTCGACAAGGCCCGATCTTCTGCCGATCGGCGGCAGTTCTCCGAGGCATTCGACGCCCAGATTGTCGCGGATCTGTCGTGGCGACCTTATGGTCCAGTCAAACGCGTGCCTTACAAACGCAAGTCCAATACCGAAAATGAGACCGGCAACCACCGCGAAGGCCAGCATCAACTTCGGCCTTGGAGCGCTCGGATTGAGCGGCGCCGTCGCAGCTGTGATGACCCTTGCATCGGCAACCGGATACGACTGTTGGCTTACCGAGTTGGTGTAGGCCTGCAAGAAGCTCTCGTACATCTTCTGGTAGGTTTCAGCCGTCACCTCAAGTTCTTCGAGCGTCGGCTCAGCACTCGTCCCGTCTGCTTTGGCTTCAATGCCGACGCTGTAGTCGTGCCGTGACCGGAACTGCTGCGCTTTTGCCATGGCCTCATTCATTTGAGTTCGCAGCTGCTGAAGCCGCATTTCCAGCCACGCGCCTCCTTCCTTGGCTGCGTCAGTCTTGGTTTCGATCTGCTCACGTACGAAGGCATCGGCCGTGGCGTTCGCAATCCTGGCTGCGCCCTCGGGATCAGGAGAGGTGAAGGATATGTCAATCGCGTAGGAAACGCCGACTCGGCGGACGTCGAGGCCGTTGCGGAAAACCAACATGCTCCGACGGAACTTCTGAAAATCGGTCAGCATGGGGGGTGCGGCAGGCTCGCTAAGAGCGAAATGCTGCAGCCAGGCGCTTTTCCGCAGCCCCAAGGCGTCAAGCAGGACAGCTCCGGTCTTCGTCAATCTGTCCCGCAAAGTCGGAGACTGGGAACGATTGAACTGCGCATCGTCGACGAGTTTCAACTGGTCGAGCACCATCGCTGCGATTTTTTCCGACTGCATTACAGCGATCTGGCTTTCCACCTGGGCAGTATCCAGTGACAGATCCACTTCGCCGCCCTCCTGCAGGTGTTGCGGCAATTTCGGCTCGATCAGAATCTGCGCGCTGGCGATGAAAGTTGGGTCGGTGCTCGAATTGTAAAACCCCGCCAACAAGAGAGCCATGGCAAGGCAGGCAATGATAGTTCCAGCGTAGCGGCGCAGAAATTCGGTAATGTCGGAGAGGCCAATGAACTCTTGGCCGGCGGAAGCCTGCTGGTCCGTCATCGAGGGCCATTGATTGGTGAACATGCGATTCATTCAGCTTCTCCTGCAGGCATACGCAGACACCCAGAGCAGCCCGCTCCATGCAGGCGGCCGTTGCATGCGGCCGGTCTTTGCATTGAAAGCCGAGGCCCCGCGATCCCAGACTGCTGCGGAAGATTACGCCCGTGATCCGGAAGGTAAATGCCGCCAATTGGCGTATGCGAAACTTAGGACCCGTGGGGCGGTAGAACGCGCGGCAGCGCTGCTCTCGCGGCGTCGACAAATGACGTCTGCTGTTCCAGCAAGGCCTGCCGTCCGCGAATGATCGCCAGGTTCTGCTCGAGAGTACCGATCTGCGCGGACATGCGTTCGGGACTCTCTCCATTTTCCATCGCTTCCAGGGCGAACGCAGCACAGTCCGTGACCCTTTCCACGCAAGGGCGCAGTGCCGCGATTTCCTTCTCGATGTCCATCTGAATGACCTCCAGAAGACTGGTCAGGCGACCGAACCGCCGTTCGTCGACATTCTGGCCGAATGGGAACCTGAATGCGGTCAGCGGCATGTTGCAGCCATCTTTCTCGTTGCACCCGAGAGGGGACGCACCTTGCAGAATACAAGACTCTCATGCTTGCACGAGACATCCTTTCGGTCATCGGCGGGCATGCTCATATTGGATGAGGGGTGGCAGCTAGGGCGATAGGGCTACTCGAATTCATGAAGGCGGCCACGTGCGGCGCGTGTTACGACTGTTGGCGCTAAACTGCGGAGCGGAAATCGTGACCGTGAACATAGTCGGACACGCGAGTCCAAACACATTCGCCTTCAAAACCAGTGCTCCGATCAAAGCCACGGGCTTTCAGGACGGCACCTGGGGCCTGGGCGTCGTCGAACAAAGCGGAGATCGTCCTGGTTGTGGAAAGCCTGTGTCGCCAGAGCGGCGCCGAGAGATACTCGAGGCTCTCGATGGCGTGCTGGGCGGCAATCCAGAGGTCGGAGCCTACAAACAGACATTCTGAGAGGAATTGGACCATGTCTGACCGGATCGTAAGTTTTGTCATGAGCGGGGGGGTCGGCTCACGGCTGTGGCCGCTCTCGCGCGAAGACAACCCCAAGCAATTCCACGATCTTTCGGGGGATGGCTCTATGCTTGCCAAGACTGTTCGTCGCCTTAAGGCGCGGCCGGACGGAGAGACGCCGATCTACCTGATAGCCTCCGAACGGCATGCCGAGCGCGTTATCTCGGACCTAGTACCGCTCGGCCTGAACGGCGGCAGACCGATCTTCGAGCCGGTCGGCCGCAATACCGCGGCCGCCGTCGCCATAGCCACCCTGCAAACGATCTCCGAATATGGAGCCGACGCCCTTGTGCTCGTGGTCCCCTCCGACCATCAGATATCGACGACAACGCAATTCTGGGAAACCGTCAAGGCCGGCGTGCCTGCCGCCGATTCAGGAAAGATCATCGTGTTCGGGATCAAGCCGACGCATCCCGAAACCGGATATGGTTACATCGAGACCACGGCAGATGCTGACGCAGTAGCCTCGGTTTCGCGCTTTGTCGAAAAGCCGAACGCCAAGTCGGCTCGCAAATACATGTCTTCGGGACAATTCTACTGGAACGCCGGCATTTTCCTCTTTCGAGCCGACACCATGCGGGAGGCTTTTCTCGAGTTCCAGCCCGACATCTGGGACGCCGCGGAACGGGCTTACAAGGGAGCGCGGACCGACGTCTCGGGCCTTTATTTGACACAAGGCTTCTACTTGGCCGTCCCCTCGACCTCGATCGACTACGCAATCATGGAGCATGCGCGCGACATCGCAATGGTTAGGGCCTCGTTCCACTGGACCGACCTTGGCTCATGGCAATCCCTAATGGAGGCCAGCCCCACGGACAGCAACGGCAATGTCACAATGGGCGATATCGTCGCCATCGATTGCCAGGACTCTTACTTCAGAAGCCAGGGCAGACTGCTGACCGTGGTCGGGATGAAGGATGTTGCGATCGTGGCGACGCCAGATGCGGTATTCGTCGCACCCGTCAGCCACAGCCAGAACGTGAAAAAAATCGTCGAACAGCTGGAGAAGAGCGGGCGCCTCGAAACGAAATTTACTGCCTCCGAAGACCGGATCATCATCAGTGGCTCATGGCGCAAGCGCGTGGAGCACTGGCTCTTCGAAGAAACCCTGCCGCTGTGGTCCACCGCTGGCGTCGACGATGTTTACGGCGGCTTCCATGAGGCCCTGGGCTTCGATGCGAGGCCATTGGGCAAACCCAAGCGCATGCGCACTGCGGCTCGCCAGATTTACGCTTTCGCAGTCGCCAAGGAACGTGGCTGGACTGGTCCGGCGGACAAACTCATCGAACACGGTATCGACTTCATCGCAAGATTCGGCCGCACGAACCGCGGCGGGTGGGTGCGAACTCTCAATGCCAACGGCAGCGTGGCCGACCCGACCGAGGACGCCTACGACCATGCCTGCGTGCTCCTGGCGCTGGCTCAAGCTCACCGATGCGGACACCACGATGCCCTGGAACTGGCACAACAGACGTTTCGTTTCATCGACGCCCACCTCGAGCACGACAGTCTGACCGGGTTCCTCGAGAGCCCCGGCTGGAACGGTGCGCGGTCTTCGAACCCACACATGCACATGCTGGAATCATTTCTTGCCTGGTATGGCGCCACGGGCGACCGTGAATATCTGCGTCGGGCAGCACGCATCATCGATCTCTTCCGGAGCCATTTCTTCGACCAGGAAAGCTGGACGGTTGGGGAACGTTTCGACGCCGATTGGTTGCCGTTGCAGGGAGATGAAGGACAGTGGACCGAACCGGGGCATCACTTCGAATGGGCTTCGCTCCTTGTCGATTTCGCACGAGCGAGCGGCCAGAAAGACTTGGTCGCCTACGCAAGGAAGCTCTATTCATCGGCGGTCGCCAGTGGATTGAACCGGGCAACAGGTCTGGCTTTTGCTGCCGTATCGCGGCAGGGAATCCCTCTCGACCGGCTCTCCCGCAGCTGGCCGCAATGCGAAGCCGTCAAGGCAGCCGTAGCCTTGGATGGCATTGGCGGGCCTGACCTGAAAGCTGAGATCGAAGCCCGTGTCGCGCGCCTGTTCAGATGGCACATCGATCCCGCGCCGCTTGGCTTGTGGATCGACAGGATTGACGAGCGCGGAAGGTCACTGGCAACGGAGGTGCCGGCGAGCATCTTCTACCATCTGGTGACGGCATTGATGCAGTATCTGGACAAGACCGCAGGCCAAGTCGAACCTTTCCCGCTTCCTGCTTCGGACGTGAGCAAGACGGGTTTGAGGCAGGTACTGGGTCGCTCCTGATGCGACGATCCTGAGATACGGTGTTCGTGCCGAACCGTGGTTGGCGAAGGTCGTCTGCACCGAACCTTGACGACCGCAGATATCGGCTCCTGGCGCGGCCGCTAAGGCACAGCCTTGGCCGCGCGCACCGGCAACGCTCGCTTTCCCCCGGTCGTCGGCCGCCGTGAGGCTGCCGGTGCTGCCAGGAGTTCCGAGGCAATGAATATGAGGTTCTCGCCGTTGACGAGGCTGTCGATCTTCCTTCCGCTCAAAAGCGAGTAGACGAAAGTGAGGCAGCCTCGGCCGGGAAACATAAAGTCGTGTGGTTCCACGATGATGCACGGCACATGCTTGAGGACCTTGCCGCAGTCTCGTGTTGCCTCCAGCTCCGCGCCTTCAATGTCCATCTTAAGCATCAGCAATTTCGCCTTGGGCAGTCTGGCAAGAAGGCCCCGTAAGGTGACCGACGGCACGCCTTCTCCGTCTGCCACGCCCCGTGCCCACGATGGGCGCTCGCTGTTGCCAAGTGCAACTTCGCCCTCGTGGCACCAGAGTGCGCCATAAACAGACATGATCCGCTCTAGACCGGCGCAGTTCGAGAGTAAGACTTCATGCGTTTGGCGATCCGGTTCGATGGCCATCACCACAGCATCAGGATACTGGTCTCTGAGGAAAATCGACGAGTAGCCAACGTTAGCGCCGGCATCCACGATAACGGGTATGATCCCCCTCCGTCTCCATCCTGCCGCGAGCCGGTTGAGCGCGCTCTGTCCACCCTTTCCAATTTCATATTCGCCGTGCCCAAAAATTTGTGACATGACAAACAAGTCGCTGTCGGTAGGCCTGATCAGCAATTCATGATCGCCACAGCGAACTTTCATCGCCGAGCCGATCCCGAGTGCGCGGCGAAGGAGTACTGAGACCAGTTTCCTCCAGCCGATGGCGCGCGCGAGCCCGTCAATGTGATAGAGCTTGGCGTAGAACGTCCGGTTCATCGTCGCAGTATCACCTGAGGATGTGCCAATCTCCATACACCCTTAGGGAGTAGCCAGGCCGGCTCGCCACCGAAGCAAATTGCCCGCACACACCCCCCGCATGCATATTCCTGCCATCATGCCCTCCCCGGTTCGGTCGTAGGCATGCTTCCTGCGCCGCTTATCAGCAAGGTACCGCAAGGTGATAGGGACGTCGTAGCTACGGCAAATTCGGTAGCACTTGCCTCTGTGTCGCTGCCTCAAAGCGGGATAGTATGCTTTGGGAAGATGCCTGACGCCACATTGAACGACCTCTCCCGATCATGGAAATGCGGTTAATTCGTCAAGGCGTTGTAACTTTGAGACGTGAACCATCTTGTCCGAACGGTTGAGACGCAACGATGGCCAAAAAAAAAGTCCGTGCGAGACCCAGCAGTGACCTTCTGAAACTGCTTGCCACAAGGCCTAGAGCGGTGGCGCTTGCTGCGCTGCACGTGAGTGAATCCGTGCTGCTGGAACTCGAAGCGTCCGAGCTTTTGTCAGCAGCAGAGATTAGAGGGCTACTTAAGGACGCGTCGATGACGTTACGAAATGCCGCCGAGCAAGCGGACAATCGCAGCTGCCTCGTCGCCAGCGAAATAGTCGATTCCATGCGGGAAAATTTCAAGAGAAATAAGACTTAACCTTGTCGCCATCGGCCGACCGGGAAAAACTTGTTATCTTCAACCAAAACTGCCGTTGCCACGTCATCGATAGTGCATTGGAGCATATTCTTCACATCAATTTTAATGTACGGTGTATGCGAGGGAGGTAGTTCGGGCAGTAGTTGGGCGGGGTTGCTTCTGAATGACGCCACATCCATTTTTGCGCGGGAATGAAAAACGCCTGTCGTATGAGGACGATACGGCGCTGATCAAAAGGCTGGGATTCACGCCGAAGCGCTATCTGGCGGAGACGGTCATCGTCAATCAGGGCGAGGATTGCGATCGCATGTTCATTGTCGAGTCGGGCTGGGGGTGCATTTCTCATGAACTTGCCGGCGGGCAGCGACAGATTCTAGATTTTGCACTGAAAGGCGACATCGTCCTACCTCAGTCCTACTCGGGCAGGGCTCTTGAAACGTTTGTGGCTCAAACCGAAATTTCAGTTCTGGTGGCTTCGACCAAGACATTTACCGTTGCGGCCATGCAGTCGCCCCATCTGTTCTCCCTTGTTCTCGAAACCCTCGTGCACAATGCAGCGGTTGTCGCTCAACATCTCACCAATGTGGGACGACGCAGCGCCTTGGCGCGGACGGCGCATCTCTTCCTCGAACTGATGACGCGTCTGGAACGAATCGGCTCTGTCACGCGCGACAGCTATGAATGCCCTCTCACCCAGTACGATCTGGCGGACGCACTGGGACTCACTCCCATTCATGTCAATCGGATGCTGCGGGAACTGCGCGAGCGCAAGTTTCTCGAATTTCGGCAGGGCCACGTTCGTGTGCTCGATCAGCAGGGCCTGACTAAGTTTGCTGGATTCGAGCAGGAATATGTCGACGGTTGAGACGTCCCGGCATGCGATGGCAAGCAATCTTGCTCCCCGGTAGCGGCCATCGGGCAAGATCGAGGACGGGCTTTCCCGGGCAAGCATCCACTTTCCGGCGGCGGATCTGTTCCGTCTGGCCCGCTCCCTATCCCGACTGGCGTCCGCCGGCCAGGCGCCGGCCAATTCAATCTCGGTTTCTTGGCGCGATCTCTTCGCGGTTGCCTAAGCGACACCGTCCTTGGCGTTCCGCTGCAGCGGCGAGTCCGCTCGGCCCAATTTGAGGACCACAATCAGGAGCGAGAATTGGTGCTCGCTGCTCGGATCCTAAACAGAGCGTAGCTCTTCCACCAGACCTATGGCCCCCGCAGAGCCAGCCTTCGAGGCAAAATATGAGAGTTCATTCGCGGCTTCCTGAACACCTTGCGCAAATGCTCGCTCGAGCCAAAGGCGGCCTGCTACCGGGTTGTGTTCCCCGGCACGACCATTGCAGAGATAGCCCCCGAGCATGAGCTGGGCATAGCCATGTCCCCGCTCGGCGGCGGCGGCGAACCATTTCTGCGCTGCGACCGGGTCGAAGGACAGACCTTGGCCATTCGCGTACTGGGCACCGATCGCAAACATAGCCCCGGCGTGCCCGGCTGCGGCTGCCCGCTTGAACCACTGCGCGGCAGCCTGAGGCAAACAGGCGCCGCCACGTCCGTTGAGAAGCATTTCGGCAAACGCCACCTGCGCGTCGACCATGCCAGCATTGGCCGCCCGCTCAAACCAGCAACGGGCTTGTTTCAGATCGGCAGCCACGCCGCGCCCATCCTGAAGCATTCGCGCGTAGGCATATTGCGCATCGGCCACGCCTTCGGCTGCCCGCCTCACCCATCGGGCAGCTTGCTCCTCGTCCTTTCGCACGCCGACGCCCTCGGCAAAGCAGAGGCCGAGGTTGAACGCTGCAATCAGATCGCCCGATGAGGCGGTCGCCTCGAACCATCCAGCAATGCTGGCGCGGTCGCCAGGCTCGCCTGCTCCTTCGATAACCAGATTGGCAAAGTCGACCTGCGCTTGCTGATTTCCCGCATTTGCGGACGTACGCAGCCAGCGCGCTCCCTCTTCGACGTCCCGTGCGACTCCGTTTCCGGAAAGATAAAGCGATGCCAACGCACGGGCAGCAGCCTGATGGCCGGCATTTGCCGCCCGTCGGTACCATGTTGCGGCGTCCGCATAGTCTGGCGGCGAACTCTTCACATGCCGATCGCCCAGACGATAGGCTGCCTCAATATTTCCTGCCAATGCGGCCCGCCGCATCCACGCCTCGCCGGCGGCGATATCTTGACCTGCAAGGCCACCCTCGATGAGCGCCGATCCCAACCGGAATTGGGCTGAGGGCAAGCCTTTCTCCGCGGCAAGCTGATACAGTCGCGCGGCTGCCGGTCGATCAGCTGGCATGCCGCGTCCATGCTCAGTCAGGACCCCAAGAAGGTAGATTGCGGTTGGCAGACCGGCGTCGGCAGCGCGTCGAACCTCGGCGGCAACTTTGGCCGTCTGCGCAGGCTGCCCGCGCCGGGCGAGGGAAAGAGCAAGGCCCAGGCATCCCTCAGGGCAGCCGGCTGCCGCAGACTTCTCATACCAGCCATGCGCCGCATCCAGGTCCCGCATCGCTTCGGGGCCTCTGCTAAGGATATAGGCGAGAATTGCCTGCCCGGTTGCGGAGCCAGCTTCGGCTGCCTTTTTCGCGAGCCCGAACGCTGCCGCGAATTCCGGCTCCCGCGAGGAATCCCGTTCGAACAAGCTTTGCGATTCCAAGCCATTGCCGTCGGGCTCCTGCGCCGCCAGTCCAGCCACGTAAAGCGCGGCGAGGAGCGACTGGGCATCGGGGCTGCCGTGATCGGCCGCTCGCCGCAGCCAACGCGCGCCTTCCGACCGGCTTGGCGGCACACCCAAACCTTCGAGATAGCAACGAGCGACGCGGTATTCGGCCTCGACAATCCCGGCGCGTGCCGCAATTGCCAGCAGCGGAAAGGCTTCTAAAGGCTTGCCGCTGTCAGAAAGCTGGATCGCCCGGCGCAATACCAGCGCTGGTGGACCGTAAGCAGTCAGGCGGTCAAGGATTGCCATCGATGCGAGAACGCATACCTCCGTTTGTCGCGCACGGCGCCCGAGCCTATGGCTCCCTCATCGCTTCTTGGCCTAGGGGGAGTATGGCGCCGAGAATATACTTGAGCACGGTACGGCGACCGACCTTGACGTCAGCGGTTACCGGCATGCCAGGGACGATCGTGAAACTTGCGGGCACGCCATGGAGGGCGACCTCGTCGATGGAAATCTGCGTGCGGTAAAACAGGTCAGCGTCCGGGGGCAGCATGGCCAACGAACTGTTCGGGTCGCGCGCCTGTTCCCGGGCCGAGAAGGAATCCGGGCTCACCGTGCGCACAGTGCCATGCGCGAGGCCATATTGCGAATATGGAAAGGTGTCGAACTTGATGGCCACGGGGTCACCGACGTGGACGAACCCACTGCTACGGCCGACAATGTTCGTTTCGATTTCAAGCACCGCGTCGTCCGGCACCAGGGTCATCAGCCGGTCACCCGATTGCAGGATCGACCCGACGGAAACCTTCGCCACTGACTGAACGATGGCGTTTGCATCGCTTTTCAGCTCAACCAACTGCTTACGCAGCTTTGCCTTGTTGAGAAGCTCACGGGCATCGGACATACGCGAGCCCGCCTCCGACAGGCCTTGCGAGACTTCCGCGCGCCAGCTCTGGATGTAGCCATCGCGGTCGGCGGCCACCGTCGCCTGTTGTCGCTTGGCAGCTTCCGATGTCTGCTCGGCGTTGCCGAGCGCCCGGGACATCTCTGCCCAGTTGTCCTCGGCCAGAAGCGTATTGAGGCGGCTGCCCACCTGTCTTGCTTCCAGTTGCTTGCGCATCCGTTCGATCGAAGCCGCGACGGCCAGTCGCTGGCGGTAGCCGTCAGCATCGGACCGGGAACGCGAGATCACGGAACTGAGTTCATCGCTCTGCCGGTCAAAACTCGACAGCTTGGCGTCGTAGACAGCTTTTCGACGATCGAAGATCGATGCCTGCAGGGTCCAACTCGGGTCCAGACCGTCATAGCTGAAGGGCTTTCCGTCGGCTTCCGCTTTCAAACGGGCCACTTCGGCTTCAAGTGTCGAGACCTGTGTCGTCAGCGCAGCAAGGTCAGCGGAGGCGAAGGTCGCGTCGAGGCGAGCAAGCGTTTGACCGGCTCGCACGCGCTGTCCTTCGCGCACCTCGATCGAGCGGACGATCGCCGTCTCGAGCGGCTGCACCAGAATATTTGGCGATTGCGACACCACGAGCCCTCTGGTGGAGACGACCTGATCGACCGGTATGAGCCCTGAGAGCGTTATCAGGGCAACGACCATGCTTGAGATGATCCAGACCATGCCGCGCGCCATTCGTGGGACGGGCGCATTGGCGATGGCCGTCGACGGCCATTGGAATTCCAGGATAACGGGCATCGTCGGATCGCTCGGCTCTGTCCGGCGCCGGACGGGAAGACTGGAATGGGTGATGCTGCTCATGGGCGCCCCGAAGCCGATGCTCACACAAGTCTCGGCGGCACAGCGGCCAGACGAGCTTGGCGATTGTCAAGATGCCGGTTCTGCTGCATCCAAAGCTGGCGGTAGAGCGCACATCGTTCGAGCAGGGTCGCATGCGGCGCGACATCGAGGACCTGGCCCTGATCCATGACCAGGATCTGGTCGCATTCGGTCAGCGATGAAAGCCGGTGCGAAACAATAATCATCGTGCGGCCCCTGGCGATGCGCATGAGATTGGCGCTGACCACCGCCTCGCTCTCCGGGTCAAGCGCGCTGGTCGCCTCGTCAAGGATCATGACGGTCGGATCGTGGATGAGCGCGCGCGCAATCGCCAGCCGCTGCTTTTGACCACCCGACAGGTTGGGCGAACCTTCCTCAATATAGGTGTCATAGCCGTTGGGCATGCGTTCGATGAATTCTTCGGCGCCGGCAAGGTGAGCGGCTCGCATGGCGTCGGAAAGGGTCAGGCCGGGGCGCCCGGCGATGATGTTGTCTCGAATGGACCCGCGGAAAAGGAAATTGTCCTGGAGGACCACGCCGAGCCCCTGGCGAAGGTGACGCAGGTTGATTTCCTTGAGGTCGACGCCATCCAGCTTGAGAAAACCGCTGTAATCGCGATTGATCCCCTGCAGAAGCCGCGCAATTGTCGATTTCCCTGAACCGCTGCGCCCGACGATGCCGAACATCGTCCCTGCTGGAATGTCGAAGTTGACCCGGTCAAGCGCTGGCGTGTTGGTGCCGATGTAGGTGAAGGTCAGATCACGGAAACTGATCTCGCCAACGAGCTTCGGCCTCAGGCCTGTGGAATTCGAACTGCTTTCCAGGGGTCGGTTGAGGACGGATCCTGCCTCGCTGATTGCCGCCCCTACCTCCTCGAAGTCCTCGACCAGTCGAGCAAGACCGACGAGAGGCTGTGCGACGCGTTGGGCGATCATCATGAATGCGAACAAGCTGCCGACCATGTAGCCAGACGTGTCGCTCATCGCCAGATAAGCTCCGATCAGCATGGTGCCGAGGACCATCGCACGCTCGATTGGCGTGACAAGCGTTTGCGGCCAGTTGGCAAGCTGCCCGAAGGCAAGGCGCGCCCTGCCCGCTTCCGCCACCCGCTCGTCCCAAAGCGCCCTGCGTTGCGGTTCGAGACCGAGCGCCTTCACCGTCTTGATGCCGACGACGGTTTCGCCGAGCGCCGCCGCCTTCCAGGTCTCGGCATCGACCACTTGCTGGTAGCGGCGGCGCAACGGCGCGAGAAAGGCGAAGATGATCAACATAATCACGCCCGCGCAGGCAAGCACCATCCAGCCCAGCGTGGCGTTGATATAGAACATCACCGGGATCAGCACGCAGAGCGTGATCAGATCCAGGAACGTGCTGAGGAGTTTTCCGGTCAGGAATTCGCGGATGCGATAGATCTGCGCGAGATGGTACATCGTCTCGCCGGCCGGATGACGCTCGAAATAATCAAGTGGCAGACGCAGGAGCCTGCTGAAAACATGCAAGTTCAGTTTGGTATCCAGGCGGGCGCCGACGACGTTGATGATCAGCCGTCGGGCGTGACCGAGGAGCGTCTCGTAAACGAACAGGACGGCAATTGTGGCCGACAGGAGCACGAGGGTTGAAACGCTGTTGAACTGCAGCACCTTGTTGACCAGCGTCATGACCATGAGAGGCGGCAGAACGGTAAGGAGGCTGAGCGTGAACGAGGCGATACCGATGTCACGCATAGAACGGCTTTCGAACCGTACCAGGTCGATCAACCAACCGAGGGTGAAAGGCGCATCGGCCGCGATATAGGATCGCGCTGGACGCAACAGCACGGCCTCACCCGCCCACACCTGCGACAGCCGCAACTCGTCGATGGCGATGGCTTCGGCATCCTCGGGCGCATCCGCACTTTTGAGGAAGACGACATTCCGCTCTGGACTGGCCCCGGTGAGGAGACCTGCGCCACCGTCATTGAACAGCAGGACGACCGGTCCCGTGTGCTCGAAGCGCAGAAGATGCGACCAGCGGATGCGAAGCGCACGCGACCACATGCCGCCGTTCTGGGCCCATTGCGAGAGATCGGTCGCGTTTGGAACCGGGCTTGCGCTCGCCACCTTGAACTCGTTCGGGTCGAGTTCGACGCCATGATAGCGGGCGACGCGTAGCACCGCCTCGAGGCGCGGGGCAATCCGGTCGAACTCGGCGGGTCCGCCGGGTGCCCTCCCCGCCTCGCTCTGGCTGCCAACCTTGCCAGTCGCCTCCGCGTCCACGCGGATCGAGGTTGGCCGTGCATCGGCGTTCAGAGGTATGCTCACCATGCACTTCCCCTCCGGCCCACAAGCGAGGGTTCAAGGATGCTCCGGGCAAGCCGTCCCAGCCGGGACTGCTGACAAAACCCACTATATTCCAAATAGGCCAGCCGCACGGGCCCTTTGCCCGCCTGGAAATGGTGAACGCGCGGCACTTGCGTTCCCGCAAGGGCCGCGCGTTCTTTCTTCAATCTGGACTCAGTCATTAGGTTTCAGAATATCCTTCATTGCCTTCTTCAGCGTGTCGTCGGTGTTAGTGTATCCGGCGCCTTGCTTGCCCTTGTCAGAAGTCAAGTCGGACGTTGCACCGGATGTCTTGTTCTGGTTCGGACTAAGGCCCTTGATCGTATTGAGAACGTTCAAGAGATCGCTCGTCACCGAACCCCCAGCCAGGCCAACGAGCTGCCGGAACGAGGCTTGGCTATCGGTGTCGCTGCTGGCGGCCGGGCCCGATTGCAAGAACTGCTTGGAGTCCTTGAGTCCGATCGTATCGGCCGAGACCTTGGCGTGGTTGCCGTTACCTGGCGAACCATCGTTGTCGGACCCGTCATTGCCATGCCCCTTGCCTGGGTTGCTGCTGTCGCTTCCATCAGGATCGTTGCCGCCACCGTTGTTGCCATGGTCGCGGTCACCGGTCCCGCCGCCCGAGCCAGTCGCACCTGTCGGACCTGTCGAACCGGTGGCTCCGGTTGAGCCAGTCGAACCTGTAGAGCCTGTTGCTCCAGTCGAACCGGTCGAACCTGTCGATCCGGTCGAGCCAGTTGCTCCGGTATCACCGGTTGCACCTGTGGCGCCGGTCGAGCCGGTTGCTCCGGTCGATCCGGTCGAACCTGTTGCCCCAGTAGAGCCGGTCGAACCAGTAGAGCCAGTTGCTCCGGTATCACCGGTTGCTCCTGTGGCGCCGGTCGAGCCGGTTGCTCCGGTCGATCCAGTCGAACCTGTTGCCCCAGTAGAGCCGGTCGAACCTGTCGATCCGGTCGAGCCAGTTGCTCCGGTATTACCGGTTGCACCTGTGGCGCCGGTCGAACCGGTCGCTCCAGTCGAACCTGTTGCTCCAGTCGAACCTGTCGAGCCAGTTGCTCCGGTATCACCGGTCGAGCCGGTTGCTCCAGTAGAGCCTGTTGCTCCAGTCGAACCTGTCGAGCCAGTTGCTCCGGTATCACCGGTCGAGCCGGTTGCTCCAGTAGAGCCGGTTGCTCCAGTCGAACCTGTCGAGCCAGTTGCTCCGGTATCACCGGTTGCACCTGTCGAACCTGTAGAGCCTGTTGCTCCAGTCGATCCGGTCGAACCTGTTGCCCCAGTAGAGCCGGTCGAACCTGTCGA